>NZ_JACOPV010000005.1 GCF_016881005.1 Pseudomonas arcuscaelestis | reverse complement strand
CAAGGTGGCGATCCAGACAGTTGTAGGAGACGTTCAGAGTGCCATCGGCAAACCATTTGATATCGACATGGTGATCGTCGAAGGAGGTTTGCTTGACCTTGGTGAAGGGCTTGATCCAGTCCAGGCGCTGGGCCTGCTCACGCCAGAAGCCGTCCGGGTTGATAACCGACTGCTGGTACATGGCCTTGTAGGTCGCCTCATCAGTCAGGGTATTGGCCGCAACCTCGGGACGAACGGGATACAGGGGAGCCGCACTCATCTTTATCTACCTCGGTGTAATAGTTGTTTTTGTTGGTTCAGTTGAAGCTGCACGCAAAGCAATCAAATACTGAAACGCCCCAACAGCCTATCTTGCTCACCAACATGCTCGACCATGGCCGAGCACTGGGTGGCCTGCTGTTGCGCGCTACCGGAAACTTCAACGCTGATGTCGCGAATCGTTGTGGTATTGCGATTTATCTCCTCAGTCGTAGCGCTCTGCTGTTCAGCCGCCGCGGCGATTTGCAGGTTCATCTCGTTTATACGGTTGATCGCTTCGCGTATGCGTTCAAGCATCCCGTTGGCAGCGATCGCGTCTTGCGCCGTTTTGCTGGCGGTGTCCCGGCTCAATTGCATACGTGATTGCGCTTGTTTAACGCCCGACTGCAACTGGTCGATCATCTGGCGTATCTCCTGAGTGGAGTGCTGGGTTCTCGAGGCAAGCGACCGCACCTCATCGGCAACCACTGCAAAGCCGCGCCCGGATTCGCCCGCGCGTGCCGCTTCGATGGCGGCGTTGAGCGCAAGCAGATTGGTTTGATCGGCGATGCTGGTAATCACCGAGAGAATCGACTCAATGTTCTGGCTGAGCAGGGACAACTCATTGATGGCACAGCCGGTAGCGTCCATTTCCTCTGCCAGACGCAGAATTGCATCGGTCGAGCGCGAAACCAGGGCAACGCCGTTGGCGCTCTGCTCATCAGCGGCCACCGCTGCCTGCGCAGCTGCCTGCGCATTGCCCGCGACCTCTTCAGCAGTGGACGCCATCTCCTGCATGGCCGTAGCCAACTGCTCCAGTTCCTGCAGTTGCGTCTGCACGCGGCCCGCCGTCTGGCTGGCCTCCACCGATGCCACCGTCGTGCTTTGGCGCACGTGCTGGGCACTGTTCACGACATCGCAAATGAGCGTTCTGAGGTTTTGCAAAAACCGGTTGAACTGTGCTGAAACCAGCGATATTTCATCGCTGCCGGAAACGCGCAGCTCACGGGTCAGGTCGCCTTGCCCGTCATTGATGTCTATCAACGAGTCTTTCAGGCGGTCCAGTGGACGCAGCAACATTTTCACCCAGAACCCAAGGAGCAATAGGCTGATCAACACGCCAAGGCCGGTGCCGAAAACTGCGCGCCAGCCAAGTACACGGGCTGCGGCCATCACCAGTCCTTCATCCAGTACGATACCGATGTACCAGTCCATGCCCTTGAGTTGGCTGAGGGGTATGAAAGCTACCAGCAAAGTCTTGCCGTCATGGTTGATCTCGCGCAGCTTGCTCTCAAGAGGCGGTAGATCACCGGCAAAAATCTCACCGTAGGATTTGCCATTCAGTTGGGTTCGCGGGTGCGAAATAATGTTGCCGTCCTTGCTTAGCAGAAAGGCATAGCCGGCACCGCCGAAGTCCAGGGTGTTTATAGCGTCAGCTACCGCTTTTAAATGAATCTGCCCACCGAATACGCCGATGGTCTGGCCAACATCGCTGACCTTGCTCACCGCAGAGATTAGAATCTCGCCGGTGGTGGAATCTGGGTAGGGCTCAGTAAATACGGCCTGGTTGGCGGCTTTGCCGACCTCGTACCATGGCCGCGTACGTCCATCATAATCAGCCTTGGGGTTCCAGGTAGCGCTGCTAATCAGCGGCTTACCGGTGGACTCGTAGGCGCCAAAGACCATCTTGAATTCTGTGTTGAGCACCGGCGAATCGAGAACACGTTGAGTAGCCTCGGGGCTGTACTGGCTATTGATGGCCTGGCCAGCCAGATCAATCAAGTGCAATTTTCCATTGAGCCAGTTCTCAATCTGCCTGGCCATGGTATTGCTGGTTTCGGCGATGTTAGCCGTCGCCTGGTCGCGCAACAGTTCACGCACTTGAGTGACCTGTAGCAGCGACAACAGGCCGGTGGTGATAAACAGCACACAGGCTGCCACAAGACTTACCTTGTAACGGATCTTCATTAAGCACTCCAACGAGGCGGCTGATCGTATTGCCTTTACGAGGCCGTTGACGCGCCCGGCAGCGCATGCAAATGGCTGCCGAGAACGATTACCAAGGAATTAGAAGAAACCGAGCGGGTTGATGTCGTAGCTAACCAGCAGGTTTTTGGTTTGCTGGTAATGGTCGAGCATCATTTTGTGGGTTTCGCGGCCGACGCCAGATTTTTTGTAGCCACCGAACGCGGCATGTGCCGGGTACAGGTGGTAGCAGTTGGTCCATACGCGGCCCGCTTTGATGCCCCGACCCATGCGGTAGGCGCGATTGATATCTCGAGTCCACAGGCCTGCTCCAAGACCAAACTCGGTGTCGTTGGCAATCGCCAGGGCCTCTGCTTCGTCCTTGAAAGTAGTGACCCCGACGACCGGACCAAAGATCTCCTCTTGGAACACACGCATTTTGTTGTGGCCTTTGAGTAGGGTTGGTTGGATGTAATAACCCGCCGACAAGCTGCCCTCGAGTTTCTCCACCGTGCCGCCGGCAAGTAGCTCAGCGCCTTCCTGTTCGGCGATCTCAAGATATGAAAGGATCTTGTCGAATTGCTGCTCGGACGCCTGGGCGCCGACCATGGTGTCGGTGTCCAACGGATCGCCGCGCTTGATCTGGTTGATCTTCTTCAACACTTCAGCCATGAACGCCGGGTAGATCGACTCTTGAACCAACGCGCGTGACGGACAGGTGCACACTTCACCCTGGTTGAAGAACGCCAGCACCAAGCCTTCGGCAGCTTTCTCGATGAAGGAAGGTTCGGCCTGCATGATGTCTTCGAAGAAAATGTTCGGCGATTTGCCGCCCAGTTCGACGGTGGAAGGAATGATGTTCTCGGCGGCACATTTCATGATGTGCGAGCCTACCGGGGTAGAACCGGTAAACGCGATCTTGGCAATGCGTTTACTGGTAGCCAGTGCCTCACCGGCTTCACGGCCATATCCGTGCACCACGTTGAGCACGCCTGCTGGCAGGAGGTCGCCAATCACTTCTAGCAGTACTGTGATGCCCAGCGGCGTCTGTTCCGCTGGTTTAAGCACGATGCAGTTGCCCGCAGCCAAGGCCGGTGCCAGTTTCCAAGCAGCCATCAGGATGGGGAAGTTCCACGGAATGATTTGTCCGACCACACCGAGCGGCTCGTGAATATGATAAGCCACGGTATTACCGTCAATCTCAGCTGCACTCCCTTCTTGCGCGCGCAGACAGCCGGCAAAATAACGGAAGTGGTCAGCGGCCAATGGAATATCGGCGTTGAGCGTTTCACGGATCGGCTTACCATTGTCCCAGGTTTCAGTAATTGCCAGCAGCTCAAGATTCTGTTCGATGCGATCGGCAATTTTTAACAATACGCTCGAGCGGGTCAAAACTGACGCACGCCCCCACGCGTCTGCTGCGGCATGCGCAGCATCTAGGGCGCTTTCGACATCTTCAACGCAAGAGCGTGGAAATTCGGCAATCGGCTGGCCATTAACCGGGGACGTAGTGGTGAAATACTGAGCGTTTATCGGAGCGACAAAGTCGCCATTGATAAAGTTGCCGTAACGAAGCTTGAAGGACACCTTGGAACCTTCAGTGCCGGGATGTGCGTAGCGCATGATTTTCTCCTAATTATTGTATTTAGCTGGAGGAGCCTGGATAGAACCTGTCAGGTCAAGCTTCTGCCTGGTATAGCGGGAACAATCGCCCTTCCGTTAGCGCCGGTATAGAGTCATCAGGTCT
Organism: Pseudomonas arcuscaelestis; assembly: GCF_016881005.1. Lineage (GTDB taxonomy): Bacteria > Pseudomonadota > Gammaproteobacteria > Pseudomonadales > Pseudomonadaceae > Aquipseudomonas > Aquipseudomonas arcuscaelestis. The sequence goes on along the minus strand of NZ_JACOPV010000005.1, from coordinate 412,840 downwards.
GGGCTCAAGCTCAAATCGATTATTGAAAGGGGTGGATCGGCTGGAGCGATACGAAGCAAAAAGCGGGCAATTTACTCCACCTGCGGGCGGGCGCTATCCTCAAATAGCTCGTGAATCATTGGTCGGTTGCGGCGGGTTTGCAGGCAACAGAGGTAATAGCTGATCTGAAAAGGTTGCTCGACGAAGCTGATCGCCTTGGTCCCGGGACGATCTGCGTACTCCACTGCCGACACAAATCCCACGCCAATTCCATGAACAACTGCATGTACAATGGCTTCGCGACTGTTCAGTTGCATAGAGCAGTTAAGCTTTACGTTATGGGCGGCGCAGCCCTCCTCGACTAATTGCCGTGTGCGCGAACCCTGCTCTCGTAGCACCACAGGCTGGCCAATAATATCTTGTACGCTCACTTCGTCCTTGCTGGCCCATGGATGATCATCCCGCACTACCGCGAGAATCGGACAGGTCCGATACAACTGCGTACTAAGCCGAGGATCAAACTCGGATAAAGCCAATATGGCAAGGTCAATGTCAAAATTATAGAGCCGGTCTAGCGTTCCAGACTCAGTTGTAAACGAAGTTTCCAAGTCCACGTCCGGATACTTTTGCATAAGCGAATAGGTGAGACTCATAGCAATCGGCGGTGACACGGCCCCAATTCGTAACATTCCGTGTTTGCGCTGACGAAAACTTTGCAACAACTGAATCGCTTCATCCTCCTGACCAAATAAACCCTGAGTAATGTCGTAAAGCATATGCCCGGGAGCGCTTAGTTCAATATATCGACCGCGGCGATGAAATAACTCTACGGAAAATTTTTTCTCCAGCGCACTAACTTGCTCACTGATGGTCGGTTGGCCGACACTCAAGTATTCCGACGCCAGGGTAAAACTACCTGTACGAGCGACCGCATGAAATGAACGAAGCCATTTATGATATTGATACATGTTGAGTCTCTTCTTTAAGGCATCTGACCGTCAATCCATGAGGCGTGCACCCAATGGTCCTAATGAAAAGGATCATTACCTGTAGCATAGACCGTTTTTCTGATTAAAAAGAGGTCGCCGACTATCCACGTATTTACTACGCGGGGGGGAACGCGGACAATCGACAACCTAGAGGGAAACGTTTGATTTGCAGCAGCACTCGACCAGTGCTTGCCACGCAAATCTACAGCCCATAATTTAGAAATTGATCACATAACTGGCGATCACCCGGTTTTCGTCGCCACTGTCGGCATAATTTGAACGATTGGTCGCGTTTCGCCACCGAAGTGAAAGGTTTTTAAGCGGACCGGATTGAACGACGTAGATAATATCGGTGCTACGCTCCCACTCATGTCCCTCTTCATTCAGGGCACGCAACGCAGCGGACTTAGATGTTTTGATGTTGGCCGGGTCGACGTCGTCACCCTTAACATAGCGCAAGTTGAATGTCAGACCAGGGATACCTAGTGCAGCAAAGTCATACCCGTACCCCGCGTAGATAGCCTTTTCATTGGCCAACGAGAAGGTGCTGACTAGCATTTCGCCAAACAGGTAGGTATCTGTGCCGGAAATATAGGGAAACGCCGTATCGCCAGAGCTCTTTTGATAGCCGCCGCTCAGGGTATGTCCAGCAATGGTGTAGCCCATGTTGCTACTGAATGTGCGGTTATCCACCTCGCCGACAAGCGAGCGCCCGGTTTCACGAGCGTCAAAGTAGCGTGCTTCAGCAAAGGCTTTACCCGCGCCCAACGGCGCGTTGAATTTTACGCCCAGATAGTTCCGACGAACAATATCATCAAGCTCACTCAGATGATAAGAAAGTGTAAGGTTGGGCAGCACCTGATAATCCAGGCCACCATAGGAATAGTGGTCACCAGTTACTGCAGCGTAACCACTAAACTGGGAGGTCAAGGTAAGGTCGTCGGAACTGGATGAATCTCGCTGTTTAACCGAGTCGACCTGCCCCGCCGTAACGCTCAGGCCGGTAATGTCCTTAGAGACAAGCTGGGCACCATTAAATACCTGAGGCAACAAGCGGCTATTGTTCGACGACAACAGTGGTAGTACCGGATTCAACCCACCAATACGCAATTCTGATTGTGCAACGCGCGCCTTAGCGGTTACTGCCAGCTTTGAATAATCATCTTCAGCGCGTTTATCGGACCCACGCGGCAGTAAACCTGTGCCGGTGCGGTCTGGACTGGAATCAAGTTTCAGTCCAAGCATCCCGATTGCATCGACTCCAAAACCAACCGTACCATCGGTAAAACCCGACTGCAGGTTCAGGATAAAACCTTGAGCCCACTCCTCGCGCTTCGATTGACTCGGTGTACCATCGCGAAAGTCGCGGCTGTAATAAAAGTTTCGCAGTTCCAGCGAGCCTTTACTGTCGCCAATAAAGTCTGCGAAGGCGCTAGATGCGCCGGGCATCAGGGTCACGCACAGTGCGGTTTTCAGGTAGTGGCGAGGTCTTGTTTTCATTATTGTTTGATCTCTACGTTGAGTAATTCACCCAAACACACAGGTGCGCTGGCGACAGCCAGTGTGATCAGGTTTCGACGGACAAACGGTGGTGCAAGGCAAGTTTGAAAGCTTGCCGATTTCGCAAGCGCTAGTTACTGCGTTCCATTGATAGCCAGGTCAAACACCTGGTAACTTTTTAGAACACGCGTCGCAACACGCATGCGGTATTCATTATTCAGCGAACGATTAATAATTAGCGGAATCTTGGCTTCGGACAATCCGCCATGGGTACGTAGCCGCGTGCCATGCAAACCCTCAAGGTTATGATTGTCAATCGAACTACCAATACAAGTATCGGAGCGAGCGATTACCACCACGTCAGCCTCGCGATCTTCCGGCAGCTGGAATAACCCGCAGGCCGACTTTTTGTTAAGGACCAGTTCAACCCCTTCAATCGCACTGATCCGCGTCATGACAGCCTCCGGACTAGCGTTGCCGCGACACCAGACCCGAACAAATCCCCCGAGGGCACCATGATGACCTACAAAAGCATCGGTGATCGGACAGATAACAATGGTATTGCCGCTACCGAACGATTTATCGAGAATATCCTGCAACCAGATGACGTTGGGCGCCCCTTGTTTGTTGCTTTTGTCGCTCATGCCATGATCGGCGACCAGCGCCAATACAACATCCTGTTCGGCTAGCTTTCCGAAGGCGGTATCCATCTGTTGGTAAAAAAAACGCGCTTCTGAAGATTCCGGTGGACATTTGTGTTGCACATAATCCGTCAGGGACAGGTACATCAGATCGGGACGTTTATCATTCAGCAGCTTGAGGCCGGCTTCAAGAACAAACAGCGACAGTTCCATGGAGTACATGTCAGGCTGAGGCAAACCTACATAACTCAATACGTTTTCTATCCCATTTTCCTGCAAGGTGCAGTAGCGAGCAGCTTCTGCGGAAAAACTGATTTGGCCAGGGCTAGCGGTCAGGCCTTTACCCAGCTGTCGACGCAACTTCTCTTTGGCGGTGATAGACACTACCGTGGCGCCGGCGTGAGCAAAACCGGCAAGGATAGTATCGCAACGCAGCAATTCCGGGCCGGTCATCACCACCGGTTGCCAAGTGCCGGTATCCAGATAGTAATTACCGGAAATCCCGTGCTTGAGCGGAGGACTACCCGTGATGATCGACATGTTGTTTGGGCAGGTGAATGAAGGCACTACACCATCAACTAGGCAGGCAAAACCCTGTTCGATGAAGCGTTGAATGTTGGGTATTGCACCCTCCTCTAAATAACGCTGTAAGTAACTTGGGTCGCCACCATCAATGCAAACAACGACGACTGGGCGTTTGGGCCAGCTATATTCCGTTCCATTGACACTTACAGCATTGGTCATGTGGATGTCCTTCTGTGAAATACTGCCTGCTACCGCCAGGAGCAGTAGCAGGCAGTGCCCGAAGCGCTAAATTACGCTTAGCTCGATTGAGGCATTTCACCGCGTGCAAGTCGCTTGTTGATGTCATCGATTACTGCCGGCAATTCGGCAATGGTGTCGATCAAGTAGTGCGGACGCGAGCCTTCAAACATCTGGGCAATACGGGCGCGCTCTTCAGCCAGTGACTCCAAAGACAAGGCTTTGTATTCGTCATAGGTCAAACCCAAAGCATTCCCCGAACAGGTCAGAGCTACCGTCCACATACCGGCGCTGCGACCTTCCAGAATACCTGGCCAGGTGTCGTCAACCTTTACGCAGGCCGCAACGTCGTCGATCCCGAGGGCGATGACGTTAGCTAACGCTTGTGCAGGATGAGGACGGCCATTCGGTACTTCGTCAGTAGCGACCACATGGTCTGTGACGTAGCCGTTATCGCGCGCCAGATCGACTACTTTCTGCATGACCACTGCGGGATAACCGGAGCACGAACCGATTTTCAGGCCTTTGCTACGCAGCGTGGCGATGGCATCCAGGGCGCCTGGAATCAGTGCAGAGTGCACGGCAATCTTTTCGATCTGCAGCGGCATGAAGCGCTCATAAATAGCAGTCACGTCGTCGTCAGTTGGGGTACGACCAAAGGCCGCACGATAACGCTCGGCGATTTCCGGTACATCGCAGAGAGTACGGATATGATCCCATTTTCCCATGCCCATCGGGCCGCGGGCTTCTTCCAGAGTCACCGCGACACCGAACTCGCCAAATGCTTCGACAAAAATCTGAGTCGGAGCGAAAGAGCCGAAATCTACAACAGTGCCAGCCCAATCCAGGACGACAGCTTTAAGATGGGTCGGTTGCTTGTAGTTCATATTGGTACTCCACTTAGTTTTAGAATCGCCCACCCCGAAGAGCGTGGGCCATGTTACATGGGTTGAATGAAGCCATTAATACCAAGTTATTCAGCACTGGCTCCTTTGAATAACTTTTCAATCAGCGGCCGCTGCCGGAAAATGCGTAAGCAGCACAAGTAATATTCGATGTGCAGCGGTTCATCGATAAAGCTGATTGCGCATGTTCCGGGTAATTCGACATATTCCACTGCAGAGACGAAGCCGATACCGATGTTTTGCATGATTGCGTGGGTTATCGCCTCACGGCTGTTCAACTGCATCACGCAATTGAGTGGTACACCGAGCGGCAGGCAGTACGCTTCGAGCCGCTGCCTGGTCCGCGATTGAGATTCGCGTAACACAAGCCTCTCACCGCTGATTTGTCTGATGCTCACCTCACCCAACTTAGCCCAAGGATGGTCATCACGAACCACCGCTACGATCGGGTATTTTCTGTATAACTGAGTTTCGAGGCGTGGATCAAAATTACAATGCGCAAGAATTGCTGCGTCACTATCAAGATTAATCAAACGCTCCAATGTTGCCCTTTCAGTGTTGAACGAAGTCTCCAGTTCGATTTCAGGGTTACATTGCATGAACGAATAGATAATGTTCATCGCCACCGCCGGTGAAACGGCTCCCAAACGCAGCGTTTCTTTCTTTTGCTGCCCTAAGGAAGTGAAAACCTGCACCGCTTGCTCCTCTTGCTCGAACAGTCCTTGGGTGATAGCGAATAATTGACGACCCACCGGGCTAAGCTCGAATCGGCGCCCGTCGCGGTGGAACAGCTCCACCGCGAATTTTTCCTCAAGGGCACCGACTTGCTCGCTGACAGTCGGCCGACCAACGCTCAGATACTCGGCAGCGAGAGCGAAACTGCCCGTCCTCGCCACGGTATGGAAGGAACGGAACCACTCATTGTATTGATACATAAGAGGCGCCTGGATGAGCGAGTCAGCGTACTAGTTGCAGGCTTCAGCGCCGGATGAACAGGGCTACGGTTGCGCTGGAGAGACAAGCCGCAGTCACTACGATAAAGATAAGCGAGGTGTTACCGGTGCTGTCGAGCATTGCGCCAATCAGCGGCTCCGCCAGGCCTGCGAACAGGTAGGAAGAGAAGTTCATGATCCCGGTGGCTGTGCCAGCACGTTTGGCACCGACCAGATCAGGACACAGCGCCCAGAAGCTGGAAGCAGGGCCGTAGACGAAGAAGCCGCAAAGGAATAGAGCAACCAGACCGATAGCACTGTGGGCAGGCAGACTCCACATCCACATGCTGGTTGCGGCGCCGAGGAACATGTAGAGCATGATCGCCAGATAGCGCTTGGAGCCAAACAGCTTGTCGGATACCCAGCCATTGCTCAGTGCACCGACTGCCATGCCTACTGGCAATGCGACGGTGATCCATTTAGGGTCGATGAAGCCGTCACCATGTTTCCAGTCAGCCCCCATGAAGTGCACCGGCACCCAGACGATCAAGCCATAGCGAGCGGCGTTCTGGAAGCCAAGGGATACAGCCGCAATAATCAGACGGAAGTTTTTCAGTACAGCTTTATAACGCTGCGCAGAAGTTTCCACTTCACCTTCGCCAACTTCGTGGTCCTTATCGCCAGCATTGGCCACACCGGTGTCGGCAAGTGGTTCAAAGCCGAGGTCCTGCGGACGTTCACGAGCAATCAGGTAAAACAAGATGCCACCTGCGAGCATCAACAATACTGGCAGACGGAAGATCCACCGCCACTCGAGCTGGAAAACCTCCAGTACGACGATTGAGGTGATGTACGACAGGACCGATGCACAGCCGGCGGCGAATACATAGAAGCCATAGACCTTGCCGCGTTCGCCGGCGCTCCACCAGTTCGACAGCAAGCGACTGCCCGGCGCCCAACCCAATGCCTGGAAATAACCATTAATACCCCATGGCAGAACCAGGCTGGCTAGACCGCCGGCGAAACTGGTTACCCAGTTGGCGGCACAGGAAAGCACAGCGCCCAAACTCATGATGCGCCGGCCGCCGAACTTATCGGCTAGGTTGCCATTGATTGCCTGGCCGATGGCATACGCCCATAGCATTGCGGCAGATGCCCAGCCCAGCGTTTCTTTGGTAAAACCAAACTCAGCCTGAATACCGGGGATCGCAAAACCGAAGGTTTGACGTCCGGTATAGAAGAACAGGTAGCACAGCATTGCAGCCAATAGCATGCGCCATTGAGCCACGCGGAAGGATGACGTCGGTACAGCGAGACCGGACAGGGTGTCGGCACGATTCATGATGTTTTCCTTTTTGTTCGTTCCCACCAGCCGTTAGCAGGCGGGGGTGGCACTCTTTTTTGGTGCATCAGGAAAGCGCTGCAGCAAACACTGCAGCTAATGGGCTTCGTCCCTAGGCGGCCTGGGAGCCGATGAAGTTCTTCCCTCGCGCGCCCTGCATGGCAAACGCGATGATTTCTTCCGCCTCCTTGGCCGACACGCCGTAATCGGTAAATTCTGTCTTAACCTGCAATGCGTGAAGGAATGCGCGTAGTTGCGACTGCGCAGTGATCAGGTCGCAACCAAATACCTGTTGCAGGGTGCGGTCGCGCGCTTCGTCCTGGCCCCAGGCCAAGCCCAGAACAAGCGGCAGTGTGAAGGAACAGGCGATACCATGAGGCAGCCCATAGCGCAGGGTCATTTCGTAGGAAATGGAATGGGCGAGTGCCGTTTTGGTATTGGAGAAAGCCATGCCTGCCTTAAGCGCAGCCAGCGCCATACGCGAACGCAGCTCTTTATTCGAAAGGTCGCGATACAGTTGCGGCAAGCATTCCAAGATGTCCCGAATAGCAGAGATCGCGAAATTATCCGAGACGGGGTTGGCATTGATATTCCAAATCGATTCCAGGGCATGCGACAAAGCGTCCAAGCCGGTTGAAACTGTTACGCCAGCGGGCACAGTTAACATAAGTTCTGGATCGATAATCGCGACCTTTGGCCAAGTGCAATCAAGGTGTAGGGAATATTTTTTCTGGCTCCCGCTGTCCCAGATCGTGGCCCATGGCGTCACTTCACTACCGGTACCGGCAGTCGTGGGCGCTGCAATCAGGGCTTTACTGCGGGCTGGTTCAAAAGCCTTGCCAGTGGCCAGCAAAGCCAAAAGTTCGTCAAAGGTTCCGGTTTCGGTACCGACGATCAATGCTTTTGCAGTATCAATGGCACTCCCACCGCCGACAGCAATCACGGTTTCACAATCTGCCGCGTCGCGCCAGAATCGCTCATAAGTGCTGCGCAGTTGTGCGACATCTGGGTTAGGCTGGACATCCTCAATGATGTACACCAAGCGATCGCCCAACAAACCCTGGATGCGATCCACGAGCCCCAGGCCACGTGCTTCCGGAAAAATTACTAACGCGACGTTTTGCCCCTCAGTGAGCGACACCAGTTCCTTCAGGCTGCCATAGCCATAGCGCGTATCGACCGGGTTGTGGAAACGAGCAGTCATGACGACTCCTTGGTTTTATTGTTGTTGGAAGGTGTTGTCATCCTCACTGTCGCGACCGCATAGCTCAAATCGATTGTTTGCAGGTGACTATCGGTTGGGCCGATCGAAAGAAGTAAGTGCAATTAGCGCGGTCGGATACGGCACACGGAAAGTAAGTCCAAGGACCTTCTTCGCAGCGATCGAACTGCTACGCCGCACCGGCACTTAAAACAAACGGGGGAAAATAAATCCTGCAGACCTAATGGTTAACATTGAGTAGTGGACTGCCCCGGAAAGCTAGACGAATACCGTCAACCAGGCCGATACCAGTAACATCAGGGCCAGCGCGTGGTTCATGCGCTTGAACGCCCGTGGCGAACTCAGTGCCCGGGCGCTGCCCACGCCGAGCAAGGCCCACAGGGTCATGCACGGCAGCGAGACCAACAGAAACACCAGTGCCAACAGGACAACCTGCATCGCTCTGTCACCGCCGCTGACGAACACGCTGACGACCGCAATCGCCATCATCCAGACCTTGGGATTGACCACTTGCAGCAGCGCGATACTCACCATCCCGACGCCTTCGTCCTCGAAGTCTGCTTGCTCCAGCGAAGGCGCCGGACTTTGAAGAATCTGCCAGGCAAGCCAGGTCAACCAGAGCACGCCGGCCCAGGCCATTGCCTGTTGTACGCGCGGAAACTTCAATAAGGTTTCTCCCACCCCAAGCCCCGCGGCAAAAACAATCAGTGCCGCAGCCACACATGCAGCAACGATGATCGGCAACGTGGCGCCCATACCCCGCCGGGCGCTGTGACTGAACACAAGGATGTTGGTCGGCCCCGGGGTTATCGAGGCAACGAAGGCAAACAACAGAAACGGCAACAGTGACGGCATCGATCAAGCTCCTGCAAAGAGGCGATCATGGTCACGTAGCGGTGCGATTCAGTCTGGAAGATTTGAGCAACGCTTACGGTAGTCCGCTGGCGTCAGTCGGTAAGCGCGGCGGAACCAGCGCCCCATATGGCTTTGATCGGCAAAGCCGACAGCACTGGCGACCTGCACGGGTGACACACCGCGCGCCAGCAACTGCCGCGCTTTGGCCAGACGCAGTTGGATCAGATAGGCATGCGGCGCAAGGCCAAACGCCGCCTTGAAGGCTCGGGTCAAACGAAAGCGGTCGACGCCACAGGCGCGCGCCAGATCATCCAGGCCGATGTCTTCGCAGCCGTGGGCATGCAAGAAATCACGGGCTTTTTGTGCCGACAAGGGCAGGCGCGGATCCGGACTCAAACGCTTGCGCCAGTCCATATGGCGGGTTAGCACAACGAGCAAATCATCGATCGCGCTTTGACGCACGATGCGCAGGTCGTTGTCGTGAAATGCCCGAAATGCGTTTGATATGACCGTAGCCAAACTCCCGTCCTGGCTTAGGGTAGCGGTAAAACCCAGTTGGCAATTGTGCGGTGCGTGCTCGAACAACGTCAGCAACTCACGTTCCAGCCACTGCGGATCGAGATAGAGCATGGAGTAAGTGAACCCCTCCTCGGTCGGTGCATGGCCATCGTGCAGTTCCCCCGGCTCCAGCATGAACACCTTGCCGGGCGTACTGACATGACGAACGCGCCGACAATTGAACTGCTGCACACCTTGCTCGGTAACCCCCACAAGAAAACTGTCGTGCCAGTGCGGGTCGTAGGCATGCCCTTGAAAATGCGCACGAATCGATTCAATCCCGGTTTCGGTATCCTGGGATAGATCGATCCAATTGCATGGGTTCATTTGAGCTTCCAGTAGCACTGTTCATCAATGTCTGCGTGAACGTACACGCTACCTTGCTTTGGCGCAGACCGTTTAGAACATTTGTGCAGTTGGCCGTCTCGGCAGCGCCGTTCTCTTCTCGACTGGGCGCACTAGGGATTTGCAACCTGAATCAGTAAGATCCAAACCATCTGGTGAAATTTTCAACCCCATTACAAGAACAAGAGAGACCCAAATGACCTTGGAGCACAGTGTCGCCACCCTTAACCAACTGCTGTCGCAACGTTCCAGTTGCCGCGCCTTCACGGCCGAGCCGGTTCCCCAGGCTACGCTCGAAAGTATCCTGACCACGGCACAGCGCTCGGCCTCCTGGTGCAACTCCCAGCCCTGGCAAATTCACATTACTCAAGGTGATGCGACCGAACAGTTCCGCGACATTATGCAAGCGCCCGCGCATGAAGACGAACCCGGCCCCGACTTTCCATGGCCGAGCGCGTATCGTGGGGTTTATCAGGACCGCCGCCGCGAGTGCGGCCTGGCACTCTATGACAGCCTGGGTATCGAGCGTGGCGACCGAGTAGCCTCGGCGCGTCAGACCCGGGAGAACTTTCGATTCTTTGGCGCCCCGCATGTGGCGATGATCACCAGCGACCAGGCGCTGGGCGTCTACGGCGCGGTAGATTGTGGTGGATACATCGCCAACCTCTTGCTTGCCGCTGCAAGCCACGGTGTCGCTGCCATTGCGCAAGCGGCGCTCGCAGCCTACCCCCAACGTGTCCGTGACTACTTTGGCCTTGCGCCAGACCGGCTGGTTGTCTGTGGTGTCTCGCTGGGCTTTGCAGAGCCCGCCCATCCAGCCAACAATTTTCGCACCACCAGAGCCGAAATTGCCACGGCGGTGCAATGGAAGGGAAATAGCTGACCATCGCACAGCCATGGGATTTACACCCCATGGCTGGCAACAGTAACCGCTCGGAAGGTTAACGCGATGCCCAGGCGTTGAAACGCTGTTCCAGGTGTTCACCGTGGTCGGCCCAGAACAGGGCATCTACAGCCACTTGTTGCGCAAGGTTCTCGGGGGCGGTGGGTAGCTCTGCGATGCGCGCCTTATCGAGCAGATCCATGGCCTGCAAGTTGGCAGCGCCATAATCGATATGCTCGGCAAAGCTTTTCTGTTGCTGCGGTTCAAGCGAGAAGGCAATGAACTCACGGGTTTTTTCCTGACGCGAAGCGCCACGCGGAATAGCCCAGGAGTCAAATTCGTAGAGCCCACCGGACCAGACGATTTTCAGGTCATAGGTTTTGCGCTGCTCGGCCGAAAGACGACCGTTATACACCGAGCTCATCACCACATCCCCTGCCGCCAGGTATTGAGGTGGCTGCGCGCCGGCCTCCCACCATTGAATGTGCGGTTTGATCTGGTCGAGTTTGGCAAAGGCACGATCCTGTCCAGCCTCGGTCGCCAGCAGCGAATAAACCTCCCCAGGTTCAACACCGTCGGCGATCAGCGCAAACTCCAGGGTCGACTTGGCCAGTTTACGCAGGCCACGCTTACCCGGGAATCGCTCGACATCCCAGAAGTCTTTCCAACCGGTGGGCGCTTCCTTCAGCTTGCTGGCGTTGTAGGCCAGCACTGTCGAATAGACCAGGAAGCCAATGCCACACGGCTGGATGGCACCGGGCACGAAGTTTTTGCTGTCCAGGCCGATCTGCGCAGGGTCGAGGGTCTCGAACATGCCTTCGTCACAACCACGGGCCAACTCGGCGGACTCGACCTCCACGGCGTCCCAAGAGACGCTGCGGGTGTCGACCATGGCTTTGACCTTGGCCATTTCACCGTTGTATTCACCGGAAATAATCTTGCTGCCGCTGGCTTGCTGCCAGGGTTTGTAGAAGGCCTTTACCTGCGCCTCTTTGTTGGCGCCGCCGAAGGACACGACGGTGAGATCGGCGGCAAGGCCTTGACTGGCAGTTACTATCCCCGCTGCCAGCGCTGCGAATTTCAGAGTCTTGATCATTATTGTTATCTCCTACTGTTCAAGGGTGATTGCAAATCACTCAAGACACCGGGATAAACCAGCCTTCCCAGGCGAGAGACATCCGGGTCTCGATGCGTTCGTGGGAGATAGGCCATACGACCTACTCGGCAACGAACAATGGTGTTCTTAGGCTCCATTTTTCTCGCCAAGTAAGGTGGCATGTATGTAACGGTGGTTAGACTCTACTTTTCTGATTTTCAGATTGGCTGTGACTAAACATATGCAGCAGTAACTTTATGTGAGTGTGATCAAGCTTGTCTGCGCAGGGTGAGAATCGCAGCCCCAAAGAAGATGAACGTCGAACCGACCACCCTGCTCACCCACAGCGAAAAGCGCGGCCGCGTCAGTACGCCCTTGGCTCGTGAAGCGAGCGCGGCGTAGACGCTCAAGGAAGTCAGCGACAAGCCCATGAAAATCGAGGTCAACAGCAGAAACTGTGGCAGCAGTGCCGCACTCTGGTCGAGAAACTGTGGAAACAGCGCGGAGAAAAACATCGTGGCCTTGGGGTTGGTCGCTGCGGTCAGGAAGGCTGATTTGAATAGTTTCTGCCGCGACGGCCGACCTGCTTTCTCATGGCCCGGAGCATCGCTGGCAAGCATGGGTGACTTCTTGAACAGCTGCTTGGCACCCAGGTAGAAGAGATAGCCGGCGCCAGCAATCTTGACGACGTTGAACATCCATTCAGAACTGGCAAGCAAGGCGCCTAAACCGAGCATCGCCGCCGCCGACAAGCAGAACAAACCGCAGGCATTACCCAAGGATGACCATACTGCCGCACGCTGGCCATAGGCGACGCTGTTGTTGATTGCCATCAGTGTGGCAGGGCCCGGGCTGGCAATGGCGATTGCAGCGACAACGGCATACGCGAGAATCGAGTGAGCATCCATTTTTCAAACTCGAAGTAGATAGGAAGACATGCATCTTACAGAGCTGGTCGAGCGTATTCATTTGCTCATGGGACAAATACTGAGATGGCTGAGAGAGATTCGCTATCAACCCACAAGACTGCCGCTATTAGCCCTCGCAGTTGGCCACGTCTAGCCTATATTTATCGCTGCACCGATCCGGCTGGATGGCGTTTGGGGAAAGCGGCAACAGAGCGGCTACCGCCGTCTTTCCCGCAGTGGTCCACCTGTCGATAACGAGATTGCCGCTACGCTTAACCGTCCGTGATGGCCATCAACGATTCGTTGTCTGAACCGCTGGCCTTGAACCTATGCCATTGATTTCACTCATCTCTACTCGGTTGGCGCAACGGGTCAGATTGTGGGGTGAGTCCATCCAGAGGTGAAACAGTCATGTCAAACGAGTCAAAATGCCCGTTCAATCATGCCGCTGGCGGCGGCACCACCAACCGCGATTGGTGGCCCGATCAGTTGAACCTGAGAATACTCCATCAGCATTCGTGCCTGTCCGATCCGATGGACGAGGACTTCGACTACGCCAAGGCTTTCAAGAGCCTAGACTTTGCCGCGGTGAAACGTGACCTGACGGCACTGATGACCGACTCCCAGGATTGGTGGCCAGCCGACTTCGGTCATTACGGCCCACTGTTCGTGCGCATGGCCTGGCACAGCGCCGGCACTTATCGCACCAGCGACGGCCGAGGTGGCGCTGGGTCTGGACAGCAGCGATTCGCGCCCCTCAATAGTTGGCCCGACAACGTCAGCCTCGACAAAGCGCGGCGCCTGTTGTGGCCGATCAAGCAGAAGTATGGCAAGAACATTTCCTGGGCCGACCTGATTGTGCTCACCGGCAACGTTGCGCTGGAATCCATGGGCTTTAAGACTTTCGGTTTCTCTGGCGGCCGTGCCGATGTCTGGGAACCCGATGAGGATGTCTACTGGGGCTCGGAAACGGTCTGGCTGGGCGGTGATACGCGCTATGGCAAAGCACAGCCTCCGGGCGACGTGCCGCTGGTCGCCGAGCCCTCCAAGCATGGTCAGGAAGAAAGCCGTACCGATCCGCCTGGACGCAACCTGGAAAACCCACTGGCCGCCGTGCAGATGGGCTTGATCTACGTGAACCCGGAAGGCCCGGAAGGCAACCCCGACCCGGTGGCTTCGGCCAAGGACATTCGCGAAACCTTTGGCCGCATGGCCATGAATGACGAAGAAACCGTGGCGCTGATAGCCGGTGGCCACGCCTTCGGCAAAACCCATGGCGCCGGCCCGGCTGATCATGTCGGCGCCGAACCTGAGGCGGCTGGCCTTGAGCAACAAGGCCTCGGTTGGCATAACACCTTCGGCACCGGCAAAGGTCCGGACACTATTACCAGCGGCCTTGAAGTTACCTGGACCTCCACCCCCACCCGGTGGAGCAACGAGTACCTGGAGAACCTGTTCAACTTCGAGTGGGAGCTGACCAAAAGTCCAGCCGGCGCCCACCAATGGAAGCCGAAGGACGGCGCGGGCGCCGGAAAAATCCCGCACGCCTTCGATTCGGCGAAGCGACAGGAGCCGCGAATGCTGACCTCGGACCTGGCCTTGCGCCTTGATCCGATCTACGAGCCCATTTCTCGACGGTTCAAGGAAAACCCCGAACAGTTGGCCGACGCCTTTGCGCGTGCCTGGTACAAGCTCATCCACCGCGACATGGGCCCGCTTTCACGCTACCTCGGCCCAGAAATGCCGAGTGAGGAATTGCTTTGGCAAGACCCGATTCCGGCTGTCGACCATGCGTTGGTCAACGATGCGGATGTGTCCGCACTCAAAGCCAAGGTGCTGGCCTCGGGTCTATCGGTGTCGCAACTGGTCGCTACTGCATGGGCAGCCGCTTCGAGTTTCCGCGGTTCCGACAAGCGCGGAGGTGCCAACGGTGGACGGCTGCGCTTGGCGCCACAGAAGGATTGGGAAGCCAATCAGCCTGGGCAACTGGCTGAGGTACTTGGCAAGCTGCAAAGCATTCAGAACGACTTCAACGCCCAAGGTGGCGGCAAGAAAATCTCCCTGGCTGACTTGATTGTGCTGGGGGGCGCCGCCGGCGTGGAGCAGGCCGCGAAAAATGCCGGCCACAACGTCAACGTGCCCTTCTCTCCTGGACGAGCGGACGCCTCGCAAGCACAGACCGATGTCGAGTCCTTCAGCCTGCTGGAGCCGGTGGCCGATGGCTTTCGCAACTTTGCCAAATCCGGACTCAAGATCAAACCCGAAAAGCTACTGCTGGATAAGGCCCAGTTGCTGACCCTGAGCGCACCGGAAATGACCGTTCTTGTCGGCGGTCTGCGCGTGCTGGGCAACAATGTCGGGCAAGGCACCCAGGGTGTGTTCACTCAGCGGCCGGGTCAATTGACCAATGACTTCTTCCACAACCTGTTGGACATGAGCGTGGAATGGAAACCAACCTCCAGTGCCAACGACAGCTATGAAGCTCGCGACCGCAAAAGCGGCGAGCTGAAATGGACAGCCAGCCGCGTCGATCTGGTGTTTGGCTCTAACGCCCAGCTACGGGCATTGGCTGAGGTGTACGGCAGCAGCGATGGCAAGGACAAGTTTGTCCACGACTTTGTCGCCGCCTGGACCAAGGTGATGAACCTGGACCGCTTTGACCTGGCGTAAAAAAGCCGCTGTGTTGTGCAGGTGCAACGCAAAAGCGCCCCGAGTTGGAAAGCCAACGCGGGGCGCTTTGTGTCTGATCCGTATTTTTACGCAGCATCTGCATCTGTAATGAAAACCCCGACACTCCGACAATAAAGCCCCTACAGGGCACCTTTCAAAGCGTGCCTGACCAGGCAGTTGCTTCATCTGCAGCGCCTGTTGCCTCTTTCCTGTTCAGTTCGGAGTTCATATGGGCAAGCTTGCACTTTTCGTGGTTGGTTTTCTGGTGCTGGCAATTGGTATCGGCGCGTTAGGGACGATTTCGCCGCTGTAACAAACTCTGTACCACGCAAGGAGCTGTCATCTTTGCGTCATCAATCGAGTGGAAGATCGTCGCCAACGCCCTAGAGCGTTGCCCGATGAACCTGCAAGGACCACTCGATGAAAGGCGATACCTCCCTGTTTGCGGCCATTGACCTGGGGTCAAATGCATTTCGCATGATGATCGGCCAACCGGTCAAACGGAACCGCCAATGGCAGATCGAGGAAGTTAAATCCTTGCGTGAGCCGGTTCGCCTGGCAGAGGGCCTGCAAGGAGGCGCCCTCGACGAACTGGCACTGGATCGAGGCTGGCAAGCGCTCGCACGCTTTGGCAAAAAACTGCGTGGCTTCGAGCCAGGACGAGTACGTGCCGTCGCCACCAGCGCCGTGCGCGAAGCTGCCAACGCCAAACTGTTCTTGAGTGATGCCCAGCGTCACCTGGGCTTTCCAATTGATGTCATCTCCGGCCAGGAAGAAGCCCAGCTGGTTTACGCCGGCGTCAGTCATCGCATCCCCAATGCTGCCTCCATGCGTTTGGTGGTAGATATTGGCGGCGGCTCTACCGAGCTGATTTTGGGCCAGGGCGACAAGGCGCTGCTGACCGAAAGCCTGACCATTGGCAGTGGAATATGGAGCACGCGCTTCTTTCCTGACGGCAGGGTTACCGCTCAGTCCCTGCTCGACGCCGAGCGCACTGCCACGCTGCAATTCGAAAAAGTCGCGCGCCGCTATCGTTACCTGGGCTGGCAACAGGCAATCGGATCGTCCGGCACTGCGCGCATGCTGGCCAAAGTGCTCAGGGCCAATGCCTTGAACGACTGTGGTGAAGGCGGAATCACATACCGCGGTTTGTTGCGCCTGTCAGTGCTGCTGCTTGAACAGGGCAACGTCAATACTGCTCAACTGGGCGGCCTGCAACCTCATCGCCAGAGCGCCCTGCCCGGTGGCCTGGCAATCATGATGGCTGCATTCAAAGCCTTCGGGATCACCGAGATGATGCCTTCAGAGCCCGGTTTGAGGTTCGGCGTGCTGCATGGCTTGATGAACAAAGGCTGATCGTCGCAACGCCAAGCAAGGTAGCTAATAGCCCGTCATTTCCAGATAGCCCCTGCCGCTCATACTTCCGCTAAAGCGCACCGGCCCCTCCCAGTACGGGAAGCGGGTGCCCATCCAGGCGTTGTCTTGCAACGCTTGGACCTGCACATCCACGTCATGCGCAGGCACCTGCACGCGCCAACGGGTGGGCACTGAGGCGCCGCGATCCTGACGTGTCCAGGCCAACTCCGTTAGCTGTATTTGCTCACCCTGCAACGCCTGGGGCTCACCCTGCGGGCTGATCCAGGTGCCTGCCCGATAGGGTTGGCCGTCTTTTTCGCGCACACGAAACAGCATCAGCTTGGCGCCGTTGTCCAGATGCAAGGAAAACCACTCCCAACCCGTTTGCCCGGCGGCCAATGGCTGGCTGCTCCATTCGCGATCAAGCCAGGCATTGCCGGTAACCGAGAACCGTTGGCCATCGCGTTCAACCTCACCGCTGACCCGGTAGAACGGCTGACTGTAATAGTAGGAAGCCTGCCCCTTGCCGGACTTTTCGCTGTAGCCCTCATCACCATGAAGGACCGGCGCACTGCTGCTCGTGAGGTTCAAGTGATAGCCAAAACCCTCGCCCCTGGCCGTCATCTGCAACTGATCAATGCCGCCTGGGCCCTGCAACGACCAATCATTGATCCAGGCCCTGAACGGCTGGGCCACGACGCCGGCCTGGCCGATACCGCCGCGCGCCAGCGTTTCGCTGGACTGATGACCGCCCGGGCCGGTCAGCGCCGCATGCCCCATCCACAAATTCGGACTGTTCCACCCAGTGGTTTCCGGGCCATTACGCAGGGCTGAACGAAACAGGGTCCATTGCACGCCCCAATCCCGGCCTTGACTGTCCTTGAGATTGGCAGTGACATACCACCACTCAATCCGAAAGCCCTCATGAGTGCCGTGATCACGCGGAAATACCAGCGGATGATCGCGCGTCACCTGCGCGAATTCAGCCGCGTCCTGCCCCAGCCCGGCATAGCTTTTGGGCTCGGATGCAGGCTGATCGCAACCCGTCAGCAACATTAGCAACGCCCACAACCAGACTTCAGGTTTCATCGGCAAACTGCCTCAACAACTCGCCTGGCTGGCGTCGCGCCAACTGCCACAACGGCCAGGCACTGGCTAGCAGACTGGTCAGTAAACCCAGAAGGCTCAACTGCAACAGTTGCCCAGGAAACAGATGCAGCGGCAAGCGCCAGCCGAACGCTTGCACATTCACCACCGCAACCAGGCACCAGGTGAGTAACAACCCCAACGGCATTGCCAGCAGCACTGTCAGACAACTGAGCATCAAGGTCTGCGCGAGCGACAGCCACACCAACTGTCTACGCGGTACACCCAGCGCCCAGAGCGGCGCCAATTGGCCCAGGCGGCTCTGGTTCAGCGTCAACAAACTGATGAACAACGCTATACCAGCAACACCCAGGGTGAGGCTGTTGAGTGCAGCAGTCGCGGCAAAGGTACGACTGAAGACATCAGTCGACCAGCCCTTCAACATCGCTTGCTCGACAACGCGGCTATCGTCCAGGGCAAAGCGCTGCTGCAGTTGCGCTTTGAGTGCTATCACCGACGCAGATGCCACACTCAGGCTCAAACCACTGAGCCGTGCCTCGGGCCAGTGACTTCGCAGCCACTGGGCATTGACCAGCAAATGCCCCTTGGGATTGCCGTAGTCCGCATACACCGCCACTACACGCATCACTGGCCCTGGCGCGCCAGGCAACTGCAGACGATCGCCCAGTTGTACACCAAGGCGTCGGGCCAATTGCTCGCTGAGCATGACCCCACGACCGTTCGCCAATTGCTCCCAGGCGTATGCACTGTGCTCCAGCAACGGCCAGCGCGTCCGGTAGGCGGGGTGATCGATGATGCCCTGCACCTGCACTGGCCAACCCTGCAAGCGTACCTCGATGCGCCAGCTTGGCAGTACATCGGTGACTGCTGGCTGTTGCACCAGCCAGGCATTGATCAGCAGGCCTTGTGCGGTATCACGCGGAGTTACGAAGAGATCCGCTGATAAGCGCTGGTCGAGCCAGCCGGTAAATGTTTTGCGAAAGCCTTCGGTCATGCTGCCCACGCCGACACTGGCGGCCAACGCCAGCAACAATGCCATCAACGCCAGACTCAGCGCAGGCAACTGCTGGCGGCTATCGGCGATGAACCACTGCGACAACGGCCCTGCACTGCCCACTCGCGCCAACCCGACCAGCAGGCCATCGAGCAAAGCGGGCAACAGCAGTGCTGCTGCCAGCAACAGGGCCGCCAGTAAAACCAGAGCACTGGGCAGGCTGTTTCCCCACTGCCAACAGCCCAGCGCGACCAACAGCAGCAATCCTGCAGCCAGCGCTTGGTGGCGCAACCAGGGGCCTTGGGCCATGCGCCACGCCTGCGGCTGGGCCAGGGCCAGCAATGGCAAACGGGCTGCACGCAGCACACTGCTCGCCCCGGCCAGCACAGCACCGAACACACTCACCAACACCCCGCCCAGCCACCACCAGGCCGGCAGGCTCAGTTGGCCGGCGATTTGCGCACCATACAACCCACGCAAGCTGGCGGCCACATCGGGCAGCAGCAACCCCGCCAGCAGATAACCACTGGCGACCCCGGCCAAACCACCCAACACGGCGAAAACACCCAGTTCCAAGGCAAGGCTGAACAACAGGGTTTTCAAACTGACGCCGCACGAACGCAGGTTGCGAATCAGGCCACGGCGCTGCTCAAGTGCCAGGCCAATGGCGGCATGCGCTATGAACAGGCCAACGACAAAGGCCAGCAGGCCAAGCGCAGTGAGATTGAGGTGAAAGCTATCGGTGAGGCGCTGCAGGTCGCCATCGTCGCTGGCCTCCTGCAGTGTCAGCTGACTGGCAATCGCTGCGGGCAAGGTTGGCACATCACCGTTGAGCAGTAACCGAGATAACTGTGCAGGTGCTTGCAGCAACCTTTGCGCGTGGCCGATATCAACCACCACGACCCCAGGCGCCAACTGGGGTTTCAACACAAACGGCGGCAAGCGTTGACCGTCACTGCCAAGCGCTTGATCCCCCTCATTCAGGCCCAATTGGCGCAGTGTGTCCGGTCCGACCCAGGATTGGCCGGGGGTGCCAATAAAAGCCTGTAAGTCAACGCCCTGTGCCTGGGTTCCAGCAATGGCTGCTCCGGCCGGCAGGCTCAGCGGTTCGATACCTATCAGGCGCACACTCAGGGGTGGCTCGCCAGCGAGGCGCAAACGTCCCTCCAACACCGGGGCTAGCCGCCAGCCTGCCAGGCGTAGTTGTAGGTAGATCGATTGAGCGAAGCGATCACCCGTTCGCGCTACCAACTGCGCGTGCCCAAGGCCGCCCAGTACGGCACTGGCCCGTGCATAGTCGGCCTGGGCCTGACTGTTGAGGGCCTGTACGCCAGTCCACAGTGCTGTCGCCAGCCACAAGCCGGTAAGGATGCTGAACAACTGCAAGCGATGGCGCCACCAGTGACTCAATAGCGCCTGTAAGGCGATGATCAATTGGGTCTTTACCTCCTTTTTATCCAGGCTGCACGAACCTCTCGGGGGACAAGCTCGCACCTATCGACAGCGGGCGCGGAACTATCAGTGCTCGTCGACTTGCACGCGACCGGCCGAGAGAACGCATCGTTGCTCGAGTCGGGCGGCCAAGCGACGGCTGTGGGTCACCATCAGCACGCTGCTTCCGGCCTCGCCAACCAACTGCAACATCACGTTCAGCACTTCATCGCTGCTGAGTTCATCCAGGCTACCGGTGGGCTCATCGGCCAGCACCCACGCTGGTCGCCCCGCCAGCGCCCGACCGATTGCCACCCGCTGCTGCTGGCCACCCGACAACTGCTCTGGATAACGTTGCATTAATGCGCCAAGACCAAGACGCTCGGCCAGGTAATCCACCCATTGCTGCTCGAGCCGACCAGCCAAACGCGCCTGGAACGCCAGATTGGCGGTGACATTCAGGCTGCTGATCAAGTTGAATTGCTGGAACACCAAGCCAATGCCCTCCCGTCGCCAGCGGGCCAACGCTGACTCAGAGCGGTCATCGAGAGGCTCGCCGTCGATCAGAATGCGACCACTGTCGGCGCGATCAAGGCCCGCCAGCAGGTGCAGCAGGGTACTTTTTCCGCTGCCCGACTCGCCCATCAACGCCAGGCTGCTGCCCCTCGCCAAACACAAGTCAACGCCCTGCAACACCGACAAGGGGCCCTGAGCGGTGATGAATGACTTGTACAGTTGTTCGACGACCAGCATCTATACCATTCCTTGAATGCTTGAACCCTTAGGAATAGCAGCGTTCCATTGCTTTGCCCATTCGCTGCCGCTCGTTGGGTATTTATCCTAACCTTCACCCCAGACAGCCACTGCGGACGCCACCATGCCCAACCCTGAATCGGCACTCCAGCAAAGCTGGAGCGACAATGCCCGAATGTGGATCGAAGCCATCCGCAGTGGCACGATCGAAAGTCGTCGGCAGGTCACCGACCAGGCCATCCTGTTAGCGATCCTCGGACGTCAACCCGAGCGCGTGCTCGACCTTGGCTGCGGCGAGGGCTGGCTGCTGCGAACACTGGCTGAACGGGGAATCACGGCGGTGGGCGTTGACGGTGAGCCGGCGTTGGTCGAAGCCGCACGATTGGGCGGTGCTGGGCCTGTTCATCTGGCCAGCTACGACGCCCTAGTCGAAGGCTGTGTGGATCTCGGCAACAATTATGACCTGATCTGCGCCAACTTTGCCCTGCTGCATCAGGACATCATCCCCCTGCTCGGCGCCATGAATGCCCTGCTTGCCCCTGGCGGCGTGCTGGTAATCCAGACCCTGCACCCCTGGAGCTGTGCAGCCGGCGACTACCAGGATGGCTGGCGGCAGGAGACGTTCACCGCGCTCAAAGGCCAATGGCAACCCATGCCCTGGTATTTTCGTACCTTGTCCAGTTGGCTCAATGCCTTGGACATGGCCGGCTTTCGCCTGACAACCCTGCAGGAGCCACAGCACCCGCAAAGCGCCGTGCCGCAATCCCTGCTGCTGGTGGCCGAGCAGCAGCGCTGAGCGCTGCCCGCAACCCAGGTCAGAGCGTGGTGCGCTGGCCCTGGCGGTCCAACTCGAACACCTTGTTGGTTTGCAGACGTTCCTGCAGCCAGCGCTGCGCCTTGCCCATGGGCCTTTGTCGCGCCCAGAGCAGGTCCACACCCACCTGCCAATCGGTGTGGGGATAAGCGTTCAGTTGCAGTTCTACCAACTCGCCGCGCTCCAGTTCGCGCTGAATCAGTTGGCGCGGTAAGGTGGTCCACCCCAACCCTGCGCGCACCATTTCCAACAATGCCAGATAGCTCTCCGCTTGCCACAACTGCGTGGAACGCAGGTATTCACTACTGGGCAGCTTGCTGGCATGGGCGCTGAACGCAAGACGCCGGTGCACGTGCAAATCTTCGAAGGTTACCGTGGGCAGTTGCGCCAACGGATGCCCGGGGTGACAGACATGCAGCATGATCAGCTTGCCCAGTTGCTGGAACGCCAGTTCCTTGGCATATCCCGGTTGTGAAAAGGCAATGCCCAATGCGGCCTGGCCCTGGACCACAAGCTCACTGACATCGCCATGGACCGGGTGGCGGATGATCAGGTCGACATACGGGAAATCCAGCTCGAACGCCTTGAGCACCGGCAGAATCGGACCATAGGGCGTCTCGATCGCCAGCGTCAGGCTCGGCTCCACGGTTTCAGACAAACAATCAGCATGCGCCTCAAGCGCCAGACACCGCTCCAGCACTGCTTCAGCCTGAATCAGCAGCTTTTGGCCGCTGGCGGTCAGCCCCGGAATACGGCTGGCTCTATCGAACAGTTCGACACCCAAGTCAGCTTCCAGGTTGGCAATCGCCGCGCTGATCGTCGACTGAGTTTTGCCCAGCTTGCGTCCTGCGGCAGAGAAAGAGCCGCTTTTCACCGCCTCCACGAACATCAGCAATTGATCCAGAGAAAAACGCAACGTCCTGCTCCTTGCTTAGTAGGTATGGCCACAGCCTGCAACCCGGCGCCCTTTTGTGCAAGGGCGCATCCATCGATGTGGTCGATGGTTATTAACTTGTTTCATCGCTCGCAACACTGAAATATGGCCACGTTGTCGGTAGTTCCTGCTACGAAAAACAATAAGCGCTGCACCTTCAGGAGACATGCGCCATGAGCAAAACACCGGTTCATCCAGTGGACGAAGTCTTGCCTCTGCGTCAGTTATTCACCTTCGGTTTGCAACATGTACTGGTGATGTACGCCGGGGCGGTAGCGGTACCGCTGATTCTCGGCAGTGCGCTGGGGCTGACATCGGCGCAAGTCATCATGCTGATCAACGCCAACCTGCTGACATCGGGCGTGGCGACCCTGATCCAGACCCTCGGTTTCTGGAAGTTCGGCGCTCGCTTGCCCCTGATCCAGGGCTGCTCATTCATCGCCCTGGCACCCATGATCATGATCGGCAAGGAGTTCGGGCTCAGTCAGATTTTCGGTGCTGTGATCGCGGCAGGCGCCATTACTATCGCGCTGGCCCCCGTATTCAGCCGTCTGCTGCGCTTCTTTCCGCCGGTAGTAATCGGCAGCCTGATCACCATCATCGGTGTCTCGCTGATGCCTGCCGCGGCTATCTGGCTGGGCGGCGGCAACCCGGCTGCCGAAGACTTCGGCAACCCTGCCAATCTGCTGCTGGGCCTGGCGACAGTCACTGTCACCCTGGTGATCTACGCCAAGTTCTCCGGCTTTATCGGCAACCTCAGCGTGCTCATCGGCTTGTTTGTCGGCAGTTTGATCGCCGCAGCGTTCGGCATGACCAACTTCAGCCGAGTGAGCGAAGCTGCCTGGTTCGAACTGAGCCCACCCATGGCCTTCGGCGCGCCGCAGTTCTCGCTGGTACCGATCATGGTCATGACCCTGGCCATGCTGGTGATCATGGCCGAGACCACGGGCAACTGCCTGGCCATCGGCAAATTGACCGGCAAACCGACCACTCAGCAAACCCTGGGCAACGCGTTTCGTGCGGACGGCCTATCCACCATGCTCGGCGGCCTTTTCAACAGCTTTCCGTACAACGCGTTCACACAAAACACCGGGCTGATTGCTCTTTCCAATATCAAGAGCCGCTTCGTGGTAGCTGCTGCTGGAGCAATCATGGTGCTGATGGGCTTGTTCCCCAAGCTCGGCGCCTTGATTGCTGCAGTGCCCACCCCGGTGCTGGGTGGCTGCGCCATCGTGATGTTCGGCATGACCACAGTCGCCGGTATCCAGGAGCTGTCGCGGGTGAAGTTCGAAGGCACCCGCAACGGCATCATCGTGGCTGTTTCAGTCAGCGTGGGGGTGCTGCCGATGTCCTTCCCGCCCCTGTTCGAACACGCCAACGGCGCACTCAAGCTGGTACTGGAGAGTGGCATTTTCCTCGGCGCAATCACCGCCATCGTGCTCAACGTACTGCTCAATAACGAGAAGAAAACCAACGACAGTGTCGCCGCCGAGATGGCCGAGTGACCCGTCCACCCTTTACTGCCAAGGAGCAAACCATGACCAGCATCACTCAGCTCAGCCCTGCTGGCGTTACCGAGATGGACCTGCAACTGCTGCGCCGCGCCATCGATTTATCCACTGCGTCCCGGCAGCGCGGCCGCCACCCCTTCGCCGCCTTGGTCGCCGATCGCGATGGCAATGTGATTGCCGAAGCTGGCAACAACTCCATGCCTCCGGAGGGTGATCCGACCCAGCACGCCGAATTGGTCGCGGCCGCCAACGCCGCCAAGCTGCTCGACCCTCAAGCACTGGCCAGTTGCACTTTGTACACCAGCGCCGAGCCTTGCTGCATGTGTGCCGGCGCCGTGTATTGGACGGGTATCGGCCGAGTGGTGTATGCCTTGTCCGAGCATGCCTTGCTCGGCTTGACCGGCGATCACCCGGAGAATCCGACCTTCTCCCTGCCGTGTCGCGAAGTGTTTGCCAAAGGTCAACGCAAGGTCAGCGTGCTCGGCCCAATGCTTGAAGATGAAGCCGCCGCGCCGCACAAGGGCTTTTGGTCATGAATGGAGGCATCTCCATCCATGTCGTGGATGTCGCCAGCGGTTGCGTGGCACAGGGGCTGGAAGTACGCCTGGAGCGATTGGATGCAGCACGGCGTGAGCTGATCTGTGCCGGCCGTATCGGCAGTGACGGGCTGCTGGCTGAGCTTGGTGATCTCAGTGAGTGTCGCCCGGCAGGGGTGTACGAGGTCAGCTTGCAAGTTGCCGACTTCTACCGGGCCCAGGGCACTGCGCTGCCAGCACTGCCGTTTCTGGATGAGCTGGTGTACCGCTTCGGCGTTGGCGAACCAACCCAGCACTACCATTTACCGTTCAAATTGACCGCCTGGGGCGTTTCCTGTTTTCGCGGTGGCGCCTGACGCTCAGCTCGACGCACGTTAGTGCGTCGAGCCTCGGCCTTGTTCTTCAGGCATTCAGTTGCTGCAACAGCACTTCCAGTGGATGACGCAAGGTGCGATCAGCCTGGCGCTTGACTTGGCTGCGGCATGAATAGCCGGTCGCCAACGCTTCACCTTCCTTGTCCAGTTTACCGGCCCAGGACTGTTCGAAGATGGTCTTCGACGTTTCCTGATTGCGTGCTTCATGGCCGTAAGTGCCCGACATGCCGCAGCAACCGGTGGCCTCGGTGGACAGCTTCAGGCCCACGCGCGCAAACACCTGCTCCCACTGGCGCGTGCTGGCCGGTACGTTGGTCTTCTCGGTGCAGTGCGCCATGAGTCGGAAAGTACCAGTCGTTCTGCCAGGCTGCTCAGGCAGCACCTCCATCAGCCACTCCTGTGGCAACAGGACTTTCGGGCATTCACCCAGACCAGGAACCTTCAGGTACTCCTGGCGATACACCAGGGTCATCGCCGGGTCCAGGCCAACCAACGGCACACCGCAATCTGCCAGGGCACTGAGCTGGCGGGCGTTACCAATAGCCGCCTTGTTGAAAGCGCCGAGAAAGCCCTGCACGTGCAGCGGCTTGCCGTTGGCGCTGTAGGGCGCCAGGTAGATACGCTGGCCAAGGCGATAAGCCAAATCGATAAAAGCGGCCAACACCGGGGTTTCAAAATAGCGGGTGAAGGCATCCTGGACCAGGATGATACTGCGCTCACGCTGCGCCGGGGTGAGCTCGCGCAGGGCCGGGATACTGGCCATGCGCACGTTGCAACGGGTCAGCGTCGCTTGCAGGTTGTAGCGGCTGATCAAGGGGCTGTCGAGTATGCCGACCTGCTGTTCCAGCAGTTTGCTCACCCACTTGGAGCCCATCACCGCGTTATACAAACCGGGAGCGTGCGCCAGGTACGGAATGCTGAACTCCAGCGAGCCGATCAGATAATCACGCAGGGGTCGCTGGTAGCGCCCGTGGTACAGCTCAAGAAAACGCGAGCGGAATTCCGGCACGTTGACCTTGATCGGGCATTGGCCAGCACAGGATTTGCACGCCAGGCAACCGGCCATGGCGTCGTAGACTTCATGGGAAAAATCCGCCTCGCCTTTGCTGCGCGAAAAATTGTTGCGCAAGCGTGCTGGCAGGCCCTTTAGCCAATCGAGCTTACCTTGCGCTGTCGCCAGCACATCGATGTTGGCAGCGCCCTGCAGGCGCAGCCACTCCCGGATCAGCGAAGCGCGGCCCTTGGGTGAATGCTGGCGTTCACGGGTGGCTTTCCACGACGGGCACATGGCGTCGTTGGGATCATAGTTGTAGCAGGCGCCGTTGCCGTTGCAGTGCACGGCGCTGCCAAAGCTTTGCCATACGCGCTCGTCGATCTGGCGGTCGAAGTCTCCTCGCAGGGGTGCCTCGTTGACCTTGATCAGGCCCTGGGCGCTGTCCGGTGGTGTGCAAATCTTGCCGGGATTGAGCTGGTTGTGCGGGTCGAATGCACCCTTGAGCGCTTGCAGCGACGGGTACAGTTCGCCGAAGTATTCCGGTACGTATTCCGAGCGCAGGCCCTTGCCGTGCTCGCCCCAGAGCAAGCCGCCGTAACGCAAGGTCAAGGCTGCCACTGCATCGGAAATCGGCTTGACCAACGCCGCCTGCGCCGGGTCTTTCATGTCCAGGGCCGGACGCACGTGCAGCACGCCGGCATCGACATGGCCGAACATGCCATAGGCCAGACCGTAGCCATCAAGCAAGGCCCGGAACTCGGCAATGTAGTCCGCCAATTGCTCCGGCGGCACCGCCGTGTCTTCCACGAACGGCTGCGGACGCACCTCGCCCTCGACGTTGCCCAGTAGACCCACCGAACGCTTGCGCATGGTGTAGACCCGCGTGACCGCCTCGGAGCCCTCGGCCAGCGTGTGACCCAAGCGCTCGACACCGGTGTCGGCCTGCAGGTGTGCGACGAAAGCCTGTACCCGTGCATTGACTTCCTGCGGATCATCACCGCAGAACTCGACCAGGTTGATCCCCAGGGTCGGGCGTTCGACGTCGGCGGGGAAGTACTCGGCAACACTGTGCCAAACGATGTCTTTCATCGCCAGCATCAAGACCTTGGAGTCCACCGTCTCGATCGACAGCGGCTTGTGCGCCATCAATGCATTGGCGTCCCGCAAGGCGTCCATGAAACTGCTGTAGCGGACGTTGACCAGCACGGCGTACTTGGGAATTGGCAGCACATTGAGCTTGGCCTCGACCACATACCCGAGCGAGCCCTCTGCACCGCACAACACACTGTTGAGGTTGAAACGGCCCTGCTCATCACGCAGGTGCGCCAGGTCGTAACCGGTCAGGCAGCGGTTGAGTTTGGGGAAGATCTGCTCGATCAGCTCGGCTTTGGTTTCCTGGATGTTGCGCGCCGCGCGGTACACCTCGCCAGCACGGCCAGTTTCAGCACAGGCCTGATCCAGTTCAGCCTCGCTTAAAGGCCGGGTATGCAGGCGTTGGCCGCCGAGCAGGACGCTGTGCAGCTCCAGCACATGGTCACGGGTTTTACCGTAGGTGCAACTGCCCTGGCCGCTGGCATCGGTGTTGATCATGCCGCCAACCGTAGCGCGGTTGGAGGTGGAAAGCTCAGGGGCGAAGAACAGGCCATGCGGTTTGAGCGCGGCATTGAGCTGGTCTTTGACCACCCCGGCCTGCACCCGTACCCAGCGCTCCTCGACATTGATTTCAAGAATGCTGTTCATGTGGCGCGACAGGTCGACCACAATGCCATCGGTCAGCGACTGACCGTTGGTGCCAGTACCGCCACCGCGAGGCGTGAGTTTGACTGCCTGAAAGCGCGGTTCGGCCATCAGCGCGGCAATACGCGCAACGTCGTCGGTATCCTCAGGAAATACCGCTGCCTGCGGCATGCGCTGGTAGATCGAGTTGTCCGTGGCCAGCACCGTGCGGGTGGCGTAGTCAGCACTGAGCTGGCCACGGAAACCGGCACTGCGCAGGGCTTCAAGGAAATCAGGGTAAAGAGTGGCCGGTGCGGTGCCGGTCAGTCGGGCGATCATCGGTGGACGGCCTCATTTATGTCAGGCTAATCGAGAATACTTGCTGAAACGGTATGGTCAGTACACCGCCAGGTAGTGGATGATGCCAATGATCCCGCAGCCTTGAGCCAGGCACAAACGGATATTTCCGCAGCCTTTGATGACTTTTACGAATGAATTACCGCAATCTCACCCCTTCAATGTCTTTACTGCTGGCATTCGAGGCCGCGGCGCGCCATGAAAGCTACACCCGCGCCGCTGTGGAGCTGTCGCTGACCCAAAGCGCGATTAGCCGCCAGGTCCAGGCGCTTGAGCAGCAGTTGGGCGTGACGCTGTTCCGACGCGAAGGCCGCACGGTAAAGCTCACCGACGTCGGACGGCTATACCAGCGTGAAATCAGCGAGGCCCTGGGCCGCATCCGCAGTGCCACCCTGCACGCTATTGCCCACCAGGCAGGGGGTGGCAGCCTGCGCCTGGCAACCCTGCCGACCTTCGGCTCGAAATGGTTGCTGCCACGGCTGCACGCGTTCTACCGTAGCCATCCTGAAGTACTGGTACACATCAACTCACGCATTGAACCGGTGGACTTCGCCACCAGTGGTATAGACGCCGCAATCGTCGTCGCCACCAGCGAGCTACCAGGGCTGATCTGCCATCGTTTGCATGCCGAAGAATTGATGGTGATCCTCTCGCCTACCCTGGCCGCCACCCGGCCGACCTGGAGCGCGCAAGACATCAGCCAGCAGGTCCTGCTCAGTGTGGCCAACAATGCCAATGCCTGGGGCGAGTGGTTTACCCATCACGGCCTGACCCACCACGCTATGCGTCTTGGGCCGAGCTTTGAATTGACTTCGCATTTGATTCAGGCGGTGCGTGCCGATATCGGCATCGGCCTGGTGCCACGCATTCTCATCACCGAAGAACTGGCCGGGGGCGAACTGAGCAGTCCCACCCAGCCCTTTGCCAGCGCACGCAGCTATTACCTGGTATACCCGCCACGTAACCAGACACTGCCGGCACTGCAAGCGTTCCGTGATTGGCTCTTGGAAAAAGCAGGCAGGGAACTTCGCGACTGAGATCGAGCGCGACGCCGCAACGTCGCGCTCGCTGGCCCTTAGTGCGGGGCGCGGGGAATGGTCTTGAGCAAGTCTTCAGGGCTGATGTGCCCGACCACTTGCTGGCTGCCCGGTTGCGGCAAATCGAAGATGTGCCCCTTCATCTTGCCGATTACATGCATTTCGCAAGGCTTGCAGTCGAACTTCAACGTCAGCACCTCGTCACCGTGTATCAGTTGCATCGGTGCAACCTTGGTGCGCACACCCGTAACGCCCTTGGCCTGCTTGGGGCACAAGTTGAAAGAGAAACGCAGGCAGTGCTTGGTGATCATCACCGGCACTTCGCCTTTCTCTTCGTGGGCCTCGTAGGCGGCGTCGATCAGCTTGACCCCGTGACGGTGATAGAAGTCGCGAGCCTTCTGGTTGTAGACGTTGGCCAAAAATGACAGGTGCGACTCCGGGTACACCGGCGGCGGATTGCTTTCGGCTTTGCGCCCACCCCGCGGGTGTGCGGCAATGCGCGCAGCCGTCAGGGCCTCGATGACTTCACGGCGCAAGGCTTTGAGCTGCGAGTTGGGAATGAAGTATGCCTGTGGCGCTTGCAGGTCGATGGCGGTGGCATGGTATTGAGTGGTACCCAACTGACCGAGCAGATCGTGCAACTGCTCCAGCGCCTGCTCCGGCTTGTTGGCGACCCCAAACGGGCCGTCAAGCGTAATGCTGGCAGAGACACCCTCTTCACTGGTGGCGGTCAATTGCAGGCTGCTCTCGGTCAAGCGCGCGACCCATACCAGGCCGATGCGACGCTCGGCAGAAGTTTTCTGCAGGGCTTGCTGCCAGTTGTGGTCCAGGTTGCGGCTCAACGGATGGTTTGGCCGTAGCTGGTACATGCCCTTGGGCATTTCGTTGGGTTCGACGCGATAGCGGTAGCGCTTCTCGCCGTCTTCATCGAACTCGCCCTTGGGCTCGGCGATATTGGCCCGAAAGCCCACCACTTCACGCTTGACCAGCACATTGAGGCCATCACCATTGGATAGCGGCTCATGGGTGACGACTTGCATGTCACGCTTGCCGACTTTTTCCACCACACCTACCGCCAGACCGGTGAAGGTTGGCGAGTCGAAGGCGCCGATATCGATTTTGCGCTCGCTGACAAAGTAGTCGGTGCTGCCACGGTGGAAGGTTTTATCCGGGTCGGGCACGAAGAAGTGCGCGGTGCGGCCGCTGGAAGCGCGCGCCAGGTCCGGGCGATCTTCGAGGACTTCGTCCAGGCGCTGACGGTAGTAGGCGGTGATGTTCTTCACATAGCCCATGTCCTTGTAACGCCCTTCGATCTTGAACGAGCGAACCCCCGCTTCAACCAGGGCGCGAATGTTGGCGCTCTGGTTGTTGTCCTTCATCGACAGCAGGTGTTTTTCGTAGGCAATGACGCCGCCTTGTTCATCCTTGAGTGTGTACGGCAGTCGGCAGGCCTGGGAGCAGTCGCCACGGTTGGCACTGCGACCGGTCTGGGCATGGGAAATGTTGCATTGGCCTGAGAAGGCCACGCACAAAGCACCATGGATGAAGAACTCGATGGCGGCATCAGTCTCGTCGGCAATCGCACGGATTTCCTTGAGGTTCAGCTCTCGGGCCAGAACCAATTGCGAGAAACCGGCCTGATCGAGGAATTTGGCCCGCGCCAGGGTGCGGATGTCCGTCTGGGTACTGGCGTGCAGTTCAATTGGCGGGATATCCAGCTCCATCACACCCAGGTCCTGGACGATCAGCGCATCGACTCCAGCATCGTACAGCTGGTGAATCAGCTTACGTGCCGGCTCAAGCTCGTTGTCGTGGAGAATGGTATTGATGGTGGTGAACACCCGAGCATGATAACGGCGGGCAAACTCCACCAACTGGGCGATATCGCTCACCTCGTTGCAGGCGTTGTGGCGGGCGCCGAAGCTTGGGCCACCGAGGTACACGGCGTCGGCGCCATGCAAGATGGCCTCACGGGCGATGGCCACATCGCGGGCAGGGCTGAGCAGTTCGAGGTGATGCTTGGGTAAGGACATGTTTTTTTAGTCAGGCTTGGCACGGTCAAGGCGCGCATTGTAGCGCGAAACACGCTACCGGCACCTGTGCGCTGCCCGATGGCCATCGAATTGCGACCTCAAGCGCGGCAACAAACCAGCGGAAGCGTCAGCTCACTAAGATGTTGCTGCTAAATTCCTATCCTTTTAATAGCCACGCCATTGAACAGATTAATCAAGTTGGTGGCTAACCCGGATACGCATTACCTAGCATTTTTGTCAGGTTCGAACTTCAAGTATTTCCTCAATACTCCTCGAAGCGTTCCTATCCGCTTCAAGGAGTACCACATGTCTACCTACCACCAGCTCAGTGCGATCAGTCGCCTGCTTGCCAACCTACACCCGCTTAGCCTGTTCCAAGATCCCCCACCCACCCTGAATGCCCCGCGCATCCCCATTGCCGAGGGCAACGGCGGCATTCGCTGGGCCGACATCAGCGACCCGAACGTCCCCATTCAAGTGTTGATCACTGCCTACCCATCCATGCGGATCGCCGACAAGGTCGAGCTGTTCTGGAACAACCGCCTGATCGACACCCAACTGGTCAATCAGGATCACCTCGACCTGGGTTCCATGACCCTCAACGTCCCCACCGCCGCCGTTCAGGACGGCACACCGCCGGTGCATTACCTGGTCACCAGTGCCGTCGGCGGCAATGTCTACAAATCCCACCCGCTCAACATCCGGGTCAAGACCAACGTGCCCGGCGGCACCGACCCCGATCCTTCCACCCCGTACACCAACGAGAACCTGCAAGCCGTCACCGGTGTACCGGAGCTGGTGGAGGACAGCAACGCCGACAACATCGTCGCCACTGTGCCGGCGTACCTGAACATGACCGAGGGCGACCAACTCAAGCTCAGCTGGGGAGGCGAATCGGTCGAGCACAGTGTGCAGGCCAGCGAGGTGAACACCGCGATCCTCTTGCCCGTGCCTCGTGCCGTCATCGAGCAAGCCGGCGCCGGGCCCGTGCTGGTCCTGTACGAAGTGCGCGACATCGTCAACAACTGGTCGCTGTGGTCGCGCCCGGTGGAGATCAATGCCGAGATTGGCAGCGGCCTGCTGCGGGCCCCGGACGTCCTCGACGCCGTGAACGGCGCGATCGATCTCGAACGCCTGGGCGACCAGGATGCGCGCATCCGGGTACGCGTCTATGCCGGTATGGCCGAGGGTGACACCCTCACCGTCACCTGGCGCGCCCGCCCGCCCATCGGCGACCCGGTCGAGCATGAGCAAGCCTACAGCGTGGACGCCGACAACGAGGGCTTGCCTGCCGAAGTCGGCGTGCCCAATGCCATCGCCAGGGCCAGTGCCGGTGGTATGGCCGTCATCACCTACAAGGTGACCTCCAACCGTGGCGTGCAGCATTCCCGCCGCACCTCGGTAGAGATCATTGGCCAGGTCCAGCGCCTCGTACCGCCGACCTTGCAAGAGGCCGTGGGCGATAGTCTTGATCTGGAGCAGATCCCTGACGGCGGCGCCACCGTCGAAGTCGCACCCTATCTAAACATGCAGGCGGGTGATCGAGTGGAGCTGTTCTGCGTGGGTACGGCTGCCAATGGCTTGCCCTCCTCCTATCAGGACACCCGGGACATCACCGGTAGCATGGTCGGCAAGCCTGTGTTGCTCAGCGTACCCAAGGCCTTCTTCACACCTTTACTCAATGGCTCCCTGCGCGTGTACTACCGGGTCAAGGGTGAAGAGTCCACCAGTCTGGAGCTTAACGTGGTTGGCCAGGGCGGCGCCGTGCTACCGGCACCCAGCGTTGTTGGGGTAGTAGACGGCACCCTCGATCCCGACGCAGTACCCAGCGGTACCAATGCCACAGTGCCCCAGTATCCTGGCAAGGCATTGGGTGACCGTATCACCCTGACCTGGCAAGGCCTGACCGGTACCAGCTACAGCGACTATATCGATGTGAGCGCAGAAAATCTGGGCACACCGATCAACTTTTTCATCGGCTATACCCCTTACATCATTGGCAACCTCAACAATGACGTGACCGTTGGCTATCGAGTGCAGCGCAGCAGCGGCAGCCCGGCCAGTTCGGCACTGCTGAACCTGCCCATCCGGCGCAAGGCGCAGGACAATTTCATCGCGCCGACGGTTGTACAGGCGCCAGGCGGCATTCTGGATCCGATTACGGCCAGTGCAGGCGCCACGGTGCGGGTCGAGTATGAAGCCATGCTGACCACCGACACCCTGGCCGTCGCCTGGACGGGTGAAGGCAGCGCCGACACCATCGAAACCGAGCAAAAGCCCGGGAGCATCAGCGGTCGCGTGGATTTCACTATCCCGCCTTCAGTGGTGGCGGCCAGCCAAGGCAAGACCATCAACGTGCGCTATGCCGTGGTCCGCGGGAGCAACCCTGTACTCTCCGAACCCTTGGCATTGCGGGTGAACACACTGCAGCCAATACATCTGCCGACCCCCATCGTCCCCGAAGCAAACGGCACTGCCACGCTGGACATGGCCAGCTTCGACGGCGATGCCGCGGTCACGGTCGAGCCCTGGCCGCTGATTGCCGAAGGGCAACGCTATTGGATCAAGGTCAGTGGAACGCTGGAGAACGGCACGTCCTATAGCTTCTATCCGGCACGAGCGCTGCTGGTCAGCGCGGGCGAAGCGACACAAGGGTTGAGCAGCAAAGTGCTGCGCACCGAGCTGGTAAAGCTCAAGCATGACTCATCGTTAAGCGTGGAAGTCAGCGTCGCTTTCGATGGCGCTGCAGACGAATCCAAAGCGCTGACGTTTCCAATACTTACATTGACACTCTCCAAACTGCCCGACCTGAGCCTGGAAAAGCCCGTTATTCCTTCAGCGCCAGGTAATGTACTCACCCCTGAGCAGGTGCCGGCCAGCGGGCTCGTGATTAACGTAAGGTCATACACCGGCATGACCATTGGGGACAAGGTCGGGGTGAAATTCGGCGCTTACACTACGCAACAGCAAACGGTAACTCAGATCCAACAATTAACCTTCAACGTCCCCAAAGCGGAGGTTAACCGTTACGCTGGCATGACCTTCTCAGTTGCTTATGTTGTGACCAGAGTTTCTGGAGATCAGGTCACCTCGCCGTCAGTAATCCTTCAAGTCAAGGCCTTGCAACCGGCCCTGTACATAGATCCCACACCCGTAACGCTGAACGGCAGAATCTATCGCTCATCAAGACCAGTTACGAATCCACCCGCAAACGCCTCAGTGACACGTACAGCCAGCGGAGGGAAACCTCCTTACAAATACTACTCAAGTAATCCGAACGCGTTCGAAGTCGACATCAATACCGGACGAGCCATTTCATTCCTCAGTGGCACTCATAACGTAGTAGTACAGGATGCCGAGATGAACACGGCCCAGTACAGCGTGACCGTTTCGAACGTGCGACTTTTTTCAGGTTTGGGAATATTCGGGACGTGGGTCTCGTGCCGGGACTCGGCAGCTTCGTATGGCGGCACTTTGCCAACGCTGGCGGAATGGGCAGCACTTCGTACCTCCTACAGCGACGGTAACCCTGGCTTCGAGGGCGCAAATTGCTGGTGTCTGGATTCGGCTGGAACGAACAGGCGCTATGTATTCAATCCAGCAACCGGGGAACAAGGATCTCTACGAGGAGGAAACTGGATTGGTGATAGCGCGATAGGCTACGGCATATTCGACCGTTAGCCTTATTCCCTTTCGGGTGAGCCCGGCGTTTACCACTGCCGCTCACCCCTTGGCCGCCATCGCCGTCACTTCCACCCGCATACCTTCAACAGCTAGCGATGCAACGCCAACAGCGGCGCGTACCGGCCACGGTTTGGCGAAGAAACGTTGGTAGACTTCGTTGAAAGCGCCGCGATCCGCCATCTCGGTCAGGTAGATCGTCAGGTGCAACACCCGGTCCATCGAGCTGCCAGCACGCTCAAGGGCTACCTTGAGCGCTTGCAGGGTGCACTCACTCTGTAGGGTAATATCGCCAAGCTCCAGGCTGCCGTCGGCACGCGTTGGAATCTGGGTGGAAACCAACAGGCCGCCAAAACCGGCAACATCACTGGAAATGGATTCCGGATCGGGGTCAGGCGTGAAGGTAATGTCGTGGTTTGCCATGTGGGAATTTCCTGCTGAATAAATAAACGCTACGATGATGCAACAGTAACCAGCTGTTTTAAAAACAAATTTTTGCTTCAGGACTTCACAGACGGCGCAAAAGTTGTTAAATTCGCGGCCATTCCTGCTACAGCAGCGAATGCAGCAACTTCTTCAAATGAGTGCCCGACACTCATCGCAACATCTACAGGGGCGTCGCCAAGCGGTAAGGCAGCAGGTTTTGATCCTGCCATGCGTTGGTTCGAATCCAGCCGCCCCTGCCATTTTCTTCTTCAAAGCCAAAGCAATCTCACGACGACCTCCGTCGAAACCAAGCGCACCTCAAGCACAACGCTCAGCCGATAGGCCGGGATGACGCTGCTCAGCGCCAACCCCAACCTGCCTGTTACTTACCGACTGCCAGTGGCGGCGTGCGCGGCGGTACCAAGCGCCTGGAGCCTGTGGACTCGAATGCCGAAGCCAGGCGCAGCAGCGCTGAATCGTCGTAGGCACGCCCGGCAAATGTCAGCCCGACTGGCATACCAATGTCCACCATCACGCCCATCGGCACCGTCACCGTCGGCACGCCCAAGTGCCGGATAGCCAGGTTGCCGTTGGCGACCCACACGCCGTTGCTCCAGGCTATATCGGCCGATGCCGGGTCGACATCGGAATTGGCCGGGGCAACGTCGGCGACCGTTGGAAACAGCACGGCATCGAGCTGGAGGCGATCCATCCACTGCTCAAGGTCGATACGACGGGTTTTCTCCAAACCACGCAAGCCATCAGGCACGGTGCCGATCTTATCCCAAGGCGTGATGCCCCGCTCCGCCATGCGCACGTACTCATCCATGCCGGCAGCAAGGTCGCCCTCGCGATTTGGCAAGGTGCCCGGATCATGGGGAAAAATCTTTGCACCCTCGACATCGACCAGGCGGTTCAACTTTGGGTCGCCATTGGCCTGGAGAAAATCGTCAAACGCCCAGGCAGTCAGGTCCCACAGTTCATGGTGCAGGAACTCCTTGGAAACCAGGCCACGATTGAACACTGTCGGCGCGCCGGGACGATCCCCTTCGCAATTGGAGACCAACGGAAAATCCACCTCGATCACCTCGGCGCCCGCCGCTTCCAGCGCCTTGCGTGCCTCTTCCCATAGCGCGATTACCGTCGGCCGGGTATTGATACGCTGGCCCGTCGGA
This sequence comes from Pseudomonas arcuscaelestis, assembly GCF_016881005.1. Lineage (GTDB taxonomy): Bacteria > Pseudomonadota > Gammaproteobacteria > Pseudomonadales > Pseudomonadaceae > Aquipseudomonas > Aquipseudomonas arcuscaelestis. Next base: position 376,024 of record NZ_JACOPV010000005.1, on the reverse strand, counting down.
CCACCGATACCCGGCGCTTCGCTGGTACCCGCCTCGGGATCGGCATTAATGTACATACGTGGAATGCCCAGGCGTTTGCCGGTGAGCGACGCAGCATCAACGGCCAGTTCCAAATACGAAGCCGGGCGCACCGACGCCACACTCGGAATCGGTACCCAGGGCTGCATCCGCCATAGATCGCCACGGGTATCAGGATCTTCGGCAACCACCACATCGAGCACTTCGAGCAGGTCGGTCATGGTTCGGGCAAAGGGCACAACCACGTCCATGGTGGGCGTCAGCGGCCAGTTGCCACGCACCGAAATTACCCCACGTGAAGGGGTGTAGGCACACAAGCCGTTGTTCGACGCAGGCCCGCGACCGCTCGACCAGGTTTCCTCAGCCAGTCCGAACGCTGCAAAGCTGGCAGCAGTGGCAGTGCCTGCGCCATTGGATGAGCCCGAGGCGAAAGGCGCAGTGAGGTAGTCGGCGTTGTACGGGCTTTCAGCCCGGCCATACACCCCACGCTGCATACCGCCGTTGGCCATGGGCGGCATGTTGGTCTTGCCCAGGCAGATCGCACCGGCGGCACGCAGGCGCTCGATGGTGAAGGCATCGCGATAGGCAACCAGTTCGGCAAAGGCCGGGCTTCCCGAGGCGGCGGTAAGCCCCTTCACCAGATAACTGTCTTTGGCTGTGTAAGGGATGCCATCGAGTGGCCCGAGGCATTCGCCCTTGGCCCGACGCGCATCGGCTGCCCGCGCTTCATTGAGCGCTTCGGGGTTGCGCACCACCACTGAATTGAGCGCAGTTGTGGTTGCAGGGCCGTCGTAGGCATCGATTCGGGCGAGGTAAGCTTCAACCAATTCCACCGAGGTCGTGCTGCCGGATTCGAGCGCGGCGCGCAATTGCGCGATGGAAACTTCAGTGACCTCGATCATGGGTTCACCTCCGATGGCTGGAGGTTGACGCCAGGACGTTCGCCATCACACTGAATACTGGGCACAGACACATCAATTCTCTCAAAACGGGTTTTCATATCGAGTCTCGTTGCACGCCATTACGCGATTCCGCGCATTGGCCACCATGAAAACCCGGCGTTGCTTTTAAAGCAACAGAGCAGCCGAAGGATCAACTCGAGTAAAATGTACTAACTTGTTAATTAGCTTGCTAAGGGTATAATTCCGCCACTCCCCTCTTCGAGTTCTTTTCGACATGAAGCAACCATCGCGCCCTGCTGGCGCCTCAACATTCATCCTTGCCGGCCTTGGCATCATCATCGCCGTGCTTGGTCTGGCGCTGGCCGCAGGTGGCGTGAAACTGATCAGCCTGGGCGGCTCCTGGTACTTTCTGATCGGCGGCTTGGCAATGACCGGCGCCGGCTTGCTGGTCGCACGCCGCCAACCAGCCGGCGCCTGGCTGTATGCCGCCTTCCTTGTCGGCACGGCCATTTGGGCTGTGGCCGATGTCGGGCTGGAGTTCTGGCCGCTGTTCTCACGCCTGTTCATGTTCGGCGCAATCGGCCTGGCAGTGGTGCTGGTCTACCCCATGCTGGCGCGCTCTGCAGGCGCAACACCCGGCCGCGGCGCTTATGCCATGGCAGGCCTCATGGCCGTGGCGCTGGTTGTTGCAGTCGGCAACATGTTCGTCGCCCACCCCAGCGTCAGCCCAAACGGCGATGGCCCCGGCCTGACCCCGGTCGACCCGGCCAAAGCGCAGAAGGATTGGGCGCACTACGGCAACACCGAAGGTGGCAGCCGCTTTGCCGCCCTTGACCAGATCAATCGCGAAAACGTCAATGACTTGAAAGTGGCCTGGACCTATCACACCGGAGACGTTGCTATCAGCGACGGCAATGGCGCCGAAGACCAACTCACCCCTTTGCAGGTCGGCAACAAGGTTTTCATCTGCACCCCGCACAACAACCTGATTGCCCTTGATGCCGACACCGGCAAAGAACTGTGGAAGAATCAGATCAATGCCCAATCGGCGGTCTGGCAACGCTGCCGCGGCATGGCCTATTTTGATGCCAGCACGCCAATCGTACAGCCTACTCATGCCAACAGCTCGGCGATCATTGCGGCCAGCGTGCCGGCGGGTGCGAACTGCCAGCGACGACTGCTGACCAATACCATCGACGCCCGCCTGATCGCCGTTGATGCGGACACCGGCGAGTTCTGCCAGGGCTTCGGCAGCAACGGTCAGGTCAACCTCAAGGCCGGCCTCGGCAATGTCCCCGACAGCTACTATCAACTATCATCTGCTCCGCTCATGGCCGGTACCACCGTAGTTGTCGGTGGACGCGTGGCAGACAACGTGCAAACCGATATGCCAGGCGGCGTGATCCGAGGCTTTGATGTCATTAGCGGGCAAATGCGCTGGGCATTCGACCCGGGCAACCCCGAAGACCGAAACGCGCCAGACGCTGACAACACCTATGTTCGCAGCACACCCAACAGCTGGGCGCCGATGTCCTACGACCCGGCGATGAACACCCTGTTCCTGCCGATGGGCAGCGCGTCTACCGACATCTATGGGGTCGAGCGTACCGAGCTGAACCACAAGTACGGTGCTTCCATACTGGCGCTGGACGCTACCAGCGGTGAAGAAAAGTGGGTGTACCAGACCGTGCACAACGATCTCTGGGATTTTGACCTGCCCATGCAACCGAGCCTGATCGACTTCACCAAGGCCGATGGTCAAACCGTGCCAGCGGTGGTGATCGGCACCAAGGCTGGGCAGATTTTTGTACTCGATCGCGCTACCGGCAAGCCGCTGACCCAGGTCGAAGAAGTCGCCGTCAAGCCGAGCAACATCCCCAACGAACCCTACTCGCCAACCCAGCCAAAATCGGTTGGCATGCCACAGATCGGCGCCCAACAACTGACCGAGTCGGACATGTGGGGCGCCACGCCGTACGATCAATTGCTGTGCCGCATCGACTTCAAGAAAATGCGCTACGACGGCCTCTATACCGCTCCGGGCACCGACCTGTCGCTGAGCTTCCCAGGCTCGCTTGGGGGCATGAACTGGGGCAGCATTTCTACCGACCCGGTGCATGGCTTCATCTTCGTCAACGACATGCGCCTGGGCCTATGGATTCAAATGATTCCATCGCAGAATAAGGCTCAGGCCAGTTCCGGTGGCGAAGCACTTAACACCGGCATGGGCGCCGTGCCGCTCAAGGGCACGCCCTACGCGGTGAACAAGAACCGTTTCCTGTCGGTGGCCGGTATTCCTTGTCAGGCGCCGCCGTTCGGCACCCTGACCGCCATCGACATGAAAACCCAGAAAGTTGCCTGGCAGGTACCCGTAGGCACGGTCGAAGACACCGGCCCCTTGGGTATCCGTATGCACTTGCCGATCAACGTTGGCTTGCCGACCCTTGGCGGCACCCTGTCGACTCAGGGCGGCCTGATATTCATTGCCGGTACTCAAGACTTCTACCTGCGCGCCTTCAACAGCGGCAACGGTGAAGAAGTCTGGAAAGCCCGCCTGCCCGTCGGCAGCCAGGGTGGCCCGATGACCTACGTATCGCCGAAAACCGGCAAGCAGTACATCGTGATTAGCGCAGGTGGTGCCCGCCAGTCGACCGATCGCGGCGACTACGTCATGGCCTACGCCCTGCCGTAACCACGCCGTTGCTGTATGGCGCGGCGCCTGGGTGCCGTGCCCCTTCCCTCGTTTTTTCTCGCGATTCTTTCAGATAGGTTGTGCATGTCCCGCGCTTTTCGCTTCTCTGGCCCTCGCTTGCTTGCCGGCCCGCTCCTGACCCTAACGTGCATCACCTTGCAACCCGCACTGGCCAACGATGCGGACCTGATGACCCGTAGTACCCTCAGCGGTGATTGGGGTGGCCTGCGTCATCAACTGGACAGCCAAGGCATCAAGTTCACTGGCGACTACAGTGGCGAGACTGCCTACAACGCCGATGGTGGCCTGCAGCGCTCCGCCAGATACTCACAAAACATCAAACTTGGCGTGCAATTCGATCTGGGCAAGCTATATGGCCTGGATAACGGCGGCAAGGTGCAAATGACCATCAATGATCGTCGCGGCAACAGTGCTTCTGAGGACTTGGTAGGCAACCGTCTGCCAATTCAGGAAAACTTCGGCGGCCTCTATACTCGCCTGACTGAGTTGAGTTACGAGCGCACCCTGTTCAGCCCCGAACTGAACGTCAAGCTGGGCTACATGGCCATGGGCAACGATCTCGGTGGCTTGGACAGCGGGATTCTCTGCAACTTCATGAACGCAGGTTTTTGCGGTCATCCGTTGAACATGTCCGGCGGCAGCGGCTGGACCAATTACCCCAACGCACACCTCGGCGTGCGCCTGAAGTACGACCTGTCATCGACCTGGCAAGTGCGGGTCGCCGCGTTCAACGTTGACCCACAGAGCAACGGCAACTCCAGCCGCGCCTGGCACTTGGGACCCAAACACACCACCGGCACTGTGCTGCCGCTAGAGCTGGTGTACAAGCTGCAGGGTGAGCTGCCCGGCGAGTACAAGCTGGGCTACTACTACGACAGTTCCGACGCCAAGCGCATCGGCAGTGACAAGGAAGTGTCCGGTCGTGACGGCCATTATCTGCTGATCGACCAGGCCGTGTGGCATTCGCAAGCCTCGCCAGGGCGCAGCATGCATGCTTTTGGTCAGTACTCGGCAGCGAGCACCGCCGCGTCCCCGTTCAGCAAGTGGTATGGCGTTGGCCTGGTCTTGTACACACCGTTCGAAGGTCGCGCGCGCGACACCATCGCTATTGGCTACGGCCGCGCCGTACCCAATCCGCGCAGCCGTGACGCCCAGCAAGACGCCGCCGCAGCCAATGGTGAAAGCGTTCCCAACCTGCACAGCGCCGAACAACTGATCGAACTCAGCTACGGCTATCAGGCAACCCCCTGGCTGACGCTGCGTCCGGACGTGCAATACATCATCGAACCTGGGGCATTTTCCGCAGAGAAAATCGACAACGCCCTGGTGTTGGGCCTGCAAGTCAAAGCGAGTTTCTAAACCTGCCCAAGCCGGTTGACGGCCAGAAAAGACAAGGCCCCGTCCAATACTGGCGGGGCCTTGTTTTACCTACTGCCTATAGTTCTAGCATCGGCACCAGACCCGCGATTGGCGGTCGTCGTGGTACGCATCGAGGTCAGCAGGCAAATCGTGTTGATTTCATACTGCGCCGGCACTGGCGACGGGTCAACGTCCAACCCTGTACCGTTTGTCAGACGTTTTTGAATACAACCATGGTCCAATCTATGACTGGCCGTTTCCCATCTGCACGGGATGTATTATCGTGGCTGCGTGCGCAATAAGAGACGCCTGGTTCGTCAGGCATATGCAAATCGATTCGAGGGTGCCATGAGTAACGAAAGCATTAACTGGGACAAGCTGGGCTTCGACTACATCAAGACCGACAAGCGCTACCTGTCCTATTTCCGTAACGGCGAGTGGGACCAGGGCACCCTGACCGAAGACAACGTGCTGCACATCAGCGAGGGCTCTACTGCGCTGCATTACGGCCAGCAATGTTTCGAGGGTATGAAGGCCTACCGCTGCAAGGACGGTTCGATCAACCTGTTCCGCCCCGACCAGAACGCCCTGCGCATGCAGCGCAGCTGCGACCGCCTGTTGATGCCACAGGTACCGACCGAACAGTTCATCGAAGCGTGCAAACAGGTGGTAAAAGCCAACGAACGCTTTGTGCCGCCGCACGGCAAAGGCGCCCTGTACCTGCGTCCGTTCGTCATCGGTGTAGGCGACAACATTGGCGTGCGTACCGCCCCGGAATTCATTTTCTCGATCTTCGCCATTCCGGTCGGCTCCTATTTCAAAGGCGGCATGACCCCGCACAAGTTCCTGATTTCCGACTACGACCGTGCCGCGCCACAAGGCACCGGTGCCGCCAAGGTTGGCGGTAACTATGCAGCCAGCCTGCAGCCCGGCTACAAAGCCAAGCAGGCCGGTTTTGCCGACTGTATCTACCTGGACCCACTGACCCACACCAAAATTGAAGAAGTCGGTTCGGCCAACTTCTTCGGGATCACCCCGGACAACAAGTTCATCACCCCGAAATCGCCCTCGGTACTGCCAGGCATCACCCGTCTGTCGCTGATGGAACTGGCCAAATCGCGCCTGGGCCTGGAAGTGATCGAAGGTGATGTGCTGATCGACAAGATCGGCCAGTTCAGCGAGGCCGGTGCCTGCGGTACTGCTGCGGTGATCACCCCGATCGGCGGCATCCAGTACAACGGCGAGCTGCATGTGTTCTACAGCGAAACCGAAGTCGGCCCGGTTACCCGCAAGCTCTACGATGAGCTGACCGGCATCCAGAGCGGCGACATCGAAGCGCCAGCAGGCTGGATCGTCAAAGTAGCGTGACCCACAGACCCCGCCGATGGCGGGGTTTTTTTTCTGCAGGCCTGGATTTATTCACGCTTGCAGCGCCTGATCCTCGCAGATGAATTTTTCTTTAACCCGGGCACCGCCTATTCTTTGGCACAATCAAGTCTCTACTCGCCGCCCAGGTACTAGCATGCCCCGCGTACTGACTATCGAAGACGACGCCGTGACCGCCCAGGAGATCGTCGCCGAACTCACCAGCCATGGCCTGGAAGTGGATTGGGCCGACAACGGCCGTGAAGGCCTGGCCAAAGCCATAGCCGGTGGCTACGACCTGATAACGCTCGACCGCATGCTCCCTGAGCTGGACGGCCTGACCATCGTCACCACCCTGCGCAACCTGAAGATCGCCACGCCGATTCTGATGATCAGCGCGCTGTCTGATGTCGATGAACGAGTGCGCGGCCTGCGCGCTGGTGGCGATGACTACCTGACCAAGCCCTTTGCCTCGGATGAAATGGCTGCCCGCGTCGAAGTGTTGCTGCGGCGCAACAGCGTGCCCCTGGCACAAACCCGCCTACAAGTGGCCGACCTGCAACTGGACTTGATCAGCCACGAGGCCCGCCGCGGGGAACAGGCCCTCAGCTTGCTGCCCACCGAGTACAAGCTGCTGGAATTCCTGATGCGCCATGCAGGCCAGGTCATCACCCGAATGATGATCTTCGAAGAAGTCTGGGGCTATCACTTCGACCCCGGCACCAACCTGATTGACGTGCACATCGGACGCTTGCGCAAAAAAATCGACGCGGCTGGCCAGACGCCCCTGATTCGAACCGTACGGGGCTCGGGCTATGCCATTGCCGAACCCGTCTAAGGGTTGGAGTTCCTCGACCAGTCGTATGCTGGCGCTCTACAGTTTTCTATTTGTGGCCTGGAGCAGCATCCTCATGGGGGTGCTGTATTTCGAGGTTTCCGGCTACCTGAACAAGCTCACCCGGCACTCACTGCAACAGCGCCAGCATTTGTTCGCGCACATGAGTGGCAAGCAACTCGACGACGCCCTGATCGCAAGTCAAGCCTTCGAAGAACGCAGCTTCGACGCCTATGGCTTGTTCGACGCACAGTTCAATCCGTTGGCTGGGCAGATCCGCCAGGTGCCGACCGACCTTGGGTTGGACGGCAAAATCCATGAGCTGAGCCGCTGCCTGGACGCCGATGATCCGCACCTGCCTCGCGACAGTTGTGACGCCGTGGCAATCAAGGTGCGTGATGGCCGCTGGCTGGTGTTGGTACGCGACAACGGCTCGTTGTTTGTCGTTACCCGCATCATTCTTCATGCCCTACTCTGGGGACTTTCACTGACGATCATCCCCGGCTTTGCCGGCTGGTACCTGCTGCGTCGTCGGCCGCTCAAACGTATTCGCGCCATTCAGGCGACTGCCGAACAGATCGTCGCAGGCGATCTTACCCAGCGCCTGCCACTGTCTCAGCGGCGCGACGAACTGGACATGCTCGCAGCTATTGTCAACGCCATGCTCGATCGCATCGAGCGTCTGATGCACGAGGTCAAGGGCGTATGTGACAACATCGCTCACGACCTGCGCACCCCGCTGACGCGCCTGCGCGCCCAGCTCTACCGGATACGCCAGCAGGCCGGAGACAACTCCGCGCAAGCCGACGCACTGGAGCAGGCGATAGGAGAAACCGACACCCTGATGGCGCGCTTTCGTGGCTTGCTGCGCATCAGCGAACTGGAAGACCGCCAGCGGCGGGCCGGATTTGTCGAGCTTGATCCGCGCGCCCTGCTGGTGGAAATGCACGACTTCTACCTGCCTTTGGCAGAGGACGGCGAGATTCAGTTGAAGCTGGAACTGCCCGCACAGCTACCGCCACTCAACGGTGACCGCGAGCTATTGTTTGAGGCACTGGCCAATTTATTGGGCAATGCGATCAAATTTACCCCTGCCGGCGGCGCCGTACGCATGCGTGCCCGCAATGAGGCCGGCGTGGTGAGCATCGAGGTGGAGGACAGCGGCCCGGGAATTCCCCAGAGCGAGCGTGAAGCGGTGTTGAAACGCTTTTATCGCAGCGAAGAAGGTCATCGTCACCCAGGATTCGGGCTGGGACTGTCGGTGGTTGCGGCGATTATCGACCTGCATGGCTTTGCGCTTGAGGTCGGGGCGAGCGAGTTGGGTGGCGCGAAATTGGCGTTGCATTGCCGGACCGGGGTAGCCCGCTAGGGCCATCGCGAGGCAGGCCCACTCCCACAGTAGGAGCGAGCTTGCCCCACGAGTGTTCAGTCAGCCAGACGCCAGGTAGTCGCGCCTTTGCTGTCTTCCAGCACCACGCCCATGGCGGTGATCTGGTCGCGGATGCGATCCGACTCAGCCCAGTTCTTGTCGGCACGCGCCTGCAGGCGCGCCTGGATCAAGGCTTCGACCTCGGCGGCATCAACCTTGCCTTCGGCGCCAGCGCGCAGGAAGTCGTCGGCATCCAACTGCAGCACGCCCAACAAGCCTGCCAACTCGCGCAGACGCGCAGCCAGACCGGCAGCAACCTCAGGCTCGCTCTCGCGCAAGCGATTGATCTCGCGCACCAGATCGAACAGCACCGCACAGGCTTCAGGCGTACCGAAGTCGTCGTTCATCGCCGCGGTGAAACGCTCGACATAGGCTTCGCCACCCTTGGCCTGCACGCGTGGCAAGCCGCGCAATGCGTGGTAGAAGCGCTCCAGGGCACCCTTGGACTCGCGCAGGCTGTCTTCGGAGTAGTTGATCGAGCTGCGGTAGTGGCTCGACACCAGCAGGTAGCGGACCACCTCGGGGTGGTACTTGTCGAGCACATCGCGAATGGTGAAAAAGTTGTTCAAGGACTTGGACATCTTCTCGCCATTGATGCGAATCATGCCGCAGTGCATCCACGAATTGGCGTACTGCTTGCCAGTTGCCGCCTCGCTCTGGGCGATTTCGTTCTCGTGGTGCGGGAACTCAAGGTCGTTGCCCCCGCCATGGATGTCGAAACTTTCACCCAGGCAGCAGGTGGACATCACCGAGCATTCGATATGCCAGCCAGGACGGCCCGGGCCCCACGGCGACTCCCAACTTGGCTCGCCCGGCTTGACGGCCTTCCACAGGACGAAGTCGAGCGGGTCTTGCTTGGCTTCGTCAACTTCGATACGAGCACCGATTCGCAAGTCTTCGATCTTCTTGCGTGACAACTTGCCGTAACCGACGAACTTGCCGACCCGGTAGTACACATCACCATTCGCCGCGGCGTAAGCGAAACCCTTGTCGATCAGGGTCTGAATCATCGCGTGCATGCCGGCGATATGGTCGGTGGCACGCGGCTCCTGATCTGGCGGCAAGATATTCAGGCGGCGCTCATCTTCGTGCATCGCATCTATCATGCGCGCCGTCAGGGCGTCGAACGACTCGCCGTTTTCATTGGCCCGATTGATGATCTTGTCATCGATGTCGGTGATGTTGCGCACGTAGGTCAGGTCGTAGCCGCTGTAACGCAACCAGCGCGTGACCAGGTCGAAGGCAACCATGCTGCGACCGTGGCCCAGATGGCAGTAGTCGTACACGGTCATGCCGCAGACATACATGCGCACTTTGTTGCCATCGAGCGGCTTGAAAACTTCCTTGGTCTTGCTAAGCGTGTTGTAGATGTTAAGCACGAGCGTTCCTCAGCTGCCCCACGAATCGCGCAGGGTCACAGTCCGGTTGAATACCGGGCGACCCGGCTGGGAGTCTTTCAGGTCGGCGCAGAAATAACCTTCGCGCTCGAACTGGAAGCGGTCTTCTGGCTGGGCCTGGCCCAGGGAAGGTTCCGCACGACAACCGCTGAGTACCTGCAGCGAATCGGAGTTGATATTGTCGAGGAAGCTGCCGCCGTCTTCGGTTTTCTCGGGGTTGGCCGAGCGGAACAGACGGTCGTACAGGCGCACTTCGCACTCGACGCTGGCCGCAGCCGGCACCCAGTGAATCACGCCCTTGACCTTGCGACCTTCAGGGTTTTTGCCCAGGGTGTCCGGGTCGTAGGAGCAATGCAGCTCGACGATATTACCGTCAGCGTCCTTGATCGCCTCATCGGCGCGAATCACATAGCTGCCGCGCAGACGCACTTCACCGGCTGGCTCCAGGCGCTTGTAGCCTTTTGGCGGCTCTTCCATGAAATCGTCGCGGTCGATGTAGATCTCGCGAGCGAACGGCAGCGCACGCACGCCCATGTCTTCTTTAGGGTGACGCGGCAGTTCGAGGTTCTCGACCTGGTCTTGCGGATAGTTGGTGATGACCACCTTCAATGGGCGCAGCACGCACATGGCGCGTGGCGCGGTGCGGTCTAGGTCGTCACGGATACTGAACTCGAGCATCGACATGTCGACCACGCCGTCGGAACGGTTGGTGCCGATCATTTCGCAGAAGTTGCGGATCGATGCCGGGGTATAGCCGCGACGGCGAAAGCCTGACAGCGTCGACATGCGTGGGTCGTCCCAACCGTTGACGTGCTGCTCATCAACCAGTTGCTTGAGCTTGCGCTTGCTGGTGATGGTGTAGTTAAGGTTCAGGCGGCTGAATTCGTACTGGCGCGGCTTGGCCGGCACCGGCAAGTGGTCAAGGAACCACTCGTACAGCGGGCGATGACCTTCGAACTCCAGGGTGCAGATGGAGTGCGTGATGCCCTCGATAGCATCCGACTGGCCATGGGTGAAGTCGTAGTTCGGGTAGATACACCACTTGTCACCGGTCTGGTGGTGGTGGGCATGACGAATGCGGTACAGGATCGGGTCCCGCAGGTTCATGTTCGGCGAGGCCATGTCGATCTTGGCCCGCAGCACACGTTCACCGTCCTTGAACTCGCCGGCTTTCATGCGCGCGAACAGGTCCAGGTTTTCTTCGACACTGCGCTCGCGAAACGGGCTGTTCTTGCCGGGCTCGGTCAGGTTGCCGCGGTATTCCTTGGCCTGCTCCGGGGTCAGGTCGCAGACGTAGGCGTTGCCCGACTTGATCAGGTCCACGGCCCAGTCGTGCAACTGGTCGAAGTATTCGGAGGCGTAGCGCACCGGGCCGGTCCACTGGAAGCCCAGCCACTGCACATCACTCTGGATGGCATCGATGTACTCCTGGTCTTCTTTGGCCGGGTTGGTGTCATCGAAACGCAGGTGACAAGCCCCACCGAATTCCTGGGCCAGGCCGAAGTTCACACAAATCGACTTGGCATGGCCGATGTGCAGGTATCCGTTGGGCTCTGGTGGAAAACGGGTGACGATGCTGCTGTGCTTGCCCGAATCCAGGTCGGCCTGCACGATCGGACGCAGGAAGTTCGCAGGGATGGCGGGTGCGCCTTTGGCAGCGGCGTTAGGAGCGGTGTCGGCAGTGGGCTTGCTCATAGGATCCTTGAATACGGGTACACGGCCTGGGTAGGCCGACTGAATCAAAGCGCTTATCATAGCCGAAGCGGTCGAGCTGCCGACAGCTTCGGTCCGACAAACTGGTCCGATATTCGGCAGGCAATGCGAAAAAACTGCCGCGAACCACGTATCGCGGGCTGTAGACTGTGCGTCAGGTTTGTATCGCGATCCTGCGTAAGCCCAATTCGAATGCCTTGAAAGAGCGAATTCCAGCATGTCCAAAGTCAAACTGAGCACCAATCACGGCGACATCGTCATTGAACTGAATGCCGAAAAAGCCCCGATCACCGTGGCCAACTTCATCGAATACGTAAATGCCGGTCACTACAGCAACACCGTTTTCCACCGCGTAATCGGCAACTTCATGATCCAGGGCGGCGGTTTCGAGCCAGGCATGAAAGAAAAGAAAGACAAGCGTCCGAGCATCCAGAACGAAGCCGACAACGGCTTGAGCAACGACAAGTACACCATCGCCATGGCCCGTACCATGGAACCGCATTCGGCTTCGGCACAGTTCTTCATCAACGTGACCGACAACAGCTTCCTCAACCACAGCGGCAAGAACGTGCAGGGCTGGGGTTATGCGGTATTCGGTAAAGTTACCGAAGGCACCGACGTTGTCGACAAGATCAAGGCTGTTTCCACCGGTTCCAAGTCTGGCCACCAGGACGTACCGGTCGAAGACGTGATCATCGAGAAAGCCGAGATCATTGAGTGATACTGCTGATCTCTGATCTGCACTTGCAAGAAGAACGCCCGGATATAACCCGGGCGTTTCTTGATCTGCTCGACGGTCGTGCGCGCCATGCTCAAGCGCTGTACATCCTCGGCGACTTCTTCGAGGCCTGGATCGGCGATGACGCCATGACGCCCTTCCAGACCAGTATTTGCCAGGCCCTGCGCGCCTTGAGCGACAGTGGTACCCAAGTCTACCTAATGCATGGCAACCGCGATTTCCTCATCGGCGAGGCCTTCTGCAAGGCTGCCGGCTGCACCCTGCTGAGCGACCCAAGTGTCGTGCAACTGGGGGGCGAGCCGGTGTTGTTGATGCACGGCGACAGCCTGTGCACTCTTGATCTGGCCTACATGAAAATGCGCCGTTACCTGCGTAACCCAGTAAGCCTATGGCTTCTTCGGCACCTGCCGCTTAGCACCCGCCAGAAGCTGGCGCGCAAGCTGCGCAGTGAAAGCCGGGCGCAGACGCGGATGAAAGCCAACGACATTGTCGACGTGACGCCGGAAGAAGTTCCGCGGGTCATGGCGCACCATGGCGTACGCACCCTGGTGCACGGCCATACTCACCGCCCGGCGATTCACAAGCTGATGGTCGATGATCAACCGGCACGGCGTATTGTGTTGGGCGACTGGGATCGTCAGGGTTGGGCACTGGAAGTGGATGAGCAAGGGTTTCAGCTGCAGCCGTTTGCTTTTCCGTAAGACCTGATCGCGGGGCAAGCCCTCTCCCACCCGTACGGCAGGAGCAGGCTTGCCCCGCGATTGCTCAATGCCCCGCCGACGCCGGCCCGGCCTTGGCCGCAAACGGCGGCTTGGCCAGCCACACCAGCAAGATCAACCCGGCAAACACCCAGCCCATCATGGTGAAGTAATCCACCGTCGACATCATGTAGGCCTGGCTGCTGAGTATCCGCTCCAGCTGCGCAAAAGACTGCCCATTCGCACCCCCCAGTTGATTGAGCGCTTCACGGGTGGCCGGCTCGTAGGTGCTGATGCTTTCGCTCAAGTAGGCGTGATGCTGGTCGGCGCGGCGAATCCACAACCAGGTCGTCAAGGATGCGGCGAAGCTGCCACCAAGGGTGCGCAGGAAAGTAGCCAGCCCGGAACCGTCGGCAATCTGGTGCGGTGGCAGGTCCGACAACAGGATGCTCAAGGTCGGCATGAAGAACAGCGCCACGCCGATACCCATGAATAGCTGCACCAGGGCGATGTGCTGAAAGTCGACCTCATTGGTAAAGCCTGCTCGCATGAAACAACTGGTGCCGATGGCCAGGAACGCCAGGCCTGCCAGCAGGCGCAAGTCGATTCTGTGTGCATATTTACCGACGAACGGCGACATCAGTACCGGCAGCAATCCGATGGGCGCCACCGCCAGGCCAGCCCAGGTAGCGGTGTAGCCCATTTGTGTCTGCAACCACTGCGGCAGAATCAGGTTGATACCGAAAAAGCCCGCATAGCCGCCCACCAGGACGATGGTGCCGATGCGAAAGTTGCGGTGGACGAACAAGCGCAGATTGACCACCGGATGCTTGTCGGTCAGCTCCCAGATGACAAAGATCGCCAGGAACACCAGCGAAATCAGACTGCCGACAATAATGAAGTTGGACTCGAACCAGTCCAGGTCATTGCCCTTGTCCAGTACCACTTGCAAGGCACCGACGCCGACGATCAAGGTCAGCAGACCGATGTAGTCCATCGGCTGGCGCTGGGTCGCAACCGGGCGCGTGCGCATTTGTTGACGCACCACTGCCGCAGCAAACAGGCCAATCGGAACGTTGATGAAAAAAATCCACGGCCAACTGTAGCTGTCGGTAATCCAACCGCCGAGGATCGGACCGGCGATTGGCGCCACGACCGTGACCATCGCCAGCAAGGCCAGGGCCATGCCGCGCTTGGCTGGCGGATAGACTGCGATCAGCAATGTCTGGGTCATCGGATACAAAGGACCGGCGACAATCCCCTGCAAAACCCGAAAGCCCACCAGCTCCGGCATCGACCGAGCAATACCACAAAGAAATGACGCCAGCACGAACAGCAAGGTGGCCCAGATAAACAGCTTCACTTCGCCAAACCGCCGACTCAGCCAGCCGGTCAACGGCAAGGCAATAGCGTTACTCACCGCAAACGAGGTGATGACCCAGGTACCCTGCTCGGTGCTCACCCCCAAATTGCCGGAAATGGTCGGCAAGGCGACGTTGGCAATGGTGGTATCGAGCACCTGCATGAACGTTGCCAGCGACAGCCCGATGGTGGTCAGCAGCAGGCTCGGCGGGGTGAATGAAGCGGTGTTGCTCATCGCACGGCCGTCTTGCTGGAGCCTTCACTGTTTTCATGGATCAGCCGCGTGATCATGGCATCGGCTTCAATCAACTGGCGGTCATACACCTGAGTGGCAAACGATGCCTTTTGCGCAGGCACCTGGGCCAATACAGGGCCGCTCTGGTCATGCAGATCAACGCTAACCTGGGTCGAAAGACCGATACGCAGTGGATGGGCGGCCAGTTGTTCGGCATTGATGTGAATACGCACGGGCACCCGCTGGACGATCTTGATCCAGTTGCCAGTGGCGTTCTGCGCTGGCAGCAGCGCGAAGGCACTGCCAGTGCCGGCGCCGAGACTGTCGATGGTGCCGCTGTACTTGACCTCGCTACCATATAAGTCGGCAACAATATCTACCGGCTGGCCGATGCGCATGTTGCGCAACTGAGTTTCCTTGAAGTTGGCGTCGATCCATAGCTGATCCAGTGGGATCACCGCCATGGTTGCGGTTCCGGGCTCCAGACGCTGGCCCAATTGCACTGTGCGCTTGGCCACATAACCTGTAACCGGCGCCACCAGAGTGGTGCGTGCGGCAGCCAGGTATGCCTGGCGCAGGTCGGCAGCCGCAGCCATCACCTGTGGATGGGACGAAACCACGGTGTCATCAACCAGTGCAGTGGTGGTATTGAGCTGCTGTTTGGCATTGATCAGCGAACTTTGTGCCGAGGCCAGATCATCACGAGCGTGAGACAGCTCTTCCAGGGAAATTGCCCCGCCCGCCGCCAGGGTCTTGCGTCGGTTGTAGTTTTCCTGGGCTTTGGTCTGTTCAGCCTGACGCGCAGCAACCTGAGCGCGCATCCCATCGACATTGCTGTACAACCCGCGCACCTGACGCACGGCGCGGGCCAACTGCGCCTGCGCGGCTTGAAGACCCACTTCGGCATCACTGGGATCGAACTCAATCAGTACTTGCCCGGCATGAACCAGATCACCATCGTCGGCACCGATGCTGACGACGGTGCCGGTTATCAACGGCGTGATCTCTACAACGTTGCCGTTGACATAGGCATCGTCGGTTTCTTCGTTCCAACGCCCGTAAAGCTCGTGCCAGGCCCATACCGCGCCCCCGCCCAGCACGACCAGCAAGGCAAGACCGAGCAACCAGGTCTTGCGTTTTCGGGAGTTGTTGAGATCTTGCGCGCTGCTGGCGCTGTCAGACATGTCACTCATTTTGCACCTACCCGTAGGGCTGTCAGTGTGTCGCCAGCTGCAAGGAGTACTTTTGTCAGCAAGCCTTCAAGGTTCGCCAGTTCAGTTGCATCGAGCACGCCTACCAACTCGTTCATTGCCGCTGCACCGATCTGCGGCAATTGGTCCGCCAGGTTCTGCCCTTCTTCGCTCAAGCCCAGACGCACCTGACGCCGGTCATCCGGGCAACGCCGACGCATGATCAATTGCTTTTGTTCGAGACGATCGAGCATGCGCGTCATCGAGCCGCTATCCAGAGACAGGTAACGGCACAGCTCGGCGGGGGTATCGACGCCGTACTGAGAAACAATGATCAACACCTTGAACTGCGCGGCAGTGACGCCGAAATCTTGCAGGTGACTGTCGAGAATGCGGTCTTTAACCAGCGCGGCGCGGCCCAGGAGCAAGCCTATGGTGCAAGTCTGGAAGTTTTCGGGGGAAAAGTGCTGCATGAAGGCAATACCGCTTAGGCAGTTAGTAACATAATGTTACTGCCTAGACAGCTAGCGTCAAGCCATTAATTAGCCTGCTTACTATTTCTTCTTAAAAAAATCGCGGGGCAACTCGATGGTCGCGCCGCGATCGTTTAAGCCGGAATACCGCTATGGAAACGGAACTCTACATCCGGGGTATTGATCAACTCGGCTTCAGCCTCCCTGACCTTCAGCACCACCCGCTCGACATCCGCTGCTTCACCGTATTGATGTGCCAGCTTAAGGTAACCCTGGTAATGCCGAGCTTCGCTGCTGAGCAGGCCGTGATAGAACTTGCCCAGTTCTTCGTCCAGATGCGGCACCAACGCGGCAAAGCGCTCACAACTGCGCGCTTCGATAAATGCACCGACCACCAACGTGTCGACCAGCTTTACCGGCTCGTGCGTGCGCACTACGCGACGCAACCCGGAGGCGTAGCGACCCGCCGACAGTGGGCGCAGACCGATCTTGCGACGTTTCATCAAGCGCAGTACTTGCTCGTGATGTACCAGCTCTTCACGTGCCAGGCGCGACATCATGTTGATCAGGTCCAGGTGCGTGTTGTACTTGGCCATCAGGCTCAGCGCCGTGCTGGCGGCCTTGAACTCGCAGTTCTTGTGGTCGATCAACAGGGTTTCCTGATCGGCAAGAGCTGCCTGGACCCAGGCATCGGGAGTACGGCAACCAAGGAACGCGTCAATTTCGGGAATAAGGTGCATAGGCTCACAAACAGGCAGGGCAACGACAAGAGCGGCGATTATACCGGCGGTGGAGGCGATCACCAGTGGACTATGCTTGATACATATCAGGCCCATCGCATTGAGTGCCGTCTATAGTCAGACATCGGTGACCAATTCTGAAGGGAGTTCACGCTCATGCTAGAAGTACGCAGCATCCTGGTGGTACTCGATCCCGAGCACGCCCACAGCCGGGCCCTGACCCGGGCGAAACTGATCGCAGGCGTCACGGGTGCTCGTCTGCACTTGTTGATGTGCGATAAAAAACACGACCACAGTGCCTTGCTGAGCCTGTTGTGCAGTCAACTGCACGACGACGGCTACAACAATGTGACCTACGAACAAGCGTGGCACGACACCCTGCATGAATCGATCATCAGCGTGCAACAAGCCGAAGGCTGCGAATTGGTCATCAAGGAGCACCGGCCAGACAACCCCCTGAAAAAGGCCCTGCTCACCCCTTCAGACTGGAAACTGTTGCGCCAATGTCCGTGCGCGGTGTTGATGGTCAAGACCGAACGACCATGGACCGGCGGGGTAATCCTCGCCGCCGTGGATGTCGGCAACCACGACGAACCGCATCGCCTGCTGCATACGAGCATCATCAATCATGGCTACGAGATCGCCAGCCTGGCCAAGGGCAACCTGCATGTGATCAGCGCCCATCCATCGCCGATGCTCTCGGCTGCCGACCCGGTGTATCAATTGAAAGAAACCATCGAGCAGCGCTATCGCGAAGAATGCACCGCATTCCAGGCCGAATTCGACATCAAGGATGATCGCCTGCACGTTGCCGAGGGCCCTGCCGATGTGCTGATTCCCTACACCGCGAAGAAGTACGATGCGGTGGTGACCGTGATCGGCACAGTGGCTCGTACCGGCATCTCCGGCGCATTGATAGGCAACACTGCCGAGGTGGTACTCGATTCACTGGAATGCGACGTGCTGGTACTCAAAAGTGAAGAAGCAAAAGTCCACCTGACCGAGCTGGCGCAGGGCTAAGGACTGCATCGTCGGGTTTGCCTCGCGCTTTACGGATCGCGGGGCAAACGACATTTAACCCAAGGCATCCTTGAGAAAACCTGGCGCGATATAGCGCTGGTAATGCGCCTCGGACAGCAAAAAGAATTCCCGATCAATGGCATCTCGCAGTTCGGGCAATTCCCAGTCACGGAACTCCGGCAACAACACCATGCCATAGGCCTCAAGCTCGCGAATCACCCGCGCGCCACGGGCGATCAACTGATAGGCCCAGCAGTATTCGGACTGATGCGGCACAAAGCGGATCTTGCGTTGCACCAGTTGCTGGCGCAGACGCTCGGCATCAAAGACCTCGAGTTTGGCCACCATGACCTGTACCAGCAATTGCTCAAGACGCAGCCAGACTGCGCGCTTTTCATCTTCGTTATAGCCGTTCCAATTGATCACTTCATGGTGAAAACGCTTGCAGCCACGACACACCAGATCCCCGTAGACCGTGGAACACAGGCCGACACAAGGCGTTTTTATTGACTGATTGGACATGAAAAAACCGACAGCTATGCGGTGGAACAGGCTGCCATGTTAGCCCTTTGTCTAACGGGGGTCACCCGCTAAAGTGATCAAGCGCGCCTTACCTTTATCAACTTTTTCCAGTAGAATTGCCCGGCCTTTTTAAGGCGCCAAATGTCCGTTAGAAGCTGTTTTCAAAGCGTCACGAGCACAGTTAATCCGGTAGAACGGCGTTGGCCTGGGATATTCGCCTGTCGCATATCCCTCGCCAGCCCTCATCAGCCTCCGTTCTACAGGCGTAAAACTTTGAAAGCAGCTTCTGTAAGGATTTCCTGCAACCCTGGCTACGCGGCCCAAGAAGCCGTATTGCGCACGGGTGCCGGAATTTCTGGATGAGCGTCCCGGACACCCATTTGGGACCACTGATGAGGGTAATAACTGTGCTTGAAGCCTACCGCAAACACATCGAAGAGCGTGCCGCCCAGGGTATCGTGCCCCAGCCGCTTAACGCCGAACAAACCGCAGGCCTGGTCGAGCTGCTGAAGAACCCCCCTGCTGGCGAAGAAGCAGTCCTCGTCGACCTGATCACCAATCGCGTTCCACCAGGAGTGGACGAAGCTGCCTACGTCAAGGCTGGCTTCCTCTCTGCTGTCGCCAAGGGCGAAGCCACTTCCCCACTGATCGACAAAAAGCGTGCTGTCGAACTGCTGGGTACCATGCAGGGCGGCTACAACATCGCCACCATGGTCGAGCTGCTGGACAACGCTGAACTGGCCGCCGTAGCCGCCGAACAGCTCAAGCACACCCTGCTGATGTTCGACGCCTTCCACGACGTCGCCGAAAAAGCCAAGGCCGGCAACGTTCACGCCAAGGCCGTTATGGAATCCTGGGCTGCAGGCGAGTGGTTCACTGCCCGTCCAGCCATCGAAGAAAAATACACCCTGACCGTTTTCAAGGTCCCAGGTGAAACCAACACCGACGACCTGTCCCCTGCCCCGGACGCATGGTCGCGCCCTGACATCCCGCTGCACGCCCTGGCCATGCTGAAAATGGCCCGTGACGGCATCGAGCCTGAGCAACCAGGCGTGGTCGGTCCGCTCAAGCAGATCGAGCAAGTCAAGGCCAAGGGCTTCCCAGTCGCCTACGTCGGTGACGTAGTGGGTACCGGCTCCTCGCGCAAATCCGCCACCAACTCGGTGCTGTGGTTCTTCGGCGACGACATCCCTTACGTGCCGAACAAGCGCGGCGGTGGTTTCTGCTTCGGCACCAAGATCGCCCCGATCTTCTACAACACCATGGAAGACGCCGGCGCTTTGCCAATCGAGTTCGACTGCACCGACCTGGGCATGGGCGACGTCATCGACGTCTACCCGTACAAAGGCGAAGTGCGTCGTCACGGCAGCGACGAGCTGGTCACCAACTTCCAGCTTAAAACCGAAGTGCTGCTCGACGAAGTCCGCGCTGGCGGCCGTATCCCGCTGATCGTCGGCCGTGGTCTGACCGAGAAGGCGCGTGCCGAACTGGGCCTGGGCCCAACCGATCTGTTCAAGCTGCCGGAAACCCCAGTCGACACCGGCAAGGGCTACAGCCTGGCACAGAAAATGGTCGGCAAGGCTTGCGGCCTGGCAGAAGGCAAAGGCGTTCGTCCTGGCACCTACTGCGAACCGAAGATGACCACCGTCGGCTCCCAGGACACCACTGGCCCGATGACCCGCGACGAGCTCAAAGACCTCGCCTGCCTGGGCTTCTCTGCTGACCTGGTCATGCAGTCGTTCTGCCACACTGCGGCCTATCCGAAGCCAATCGACGTCAACACCCACCACACCCTGCCGGATTTCATCCGCACCCGTGGCGGCGTGTCCCTGCGTCCAGGCGACGGCATCATCCACAGCTGGCTGAACCGCATGCTGCTGCCGGATACCGTCGGTACCGGTGGTGACTCGCACACCCGTTTCCCGATCGGCATTTCCTTCCCGGCCGGTTCCGGCCTGGTCGCCTTCGCCGCAGCCACCGGCGTAATGCCGCTGGACATGCCGGAGTCGGTACTGGTGCGCTTCAAGGGCAAACTGCAACCCGGCATCACCCTGCGCGACCTGGTTCACGCCATCCCTTACTACGCCATCCAGAAAGGCCTGCTGACCGTCGAGAAGAAGGGCAAGATCAACGCCTTCTCCGGCCGCATCCTGGAAATCGAAGGCCTGGACGAACTGACCGTCGAGCAAGCGTTCGAACTGTCCGACGCCTCGGCTGAGCGTTCTGCTGCCGGTTGCTCGATCAAGCTGCCAGAAAAGGCCATTGCCGAGTACCTGCAGTCGAACGTTACCCTGCTGCGCTGGATGATCAGCGAAGGCTACGGCGACGCCCGTACCCTGGAGCGTCGTGCTCAAGCGATGGAAGCCTGGTTGGCCAACCCAGTGCTGCTGGAAGCCGACAAGGACGCCGAATACGCCGAAATCATCGAGATCGACCTGGCCGACGTCAAAGAGCCTGTGCTCTGCGCGCCGAACGACCCGGACGATGCTCGCCTGCTGTCGAGCGTACAAGGCGAGAAGATCGACGAAGTGTTCATCGGTTCGTGCATGACCAACATCGGTCACTTCCGCGCTGCCGGCAAGTTGCTGGAGAAGGTCAAGGGTGGTATCCCTACCCGTCTGTGGCTGGCTCCGCCAACCAAGATGGACGCTCACCAGCTGACCGAAGAAGGCTACTACGGCATCTACGGCAAAGCCGGTGCACGCATGGAAATGCCAGGTTGCTCGCTGTGCATGGGTAACCAGGCACGTGTGCAAACCGGTTCGACTGTGGTTTCCACTTCGACCCGTAACTTCCCGAACCGCCTGGGCGACGCTACCAACGTCTACCTGGCCTCGGCCGAGCTGGCTGCTGTTGCCTCGATTCTGGGCAAGCTGCCAACCGTCGAAGAGTACATGGAGTACGCGAAGAACATCGACAGCATGGCTGCCGACGTTTACCGCTACCTGAGCTTCGATCAGATCGCCGAGTTCCGTGAAGCTGCTGCGAGCGCCAACATCCCGGTCGTTCAAGCGTAAGCTGACCTAGCGTAAAAAAACCCCGCCAATCGGCGGGGTTTTTATTGGCTGCTTGAAAGTGCGATCGATCGCTTCACCTTGATCAGCACCACAAACAACATCGCCGGCCAGCCTGCCCCCATCGAGTGGAAGCCGACTATGCCGGCGATTGTGCGAGCGTTAACAGGTTTTAAAAAGCATCACCTGGAACACGCACCCAGCCTTCCATGAGGATACGAGCGCTGCGGCTCATGATGGCCTTGGTGACCGTCCACTCGCCATCCACCTGCCGCGCTTCAGCACCCACACGCAAGGTGCCCGAAGGATGACCGAAACGCACCGCGCTACGCTCACCACCACCGGCTGCAAGGTTGACCAGGGTGCCAGGCACTGCTGCCGCAGTACCAATGGCCACGGCCGCAGTGCCCATCATGGCATGGTGCAATTTACCCATGGACAACGCACGCACCAACAGATCGATATCGCTGGCTGCTACCGCTTTACCACTGGACGACTCGTACGCTGCAGGCGGCGCAACAAATGCCACTTTCGGCGTGTGCTGGCGCTTGGCGGCTTCGTCGATGTGCTCGATCAAGCCCATACGCACCGCGCCATGGGCTCGAATGGATTCAAAACGGGCCAAGGCTTGCGGGTCGCTGTTGATTGCGTCCTGCAACTCGGTGCCGGTATAGCCGAGCGCTTGGGCCTGAACAAAAATGGTCGGGATACCGGCGTTGATCAAGGTGACCTTGAGCGTACCGATACCAGGTACTTCCAAGTCATCGATCAGGTTGCCGGTAGGGAACATCGAACCGCCCTCGCCGTCCTCGTCCGCCGCCGGATCCATGAACTCCAACTGCACCTCTGCGGCCGGGAAGGTCACGCCATCGAGCTCGAAGTCGCCGGTCTCCTGCACTTCACCGTTGGTGATCGGTACATGAGCGATGATGGTCTTGCCAATGTTGGCTTGCCAGATCCGCACGGTGGCGACACCGTTTTGCGGCACACGGCTGCTGTCGACCAGGCCCGCGCTGATCGCAAATGAGCCGACGGCAGCGGAAAGGTTGCCGCAGTTGCCGCTCCAGTCAACGAACGCCTTGTCGATCGACACTTGCCCGAACAGGTAGTCGACATCGTGCTCGGCCTTGATGCTGCGCGAGAGAATCACGGTCTTGCTGGTGCTGGAAGTAGCGCCGCCCATGCCGTCGATTTGCTTGCCGTAAGGGTCCGGGCTGCCGATTACTCGCAGCAATAACGCATCACGTGACGCTCCGGGAATCTGCGCACTCTCGGGCAGGTCCTGAAGACGGAAAAACACACCTTTACTGGTGCCGCCACGAATGTAAGTGGCGGGGATTTTCACTTGAGGAACATGTGCCATAGCTGTTGTCCTGTTGATGCTTTGGGGGAGCTATCACCAGACAAGCCCACCCCATAGGAGCAGGCTTGTCTCGTGATCAGGCTTTACCTCAGGCTGTCGCTGATTCGAGGAAGTCCTGGGCAAAGCGCTGCAACACGCCTCCCGCTTCGTAGATCGACACTTCTTCGGCGGTATCCAGACGGCACGTCACAGGCACGTCGAGGCGCTCGCCATTACGGCGGGTGATCACCAGGGTCAAGGTTGCCCGCGGCGTACGCTCACCGATGACGTCATAGGTTTCAGTGCCGTCGATTTCCAGGGTCTTGCGATTCACCCCCGGCTTGAACTCCAGCGGCAGCACACCCATGCCCACCAGGTTGGTGCGGTGAATCCGCTCGAAGCCTTCGGCAACGATGGCCTCGACGCCTGCCAGACGCACACCTTTGGCCGCCCAGTCACGGGACGAACCCTGGCCGTAGTCGGCACCGGCAACGATGATCAGCGGCTGCTTGCGCTGCATGTAGGTTTCGATCGCTTCCCACATGCGAGTGACCTTGCCTTCCGGCTCGATGCGCGCCAGCGAACCCTGCTTGACCTTACCGCCTTCCTGGACCATTTCGTTGAACAGTTTCGGGTTGGCGAAGGTTGCACGCTGCGCGGTCAGGTGGTCACCACGGTGGGTAGCGTAGGAGTTGAAGTCCTCTTCCGGCAGGCCCATTTTCGCCAGGTATTCACCGGCCGCGCTGTCGAGCATGATGGCGTTGGACGGCGACAAGTGATCGGTGGTGATGTTGTCCGGCAGCACCGCCAACGGACGCATACCCTTAAGCGTACGCTCACCGGCCAGCGCACCTTCCCAGTACGGCGGACGTCGAATGTAAGTGCTCATCGGGCGCCAGTCGTACAGTGGGTCGACCTTCGGGCCACGGTCTTCCTCGATGGCGAACATCGGGATGTACACCTGGCGGAACTGTTCCGGCTTCACCGAGGCACGGACCACTGCGTCGATTTCTTCGTCGCTCGGCCAGATATCCTTGAGGCGGATTTCCTTGCCATCCACCACCGCCAGGACGTCTTTTTCGATGTCGAAGCGAATGGTACCGGCAATGGCATAGGCCACTACCAGCGGCGGCGAAGCCAGGAAGGCTTGCTTGGCGTAAGGGTGGATACGGCCGTCGAAGTTACGGTTACCCGAAAGCACGGCAGTGGCGTACAGGTCGCGGTCGATGATTTCCTGCTGGATGACCGGATCCAGGGCGCCGGACATGCCGTTGCACGTGGTGCAGGCAAACGCCACGATGCCGAAGCCGAGCGCTTCCAGCTCTTGGTCAAGACCGGCTTCTTTAAGGTACAGGGCCACCGTTTTCGAGCCCGGGGCCAGGGACGACTTGACCCATGGCTTGCGCACCAGCCCAAGCTTGTTGGCGTTACGCGCCAAGAGGCCTGCCGCGATCACGTTGCGCGGGTTACTGGTGTTGGTGCAACTGGTAATGGCGGCGATGATTACCGCACCGTCAGGCATCTGCCCCGGCACTTCCTGCCATTGACCGGCAATGCCCTTGCTGGCCAGCTCGCTGGTGGCGACGCGGGCGTGCGGGTTGGACGGGCCAGCCATGTTGCGCACGACACTGGACAGGTCGAAGTGCAGCACGCGCTCGTATTCGGCGTTGACCAGGCTGTCGGACCACAGGCCGGCGACCTTGGCGTAGGTCTCAACCAGCTTGACCTGCTCGTCTTCACGACCGGTCAGCTTGAGATAGTCGATGGTTTGCTGGTCGATGGAGAACATCGCAGCGGTGGCGCCGTATTCCGGTGCCATGTTGGAGATGGTCGCACGATCACCCAGGGTCAGTGCGCGAGCACCTTCGCCGTAGAATTCCAGGTAGGCGCCAACGACCTTTGCCTTGCGCAGGAACTCGGTCAAGGCCAGCACTACGTCGGTTGCGGTGATGCCTGGTTGTGGCTTGCCAGACAGCTCGACGCCAACGATTTCCGGCAGGCGCATCCACGAGGCGCGGCCGAGCATGACGTTCTCGGCTTCCAGGCCGCCAACACCGATGGCGATCACGCCCAGGGCATCGACGTGCGGGGTGTGGCTATCAGTGCCGACACAGGTATCAGGGTACGCCACGCCACGTTCGGCATGGATCACCGGCGACATCTTCTCCAGGTTGATCTGGTGCATGATGCCGTTGCCTGGCTGGATCACATCGACGTTCTTGAACGCCTTCTTGGTCCAGTTGATGAAGTGGAAACGGTCTTCGTTTCGACGATCTTCGATTGCGCGGTTCTTCTCGAACGCCTGTGGGTCGAAGCCGCCACACTCCACTGCCAACGAGTGGTCGACGATCAACTGCACCGGCACCACTGGGTTGACCTTGGCCGGATCACCGCCGCCATCGGCGATGGCATCACGCAAACCAGCAAGGTCGACCAGAGCGGTCTGGCCAAGAATGTCGTGGCAGACAACACGCGCAGGAAACCACGGGAAGTCGAGATCACGCTTGCGCTCGATCAGTTGGCCCAGCGACGCATTGAGGTTGGCCGGATCACAGCGGCGCACCAGGTTTTCTGCCAGTACGCGGGAGGTGTAGGGGAGTTGGTCATAGGCGCCGGGCTTGATCGCATCGACAGCCGAGCGAGCATCGAAATAATCCAGGCCAGTGCCCGGCAGGTTTTTGCGAAATTCAGTATTCATGGCACAGGGACTCAATCACGGTAAGTTCAGTGGCTGGCAGACTGGCTGCCTGCATGCCCCTTGCGGGAGCTTGCTTGCCTGGCGACTGCGACCAACTGGGGCTGATCGCAATCGCGGGGCAAGCCTGCTCCAACCGGGCTCTGACAGGCCTACTGCCTCAGGCTCAGCGTTGTTCGATTGGCACGAACTTGCGCTGTTCGACGCCGGTGTACTCGGCGCTCGGACGGATGATGCGGTTGTTGGCACGCTGCTCGAACACGTGGGCTGCCCAGCCGGTCAGGCGCGAGCAGACGAAGATCGGGGTGAACAGCTTGGTTGGAATGCCCATGAAGTGATACGCCGAGGCATGGTAGAAGTCGGCGTTAGGGAACAGCTTCTTCTGCTCCCACATGGTCTTGTCGATCGCCTCGGACACTGGGTACAGCACAGTGTCACCGACTTCGTCAGCGAGCTTCTTCGACCAGCCCTTGATCACTTCGTTACGTGGATCGGACTCTTTGTAGATGGCATGGCCAAAGCCCATGATCTTGTCTTTGCGCTCAAGCATCTGCAGCAATTCGGCAACAGCGTCCTGCGGGCTCTGGAAACGTTCGATCAGCTCCATTGCCGCTTCGTTGGCGCCACCGTGCAGTGGGCCCCGCAGCGAGCCAATGGCCGCCGTGATGCACGAGTACAAGTCAGACAGGGTGGAGGCACACACACGAGCGGTGAAGGTCGACGCGTTGAATTCGTGCTCGGCGTAAAGTATCAGCGAGACGTTCATCACCTTGACGTGCAACTCGCTCGGTTTCTTGTCATGCAGCAGGTGCAGGAAGTGACCACCGATGGTGTCTTCGTCGCTGGTGCAGTTGATACGCACGCCGTCATGGCTGAAGCGGTACCAGTAGCACATTACTGCCGGGAACAGTGCCAGCAGACGATCGGTCTTGTCGCGCTGCTGTTCAAAGGTCAGCTCTGGCTCGAGGGTGCCGAGCATCGAGCAACCGGTGCGCATCACATCCATCGGATGGGCGTCAGCCGGGATGCGCTCGAGCACTTCCTTGAGGGCTTGCGGCAGATCGCGCAGGGTCTTGAGCCTGCCTTTGTATTCGGCCAGTTGGGCCTTGCTCGGCAGCTCGCCGTACAGCAGCAGGTAGGCGACCTCTTCAAATTCGGCACCCGCGGCCAGGTCACGTACGTCGTAACCACGATAGGTCAGGCCGGCACCGGTCTGGCCCACGGTCGACAGTGCGGTTTGCCCGGCCACTTGACCACGCAGGCCGGCACCACTGAGTACTTTTGCTTCGGCCATGTCTTTCTCCGTTATTGAATTTTTTATGGAATCTTGGCTAATCGCGGGACAGGCCCGCAGCTACGGTTCAGCTCTTTTTCTGGGCGAACAGAGCGTCGAGGCTTTGCTCGAACGCGTGGTAGTTGATGGCGTCGTACAGCTCCATGCGGGTTTGCATGGTGTCGATAACATTCTTTTGCGTGCCGTCGCGGCGCAGCGCGGTGTAGACATTCTCGGCCGCCTTGTTCATGGCGCGAAATGCCGACAGCGGGTAGAGCACCAGCGATACGTCAACCGAGGCAAGCTCTTCGGTGGTGTACAGAGGGGTGGCACCAAATTCGGTGATGTTCGCCAGAATCGGCGCTTTGACCCGATCAGCGAAGGTCTTGTACATGGCAAGTTCAGTGATGGCTTCCGGGAAGACCATGTCGGCACCGGCTTCAATGCAGGCAGCGGCACGGTCCAACGCAGCTTCCAGGCCTTCGACGGCCAGGGCGTCAGTGCGCGCCATGATCACGAAGCTGTCGTCGGTACGGGCATCGACGGCGGCCTTGATGCGGTCGACCATCTCTTGCTGAGAGACAATTTCCTTGTTTGGACGGTGGCCACAGCGCTTGGCGCCAACCTGATCCTCGATGTGGATCGCCGCAGCGCCGAACTTGATCATCGACTTGACGGTGCGCGCCACGTTGAATGCCGAAGAACCGAAGCCGGTATCCACGTCTACCAGCAGCGGCAGATCACAGACATCGGTAATCCGGCGCACGTCGGTGAGTACGTCGTCCAACCCGGTAATACCAAGATCCGGCAGGCCCAGGGAGCCTGCCGCTACACCGCCACCCGACAGGTAGATCGCCTTGAAGCCGGCACGCTTGGCCAGCAACGCATGGTTGGCGTTGATCGCACCGACGACCTGCAGCGGGTGCTCGGCGGCGACAGCATCGCGAAAACGCTGGCCGGGACTGCTTTTCTGACTCATGACTCACCTCGTGGGCTGGTAGCGTCCAGGTAATGACGCTCGATATTGCGTTTGGAGGCGCCGATGTGACGACGCATCAAGAGCTCGGCCAGTTCACCGTCACGGTCGGCGATGGCATCGAGAATCCGGTGGTGTTCGGCGAACGCCTGGCGTGGCCGGTTGGGGGTAGCGGAAAACTGGATGCGGTACATGCGCACCAGTTGATACAGCTCGCCACAGAGCATCTGCACCAACGTGCGGTTGCCGCTGCCCTGAATGATCCGGTAATGAAAATCGTAATCGCCTTCCTGCTGGTAGTAGCCCAGGCCGGCCTGAAAGGTGGCATCGCGCTCATGGGTGTCGAGCACCCGACGCAGCTCGTCGATCTCGGCTACGCTCATACGCTCGGCAGCCAGGCGGCAGGCCATGCCTTCCAGCGACTCGCGAATCTCGTACAGCTCGATCAGCTCGGCATGGCTTAGCGAAACTACCCGCGCACCGACATGAGGCACCCGCACCAGCAGGCGCTGGCCTTCGAGGCGATGGATGGCCTCGCGCAGCGGGCCGCGGCTGATACCGTAGGTGCGCGCCAGCTCTGGCTCGGAAATTTTGCTGCCAGGGGCGATCTCACCCTTGACGATGGCCGCCTGGATACGCCGGAAGACGTTTTCCGAGAGTGTTTCGGAATCCTCTGCTATTGCGCCGGGCGCTTGGGCTGTATCCAGCATATTGTCGACACCTCGTAAATCAATGAGGCCAAAACTAGCCAAATCCACTGGCATAGTCAAAGGCAAAATCAATATTGTCGACAATCGTCTAAGAACGAAACTCACCGCCCCTGCTGTTGTCAGAGTGCAGCCGCTGGCGCCAGCACACCAGCGTGATAGAATGCCGCGCCCCACACAGGGCATGAATAGTGTGCTTGTCATCATTTTGTGGTGATGGCAGATAAACGAGGAAGCTTGCGCAGAACTGCCAGTGGCCTTGACCCAAACATCGCACAGCACCGCGCCAGGATTTATGAGACTTACGCCCCTTCCACTGTTGCTCAGCCTGTTTTTGTTGCCTGCCCTCGGCCAGGCCGCGGAAAAGACCGTGTACGGACTTAATGAATACGCCCGTCTTGCCGATATCGACCTGGAGGTTGCCGCCAAGCTCGATACCGGCGCCAAGACCGCCTCGCTTAGCGCCCGCGACATCAAGCGCTTCAAGCGCAATGGCGAATCCTGGGTACGCTTTTACCTGGCAATTGACGCAGCCCACGCGCATCCGATAGAACGGCCTCTGGCCCGTGTCAGCAAGATCAAGCGACGTGCGGGCGATTACAATCCGGATGAAGGCAAGGCCTACACTGCCCGCCCGGTTATTGAAATGAACATCTGCATGGGGACGGCCAAACGCGTGATCGAAGTGAACCTGACCGACCGTAGTGCGTTCCAGTACCCGCTGCTGATTGGCTCCGAGGCGCTGAAGCACTTTGATGCCCTGGTCGACCCAAGCCTTAAATACGCGGCCGGCAAACCTGCCTGCGCCCCTGACGCTCAAACCGCAGAGTAATCCCGATGCGCTCTCTTACCCTTCATCTGAAAGTCCTGATCACCGTACTGGTGCTACTGGGCATCATTGTCACGGCCTACCAGATCTTCTTTCTCGGGATCCCGGTGACCGAAGACGAGACCGACGATCTGTGGAACATCGACGCCAAGGTCGAGTTCGTTGCCAACCCCAAGGATCCGGTCAAGGTACAGATGTTCGTACCCCCGTTGAGCCATGACTATGTCAGCCTCAATGAGAGCTTCATTTCCAATAACTATGGCGTCAGCGTCAACCGTGTCGACGGCAACCGCAAGGTAACCTGGTCGGCCCGTCGCGCCAGCGGCAACCAGACCCTGTACTACCGCCTGGTGCTGACCAAGCGCTATAGCACCGAAAAAGCCAAGATCAAGGGCCCGACCTTCCGCGACAGCCTGGCTGTGGAAGGCCCGGAAAAAATCGCCGCCGAAGCATTGATGGCTCCTATTCGCCAGCACTCTGCCGACGTCGAGACCTTTGTCAGCGAGACTATCAAGCGGGTTAACAACCTCAATGACGACAACGTCAAGCTGCTGCTGGCAGGTGACACCTCGTCCCTGAACAAAGCCAAGGTCATCGACCTGCTGCTGTCGATCGCGCACGTCCCGGTCGAAAAAGTCCACACCATTCGCCTGGTGGCCGACCAGCCGCAAACCCCTGAACTGTGGCTGCGCAGCTTCAATGGCAGCGACTGGCTGTACTTCAACCCGGATACCGGCGAGCAAGGCCTGCCAACCGACCGCCTGCTGTGGTGGACCGGTGATGACAACCTGATCACCGTCGATGGCGGCAAAAAAGCCAACGTCAGCTTCAGCCTGAACAACAGCGAGATGAACGCCATTCGCCTGGCCAAGCTGACGGACGAAAACACCGATGCCGACTTCCTCGAATACTCGCTCTACGGCCTGCCGCTGCAAACCCAGCAGACCTTCATGATCATGGTCATGATCCCGATCGGCGTATTGGTGATCCTGGTGCTGCGTAACCTGATCGGCCTGCAGACCCTGGGTACCTTTACCCCGGTACTGATCGCCCTGGCCTTCCGTGAAACGCAGTTGGGCTTTGGCATCATCCTGTTCACGGTAATTACCGCGCTTGGGTTATCGCTACGCTCCTATCTGGAACACCTCAAGCTGCAAATGCTGCCGCGCCTGTCGGTGGTGTTGACCTTCGTCGTGGTGCTGATCGCCGCCATCAGCCTGTTCAGCCACAAGCTGGGCCTGGAGCGCGGCCTGTCTGTAGCGCTGTTCCCGATGGTGATCCTGACCATGACCATCGAGCGCCTGTCGATCACCTGGGAAGAGCGTGGTGGTGGCCATGCCATGAAGGTTGCCATCGGCACCTTGTTCGCAGCCTCGATTGCCCACCTGCTGATGAGCGTGCCGGAGCTTGTGTACTTCGTCTTCACCTTCCCGGCCGTATTGCTGATTCTGGTGGG
The DNA here is from genome assembly GCF_016881005.1 of Pseudomonas arcuscaelestis. Lineage (GTDB taxonomy): Bacteria > Pseudomonadota > Gammaproteobacteria > Pseudomonadales > Pseudomonadaceae > Aquipseudomonas > Aquipseudomonas arcuscaelestis. The sequence goes on along the minus strand of NZ_JACOPV010000005.1, from coordinate 345,022 downwards.
CTTCATGCTGGCAATGGGTCGCTACCGCGGCTATCGCCTGACGGAGCTGGTACGCTTCAAAGCTTTCGTGAAGGCTGACGCCTGATGTTCGGTCTCTGGAAAACCTGGAAAGCCCTGGAGGCCCGGGGCATCATGGGTATCAACCGGCGCAATGCGGACTATGTCCTCAAGTACAACAAGCGCCACCTGTACCCGATCGTCGACGACAAGATCATCACCAAGGAGCGTGCGATCCAGGCCGGCATCCATGTGCCGGAAATGTACGGGATCATCTCCACCGAGAAAGAAATCGACAAGCTCGGCGAAATCATCGGCGGGCGCAGCGACTTCGTGGTCAAGCCTGCCCAGGGCGCAGGTGGTGACGGCATCCTGGTGGTTGCTGATCGCTTCGAGGACCGTTATCGCACGGTGTCGGGCAAGATCATCAGCCACGAGGAAATCGAGCACCAGATTTCCAGCATCCTCACCGGCCTGTACTCCCTGGGCGGTCACCGCGACCGCGCCCTTATCGAGTACCGGGTCACCCCCGACCAGATCTTCAAGAGCATCAGCTATGAAGGGGTGCCGGATATCCGCATCATCGTGCTGATGGGCTACCCGGTCATGGCCATGTTACGCCTGCCGACCCGCCAGTCGGGCGGCAAGGCCAACCTGCACCAGGGTGCCATCGGCGTGGGTGTCGACCTGGCTACGGGCATGACCCTGCGGGGTACCTGGCTGAACAACATCATCAGCAAGCACCCGGACACCACCAACGCGGTGGACGGCGTGCAACTGCCGAACTGGGACGGTTTCATGAAGCTGGCCGCCGGTTGCTACGAGCTCTGCGGCCTGGGCTACATCGGTGTCGACATGGTGCTCGACCAGGAAAAGGGTCCGTTGATTCTCGAACTCAACGCCCGTCCAGGCCTGAACATCCAGATCGCCAACGACTGCGGCCTGACCACGCGCACCCACGCGGTAGAAGCGCACCTGGAACAACTGGCCAAAGACGGTCGCCAGGAGTCTCCCGAGGAGCGTGTACGCTTCGCCCAGGAGCTCTTTGGCCACATACCGTCGAACTGAGTGCATCCATCCGCCGTGCGCCAACCGGCCCTGGTTGACGCACGTCGGGCACTTAAGGTCGTTGTCAACGCTAGGCGCCATACCTGCACGGGACTACAATCGCTCCCCCGTATTCTTAGCTGTTCACTTGCATGCCGACCTGTACGCTTCACCCCCTGCCCTACCTGGCCGACCCTGCGGCTTACTTTGCGCGCATTCGCAAGGCACCTGGCGCGGTATTGCTCGACAGCGCTCGACCTAACGCCGAACGCGGGCGCTTTGACCTGCTCAGCGCCTGGCCCGTGCAGACGCTGGCGCCTTCACCAGACGAAAGCGGCGTGGCTTACCTGCAACGCCTGCGCACCAGCCTTGAACACCTGGGCCGGGCAGAGTTGCCAGACAACAGCGAACTTCCCTTTGCCGGCGGCCTGATCGGCTACCTGAGCTATGACTTCGGGCGACGCCTGGAGCAGCTACCTAGCCTTGCAGCAGACGACCTGGGCCTGGCCGATGCCAGCCTTGGGCTCTATGCCTGGGCGCTTATCAACGACCATCTGCGTGGGCATTCGCAATTGCTGTTCCACCCGCAGTTGGCCGAGGACGAGCGCCAGCGCCTGATCAACCTATTTGAATCCCCGGCACCGGTCGCCAACGCACAGTTCTCGCTATTGGCACCCATGCGCGGCGACATCAGCGCCGAGGCTTATCGCCAGTCCTTTGACCAGGTGCAGGCCTACATCCATGCGGGCGACTGCTACCAGATCAACCTTACTCAACGATTTCGCGCGCCGTGCCAGGGCGACCCCTGGCATGCCTATCAGGCCGTGCGCCGCGCCTGCCCAACGCCTTTCTCCGGTTTCCAACTGCTGGCCGATGGCAGCGCCCTGCTGAGTTTCTCGCCCGAGCGCTTTATCCAGGTCAACAATGGCCGGGTCGAAACCCGACCAATCAAGGGCACCCGCCCCCGCAGTGCGGATGCCGAGCAAGATGCACGCAACGCGGCTGAGCTACTGGCCAGCACCAAGGACCGCGCCGAAAACCTGATGATTGTCGATTTGCTGCGCAACGATCTGGGACGCACTTGCGAGACTGGCTCGGTGAAAGTACCTGAACTGTTCAGCCTGGAAAGCTACCCCAACGTGCACCACCTGGTCAGCAGCGTCACCGGCCAACTGGCCAGCGGCAAGGATGCTCTGGATTTGATTGCCGACAGCTTTCCTGGAGGCTCGATCACCGGCGCCCCAAAGATCCGCGCCATGCAGATCATCGACGAGCTCGAACCCAGCCGCAGGGCACTGTATTGCGGTTCATTGCTGTACGTGGACGTGCGCGGCGAGATGGACAGCTCCATCGCCATTCGCAGCTTGCTGGTCAAGGATGGACAGGTAAGCTGCTGGGGCGGTGGCGCGGTGGTCGCCGATTCGCAGTGGCAGGCGGAGTACGAGGAATCGATTACAAAGGTGAAAGTGCTGCTCGATACGTTGCAAAACCTGTAGCACACATCGAGGCGCAAGGCGCTTCCACTCAGGCGGTGGGAGCGCGCTTGCATCGCGGCCAGGCCGCTACAGACTCAACGACCGATTGGAAGCCTTGATGAACTCTTTCTTCAACGCCTCGAAATCATGCACCGCCGGAAACTGCGGGAACTCGCGAATCACATTCTCCGGTGCATGGAACAGAATTCCGGCATCGGCTTCGCCCAGCATGGTGGTGTCGTTGTACGAATCGCCCGCGGCAATCACACGATAGTAAAGGCTCTTGAAGGCCAGCACCGACTGGCGCTTGGGGTCTTTCTGGCGCAGCTGGTAACCAGTCACCCGGTCGGTTTCGTCGGTAATCAGACGATGGCACAGCAAGGTCGGAAAGCCCAACTGACGCATTAGCGGCTGGGAGAACTCGTAGAAAGTGTCGGAGAGGATCACCACCTGGAAGCGCTCGCGCAGCCAGTCCACGAATTCGATAGCGCCATCCAAAGGCTTGAGTGTGGCGATTACCGCCTGGATATCGGAAAGCTTCAGGCCATGCTCATCAAGAATGCGCAGGCGCTGCTTCATCAGCACGTCGTAATCGGGAATATCACGGGTGGTAGCCCGCAACGATTCGATTCCGGTTTTTTCCGCAAAGGCGATCCAGATCTCCGGGACCAACACGCCTTCCAGGTCGAGACAGGCAATTTCCACAACACACTCCTCGAACAACAGCAAAATGGGAAGCGGCACTCTACATGCGCGGCGTCTGCCCGGGCAATTTTTGTTAACATTGCCTGATTACGAGCGCCAAGCGCCATTCAATGACCGGAAGCCGCCTGATGAGCCAACCCTTCGACGTCGCCGCCCTGGCCGCGACCTATGCCAACAAGTCGCCACAAGACATCCTCAAACTTGCTTTCGAGCACTTTGGCGACGACCTGTGGATTTCCTTCAGCGGCGCCGAAGATGTGGTGCTGGTGGACATGGCCTGGAAGCTGAACAAGAGCGTCAAGGTGTTCAGCCTCGACACTGGCCGCCTGCATCCGGAAACCTATCGCTTCATTGATCAGGTGCGCGAGCACTACAACCTGCCAATCGAGATTCTCTCTCCCGATCGCAGCAAGCTTGACCCTTTCGTCAAAGACAAAGGCCTGTTCAGCTTCTACAAGGATGGCCATGGCGAATGCTGCGGGATCCGCAAGATTGAACCGCTACGGCGCAAATTGAGTACAGTCAGCGCCTGGGCCACCGGCCAGCGCCGCGATCAGAGCCCGGGCACGCGCAGCCAAGTGGCGGCTTTGGAAATCGACGGCGCGTTTTCCACTGCCGAACGTACCTTGTACAAATTCAACCCACTGGCGCAGATGAGCAGTGAAGAAGTCTGGGGCTATATCCGCATGCTTGAACTGCCTTACAACAGCTTGCATGAGCGCGGTTTTATCAGCATCGGCTGCGAGCCTTGCACCCGGCCCGTGCTGCCCAATCAGCACGAGCGCGAAGGTCGCTGGTGGTGGGAAGAGTCCACCCAGAAGGAATGCGGGCTGCACGCCGGCAACCTGATCAGCAAGGGCTGAATGCCTTGCGCAAAAAAACCGGCTTCGGCCGGTTTTTTCATGCCTGCTGCAGCTGTCAGTGCACGGGCAACTCGACACCGGCAAACAGCTCTTCAAGCTCTTGCTTGTTGTGGCACTGGATTGCCTTGGCCATTACTTCACGAGTCAGGTGCGGGGCAAACTTCTCGATGAAGTCGCACATGAATCCACGCAGGAAGGTGCCACGACGGAAACCGATCTTGGTCACGCTGGACTCGAACAACTCGCTGGCATCGAGTACGACCAAGTCGTTATCGAGCTTGGTATCGACTGCCATCTTGGCCACGATACCCACGCCCAGGCCCAGGCGCACGTAGGTCTTGATGACGTCGGCGTCAGCCGCGGTAAACACCACTTTTGGTGTCAGGCCGCGGTGACTGAAGGCCTCGTCGAGCTTGGAACGACCGGTGAAACCGAATACATAGGTAACGATCGGGTATTCGGCCAGGGCTTCCAGGGTCAGCTTTGGCAGCTTGGTCAGCGGGTGCCCCTGAGGCACAACCACACAACGATTCCAGCGATAGCACGGCATCATCACCAGGTCACCGAACAGCTCTAGCGCTTCAGTGGCAATGGCGAAATCCACGGTGCCGTCTGCGGCCATTTCAGCAATCTGCATCGGTGAGCCCTGATGCATGTGCAGGGCTACTTCCGGGTACTGCTTGATGAAACTGCTGATCACTGGCGGCAGTGCATAGCGCGCCTGGGTGTGGGTAGTTGCGATCGACAGCGTGCCCTTTTTCTCGTTGGAGAATTCCTGGGCAATCTGCTTGATGCTCTCGACCTTGCGCAGGATTTCACCTGCGGTGGTGATAATGCGCTCACCTGCCGGCGTCACTCGGGTCAGGTGCTTGCCGCTGCGCGCGAACACTTCAACGCCCAATTCGTCTTCGAGCAGGCGGATCTGCTTGCTGATGCCCGGCTGGGACGTATACAGGCTCTGCGCTGTCGCGGAGACGTTGAGGTCGTGGTGCGCCACTTCCCAGATGTAGCGCAATTGTTGAAGCTTCATATGTATCCCTCAAATCAGCTGGGCGCCACCGGCAGCAGCGACGATTTATAACTATATTAGTGGTTTGAAGAATAAATCTAGAACTATTTTAACAGTCTAGTAGGAATCCACCGACAAGACTGCGTTACGCCTTCCGACGCCCCAAGTGCTGGGCCAACGGCACCATGTACACCGGCACCGACGACAACTGCAGCAAGCGCACTGCGGTGCGACCCAGGGGTATATCGACCCCCGCCCCCTGGCTGTGACTGCCAAAAATCAATAGATCAACGTTCAAACGCTGCGCTTGCTCCAGAATCACTTGGGCGGGATCGCCCTGACGCACGCGTACCGCCTTGATCAAGGCCAGATCTGCTTCTTCGCCCAATTCATCGCGAAAATTGTCCAATACCTGCTGCTCGATATTGGCCATGACGGTGTTGACCCCCTGGCTATGCAACTGGTCCAGGGTTCGCTCGTCCAGGTAGCTTTGCAGCAGCGACTCAGCAAACTGCCCCATCGGCTCGACGGCATGGATGACATAAAGCTCTGCATTGAACGTACGCGCCAACGCCAGCGCGTGTTGCATGACAAAAGGCGCGTATACACCGAGGTCAGTGGCATACAGCATGGAACGGATCATTCGACCTCCTCGACTGCCGCGAGGGCAGAGCAAGCTTCAGCTTAGCAGCGCGCCGCCCACGCGCTGCTCCGTCCGGCGCTCGCCCCAAACGGCCTAGCCCATGGTTGGTTCGTTGCTGATGCCATGAGGCACATGACCTGTTGCCACCACACTGCGCGCCCGCTCGCAGTGACCGGCCTGATCGTCGAAGAACACATCGGCAGCGAAGGCTTCAAGGAACGCCGACTTGTCCAGGCCACCCAAAAACAGCGACTCGTCCAGGCGGATATCCCACTCGCGCAATGTCCGAATCACCCGCTCGTGGGCCGGTGCCGAGCGTGCCGTGACCAAGGCGGTACGAATCGGGCATGCGCCTTCTGGGAACTCCTTCTGCAGCAGGTTGAGTGCGGCGAGAAATGGCTTGAATGGACCACCGCGCAGCGGCTCGCGGGCCGATTGCCGCTCGCTGGCCTGAAAGGCCTCCAACCCACCCAACTGATAGACACGCTCGGATTCGTCGGAGAACAGCACGGCATCTCCGTCGAAGGCGATGCGCAACTCATCGCTGGCGGCTCGACGCGCACCTCCTGACAGGATGGTCGCTGCAGCGAACCCGGCGTCGAGGGCGCTGCGAACATCATCGGCATCGGTGGAAAGAAACAGGTGGCAACCAAAAGCCGCCAGATACGGATAGGGACTGCGCCCTCCAACAAAGGCTGCACGGTAGATACCCAGACCGTGGTGTTCAATTGAGTTGAAAACGCGCAGGCCCGTGTCGGCACTGTTGCGCGACACCAGAACGACTTCGACGCGAGGCTGGCCAAGATGAGCATTGAGGCCCAACAACTTCTGTACCAACGGAAAAGCATCCCCGGGCTCCAGCACTTCGTCTTCGTGCTCGATCTGATACTGGCGGTAAGCCTCCACTCCTTGCGCCAGATACAATCGATGGCTTTCACTGAGGTCGAACAACGCCCGCGAGGAAATCGCCACCACCAGTTTGTCGCCAAGATTCTTGCCCATGTGTTGTCCTCGGAACGCGCTAGTGCGCCGGCAGATTATGTCGATCGATGAAAGCCAATGCCTGGTACAAGTTCTCTATTCGCGGCAAGCTGCAGCCGACTGCTCGTGCCTGCCTCAATGGCTCGGCATAGATAGCCGCAAGTTCCAGGGGCCGATGATGGGTGAAATCGTGGTACATGCTGGGCCAGTAATCGGGCATATGTTCCGTCATTGCGAACAAATGCTCAGCATAGCCTTCGGGCAACTCATGACCGCAGCTACGCGCGCCCTGCACGACCTCGGCCATCAACGCCTGAATCAATTCCCGGCCCTGCTCGTCAGCCATCAGCGCCGAGGTACTGGCCCTGAGCAACACTGACAAGCCGTTGTAAGGCACATTCCACACCAGCTTCTGCCAACGCGCCTGGGCCAGGTTCGCCATCGCCTGGGCCTCAATACCCGCGGCACGAAAAAGCTCGGCACACGCCTCGACAACGCCCTGGCGTTCGACAGCATCAACCAGCGGGCCACTGTGATAGCCCAAATGCACTGCGCCAAAAGCCTGGTGACGAACGATCCCCGGCGCCTCACGATTGGCACACACAAAGCACAGGCCGCCGAGCAAGTGCAGGGCGCCAGGCAATAGCGGACGCAGGGACTCTTCCACTGCCAAACCGTTCTGCAGCAACACCACCTTGCAATCGCTTGCTGCGGCCTTGGCGATCAGTGGCGCAAGCTCGGCGTTGCTGGTGGCCTTGGCACCCACCAGCAACCAGTCGCACGCAGGCATATCGGCGGCATCGGCATAGGCTTGCACCGGCATCTGTATGACCCCATGCACCGCGCTGTCAATGCGCATGCCGTGAGCGCTGACCGTTGCGAATTCGCTACGCAGGAGAAAATGCACATCGAACCCGGCCCGGGCCAACATCACGCCGTAGAAACCGCCAATGGCACCGGTACCGAGGATGCCAATACGCGGACTGCTGGTGTTCATCCTGCCTCCTTCAACCGTTCATATTCTGTTCAATTTTTTTACACACAAATCAAGCGCTTTACGATCTTTCACTATACTCAGGCGAACAAGGTCAAAAAATCGACATGGAGTCGATCATGCGCGGATTCCTGCCCCACCCGGACGATGTACCGGTCGAACTGTCCCTGCGGCCCTCGCCCAGCCTGTTCCGCCAGCGCTTGCACACTATCAGCCTGGGCGGTATCGCCTGCAATCATCCTCGCGCCTACCGGCGCGGCATGGCTATCGAAATATTCATTCCCTCCCTGGGCGACTCGGCCCGCTTTCCCGGCTACGTGGCCTGGTGCCAGAAGCAGCAGGACGGTTACCGCGTCGGCATCGCCTTCATCGATGAGCAAGCCTTGTTCGGCGCCAGAATGAGCGAACAGGTCTGCCAGATACAGCACCTTTACCAACAGCACACCCGCGAACAAACCACCCCGCCAGACCTCGAAGCACTCGCACAGCAATGGGTCAGCCTGCACGCTGGCGAGTTCTCCGAAGCCAATCTGCAGGCCACCTACACCCGGCAGATTCTTGTTTGACGCGAAAAACCCCGCCCCTACGGGTTTTTACACGCAGGAAAGCAGGCTCTGCCCATTGTCGAGCCACCGTGTAACGCGCTAAGGTTCTGCTCCCCGCTGCGTACAATCTTGCTGCTCCGCCGCACGGGGATCGCTGGCGGCCGGCACCCGTGACCTGACGAGTAACACGATGGCTGATTTACCGATCGATGACCTAAACGTTGCCTCCAACGAGACCTTGATCACTCCAGATCAGCTCAAGAAGGAAATTCCCCTGAGCGCTGCTGCGCTCAAGACCGTAACTGCGGGCCGCGAAGTGGTGCGCAATATCCTCGATGGCAAGGATCACCGCCTGTTCGTGGTTATCGGTCCCTGCTCGATCCACGACATCAAGGCTGCTCACGAATACGCCGAGCGCCTCAAGGTCCTCGCTGCTGAAGTGTCCGACACCTTGTACCTGGTCATGCGCGTGTACTTCGAGAAGCCGCGCACAACGGTCGGCTGGAAAGGCCTGATCAACGACCCCTACCTGGACGACTCGTTCAAGATCCAGGACGGCCTGCACATTGGTCGCCAACTGTTGCTGGACCTGGCGGAGATGGGCCTGCCCACCGCTACCGAGGCCCTTGACCCGATCTCTCCGCAATACCTGCAGGACTTGATCAGCTGGTCGGCGATCGGCGCACGCACCACAGAATCGCAGACGCACCGCGAGATGGCATCGGGACTGTCTTCGGCCGTAGGCTTCAAGAATGGCACCGATGGCGGCCTTACCGTCGCGATCAACGCCCTGCAGTCGGTTTCCAGCCCACACCGCTTCCTGGGTATCAACCAGGAAGGTGGCGTATCCATCGTTACCACCAAAGGCAACGCCTATGGTCACGTGGTACTGCGCGGTGGCAATGGCAAACCAAACTACGACTCGGTCAGCGTCGCCCTGTGCGAACAGGCACTGGCCAAAGCCAAGATCAAGCCGAACATCATGGTCGACTGCAGCCACGCCAACTCCAACAAGGACCCGGCACTGCAACCGCTGGTGATGGAGAACGTCGCCAACCAGATCCTAGAAGGCAACCAATCGATCATCGGCCTGATGGTCGAAAGCCACCTGAACTGGGGCTGCCAGGCAATTCCGAAGGACCTCAACGACCTGCAGTACGGTGTATCGATCACCGACGCCTGCATCGATTGGGATGCCACCGAGAAAACCCTGCGCAGCATGCATGCCAAGCTCAAGGACGTCCTGCCCAAGCGCGACCGCGCCTGACAGGCACACACAAAAACGCCGGGCATTGCCCGGCGTTTTTGTGTGTGTGCGTTAAATGACAGCTCGGGGCCGCCCTTCGCGATTCTCAGGCCTTGGTGGAGTGGCGCTGCTGACGCTCCATGTAGCGCTCTACATACGAGCATGACGGAATCACGGTGTAGCCCATTTCTTCTGCATACTGCAGTGCCTTTTCGGTCAACGCAGCAGCAATACCCCTGCCCCGCAACGCATTGGGGACAAAGGTCCGGTAAATATCCAGGGTTTGCTTACCCAGGTCCATGTAGGTCAGGTAAGCACGATGACCGTCCACACTGGTCTCGAACTGATGACCAGCCTGGTCATGGTGGATGGACAACGCCTCGCTCATCATTACTCCTCGCGGGTCTTGTGATCTGACCCTACCTTACCGATGTTTGTCCGGCGAAGGAACCTCTACGCCACCCCGTGCCCGTTTGGACAGCAAGAACAGCCTGGTCGTTCTCTGGCAAAAGAGCACGTACAAATAGTAGGCGCCCAGGGCCCGTATGCTCAAGGCGTCTGGTCATAAATTTCATGTACTTCTAGCCAGCGGACCAAGCAGCAGGCGGCAGCCTGAACAGTTGCCGGATGTTGTAATGCTAAGACGTTTGATGACACTTTTAGTCACCGCTAGTTCAACAAAAAAACACACTTGCTACACTTGAATACAGCCGCTGCGGCGGCGCCTTCACGGTTTTTTTACAAAAACTGGGCAGGCCCCGAGACAGGCGTATTTTTTTGCAGTTCTTGCGCTCTGTCAGTTTACTTACTACAAGTAATGGGTACTATGTACACCGGCTAGTTTCTCTTTTCTGAGAGATGGCTATTTAATAGAAAGTCCTTGAAGGGGAACACGATGAACAACGTTCTGAAATTTTCTGCTCTGGCTCTGGCCGCAGTTCTGGCTACCGGTTGCAGCAGCGTATCCAAAGAAACTGAAGCTCGTCTGACCGCTACCGAAGACGCAGCTGCTCGTGCACAAGCTCGCGCTGACGAAGCCTACCGTAAAGCTGACGACGCTCTGGCTGCTGCTCAAAAAGCACAACAGACCGCTGACGAAGCAAACGAGCGCGCTCTGCGTATGCTGGACAAAGCCAGCCGTAAGTAATTATCCCTCGGGATTTTTATTTGGAGCCGACCCACTTGTGGGTCGGCTTTTTTATTGCCGACAAGAAAGTAAACCGATAGAAACGACGAGGCCTGCACAATGGCAGGCCTCGGGTGCAAACTCTTGCAGGTTATTGCATGTCTAGCGGCACGCTTGAAACCATAGGCTGCTGATCTGTGGTTGGTACGGCGATTTCTACCGGCATGCCGTCTTCCGCAGCAACCACGTCGCGCACCATGTCCCAGTTCATGCGCAGATTGTTAGCCAGGTCTGCGCGCTTGAGCAATGTGTTGATTACCGCAGTGTGCTTGTCGACTACCGACGGATCACCCTTGTCATCCAGCGGCGTGTGCGCCTCGAGGTAGACCTTGCCCGCGCTGACACCGAACTTGTACGGCTCGTTGATAATGCGCACCGCGACACCCACCGGCGCCATTTTGGCCAACTCCAGCACGTTGTTGTTGAACATGCGGAAGCAACCGTGGCTGGTGCGCATGCCAATACCGAACTTCTTGTTCGAACCATGGATCAGGTAGCCCGGTACGCCCAACGTAAACTTGAACGGGCCTAACGGGTTGTCCGGGCCTGCCGGCACTACTGTAGGCAGAATGTCACCGTCTTCTGCGTGTTCCTTGCGGATGGACGCCGGTGGTGTCCAGGTCGGGTTCGGCGTTTTGGCCGTGACCTTGGTGTTGGCAATCGGCGAACCCCAGCCTTCACGGCCGATACCCAACGGATAGGTGTGCACTACGTTTTGCCCTTTCGGGTAGTAGTACAGGCGGTATTCGGCCAGGTTGATGACAATGCCTTCACGCGGGCCCGGCGGCAGGATGAAGCGGGTTGGCAGGATGATCTCGGTGCCAGCGCCAGGTAGCCAGGGGTCGACCCCCGGGTTGGCGGCGATCATTTCCAGGTAGCCCAGATCGTTGGCAGTGCCGATATCGGCGAAGGTGTCTTCGTACTTGGCTTTTATCACCTGAACCTGGCCGATGACGTCTTCGCCTGGCGGTGGCAGGGGAAACTCCAGCGCAGCAACGGGACCTGCCGCCAGCAGGGCGGCCAGGGACAGGCAACGGGTGACGGCGGGAAAGCGCGGCAACATCCGGGAAATCCTTCGCTAATTCATTGAGGTCAAGAGCGCGATTGTACACCGCCCCCGGCACAATCGGGAGTAATCCCGGGCGCAGAAGACGATGCAGGGGATGAAAGGCTATTACCAGCTGTTACAGCTGCGGCCAGATTGGTCGCGTACCGCGACGCTGGGCATCGAGAATGGCTCGGCACAGCGAGCACAGACGCTGGTCGCGGTAGATAGCCCGCTCGACTGTCGACCAGCGCGGCTGCGCCGGCAGCAAGGTGCCACACAGCGTGCGGTCGGCCGAACCTCCCAGCTCAAGCTGACGGGCCACCAGATGGACGCGGATCTCCTGGCAGGCGAACAGGTCAAGCTGTTCGTCAGGCTCGATCAATTGATAGGCAAACAGGGACCAGGCGGGACGCGGCATCGGGGGCTCCAAATCGGGGGCGCCACATTAGCCGAAAGCCGGTCAGTATAAAAGCGTCAAAGCAGCGGTTTTAGCTGCGGCCAGGCATTTTCCAACAAACGAGCCTGGGCACTCTGCCCCGGATGAATGCCATCCGCCTGCATCAGCTCGGGCACCCCGCCCACGCCTTCGAGGAAAAATGGCACCAGGGACACCTTTTTTTCACTCTGCAAATTAGTGAAGACCTGAGCAAAGGCCTCGGTGTAGCGCTTGCCGTAATTAGGCGGCAAACGCATACCCAGCAGGAGTACCTTGGCACCTGATTGGCGAGCGCTGTCGATCATCGAGGCAAGATTTTGTTGCAATTGTTTAGGCAGCTGTCCACGCAAGCCATCGTTACCCCCCAGTTCCAACACCACCAGCGCCGGCTTATGCTCTGCAAGCAGCGCCGGCAGCCGCGCCTGGCCGCCTGCACTGGTATCACCACTGATCGAGGCATTGACCACTTTTGCATCGATACCCTCGGATTTCAGGCGTTGCTCCAGTAAGGCAACCCAGCCCTGGCGGGTATCCAGGCCGAAAGCGGCACTGATACTATCGCCAACAATCAGCACGGTACCCGCTGCTGCGACCTGAGCCATGCACATCAAGGCCAGGCCAGCACTCAATAACCACACTCGCATCGGATTCTCCATGGGCCCCAGCATTCTCACTGCGCGGAACCTTAGCAAAGTGGTTCCCAGCGCGGAAGGCGACCTGACCATCCTGCACGAACTTTCACTGGAATTGAAACAAGGCGACAGCCTCGCCATCGTTGGGGCCTCGGGATCGGGCAAATCGACACTGCTTGGCCTGTTGGCGGGCCTGGACTTGCCCAGTGCGGGCTCGGTCACCCTCGCCGGGCAAGACCTCGGCCAACTGGACGAAGACCAGCGCGCCAGAGTGCGAGCCGAGCATGTAGGGTTTGTGTTCCAGTCGTTCCAACTGCTGGACAGCCTCAATGCCCTGGAAAACGTCATGCTCCCGCTGGAGCTCGATGGTCGCCGCGATGCCCGTGAGCATGCCCGCAACCTGCTCGAACGCGTCGGTCTGGGTCAACGCCTGAGCCATTCGCCGCGCCAACTGTCCGGTGGCGAACAGCAGCGCGTTGCCATTGCCCGGGCCTTCGCCGCCGAACCTGCTGTCCTGTTCGCCGATGAGCCCACCGGCAACCTTGACAGCCACACCGGTGAGCGAATCAGCGACCTGCTGTTCGACCTGAACAAGGAACGTGGCACCACCTTGGTACTGGTTACCCATGACGAGCGCCTAGCCCAGCGCTGCCGTCGCCTGATCCGCCTGGACGCCGGCCATCTGGTCGCGCCGCTGGAGCCCTGATGGCCCGCCTGCCGTTTTTCCGTCTGTTTGCCCTGGCCCTGCGCCAGCTATTGCGCGATGCCCGTGCAGGTGAACTGCGTGTGCTGTTCTTCGCCCTGCTCGTAGCAGTAGCTGCCAGCACAGCCATCGGCTACTTCGGTGCGCGTCTCAACGGCGCCATGCTGCTGCGCGCCACCGAGTTCCTTGGCGCTGACCTTGTATTGCAGGGTAGCTCGCCAGCCCGGGCCGAACAGATCGCCAGCGGCGAATCCGCAGGTCTTTCGCACGCTCAGGTTGTCGAATTTTCCAGCGTGATTGCCACCGATAACGGCATCCAGTTATCCAGCGTCAAGGCTGCTGACAACGCCTACCCCCTGCGCGGCGAGCTACGCAGCGCCGCCGAGCCCTATGCCAGCGAAACCAGCGGTGGCGGTCCCGCTCCAGGCGAAGCCTGGGTGGAGCCGCGGCTGTTGGCCGCGCTGAACCTGAAGATCGGTGACACTATCGATGTCGGCATGAAAACCCTGCGCATGAGCCGGGTTCTGACTTTCGAGCCTGATCGTGCCGGTAACTTCTACAGCCTGACGCCTCGCGTGTTGATCAACCTTGCCGACCTCGATGCCACTGGTGTGGTGCAACCTGGCAGCCGTGTCACCTACCGCGACCTCTGGCGCGGCGAGCCCGAGGCCCTGGCCAGTTACCGGAGCAGTGTCAGCAAAGCACTGGCACCCAACCAGCGATTGCAAGACGCTCGCGATGGCAACCGACAGATCGGCGGCGCTTTGGGCAAGGCCGAGCGCTATCTGAACATGGCCAGTCTGGTCGCGGTGCTGCTGGCCGGGGTAGCAGTAGCCTTGTCGGCCAGCCGCTTTGCCACCCGTCGATTCGACGCCAGTGCCCTGCTGCGCTGCCTGGGACTGTCGCGAGGCCAGGCCCTGAGCCTGTTCTGCCTGCAACTGGCAATACTCGGAAGCCTCGCGGCCCTGGGTGGCGCCCTGCTTGGCTGGCTGGCCCAACTGGGTCTGTTCAAGCTGCTGCAAGGCTTGATGCCCGCACAAATTCCACCGGGAGGCCTGGCACCGGCATTGGCCGGGGTCGCTACTGGCCTGGTTGCCTTGGCAGGCTTTGCCTTGCCGCCTCTGGCCGCTCTGGGCCGGGTACCACCACTGCGAGTGCTGCGCCGCGACCTGCTACCGGTTCCGCCGAGCAGTTGGCTGGTTTACGGCGCAGCGCTGTTGGCACTGGGCCTGATCATGTGGCGCCTGAGCCTGGACCTTTTGCTGACCTTCGCCTTGCTCGGTGGTGGACTGGTTGCCGCCGTGCTGCTGGGGGGCTTGTTGTTGCTTGGTCTGCGCAGCCTTCGGCGCCTGCTTGCCGGCGCGCCCTTGGCCTGGCGCCTGGGCCTGGGTCAACTGTTGCGCCACCCGCTGGCAGCCGCCGGGCAATCCTTGGCCTTCGGCCTAATCCTGCTGGCCATGGCCCTGATCGCGCTGCTGCGCGCCGAGTTGCTCGACACCTGGCAAAACCAGCTGCCCAAGGACGCGCCGAATTATTTCGCACTGAATATTCTGCCCGACGACAAGGACACTTTCGCTCAGCACCTGCATGAATTCACCACCCAGGCTGCCCCCCTTTTTCCAGTAATTCCGGGGCGCCTGACCGAAATCAACGGCCAGGCCGTACAGCAGATCGTCAGCAAGGAATCCACCGGTGACCGCGCAGTGCAACGCGACCTGAGCCTGACCTGGGCTGCCGAGCTACCACAGGGCAACGCCCTGAGCGAAGGCCAGTGGTGGCAGGCCAGCCCCGGTGCCGACAGCGATCTTCCAGGGGTGTCGGTGGAAGCCGAACTGGCCCAGAGCCTAAAGCTGAAAATGGGCGACAAGCTCACCTTCAACATCGGCGGCCAGCAACGCCAGGCAGTGGTCAGCAGCTTGCGCACGGTCAACTGGGACAGCTTCCAGCCCAATTTCTACATGATCTTTCAGCCCGGCACCCTACAAGACCTGCCCACCACCTATCTGACCAGTTTCTTCCTGGCTCCGGGACATGACCAGCAAGTGGTAGCCCTGTCGCGGGCATTCCCGGCAGTCACTATCCTGCAGGTCGATGCGTTGCTCGAACAGTTGCGCAGCATCCTCGCCCAGGTCACGCTGGCGGTTGAGTATGTGCTGCTGTTTGTGCTTGCTGCAGGGCTGGCCGTGTTGTTTGCCGGGCTGCAAGCCACGCTGGACGAGCGCATTCGCCAAGGCGCACTGCTGCGTGCCCTCGGCGCCGGACGCAGCCTGTTGATCAAGGCCCGGCGCATCGAATTCGGTCTACTGGGCGCGGCCAGCGGATTGCTGGCGGCGATCGGCTGCGAGCTGATTACCCTGCTGCTTTATCGCTACGCCTTCGACCTGAGCTGGAGCCCGCATCCATGGTTGCTGTTGCTGCCGTTGATCGGTGCGTTGCTGATCGGCGGCGCCGGTGTATACGGCACCCGCCGCGCGCTAAATGCCAGCCCATTGACCGTGCTGCGGGAGGGGTGATTACTTCTCGTAGTCGATGGCGTTGATCCACCAGCACATTTCACCAGAGGGAGTCTGGACCACGACTTCGTCGCCAACCTCCTTCTTCAAAAGTGCCCGGGCCATGGGCGAGTCAATCGAGATGTAGTCCATGCGCCCGTATATCTCGTCATAGCCGACAATACGAAAGCGCTTGGTCTGGCCTTCTTCGTTCTCGATCTCGACCCAGGCGCCAAAAAACACCCGCCCTTCCTGCTCCGGCGAATACTCCACCACTCGCATGTCTTCCAGGCGTTTGCGCAAGTAGCGCACACGCCGGTCGATTTCTCGCAGCAGTTTTTTGTTGTACTGGTAATCGGCGTTTTCACTACGGTCGCCCAGCGATGCCGCCCAGGTCACTTTCTGGGTGATGTCCGGACGTTTGACCCGCCATAGATGGTCCAGCTCCTGTTTCAGGGCTTCATGACCTTCCTTTGTGATGATTTGGGTGCTCAACAATTCTCTCGTTTATAGCTGAAGGTTCAACACCGCACCGATGCTGCGGCGAAGTTCGGATTCAACCGCGGGTGATCAAACCTTGCCGCGCAACGCGGGTCAGGTGACCGATCACCTCTGCAGCGTCTTCGGCGCTTGGCGACTGGATCACAGCCAGGTCGAAGCGATCGTTGGCAAACTGGTCGAGGGAAGCGCGGGTATCGGCGAACTGAATCAAAAATGCAGTGGCGCTGCCTTTACGGCGCGGCCAACCATCGAGAAAGCGAAGAAGTGTAGGCTGATGGCTACCGCCCAGCAGGATGCGCGGCACGCGAGTGGCCTGGCTAGCAGGCAGAGGGGTCAAGCAGACACTGGTACGTGGACAACTCATGGAGTATTTCTCCGCCTCGCAGATCCCGCTGGGCTGCGGTGGGAGGCGTCACCGAACCAGCGCTTTAGCGGTATTTGGTGAAACCTTCCCGGTTCCTCCTGCGCCCCGCAAGTAGCTGTTTAAATCGGCGCAAGTCAGCATCCTAGAGAAGCTGCGGGCAGAATGTCAACCCGGATAAAACGTCCCCAGTGCATCTGTACTCATACAGGTACGCGCCAATCACTTGCGCCTTTGTGGCTCAAGCGACGCCCGCTCTCGATCAAATGCGAGGAAATATTTATTCACGCTGTTCACGTAACTGACGGGCCCCATCCCCACCTGCTCCATGGCGATACGCTCGGTCTGGAAAAACCATTGGTTGCCGTTGAGGCCACGCCGCCGAGCTTCGGCACGCATGGCTTGAACCCGTTCCGGCCCCAGGTTGTAGGCTGCCAGGGTGAAAGCCATGCGCTCACGCTCGTTGAGTTGGTTGCTGGAAAAGAACTTGCGCCGAATCAAGGCCATGTACCGCGCGCTGGCCTGCACATTGCCGTCGACATTGCTGATATTGCTCACACCCACCCGCTGGGCCGCACTCGAAGTAATCTGCATTAACCCATGGGTTCCCCCGGCACCTCGGGCCGCGGGGTTCAACGACGACTCCTTGAAGGCTACGGCAGCCAGGTTCAACCAATCGATATTCTGCTCGCTGGCATGGCGCTGCAACACTGGGCGCACGGCTTCCAGACGCTTGCGGTCCTTGCGCGCCAGCGGGTTGTGAACCCGGTAGAGGCACCGGTAAATGCGCTCAAAAGCCGCGTCCTGGTTCGCCGGCGGCCGATAGCCCTGGAGGAACCGGTCAACACTAGCATGCAGCATTACCGCATCGCGTCGCACATACCAGCGCATGGCGTCGGGAGCGGCTACCTGCACTTTGCGATCGATTCGCAGCTTGGGCATGACCCTGGCCCAACGTTCGGCAATGGGCTGTTCGACCACCGTCAGATGAAAAATGCCGGCTTGAACCATCTCCAGTACATCTTCCACCGCCAACGTAGGATCGACCCATTCGACCTTGATCGGCGGCAACTTGCGCAAGGCCAGCTTCTGGTTGAGTTCATGCAAGGTATCTCCGGCGGCGCTGGCACTGGTCAAGGCCACGGTTCGGCCAGATAACTGTTCGACCCGCTGGAAACTGCGCTCGCCCTTGCGCCCGACCAACACCATGGGGACGTTGTCCACCACCGGATCACTGGCGACCAGCCCGCGTGTAGAAGTCGGATCGAGCAACTCACCCGGCGCCGCGAGATCGGCCTCGCCACGCTGCAATGCGGCCAACAATTGCTCCTTGGCTCGAGGAATGATTTTCAGGCGTATTTCCTGACCATCGCGAGCGCGAGCATTAAGGTAATGCTCCAAGGCACGCAGGCGATGGTATTCAACCCCCACCGACTCGCCTTTGACTTCACCGGAACTGTTGCGACTCTGATTGACCAGTACCTTGAGCACCCGGCTGCTGCGAATTTGTGCGAGGTCTAGAACCTGGGTCTTGACTGTCGACTGTTGCGGCCCGGGCAAACGCGCACTCGCAGGCCCTGCCTGAAGCAGTCCTAGACTCAGCACAATCGACAGAAACAGCGCTCGGGTCATCCGTTGCAAGGTCCGCGCGTGTGGGGTTGGTGCCATAGTGTGCGGTCGTTCCATGACAATTGACCGCAAAAGACCACGACAACTCATTGAAGTTCTTCGATTTATCGAAATTCTTCGAGCTTTGCTATGCTGGCCGGCCACCGGCCTGAGGTAGCACCATGCAACTCATCGACATCGGCGTCAATCTGACCAACCCAAGTTTTGCCGACAAGCACCAAGCGATTCTCGATCGTGCCCAAGCTGCCGGTGTGGTGCAAATGCTGGTTACAGGCACCAGCCTTGAAGGTAGCGAGCAAGCCTTGGAACTATGCCTGGCGCTGGATGAAAGCGGCCAGCGCTTGTTCAGCACCGCCGGGGTTCACCCCCATGATGCCAGTAGCTGGAATGCTGCTAGTGCGCGCAACTTGCGCGCCTTGCTGGAACAACCGCGCGTGCGCGCCGTGGGTGAATGCGGGCTCGATTTCAATCGAGACTTCTCGCCGCGCCCTCAGCAAGAAAAAGCCCTGGAGGAGCAGTTGGCCCTGGCGGTCGATCTGCAAATGCCCGTGTTTCTCCATGAGCGCGATGCCAGTGAGCGGCTGTTGGCAATCCTCAAAGACTACCGCGACCGCCTGCCCGCCGCGGTCGTGCACTGCTTCACCGGAGAACGCAGCGCCCTGTTCGGTTATCTGGATCTTGATCTGCATATTGGTATCACTGGCTGGATCTGCGATGAACGTCGCGGCACCCACTTGCACCCGTTGGTCAGCAGCATCCCTGAAGGACGCCTGATGTTGGAAAGCGATGCCCCCTACCTGCTGCCACGCAGCCTGCGGCCAAAACCCAAGAGCGGTCGCAACGAACCGGCGTTCCTCACCGAAGTGTTGCGCGTAGTTGCCCTGCATCGCGGCGAAAGCCCCGAGCAACTTGCCGCTCATACCAGTGCTTGCGCCCGCAGTTTCTTTGGCTTGCCCGCGTTTTTTTGACGCATATCAACACGCAACCTGTGCGCTGCGGCACAATGATGGCACCTTGCCAATAATGTTTGTTTCCGCTCAATCAGAGAAGACCTTCCATGGGTGCCTGGCTTAGCAATATCTCCCTGAAGTACAAGTTCTGGGCCGTCAATGCGGTGGCCTTTGTAACGACGTTGTTCGTGGTGCTGTATGCCGTACATCTTGAACAGCAAGCCCGGGCGCAGGAAGCCCAGGCCAAAGCCCAATCGCAAGCCCAATTGCTGGCTGCATGGCCTGCAGGCCAAGCCCTGCCGCACAACCCCTTATGGTTGCAGTACGCCCCAGGGCAAACGCCCGCCTTTGCCGATGAAAAGCTTGAAGCTCTGGCCAATGCCCAGGGCTGGGTAGAGCTGCACGGTCTGGCGCTGACCGGCACCAACCCATTGAGCGGCGCCCAGGTAATCAGCCGCGAAGGCCAACAGGTCGCTGTCCTTGCGCCCTCCCCCAGCCTGCTGCAGGTGTTTGCCGACCGTTTCACCAATTACGCGATCTGCGTCCTGATCCTGATGCTGGCCATGCTCTGCGCCTCGCAGTTGTTGATCCGCTTCTTGCTCAGCCAGCTCAACACCCTCAAGGATGTGATGCTGCACGTGGAAAAGACCGGCGACCTCTCGGCGCGGGTTCCCTTGTCCTGCGGCGACGAAGTCGGCCAGATGGCCAGCGCATTCAATGCCATGCAGACCACCTACCACCGTGTGGTAAATACCGTTGCACGCACCGCTGCACAGCTCGACTCAGGTGCTGCGCGCCTGGCCTCGAGCATGAACGATGTACGCCATGGCATGCTCGGGCAGCAGAGCGAAACCGATCAGGCCGCCACCGCCATCAACGAAATGACCGCCACCGTTTATCACATCGCCCAACATGCCGGTGCTACCCGCGACCTGTCGCAGACTGCCGACACCCTGGCTGGCAGTGGCCAGGAAGTGGTCAGCCGGGTGCAGACTTCGATCTCAGGGTTGTCCAGTGGTGTACAGCAAACAGCCGAGATGATTCGTCAACTGGCCGAAGATAGCCAGAAAATCAATGGTGTGGTCAGCGTCATCCACAGCATTGCCGAGCAGACCAACCTTCTGGCCCTCAATGCGGCAATCGAAGCCGCCCGCGCCGGAGACCTGGGACGCGGCTTTGCCGTTGTCGCCGATGAAGTGCGCAACCTGGCCAAGCGCGTGCAAGCCTCCACCGACGAAATCACCACCATGGTTTCCGCGCTGCAGGCAGGTACCCGCGATGCCGTGGACTTCATGCAGGAAAGCTCGTTCAAGGCTGACGATTGCGTGCAACAGGCTCAGGAGGCAGGCGCCGCCTTGGCCGAGATCACCAGCGCCGTGGCGCAGATGCGTGAAAGCAATACCCAGATTGCAGTCGCCGCCGAGCAACAAAGCCAGGTAGCAGAAGAAATGAATCGCGCGGTGGTGAGCATTCGTGACGTCACCGAGGAGACCGTGCAGCAGACCGTCGACTCGGCCACCACCAGCAGCGAGCTGGCAACCCTGGCTGGCGAACTCAACAAGGCCATTGGCCAACTAAAGCTATAAGCCTCATAGCTGGCGCTCATTGGCCCCCTTGCGGGGGCCGCACTATTCTTCAGGCATAACCCTGAGGATTTGCCCATGAGCAAACGCTTACCCAACCTGCACGCCTGGCAATGGCGCGGCTATCACCACAACCACCGCAACCCGACCAATCTGGTGCTGCATCTGATCGCCGTACCGTTGTTCATACTCGGTGTACTGCTGGTGCTGTCCGGGTTGTTCTCCCTGGACTTCGGGCAACTGGCCGTCGGCATCATCGCCTTGATCGCAGCCCTTGGCCTGCAACGCCAGGGCCATCGCCTCGAGAAGCAACAGCCGGAGCCCTTCAGCAGCCGCAAGGATGCCGTCGGGCGACTACTGGTCGAGCAGTTCATTACCTTTCCGCGCTTTGTCCTTAGTGGCGCATGGTGGCGGGCCTGGCGTGATCGCCATCGCCACTGAAGGTTTTCACGCAAGGCTCAGGCAAAGACAGTCACCGTCTGGCGACTGATAGCCAGCAACTCGCCCTTGTCGGTCCACAGGGCCGACGCTGCATGGCCGTAACCATCGCGGGCATGTTCTGTTTGCACGCAGTACTTGCACCAGTCCAGGGTGGTCAGGCTTGGCACTGGCTGAACGAACTCGATGGTCCATGTCAGGGTGCTGCCTGCTGCGGGCCTTTTCAGGTGCGAAAGCAAGGTCGGCGGCCAGGCATCTACCAACGCCAACAGGTGCGCTTCACTCAAGGTTTCGTCACCGCCTTCGTCCCGCAACCTCACCCATCCGCCCATGCTGCGCGAGTGGTTGTTGCTGAAAGGAATGCCCCCCATCGCCCAGCGCAGCGATACATGCTGCATGAACTCCGGTGTTATTCCCTTGATGTAAGGGAGCTCGGTCGAGGACTCGTCCACACTGCGCATTTCCACAGCTGGCAATGCCGGGACGTCGACCACTGACTCACGCCCGCTACCGAAACTACCCTGCATCAGGGTTACCACCTGACCGTTCTGCATGGCGCGGCCCAGCAGCGAACTGACTGCCTTGCCTTCGCGCAACAATTCCACCTCGAAACTGATCGGTACATCCGGCTCAGCTGGCCCGACAAAGGTGATAGCCAGGGAGCGCACCGGGCGACCGGGGGATGTCTTGGCACGCATGGTTTCGTATAGCAGGGCAGCCATCAGGCCGCCAAAACAGGCACGCCCTTGCGCCCAACTGGCAGGAATAGACACTGCCTGAGGATGTAGACGGACCGCCTTGAGCAATTGCGAGAAATTCATGCCGACTTCATCCTTGGGAAAAGTCCGATCTTAACCAGCACAGCGGGCAGCGACAGCCCGCATTTCTGCCATATCAGCGGCTTATCGCTGCTTAACCGCTGCTTGCAAGCGCTCCAGCGTTACGTCAGCGCGTTGCTCGGCGTCGTGCAACTGGGCCTGCCAGTGATCGACGCAGGGTCTGAGGTCATGCTGCTGGTCGGCTTGCAACAACCATTGCAAATGGTCATGCCAACTGCCCAAATCGCTTTGCGCGGCTTTGAGCAAGCGCCGCAAGCGACGCCCGGCATGCTCCAACTGCGGATAGGCTTGCGCGGCATAGCGCACGCGCTTGATCAGCAGGCGCAGGCGGTGTCGATCATGAGCCGGATCCCGCAACGCCTCACCGAGCTTGTCCCACTGCTTTTCCAGGCGCTTGTCGATACGCCGGTGCAAGCGGCGGATCAAACCCTCGCGCTCAGCTGCCCGCAGAAAAATCGGAAAGGCGTCGATAATCGCCAGCAAGCGCCCCAGTTCGGCACTCTCGGCAACGCTGGCAAAGGTTGCCTGACGATGCACCAGGCGCGTCTGTGCCGCTACCATCAGCTCGCGCTCGAGCAACTGCGCTGCCAGTACCTCGCGATCACGCAACGGCGTCGTCAGATTGCCCAGCGCTTTCGCCGCCCCCTCAAGCTGCTCGACACCAGGCAACTCACGCAAGGGTCGCAGCAAGCTGCGCAAACGCCGGGTAGCGATGCGCAGGTCGTGCAGCGCTTCGCTGTCAGTGTCAGCTGCGAGGCGTGCCTGACAGCTGAGCAAACGAATCTGCAAGGCCAGTACCTGGGCAATCACATGGTCGAGCATTACCGACATGGTGTTCTCCTTGGTCAGCGACCCGCACGCGATTCACGAATGTAGAAACGGGCCTTTTCCGCCTTGTTGCTGCATCCTTCAAAGGCTTCGAACTGCTGCTGGGTCTTGGCGCCGGTCAACAACGACAGCGCCTTCGAGTAGCTGACTGTTCCAGCAAAACCTTCAGCCTTGGCCAGGTCGAGCTCCTGCCAGGCCGAATCCAACTGATTGGCGCAACTATCGCGATAGGCAGTCTTGCCAGCACAACCGGTCAGGAGCAGAGCAATCAGAGGCAGGCAAATCCAGGCTTTCATCGGTAATACCTCAAAAATAAATACACAAAGTGGCGTGTTCGACGACCAGAAAGAACAAAAGTGCCCTGCAAAGCGTAGCGCAGCGCTCATGACGATTGAAGCACAGACACGAAAGGGCGCATTGTTAGACCATCGACGCAGTCAAGCCGGGAACCATCATGAGTAAACGCGTGGCATTGGTACTAGGCTCGGGCGGAGCCCGAGGGTATGCGCACATCGGCGTGATCGAGGAGCTGGAACGGCGGGGCTATGACATCGCCTGTGTGGCCGGCTGTTCGATGGGCGCGGTGATTGGCGGCATTTATGCTGCTGGCAAGCTGGATGAGTATCGCAACTGGATCGAGAGCCTGGACTACCTGGATGTGCTGCGACTGGTGGATGTGAGCTTTCGCCTGGGCGCCATACGCGGTGAGAAGGTGTTCGGTCAAATTCGCAAGATAGTCGGCGAAATTAACATCGAAGAGCTGCGCATCCCTTACACAGCGGTAGCCGCAGACCTCACCAACCAGCAGGAAATCTGGTTTCAGGAAGGCTGCCTGCATCAGGCCATGCGTGCCTCGGCAGCAATCCCCAGCCTGTTCACCCCGGTGGTGCAAGGTAACCGTATGTTGGTCGACGGCGGGATTCTCAACCCCTTGCCGATCATTCCGGTGGTTTCCAGTCACTGCGACTTGATCATTGCAGTGAACCTCAACTCGACCAACCAGAAACAGTACCAATTGCCGGTGATCGAGAGACCGGCCGCGTTCAAGTTGCGGTTTGACAACCTGATCAGCTCTCTGGGCTCGCACCTGCCTTTTCGGCGTAAGCAAGCCGAACAATTGATGCGCATCCAGCAAGAGTTTCAGCCTCAGGCGGTGCATATTCCCAACCCGTGGCTCAGTGACGCAGCCGATCCCGAAGCCCAGCAACCGGCTGCGGCGCCGGAAACGGACGGTGCACCGAAGTCGGCGACGGGTTCGTTCATTATCGACAACGTCGGGCCGGCTTCACTGCTGGACTTGATCAACCAGAGCTTCGAGGTGATGCAAACCTCGTTGGCGCAATACAAGATTGCCGGTTATCCACCGGATGTATTGATTAACGTGCCCAAGCGGGTATGTCGCTTCTTTGAGTTTTACAAGGCGCCGGAATTGATCGCCCTGGGACGGGAAATTGCTCGCGATACGCTGGATAACTATGAGGCGGAGCGGCGCTGAGGGTAATCCATCTCGCTCACTCAGGTCCCACCAAGCGATACCCCACGCCCGGCTCGGTGATGATAAAGCGCGGCGCAGTCGGATCATCACCCAGCTTTTGCCGCACATGCGCTACGACAATGCGCAGGTAGTGACTGTCGTCTACATGGGTAGGCCCCCAGATATCCTTGAGCAGTTGCTGTTGGGTGATCACCCGCCCAGGGTGCGTAGCCAACTGTGCCAGCAATGCGTATTCCTTGCGGGTCAGGGCCACTTCAACCCCATCCAGGGTCACCTTGCGAAAAGCCAGGTCCACCGTCAGCGGACCGAAGCTCGGTGCCACATCGCTGGCGGTGGCCTGCGGCGCCTGGCGCAGCAACGCACGCACCCGGGCCAGGAACTCCTGGATGCCAAACGGTTTGGTCACGTAGTCGTTGGCGCCGTTATCCAGTGCCTCGACTTTCTGCACCTCACTGGCACGTACCGACAACACCAGGACAGGCACCGCACTCCATTCACGCAATTCACGCAGCACCTGCTGGCCATCCATGTCGGGCAAGCCCAGATCCAGCACCACCAGATCAGGCCGGGTTAACGCCGCCTGAGCCAGACCTTCGGCGCCAGTTGCGGCCTCCAGCACTTTATAGCCCTGAGAATTCAGGCTGATACGCAGGAACTTGCGAATCTGTGGTTCATCGTCGATGACCAGAAGGGTCGCTATCTGGCTCATAGGGCTTCGCTTTCAGGCTCGGGCTGAGCGGGGAGCGGCAAGCATAGTGTGATGCAGGTGCCGTGACCATCGATGCCCTCGCCCACCAGAATTCGCCCGCCATGCGCACCGATCATGCCCTGGCAAATCGCCAGGCCAAGGCCCGTGCCTTGACCGCCCCGATCCCCACGTGCGGCGGTATAGAACATGTCGAAAATTTTCTCGCGATCCGCCGGCGCAATACCAGGCCCTTCGTCACTGACGGCAAAACTCAACTGTTCATCGTCAGCCGATACGCGCAACTGCAAGCGCCCATTGGTGGGCGAGAAACGCGCCGCGTTCTCCAGCACATTGACCAGCGCCTGCTCGATCAGGGCCGCATGGACAAACAGCAACGGCAAGCCGTCCGGCACCTCGGTGGAAACCTGTAGCGGAGTCAATAGCACTCGCAAGCGGTTGAGGGCACTGCCGACAATGTCGGTTGCCGCCACCCAGTCACGGGCCAGTTTCAATCCGCCATGCCCCAGGCGTGTCATGTCCAGCAGATTCTGGATGTAACGGTCCAGGCGCTCGGCTTCGTTGCGCGTGCCTTCAAGCAGCTCCTGGCGGTCGCCCGCAGGGATCGCGTCGCCCAGGGCCAGCAGGCTGTCGATGCTACCGCGCATGGCGGTGAGCGGCGTGCGCAGGTCGTGGGAAACCGAGGCCAGCAATGCGCTGCGCAATTGCTCTGTTTCACCGTGCAGGCGCGCGGCTTCAAGCTGTTCAGCCAGGCGTGCACGGGCCAGGGCCTGGGCCAGTGGCTGACTGAGCGCCTTGAGCAGGCGCCGGCGTTGCGGGGTAAGGCTCTGACCCTGACGCGGACGCACACCGATCAGCGCCAGCGGCTGCTCTTCGACAGAAAGCGGCCACCACCACCAACGCCCATTGGGCAAGGTATCGCTGCCAAGGCCTGCGGCCTGATCATGCTGCCAGGCCCAATCGGCGGCAGCACGCTCGTTATCGTTGAACTGCACGTTGCTAGCCGTGGCAACCTGCAGGCGTCCTTCGACATCCCGTTCAAGCAGGCAAACCTGCAAATCGTTCCAGCCGTCGAGGTGTTGCCCGGCGGCGTTGAACACGGCCTGACGGTCAGTGGCGGCGGTCAGTTTGCGCGTCAGGTCGAGCAGTTGGTTGGTCTGCTCCTGGGTTTCACGCAGCGCCTGCAATTGCCGGCGCTGACGTGCGGCCAGGTTACCGGTGAGTGCTGCCATCAACAGGAAAAACAGCGACGTCAGAACATCCTCTTCACGCTGGATGCTGAAGGAGAAGTTAGGCGGGATGAACAGAAAGTCATAGGTCAGGAACGACATGACCGCACAGGCCAAGGCTGGGCCCAGGCTGCTGCGAACGGCCACCAGCAGCACCGCGGCAAGAAACACCAAGGAGATATTGGGCAATGCCAACACCGTGGACACGCCCCAGGCGAGGCCCGCTGCCAGCAAGGTGGCGACCAGCGCCAACAAGTAATGACGCCAGACCCAGACCTTCTTCACCGCCGCACTTTGCGGCTCAGGCCGGTCGTCACGGTCGAGTACGTTGATCTCCAGGCCATGGGCCTCGCGCAGCAAGCGGGTGGCCACACCGGCGCCGAACAAGCGCCGCCGCAGGCGATCACGGGACTGGCCGACCAATACCAGGTTGGCGCGCCGCTCAAGCGCATGCTCGATCAATGTTCTGGCCACTTCACCCGCACGCAGCAGCACCACTTCACCGCCCAGACGCTCCGCCAATTGCTGGGCTGCCTGCAAACGCTGGCGAGCGGCTTCGTCGCGCAACTTGCCATTGTCGACATGCACCATGCTCCAGGGCAAGTGGCGGCGCTGGGCCACCCGGCAGGCATGGCGCACCAGGCGCTCGGCCTGGACATCGCCATCGACCCCGACCAGCAAGCGACCACGCAAGGAAGGCGCATCCTGGCCGAGCTGGCGATAGCCGTGGGCAAGGTCGGCATCCACCTGTGCCGCCGCGGTCTGCATCGCCAACTCACGCAACGCTGTGAGGTTGGTCTGACTGAAGAACGCATCGATTGCCGCCCTCGCCTGTTCGGGCACGTACACCTTGCCCTCGCGCAAACGCTCGAGCAATTCGCGTGGCGGCAGATCGATCAGGACCAGTTCAAAGGCTTCCTGCAACACCCAGTCCGGCAGGGTTTCACGGACCTGCACGCCGGTAATACCGCGCACTTGGTCGTTGAGACTTTCCAGGTGCTGGACGTTGACCGTGGTATAGACGTCGATGCCCGCAGCCAACAGCTCCTGCACATCCTGCCAGCGCTTGGCATGACGGCTGCCGGGCGCATTGCTGTGGGCCAACTCGTCGACCAACGCCAGTTGCGGCGAAGCCTTGAGCAGGCCATCGAGGTCCATCTCTTCCAGTTGCACTGCGCGGTATTCAGAACGCAGCAAGGGCTGCTGCGCCAACCCGGCAAGCAAGGATTCGGTTTCAGCGCGGCCATGGGTCTCGACCACCCCCACCAGCACCTGCACACCTTGGCGTACCTGGGCATGGGCAGCCTGGAGCATGGCGTAGGTCTTGCCTACTCCCGGCGCGGCACCGAGGAACACCTTGAGCCTGCCGCGCCCTTCGCGCGGCAGCCCGGCCAACAACGCATCAGCGCGTTCGGAGTTGCTATCGCTCACTGCCTATCCTTACTTTGACGTCGGGGCCAGCCGTTCGAGGCTGGCGTTCAGAGCCAGTACATTGACCACCGGTGGTCCGATCAATGGCTGCAGGGTGGACTGCTCGGCCAACGCTTGCAAGGCCTCGACACTGAGTTGGCGCGCCGCTGCTACCCGTGGCAGTTGATAAGCGATGGCGGCGGGCGACAAGTGCGGGTCCAGGCCGCTGCCGGAGGTAGTCAGCAGATCCAGCGGCACCGCACCCTGCGCCGCTACATAAAGCTGCGCAGCACGTTCATTGATGCGCTCAGCCAGTGCCGGATTGCTCGGTGCCAGGTTGCTGGCGCCACTGGCGACCGTTGCATAGTCGCCAGCAGAAGGCCGCGAGTGGAACCAGCCATCGCCCTTGAACGCCTGGGCAATCAACAGCGAGCCGCGCACGTTACCCTGGTCATCGCGCAGCAGGCTGCCATTGGCCTGCTCGGGAAAAGCCACCTGTGCCACCCCAGTGACCACCAGTGGATACACCACCCCGGTGATCAGGGTCATCAGCAGAATCAGGCTCAAGGCCGGACGTACGTAAGTTGTCATGGTCGTCTCCCTGGTATCAGACCAGATTCACAGTAGTGAGCAGCATGTCGATCAACTTGATCCCGGCAAACGGCACGACCAAGCCACCCAACCCATAGATCAGCAGGTTGCGGCGCAGCAGGTGTGCAGCACTGGCCGCTTGCACCCGTACCCCACGCAAGGCCAGCGGAATCAGTACAACAATGATCAAAGCGTTGAAGACAATCGCCGAAACGATCGCACTTTGCGGGCTGCTCAGTTGCATGAGGTTGAGCACACCCAATTGCGGATAGATCGCCGCAAACAGTGCCGGCAGAATGGCGAAGTACTTGGCCACGTCGTTGGCAATCGAAAAGGTCGTCAAGGCACCACGGGTCACCAACAACTCTTTGCCGACCTGAACCACGTCCAGCAACTTGGTCGGATCGCTGTCCAGATCAACCATGTTGGCGGCTTCGCGGGCCGCCTGGGTGCCGTCGTTCATGGCCATGCCGACATCGGCCTGGGCAAGCGCCGGAGCGTCATTGGCGCCGTCACCACACATGGCAACCAGACGCCCGTCGTTCTGCTCCTGGCGAATGCGCGCCAGCTTTTTCTCGGGCGTGGCTTCGGCCAGGACGTCATCGACACCTGCCTCGGCAGCAATTGCAGCCGCCGTCAGCGGGTTGTCCCCGGTAACCATCACGGTACGAATGCCCAGTTTGCGCAGTTCGGCAAAACGTTCGCGAATTCCCGGCTTGACCACATCCTTGAGGTGAATCGCGCCCAGCAGGTGCTTGTCGACACATACCAGCAACGGGGTACCACCACTCTGGGCGATCTTGTCCACTTCACGCGACAAGGACGCGGGCATTTCCAGACGTTGCATACCAACGAACGCCAGCACCGAATCGACTGCGCCCTTGCGAAACCGTCGCTGCTGATAATCCACACCCGACAGCCGGGTTTCAGCGCTGAACGCCACTGGCGCCAGTTGATTCGCACATGGCTCGGCAAAATCATGCGCCTGGCGCAGGAACTCGACGATCGACTTGCCCTCGGCGGTATCGTCCGCCAGCGACGCCAGCAAGGCGCCCTCGCCCAACTCCCTGGAAGTCACACCGGGAGCGGCGTGCAAGGCACTGCAACGACGATTGCCGAAGGTGATGGTGCCGGTCTTGTCGAGCATCAGCACATGTACGTCTCCGGCCGCTTCCACGGCGCGGCCAGAACGGGCGATAACATTGAGACGCACCAAGCGATCCATGCCGGCGATACCAATGGCCGACAATAGGCCACCGATGGTGGTGGGGATCAAGGTGACCAACAGCGCCACCAGAAACACCAGGGGGATACTGCCGCCGGCAAAGTGGGCGAAGGGTTGCAGCGTGACCACCACGACCAGGAAAATCATGCTCAAACCGATCAGCAGGATATCCAGGGCAATTTCGTTGGGCGTCTTCTGGCGCCTGGCGCCTTCGACCAGGGCGATCATGCGGTCCAGGGTCGACTCGCCGGGATTGCTGGTGATGCGGATCAGCAGCCAGTCGGAAACCAGGCGCGTGTTGCCGGTTACCGCCGAACGATCACCACCAGACTCGCGAATCACTGGCGCCGACTCACCCGTGATCGCCGCTTCGTTCACCGCGGCAATGCCTTCGAGCACTTCACCGTCGCCGGGAATCATCTCCCCTGCCAGCACCTTGACCACATCGTCCTTGCGCAGGCTGCTCGCCGGCGCCACCTCGAAACTGCCCGAGGCATTGCGCCGCCTGGCATTGAGGCCTTGGCTGCCGGCCTTGAGACTGTCGGCGCGAGCTTTGCCACGCCCTTCAGCCAGGGCTTCGGCAAAATTGGCAAACAACACGGTGAACCACAGCCACACGGCGATTTGCACCGCCACCGCCACCGGCACCTGGCTGTCGGGAACCAGGCACAGAAAGGTGGTGAATATCGCAGTCAACTCCACCACCAGCATGACGGGGGAACGCTTGAGCTGACGTGGGTCCAGCTTGACGAAAGCCTGTACCAGCGCCGGGCGCCACAGTGCCGCAAAGGTAGTGCGTGCCATGGCGGCCGGAGCGGCGTTCACTTCAGGAATGGGCATATTCATGATTCGCTCCTCAGAAACCCAGGCTCAGGTGTTCGGTGACAGGGCCAAGGGCCAGGGCCGGCAGGAATGTCAGGCCACCCACCAACAAGATGGTTACCACCAGCAACGTGGCGAACAACGGGCCATGCGTAGGAAAGCTGTTCTCGCCCAGCGGAGCGGCTTTCTTCATCGCCAGGCTGCCCGCCAGCGCCAGCACCGGTAGGATGTAGCCGAAGCGGCCAATTAGCATGCCCAGGCCCAACATCAGGTTGTGGAAGGTGGTGTTGGCACCGAAGCCGGCGAATGCTGAACCGTTGTTGGCACTGGCCGAGGTGTAGGCGTAAAGCAACTGGCTGAAGCCATGCGCACCAGGATTGCTGATCGCGCCGGCAGGACCAGGCAAGCTCGCCGCCACGGCTCCCAGCACCAACACACCGACCGGCATCACCAACAAGGTTGCCACCAGCAGTTGCACTTCCCGGGCCTGAAGCTTTTTGCCCAGGTACTCCGGTGTGCGACCAATCATCAAGCCTGCCAGGAACACCGCGATCAGCACATTGAGCAACATGCCGTAGAGCCCGGCACCGACGCCACCGAAGATCACTTCGCCGACCATCATGTTAACCAGCGCGACCATGCCGCTGACCGGGTTGAGACTGTCGTGCATGTTGTTCACCGAGCCGTTGGAGGCAGCGGTTGTGGTCACTGTCCAGAGCACACTGGCGGTGGTAGCAAAGCGGCTTTCCTTGCCCTCGAGCGGTGCTGTCTGCTCTACCTGCGGGTTGTTCAAGCTCGGATTGGCCTGGTACTCCGACCACAGTGCAGTACCGCCACCAATCAGAAACAATGCCAACATGCAGGCAATGATTGCCCGGCTCTGACGCAGATCCTTGACGTAATGACCGAATGTGAACACCAGTGCCGCGGGAATCAGGATGATCGAGGCCATCTCGAACAAGTTGCTCCAGGCCGTTGGGTTCTCGAAGGGGTGCGCGGAGTTGACGCCGAAGAATCCACCGCCATTGGTACCCAACTGCTTGATTGCAATTTGACTGGCCGCAGGACCGAGCGGAATTGTTTGATCAGCGCCTTGCAGTGTCAGGACCTGGATATAGTGACCGAACGTCTGTGGCACACCCTGCCAAACCAGCAGCAAAGCCAACAGCAGGCACAACGGCAGCAAGCCATAGAGCGTGGCACGGGTCATGTCGACCCAGAAATTGCCCAATGTCAGCGCTGAACGGCGGGCAATACCACGGCACAATGCGACCAGCACGGCCAACCCTGTGGCAGCACTGACAAAGTTCTGCACCGTCAGCCCCATCATCTGGCTCAGGTAGCTGACCGACGCTTCACCACTGTACGCCTGCCAGTTGGTGTTGGTGACAAAGCTCACAGCGGTATTGAACGCCAGTGACCATTCCTGGCCTGGCAAGTGCTGCGGGTTGAGCGGCAGGTAGTCCTGGAACAGCAACACCGAAAAAACCACGCCAAAACCGGCCAGGTTAAATGCAAGCAAGGCCAGGGTGTACTGCTTCCAGCTCTGCTCGACTTGCGTGTCGACCCCGGCCAACCGGTAGCATCCGCGCTCCAGCGGTCCCAGCACCGGGGACAGCCAGGTACGCTGACCTTCCATCACCTTGTAGTAAAAACGCCCGAGCCAAGGCGCCGGTACCAGCACCAGCGCGAAGAACGCCAGCAGCAACGCATAATCGTAACTGTGCATGGCGGCTCCTATCCCCGTTCGGCGCGCAGCAGCGCGACCATCAGGTAGATCATCAACGCCACTGCCAACAGCAGGGCCACCCCATCCAGAATGCTCATCGAAACTCTCCGTCCTTACGGCACTTCGCCGCTGACGGTCATTCTCGGTAGAGCTGCTGTAAAGGTGCGAGACCAGAGCCCTGGCCAGATCATAAAGAATGCGTAAAGAACGCTACCCGTGTCCCGCCAATGCCAACCACTGTGGCGGCTGCACGTAGCCCGCAGCCCAGTCGATAACGGCGTCTGCCGGCATTGGCCGGGCAATGCCATAGCCTTGGGCGACATCACAGCCGAGGCCCATCAACAGTTGCCCGTGCTCGATGGTCTCCAGACCCTCGGCGACCACCTCGCGTCCAAACGCCCTGGCCAGACCAATCACTGCCCGCGTCAGCGCAAGATCGTCATGGTCGTTGAGGATGTCGCGAACAAAGGATTTATCAATCTTGATGGTACGTGTCGGCAGGCGCTTGAGATAACTCAGGGACGAATAGCCGGTACCGAAATCATCCAGGGAGAACTGCACACCCAGTCGCTGACAGGCCTCAAGACACTGGCTCACACTCTGAATATTCTCGATCGCCACCGATTCGACAATTTCCAGATCGAGCATCTGCGGCGCTACTGCGGGGTGACGCGCCAGCAATATTGTCAGGCGCTCGACAAAATCACTGCGCTGAACGTGCCGCGCCGCGATGTTGATGCTCACCGGCCAAACGTGCCCGGCCTGCTGCCAGCGCTGCATTTGCGCCATGGCCTGGGTGATTACCCATTCGCCGATGTCGACAATCAGGTCCGTCTGCTCCACCAGTGGCAAAAAATCGGCCGGTGCGACCAAACCCTTGATCGGATGCTGCCAGCGTAGCAACGCCTCGAAACCGAGAACCTTGCCGCTGCGCATGTTGACCTTGGGTTGGTAATGCAAGCACAACTCGCCCTTGATCAAGGCCTGGCGCACGCGCGCCACCGTCTGGTGGGTGGCCTTGACTTCACGATCCAGCGACACATCGAACAAGTGGTAGCGGTTACGGCTACTCTGCTTGGCAACATAAAGCGCCTGGTCGGCATGCCGTACCAGGGTGTCGGCATCTTCGTTGTCGAGAGGAAACAGCGTCACGCCGATGCTGGCGCTGACACTCACCTCGCGATCCTTGATCGAGTACGGCGCTGCAACCGCCTTGAGGACCCGCTGCAAGGCCAGGTGCAATTGCCCGGGGTCTTGCACATCGCGCAAGATCAACACGAACTCGTCACCGGAAAGGCGCGCTACTTCGTCGCCACCGCGCAAGATCCCCTTCAAGCGATTGGCTACCTCAACCAACAACAAGTCGCCGCAGGCATGGCCGTAGCCGTCATTAACCGCCTTGAACCCATCCAGATCGAGCATGCACACGGCCAGGGCGATGTCCTTGCTTCGGGAGAACTCCAGCGCCTGATTCAGCAAGTCTGAAAGGTATGCACGATTGGGCAGCCCGGTCAGCACGTCATGCCCCACCCGCCACTGCAGCGTATGCAGTAACTGGCGTTTCTCGGTAACGTCGAAGCGGATTGACACGTACTTGCGCACTCGGCCACTGGCAGGATCGATCAGCGGCACCATGGTGCTGTCGACCCAGTACAGCGAACCATCCTTGGCGCGGTTGCAGATTTCGCCCTTCCACATCCTGCCAGCCACCAGCGCAGTCCACATACCCTCGAAAAAAGCCGGGTCGTGCAGGCCGGAGTTGAGGATGCGGTGATTGGCCCCCAGCAGTTCATCGCGACTGTAGCCCGAAATACTGCAGAACTGCTCGTTGACGTAAGTGATCCTGCCACTCAAGTCGGTTTCGGAAAAAATCGCGGCTGCATCAACAGCCGTGCGGTAATTATCGTCCATGAAAATCTCGTACCAGTGGGTAAGCGATTGCAGCGCTCGACCAGCACTGATTCTTTAGTTCGAAGCAGCCGTCCACGCCGGGTGGTTAACGTAGACGGTTGGTAATAACCACACGAATTACATCACATTTCATGAGCAAATGTGACGAAATCAGCTGCGACCAAATGCTTATGGATTTAAACAACCAATTGATTTTCAACAAAAATTTACTGACCGAACAGTCAAATAGATAGCACGCGCCGGTATTTAGGCCTAATAAGCGCTGACGTCCTGCCCGCTGAAGCACGCGAACCGGTCTGACCAGTTGTTGCTACCTTTCATCTAAAGACCTCTTGCAAACCCCGAAAACCCGCGCATACACTGACCGCGCACTGGACATACCGGTAAGACCACAATAATTAAGTCCTCCGCTCTTTCGCCCCTTCCAGGCATCGAAGCAAGGACACCGATCAGAGATCCCTCCCATGCTCAAATGGTGCTCGCGTTCGATCTTCCTCCAAGTAGTGCTCGGCCTGGTGCTTGGCGTCGCCTGTGGCCTCAGCTTTCCCGAAGTGTCCCTACAGTTGAAACCCTTGGGCGACGGCTTTATCAAGCTGATAAAAATGCTCATTGGACTGATCGTGTTCTGCGTTGTAGTCAGCGGTATTTCCGGTGCAGGCGACCTGAAGAAGGTTGGCCGCATCGGGCTTAAATCGGTCATCTATTTCGAGATCCTCACCACCATTGCCCTGGTCATCGGCCTGGTGTTTGCCTTTACCTCCGGGATCGGCAGTGGCGCCAACATCCACCTCGATCAACTCTCCACTGCTGAGGCTGGCAACCTGGCTGATCGCGGCCAGCACATCCACGGCACCGCGGCGTTTCTCATGGACCTGATCCCGACGTCGGTGATCGGTGCATTCGCAGACAACAACATCCTGCAAGTGCTGCTGTTCTCGGTACTGTTCGGCAGCGCCTTGAACCTGGTAGGTGAAGCCGCCTCGGGCATCTCGCGACTGATCAACGAGCTGAGCCATGTGATCTTTCGCATCATGGGCATGATCGTGCGCCTGGCGCCGATCGGCGTGTTCGGCGCCATCGCGTTCACCACCAGCAAATATGGCCTGGAATCGCTGCAGCACCTGGGTGGACTGGTCGCTTTGTTCTACCTGACCTGCACAGGTTTTGTGCTGCTGATCCTGGGAGCCGTGATGCGCCTGTCGGGCCTGCGTATCCTGCCATTCATCAAGTACCTGCGCGAAGAGTTGACCATTGTCCTGGGCACCGCGTCCTCGGACGCCGTACTGCCGCAAATCATGCGCAAGCTGGAGCATCTGGGGATTGGCAATTCCACTGTCGGCCTGGTGATACCGACCGGTTACTCCTTCAACCTTGATGGCTTCTCGATCTACCTGACGTTGGCTATTGTCTTTATTGCCAACGCTACCGGCACGCCGCTGGCAATGACCGACCTGCTGACCATTTTGCTGGTATCGCTGATCACCTCCAAAGGTGCCCACGGTATTCCGGGCTCGGCGCTGGTGATTCTGGCGGCAACGCTAACCGCCATTCCTGCGATTCCGGTGGTGGGTCTGGTGCTGGTGCTGGCCGTTGACTGGTTCATGGGGATCGGCCGGGCGCTGACCAACCTGATCGGCAACTGCGTGGCTACCGTAGCCATCGGCCGTTGGGAAGGTGATATCGACATGGAGCGGGCCAATAACGTGCTGGCCGGTAAACAGGGTTTTGGTTTTGCCCAACGCAAGACACCCCACGCCCACCAACAAGAGTTCTGAGTGAAGTGGCCGGCACCAAGGGTGCCGGCCACAGGAGCAAACCATGCAAGTGTTCTCATGGAGTGAACAGTGATTACTTCATCGACAGTAGTGAATTCGGTAGTGGAAAAACTTCGCCAAGCCCTGGCCCGTGGTCAATGGCGCTCCGGCGACATGCTCCCGGGCCAGCGCGAGTTAGCCGAACAATTGGGCATCAGTCGTCCCAGCCTGCGTGAAGCGGTAACCGTCCTGGAGACCCTCGGCCTGGTGCGTTCGATGCCTGGTAAAGGTGTGTTGGTGCTGGACGCCGAGATGGCCGAAAGTGCCGCGCCGCAGTCCGCGGTGGCAGAAGCCAGCCTCGAGGATGTTCTGCAACTGCGCTATACCCTGGAGCCGTTCATCGTCGGCTTGGTGGCCCAGTCTGTGAGCAGCAAGGAAATTGGCCAGCTACGCCTGACCCTGATGGACATGCGCGAAGCCCTCGAGGCGCAAGACAGCGAAGCCGGGGTCAATGCCTACATCGCCTTCCATGAAGAGCTGTTCACCCTCACTGCCAACCCGATTTTCCAGAGTGTGGTGCAACAAACCAGTAATGCCCTCAAGCAAAGTGCTGCGGTGTTGCGCAACTCTCCCGAGCACCTGGCGGCGCGCCTGGAGGAAAACGAAGCAGTGGTACGCGCCATTCGCAACAAGAACAGCGCTCAGGCCAGCGCGCAAATGCGCCACCACATACTCCAGGAAGGTCGGCGCATGGGTATCGAATTGAATATCCCGGACGAACATCCGGTCAACTGACCCCAGGAGAGCATTGATGAACACCAGCGCCCAAGCGTCCGTGACCGCCCTGCCTGTCCTGCTTGCCCACGGCGAAGTGCGCCTGTCAGCCGAGCAGATCTATCCGCGCCTGTTCGATGCGATTCTTGAACAGCGCCTGGCACCGGGCAGTGCCTTGCCCGAACAGGCACTGGGTGAAGCGTTCGGCGTCAGTCGCACGGTGATTCGCCGGGTGTTGGGCCGCTTGTGCGATCAACAGGTAATCGTCCAGCGCCCCAGCCACACCGCCCGTCTGGCCGCGCCTGACCCGCAACAGGCGCGACAAATCCTCAGCGCCCGACGCCTGGCCGAAACCACGTTGATCACCCTGGCTGCACAACGCTCGCGACCGGCCAAGATCCGCCAATTGCGCGAACTGGTCGCCCGTGAACGCCAGCACCATGAGCAAGGCCAGCGCTGCACGGCCATTCGCCTGGGCGGTGAATTCCACCTGAAATTGGCGGAAATCGCCAACAATGCTCCCCTGACGCGCTTTCTCAATGGTTTGGTACCACAGACTTCATTGATCATCGCCCAATACGAAACGCGTCCCTGCAGTCACTGCGCCTGGCAGGAACATGCGGCCATCATCGATGCCCTCGAACAGGGTGACGCCAGTGCTGCCCTGGCCCTCATGCACCAGCACCTGGACCATATCGAAGCCAAACTCGACCTGCAGACTGTGGCTGGCGACTGAAACGCGGACGCTGTTCGTCTATCCCCGGCTGAGGCTCGCGCCAGCACCTCAGCGACTGCCTATACTGAAAATATTGAGAGATAATTCTGTCGCAAGGGGGTAGCGCTTGTGACCCCCCGTGCCCTTCTCGTTCTGTTGGTGATTCTGCTTGCACTAAGCGGTTGCGCC
The DNA here is from genome assembly GCF_016881005.1 of Pseudomonas arcuscaelestis. Lineage (GTDB taxonomy): Bacteria > Pseudomonadota > Gammaproteobacteria > Pseudomonadales > Pseudomonadaceae > Aquipseudomonas > Aquipseudomonas arcuscaelestis. Next base: position 307,341 of record NZ_JACOPV010000005.1, on the reverse strand, counting down.
TCGCGACAAAAGCCCGTCGAACCTCCCCCGGTGCAACTGAGCCCTGCCACCTGGGAGCAGATTGACCGGGAAATCATTGAGGCCTCCCTGGCCAGTACCAGTTCAGTCAATGACTATGCCCGACGCTCCATGCGCGTATGGAAGGATCGCGTGCAGCAGTTCACCGAAAGCGAGTTCATTCCCTGGTTCACCGGTTACTGGACCCAGCAGTGGCTGACCATGAAAGTCGCTTGGTACAAAATGAACAGTGGCGATGGTAAAGACCCGCCAGAGAAGCGCCTGGCGCTTTACCTGCAAGAGCAGTATCACCGCCAGGTGCTCGACCAGGTGGCCAAGGAAATTGACCCCGAAGGGATTCGTGATCGCGCCATGGAACTGTATATCCAGCTACTGGGCCAGCAACTGCAGCAAATTGCCCAGCGTTATCGCGCACCGGCGCAGCAATTCAATCTGCGCCTGACGCGGATCCAGGCCATTAACCTGGGACCGCCAGCCGCGCGCAATGCCTCGCTCTATCAGTTGCTTTTCAGCAAACCGCTTACCGAGCAACCCGCTTACGCCGCTTTGGTCGGGCATATGCACAGCACAGTGCGCGCCGGCACCCAACGCTCCGATGTCGGCCTCTCCTCGGTGGCCCAACAGGCCAGTGAAAAACTTGGCGCAACCCTGGCGCCGCGAGGTATCGCCAGCGCCGTGGCAACTGCGGTTGGCCGCGTTGCTGGCTCACTGATCTCAGTGGCCGCGGCGGGCTATGGCGTAATAACCCACAACCAGGAACAGCCCGCCATGATCGAACAGCTGCGGGTGATCCTCAATGTTGCGCTCAATGAGGAATGGCGAGAGCTGATGGACAACCGCAAGACTGGCGCCATGGCCGGGGTGTATTACTTGTCCGGCGAAATCGAGGAAGGCTTGCTTGGCACCCGGCGAATGGGCATTGAACCCGAAAGCGGTTCGCTACGCATTGTGCTGCCGGCACCGTAACCGGCCTCAAGCGACAGCACGATTGTCACTTACCGCCTGAGCAGAGGTCGGCAGGCCAAAAATGCGATCGAACAGCCAGTTGTACACAAAGGTGTAGCAAGGAATCAGAATGATGAAAGCCAGGTCCACCAGGAAGGCTTCGACCAGGCTCATGTCCAGCCACCAGGCAATCAGCGGGATCAGGTAAACCACCAGGGTCAGCTGAAAACCAATGGCATGCGCCACGCGCCGGGCAACGCTGCGCCCGCGCTTCACCTGTCGGCTTTCCCAGTACTCGAACAGCGTGTTGTATATGAAGTTCCAGGCCATGGCGATGGTGGTGATCATCACCGCCAGCGGGCCGGTATTGCTTGGCGCCGTATCCGACAAATAGGCCAGGCCCAAGGTCGACATGCACAGGCCAATTGCTTCATAAGCGCTCACATAGACCAGTTTGCGTTTCACCCCTTGCACGTTACCACCTCAATTTCGTCATCAAACGCAGCCCATCCGGGTTGCAGAGGCGCGCAAGAGTGCGTCAATATTTCTGATAGAAAAAGTCAGCAGCTATCAATTTTACTGACAACAGGAAGTACCCTTTGAATTTCTCCAGTGACAACATCGAGCTTTTCCTTGCCGTACTTGATCGTGGCTCGTTCTCTGCCGCCGCGCGTACCTTGGGCCGGGTGCCCTCGGCCGTGAGTATGGCGATTGGCAACCTGGAGGCGGAATTGGGCTATCCGTTGTTCGAACGCACGCATCGAGAAACCCGTCCGACCGCCCTGGCCCAAGCCCTCGAACCTCATGCACGCATGATCGCCGGGCAACTGGCGCTGTTGCAGGTGCATGCCCTTGAGCTATCCCAGGGCCTGGAGAGCACGTTGTCTATCAGCGTGGTCCCGGATATTGATCACGGCCCGCTACTGACCGCGATCAAAGCTGTCAGCGAACGCTACCCATTGCTGGACGTGGAAATCCTCAACGCCCCACAGGAACAGGCCCTGCAGTTGCTGCAGCAAGGGCGCGTCAGTTTGTGCCTGGCTTTTGCCGGATTGACTGTCGACCCACAGCAGCGCTTTCAGAACATCGGCATGGAATCGTTGGTGGCAGTCATCTCGCCGCAGCACCCTGCCCTCGCGCACCAGCCCCGGCAAATTGCCTACCTCGAAGACTTGGTCAATGTTCGGCAAATCCTGGTAGCCAGCCACGATCTGCCGATTACCGACACACGCGCACTGATCGGCAAAGCCCAGTGGCGCACCGATAGTTTGAGCATGGCCCTGGAGATGGTAGAGGCGGGACTGGGATGGGGCGATTTTCCGTTGTCACGGGTTGCTCCGCTACTCAAGGCCGGACGCTTGCTGCGCCTGGACTTCAACAACACCCGCAACGAACTGCAACTGCCCGTGCATGCCTTTTGGCGGCAAAGCCACCCCCTGCAAAAAGCGGCGCAAGAACTGGTCAGGATGCTCGGCGCATAAGGGTTTACCCGGCACCACTGGCAGGATAAACCTGACGTTCCCCTGCGGCATTCTGACTTTCAATTTTTCCAGACTGCGGCCGATAGCCTCATCGACAGGTACGAGCAACGCCAAAAGCACCGCTCGGCACTCCTCCTTACTGGCTAAAGGTCTCGCAACATGAACCTGAAATTTCGCCACAAGATCCTGCTGTGCGCCTGCGGCGTCGTGGTTCTGGCATTTGCATTGTTCACCCTCTACAACGACTACCTGCAACGCAACACCATCCGGCAGAACATCGAGTCATCGGTCAAACAGGCCGGTGCATTGACCGCCAGCAGCGTGCAGAACTGGATGAGCGGCCGCATTCTGGTGCTTGAGAACCTGGCCCAGAACGTTGCCCATCAGGGTGCCGACGCCGACTTCGCCGGCCTTGTCGACCAGCGTTCGTTCACCAGCAACTTCCAGTTCACCTACGTGGGCCAGGCCAACGGTGTATTCACCCAGCGTCCGGACGCAAAAATGCCTGACGGCTACGACCCACGCCAGCGCCCTTGGTACACCGCTGCCGTGGCCGCCAACCAGCCTATGCTGACGCCACCCTACATGGCCGCAGTCGGTGGTTTGGTCGTAACCATTGCCATGCCGGTGAAAAGCAACGCCAGCGGTGAACTGCTCGGCGTGGTCGGCGGCGACCTGAGTCTGGCGAGCCTGGTCGATATCATCAACGCGGTGGACTTCGGTGGCATCGGCCACGCGTTCCTGGCTGATCGCAATGGCCAGGTTATCGTCAGCCCGAACAAAGACCAGGTGATGAAAAACCTCAAGGACATCTACCCTGGCAGCAACCTGCAAGTGGCACCGGGTATTCACGACGTGAACCTGGGCGGCGAAGAGCGAATCATCTCGTTCGCGCCGGTCAGCGGCCTGCCTTCTGCCGACTGGTACATCGGCCTGTCTATCGACAAGGACAAAGCCTACGTAGCCCTCAGCCAGTTCCGCACCTCTGCCATCATCGCCATGCTCATAGCCGTTGCTGCCATTGCCGGCCTGCTGAGCCTGCTGATTCCGGTGCTGATGCGTCCGCTGACCACCATGGGCCGCGCCATGAAGGACATCGCCCAAGGAGAAGGTGACCTGACCCGCCGCCTGGTAGTGGAAAACAAGGACGAATTCGGCGAACTGGCGGGTGCGTTCAACCAGTTCGTCGAGCGTATTCATGCCTCGATTGCCGAAGTATCCTCGGCCACCCGCCAGGTCCATGACCTTTCCGAGCGTGTGATGAGTGCATCCAACGCCTCGATTGTCGGTTCCGAAGAACAAAGTATGCGCACCAACAGCGTGGCCGCCGCCATCAACGAACTCGGTGCCGCTACCCAGGAAATCGCGCGCAACGCCGCCGATGCCTCGCAACACGCCAGCGGTGCCAGCGAACAGGCCAACGACGGTCGCCAGGTGGTGCAGGAAACCATTGCCGCGATGACCTCCCTGTCGCAGAAAATCAGCGAATCCTGCGAACAGATCGAAACCCTCAATGCCAGCACCGACGACATCGGGCAGATTCTCGATGTAATCAAGGGCATCTCCCAGCAGACCAACCTGCTGGCCCTCAACGCGGCCATCGAAGCTGCCCGTGCAGGCGAAGCCGGCCGCGGTTTCGCCGTGGTTGCCGATGAGGTTCGCAACCTGGCCCACCGCACCCAGGAGTCGGCCGAGGAGATTCACAAAATGATCACTACCCTGCAGGTCGGTTCCCGCGAGGCGGTGCATAACATGAACGCCAGCCAGGTCTCGAGCGAGGAAAGCGTGTCGGTTGCCAACCAGGCCGGTGAACGCCTGAGCAGCGTTACCCAGCGTATTGGCGAAATCGACGGCATGAACCAGTCGGTGGCCGCCGCGACCGAAGAGCAGACTGCAGTGGTGGAAAGCCTGAACCTGGACATCACCCAGATCAACGTGTTGAACCAGCAAGGCGTGGCCAACCTCAATGACACCCTGCTTCACTGCGATGCCCTGGCCCAACAGGCAGGTCGCCTCAAGCAACTGGTCGACAGCTTCAAGATTTAAAGCAAACACCTGGCGAGGGAGTGCACAGCCCTCGCCAGGCGCCTGTCGCTATACCGCTACGGCGCGTTTGACCCTGCCCAGGCGTATCCAGCCGATCAACACCGCCAGCATGACCACAAAGCCCAGGTAACCGAAGAGCGGATAAACCTGGCCGACCAGGCTGATGAAGCCGATCAGGCTACAAACAAACGCAGCCACCCCTGCACCCACTGCCCCCACTTGAAAACTGCGAGTGCCCGCGGGCAACAGCCGCGCCAGAAACGAATAGAGCATGCCCACGGCGGTATTGACGATCATGCCGAAGATGATCACGCACATGATCACGCCAAGCGTTGGCGACAGCTCGCTGGCGATCGACAGCATCGGCATTGGCAAGTCAGCCACGGTATCCAGGCGCGCGAGCAGCCCGGCGCTCATCACCAGCATCAGTGCGCCCAGCCCTGCACCGCCGAGAATGCCACCCCAGATAGCGGTTTTCTCCATACGTGCCGAGCCACCAAGAATCGCCAGCATTGGCGCCCCGGCGACGACGTTGTAAGACACATAGAGAAAAGCCCCCAACAACCAATGGCTGGCGCCTGCCTCCTGCTTGCTGGCGATCTGGTCCAGCGCGGAAAAACTCAAGTCGCGAGTGAACACCGCGTACAGCGCGATCGCAGTGGCGGCCAGAATCAGGAAAGGCGTAACTGCACCAATCAGCACGATGACCTTTTGCACATCAAGGCACACCACCGCTACCACCAGCAGGGTGACCAGCACACTGCCGGTCAGCGCCGGAATCCCAAACTGCTGCTCGAGCAAGGCGCCGCCCCCGGCGAGCATCACCACGGTGACCCCGAACATGAAGAAAGTAATCAGCAGATCGACGAACAGCCCCAAGTAGCGGCCGCAGATGGCATACACCACATCCTTGTGCGACGTGGCTTGCAGGCGATTGCCCAACCCGGCCAGGGCCATGCCGAGGAACGTGAACAGCGCCGCACTGACCAGCGTGCCGAGCAACCCCCAGAGACCGAAATTGACGAAAAACAGCAACAGTTCTCGCCCGGAGGCGAAACCTGCACCCACGATGACGCCAATAAAGGCGCCTGCAATTTTCAGCTGATCTTTCATCTCGAACCCTCTGGCATCTATGGCCCTGGCCGGGCCTTGTTGTTTTTTCCCAGTACCACGCAGGCAGGTGTGATCTCAGTCGTGGCCGATCCAGGCCTGCACTTCGATCTCCACATCAACCCCCAGGGCAAGCCCGGCGCTGACCGTCGAGCGCACGGGATAGCCGTTAGCAAAGAAGCTTTTGTAGACCTCGTTGAAGCCGGCGAAATGTGCCATGTCCGACAGCCATACCGTGGCCTTGATCACCTGATCAAAACCGACGCCGCATTCGGCCAGGGTTTCACCAATACGCTCCAGCGTGGCCTGGGTCTGGGTCTGGATATCACCCTTGACCACCTCGCCTTGGGCATTCATGGGAATCTGGCCGGAGAGAAACAGAAAGCCGCCGACCTTTACCGCTTTAGAGAACGGGAATGGCAAGTGGCTGGGGATACGCTGGATAGTCGAGCTCATTGAAGTGTCCTTGGATGATTAACGAAAACGGGCTGGCGACAAGCGTTTTGGCTCGACGCCCTCGCGGTGCAAGGCAGCAGGAAGGGGCTGACCGAGCAACAACGCACAGGCCAACTGCGAAACTCCCGCCGCCGACTGAATGCCATAGCCGCCCTGGGCGGCCAGCCAGAAAAACGCAGGATTGTGCGGGTCGGCGCCGATCACCAGATCGCCATCGGCCACGAATGAACGCAGCCCGGCCCAGGTGTGGCTGGGGCGCCGGATAGTCAGGGTGGTCAAGGCTTCGATGTTGTAGATGCCGATTGCCACATCCAGTTCTTCAGGCACTACGTCCTGGGGTTGGACCGGATCGGCATTGGCAGGAGAACCGAGCAATTGCCCGGCGTCGGGTTTGAAATAGAAGCTCTCGTCCACCCCGATAACAGCCGGCCATTGCGCAAACTCATGCGCCTGCGGTCCTTCAAAGGTAAAGGCGCTGCGCCGGCACGGTTGCAGGCCAACGGTTGGCACGTCGCACAGCGTGGCAACCTGATCGGCCCAGGCGCCCGCGGCGTTGACCAACTGCCGAGCCTGGATAACGCTGCCGTCAGCCAGGTGCACGTGCCACAGACCGTCGGCAAAGCAGCCTGCTACCAGTTCGGCGTTGCAGCGCAACTCACCACCGGCCTGACGAAAGCCACGCAAAAAACCCTGATGCAGGGCATGCACGTCAAGGTCCATCGCCCCCGGCTCATGAATCGCACCCGCCAGCGCGTCGCTGCGCAGGCTTGGCACCATTGCCGAGGCGGCCTCGGGATCAAGCAAGCGCACCTCGGTGCCGTTGGCCAGGTTCTGCGCGTAGCTGCTCGCTAGCAGCGCCTGCTGTTCGAGACTGGCGACATACAGACACCCACGCGGCTCAAGCAAATGATGTTCACAGAAGCCTTCCGGGGGCGACTCATAAAAAGCCCGGCTGGCGCGGGTCAGGGCCTGGATTTGCGGGGTGCCATAGGCTTCCATGAACATCGCCGCCGAACGCCCGGTGGAGTGGTAACCCGGCTGCGCTTCACGCTCCAGCAATAGCACTCGCTGCTGGCCAGCCAGCCGGTAACCCAGGGAAGCACCCGCTATACCGGCGCCAATGATTACGCTGTCGAATAGTTGCGTCATAACCTTGCCATTGCCTGGTAAAGAATTCGAAATTATCACTTATGAGAATTCTAATATATGAGAATTTAGAAATACGCAAGCGGCCACGGTAAGATGCCCAACCGCGATGCCTGACCGAGATACTTGATGAGTGACCGCTCCCCTGCTGCCAACCGCCCCGGCGCACAGCCGCCGATTGACCGTACCGAAGTCGGTGCGCGCCTGCGCACGGTGCGCAAGAGCCAGCAATTGACCCTCAAGCAATTATCGGAACGCTCCGGGGTGCCCGTATCGACCCTGTCGAAAATGGAACTGGCCCAGGTTTCAGTGAGTTACGAGAAACTCGCGGCGGCGGCGCGGGCCTTGAACGTCGACATCGCCCAGTTGTTCCGCTCATCCGAAGCGGGCGATGTGCCAACCTCCACCACCGTGGTGGTTCACTCGCTGCCTACCGCACCGGGCTACAGCACCGGGACCTACGATTACCACCTGATTGCCGGCGAATTTCCCGAACGTCTGATGACCCCGATGTACGCTCGCATCATTGCCCGCGAACTCCAGCAGTTCGATGAATTCATCCGCCACCCTGGGCAGGAATTTGCCCTGGTACTCAGCGGCCGCGTAAGAATCGTTTTCGAGACTGGAGAAGCCGTGAGCATCGGCGCCCAAGAGACCGCCTACTTCAACAGCAACGTAGGCCACATCTACCTTTCGGAGAGCGAAGATGGCGGCGATGCGCAAGTGATGGTGGTCATGACCGACCGATAACGCGGTCATCCCATTGCCGCGAATGCAGGTCGAGCCCGCATGCAGCGGTTATAACCTAATAACGAACTAGTCTATTTGGCTATAAAAAAACCTTTATGCTGGCTCACATCCGATCACGGGCATGTTGGGCGTTTAGATAAATGATGGATGTAGGTTCTTTCGGCTTTACCATTGCAGGCCTCGTCGTAGGATTCATCGTCGGCATGACCGGCGTTGGCGGCGGCTCACTCATGACCCCCATCCTCCTTTGGTTCGGCATCAGCCCAGCCACCGCCGTGGGCACCGACCTGCTCTATGCCGCCATCACCAAAGCCAGCGGCGTCTGGGTGCATAGCAAACACAAAAACATCGACTGGAAAATCACCGGTTGGCTGACCTTGGGCAGCGTCCCCGCTGCAGCCGCCACCCTGTGGTTTCTCAGCACCCTGAACACCGATACCCAAGCCGCAAACGCGGTGATCAAACAAGGCCTGGCCGTGGTCCTGGTACTGACCGCCCTGGCCATCCTGTTCAAAAGCAAACTGCAAGCCTTTGCCAGTAAACATGCCGGCGACCGCTATCACCTCAGCGGTACCAGCCTCAACTTGCTCACGGTGATCACCGGCGTGATTCTCGGTGTGATGGTCTCGCTGACCTCCATCGGTGCTGGCGCGCTGGGTACCGTGGCGTTGTTCCTCCTCTATCCCTACCTGGTCACCCGCCGCCTGGTCGGCACCGAAATCGCCCATGCCGTACCCCTGACCCTGGTTGCAGGCCTGGGCCATGCCAGCATGGGCAATATGGACTGGTCGCTGCTGGGCTACCTGCTGCTAGGCTCACTGCCGGGCATCTACCTGGGTAGCCACCTGACCGGCCGCATTTCCGACAGCGTCCTGCGCCCTTGCCTGGCCGGCATGCTGCTGATGATCGGATACAAACTGGCGTTTTAAACCGACAGAGCCGCGATGCCTGTCAAAAGTAGGCATCGCTGGCCCGGGCTTCTCTGATTCGCAGCTCTCGCGTCGCCTCCACTTCCTCGACCGACTGCAGTGAGCAGGCCTGCTTCTTGTAGCGATAACCGCCTTCTACGGGACGAGCAACCGCTACCTCTCCTTTGGCCAACAGCGCCAGCCGTGTGCCAACAGGCAACCCGGTCATCGCGCAGTCTTCAGGCCCAAGGTGAAAGGATGCATACACCAATGACTCATGCAAAACCGACCGCAGCTTGCTGTTCACCACTTCGGAAAACACCAGAAGGATCACGGCGGTATAGATCACTCCGATCATACACGCTGCATGCAGCCACTGACGCCGGTGCCCACCTGAGCTGGGAACGAAGAGGTTCCAGCAAATAGCAGTGGTGCGATTACGCCTCACCTGCTGCCTGAACACCGGCGCCGTCATACCGAACACCAAGGCGCCAATAAACATCACCACAGCGATCAGCAAGCTCGTCGCCAGGTACCAGATGTAAACCAGATAAATAAATGTCAGGGTTTTCTGTGCACCGGGAAACTGCCCTGGCTCGATGCGCGTCTGCCCGAGGATGAAGGCGTCCGCCTCTGCGCTGGCTGCAAGCCCCGCCGCCACCGTGAGCAATGCAGCCAGCAGCGTCAACCAGCCCTTGTGCTGCGCATAGCGCTCGACCAGCTGCAGCAAGCGCACAGCCAGCACGATCGACCCCAGGCTGAGCAGCGCAAACAGCCATTTCGCCAGGGTCTTGTCGACCGTGCTGCCCAGCCACTGAAACATCATCATGACCTGCAAGACCATCGCACAGGTCATGACCAACGCGGCCAGGTACTCATCAACGCCCCAGCCTTTCACACTGAAGTTCAGCTTCCAGCGAAAGTGCCGGTTCTGGGTACGGATGAACAACGACCGATGAATACTACGATCCAACCAATAGACGCTCGCTGCAAAGAGCACATAGAGCGCGACATATCCCCACATCAGCCTCGGTTCCCCTTCCTGCCAGCGCAACGCGCCAAAGCACACGAAGGGGTCATCCTAGATCAAAGCTGACTCGCCGTCTGGACGCAGTGACACCACCCTCAGGGCAATTTCGTATCGACGGATGTGCTAATGGCGACTATCGATTGAACCTGTCCACCAGGGCATACATTTCATGCGCAGTCTGCTGCAACGCTCGACCGAGGGTAGCGGAGCTGGCAGCAATGCCAACGTTCTGCTCCGACACCTGAGCAATGGTGGTGATTTGTCGACTGATGTCTTCGGCAACATGTGCCTGTTGCTCGGAAGCGGCTGCCATCTGTTCTGTCATCTGATGGATACGCTCCACCGCAGTGCCGATACCGTCCAGGGCGTTTTGCGTGGCAATCACTTGATCGACCCCGGCGTGGGCCTCGTCACTGCCTTGACGGGCAATGTCTACCGCCTGATTGGCCGCGCTGTGCAATGACTGAATAATGCTCTGGATCGTCTCGGTTGACTCCTGGGTCTTGAATGCCAGGGCCCGCACCTCGTCGGCGACAACGGCGAAACCACGCCCCTGTTCGCCGGCCCTGGCTGCCTCGATCGCAGCGTTGAGAGCCAAAAGGTTGGTCTGGTCGGCGATCTGTCGAATCATGTTCGAGGCGATCTGGATCGACTGGGTTTCCCCCGCGAAGTGCTCTACCGACTGGCTGATCTGATTAACCGTCTGCTGCAAGGTCTCGATGACCAGGCGCGTCTTGCCTGCCTCCTGTGAACCAACCTGAGTCAGCTGGTTGACGTCCTCGGCTTCGCGGGCCGTGTCGTGAATATGGGTCGACACCTCCGCAATCGAGGCAGCCATTTGAGTCATGGCGGTGGCGGCCATGTCCGTTTCGTCACGCTGACGTTGCAGCGACACCTCTGACGCCTGGGCCAACTGGCCACTCTCGGCGGCCATGGTTTCGGTCTGGTTGGCGTAGTCTCCCGAGCGGCTCAGCGCCGTGCGACCTTTGGCCTGCTCGCTGATCAGCGCCATCATCAGTTGCGCCAAAGGGCCCTGCTGGTCGGTGTAGGTGCGGGCGATCAACTCGCTGTCAAAACTCTCGGCGGTCAAACGCCGGGCTTTTGCGAACTTATGCTGCATGCGCCAATGAGCCGCTATCTGCATACCGATAAAGCCACAGGCCAGCACCGCAATAGCCGCCCAGTTGTCCAGATAGACCACGGCGGCAATGGCAGGCACCCCCAACGCAACCGGCGCCAGCCCCTGCTCCAGTGCAGTTGCAGCAAAGCGCTTGAAATTCCAACTGCGTTTACCTGTACGCATGCGTTCATACAGCGCAGAGGCACGTTCGATATCGGCTCGCTGCGGCTTGACTCGCACCGATTCGTAACCCACCACTATCGCGCCATCGAGGATCGGGGTGACGTAAGCACTGACCCAATAGTGATCGCCATTGCGGCATCGATTCTTGACGATGCCCATCCAGCTTTTACCGTCCTTCAAATACGACCACATGTGAGCGAAGACTGATTCTGGCATGTCCGGGTGACGCACAATGTTATGCGCACTGCCAATCAGCTCCTCACGACTGAAGCCGCTGATGGCGACGAATTCGTCGTTGCAATAGGTAAGGTTGCCGTGCAGGTCGGTGGCGGATATCAGCCGCTGTTCGTTCTGGAAAATGACTTCCTGCTGGGTGACCGGCAGATTGGTTCTCATACGCTGGTATCCGTTTGTGCTTGGATCAATTCAGGTGCAATTACCCTCATTGTAGGTATGGCCATTAGCCATTCCTCATCAATAGAGCGGGCATTGCTATAACGATAAGGAATAGAGGGCTAGACAGCCTGCGCTTCATTCGCAGCCATTTGATTGGTCAAGGTCAGGCACTCTTTGAACAGCCTGGCGGCGGGATCTAGATTGCGATTGGCCGCATAAAAACAGCCGATACTGCCAAAGCTCATCGGCTTGCCCAGATCAAACGCCTTGAGCTTGCCGCCATGGGCCAACTGCTGAGCGGTTTGCAGGGAAAAGAAGCTGATCGTCTGCTGATCCTGGATCAATTCGTAGTTAGTCAGGGCAGCAACCGACTCGATGACGTTGACCGGCGGGCCAAGGTCGAGCTCTTCGAACAAGCGATCGACCGTGCGCCGCAGCAGGCCACTTCGCGGGGGCAGAATCCAAGGAAAAGGATGCAAGTCAGCCAGGCTCAGCGGTTGACCGCTTCGATGCAATGGATGCTCGGCGCCCGCCACCACACACAGCCCTTCTTCGCCCAACACATCCACCTTCAGCCGCGTCTCGTACTCATGCCGGTGCCAATCATCGGGAATTCGCCCCACGACAATATCCAATTCACCGGCCAGCAAACTGGAGAACAATTGATCCATATGCCCGACACGCACCGTCACCAGTACACCGGGCGCACTCTCCTTGAGCAGCCGCAGCGTATGAGGCACCAGCAACGCGGAGGAAGAAGTCAATGAACCGACCATGACCTGCCCCGTGGTTCCGCTGTGGTACGCGTTGACCTCATCGGTCAGGCTGCGTAGCTCAGTGAGCATCGCATGGGCCCGACGCACCACTACTCCTCCCAGCTCTGTGGCGCGCACACCCCGGTTGCCTCTAACCAGCAAGGCCGCGCCGAGGAAAGCTTCCAGTTCATGAATGATCTTGGTAACAGCCGGCTGGGTAAGATTCAATGCCTGGGCAGCACCGACCAGCGAACCACTGCGCAGCACCTGGTCGAAGACCACCAATTGATAAAGTTTGAGTTTTCGGGCGACAGAAACAACGGTTGACTTCATGGGTAAAACCTAATGACTATCGAGCGATATCCGCGACATAAAACGGTGCTCGATATACTGGGCGGCTCCCTATTATTTTATTAACCCCCACACCAAAAACATCAAGGCGGCGTGGGCATCAGCACTTCCTTTCATTTCAATATAGAGGGGGTGCGAATGTAGAAATTGACCCAGATCATCGCTTTGAACGCGAGAAATATATATGCGAAGTGCTTATATAAAACACAAAAACCATACACAATGGAATTCTCTGCGAATTGTAAATTCTAACGTTTAATTCTGGAAATCAATTTAATCGACCCAGATATAAATAATTGGAATATCTGCGCTGTGGTTATTCAAAAAACCAGACTACCAGCGTGTCAGGCGGCCCTCTGCGTAGCTCCTTGGCTAATGAAGGCCCGCCGCCTTGCAGGCCTCGACAAAGGTTGCGCCTGCTCCGGTAACCTCAGGCGCCCTACTCGATGCGCCAACTCGGCCAGCAGGTACGGTATTTTCCAGAACACCAGCACGCGGTGGATGTACCAGAATCGCAAACGCCATGGGGTCATTCAATGGAGTAAGAAAAATTTCAGGATAAAATAATAAACTGTATAAAACGATAAGAACCGGCGCTATAAAAATCCGGCTTTGTCTTTACCTTTTAGTAATTCGAGCATCTTCGACTTAGCCGCGACAACCGTGCCCCCTTAATCATTGCGAACAGAGCGAATGAGCAGTTTGAAATGCGCGGTATTGGCCAACGCGATCATGGGCTTGTCCTTAAGCGTGATAAAGAACCAACGTATGGCTCAGCCTGACGCCGACCCATACGCTGATATTGCTACGCCTTAGCCTGCGACCGGTGCACGCCAGTCATCCGAGCCAGAAGTGCCAGACACTTCGTGGGTCCAAGTGATTTTGCGGTAGGTGAAATGCACGTCTTCCAGATGAGTGAAGTGTGCGTTGGAAGGATCTTGGCAGTTGTGCATGTAGTCTTTGATATCGACGATGATCGCGTCTTCCAGGAGGGTGGTGTAATAGTGCTCCTGGGTGCCGGCTGCCGAGGTACGGAACCACTGGATTTCGATTTTGGTCAGTCGCTCGCCGGAAGTCAGTGCTGCCAGCAGCAAAGGCGAAGCCTTGTCGAATACCTTGGTGATGACCACCGGCTTGTGTACACGCTGACCGGTTGGCTGGCCGGACTGCGGATCACGCGGAATGATCACTTCGTGCTGGAAACCCTGGACCATGACCTGGTCTTCGTGACCTTCCTGGTAGGTGTTACCAACAGAATCTGCGGTGAAGGCACCGGCGGTGATCAGGCCTTGTTTGGTACCCGTTACGGACATGTAGGCAGGTGTTGCCATTGTTGCTCTCCTTGCTGAAAAATGAAGTTCCCAAGGGTGTATTTTCCACTGGGGACATCATTTACTTGCCAAGGATCGTGCCAAATTAGCCAAGAAGCCCAGAGAGCGGGCGTTTCATTGATGAAGCTTATTTACCAGACCTCTTTTCACCCGTAATTTAGGTAAAAAGTGCGCAACTTCTTGCACACCCGTGCGCAAGAAGTTGCGCAGTCGACTGTACGCCAGGCGGCACAAGGCCTGGAGCGGTACATACGCCGGGTTGTCCACATTTTGATGTGCAAGAAGTTGCGCATAAAGGCTTAGCGCCATCGCCGGACACGAACGGATTCTCACACTGCAACATGCAACCAGAAAAGCGACGCTATTGGGCGTAGCGCAGAGGCAGCGCCGTGCGCATGTGCCCGACCGCACAAACCCTGATTCCTGATAAACTGCCCACCACGTTGTACACGCTCCGACTCGCGTCACAGTCGCATCAATACAGAAACCGCTAATGCCCCTAGATACCGCCAACACCTCTGCCCCTGAGCCTTCCCGCCGCTTCAGCGTGGCGCCGATGATGGACTGGACCGACCGCCACTGCCGGTTCTTCCTGCGTCTGCTCTCGAGCAATGCTTTGCTCTACACCGAGATGGTCACCACCGGTGCCTTGTTGCACGGCGATGCCGAACGCTTCCTGCGTCACGACGAAGCCGAACATCCCTTGGCTCTGCAATTGGGTGGCAGTGTGCCGGCTGATCTCGCTGCCTGCGCCAAGCTGGCGGAGGGTGCGGGCTACGATGAGGTCAATCTGAACGTCGGCTGCCCAAGTGACCGGGTGCAGAACAATATGATCGGTGCCTGCCTGATGGCGCACCCCGCGTTGGTGGGCGATTGCGTCAAGGCTATGCAGGATGCGGTACAAATTCCTGTGACGGTCAAACACCGTATTGGGATCAATGGTCGCGACAGCTACGCGCAGCTCTGCGATTTCGTCGGCCAGGTACGAGATGCCGGATGCCGCAGCTTTACCGTGCATGCACGAATCGCGATTCTCGAAGGGTTGTCGCCGAAGGAGAACCGCGAGATTCCACCGTTGCGCTATGACGTTGCCGCGCAACTGAAGACGGATTTCCCAGCGCTGGAGATCATCCTCAACGGTGGCATCAAGACGCTCGCCGAGTGCCAGGAGCATTTGCAAACCTTCGACGGCGTGATGCTTGGGCGCGAGGCTTATCACAACCCTTATGTGCTGGCGCAAGTCGACCAGCAATTGTTCGCCAGTCAGGCACCGGTGATCAGCCGCAGTGAGGCACTGGCCAGGCTGCGCCCGTACATCGCCGCGCATCTCGCTGCCGGCGGCGCCATGCATCATGTCACCCGCCATATCCTCGGCCTTGGCCAGGGCTTCCCAGGGGCACGCAAGTTCCGTCAGTTGCTCTCGGTCGATATCCACAAAAGCAACGACCCACTGGCGCTGCTGGACCAGGCAGGCGAACTGCTGCAAGGGCGTTAGTTCCGGAACCTGTGGGCGGTTGCAGACTCGAAGTGTTATCCCCTCGCCCGTCCTGCCAGCCAGCGCTTGAGCCGCTGGCAGCGCTCGGGTAATGTCGATCCATTGCACAGGACAGAGCACGCCCATGACCTCCAAGCTGGAACAACTCAAGCAGTTCACCACTGTGGTTGCCGACACTGGTGATATCGATGCCATCAGCCGCCTGAAACCGGTCGATGCCACCACCAATCCTTCCCTGCTGCTCAAGGCTGCAGCCATGCCCGGCTACGCCGACTTGCTGAAGGATTCGGTGGGGCACAGCAAGGGTGATATCGCCCGCGCCTGTGACGCCTTTGCCGTGGCCGTGGGTGCTGGCATTCTCAAGGTGATTCCCGGGCGTATTTCCACCGAGGTCGATGCGCGCCTGTCCTTCGATCAACCTGCATTGCTGGCCAAGGCCCGGCAGTTGATCGAACTCTACGAGCAAGCCGGGATCGGCCGCGACCGCGTACTGATCAAACTGGCCTCCACCTGGGAAGGTATTCGGGCTGCCGAAGTACTGGAAAAGGAAGGCATTCAGACCAACCTCACCCTGCTGTTTTCCTTCGCCCAGGCCCAGGCCTGCGCTGATGCCGGGGTATTCCTGATTTCACCGTTCGTGGGCCGTATCTACGACTGGTACAAAAAATCCACCGGTACGGACTACGTCGGCGCTGACGATCCGGGCGTGCAGTCGGTTACACGCATCTACAACTACTACAAGAGCAATGGCTATAACACCGTGGTCATGGGCGCGAGCTTCCGCAACATCGGCCAGATCGAACAACTGGCCGGCTGCGACCGCCTGACCATCAGTCCAGAGCTGTTGCAGCAATTGAGCGACGATCAAGGCGAACTGCCACGTATTCTCAAGCCTGGCAACGCCGGTGAGCCGCGTCAGCAACTCAACGAAGCGCAATTTCGCTGGGCATCCAACGAAGATGCAATGGCCACCGAAAAGCTCGCCGAAGGCATCCGTCAGTTTGCACGCGATCAAGAGAAGCTTGAGGCGTTGATGGCAGCAAAGGTTTGATACAAAGCCGGGTTTGATACTGAGCCAAAGAATGCTGAGTATCGTTGCCTTTTTGCGGCCTTGACGGCCTCATCGCGGGTCATGCCCGCTCCTGCACTGGAGCGGACGTGGCCCGCGATGCTTTTGATTTGTGCCCTTAGAGATGTTGATGCCTGATCCCTCCCCCTTGCCAGCAGTGTTGGCTGGCCCTTTGCTACGCCGCCTGGAACCCACCCGCATGGTGTTCTGGCTGGTCGGTTCGCAGGAACTGAATCCTCGCTTGTCATTGAGCTGTGCGAACATCACACCCACCCTTGAGTGCCAGGTCATTGCCATCGGCCAGCACGCGTTCGTGCACCTGATCGATATCCATCTCGACAGCGCCCTGCCCTACGATGTGCAAATCGACTATGACCTGCTCCTGAGCACTGACGACGGCTGCCAAGGCATCGCACAGTGGGCGCCCCACCTGCTTTACAAGGGTGCCAGCCAGCCCAATTTCGTACTGCGCTCGCGCATTGATCAAC
This sequence comes from Pseudomonas arcuscaelestis, assembly GCF_016881005.1. GTDB lineage: Bacteria > Pseudomonadota > Gammaproteobacteria > Pseudomonadales > Pseudomonadaceae > Aquipseudomonas > Aquipseudomonas arcuscaelestis. Next base: position 290,263 of record NZ_JACOPV010000005.1, on the reverse strand, counting down.
TGCTTCACGGGTCTTGCCGCAAGCCTCACTTTCCCGCTGCAGATGGCCTGCTGTGTGCTGATCGCTTGCTGATGGACTGTGCCGACCCCAACGCTCGCCCAGCGCTACTGATGATGAACGGCGACCAGGTCTACGCCGACGACGTCGCCGGCCCCATGTTGCGGGCCATCCATGCCCTGATCGAACGCCTGGGACTGTTCAACGAAAAGCTGCAAGGCGCAGTGGTCGAAACCAGCGCTGCGCTCTACAGGCATCCGGCAAGCTACTATCATCGCGCCGACCTGCTGCCGGCGCTGGAAAGCAACGAAACCCTGCGTGAGCGTTTCTTCGGCGGTACCCGCAAACCAATCTTTACCAGCAGTAACGCCGATAACCACCTGGTCACCTTCGCCGAAGTCATGGCCATGTACCTGCTGGTCTGGTCGCCGGTGCCCTGGACAGTGATCGACACGCAAATGCCGCCCGGGCTTACCGAGCAGCGCCAGGTGCGCTACCGGACCGAGCAGCAACTGATAGAAGACTTTGTCGCAGGACTTGGCGGTGTGGCAAGGGTATTGGCGCACCTGCCCAGCCTGATGATCTTCGACGACCATGACATCACCGATGACTGGAACCTGTCAGCACAATGGGAGGAGACCGCTTATGGCCACCCCTTCTCCAAACGCATCATCGGCAATGCTCTGCTTGCCTACCTGCTGTGCCAGGGCTGGGGCAATGATCCCGACAGCTGCTGTGAGCTGGTGCGCAAATGCCAGGCGCTGAGTAGTAGTGCCCAGACGGACCTGGAGCTGGATTCGCCGCTGCAAGATAGCCTTATCGATGAGCTGTTGCGCTTTGAAGGCTGGCAATTCGTGCTGCCGAGCAATCCACCCTTGCTGGTGCTCGATACCCGCACGCGGCGCTGGCGCAGTGAAAGCAACTTGAAGAAGCCATCGGGCCTGCTCGATTGGGAAGCCCTGTGTGAATTGCAGCAAGCGCTGCTCGATCATCCCTCGGCGATCATCGTCTCCCCGGCTCCGATCTTCGGCGTCAAACTGATAGAGACGGTGCAGCGGGTGTTCAGTTGGTTGGGCTATCCGCTATTGGTCGATGCTGAAAACTGGATGGCCCACCGTGGTTCGGCGCAAGTCATTCTGAATATTTTCCGCCACTCGCGAACCCCAGGGCACTACGTGATTCTATCGGGCGATGTGCATTATTCGTTCGTCTACGAAGTGCTGATCCGCCACCGTCAGCGCAGCCCACACTTGTGGCAGATCACCAGCAGTGGCATCAAGAACGAGTTTCCGCGGCGGCTTCTGGACATTTTTGACCGTCTCAATCGCTGGCTCTATGCACCGCATTCACCTCTGAACTGGTTCACCAAGCGCCGCCAGATGGAAGTGATACCGCGCACACCCAACCACAGCAAGGCGGGCGAACGGCTGTGGAACAGCGCGGGCCTGGGCCAGGTGTTTTTCAATGAACAGGGTCAACCCCAGCAGATTTTCCAACTCAATGCCGATGGGTCGACAGCAACCGAGTTTCCACCCAGGGTAACGGATTAACCAGTAGAAGCAGGCGTCATGCAGCGCCTGCAGGGCAGATCAAGTGCGCTCGAGTGCGTTGACCAGGTCGTGGAAAGCTTCACGATTGGAGTCGTTCAGCCCCATGAGGATTTTATGCGCCTCAAGCACCTTGGAGCGCACCACGTCTTCGCTCTGGTCTTGCGACGGCAGGTCGGTCAGGCACTCCGGGCAGGGAATTGGCCGATCAACGATGTTGAACACCTGATCGAAGCCCATGGATTGCAGCAACCGCGAGATGTCCGGGTTGGTGGTAACCACCGTCGGCAGTAGGCCGACCTTCTGCCGCGACAGGATCGAGAGCTTGGCCAGCAGGCCCAAGGTGGTGCTGTCGATACTTTCTGCTTCAGTCAGATCAATGACAATCGCCGAGAAATCCAGCGCCGTGAAGATCTTTTCAATAGTCGCATCCAGCGCCGAACACAAGGTAAGGCGCACTTCGCCGACGAACTTCAGAACGAACGTGCCGCTCTGTTCAGCGAACTGGATTCTTCCCATACTCATTGAAGGTTCCTGCTCAACACCAATAGGGCGATATCATCCGGCATCTCCCCAAGCGTAGCCAATCCGAATCGTTGGCGCAGCCCATCCAAGCTGCCCCCCGCGGCCTTTATTATTTCAGGCAAGGCCGCCTCTTTATCTTTGAGCGTCTTTCCAGGCAAAAGATCCAGAATGCCATCGGAGAGCAAGGTCAAGCTGAACGTCGCGGGCAATTCCAGAACATGATCCTGATAAGTCGCCTCGTCGAACAACCCGACCGGCAATCCACGACCTTCCAGATAGCGACTTTGCTCCGGGGTGTATAGCACCGGCAAAGGCAAATGGCCGCCGATGCTGTAGGTCATCAGCCCGGTATCTTCATCGATCACACCACCGACCATGGTCACGTGCTTGCCCAGCTTGCAGTTGATCAGGCCGCGGTTGATGTGCCCAAGTACTTCCGACGGTTTGAAGTCGCGCAATCTGGAATTGCGTTTGAATTCGAACAATAGCCGGGTAGTCATGAATTTTAACAATACAGTGACGAAGGCCGAGGAAGCGCCGTGACCGGAAACGTCTGCCAGGTAGAACGCAATACGGCGCTCATCGACGCGGAAATAATCGACAAAGTCGCCCGACAGGTACAACGATGGAATGATCTGGTGCTCGAATGACAGCGCGTCAGCCACCCACGGGCTTTCCGGTAGCATATTCATCTGCACCTGGCGCCCGGCGGTCTGGTCTTCCTGCAACAGGTGCAGGCTGGCCTCCAGTTCACGGTTGGCGGTTTCGAGCTTCTCCCGGTAACGCTGGTTTTCCAGCACCAGGCGAGCTCGATCCAGCGCACGGCGTACCGAGTGCTCCAGTACTGCGAGGTCTTCGAGCGGCTTGATCAGGTAGTCGGCTGCACCCAGGCGCAACGCCTCCACTGCGTCGTTCATCACCCCGGCGCCGGAAACAACGATCACCGGCAATTCAGGTGCGCGCTCGGTAACCTGGCGAATCAGCTCCAAACCGCCCATTTGCGGCATGCGCAGATCGCAGATCACTAGATCAGGCTGTTCCTTTTCGAAGACCTGCAGGCCCTGCTGCCCGTTACACGCTTGCAGGACACTGAAACCACTGTCTTCAAGGTAGGCGGCGAGACTCGCACGTACGACGTCGTCGTCATCGATTATCAGCAGCGTTGCACTGGTATTCTGCATGTGGGCAAACGGCGCCAGAATTAGGTTGGCGTAGGTGGCTCGACAAGGCATGAGCACACGTACTGGATTCGCTTCTAGCCACTCTTATATGAGTTGTAGGACAAGACAGGCTGTCCGGCAACTAGCAGAGGTGCCCTCTAAGGCGCAGACGGTACTCCCATCCGCCGGGGGTTTCAAGGGTACGCCGATGCTCGCAGTTGCTCTTTGCCGGGTAAATTACCGGGAGTTATAAAAACCCCTGAAGCTGCAACGCCTTGGAAGGTCTGTGGACAGCCGCTGTAGGAGAAAAAGGCTGGACTGGTAGGAGCAGTCTTGCCCGCAATTGCGATTTTTCAGCTGAATCGCAACGCGAGGCAAGCTCGCTCCCCTGCGCCGATGAACGGGCCCAGAATCAGAAATCGTCTACAACTTCGCCGTCCTTGACCTTGAACTCACGGTTTTGCAGGTAGGCATTACGAATAAACACGTATTTGTCACCGCTGATCAGCTTTTCCGCCGACAGCAAGCTTGCGCGGGTATCGACAACATCGACGGCGATGGCAGTGTTTCGGGTCGGCACATGATCAACATAACGGTAAGGTTCGGTGTAGGTATCCGGGTACTTGCCGATCGCATCACGAACCGTGCTTGGACCAAGCAGCGGCAGCATCACGTAAGGCCCGCTGGAGACGCCCCAGTAACCGAGGGTCTGGCCAAAGTCCTCATCATTGCGTTGCAGGCCCATCTTGGTGCCTACATCGAAGAAACCGGCCAAGCCGAAGGTGGTGTTGATGATCAAGCGAGCGGTGTCGACGCCAGCAGCGTGAGGTTTGAACTGCAGCACGTTGTTGGCCAGGTTGGTGACATCACCCAGGTTGAGGAACATGTTGTGGATACCATCTTCCAGAAACTGGGGAGTGACGGCCTGGTACCCTTTTGCCAGCGGCTTGAGGGCGTAGGTATCGACGGTATCGTTGAAGGTGAAGATCGGCCGGTTGATGCTCTCCCACGGGTCTTCTTCAGTAGCTGCCTGGGCTGCGCCCAATGGCGCCAGCAACAGGCCGGCGCAGACACAGGCCCGGGTCATCCGATCGATCACACCTGTACCGATCCTACGCATAGAGTTACTCCTCGACAGTCACTGCGCTGGACGTTATAAGCCCTGCGCTAAAAAAGGAAACAAGTATAAAGGGTCTTCCACTGATAAACAGCTTGGCACAATTGAGGTCACGATTTTGTGAACAACTGTGTACCTGGTCGCCAAGGTGTAACACGTCGAGTGTAGCCTGCAGGCTATTTACAGGGACGTTGCCATGTCAGACTTTCCCGCAATTAACGCATTGCTTTTCGGTCTGCGCGACTGCCTCGTCGACAGCACTACGGTGCAACTGACGCCAGGCGCGCTGCAAACCCTCGACGGATTGAAGCAGCAGCATATCCCCTGTGCCTGGATTGACGAGCTGACCGAAGCCGATGCCCTGCAGTTGTCCTCCCCCCTGCCATCATGGCTCAAGGCCCAGTACCAGGCACCCACGCCATGGCCAGCACCCGATGCCTGCTGGCACGCCTTGATGTCGCTCAAAGCCCCTGGCCTCGACGGCTGCGTGTTAGTCAGTGGCGATCCTCGGTTGCTGCAATCGGGCCTCAACGCGGGCCTGTGGACAGTGGGCGTGGCAACCTGCACCTCTCGGTGCCGGGCAGACAGCCTGAAATGGCAGGCGTTGAGCCTGCAGGAGCAAGAGCGCGAGCGTGGCAAGGCGACGCTGCAATTGTTCGCGCTGGGGGTGCATTCGGTGATCGGCCACCTCGAAGCCCTTGGCGATTGCCTGAACGACATCGCCCAGCGCCGCATCAAGGGCGAAAAGCCCTGACACAGAGCTGTTGATCAGGGTCATGCAAAGCGTCGCCTGGTGGATTACTCTAGTAACCAAGGTATGGACCTTTCACCCACTGCCGGGGTCCATGACTGAGCCTATTCATAGAGGGAGATCACCCATGCCTGCCCGCGAACTGCAAGAGCAACTCAACGAGCTGCGCGAGCAATTGGAGCAAAACCCACCGCTTTCAGAAGAAGAGCGCGAACACCTGCATGAGCTTATGCGCCAGATCGAGGCCAAGCTTGAGCTGGAAGCCGCCAGTCCCGACAACGACCTGGTCGACAGTGTCAATCTGGCAGTCGAAACATTTGAAGCCAATCACCCCAGCCTGACCGGCATCCTGCGTCGCCTGGCCGTAAGCCTGCACAGTATGGGTATCTAACCCCGTTGCGAAAAAAAGCCCCGTTATCAAACGGGGCTTTTTTCGTTACTGGCGAACCAAGCGCAAATTCGGCAGCGTCACGGCTTCGGTACTGCGGTACGGGTTGATATCCAGGCCACCACGACGTACATACCGGGCATAAACGGTGAGGAACTCTGGATTGAGCAAGCGCTTCAGGTCCAGGTAAATACGTTCAACGCACTGCTCATGGAAATCGGCGTGTTGACGGAAGCTGATCAGGTAGGTCAGCAAGCTTGCAGGGTCCAGCGCCGCACCGCGGTAATGAACGGTAACGCTGCCCCAATCGGGCTGACCGGTAACCGGGCAGTTGGATTTGAGCAGGTGACTGTGCAAGGTTTCTTCGACAATGCGGCTGCTGTCACATTGCAGCAATTCCGGTTGCGGCTGCTCGTAATTAGTGATGCTGACATCCAACTCATCGATACACCGGCCAGGCAAAGCAACCACGCCCTGCCCTTCGACTTCGGCCAAGCTACGAACCTGCACGGACACCGGCTTGCCAGCGGCCGCCGAAAGGTCTTTTGCCAGGCACGCCTGTAAGGCCTCCGGCGTTTCGAAGACGGTCTGGTTCAACGAGTTCAAGTAGAGCTTGAACGACTTGGACTCGATGATATTGGGTGAGTCGGCGGGAATGGCGAATTCGCCAATGGCCACCACCGGCTTGCCCGAGGGCAGCAACCAGGACAACTCGAAGCAGTTCCAGAAGTCCACTCCCTGCCAAGGCAGGGTCTGGGCAGTGACGCCCAGCTCGGCCCATTTGGCTGCCCGTGGAATAGGGAACAGCAGCGATGGCGTGTAAGTGGCGATGTATTCGCTGGACTTGCCCAGCGGGGAGTGTTCGGCGGCGGGGTGCATGGCTCAAACCTGAAGGACGAAATACGCCTAGTTTATCGGGTTTGTGCCATGCGTTGGGCAATCGGCGGTTATTGACCGATAGTCAGCTTGCCAACCATGCCGGCCTGGTAGTGGCCTGGCACGTTACAGGCAAACTCGATGGGGGTTGCCTGGGTAAAGGTCCAGGTCAGTTCACCCCGCTTGCCCGGATCGACCATGACCGTGTTTGGATCCTCATGCTTCATGCCACCACCATGCTGCATGCCGCCATGACCCATGGACGAATGATCCATCTGCCCCTGCATAGCGATCATTTCTTTCTGGTGCTTGGCATGCATGACTGCATCACCAAGGCTGAACTCGTGCGCCACTGCCCCCTTGTTGATCAGCACAAAGCGCACCGTTTCTCCAGGCTTGACCTGTAAGCTGCGCGGCTCGTAGTACATATCGCCCATGACAATTTCCACAGTGCGATCAGCCTTGGCGGCAAGCGCTGGTGCGCCGAAAGCGAACGAAGGCGCAGGCGATGCCAATGCAGGCAGGCTGAACAGCGCCAAGGCGCCAGCAAAATAAAGGTGTTTCATGTCAGGCCCACTCCAGGGTTGCGACGATTCAGGCTTCACTGTAAAAAATCGGCGCTGGCAGCTACCTGACAGAAAGATTACAACTTTGTCAGCTTGGCCACCCACTTTGCCAGGCACGGTATAACCATTTGGCACTCCTTCTCCAAGAGCCTCACGATGAAACTATTGATCGTCGAAGACCAGACCAAAACCGGCCAGTATCTGTGCCAAGGCCTCAGTGAAGCAGGCTTTGCCACAGAACTTGCCGCCGACGGCAATACCGGCCAGCACCTGGCCCTTACTGGCGACTATGACCTGTTGATTCTCGATGTGATGCTGCCCGGCCGAAACGGCTGGCAGATTCTTCAGGCGGTGCGTGCATCAGGCAATGAGGTTCCCGTCCTGTTTCTTACCGCACGTGACGCTGTGGAAGACCGCGTGCACGGTCTGGAGCTGGGTGCCGACGATTATCTGGTCAAGCCTTTTGCCTTCTCGGAACTGCTGGCGCGGGTGCGCAGCCTGCTACGCCGCGGCAGCAGTCCCGCACAAGAAACCACCCTTGGGCTCGCCGACCTGCGCCTTGACCTGATACGCCGCCGAGTTGAGCGCAGCGGTCAGCGCATCGACTTGACCGCCAAGGAATTCGCCCTGCTGGAATTGATGTTGCGCCGCCAGGGCGAGGTGCTGCCCAAGTCATTGATCGCCTCTCAGGTCTGGGACATGAACTTTGACAGCGATACCAACGTGATTGAAGTGGCCATTCGCCGACTGCGCCTGAAGATCGACGACAGTCATGAGCACAAGCTTATCCATACTGTGCGCGGCATGGGCTACGTGCTGGAAGAGCGAGTTGGCTGATGCGTAAATTGTCTCTGGGTGGCCGGCTGGCCCTGCTGTTCGCCGCTTGCACCGCGGCAGTATCGTTGACGGCCGGTGTGTTGTTCAGCCGTGCCAGCGAACGGCACTTCATCGAGCTCGACCAGCAGTTACTCGAAAGCCGCCTGTCAGTGTTACGTCAGTTGCTTGAGGGCGTTGCCGACCCTGCCAGCTTGGCCTTGCGCCTGCCTGCCCTGAAATCAGAACTAAGCCACCAGACTGACCTTGCCGTGCGCGTACGTGGCAGCGATGGCCAAGTCTGGTTCGACAGCCAGGAAAAGCTTCCCGACTCTCCACGGGTGCCCGGGGTCAGCACGGTGCACAGCCCAAGCAGCGATTACCGCAGCCTGTGCGTCAATCTGAACAATGCTGACCCGCAGTCAGCGCAACTGACGCTGTTTCTCGACATCACCCATCACCAACACTTTCTCCAGCGCATGCAGCAACTGATCTGGCTCACCGTCGGCCTCTCGGCGTTGGCTACGGCGCTGCTCGGCGCCTGGGCGGCGCGCAGCGGCCTGCGCCCCTTGCGCCAGATGGGTGAGGTGGCGTCAAAAGTGTCGGCACGCTCGTTGACCACACGCCTGCCGGCGGAGCAGATGCCGGTAGAACTTGCAGAACTGGCACAAACCGTTAATGCCATGCTCGAGCGCCTGGACAATGCCTTCCAGCGCCTGTCGGCCTTCTCCGCCGACATCGCGCATGAACTGCGCACGCCACTGTCGAACCTGCTGACCCACACCCAAGTCACCCTCACGCGCCCACGGGGCCTGGAAGAGTATCGCGAAGCCTTGCACAGCAATCTGGAGGAACTGCAGTGGATGGCGCAGTTGGTGAATGACATGCTTTACCTCGCCAAGGCTGACCATGGCCTGTTAATGCCGAGTCGTCAGTATCTGGATCTGCATGATGAAGCCGACGCCTTGATCGAATACTACGCACCCCTGGCCGAAGACGCTGGAGTCACCTTGAGTCGCGAGGGTATGGCAAGCCTGGAAGGCGACCGTCACATGTTGCGCCGGGCCCTGTCCAACCTGCTCGATAACGCCCTGCGCTTTACCCCGCCCGCAGGGGAAATCCGCGTGAATATCCAGGTGCACGACCATCAGGTGCAGTTGCAGGTGGCCAACACGGGCGAACCTATCGATCCGTCACTGTTGCCGCGCTTGTTCGACCGTTTTTATCGGGCCGACCCAGCGCGTCGCGAAGGCAGTAGTGAGCATGCAGGCTTGGGACTGGCGATAACCCGCTCGATCGTACAGGCCCATGGAGGTAACATTCGGGCAGAGTCGGTGGGGGGATGGACGCGGTTTGTTATCAGCTTGCCAGCAGTGTGAAATCGCCGGTCACGCCCGCTCCCACCAATGCGTAGTGGAGCAGGCTTGAGCGGCGCTGATTGTTACTCGTAACGCAAGGCGTACGCTGGCTCAACCTGCGAGGCGCGGTAGGCAGGGTACAAGGTCGCAAGGAAGCTCATGATCAGACCAGCGCTGCAAATCAGCGCCACATCACCCCATTGCAGTTGCGATGGCAAGCTGCTGATGAAGTACACGTCGGAGGTAAAAATGTGCTGTCCGCTGACCCGCTCCAGCCAGCCGACAATCTGACTGACATTAAGCGCAGCGATCACCCCAAGCACACCACCGATAAGAGTGCCGACAACGCCGATCAACGAACCCTGGACCATGAAAGTGCCCATGATCTGCGCAGGGGTCGCGCCAATGGTGCGCAGGATGGCAATGTCCGCACCCTTGTCGTTGACCACCATGATCAACGTGGCAATGATGTTGAACGCGGCCACGGCGATGATCATCAGCAACAGAAGGCCAATCATGGTCTTCTCCATTTTCATGGCACTGAACAGACTGCCCTGAGTATGCGACCAGTCATCGGCACGGTAGGTCTCACCCAGGCTTGCGGCAATGGCCTTGGATACCTGCGGCGCGCTGTAGAGATCCTTGAGCTTGAGGCGCACACCCTGCACCTGCCCCGGCTGCCAGCGTTGCATCTGTGCGGCATCGGCCATGTGAATGTAAGCCGTGGAGCCATCGAGCTCGGCACCCACCTTGAACACCCCGACCACGTTAAGGCGTTGCATGCGCGGGGTGATGCCACCCGGCGCACTGCTCACTTCGGGCACAATCAGGGTCAGCTTGTCACCCACGTTCAAGCGAAAACGTCGGGCACTGATCTCACCGATCACCACACCATACTCACCCGGCTCCAGGGCCTGCAGGCTTCCTTGGACAATGTGCTGGCCGACGATAGAGACCTTGCCCTCCTCGGCCGGATCGATACCACTGACCTGGATAGGTTGCATCGCGCCCTTGTAGGACAGCATGCCTTCCATCTCGGTCAACGGCGCGGCGGCAATCACTTGCGGATTTTTCAAGGCAGCGTCCGCCGCCGCGTGCCAGTCATCCAGGGGTTTCACACCCAGGATGCTTGCATGCGGAACCATACCAAGGATCCGCGCACTCATTTCGCGCTGGAAGCCGTTCATCACCGACAACACCACGATCATCGCCAGCACGCCCAAAGACAGGCCGATCATCGAGGTCATGGAAATGAACGAGATGAAATGGTTGCGGCGCTTGGCGCGGGTGTAGCGCGCGCCGATGAAAATAGACAAGGGTCTGAACATGAACGAAAGCACCCAGGTAAAGAAAAGGAACAGAGCACCCGACAACCTGTGCGGGCGCTCTGCACGGCCAGGTCAGATCGCTACCAGATGTCCGTCTTCCAGACGCAACACTCGGTCCATCTGCCGCGCCAGATTCAGGTCATGGGTTACAACCAGGAAGGCGGTCTGCGATGAACTGCTCAGCTCCTGCATCAGATCCTGGATACCCTGGGCGGTATGGTGGTCGAGGTTGCCGGTAGGCTCGTCGAGCATCACCAAGCCAGGGCGGTTGACCAGGGCCCGGGCAATCGCCACGCGCTGGCGCTCACCACCCGACAGCTCGGCAGGCTTGTGGCTCAGTCGATGGCCAAGACCAACACGCTTGAGCAATGCCTCGGCGCGCTCGCGCGCTTCGGGAATGGCAGTGCGGCCAATCAGCAATGGCATGCACACGTTCTCCAGCGCGGTGAACTCCGGGAGCAAGTGGTGAAACTGATAGACAAAACCCAGTGCGCGGTTGCGCAACAGCCCACGAGCACGCTCACCCAGGGCCGACAGCTCTTCACCGGCTAACCAGACGCTCCCTTCAGTAGGGGTATCGAGGCCACCCAAGAGGTTGAGCAAGGTACTTTTGCCCGACCCTGAACTGCCGACGATGGCCACCCGCTCGCCGGGTTGCAACTCCAATTGCAAGCCGGACAACACCTGTACCGACTCCGGGCCTTCCTCGTAGGACTTGCCCAGGTTGCGGCAACTCAGCACTGCTTTATCACTCATGCCCAACTCACTCATAACGTAGCGCCTCCGCAGGCTGGGTGCGCGCCGCACGCCAGGCCGGATACAAGGTGGCGAGGAAACTCAGGACCAATGCCGCACCGCAGACCATCCATACGTCCTCGGCCATCACCTGGGACGGCAGGTAGTCGATGAAATAGACGTCGGCATTGAGAAACTTGTGTCCGATCAGGGTTTCGAGTCCGGATATCGCCGCACTGACATTCAGCGCAGCGGCAATACCCACCACGCCTCCAATCAAGGTACCGACCACACCGATCACTGTGCCCTGGACCATGAAGATGGCCATGATCTGCCCCGGGGTCGCACCCAGGGTACGCAAAATGGCGATGTCGCCCTTCTTGTCATTGACCACCATCACCAGGGTGGAAATGATGTTGAACGCCGCCACTGCCACGATCAGCAACAGCAGCAGGCCAATCATGGCCTTCTCCATGCGAATCGCCTGGTACAGGTTGCCGTGGGTACGGGTCCAGTCACGGGCATAGAACTCCCGGTCGCCGAGCTTCTGGGCAATATCCCAGGTTGTACGCGGTGCCTGGAACAGGTCATCGAACTTCAAGCGAAGGCCCTGCACCTGGTCCGCTTTCCAGCGATGCAGACGCGACAGGTCCGACAGGTTGGTCAGCCCCATATAGCCATCGATTTCGCCTGCGCCGACATGAAAGATGCCGACCACGGTAAAGCGTTTCATGCGCGGGAACATGCCGGCCGGCGTCACCGTGACTTCCGGGGCCACGAAGGTCAGCTTGTCGCCGATGCCTGCGCCCAGCTTGGCTGCCGCCTTGTCGCCGATCATGATGCCGAACTCACCCGGCGCCAGGGCGTCGAGCTTACCTTCACGAATGAAGTTATCGATGATCGAGACCTGGCGCTCCTGGACCGGATCAATGCCGTTGAGCAGCACCTTCTGCACTTTGCCCTCATGGGTCAGCAGACCCTGCATCTGGGTAAAGGGCGCTACCGCTACAACCTGCGGGTTCTGCTTTACTTGATTGGCAAGTGCAGGCCAGTCGCTAATCGGCTGGCCGGTTTCCAGTGTGGCATGGGGCACCATGCCCAACACCCGGGTGCGCATCTCGTGATCGAAACCGTTCATGACCGACAACACCACGATCATCACAACCACGCCCAGGGCGAGGCCGATCATCGAGGTCAGCGAAATGAACGAGACGAAGTGGTTGCGGCGCTTGGCACGTGTGTAACGCGTACCGATAAATACGAAAAGAGGTCTGAACATGTCGGGGCTTGTTCGGAGGAAAGAGGAACGTCCTTGTGGCGGGGCTTGAATAGCGGCTTTACACTCAGACCACCGCCGCTACCATGGGTTCGCCATGTCGACATTAGATGAAGAAGATCGCCGCGAATACTACCGTATCGAGGATCAGATCGCACTGGAAATTAGCCCACTGAGTGCTGCCGAAGCCCTTGGCCCAGACTTGTTGCAAGATGATTCACCACTCTTCAACCTGCTCAGCGAACTGCACCTGAGTGAATTCGAGTCCCAACACCTGCTGCGCCAGCTCAGTGACAAGGACCGCACCCTTGCGGCCTTTCTCAAAGCCCAGAACAAACGCATCGATCTGCTCAGCGCCGTTGTCGCACAAACACTGCTGGGGCAGATCAGCGCGCCACAAGCTGTGGTGCTGTCCGAAGGCGGCATCGAATTCAAGCAGGCCCAGCCAATTACCGCAGGCACCCGGGTCGCGGTAAAGATGATCCTCATGCCCCAGGCCCTGGGCCTACTGCTGCGCGGCAAGGTCACCCACTGCGACCAGCAAGCTGACGGCCAATACGAAATCGGTAGCGAATTCGTTGATATCACCGACGCCCAACGACAGTTACTGGCCCGCTATATCCTGCAGCGACAGGCGCAACAGCGACGCCAGGCATTGGACCAAAACACCTCTAGCGCTTCTTGAGTCTTACCTTTTTTTGAAGGAACAACCGTGACCCAGATTTATGGCCACCGTGGCGCCAAGGGCGAAGCCCCCGAAAACACCCTGACCAGCTTCCAGCAATGTCTCAAGCACGGCGTCCGCCGCTGCGAGCTGGATTTGCACCTTTCAGCGGACAATGAACTGATGGTGATTCACGACCCGACGCTCAAGCGTACCACCGGGCGACGTGGCAAAGTTTTCGAGCAACAGGCTGCCGACCTGATCACATACGATGCACGCAAAGGCGGCCCGGGCTGGGTATCGGCAAGCCCTATCCCGCGCCTGGCAGAACTGTTCGAGAAGTGTGACTTCGAGCACTGGCAACTTGAAGTCAAGAGCGCTTCTCGCACGCGCGCCGTCACCACCGTGCTGGCGATTCGCGAACTGGCGCAAGAATTCGGCCTGCTCGATAAAGTCACCATCACATCAAGCTCACGGGAAGTGCTGGGCGCAGCTGCGGAGTTCACCCCGGATATTTCGCGCGGACTGGTTGCCGAATACGCCTGGCTCGACCCTCTGAAGGTCGCCCAGAATTATGGCTGCAACTTACTGGCACTGAACTGGACACTGTGCACCCCTGAGCGCCTGATCAAGGCCCAGCGCCAGGGTTTGCACGTGTCAGTGTGGACAGTCAACGAGCCGGCGCTGATGCGCAGGCTCGCCGACTTCGGCGTAGACAGCCTGATTACAGACTTTCCCGGTTTGGCCAGCGCCACCCTCGAGAATCGCTGAAATCGGTCTCCCCGGCCGGCTCAGGCCACCGGCCGGAGCCGCTCAAAAAAGCCGGTTGAGGCCGTCGTAGGCAGCTACCCGATAGGCTTCGGCCATGGTCGGGTAGTTGAAGGTGGTGTTGACGAAGTACTTCAGGGTATTGCGCTCACCCGGCTGATCCATGATCGCCTGACCGATGTGGACAATTTCCGAAGCCTGGTAACCGAAGCAATGCACGCCAAGGATTTCCAGCGTCTCGCGATGGAACAGAATTTTCAGCATGCCTTGCGGCTCACCCGCGATCTGCGCTCGCGCCATACCTTTGAAGAATGCCTTGCCCACTTCGTAAGGTACCTTGGCCTGGGTCAGCTCCTGCTCGTTTTTGCCGATCGAGCTGATTTCCGGGATGGTGTAGATACCGGTCGGTACGTCGTTGACGAAGCGCCAGCTTCCGTTATCGACGATGCTGCCCGCCGCCGAACGACCTTGGTCATGGGCAGCACTGGCCAGGCTCGGCCAACCGATTACGTCACCGGCTCCGTAGATATTCGGCACGTGGGTGCGGTAGGTCTCGTCCACTTCAATCTGGCCACGGCTGTTGACCTTGATACCGATGTTTTCCAAGCCTAGCTTGTCGGTGTTGCCAGTACGGCCGTTGCACCAGAGCAAGGCGTCTGCCTTGATCTTTTTGCCGGACTTCAAGTGCAGGATCACACCGTTGTCCACGCCCTCAACACGGTCATACTCTTCGTTGTGACGAACAGTGATGTTGTTGTTGCTGAAGTGGTAGCTCAATGCCTGGGAGATTTCCGAATCAAGGAAGCTCAGCAATTGGCCGCGGTTGTCTACCAACTCCACCAGCACACCCAGGCCGCTGAAGATCGAGGCGTACTCGCAACCGATGACACCGGCACCATAGACAATCAGCTTGCGCGGGGTGTGGCCGAGGCTGAGGATAGTGTCGCTATCGTAGATACGCGGGTGATGGAAATCGATATCGGCCGGACGGTATGGACGCGAACCGGTAGCGATAATGATGTGCTTGGCGACCAGTTTCTCAACCACGCCATTGGCGCAAACCACTTCGATGGTCTGCTCGTCGGCGAAACTGCCAGTGCCAAAGAACACGTCCACACGGTTGCGCGCGTAGTAGCCAGTGCGCGAGGTGACTTGCTTGGCAATCACCTTCTCGGCGCTTTTCAGTACGTCAGGGAACGAGAACCAGCGCGGCTCACCAATGGCCCGGAACATCGGGTTGGTGTTGAACTGCATGATCTGGCGCACCGAGTGACGCAGGGCCTTGGACGGGATGGTGCCCAGGTGGGTGCAGTTACCGCCGACCTGGCGACGGCTATCGACCATCGCCACCTTGCGTCCTGCTTTGGCAGCATTCATTGCCGCCCCTTCTCCTGCGGGGCCGGAACCCAGCACCACTACGTCGTAGTTGTAGACAGCCATGCGTACTCCTTCAGAACAGGCCCGTTCGCCACGCCGGCGATCGGGGCTAGATCATGTCGCCAGCGGCGCCATGAAAATTTCGAATGCAGTCTAATCAAGCTTGAGCGTCGCGCACATTAACCCTTGGTCGCGTCGTAGGCTAATTTTCTCTGCACTACATGTATTCATCGCGGGGCAAGCCCACCCAAAAACGGTGGGCGCGGGCTTGCCCCGCGATGCCTTTCAATTCTTAATCACTCGAGCAAACGCCGGCGTGCTCCGAGAGACGAAACCATCACCAACCCGGGTCACGAACAGCGCAGCAATCTCGTGTTTCAAGGCAAAGTCCCAGCCCTGTTGCGGCCCAAGGATCAACAATAAGGTCGAGTAACCGTCAGCCATCAATGCCGAACGATCAAAAACTGTCACCGCCGCCAACTCATGCTGCACCGGTTTGCCCTGGCGCGCATCGAAGGTATGCGAATAGCGCTGGCCATTCTCCTCGAAATAGTTGCGATAGTCACCGGAGGTCGAAACACCATAGCCATCCACCGCCACTATTTGCTGGGCAATCTGGCGATCATCACGGGGGAGCTCAAGCGCTACTTTCCAGTGGCTGCCATCGGGCTTTCTGCCCAAGGCTTTAAGCTCGCCGGTCACTTCGACCAGCAAATCCGCGACCCCCAGGGCTTCAAGCCGCTCAACCAGAAGGTCCACCGCATGCCCTGCCGCTATGCTGTTGAAGTCGATTTGCACCGCAGCATCCTTGCACAACTGCTCGCCAACTATGCGCAAATGCCCATACCCGACACGCTGCCGCGTACTGGCCAGCGCCTGTGCGTCTGGCACTTTTTCTTGCCGTGATTGCGGACCGAAGCCCCACAGATCGAGCAACGGCTCCACGGTCAGGTCAAACGCACCCTCGCTCTGCTGCGACAACTGCTCACCAACACGCACCAATTCCAGCACCTCTGCCGGCATCCTCTGGCAACTGTTGGCAGGCAAGCGATTGAAGGTCTCGGTCAACGAGTCACTGCGATAGGTGGAAAAGCGCTTGTCGATCCCCTCAAGCACGCCCTGCACTTCTTGCCTGACGCGCTCCGGCGTCGGCCCTTGCGCCGTGCGCACATACTGCACGGTGAAGCTACTCCCCATGGTTGGCCCGCTGATGCGCTCAAGCGTATCGCCTTGCGAGCAACCGGCCAGGCTGATCAGCACACTCACCAGCGCGTTCACCAGCAACAGGTTACGCATTCATCCTCCTGGAAAATCAGGCAAAAAAAACGGGAACCCTGAGGTTCCCGTCTTTCACAACCAAGACAAGCTTAGCGTGGGAAAGCTGGCGGGTTTACACCGGCCATGTCTTCCATTACACGCACAACCTGGCAGCTGTAACCGAATTCGTTGTCGTACCAGACGTACAGGACAACGCGGTTATCGTTGCAGATGGTAGCTTCGGCATCGACCACACCGGCGTGACGCGAGCCAACGAAGTCAGTGGAAACCACTTCCTGCGAGCTGACGTAATCGATCTGCTTGTGCAGATCCGAGTGCATGGCCATCTGGCGCAAGTACTCGTTGATTTCTTCGCGGTTGGTGGCCTTTTCCAGGTTCAGGTTGAGGATGGCCATCGACACGTTCGGCGTTGGAACACGAATCGCGTTACCGGTCAGCTTGCCCTTGAGCACTGGCAGCGCCTTGGCAGCTGCAGTGGCTGCACCGGTCTCGGTGATAACCATGTTCAACGGCGCGGCGCGGCCACGACGGCTGCCCTTGTGGAAGTTGTCGATCAGGTTCTGGTCGTTGGTGAACGAGTGAACGGTTTCGACGTGGCCGTTGACGATGCCGTACTTGTCATTGACAGCTTTGAGCACCGGCACGATGGCGTTGGTGGTGCAGGAAGCGGCCGAGATAATCTTGTCGTCAGCGTTGATTTCACCGTGGTTGATGCCGTGCACGATGTTCTTCAGTGCGCCTTTGCCAGGTGCAGTGAGGATTACGCGAGCAGCGCCAGGGCACGCCAAGTGTTGGCCCAGGCCGTCGGCATCACGCCATACACCGGTGTTGTCGACGATCAGAGCGTTTTCGATGCCGTACTGGGTGTAGTCGACTTCGCTAGGGCTCTTGGCGTAGATAACCTGGATCAGGTTGCCGTTGGCGGTGATGGTGTTGTGTTCTTCGTCGATGGTGATGGTGCCATCGAACGGGCCGTGAACCGAGTCACGACGCAACAGGCTGGCACGCTTGACCAGATCGTTTTCGGCGCCTTTGCGCACGACGATGGCACGCAGACGCAGACCGTCGCCACCACCGGTTTTTTCGATCAGGATGCGCGCCAGCAGACGGCCAATACGACCGAAGCCGTACAGCACGACGTCAGTGCCTTTGCGCGCCGAAGCATTCTGCTGGCCAACCACGTCGGCCATTTCTTCACGCACGAACTGCTCGGCGCTACGACCGTTGCCTTCTTGCTTGAATTTGTTGGCCAGCTTGCCCAGGTCGACCGAAGCGGCGCCCAGTTTCAGCTCGCTCATCGCCTTGAGCAGCGGGAATGTCTCGTGGACAGAGAGTTCGGTTTCGTCGGTTTGGCGATGACGAGCAAAGCGATGCGCTTTGAGGATCGAGATCACCGAGCGGTTGATCAGGCTACGGCCATAGATCGAGCTCACCACATTGTTATTGCGGTAGAGCTGACCGATAAGCGGGATCATCGCTTCTGCAAGTGCTTCACGATCAATCCACTCACCAAGACACTGGTCGGGCTTCTGAGTCACGGGAACCTTCCACATGTAGGGACAGAAAAAAGGGGCTACATTATGACGCCCCGCAGCCCATCGAGCAATGAGCGCCTGTCGCCGATGCGTCACTACATGGATTTAGCCTGCGCAAACCTGACAGCACGGGCTCGTCACCGGTACAATTGTCGTCTTTGTCGCAACGCTTGGAGCTCGACCTCCCGTGCCTGTACTGCGTCTACCGCACCTGCCGGCCACTGCCGGCAAACAAACCTGGGGCAATCTGCCGGGCGCTGCCCTGAGCCTGGCCATTGCCGAAGCTGCCAGCGCCGCCAAGCGCTTTACCCTGCTTCTGACCGCCGACAGCCAAACAGCTGACCGGCTCGAGCAGGAGTTGCGCTTTTTTGCGCCGGATCTGCCGGTATTGCCGTTCCCCGACTGGGAAACCCTGCCCTACGACCTGTTCTCGCCGCACCAGGACATCATCTCTCAGCGGATTGCCAGCCTGTACCGGCTGCCGGAGCTTGACCACGGCATTCTCGTGGTGCCGATCACCACTGCCCTGCACCGCCTGGCACCGACCCGCTTCCTGCTGGGTAGCAGCCTGGTGCTGGACATCGGCCAGAAGCTCGACGTTGAGCAAATGCGCACGCGTCTGGAAGCCAGCGGTTACCGCTGTGTCGATACGGTGTACGAACACGGCGAATTCGCCGTGCGCGGCGCACTGATCGATCTGTTCCCAATGGGCAGCAAGCTGCCGTACCGGATCGATCTGTTCGACGACGAGATCGAGACCCTGCGGACCTTCGACCCGGAGACCCAGCGCTCCATCGACAAAGTCGAGTCGGTGCGCTTGTTGCCGGCGCGCGAGTTTCCGCTGCAAAAAGATGCCGTGACTCGCTTCAAGGCTCGCTTTCGTGAGCGCTTCGACGTCGACTTCCGCCGCTGCTCGATCTTCCAGGACCTGTCCAGCGGCATTACCCCTGCCGGTATCGAGTATTACCTGCCGCTGTTTTTCGATGACACCTCGACCCTGTTCGACTACCTGCCCCAGGACACCCAGGTGTTTTCCCTGCCCGGCGTCGAGCAGGCAGCCGAGCATTTCTGGAGCGATGTGCGCAACCGCTACGAGGAGCGGCGTATCGATCCGTCGCGCCCCCTGTTGCCACCGGCCGAATTGTTCCTGCCGGTAGAGGATTGTTTTGCCCGCCTGAAAAACTGGCCACGCGTTGTCGTCAGCCAGGATGACATCGACAGCGGCGTCGGTCGCGAGCGCTTCCCGGCACAAGCGCTGCCCAATCTTGCCATCGAAGCCAAGGCCCACCAGCCGTTGGCAGCGTTATCAGCGTTCCTCGACCAGTTCGCTGGCCGCGTGTTGTTCACTGCCGAGTCGGCAGGCCGTCGCGAAGTGCTGCTCGAACTCCTCGAGCGCCTGAAGCTGCGCCCGCAAACCGTCGACAGTTGGAGTGCATTTGTTGCCGGCAAAGAGCGCCTGGCAATTACCATCGCCCCGCTCGATGAAGGCCTGCTGCTGGAAGATCCGGCCATCGCCCTGGTTGCCGAAAGCCCGCTGTTCGGGCAACGGGTCATGCAGCGCCGGCGCCGGGAAAAACGCAGCGACGGCAGCAACGATGCGGTCATCAAGAACCTCACCGAATTGCGCGAAGGCGCGCCAGTGGTACACATCGACCACGGTGTGGGTCGCTACCTGGGCCTGGCGACCCTGGAAATCGACAATCAGGTCGCCGAGTTCCTCACCCTGGAGTACGCCGAGGGCGCCAAACTCTATGTGCCGGTGGCCAACCTGCACCTGATCGCTCGTTACACCGGTAGCGATGACGCGCTGGCGCCACTGCATCGGCTTGGCTCCGAAACCTGGCAAAAAGCCAAGCGCAAAGCGGCCGAACAAGTCCGCGACGTTGCTGCCGAACTGCTCGACATTTATGCCCGCCGCGCCGCACGCAAAGGGTATGCCTTCGCCGATCCGTCTGCCGACTACGCCACATTCAGCGCCGGCTTTCCTTTCGAAGAAACGCCCGACCAGCAAAGCGCGATCGAAGCGGTACGCGAGGACATGCTCGCGCCCAAGCCGATGGATCGCCTGGTCTGTGGCGATGTGGGCTTCGGCAAGACCGAAGTGGCCATGCGCGCCGCCTTCATCGCCGTACACGGTGGTCGCCAGGTAGCGATCCTGGTTCCTACCACCCTGCTCGCCCAACAGCACTACAACAGCTTCCGCGACCGCTTCGCCGACTGGCCCGTCACCGTGGAGGTGATGAGCCGCTTCAAGTCGCCCAAAGAAATCGCCAACGCCGTCGCCGATCTCGCCGAAGGCAAGATCGACATCGTCATCGGCACCCACAAGCTGCTGCAAGACGACGTCAAGATCAAAGACCTGGGCCTGGTGATCATCGACGAAGAGCACCGTTTTGGCGTACGCCAGAAAGAACAACTCAAGGCGCTGCGCAGTGAAGTCGACATCCTCACCCTGACGGCCACACCGATTCCGCGTACGTTGAACATGGCAGTGGCCGGCATGCGCGACCTGTCGATCATCGCCACCCCGCCAGCTCGCCGATTGTCGGTGCGTACCTTTGTGATGGAGCAGAACAAGAGCACCGTCAAGGAAGCGCTGCTGCGCGAGCTGCTACGCGGCGGCCAGGTCTACTACCTGCACAACGATGTGAAAAGCATCGAGAAGTGCGCCGCCGACCTCACTGAACTGGTACCCGAGGCGCGCATTGGCATCGGTCACGGGCAGATGCGCGAACGCGAACTCGAACAGGTGATGAGCGACTTCTACCATAAGCGCTTCAACGTGTTGATCGCCTCGACCATTATCGAGACCGGTATCGACGTACCGAGCGCCAACACCATCATCATCGAGCGTGCCGACAAGTTCGGCCTGGCCCAATTGCACCAATTGCGCGGCCGGGTCGGACGCAGTCACCACCAGGCATACGCTTATCTGCTTACCCCGCCACGCCAGCAAATCACGCCAGATGCCGAGAAGCGCCTGGAGGCTATCGCCAACACTCAGGATTTGGGCGCAGGTTTTGTCCTTGCCACCAACGACCTGGAGATCCGTGGCGCTGGCGAGCTGCTTGGCGAAGGCCAGAGCGGGCAGATCCAGGCGGTCGGGTTTACCCTGTACATGGAAATGCTCGAGCGCGCAGTCAAGGCCATCCGCAAGGGTACCCAGCCTAACCTCGATCAACCCTTGGGCGGTGGCCCGGAAATCAATCTGCGCCTACCCGCGCTGATTCCTGAAGATTACCTGCCCGATGTGCATGCGCGCCTGATTCTGTACAAGCGAATTGCCTCGGCGGTGGATGAGGACGGCCTCAAAGACCTGCAAGTGGAGATGATCGACCGTTTCGGGCTGTTACCCGAGCCCACCAAAAACCTGGTACGCCTGACCTTGCTCAAGCTGCAGGCAGAAAAGCTTGGCATCAAGAAAGTCGACGCCGGCCCCAACGGCGGCAAGATCGAATTCGAAGCCGAGACACCGGTCGACCCAATGGCATTGATCAAGCTGATCCAGAGCCAGCCCAAGCGTTACAAGTTCGAAGGTGCAACCCAGTTCAAGTTCATGGTGCCGATGGAGCGCCCGGAAGAACGCTTCAACAACCTTGAGGCGCTGTTCGAGCGCCTGACCCCACAATCTGCGTGAAGGAAGATCCATGCGTGCCATTCGCTGCCTGACCCTGCTACTGGCGCTATTTGCCCCAGCCGCATTTGCTGAAGGCGAGTATCAGGTTGAAATGATTCTGGTACGGCAAAACGCCGTGCCGGCGATTACCAGCCAGTTTGCCCCGGAAGACTGGAGCAACGGCGCCCAGGCCCTTGCCGAAGGCGACCTGCGCAAACCCGCAATGACCGATGAAGCAGCGAAGCTGACCGCGGACAGTCAATACACGGTGCTTTTACACAAAGCCTGGAAACAGGACGCCGGCACCGTTGCCATCACCGACGGCAAGGAACAATTCGGCCACTTCCCGATCGAGGGCAACCTGAGCCTTAAGGAAGATCGCTTCATCGCCGTCGATGCCAACGTCTGGGTCAATCAGTTCGACGGCAATGGCGCCGTCGTCCAGAGCGAACAGCTCAAGCAGAGCAACAGCACGGTAAAAAATGCAGAACTGACTTTTCTCGATGGCGGCCACCTGGCCGTGCTGCTCAAGGTTACCGCCAACAGGCCGGTGAGGATGCCCAGCCCAGCGCCGGAGTTGATGGAGCAATAACCAGATGCGGAGAGAACTGCGGCAACTGGTTGAAAATGACGACTGGACGTCAGCGTTCCGCTCACAGGTGCTGGAAAGAGGCGCCAAATATGCGGAGCAAGGCCGCGTAAAGCTGCTATCGCTAAAAGGCGCCAAGCTCACTTCAACCTGCCGCGGTTCCGGTGGCAATGTCTACACCCAGATTATTGAGTTGGGCAACCTCGAGTTCGGGTCATTGCTGAGGTCATTCTGCAGTTGCCCGGTAGGTTTCAATTGCAAGCACTGCGCCGCCGTCCTCTATTACGTGATGGCCCTGCAAGAACCGGACGAAGCACTACAGCCAAGCGAAACGTCGGGGCTGAGCCCGCAACTGGAGCACTGGATCGACAACCTCGCCAAGGTTGCAGCAGGCGTCGGAAAATCCTCGAAAGAGGATGGGCGCATACTGATCTACGAGCTGTCCTTACTAGAAAGCGGCAAGGCCTGCATCATCCCGTACAAATGCAATCGCCTGAAGGATGGCAGCTTCACCGAGCTCAAGCCGATCCTGCCCCCTCAAGAACCCCTGCGCCTGAAGCCGCGCTATCTGCAGGCGTGTGATGCAAAGTTTCTACGCCTGGTTGTTGCCAGCCCGCAAAGCGCCACATTCAACGGCACCGTAACGCTTGAAGGAGCCGATGGCGCGGCACTGCTTGAACAGGCCCTGTCTACCGAACGATTGGTCCTCGCTCCGCACCTCTCCCCCCTTACCCGGGGAGCGCCGCTTAGCTGCGAGTTTCGCTGGGTCAAGCTGGATAGCGGCCATTACAAGGGCTGCTGGTACAGCCACGGCACGTTGATCGAACACGTTCTGGCCCTGCAGCCACTGTATTACCTAAACCAAGCCCAGGACCAGATTGGCAGCCTGAGCCACGGCTACGACGAAATCACAGCTTCATATCTCGCCTCCGCGCCGGTCATACCGGAAAGCCAGGTAGTACAATTCAGCCATCGGATTCAGACCCTCAATCGTCAGATCCCCACCCCCAGAACATTGAGCGAAAAGATCATCGAAGGCATTGCACCCACACCCCACCTCACCCTGGGCAGTCACGAGTTCAGCGCTTACGTGCCGCAATCAGGCCGAATGCAGCGCCAACACCAGCACCGAGCTGCCTTGTCTTTTGTCTACGACGGGGTGCGCGCCAGTGGCCGCCAGGCCAAAGACGTTACCAAGCTCGACGGCAGCACCTGCCAACGTATCCAGCGCCAACCCGAAGCCGAAGGCAAAATCCGCCAGACGCTGACGAAGCTGGGATTCAAGGTGGCCACGCGGCAAAGCAAAGCGTTGCCCGAAAGCGCTGGCGACCTGCTTGAGTTGGCGTCCGAGGGCGCTTGGCTACGCTTCATCCTCAATGACTTGCCGCTGTTGCGCGAACAAGGATGGGAGATCGAATACACCGACGAATTCGCCTTCAACCTCGCCCAGGTAGATGACTGGTACGCGCATATTGATGAAGCCGGCGGGCGAGACTGGTTCGACCTGGAGCTGGGCATCGAGGTCAATGGCGAGCGCCTGAGCCTGCTGCCGATCCTTCTCAACGTACTGCGTAGCCATCCGGAGCTGCTCAATCCCGCGCAATTGCAAAAGCGCCGAGACGATGAACAAATGCTGGTGCAGTTACCTGGCCCGCCAGGCAGCGTACGCCGCAACCTGCAAGTGGCACTGCCCTATGGCCGGCTCAAACCCGTATTGGCGACGCTAGGCGACTTCTACCTGCGTGAGCCAGGCGACACCAGCCTGCGCCTGCCTACCCTGGATGCCACCCGCCTCAATGCGCTGCAAGACCTGCCGCTAAGCTGGCAAGGCGGCGCTCAGGTGCGCAACCTCGCCGAACGCTTGCGCGATATCCGCCTGCAACCGGCGCAGGCCCCAAGCGGCCTCAATGCAACACTGCGTGCTTACCAACTTGAAGGCCTGAGCTGGATGCAGGCACTGCGCGAGCTGGAAGTCGGCGGCATCCTTGCCGATGACATGGGCCTGGGCAAGACCCTGCAAACCCTCGCCCACCTGCTCACCGAGAAAAACGCCGGACGCCTGACCCGCCCCGCCATGGTGGTGATGCCCACCAGCCTGATCCCCAACTGGCAGGACGAAGCCGCACGCTTCGCGCCCGACCTGCGAGTGCTTGCGCTGCAAGGCGTAGGCCGACGCAAACACTTTGCCAACTTGCACGACTATGACCTGCTGCTTACCACTTACGCCTTGCTGCCCAAGGACATGGAGCACTTCGAGGGCCTGAAGCTGCATGTACTGATTCTCGATGAAGCGCAGTACATCAAGAGCCCGAACAGTAAGGCAGCCCAGGCTGCACGTGAGTTCGAAGCACGCCAACGCCTGTGCCTCAGTGGCACGCCCCTGGAAAATCACCTGGGTGAGCTGTGGTCGCTGTTTCACTTCCTGCTGCCCGGCTGGCTGGGTGACGCCAAGACATTCAATCGCGACTACCGCGTACCGATCGAGCGCCAGAGCAATGAAGAACGCTTGCAGCACCTCAACGCCCGGATCAAGCCTTTCCTGCTCCGGCGCACCAAGGAACAAGTTGCCACGGAGCTGCCCGCCAAAACCGAAATGATTCATTGGGTCGACCTTAGCGACGCTCAGCGCGATGTCTACGAGACCATGCGCCTGGCCATGGATCAAAAGGTACGCAACGAAATCACTCGCAAGGGTGTGGCGCGTAGCCAGATCATCATCCTTGAGGCATTGCTCAAACTACGCCAGGTCTGCTGTGACTTGCGCCTGATCAACAGCGAGGCCACAACCGCGCGCGGCGCCCATTCGGGCAAACTGGCAAGCCTGATGGAAATGCTTGAGGAACTGCTCGCCGAAGGCCGGCGAGTGCTGCTGTTCTCGCAATTCACCAGCATGCTCAGGTTGATCGAGCAAGAGTTGCAGCAACGCCACATCGCCTACGCACTACTGACCGGCGAGACACGTGACCGTCGCGCACCCGTGCAGGACTTCCAAAGCGGACAATTGCAGATTTTTCTCATCAGCCTCAAGGCGGGTGGCGTTGGCCTGAATCTCACGGCGGCCGATACTGTCATTCACTACGACCCGTGGTGGAACCCGGCAGCCGAGAACCAGGCCACCGACCGTGCCTATCGCATCGGCCAGGAAAAGCCGGTTTTCGTCTACAAACTGATCACCCGCGGCACGGTGGAAGAAAAAATCCAGCAACTGCAACAGGAGAAGTCGGCGCTTGCGGCCGGCGTGCTGGATGGGCGAACGGCGGGTGACTGGCGTTTGGCCGCAGAGGATATCGATGCCTTGTTTGCCCCACTGCCTGGCAAGCACAAGGGGTCTAAAACGGGCTGAATCCCCGCCGGGGCTAGCGCCCACTGGCAATGTGTTTCCAGTGGGGCCTGCCCGGCGAGGTCAATCGACCAACTGGGCCTCTTTCAACGCCCCGAGCGCTTCCAGCCAGCGCGGTTGCTGACGATAGTCAGTACGTGCAAAACCCTGCCCACGCATCTGCGCAATACGTGGCGACGGCTTGACCTTCAACCGCTGCGCAGCGGTCAGCGCCAATTCGGCGGCTGCCCGATCGTTGCACACCAGCCCCATGTCACAACCGGCAGTCAACGCAGCCTCGATGCGGCTGGCAGCATCGCCGACAACATGAGCCCCTGCCATTGACAGGTCATCACTGAAGATCACCCCGTCAAAGCCCTGCTCACCTCGCAGGATGTCCTGCAGCCAACGCCGCGAGAAGCCGGCCGGCTGGTTATCGATCTGCGGGTAGATCACATGCGCAGGCATCACCGCAGCCAGTTGGCCACTGAGGCGCGCAAAAGGCACCAGGTCGACAGCACGGATCTGCTCCAGGCTGCGCTCGTCGGTAGGAATCGCGACATGGGAGTCAGCCTCGGCCCAACCATGGCCAGGGAAGTGCTTGCCACATGCGGCCATGCCTGCGGCGTTCATACCCCGAATGAATGCGCCGGCCAGGGCAGTTGCACGGAGCGGATCAGCTTCGAACGCGCGGCTGCCGACTACAGCGCTGCGCTGATGATCAAGATCCAAAACCGGGGCAAAGCTCAGGTCCAAGCCTACCGCCAGCACTTCAGTGGCCATCAACCAGCCGCATTGCTCGGCCAGGTATTGGGCATTGTCATTGTCGGCAAGCGCCCGCATGGCTGGCAGCCTTACAAAGCCCTGGCGCAGGCGCTGGACTCGCCCGCCTTCCTGGTCCACTGCCAGAATCAGGTCCGGGCGAACGGCACGAATCGAAGCCGACAACTCGCGTACCTGGCGAGGGCATTCAATATTGCGGGCAAAAATGATCAGGCCCGCCACTTCGGGCTGGCGCAAAAGCTGGCGATCTTCGGCGGTCAGCCAGGTACCGGCGATGTCCACCATCAGGGAGCCTTGCAGGCTGGCACTCATATTAGATCCTTCAGTTCAGGGGCGCGTCGACCCATTGAGGGCACGCAGCTTCTTCGATCTGCACTGCACAATGCATCGGCACCCGGTCAAACAGATGCAACAGGTCGGCATTGCGCAGGCGGACACAGCCATGGGACAACGGCACGCCTAAAGGTTCGCTGTCAGGCGTGCCGTGCAAATATATGTAACGTCGAAACGTATCGACCGACCCCAAGCGATTGAATCCAGGCTCGCAACCGCTGAGCCAGAGGATACGACTGAGAATCCAGTCACGGCCCGGGTACTGCGCATGGAGCTGCGGCGTCCAGACTTCACCGCTCCAGCGTCGACCACGCAGCACTGCCCCTTGGGGCAAACCAGTTCCGATCTTTGCTCGCACCTGATGGCGGCCGCGCGGCGTACAACCAGAGCCGTTGGCTTCTCCGGCACCCATCAGTGCAGTGGAAACGGGTAGACGCAGGCGTAAGTGCCCCTGGTAGAACCCATAGAGGCATTGATCGGCAAGGGAAATGTGCAGTAAATCGAGACTGGGCATGGGCGCTAGCTTAGCCGATGCGGCTCGCCGCGCCCAGCCATGGCTCAGGCTTTGGCGGTAACCGCCGGGCTCGATGACTTGCTGCGTGGACGCAGTTGCGCGGCGGCCATGGCTTCATCGGTGACGCCACTGTCTGCGCGCATACCGGCCGCAAGAAACGGCACCATCAAGCGCATGACCTGCTCGATCGAGGTGTTGATACCGAAATCGGTTTCGGCGATGGCGCGCAATGCTTTGATGCCGGACATACTGAATGCTGCAGCGCCCAGCATGAAGTGCACACGCCAGAACAGCTCGATAGGCGGAATACGTGGGGCCGCTTCGTTGACCAGCAGCATATAGCGGCGGAACACCTTGCCGTACATGTCTTCCAGGTAACGTCGCAGGTGACCCTGGCTCTGACTGAAAGCCAGGCCCAGCAAACGCATGAAAATCGACAGGTCGTTACCGCTGCGCGGCTGCACGACCATGGCCTGCTCTACCAGCATTTCCAGCAATTCTTCCAGGCTTGGCTTGTGCTCGGGACGGGCCTGGCGACGCTCCAGTTCACGCTCCAGACTTGCGCAGAAAGGACCAAGGAAACGCGAGAAGACCGCCTGGATCAGGGCCTTCTTCGAACCGAAATGGTAGTTCACCGCCGCCAGGTTGACGCCGGCCTTACTGGTGATCAGCCGCAATGAGGTTTCGGCAAAACCTTTTTCCGCGAACAACTGCTCGGCAGCATCGAGAATGCGTTCTACGGTTTCCGACTGGGCCATGACTACTCCGCCTGACAAACACTTGTTTGAAACATACGTTTCAAACCGGTAATTTGTCAAGCCCATCCGACCGCTTTGCGTCTATACGGTCACGTATTAAATCACAGCTGCAGGCCCCAGACTGCAAGGCATAAGCGCCATATCCCGCTTTTTGTTCAAGCTTGATGCTTGCAGCTTGCCACTCACTGTATATAATTACAGTCACTGTATAAAAAGACAGAGCGATCGAAATGCTAAAACTGACGCCACGCCAAGCTGAGATTCTGGCTTTTATCAAGCGCTGCCTGGAAGACAACGGCTTTCCGCCGACCCGCGCGGAAATCGCCCAGGAGCTGGGTTTCAAATCGCCCAACGCTGCCGAGGAGCACCTCAAGGCACTGGCCCGCAAGGGCGCAATCGAGATGACTCCAGGCGCCTCGCGCGGCATCCGCATCCCCGGCCTTGAAACCAAGACCGAAGACAGCAGCCTGCCGATCATCGGTCGTGTAGCTGCGGGCGCGCCAATACTGGCCCAGCAGCACATCGAAGAGTCCTGCAACATCAACCCGGCTTTCTTCCATCCGCGGGCCGACTATTTGCTGCGCGTTCACGGCATGAGCATGAAGGATGTCGGCATCGTTGATGGTGACCTGCTTGCCGTACACACCTGCCGCGAAGCTCGCAATGGCCAGATTGTGGTCGCCCGCCTAGGTGACGAAGTGACGGTCAAGCGCTTCCAGCGCGAAGGCAGCAAAGTCTGGCTGCTTGCGGAAAACCCCGAGTTCGCCCCCATCGAAGTCAACCTGAAAGAGCAGGAACTGGTGATCGAGGGCTTGAGTGTCGGCGTAATTCGTCGATAAAGGAGGCGTCATGCAGTTCCCCCCAGCGTCACAGAACGTACCACAGCAAGTGCAACTGCCCTTGTTCGAAGCATTTCTGGCCCAGCCAGTGCTGCCCGGACTTAAAGCTGCCAAGCCTGCGTCGCACCCGGGCACAGCCCAGGTATTCAGCGAACTGTCCTTGCGTGGCGCTCTGGGTAGCTGCCAGAACCTGCTGGCGCCAATGCTGCGCGATTTGAGCGAGCTGAGCGAAGAGCACGACGCTCGCTGGCTAACCTTGATCGCCCCACCGGCTAGCCTGACCCAGGCATGGCTCCGCGAAGCTGGCCTCAATCGCGAGCGCATTCTGCTGCTGCAACCACGCGGCAACCAAAGCGCCTTGCAACTGGCGTGTGACGCCCTACGCCTGGGCCGCAGCCACACCGTGGTCAGCTGGCTGAGCACTGTCAGCAGCAGCGCTCGCATGCAACTGAGCAATGCCGCCCGCGCCGGAGACGCGCAAAGCTTGAATATCCGCCTCGGCTGATATTCAGGACAGGTAGTCTGGATATTGTCCGGCTTCCTCAGAACGAGGAAGCCATGCCGTACGATCAGTGCAGGACGCGCGACCCATCGTCTCGTTCGACTTCACCTTCGACCAACTTGCCAGCCATCTGCACACCAACACTGAGCATGGCTTTGGCCACTTCCACGTGTTGACCTTGCAAGAAGGCCTTGGCGTCCTCGGAGAAATCCAGGGTCACCAGGGAGCCCTCGTCCTCGGCGCGGCGCAGCTCGATCCGGCCATCAGGCAACTCGACAATTTCTAGAAAGGACGTTGGCATAAAAGGCTGTTCTCCACGAAAGGCCAGCATTGTACCAGCGAGCGCTTAAATCAGCACTCACTCAGGCCCTCGCGAAAGCGAACGGTCAGGCCCTTGAGATTCTGCCGCCAACCTTCCAGCTCCTCCCGAGATAGCGGCGCTAGCTCAGGCTCATCAAGGCTTACGGCTTGTATCAGAGGCTGGGTGACATCGGTTTTTGGGGCTTTTTTCGCGACCGGCGGTCGAAACAAATCGGCATAAGCGTTCAACAATTGCGCGAGCCAGGTTTCGCGTTGCTCCGCCAACTCAACCAGCTCAGCCATCTCCGGAATTGCCACAGCCTCCAGCACTTCGCGCGTCAGCAACAATTCCACACGCGCAGCAGCGGCTTGTGGTAGACGGTAGAAGCCAGCAATTTCATGGCATAGCCCCAGAAGCGCGCCGTAGAGGTGAAACAACGCTGATTCGCGCTCAGCCTGAATCAACGCTTGAGCGTTCATTGTCCGGCTGTCCTGCGCCTTGCCCATAGCCTCAAGAGCCAGGCCTGCGAAGTAAATCTTCTGGTTGGTGCGTGTGTAAAGTTCCTGGGCCATCTGGGTGCCCTCCGAAAGGCTGCAAGGCGATTGCTGAATTTACACTATTGCAGCCCCGAAATGCATCGCGGGGCCATGCCCCGCGATTGGATCAATAACGATTGATCAGCGCTTGTCTTCGACCTTCCAGGCCTTGCCGTCGTAGAACGCACGCCAGCCCGTAGGTTTACCTTCAACCTCGGTCTGCACGTACTGCTCCTTGGTCTTGCGGCTGTAGCGAATTACCGCTGGGCGTCCGTCAGGGTCTTTCTTTGGCGCTTCGCAGAGGAAGTGATACTTCGGATCGATTTCGTCCTTGTGTGGAATGATCTCGATCACCAGCGGTGCACGGGTCTCACGGTTTTTCGGGAACTGGCTGGCAGCCAGGAACAGCCCCGAAGCACCGTCACGCAGCACGTAAGTGTCATTGACCTTTTCGCACTTGAGCTCCGGCATCTTCACCGCATCCATCTTCGGCGGCGCCGCTTCACCGCTCTTGAGCAGCTTACGGGTATTTTTGCATTCAGCGTTGGTGCAGCCGAAGAACTTGCCAAAGCGGCCGGTCTTGAGCTGCATTTCACTGCCGCACTTGTCGCACTCAAGGCTTGGACCTTCGTAGCCTTTGATACGGTAGCTACCCTCTTCGATCTCGTAGCCGGTGCAATCGGGGTTGTTACCGCAGATATGCAGCTTGTGCTTCTCGTCGAGCAGATACGCATCCATCGCGGTGGAGCAGATCGGGCAGCGGTGCTTGTTGAGCAACACCCGCGACTCGGACTCGCCCTCGTCATCAGCAGCGATTTCATCACCCGGGACCAGGTTGACGGTAGCCTTGCAACGCTCTTTAGGCGGCAGGCTATACCCCGAGCAACCGAGGAACACGCCAGTGGAAGCCGTGCGAATCATCATCGGACGACCGCAATCCTTGCAGGGGATATTGGTCAGCGTCGGCTGATTGGCACGCATGCCCTTTTCAGCATCTTCGGCGAGCTTGAGCTTGTTGCTGAAGTCGCCGTAGAACTCATCCAGCACATTCTTCCAGTCGCGCTCACCCTGAGCCACGTCATCGAGGTTTTCTTCCATACCGGCGGTAAAACCGTAGTCCATCAGGTTCGAGAAGCTTTCGGACAGGCGCTCGGTGACGATGTCGCCCATCTTCTCGGAATAGAATCGGCGGTTATGCAAGGTGACG
Organism: Pseudomonas arcuscaelestis; assembly: GCF_016881005.1. GTDB lineage: Bacteria > Pseudomonadota > Gammaproteobacteria > Pseudomonadales > Pseudomonadaceae > Aquipseudomonas > Aquipseudomonas arcuscaelestis. The sequence continues at coordinate 258,907 of NZ_JACOPV010000005.1, read as the reverse complement.
TAGCCACGATCCTGAATGGTCGAGATGATCGCCGCGTAGGTGGAAGGACGGCCGATACCACGCTTTTCCATTTCCTTGACCAGGCTGGCTTCGGAGAAACGCGCAGGCGGCTTGGTGAAGTGCTGGCTTGGATCAAGCTGGATAAGCTTGAGCACTTCACCCTGATTCATCTCAGGCAGCACGTCATCATCGCCCGGCTTGGTCTGCTGTGGCAGCACGCGGGTGTAACCGTCGAACTTGAGGATACGGCCCTTGGCGCGCAGCTCGAAATCACCAGCCATAACGCTGACGGTAGTCGAGAGGTACTGCGCCGGTGGCATCTGGCAAGCCAGGAACTGACGCCAGATCAGCTCGTAGAGACGCTCGGCGTCACGTTCCATACCCGTGAGCTTGGATGGGTGGGTGTTGACGTCGGAAGGACGAATCGCTTCGTGCGCCTCCTGGGCACCCTCTTTGCTGCTGTAGACAATCGGCGCTTCTGGCAGGTACTTCTTGCCAAATTCGCTTTCGATGTAGCTACGCGCCATTTCCACCGCGTCGGCAGAAAGGTTGGTCGAGTCGGTACGCATATAAGTGATGTAGCCAGCTTCGTACAGACGCTGGGCCATCATCATGGTCTTCTTCACCCCGAAGCCCAGGCGATTACTCGCCGCCTGCTGCAGGGTGGAGGTGATGAACGGAGCAGACGGCTTGCTGCTGGTAGGTCGGTCTTCACGCTTGGCGACGCTGTAGCTGGAAGCCTTGAGCTTCTCCAATGCCGCCATTGCCTGGGCTTCGTTGAGCGGCTTGAAAGCCTCGCCCTTCTCGCGCGCAACTTCGAAACGAACCTTGGCATCCTTGGCGGTGCCCAGGTCGGCATGCACTTCCCAGTACTCTTCAGGAATGAAGGCACGGATTTCGCGCTCGCGCTCGACCACCAGCTTTACCGCTACCGACTGTACGCGGCCGGCTGACAGACCACGGGCGATTTTCTGCCACAACAGTGGCGAAACCATATAGCCCACTACGCGATCGAGGAAACGACGGGCCTGCTGGGCGTTGACCCGATCGATATCCAGCTCACCCGGCTGCGAGAACGCTTCCTGAATGGCTTTTTTGGTAATTTCGTTGAACACCACGCGCTTGTAGCGGCTGTCGTCACCACCGATGGCTTCGCGCAGGTGCCAGGCAATGGCTTCCCCCTCGCGATCCAAGTCGGTTGCGAGATAGATGGTGTCGGCATCCTTGGCCAGGCGACGCAGTTCTTCGATGACCTTTTCCTTGCCTGGAAGGATCTCGTACTTGGCTTTCCAGCCGTGGTCCGGATCAACCCCCATGCGTGCGACCAGCTGCTTGCGCGCCTTTTCTTTTGGCGACAGCGCCGGAGCCTCACCCGCTGCGGCCTTGCCACGCTTGGCGGCAGGCTCTTTGCTGGCGCTGGCCGAACCGCTGGTGGGCAGGTCTCGGATATGGCCGATACTCGACTTCACCACGTACTGGCTACCCAGGTACTTGTTGATGGTCTTGGCCTTAGCCGGGGATTCCACAATGACCAGCGATTTGCCCATGGATCGGAAAATTCCTGAATACTGAAAATAAAAACACGGCAGGTACCTGACGCGGCACCGCTATATATAGTGGCAACAGAGTGAGGTCAAGCGCGAGGCGCTAGCCACCCTCGGCATCGGAGCGAGAAAACAGATCCTTTTCAGCCGTGACCAAAGCAAAGCGCGGCACATGCTCGCCGTCAACCTCGACCGACCCCTTAAACATGGAAAGTGGCCGAACCCAAAGGCCGAATTCGCCGTACAGGGCTTGGTAGAACACGACCCACTCCTCGGTTTCGGAATGGCGCGCTGTGCCGAACACACGATACTCAGGCCCCTTGTAATGCCGGTATACGCCTGGTTGTATCTGCATGTTGCTCACCCTCTTGAAAAAAATACCGCAAAAAACAAAAACCGGGGCACCAGGCCCCGGTTTCCACCCGCGAAACGCTTAAACGCGTTCGAAGACGGTAGTGATGCCTTGACCCAGACCGACGCACATGGTCGAAACGCCGAAGGTCCCGCCATTCTGCTTCATGACGTTAAGCAGAGTGCCGGAAATCCGCGCACCAGAGCAACCGAAAGGATGACCCAGAGCGATCGCGCCGCCGTGCAGGTTAACCTTCTCATCCATCTTGTCGAGCACTTTCAGATCTTTCAGCACCGGAAGTGCCTGTGCAGCGAAGGCTTCGTTGAGCTCGAAGAAGTCGATATCAGCGATGCTCAGGCCCGCACGCTTGAGCGCTTTTTTGGTCGCCGGAACCGGACCGTAGCCCATGATCGCAGGATCGACACCGGCCACTGCCATGGAACGGATAACAGCCAGCGGCTGGATTCCGAGGTCCTGGGCACGCTGGGCCGACATCACGATCATGCACGAAGCACCGTCGGTGATCTGCGATGAAGTACCGGCAGTCACGGTACCGCCTTTTGGATTGAATGCCGGCTTCAGTGCCGCCAGACTTTCCAGCGTGGTATCCGGGCGAATGGTTTCATCGTAGTCGAAGACTTTGAGGAAGCCATTTTCGTCATAGCCCTGCATCGGGATGATTTCATCCTTGAACTTGCCTTCGACCGTTGCCTTGTGGGCGAGCTGGTGCGAACGCAGGCCGAACAGGTCCTGCTGCTCACGGGTAATACCGTGCATCTTGCCGAGCATTTCCGCGGTCAGGCCCATCATGCCCGAGGCCTTGGCGGCGTACAGCGACATGTGGGGGTTCGGGTCGACACCATGCATCATGCTGACGTGGCCCATATGCTCGACGCCACCGACGACGAAAACGTCACCGTTACCGGTCATGATCGCCTGTGCTGCAGTGTGCAGGGCGCTCATCGACGAACCGCACAGACGACTGACAGTCTGGCCCGCGGCAGTGTGCGGGATCTGGGTCATCAACGAGGCCATGCGGGCGATGTTCCAGCCCTGCTCCAGGGTCTGGTTGACGCAGCCCCAGATCACGTCTTCGACTTCGCTCGGATCAACCTTGGTGTTGCGCTCCAGCACTTTGCTGATCAGGTGCGCGGACATGTCCTCGGCACGAGTGTTGCGGTGCATGCCACCCTTGGAGCGGCCCATTGGTGTGCGACCGAAGTCGACAATCACCACGTCTCTTGGATTCAAGCTCATATATTCTCTCGCTCTCTATCGTTGGGCGCTTAACCGAAGAAGCTCTGACCGTTCTTGGCCATTTCACGCAGCTTCGCGGTGGGGTGATACAGCGGACCCAGATCGGCGTACTTGTCTGCCAGGGCAACGAACTCTGCTACGCCGATCGAATCGATGTAGCGCAGTGCACCACCACGGAACGGAGGGAAACCGATGCCGTAGACCAGACCCATGTCGGCTTCGGCCGCCGTTTCGACAATTCCGTCTTCCAGGCAACGAACCGTTTCCAGGCACAACGGGATCATCATCCAGTTGATGATGTCTTCGTCGGTGACTTCACGCTGCTCGTAGACGATTGGCTTGAGCACTTCGAGTACAGCCGCGTCGGCAACTTTCTTCGGCTTGCCGCGCTTGTCGGTTTCGTAGGCGTAGAAGCCCTTGCCATTTTTCTGGCCAAGGCGGTTGGCTTCGTAAAGCGCATCGATCGCCGAGCGACGGTCGTCCTTCATGCGGTCTGGGAAGCCTTCGGCCATTACGTCACGGCCGTGGTGACCGGTGTCGATGCCGACTACGTCCATCAGGTAGGCAGGGCCCATCGGCCAGCCGAATTTCTCCATGATCTTGTCGATGCGTACGAAATCGACACCGGCGCTGACCAGGCGGGCGAAACCACCGAAGTACGGGAACAGCACGCGATTGACCAAAAAGCCTGGGCAGTCATTGACCACGATGGGGTTCTTGCCCATTTTCTTGGCGTAGGCAACGGTGGTGGCAACTGCCACGTCGCTGGACTTCTCGCCACGAATAACCTCAACCAGCGGCATCATGTGTACCGGGTTGAAGAAGTGCATGCCGACAAAGTTCTCTGGACGTTTGAGCGCCTTGGCCAGCAGGTTGATGGAGATGGTCGAGGTGTTGGAAGCCAGGATGGCATCTTCCTTCACCTGGCCTTCCACTTCGGCCAGTACTGCTTGCTTGACCTTCGGGTTCTCGACCACGGCCTCGACGACGATGTCGACGTTGGCGAAATCGCCATACGACAGGGTCGGACGGATCGCATTGAGCGCTTCGGCCATTTTCGCCGGGGTCAGACGGCCTTTTTCAACGCGCTTGCCGAGCAGCTTGGACGCTTCGTTCAAGCCCAGCTGGATGGCAGCCTCGTTGATATCCTTCATCAGGATTGGCGTGCCCTTGACCGCGGACTGGTAGGCAATACCGCCACCCATGATACCGGCACCGAGTACGGCAGCCTGCTTCACGTCGTGAGCGATTTCGTCATGAGCCTTGGCCTTGCGCTTGAGCTCCTGGTCGTTGAGGAACAGGCCGATCAGGCTTTCTGCAACCGAGGTCTTGGCCAGTTTGGCAAAACCTGCAGCTTCAACTTCCAGCGCTTTGTCACGCCCGAAGTTGGCCGCCTTCTGGATGCTCTTGATCGCTTCGACCGGCGCCGGGTAGTTCGGCCCAGCCTGGCCAGCAACGAAACCTTTGGCGGTTTCGAAAGACATCATCTGCTCAATGGCGTTGAGCTTGATTTTTTCAAGCTTTGGCTGACGCTTGGCCTTGTAATCGAACTCGCCACTGATGGCGCGCTTGATCAGGTCGAGGGCCGCAGCCTGCAGCAGCTCGGGCGCAACCACGGCATCGACGGCGCCGACTTTCAGGGCGTCTTCAGCACGGTTTTCCTTGCCAGCGGCAATCCACTCGATAGCGTTGTCGGCACCAATAATGCGCGGCAGGCGAACAGTACCGCCAAAACCTGGGTAGATACCCAGTTTGACTTCCGGCAAGCCGATCTTGGCGTTGCTGGACATCACGCGATAGTCGGCTGCCAGGCACATTTCCAGACCGCCACCCAGGGCAATGCCATTGATGGCCACAACGGTCGGGACGGCCAGGTCTTCGAAGTCGCTGAAAATGCGGTTTGCTTCCAGGTTGCCGGCGACCAGTTCGGCCTCGGGCAGCTTGAAGTTATCGACAAACTCGGTGATATCCGCGCCGACGATGAAAACGTCCTTGCCACTGCTGACAATGACGCCCTTGATCGATGCATCGGCCTTGATGGTGTCTACGGCCTGACGCAATTCGTTCAGGGTTAGACGGTTGAACTTGTTGACGGACTCACCCTTGAGGTCGAACTTCAGTTCGACGATGCCGCTTTCAAGAGCCTTAACCGTGATGGCTTTACCTTCGTAAATCATCAACTGATCTCCACGATATGGAAGCTGAACTGTACACGCCAATCGCTGGTGAAAGACTCGGCGGGCCGTTGGCCGGTGTTTGCCGAATCCTTGCGCCAGGCACACCCGTCAGCGCGATAGTCGGGATTCTGTAAGAGCCTTCTGACAATACAAACGCTCAATTCATACGCCCGTTTGATTTGGGTATGCACACATTCAACGAAAAGAACGCCGTTGTCAAATACCCAAAAGCGGCGTGAAAACGCGACTTTGCGGTCATTTTTCTTTCGGCGCATGCAAACACCGACCTCGGTGATCGAGCCGTATTCATACCAGCGATAGTGGTCAAAGGCTTACACGCACAAACGCGCTGTCCACGCATTCGGGTGCAATCAACAAGCACAGAGAAAAAGCAGAAAGCGGCAAGCCCGCTACACTAGGTGGGAATCAACACTTACAACCGGCCTGCCTGGCCCGCCCGCCCGATGCGTACATCGGGCTTTTTATTGCGCGCGGTCAGGCGAGCGCTTTCAATACTGCAGCAATATCCTGCAATACAGCCGTTTCGCCGTGTTCTCCCCAGTACAGGGAAATCATTTGCGGGCCGGCTTCGACCTTGTAGACATTGTCAGGCAAACGGGAAAAATGCTCATTAAGCACAGCATCGGCGCACGGTTCTCGCCATTGATTAAGCCAGGTACCGGGCGCAGTTTGCCAGTAGCTCCAGCTGTCTACCCTGCCCTGACGGCGCGGCCGCACGTACTGCGCACAGGGGCTTGGCGGCTCCTTGGGCAGCCAATGAGGCCACTGCTGCTGCGTCAATTGCATATTCAATCCCATGCGCCGGGCTTCCATGCGCAGCGCCATCCGCCCGCTCTGATTGCGCGAAGGACGCAGCCAGGCCAACGGACTCAAAATCAGCGCAAGGATTGACACCACCACCCAGACCGTCATATCTGTTGTTCCCATAAAGCTTTGCAAATGAGCTGGTTAGCCGAGGTTCTAAGCGATCAGCCTGAAACCGACCATACTTGAACTATTGCGACTGTCAGGAGAGCTTCTCATGCCCTACGAACACATACTGGTTGCCGTCGACCTGACCGAAGAATGTGACCCGGTCATCAAGCGCGCCATGAAACTCGCCGAGCCGACAGGTGCCAAGGTCTCTCTGGTGCATATTGTGGAACCAATGGCCATGGCCTTTGGTGGCGATGTACCGATGGATCTGTCACAACTGCAACAACAACAGTTCGACCAGGCCAAAGAGCGCATGGACCGCCTGTTCAACAAGTATCCGGACATCAACCGCGGCGACTCGCACCTGACTTATGGCCAACCTCGCCAGGAAATCCACCAACTGGCCAAAGACCAGAACTGCGACCTGATCGTGGTGGGCAGCCATGGCCGTCACGGCCTGGCGCTGCTGCTCGGCTCCACTGCCAACGACGTACTGCACGGTGCACCTTGCGATGTGCTCGCTGTACGTCTGATGAAAACCTCGTAACGCGGGAAGCCTGGCGCAAACTGCGCCAGGCTCTGCTTCTTAGCTGTCGAGCTCTGCCCAGCGTTCTACCAACACGTCCAGCTCTGCCTGCAACTGCTCCAATTGAGCCAGTACGGCGGTGGTCTGGTCGATTGGACGCTGATAGAAGGACGGGCTGGAAATTTCTTCCTGCACTGCCGCCATCTTCTGCTCCAGCGCGTCGATCTGACCGGGCAAGGCTTCGAGCTCGCGCTGCAGTTTGTAGCTGAGCTTCTTTTTCGGTGCTTCGGCAGCAGCGGTTGGCGCCGGTTCCGGTGCCACCGCCTCTACCACAGCAGTGTTGAGCTCCGACTTGCCGGACTTGCTTTCGCTGACACCCAGTAACTTCGGCGAACCACCCTGGCGAATCCAGTCCTGATAGCCGCCGACGTATTCGCGCACCTTGCCCTCACCTTCGAAGACCAGCGTGCTGGTGACCACGTTGTCGAGGAAGGCTCGGTCGTGGCTGACCATCAGTACGGTTCCCTTGAACGCCGACAACACTTCTTCGAGCAATTCGAGGGTTTCTACGTCCAGGTCGTTGGTCGGTTCGTCGAGTACCAGCAAGTTGGCTGGCTTACTGAACAGCTTGGCGAGCAGCAAGCGCGCGCGCTCGCCTCCGGAAAGCGCCTTGACCGGGGTACGGGCACGCTGTGGACTGAACAGGAAATCGCCGAGGTAGCTCAAGACGTGACGGTTTTGACCATCGATCTCGATAAAATCGCGACCTTCGGACAGGTTGTCGATTACGGTTTTTTCCAGGTCCAGTTGGTGGCGCAACTGATCGAAATAAGCCACCTCAAGACGGGTACCGGATTCAACCTTGCCGCCGGTAGGCTCAAGATCACCTAGCATCAGCTTGAGCAAAGTGGTTTTGCCGGTACCGTTGGCGCCGAGCAGACCGATACGGTCTTCACGCTGCAGGACCATGGAGAAGTCCTTGACCAACTGCGGGCCACCTGGGTGGGCGAAGCTGACGTTCTCCAGCACCATGACCTGCTTGCCGGACTTTTCCGCAACATCGAGCAGGATGTTCGCCTTGCCCGTACGCTCACGACGTTCGCTGCGCTCTACACGCAGTGCCTTCAGAGCACGAACACGACCTTCGTTACGGGTGCGACGGGCCTTGATGCCCTGGCGAATCCATACTTCTTCCTGAGCAAGCTTCTTGTCGAACAGGGCGTTGGCCGTTTCTTCAGCGGCCAGTGAAGCTTCTTTGTGCACCAGGAAGCTGGCGTAGTCGCCATTCCAGTCAATCAAGCCGCCGCGATCCAGCTCAAGAATGCGCGTAGCCAGGTTCTGCAGGAAAGAACGGTCGTGGGTAATGAACAGTACCGCACCACCAAAGCCATTCAGTGCCTCTTCAAGCCAGGCAATTGCGCCGATGTCCAGGTGGTTGGTTGGTTCGTCGAGCAGCAGCAGATCAGGCTCGGACACCAGGGCCTGGGCCAGTAGCACGCGACGACGCCAGCCGCCGGACAGCTCGGCCAGGGTTTTGTCGGCCGGCAGCTGCAAGCGGCTCAGGGTGCTGTCCACCAACTGCTGCAGGCGCCAGCCATCACGCGCTTCCAGATCGTGCTGGACGTGCATGAGTTTTTCCAGATCGGCATCGTTGTGGATGTTCTGGCTCAGATGGTGATACTCAGCCAGCAACGCACCGACACCGTCGAGGCCTTCGGCCACTACGTCGAATACCGTGCGGCCGTCTGCCACCGGCAGCTCTTGCGGCAATTCGCCAATCTTCAGGCCGGGGGCGCGCCAGACATCGCCGTCGTCAGGCTTCTGATCGCCCTTGACCAGGCGCAGCATGCTCGACTTGCCAGTGCCGTTGCGGCCGATAATGCACACCCGCTCACCACGGGCGATCTGCCACGACACCTTGTCCAACAACGGCATGGCGCCGAACGCAAGGGACACATCGCTTAATTTGAGCAGGGTCATGATCTTCTCCAAAAACCGGGCGCGTATTCTACCCGACTTGAGCCTGGTTCACATTAAGCAGGCACGTGCGCTTACAGATCCGACGACAGACCGTCTGATTACAACTCGATACAAGCACAATGCTTTCATCCGCCTACGGCAAACGGCTAAGCTTAGGCAACGTAACCCCAACAGTGCTGGCTTCGCCGTCACTTTTCATGGTCAAACTGCCCGGAAGTCTCATGCGCAGCCGCCTGTTAAATCTAGTTTCCTGCCTGCTTCTCTCGGCCTCCGCAGCCAGCGTCGCCCAGGCCACCGACATCACCGTGCAGCGCCAGTATTATGACGAGGCCAAGCGCGCCCTGGCCAAGGGCGACAAAGGGCCCTACCTGCGCTATGCCAAGGCGTTGAGTGATTATCCGCTGACGCCCTATCTGGCCTACGACGAACTGACCGCACGACTGAAAACCGCCAGTAACGCCGAGATTGAAAAATTCCTCGCCGCCCATGGCGACCTGCCCCAGGCCAACTGGATGAAACTGCGCTGGTTGCGCTGGCTGGCTGAGCGTGGCGAATGGGAAACCTTCAGCCGTTACTACGACCCGAAACTCAACTTCACTGAACTCGACTGCCTCAATGGCCAGCGCCAATTGATCCAAGGCCAGCGCGCCGAGGGCTACGCCAGCGCAGAAAAACTCTGGTTGGTAGGAAAATCCCAGCCTGCCGCTTGTGATGCCCTGTTCGAGCGCTGGGCAGCCGAAGGTCAGCTCAGTGAGCAAAAACGCTGGGAGCGCACCAAACTTGCAGCCCAGGCCCGCAACTATGCACTGGCCAACAGCCTGACCAAAACCCTGCCCACCCTGGCACCACAGGGCCGCCTGCTGGTGGAGGTGGCACAGAAACCACAACTGCTGAACCAACCGAGTCGCTTCGCACCCGTCAACGACGCCATGTCGGATGTAGTCAGCCTCGGCTTGCGTCGCCTCGCGCGCCAAGACCCGCAGCGCGCCATGAGCCTGCTGGATGACTACGCCAGCCGCATGCACTTCTCGCGCGACGAAAAAGTCGCCATCGCCCGTGAAATCGGCCTGACCCTGGCCCGCCGCTACGACCCGCGGGCTCTGGACCTGATGACCCGCTACGACCCTGAGCTGCGCGACAACACCGTTACCGAGTGGCGCCTACGCCTGCTGTTGCGCCTGGGACGCTGGGAAGATACCTACGAGTTAACCAAGCGCCTGCCGCAGGATCTCGCCTCAAGCAACCGCTGGCGTTACTGGCAAGCGCGCAGCCTTGAACTGGCGCAGCCACAGAACACGCAGATTCCCATGCTGTACAAAACTGTTGCCCGGGAGCGTGACTTCTATGGTTTCCTGGCCGCCGACCGAGCAAAAACCCCTTACCAGCTCAACAACAAACCCCTGGTGCTGAGCAAGGCTTTGATGGACAAGGTTCGCAACACACCGGGGATCCGTCGTGCCTTGGAGTTCCATGCGCGTGGCCAGATCGTTGATGGTCGACGTGAGTGGTATCACGTCAGTCGCCACTTCAACCGCGACGAAATGGTGGCTCAAGCGCGCCTGGCCTACGATATGCGCTGGTACTTCCCGGCGATTCGCACCATCAGCCAGGCCAAGTACTGGGATGACCTGGACATTCGCTTCCCAATGGCCCACCGCGACACGCTGGTGCGTGAAGCCAAGGTGCGTGGCCTGCATTCGAGCTGGGTGTTCGCCATCACTCGCCAGGAAAGTGCGTTCATGGAGGACGCCCGCTCCAGCGTTGGCGCCAGCGGCCTGATGCAATTGATGCCCGCTACCGCCAAGGAAACCGCACGCAAGTTCAGAATCCCCCTGGCTTCACCCGCCCAGGTGTTCAATCCGGACAAAAACATCCAGCTTGGCGCGGCTTACCTGAGCCAGGTGCACAGCCAATTCAACGGTAACCGGGTCCTGGCTTCAGCCGCCTACAACGCGGGGCCAGGTCGAGTGCGGCAATGGCTGCGTGGCGCCGATCACCTGAGCTTCGATGTGTGGGTAGAATCGATTCCGTTCGATGAGACTCGCCAATACGTGCAGAACGTACTGTCCTACTCGGTAATCTACGGCCAAAAGCTCAACTCGCCACAGCCGCTGGTGGATTGGCATGAGCGGTATTTTGACGATCAGTAAGCTCGATTTTTTCGCAGTGCACTGCCCTGTATAACGCCGGTCAACGGTACCGGCGTTATACAGGCGCCCTCTACCGGCTACTATTCAAGTACCGTCACCGGCATCCCCACCTCAAGCGTACCGCTGCCATCGGCCACCAGGTTCTGACCGAATAGCACATCCCCTTCTTTTTGCCGATAGGTCTTGAGTGTGGTCAGCGGTTCGCGGTCGGCGCTGCGCTCGCCTGTCTGCGGATCAATGGTGGTCATGATGCAGCGTTCACAGGGCTTGAGTACGCGAAACTCCATGTCACCGACACGGATTCGCTTCCAACCATCCTCGGCAAAAGCCTGTGCCCCCTCAACCACCAGGTTGGGACGAAAACGCGCCATCTCCAGCGGCCGACCGACCTTCTGGATCAGATCATCCAGAGAGGATTGACCGATAAGCAGCAAAGGAAAGCCATCGGCGAAGGCCACTCGGTCGGTGTTATCACCATAACCGCCAGGCAAAAAACGAGCGCGCTCCTCAGGTACATGGACCAGGCGGATGTCCTTGCCAATGAATTCGCTCAGCCATTGACCTGCCTCGTCCCCGGCATCCGGCACACGGAAGGTGTCGCGCCAGATCGTCACGCCGCGCAGGTCACTGTCAGCCTGCGGCACCGGCACAGACAGCGCCGATCGCCCCGGCGCTTGAAGAGTGAGGTGGCCATCATCGCTATACAAGGCCGTCAACTGACTCATCTGCGGATACGCGCGCTGCGTCAGGAAGCGACCATTGCCACGCTCTACCAGCATCCAGCGACGATCACCATTCAATCCCAGCAGTCCCAGCGAAGACGATTGCAGCGCTTGGCCGCGCGCGGACTTAAGCGGGTAACGGTAAAGCGCACTCAATTGCATCGACGACCTTCCTTCTGCCGGTTCAAAGCCCAAGCTTATACCGACTCAGGCCGTGGCTTCATCCAGCATCAGGCGCTGACGCACAACATCGACCAATTTGTCGGGCTGGAACTTGGATAGAAAGTTGTCACAGCCGACCTTTTTCACCATCGATTCGTTGAAGCTACCCGACAGCGAGGTATGCAACACCACATGAAGCGGGCGCAAGCGAGCGTCATTTCGAATCTCGGTGGTCAGGCGATAACCGTCCATTTCCGGCATCTCGGCATCGGTGAAAATCATCAACAGCTTTTCACAAACGTCCTCTCCTGCATCCGCCCAGCCCTTGAGCATGCGCAGCGCTTTCAGACCATCCGTGGCAATGTGCATTTTCACCCCCAACTGCGACAACGTATCGCGCAGTTGCGCCAGCGCTACCGTGGAGTCATCCACCAATAGCACCTCACGGCCACGGGCTCGAGCCAGTACGGGGTCCTGGAGTTTGTCGCGTGAAACCTTGGCACTGTAAGGCACAATTTCGGCCAGGACTTTTTCCACGTCGATGATTTCTACCAACTGCTCATCAACCTTGCTGATGGCCGTCAAGTAATGCTGGCGACCGGCGCTGCTAGGTGGCGGCATAATCGCCTCCCAGTTCATGTTGACGATCCGGTCGACCCCACCTACCAAAAATGCCTGAACCGAACGATTGTACTCGGTAACGATAATTGTGCTGCCCGGCCCCGGCTCCAGCGCTCGCATGCCGATAGCCTGGGACAGGTCGATTACCGGCAGCGTCTGCCCGCGCAGGTTAACCACGCCACAAACATAGGCGTGGCGTTGTGGCATCAAGGTCAGCTTGGGCATTTGCAGCACCTCCTGAACCTTGAAAACGTTGATCGCGAACAGCTGCCGGCCAGCCAGGCGGAACATCAGAATTTCCAGGCGGTTCTCACCTACCAACTGCGTTCTTTGGTCTACAGTGTCGAGAATGCCAGCCATTTAAGAACCCCCAGGCGTGTTTCAATAAACGAATCCAATGGCTCTGTATCGGCCGGATCGAACTCATCTTGACCCCCTGGCGAAAATGCTTCGCCAAGCATTGATGTCATTTTAACATCATGCTTTACTGCTGAGCGCCCCTCCTGTCGCTATCCTTCGCAAAAGGTCGCATACAAGTCGCACCATCAGGGAATCCCCTAGTAGCAATCGGGCGGGACCTGATGTTCGCGATATCCAATAGCCATTAATGTGACGCCATTCTCATTGCATGAACGGAGTCAGGCTTTTGTCAGCGATCGCCTCATTGTGGCCAGCCCCTGCTCCAGCCCTTTGCGCTGGAGCCAAATGATGGCCAACGAATCACTGAACAGCGGCGCGCTCCAGGAGTTCCTGGTGGATGCTCAAGTGCTGCTGACCCAAGCCCAGGAGTGCTTGCAGCATCTAGAACTGATCGACAACGATCCGGATGCCTGTCATTGCTTGAGCGACACACTGGCATCGCTGGTCAACCGCGCTCAACGCCTGGGGTTGGTAGAAGTGGCCAGCTACTGCAGACAACTTCAGCATTTGCTGGAAACAGCCCAGAATCCAGCGCAACTGCCAGGAGGCGCCCTGCCCGCTCTCACCGAGTGCCTGACCCTTCTGGCCTGGCAATTGGAGTTGGTGGATCCTTGCACCGGTCGCCTGGGGCTGGATACCGATGAACAAGTTACATTGCTGGATAACCTTGCCGCCGCGCTGAACCCAGTGCCGGCCTGCGAATCCTGCAGCGCCAGCCAAACCCCTTGCGACCATCCGTCGCACCTGCTTCATCCGACAATTAGGCACCCAAGTACGGACAACTAAAAAGCATGACCGCCCCTGGCCAGTCGACGCGCCCGGAGAGCATATTAGCCTTGAACTTTACGCACAGACCGACCCATTGCCGCAGCCACTTTGACAAGTATGACTTTAGTTCTACGGGCAAAATTTTCGGCTAATAAAGTAGTGGCCAAATGCTAGGATCAAGCCCCTGAGAAATCCGGGCATCAGCCCGTAAAACCTGACGATTGTGACAGTCCCGAGAGTTCGCGACCATTTACACTTGAAGTGATACCATGCGCGCCAAAGACGACCAGATACCCCCAGGTCGGACACGCCTTAGATGACTAAGTCACTTGGCGCAAGTATTTATCCAGGCCGTTTGCTGCCGACATTCAACGATATTGAAGGCACTGCCAAAACGTCTCTAGCTTGCTACTTGCACGGCTTTCTACCGCGATATTTCAATGGCTTCATTTTTCTATGCTCTCAAGCCTAAATCGATCCAAGTTCTGGCCCCCCGGAGCCGCCCTTCTGCGCGGACTCACCACTGTCTTGTGCCTCACCTCGATCGCCGCCAACCTGGTCCTGTATATTTACACGCTGCCAATGCCGCTTGCCGTTATCCTGCTGCACCTTGCTGCCATGCTGAGCATCGGTTGGCACCTTCACCAATGGGCACGTTCAATTGCCATGCGCCCTGCCGAACTCGCTGACCGTCTGCTCAAAGTTCAGGAGAGTGAGCGCCAGCGCATAAGCCGAGAGCTGCATGATGATATCGGCCAGCTGCTGACCGCCGCCAAGCTTCAGGCCGACTTGCTGCAGCGCCTCGCACCCGGCGCGCTGCAGGAGCACTGCAGCACCTTGCGCAGCACACTGGATGACACTTTGGATAACATGCGCGACGTCTGCGCCACCCTCAATCCTCGCCAGTTGTCCAGCCTTGGGCTGGAGGCCAGTTTACGCGCCCACCTGGTGCGCACCCTGGAAAACACCAGCCTGCATTGGAGCCTTGAATGCCGCCAGCGTCTTGGCGGAATTCCCGAAGAGATGGCCATTGCCGCCTTCCGTATCACCCAGGAAGCCGTCACCAATATTCTTCGCCATGCTGACGCTCGCAACTTGATCATTTGCATCGAACGCCAGCCGGCGGGCCTTGCGCTGTCGATCCGTGACGACGGGCACGGCTTTCTGCCAGCCAGCAACCCCGCAGATGAAGGGCAGCGCGGCATGGCCGGCATGTACGAACGCGCGGCGCTTCTTGACGGCACGCTGACTGTCAGCAGCCAGCCCGGTAAAGGTACCCGCATCGACGCCCTGTTCCCCTGGCCGCCCCGCACCCTCGAACGCGCCGACACAAGTAGTGCCCCATGACCTGTAAGTTGTTGCTGATAGATGACCACTCGCTGATCCGTGCAGGCGTTCGCGCCTTGGTGTCTTATCTCCCTGGTTATACGGTGGTGGGCGAAGGCAATGATGGCAACCAGGTGGCTGAGTTGGTACTGCACCTGGACCCAGACATCATCCTGCTGGATATTTCCATGCGCACCACCAATGGCCTCGATGCCTTGACCCAACTGCGCGCCAATGGCTGCCGCAGCAAGGTCCTGATTCTGTCGATGCACACAGACCCCGAACTGATCATGCAGGCCCTGGAAAGCGGCGCCCACGGCTATCTACTCAAAGACACCACCGCCACCGAACTCGAACAAGCCCTGGCAGCGCTGCGTAACAATGAGCGCTACTTGAGCCCGGCGATTGCCCATACGGTGATCAATCGGGCCTTGTCACGCACGCACAAACCCAAGCCGCAGATGTCGGAAAATCACAACCTCACGGCCCGTCAATTGGAAATTTTGCGCTTGATTGTGCGCGGCAAATCAACTCGGGAAATTGCCCACGGGCTGGGCTTGAGTATTAAGACCGTGGAAACCCATCGATCCCAGATCATGAAACGCTTGCATATCTATGATGTAGCCGGCCTGGTGCTGTTTGCAGTGCGCGAGCGAATCATCAGCCTTGATGACTGAGTAATGGCGAGTCAGGCGGCAAGTGCACCCGCAACGCGCCTGCCAGCACTTCAAAACGCAAGCTGTCTCCCTGGAGCGGCTCGCCATCGAGATTGATATCCAAGCCTTGCGAACTCTTTATTTCAACCCACGGCAAGCGCGCGCGCACGAACAGGTTATCCAATCCCAGCCCATCGCTGAGCAGACTGCGCAAAGTACCTACCATTTCCTGCGGCGCGGGCAAAATACTGACATCCAGCAGCCCGTCGTCGACCTGTGCCTGCGGACACAACACGTGCCCACCACCGGCTTGACGACCGTTGCCGATGCCCAGCGCCAACAACTCGCCTTGCCACTGAAATTGCGGCCCGTGCAGCTCCACGGTAGCCGCACTGAGCTCACTGAAGCGCGACAAGCCGGTAAACAGGTACGCTGCCGCGCCCAGCACCTTTTTCAGGTCTTCGGAGGTATTGGCGGTCACCTGGCTGCCAAAGCCGCCGGTGGCCATGTTGAGAAATATCTGCTGTCCCACCTGGCCCAGATCGATGGCCCGCGCCGGGGCATCCAACAGCGCCAGGGCCTGCTCGGGCTCCAGCGGGATTCCCGCTGCACGGGCAAAGTCATTGGCCGTCCCCAATGGCAGCAGCACAAGGCTTGCCTGCCCCTGGGATCGTGCCATGGCTTCGGCGACATCGCGCAGCGTGCCATCGCCACCGCCGGCAACTACATGACTGTAACCCGCTGCCAGCGCCTCCTTGACGCAGCGGGCGGCATCACCGGCCTCCCATGTCAAACGCACATCCAGTGGCCAGCCACGTTCACGCGTAGCACCGACGGCGGCACGCACCTGTTCGTTCAAAGCCTGTTTGCCATGCAAAATCAACAACGCTTTTTTCTGCGCCATTTCGCCTAATCCCCACGAAAGAAAACCCACTATCTGGACCTTATAGCCAACCTGTTTACTGCAATTTCATCGCGCTTTTTCCGAGATATTTGCCGAGCATTCACACAAATATCATTGAAACAGCGCGCGCCTGGGTGCATCATTCGACAAATATTTGGCCTTCACGGAAGATGCCGATACTAAAAGTCATTTTATTGACAATTTAAGTGAGCGCCTGCCAGGTCCGGATTCCCTTTAATGCACTGTAGTCTCAGTGCTCTGACACAAGGCTGTGAAATGAGCGTTCTAATCCCTTGCATCATCGCCGGCGGCGCCGGCACTCGACTTTGGCCTGTTTCCCGCGAAACCATGCCCAAGCCCTTTATGCGCTTGCCCGACGGCCAGAGCCTGCTGCAAAAAACTTTCGCTCGCGCCAGCGCCCTGCCGGACGTCGAACGGGTTTTGACAGTGACCAATCGGGAAGTCTATTTCCGCACCCAGGATGAATACCGCCAACTGAACCATAGCGGCATCGCACTCGACTTTATCCTCGAGCCGTTCGGCCGTAACACCGCCCCTGCAATTGCCGCCGCAGCCCTGCATTGCGCCGAGTTGTACGGTGAAAGCGCGCAGTTGCTGATACTGCCGGCTGACCACTTGATCAGTGATCTCCCAGCGTTTGAACGCGCTGTCGCCGAAGCTCGCACCCTGGCTCGCGAAGGCTGGCTGACCACATTCGGCCTGGTGCCGGGTCACGCCGAAACCGGTTTTGGCTACATCGAAAAAGGCCAGGCCTTGAATGGTCAGGGCTACAAAGTCGAATGTTTTGTCGAGAAACCTGATGTGGTCACAGCCCAAGGCTATCTGGATGGCGGCCAACACCTGTGGAATGCCGGCATGTTCTGCATGCGTGTGGACGCGATTCTGGCCGAGCTTGACCGCCATGTTCCCGATCTGCTCGCCAGCGTCCATCACTGCTTGCAACAAAGCCCGCGCAAACAGGGCAAAGACGAATTGCAGTTGGAACTTGACCCGCAGACCTTCGAAAAAGTACCGGACATTTCCATCGACTATGCAGTCATGGAAACTTCAAGTCAGGTCGCCGTGCTGCCTGCCGACCTTGGTTGGAGCGACATCGGTTGCTGGGAGGCGGTACGCGGGCTCAAGGAAGCCGACCACAACGGCAACCACTGCAACGGCGAGACCGTGCTGCATGACGTAACCAACTGCTACATCGATTCGCCACGCCGACTGGTCGGCGCCGTTGGCCTCGACAATCTGATTGTGATCGATACTCCTGATGCCCTGCTGATCGCCGATGCTTCACGCAGCCAGGAAGTCAAAGTGATCGCCCAGCAGCTCAAGCACCAAGGTCATGATGCTTATCGCCTGCATCGCACAGTGAACCGCCCATGGGGCATGTATACCGTGCTGGAAGAAGGCCCGCGCTTCAAGATCAAGCGCATCGTGGTGCGCCCGCAAGAGTCGCTGTCACTGCAGATGCACCACCATCGCAGCGAACACTGGATCGTGGTCAGCGGCATGGCTTGCGTGACCAACGGTGAGGACGAGTTCCTGCTCGACACCAATGAGTCGACCTTCATCAAACCGGGTCGCGTACACCGCCTGACCAACCCGGGCGTGATCGACCTGGTCATGATCGAAGTACAAAGTGGCGAATATATGGGCGAAGACGACATCGTGCGCTTTACTGATATCTATGGACGCGCCCCGGAGTCTGCCAACAACTGACACCCAAGGCGCGTCCATTCCTATCTGCATGCCGTCACCCGCCTGGGTATAGAGGAAAGGGGTCATGCGCGTACTTTGGACACTGCCTTATCTGCCCTGGCCTACCACCAGCGGTGGCAAAACCCGGCAATACCACCTGCTGCGCAGTCTCGCGCAGCGGGGCCACCAGATCACCTTACTGGTGCAGTCCAAGATCCCGCCCAGCGAGGCAGCCCGCCAAGCGCTCGAGCCCCTGCTCGAACGCCTGATCGTGTTGCCCAGGCGGCCATTGCACAGCCCACTGAACCTGTTGGCAGCGGTCTACGCCGGCTATCCCGTGCGCGCCAGTGTCAATGGCCTGGCGCCGCACCTTCGGCATCGTTTCGAGCAACTGCTGGAGGAACACTGGGATGTGATCCACATTGAGCACAGCTACAGCTTCCAGCCATTTGAAAAAGCACTGCAAGCCCGCCAACTGCCCTTTCTCCTCAGTGAACACACCATTGAATCGGTATCAGGCGCAGCCTGTCATGACCGCCTGCCGTTATGGTTGCGGCCATTCAACGCCTTCGACCGCTGGCGCTACCGGCGCTGGGAAAGTCGTGTACTGAGCCAGGCGCATGAGGTTGTAGCAGTCAGCCCCAGGGATGTCGACCATATCAGTCGACTGACCGGCTACCCCGCCTCGCTGGTGATCAATGGCGTCGACTGCGCGCATTACCAGGATATCTCCCCGTCACAGCACAGCCAGCGACTCTTGTTTGTCGGAAACTTTGAATACAACGCCAGCCTCGAAGCCGTCGAATGGGCGCTTGAAGACATCCTCCCTCAAGTGTGGCAAAGCAACCCCGCCGTGCGTCTGGCCGTGGTAGGACATGCCCTGCCCGACAGCTGGAAGTCGCGCTGGAATGACCCGCGCATCGAGTGGATTGGCTACCTGCCTGACTTACGCGAACTGCAACGCCATTCGGCGATTTTCTTCGCCCCCCTGCGCTATGGCGGTGGCTCGAAAATCAAGGTGCTCGAGGCGATGGCCGCAGGGCTGCCAGTGGTCACCACCGCCAAAGGGGTATCCGGACTGCAAGTGACGCAGGGCGAACACTATCTGGGCAGCGACGACAGTGATCAGTTGGCCTTGATCATTACCCAGCTGCTCAATCAGCCTTGGCGCATGCGTCAACTGTCTGAAGCTGCCCGCCAGTTCGTCAATGACCGTCACGATTGGAGCATTGCCGCCGCCCAGCTGGAAAACGTGCATACCCGCCTGAGTCAGCGGGCACCGGTGTTATCTCAACCCAGCACACTCAGCCGAGCAACTCACTCAGGGGAATGAACTGAACGGTGTCGCCTTTGGCAGGTGCAGTGCCTTCGCGAACCTCGACAAGGCCCTCGGCCCAGGCTGCGCTGCGCAAAACACCAGAACTCTGGTTCTTGTAGATCAGCGCTTGGCCCTGATCCAGTCGCGCGCGCAGGTATTCGCGACGCGAGCCAGCCTTGGGCCAGTCGAAACCTGCGGGCACCGCGAACTGCAACGGCATCACCTCCTGCACGCCCTGGCGGCGCAACAGGTAGGGTCGGGTCAGCAGGCCAAAAGTCACCAGTGTCGAGGCCGGATTGCCAGGCAATCCAATGACCGGTACACCTTTGTAGTGACCAAAGGTCAGCGGCTTTCCGGGCTTGATCGCCAACTTCCACAGCGCCAGCTCGCCAGCCTCGCGCAAGGCCAGGCCCAGGTAATCCGCCTCGCCTACCGAGACCCCGCCGGTAGAAAGAATCAAATCGACTTCGCTCAACCCGCTTAGACAGTCGCGGGTCTTTTGCAGGTCATCGGCAAGAATGCCTGCATCGCTCACTTCGCAACCCAGGCGCTGCAGCCAACTGACCAGCAGGCGCCGGTTGCTGTTGTAGATCTGCCCTGGCCCAAGCGGCAAGCCCGGCTCGACCAACTCATCGCCGGTGGACAGCACGGCGACCTTGATCTTGCGCACCACACGCAGGGTGGCGTAGCCAAGCGTTGCGGCCAACCCAAGCTCAATCGGCCCCAGGCGCGTACCCGCCGCCAGCACCGACTCTCCGGCACGGGTTTCCTGCCCTTGCGGGCGAATATTCTGACCCACGCGCAGCGGCGCGGTGAATTGCACCCGCTGATCCTCCAGGACCTCGGCATTTTCCTGCATCTCGACGCAGTCGGCTCCAGGCGGAACCGGCGCGCCGGTAAATATCCGGGCGCAGGTTCCCGGCAGCAACGGCTCAGGGGCGTGACCTGCGAAGATTCGCTGACTGACAGGCAAAGGCTCGCCCTGCCAGTCGGCGTGCCGCAACGCGTAACCGTCCATGGCACTGTTTGGCCAAGGCGGCAGATCCAGGGTCGCAACCAGTTCGCGGGCTAGCACCCGCCCCTCGGCCTGCGCCAGCGCAAGCTGTTCGGTTTCGACGATCGGGGCGGCTTCAGCCAGTGCCAGCAAGCGTGCCAAAGCATCTTCGACCGGCATCAATGGCTTGTTCACAGGCACCTCAACCACGACTGACGCAGGGTTCGGCCTGCTTGAGATGAGGTACGAAATTGCAGGGACGATGGCGAGCATCGAGCTGCTCGGCAAGGATGCCATCCCAGCCCGTGCGCACGGCATTGGTCGAACCCGGCAAGCAACAGACCAGCGTACCGTTGGCCAGCCCGGCCAAGGCGCGGGACTGAACGGTAGATGTGCCGATGTCTGCCATGGAGATATGCCGGAACAGCTCACCAAAGCCATCGACTTGCTTGTCCAGCAGGCAGGCAACGGCTTCCGGCGTGCTGTCGCGGCCGGTGAAACCGGTGCCGCCGGTGATCAGCACCACCTGCACCTGCTCATCGGCGATCCAGGTCGCGACCTGCGCACGAATCTTGTACAAGTCGTCTTTAAGCAGTACACGCGCCGCCAGGCCATGGCCGGCTTCGGTCAGGCGATCAACAAACACCTGGCCAGAGGTGTCGGTTTCCAGGGTACGGGTGTCACTGACCGTTAACACTGCAATATTCAGCGGCACGAAAGGTACATCAGCCTTGGCTTTCATGGGGCCTTGATCCATTGATAGAGAGTATGGCGTTGTTATATCACAGCCCTGCCCGGCTCGCGCCCGCCCTCGACTCTCGATTGCCGTGAATCAAAAGCCGTGCGCACTGACTATGCTGCAATGAGCAAGGAACTTGCGTCGGCACCATGCGTCTCAAGAACATTACGCACCATCCTTTACTGGAGAAACACAATGATTCAACGGACCCTTCCTGCATTTCTGCTCGCCCTCGGCCTAGGCACTCTGGCGGGTTGCGCTTCGCCAACCGTCATCACCCTGAACGACGGTCGCGAGATCCAGGCAGTCGACACGCCGCAATATGACGATGATTCGGGCTTCTACGAATTCGAACAACTTGATGGCAAGCGTACGCGCATCAACAAAGATCAGGTTCGTACCGTAAAAGATCTTTGAAGCCCTAGCGCGCTGCAACGAGCCCGCCTTGTGCGGGCTTTTTTGTGTCCCGATTGCAACAATCTACCCTGGCCAGCATTGCACCCAACTGCCGCGCCCAGCAGAATGCGCGCCTTTCGAACTTAGAGGTTGAAACACATGCGTAAGACTCTTGCCGCCCTGACTCTTGGCCTGCTGTGCGCTCAAGGCGCCATGGCTGGTGATGGCCAGACTGCCGTAGGTGGCGGCCTGGGCGGTGTACTGGGCAACGTGGTTGGCCAGCAACTGGGTGGCAGCACCGGCGCCGCAATCGGTGCCGGTGTCGGTGGCGCCGCAGGCAGCGCCATGGGCGCAAAAAATGGCAACAAGACCAAGGCGGCCATCGGTGGCGGCCTGGGTTCTGCCGGCGGCTCGCTGGTAGGCGGCAAGCTGGGCGGCAGCACCGGTTCGGCAATCGGCGCCGGCCTCGGTGGCGCGGCTGGTGGCGCCCTGGGCAACAACCTGGCCAATGACCATCGCAAAAAGCGTCATTGATCGTAGGCTGAAACACACCCAGCGCCGAAACGAAACAGCCCCCTGAATAGGGGGCTGTTTTTTTCTACCGAGACAAACCTTACAGCGCAGGCTCTGCCTGAACGGCAGCCGTTTCTTCAGGCAGCACCGGAACGAACAGCAACTGCAAGCGCGAGCTGCTCCATTCACGGGTTTTGTTAGTCAGCTCAAGATTGTTGTTGAGCTTCTGGCCATAGGTCGGAACGATTTCCTTCAGTTTGGCCTGCCACTCAGGGGTGTTGATACGATCCTTGAAGGTCTTCTCCAACACGCTGAGCATGATCGGTGCAGCAGTCGAGGCGCCAGGCGATGCGCCGAGCAACGCTGCGATAGTGCCATCCTGGGAGGCAACCACTTCGGTACCGAATTGCAGGATGCCGCCGTGCACAGGGTCTTTCTTGATGACCTGAACGCGCTGGCCAGCTTGCAGCAACTTCCAGTCGTCGTTCTTGGCGTTCGGGAAGTACTCGCGCAGTGCTTCCATACGGTCATCGAAGCTGAGCATCAATTGACCCATCAGGTAAGTGCTCAGGTCAATGTTGTCGATACCGGCGTGGGTCATCGGCATGATGTTGTGCGTAGTCAAGGCAGCGAACATGTCCAGCAACGAACCGTTCTTGAGGAACTTGGTCGAGAAGGTTGCGAACGGGCCGAACAGCAACACTTCCTTACCGTCGATAACACGCGTGTCCAGATGTGGAACGGACATCGGCGGTGCACCTACCGAAGCCTTGCCATACAGTTTGGCTTTGTGACGGGCAACGATAGCCTGGTTGTCGGTCATCAAGAACTGACCACCTACCGGGAAGCCTGCATAACCGTCAGCTTCCGCAATACCAGACTTCTGCAGCAACTTCAGGGCGCCACCACCGGCACCGATAAAGACGAACTTGGCTTTGACGCTACGCTCTACACCCTTGTTGGCCAGGTCAGCGACGACCACGGTCCAGGTGTTGTCCGCGTTGCGGACGATGTCACGTACTTCATGCTGCACGTGCAGCTTGACGTTGTCGTGCTTGGTCAGCGAAGCGATCAATTGACGGGTAATTTCGCCAAAGTTGACGTCGGTGCCGATCGGCATGCGGGTTGCGGCAATCTTTTGGTCGGCAGCACGGCCTTCCATCACGATCGGTACCCACTTCTGGATCTGGGCGTGGTCCTCGGAATACTCCATGCCACGGAACAACGAGCTGTGCTGCAGGGCTTCATGACGCTTCTTGAGGAACTCGACGTTCTTGTCGCCCCAGACAAAGCTCATGTGCGGCACATTGTTGATGAACGACTTGGGGTTGCTCAATACGTTCTGCTCGACCTGGTAGGCCCAGAACTGCTTGGAGATCTCGAACTGCTCGTTGACCCCGACCGCCTTGCTGATGTCGATTTTGCCGTCAGCGCCTTCACTGGTGTAATTCAGCTCGCAGAACGCGGAGTGACCGGTACCTGCGTTGTTCCAGGCGTTGGAGCTTTCTTCGGCAACCTTGTCCAGACGCTCATAGATGTCGATCGACCAGGTGGGCTCCAGCTCATTGAGGTAGGTACCCAGGCTTGCGCTCATGATGCCGCCGCCGATCAGCAGGACATCGACGGTTTTTTCTGGCTCGCTGGGTTTGGAGCAACCAATGACGCTCAGGCATAGGAGCGCCAGCAGGATTTTTTTCATAATTCAATCCAATGAAGGTGGAGTAATTGGCAATGACCGTTGATTCCGTTGCGCACGCCCACATTCTTGTTATCGCTCGCACATACCAAAGCTTAGCGAGGCCTGGCGCTCTGGCGAGCGGCCTGGACACGCGGCAATGTGTTGTCGGCTGGGATTTTTCGATGGATCGGAACCGGTCGTCACTCGGACGAACTGACATTGAAGCTTGCTGCCGCCTTTAAGCACAAATCAGGCCAACTCATGCAAGACCAACGGCTAATAGCTAGGACGAGTCGTCGCACCCCATCTTTAACGGTTTTTTTGGCGACAATCCGCCACATTACCGAGCCCTGAAGCGGCTATGTGGCGGATTTCCCCCGACAATCAGGCACTCAAACGGGCGGTGACCTCGCCGAGCTGACCTGACAGGCCGTGCAGACGCTGCCCGGCCTTCTCGGTGTGCTGTACCGCCTGCTGATTGGCAGTGGCGATGCGGGTAATCTCCACAAGGTTGCGAGAGATGTCTTCTGCCACACTGGTCTGCTCTTCCGCGGCGGTGGCAATCTGCCGATTCATGTCGCGAATGGCCTCCACCGCCTGGGTAATACGCTGCAGCATCTGCCCGGCGCGCTGAACTTGCTCAGCACCTTCTTCACTGCGCTGCTGCCCGCTCTCGATAGCCTTGACCGCCTCCAGGGCGCCGTTCTGCACCGCGCCGATAATCTGGTTGATCTCGGCGATCGACGCCGCAGTACGCTGAGCCAGACTACGTACCTCATCAGCGACCACGGCAAAACCACGCCCGGCTTCCCCCGCACGCGCCGCCTCGATGGCGGCATTGAGTGCCAGCAGATTGGTTTGCTCGGCAATCGCGCGAATCACCTCCAATACCTTGCCGATCCGGGCGCTGTCAGTTTCCAGGTGGCGAATCACCGCCGCTGTACCGGCGATTTCCTGGTTAACTGCGGCAATCGTGTCGATGGTGGCCTGCATCACCTGCTCGCCCGCCTGGGCGCTGTGATCGGCATCATCAGCGGCGCGCGCCGCTTGTGCGGCGTGACGGGCAACTTCCTGGGCAGTGGCAGACATTTCATGCATGGCCGTGGCGACCTGATCGGTACGCTGGAACTGATCGTCAGTCCCTAGCGCCATGCTCCCGGCAATGGAGCGCAAGTCGCCACTGGCCGCTTCCAGCTCGCCGGCGTTGTTTTGCAGGCGAGCGATGGTCTCGGCGAGAAAATCACGCAAGGTGTTCGCGGCCACCGCCAGGCGACCCAGCTCATCCTGGCGATCACTGGCTACCCGTGCCTCGAAACGCCCCTGACTCAGTTGCGCGACATACTCGATCAGCGCCCGGATCGGTTCGATCAGGCTGCGATTGATCAGCCACAGGCTGCACATCCCTACCACCAGCGCCGAGCCGAACATCACCAGCAGCCCCAGCCATACAGTACGTTGGGCAGACGCATTGATGGCCTGGGCACGAACCTGTGCATCGCTGCGCAACTGGCTGACCAGCTCGCTCATCTGCTCACTGGTCGCTCGATCCACACCTTTGACCGCCTGATCCCCGACCGCAGGGTCGGCACCTGCGGCCAAAAACGCCTGGCGCCCCTGCGCGTAGGCCTGACCCAGCTGTCGATGGCTTTGCTTGAGTTGCTCGGCACGCGCTTTGAGCGTGGCGTCGCTACTGCTGATCAACTGATCGAGAATGCCCTGCACCTGCTGCTCGCGGGCCAGAAACTGCTGCCAGTACTTGTCCAGTTCTGCCGGCTGCTTGCCGCGCAGTAACACGTTTTTCCACTCTTGAACCTGCACCTTGAACTGCAGGTTGGCCTCATCGATCAATTGCGAGGCCTGCAACGGCCCCTCAATCAGTTGGCCGTAGCCACGCACACTGGAGGACAGCAATTGAAAGCAGACCAGAGCGATCATCAGTATCGCCAACAGGCTGCCAGCAAGTAATGCGAGGATTTGCACTCGCAGGGATTTACGCAACATCGGAAGGGTTCCGGAACAAGGAAATAGGAAGCGACGCATCGCTGCATCAACCAGATAAAGACGTCCGTGTCCTCGTTCACTGGCAGCTGCTGCAGGCAAAAAAAAGCTGCCATCATTCGATAGCAGCCAAGTTCGAGCGTTACGCAACAGCTGTGAGCGATAGTCTCAGGGGATTGCTACAAAAATGTGACAGCCTGCGGAACGCTGTCACAAATCCGTAACGGTGTTGAATTGCAACGCCGCCAGTCGCGCATACAACGGGCTTTCGGCGATCAACTGGCGATGCGTGCCGATCGCCACCAGACGCCCCTGATCAATTACAGCGATACGATCGGCATGCTGTACCGTGGCTAGCCGGTGGGCGATAACCAGCGTGGTGCGCCCACGCATCAGCGTCGGCAGTGCTTGCTGAATAAGGTGCTCGCTTTGGGCATCCAAGGCACTGGTGGCCTCATCGAGCAGCAAGATCGGTGCATCTACCAACAAGGCTCGAGCAATGGCCAGGCGCTGACGTTGGCCGCCTGACAATCCCAGGCCCGCGTCTCCCAGGTGAGTCTGGTAACCCTGGGGCAGTTGCAGAATGAATTCATGGGCGTGAGCGCTTCGGGCCGCCGCCTCGACCTGCTCGGCACTGGCATCGGCACGCCCGTACCGGATATTCTCCTCGACCGTGCCGAAGAACAATGCCGGGTTTTGTGCAACCAGGGCAAAATGCCGACGCAGGTCCAAGGGATCAAGCCGGTTCAACGCCTGCCCATCCAGTAGTATTTGCCCTTGCTGCGGGTCGTAGAAACGCAGCAACAAGTCGAACAACGTCGACTTGCCAGCCCCCGAAGGCCCAACCAGCGCCAGCGTCTCTCCTGGTTCGACAATCAGGCTCAAGCCATCGATAGCAGCAGGTGTGGGTCGTGATGGATAGGCAAAGCGCACTTCACGCAACTCAAGCCGGCCAGTGACCCGCAACGCGCTGCGCTCCAGGCCTTCGGCCGGCACGCCGATTTCATTTCGGGCGGCCAACAACTCGGCAATTCGTTCAGCCGCACCCGCGGCACGCTGCAACTCACCGATCACTTCGCTGAGCGTACCGAAGGCGCCGCCAACGATCAGGCTGTAGAACACGAATGCCGCCAACTCGCCCCCGGAAATTCGCCCGGCAATGACATCCATGCCGCCGACCCAGAGCATTACGCCTACGGCCCCCAGCACCAGCACAATTACCAGCGTGATCAGCCAGGCCCGCTGCATGATGCGCTTGCGCGCGATGGTGAAGGCGGCTTCCACGGTCTGGCCGAAGCGCTGCTGATCGCTCGCCTGATGGTTATAGGCCTGCACGGTCTTGATCTGCCCGAGGGTTTCGGCAACGTAGCTACCAACATCAGCTACTCGATCCTGGCTCTGGCGCGACAGGCTGCGCACCCGTCGTCCGAAGATCAAAATCGGTGCCAGCACCAGCGGCAAGGCAACCACTACGATGCTGGTCAATTTGGGGTTGGTTACGAACAACAGGACAATGCCACCCAAGACCATCAAGGCGTTGCGCAGAAACAAGGAAAGTGACGAGCCGATCACTGACTGCAGCAAAGTCGTGTCAGCGGTAAGGCGCGACTGAATCTCGGAACTGCGATTGCTTTCGAAAAAACCCGGATGCAGATAGATCAGGTGATCAAATACTTGCTGACGAATATCAGCCACACACCGCTCACCGATCCACGACACCAGATAGAAGCGACTGAACGTCCCGATCGCCAATGCCAGCACCAGCAACAGAAAGAAACCGATGGATTGGTTGAGCAACTGCGGTGAGCGGGTCATGAAGCCCTGATCGACCAGCAAGCGTATACCCTGGCCCATCGACAACGTGATGCCTGCTGTCACGATCAAGGCGAGCAACGCCAGCAGCACCTGTTTGCGATAAGGGCGAATGAAACGCCAACCCAATTGCAGCGCCTGACGCTGACGGGGTGAGAAGCGGTTGAGCATGGAGAGACCAACGATCAATTGTTTCCGCCAGCCTACACCTGACCGCTCGTCCCACGCCAAGGAACTCGCAGGAATAAACAGTCGTCATTTAATAAACCAGTCTCGGCACCCTCGTAGATGTCGCCGCTTACGTGGCTAGATCGTTTCGTTCTAAGACGCCACTGGAGGTTTGCCCAACTTTCTGTTGGACTGGAGGAGTCGTAGCGTGAAAACCGACGCAGCTGTCATAGTTCGGTCACTGCGCGACTCTAGTCTGAGCTGGCAACCTGATGAGGAGACAAAAATGAGCTTGCAACACAGCACCAACCAGCCCAAAAGCGCTCCAAACCCGCAAGCGCCGGTGGGCGGTTCGATCATCGGCCCAGATGGCAAAGAGATCATCATCACCGAAGAGATGGTCCAGCAGGCGTGCGAAAAGCTGGAACAAAGCCGCAAGGCACCCGCCAAGAACGACTGAATCACCGAATTGTTCAACCCGGCCCAAGCGCCGGGTTTTTATTGCCCGGACTCAGGCCAGCACCGCACCCAGGGCTCGAACCATTTGCGCCAAATGGGGGGCTTCGCCATGCAGGCGCACCACCAAGCCTTCGATTTCACGGCGCGGCGGGTAGTGTTTGCGCAAGGCATCGAATGCGCTTTTTTGCTCAAGCGCATCACTGCTCAAGCTGCGGCGAAAATCAGCGTCGTCACGGCGCGGGTCATACACCGCACGGCACAGGGTTGCCAGCGCCCAGGCAGGATCGGTGGTGGCCTGCAGGCCGACTTCTGCCAGCCAGGGCTGGGGCAGCAAGTCAGCCAGTTGCACTGAAGCCGGCTCGCCCCGCGAGCCACAAAAAGCCTGATAGATCTGTGCAGTGCCGCGCTGTTTGCCGTCCAGGCTGTAACCGGCGATGTGCGGCGTGGCCAGTACACAAAGGTCAGCCAACTCCAGATCGACTTGCGGTTCACCCTCCCAGACGTCCAGCACCGCCAGCACATCTTCACGCTGCAGCAAGAGCTCACGCAGCGCCGAATTGTCGATGACCGGCCCACGGCTGGCGTTGATCAGCCAAGCTCCCGGACGCAACGCCTGGAGTTGCTGATCGCCCAGCAAATGCCAAGTCGCGTCTTCGCCATCGCGGGTCAGCGGCGTATGCAAACTGATCACATCGCACCGCGCCAGAATGGTTTCCAGGCTGACGTAGGCACCACCCTCGCGGGCCTGGCGTGGCGGGTCGCAAACCAGCACCTGCCAACCCAAGCCACGTAGCACTTCAACCAGGCGCCCTCCTACCTCTCCGGCACCGACAACGCCATAGGTACGCCCAGCCAGATCGGCCCCATCGAGTTCGGCCAACGTCAACAGGCTACCCAACACATAATCGACTACACCTCGGGCATTGCAGCCCGGTGCACTGGACCACTGAATGCCAGCCTGAGCGAAGTAGTCCAGCGCCAGGTGGTCGGTACCAATGGTGCAGGTGCCGACGAAGCGAACCTTGCTGCCTTCAAGCAGAGCCTGGTCGACGCGAGTCACCGAGCGCACCAGCAGGACATCGGCATCTTTTACACAGGCAGCATCGATTGCACGTCCCGGATAACGGCGAATTTCGCCAAATCCTGCAAAAAAGGCATCGAGCAGCGGAATATTCTCGTCGGCAACAATCAGCATGGCGCTCTCCTATCGGGGTGCGCAGTGTAGGCCCTTGCAGGGGCGCTAATCCAGTTAACCACAGATCCCGCGAATGGATTTCCTGACCAGGGTGTCAACGGGTACACTGGTCGGCTTTGCATCCTATTTTGCAGGACACCTGCCTTGTGACGCCCATGATCAGCGACGCTCTTTCCTCTCCCTCATCCCGCGCTGCCCGAGTGCGCTTGGAGCTGCGCAGCCTATTGCTGCTGGCAACGCCGATTATCATTGCGCAACTGGCCACCACGGCCATGGGCTTCGTCGATGCGGTGATGGCCGGTCGGGTGAGCGCGCGCGATCTTGCAGCCGTCGCGTTGGGCAACTCGATCTGGATTCCGGTGTTCCTGCTCATGACCGGCATTCTGCTTGCTACCACGCCTAAAGTAGCCCAGCGCTTTGGTGCCGGGCAGCATGCTGAAATCGGTCCACTGGTCCGCCAGGCACTGTGGTTGGCAGTCGCCGTCGGCTTGATTGCCAGTGCCTTGCTGGTTTGCGCCGAGCCGGTCCTGCAAGTGATGAAGGTCGATCCGCAACTGATCGAACCGAGCCTGGGCTACCTGCAAGGCATCGCCTTTGGTTTTCCCGGTATCGCCCTCTATTACGTGCTGCGTTGCTACAGCGATGGCCTCGGCCATACACGCCCAAGCATGGTCATTGGCTGCCTCGGCTTGTTGCTGAACATTCCGCTCAACTATGTGCTGATCTATGGCCACCTCGGCCTGCCGGCCATGGGCGGCGTTGGCTGTGGCTGGGCCAGCGGTATCGTCATGTGGTTCATGGCCCTGGCCATGGCTGCCTGGACCCGCTGGGCCCCGGCCTACGAAAAAAGTCGGGTGCTGGTCAACTTCGAGCGCCCGCAATGGCCAGTCATCAAGCGCCTGATGGGCGTCGGACTACCAATCGGCATCGCGGTTTTCGCCGAGTCGAGTATCTTCGCGGTAATTGCCCTACTGATCGGCAGCCTCGGCCCGACGGTGGTGGCTGGCCATCAGATCGCCCTGAACATAAGCTCCCTGCTGTTTATGATCCCGTACTCACTGGGCATGGCCGTGACTGTACGGGTGGGCCAGGCATTAGGCGCCGGGGCGCCGCAGCAGGCACGCTTTGCCGCCCTGGTGGGCCTGGCTGCGGCACTGGTCTTCGCCTGTTTCTCGGCCAGCCTGATCTTGCTGATGCGTGAGCCGATCGCTTCGATTTACACCCCTGACACGACGGTCATCCAAATTGCCGCCATGCTTATCGTGTATGCCGCGCTGTATCAGTTTTCCGATGCCATCCAGGTGATTGCAGCGGGCGCCTTGCGCGGTTATCAAGACACGCGAGTGACCATGATCCTTACCCTGTTCGCCTACTGGGGCATCGGCTTGCCTGTGGGCTACGTATTGGGCCTTACCGACTACGTTGGCCCAGCCAGCGGCCCCAACGGCTTGTGGGAAGGCCTGATCGCCGGATTGACTTGCGCTGCGCTGATGCTGTCCATTCGTTTGGCACGCAGCAGCAGCAAACACATTCGTCGAGCGCAACGCACTTAGTCGAGTTTCTTGCGAATCCAGTACAGGTAGGTGCCTGCATCTTCCTGTTGCTGGACCAGTTCATGGCCAAGGAACACGCAGAACTTGGGGATATCGCGACGAGTCGACGGATCGGTGGCGATTACCTTGAGCAAGCCGCCTGCGGCCAGGTCACGAACGTGCTGGTGCAACATCATTACCGGCTCAGGGCAGTTGAGGCCGGTGGCGTCGAGAACCGCGTCCGGGGTGAAATCAGTCATATACAACTCCAGAAACTGTTAACGGTGAGGTTCAGCGTGGTTTCAAATCCAGCCGACGCAAGTGGCAGGTTACCTCTTCGCGGTCGTGGTACAGCTGCTTGCAGCCGATTGAAACCTTGACCTTGCGCGCCTTGAAGCCTTCCTCGATGCGGTCGAGCAAGCGCCGCACTTCGGCGTAACGCTGCTTCATCGGCAACTTGAGATTGACTACCGCTTCGCGGCACAGACCTTCGCCCAGCCAGGTCTCCAGCAACGCAGCACTGCGCGCTGGTTTTTCGACGATATCGCATACCATCCAGTCCACAATCTGCTTGGGCTTGTAGGTAAAACCGTCGGCCATCAGGTGCTGCACCAGCCCGGTATCCATCAGGCTCTCCGCCATCGGTCCGTTATCGATGGCGGTAACCAGCATGCCACGCTTGACCAATTGGTAGGTCCAGCCACCGGGTGCCGCGCCCAGGTCTACGCCCGTCATGTCATCGGACAGTCGCGCCTCCCACTGGTCCCGAGGTATGAAATGATGCCAAGCCTCTTCCAGCTTGAGGGTCGAGCGGCTGGGAGCTTCACGAGGGAATTTCAGACGTGGGATACCCATTGGCCACATGGCTGAATTGTCTGCAGCGGCAATGCCTACAAACACCCGTCGACCACTGACAAAGGTCAGCAACAAACGTGGCTTGCTGGCGTCTTCGACCAAGCGTCCGGCTTTGGTCAAGGCCTTGCGCAGGGGCACTTCGAACTTGCGGCAGAACGTTGAAAGCTCTTTGCCGTCGTTGGTGTCCATTACCTCTAGCCAAAGGCTGCCGCACTGCGGGTACTCGGCCAGAAAGTCGAGCAGCACACTGATGCGGTCGGTTTCCGGCAGCTCGATGAAACTGCCGTGCGCCCACTGACGAGGAAAAATCAGTTGGGCAAAACGCAGCTCGCGCATCAGGCGCTCAGCCCCTTCAACGTCGTTGCAGATGAACTCGGCACACGCAGTTTGCGGCTTGGCCTTGGCGTAGCCGGGAACATTCAGCCGGGCGGCATGTTCGGCGATTTCCGAACACACTTCACTTTCGAAGCCGGGCCGGCAGTGCATAAACAGGGTATTCATTCTCACTCCAGGACGGTTGGCAGCCAATCACTCCAACCCTGACCGGGCGCAATGAACTGCGCCGGCAAATGCACGAATGATAAAGGAAGTTCGGAACCTGCGACATGCCCCGCCGGTCCAGAACTTGGTCAGGGGTGACAAACAGGTCTAACCTGACCGTTCAGCCAGGTCCGTGCCGTGCGGACCGTCATAGAGGCGGTGAACCGGCGACAGCAGGGAAGATTGCCGTTCACCGGCGCAGAAGGAGTTGGTAATGCCCTCGCTAGATAGCCTGAAAACGCTAAAGTCTTTAACGGTCGCTGACCGTACTTACGCTTACTACAGTCTCACCGAAGCTACAAAGAGCCTCGGTGACCTGCAGCGCTTGCCAATGTCATTGAAAGTGCTGCTGGAAAACCTGCTGCGCTGGGAAGATGGCAAAACCGTCACCCCGGCCGACCTCCGCGCCCTCGCCGACTGGCTCAAGGAGCGCCGTTCCGACCGTGAGATCCAGTACCGCCCGGCACGGGTGCTGATGCAAGACTTCACCGGTGTGCCGGCAGTGGTCGACCTGGCAGCCATGCGTGCGGCCATGGCCAAGGCCGGCGGCGATCCGCAACGAATCAACCCGCTGTCGCCGGTAGACCTGGTGATCGACCATTCGGTCATGGTAGACCGCTACGCCAGCCAGGAAGCCTTCGCCGAAAACGTCGATATCGAAATGCAGCGTAATGGCGAGCGCTACGCCTTTCTGCGTTGGGGTCAAAATGCCTTCGACAACTTCAGCGTGGTGCCACCGGGCACCGGTATCTGCCACCAGGTCAACCTGGAATACCTCGGGCGTACCGTCTGGACCCGTGAAGAAGACGGCCGCACCTATGCCTTTCCCGACACTCTGGTTGGCACCGACTCACACACCACCATGATCAACGGCCTGGGGGTGCTGGGCTGGGGCGTGGGCGGTATCGAGGCCGAGGCGGCCATGCTCGGTCAACCGGTGTCGATGCTGATTCCCGAGGTCATCGGCTTCAAGCTCACCGGCAAACTGCGCGAAGGCATTACGGCTACCGACCTGGTGCTGACCGTTACCCAAATGCTGCGCAAAAAAGGTGTGGTCGGTAAGTTTGTCGAGTTCTACGGCGATGGCCTGGCCGACTTGCCCCTGGCCGACCGCGCAACGATCGCCAACATGGCCCCCGAATACGGCGCCACCTGCGGCTTCTTCCCTGTCGACCAGGTGACACTGGACTACCTGCGCCTGTCCGGGCGGCCCAATGAAACGGTGCAACTGGTTGAGGCCTACTGCAAGGAACAAGGCCTGTGGCGCTTGCCAGGCCAAGAGCCGGCATTCACCGACACCCTGGCCCTGGACATGCATGAAGTCGAAGCCAGCCTCGCCGGCCCCAAGCGCCCTCAGGACCGGGTTGCCCTGTCGCAGGTCAGTCAGGCCTTTGACGGTTTCCTCGGCTTGCAGCTACGTGCGTCGAACAAAGAAGTCGGGCGACTGGAGAGTGAAGGCGGCGGTGGCGTAGCAGTCGGCAATGCCGACCAGGCTGGCGAAGTCAGCTATGAACATGGCGGCCAGCATCATTTGCTACGCGACGGCGCAGTGGTAATCGCCGCGATTACCTCCTGCACCAACACCTCCAACCCCAGCGTAATGATGGCCGCAGGCCTGGTGGCGAAAAAGGCGGTCGAAAAGGGCCTGCAACGCAAACCCTGGGTCAAGAGCTCGCTGGCTCCTGGCTCCAAAGTGGTGACGGACTACTACAAGGCAGCCGGCCTCACACGCTACCTGGATGAACTGGGCTTTGACCTGGTAGGTTACGGTTGCACCACGTGCATCGGGAACTCCGGCCCGCTGGACGAAGTCATCGAGAAGGCCATTACCAGCGCCGACCTCACCGTCGCCTCGGTGTTGTCGGGCAACCGCAACTTTGAGGGCCGGGTGCATCCGCTGGTGAAAACCAACTGGTTGGCCTCTCCACCACTGGTGGTGGCCTATGCCCTGGCTGGAACCGTGCGCCTGGACTTGAGCACCGAAGCGCTGGGCACCGGCAGCAACGGCCAGCCGGTGTACCTGCGCGACATCTGGCCAAGCCAACAGGAAATTGCCGAAGCCGTTGCCAAAGTCGATACCGCCATGTTTCACAAGGAGTACGCCGAAGTGTTCGCCGGCGACGCCCAGTGGCAAGCGATTGAAGTACCGCAAGCCGCAACGTATGTCTGGCAGGACGACTCAACTTACATCCAGCATCCACCATTCTTCGATGAAATCACCGGGCCTCTGCCGGTTATCGAGGACATCAGTGGCGCGCGGGTTCTGGCCCTGCTCGGCGACTCGGTCACCACCGACCACATTTCCCCTGCCGGCAATATCAAGGTCGACAGCCCGGCGGGTCGCTACCTGCGCGACAAAGGCGTCGAGCCCCGGGATTTCAACTCCTACGGCTCGCGACGCGGCAACCACGAGGTGATGATGCGTGGCACCTTCGCCAATATCCGGATCCGCAACGAGATGCTGGGCGGCGAAGAAGGCGGCAACACACTGTATGTGCCGACTGGCGAAAAAATGGCGATCTACGATGCCGCCATGCGCTACCAGGCAGACGGCACCGCGCTGGTGGTTATCGCCGGCCAGGAATATGGCACTGGCTCCAGTCGCGACTGGGCAGCCAAGGGTACCAACCTGCTGGGCATCAAGGCAGTACTGGCAGAAAGCTTCGAGCGAATCCACCGCTCGAATCTGGTGGGCATGGGCGTGCTGCCCTTACAGTTCCTCACCGGACAGACGCGCAAGAGCCTTGGCCTCGATGGCAGTGAACGCATCGATATCCTTGGCCTGAGCAATGCGCGGATCCAGCCCCATATGCACCTGGATGTGAAGATCACGCGTCAAGATGGTACTCAGGAGCAGATCAAGATGCTGTGCCGCATCGATACCCTCAACGAGGTGGAGTACTTCAAGGCAGGCGGCATCCTGCATTACGTGCTGCGGCAATTGATCGCATCCTGAAGCACCGGCCCGGCCCTTTGTGGCCGGGTCTTTTTTTGGTTACACACTGCAGATCGACAGCTTGTTGCAGGAGCGATACAACAAACAGGCGTGCCTTGATCGACACCAGAGGAGTCGAAGGCTTCACTTTTCGCCGCACAATGGAATCTACATGCCTGCCTCCCAATGGATCGGACTGGCCCTGCTGGGCCTTGGTTACGCCTACTCTCTCATTCATGGCAACCTGGGTTTACTCGCCCTGCCCACGCTGATCGCGTTGTTGTGCAATGGCTTGCTGGTCAACCGCGCGGCGCGCTGGCAACAAATAATCGGTCATGCCCTGTTCGTGCTGCTGGCACTGGGCCTGGCGTTGCACTGGCTGCCTGGATTCCAGGGCAGCAAGGTCATCGACAAAGCAGTCTGGAGCGAAGGTGCGGTGCCCTTCTCCATGTACCTGAATCTGGACAAGCCGCTTATTGGCTTTTGGTTGCTGCTAGCCTGCCCGTGGTTACTGGCAATGGGCGGCAAGCGCCTGCTGCCAAGCCTAGCCGCTACCCTACCGGCGGTAGTTGCCGCCTGCCTGGGCGGCGCCTGGTTGCTGGGGATTATTACGTGGGCACCGAAATGGCCAGAACAAGCCTGGCTGTGGATGCTCAACAATCTGCTGCTGGTCAGCCTGACCGAAGAACTGCTGTTTCGCGTTTACATCCAGGGCGGCTTGCAACGTTTGCTCAAGAACCCGTGCTTGGCACTATTTCTTGCGGCAGGCCTGTTTGCACTGGCTCATCTTGGTGCCGGCTGGCAGTGGGTGGTGCTGGCGTTCGTGGCGGGCATTGGTTATGGCCTGGCGTATCGATATGGAGGCCTGTTCGCTGCAACACTCTGCCATTTCGGCCTCAACCTCGCGCACTTCTCCGGTTTTACCTACCCAATGCTGGCAGCGTCGTGAACCAATAGTCACTTACTGACGCTTGTAAAAATACATTCAACAAACGCCCCACGTTGCCGATAACCTTCGAAAGCCTTGCGGATTGAACAGCTTATGCGTAACAACCAGCCGATAACTCAGCGCGAACGGACTTTCCCTGCTCAACAACGCTTGATCTCGACCACCAATGCCAAGGGTGTTATCACCTACTGCAACGATGCCTTCGTCGAAATCAGTGGTTTTTCCCGTGAGGAATTGATCCGCGCGCCCCATAACCTGGTGCGCCATCCAGACGTCCCGCCCGCGGTGTTCGCCCACATGTGGAACACGCTCAAGCAAGGTCTGCCATGGATGGGCATCGTCAAGAACCGCTGCAAGAATGGCGACCATTACTGGGTCAACGCCTACGTCACCCCGGTGCTCGAGAACAACCAGGTGGTCGGCTACGAGTCGGTGCGTATCAAGCCGACGGCCGAGCAGATTCGTCGCGCCGAAGCGCTTTATCAGCGTATCAATCTAGGTCGCGCGGCGATTCCACGTCGCGACCGCTGGTTGCCGGTAGTACAAGACTGGCTGCCCTTCATTCTGGTCAGCCAGGTCGGTTTCCTGATCGGCAACTGGCTCGGTCACTCTTGGGGCTTCGCCTTGGCGGCAGCACTGTCGGTGCCCTTGGGCCTGCTGGGGCTAAGCTGGCAGCAGCGCGGGCTCAAACGCCTGCTACGCCTGGCTGAGCAAGCCACATCCGACCCGCTGATCGCGCAGATGTACACTGACAGCCGTGGTGTCCAGGCGCGCCTGGAAATGGCCATGCTCAGCCAGGATGCGCGGATGAAGACTTGCCTGACGCGTCTGCAAGATACCGCAGAGCATCTCAACGAGCAGGCTCGGCAGTCCGATACCCTGGCCCACAACAGCTCCTCGGGGCTGGAGCGCCAGCGAGTGGAAACCGAACAAGTCGCCGCTGCGGTCAACCAGATGGCGGCCACCACTCAGGAAGTGGCCAATCATGTGCAGCGCACTGCCGATGCCACCCAGGAGGCCAACCGCCTGACCAGCCGTGGCCGCGATATCGCGGGTGAAACGCGCGACGCGATCCAGCGCCTGTCTTCGGCTGTTGGTGAAACCGGCCTGACCGTGACCCAATTGGCGCGCGACAGCGACGAAATTGGCGGTGTGGTCGATGTAATCAAAGGTATCGCCGACCAGACCAACCTGCTGGCCCTCAACGCTGCTATCGAAGCGGCGCGTGCAGGCGAGATGGGGCGTGGATTTGCCGTCGTGGCCGACGAAGTTCGTCAACTGGCACAACGCACCAGCGAATCGACCGGTCAGATTCACGGACTGATTGCCAAGTTGCAACAAACCGCCAGCAATGCCGTACAAACCATGGAAGCGGGTCATCGCCAAGCCGAGGAAGGTGTCGCCCGGGTGATGGAAGCGGACCAGGCGCTGGTGGGCATCAGCGAAGCGGTGGCCAACATCACGGACATGACTACGCAGATCGCTGCTGCCACCGAAGAGCAGACTGCCGTAGCCGACGAGATCAGCCGCAATATCAGCACAATCGCCGAACTGGCAGATCAAACCTCCGAGCAGGCCCAGCACTCGGCGCTGCTCAGCGAAGAATTGAACCAGACGGCGACTACTCAATACTCGCTGGTCGAGCGCTTCAACCGCTGAAAAAACGGCGCACCCGCATAGGGGTGCGCCGTTTCCCTTGCTACCAGTCGAGCGTCAGCCGACTTTCGAAATAACGTTCTTCGCCACTTAGCGGATCGTTGAATCGCAGACTTCGCGCCAGCAGCTTCAGCGGTTTGCTGTAGTCATCCTGCTCCTGCAGCACCTGCGGGTAAAAGGGGTCGTTGCAAATACTCGCCCCAAGGGCAGTCATGTGCACGCGCAACTGGTGGGTCTTGCCGGTAATCGGCGACAGCCCATAACGCCAGAGTTCGCCATTCTTCTCCAGCACCTGAGCCAGGGTTTCGCTGTTGCTCTGCCCCTCGACTTCCTGCATGCGAAAGAATGGTTCGCCACTCACCATTCGGCTCTTGTGCAGCAGTGGAAACTGCAGGTGCGCCAGTGCTGGAGCAATAGCCTGGTACTGTTTGTCGATCTGCCGATTGGGAAACAGCGATTGATAAGCAGAGCGGCTTTGCGGGTTCGCAGAAAACAGCACCAGGCCCGCGGTGTGCCGATCAATACGGTGCAGAGGCACCAGGTTGGGGTTGTCGAGGCGACGAATCAGCCGACGCAACAAGGTGTGTTCGACATACTCGCCAGTCGGTGTGACCGGTAGAAAGTGCGGCTTGTCTGCCACCACGAGATGCTCGTCGACATGCAGGATCTGCTCCTCGAACGGAATCACCTTCTCGTTGGGCACTTCGCGAAAGTAGTGGATACGCAGGCCTGGCTTGTAGGCCAACGTGGCACTGATGGGCTGGCCATGGGCATCGAGCACTCGCCCACGGGCGATACGATCCAACCACTGTTCGCGGCCGATGGCCTTGAAGTGTTCGCTAAGGCAGTCAAGCACAGTAACCCAATTGCCAGGCGGCAAGCAGACCGTACTCGCTTGATGCTGGGCCGGATCGAAAGGGGCAATGGCCATGGGAACGCTCTAGACAGATTGACCGCGCATTATCCCGCAAGCCTGGCGCCTCAGCCAGTCTGGGTTGCAGCGGCCTCGGTGAACTCCTTGAGCCAACGCAGAACATCGACCGCTTCCCAGCGACCTGGGTCATAAAGTGCATACAGCAAACCCTGATAACCGACCACGTCAAGAGCGCGATGGTAGCCGGCACGCTGGAACAACGCTTCGATCTCAGCAAAACAGGTATTGAAGTGCAGTTTGTTGAAGGGCGTCTTGCCCTCAAGCACCAGACCGTCGAGGCGCAACTCGAGCACCGCTTCGCTAACCCTGTCGATAGGCATGCGGTTAACGGTGTATTTCAGTTGTTCGACATTGACCATGGTTGGATCCTCAGGGCAAACGCCACCCCTATACTGTATTTATATACAGCATATTCAGAGTTATCGGACACGTCAATCAGACCCGACTCAGACCAGCCCCGGAAGGTAGCCAGACCCCTTACGTATCGTTAACAATTGCCGCCTTTGCAGGCCTTCGGCAAGACCAAGGTGCACCCACTGATCGAATTCAATAATCAGTTGATCGAACATCAATGGACTGTCTGCCACACGCCGCGCCAAGGTTGCAGGGCTCATGCCTGGCACGTTGATGTCTGCGGCAAGCCCCTGCATATGAGCACTTTGGGGGGCCCCGCCGATAATGCGATTCAACTCGGTGCTGCGGTAACCGCTGCTGACCAGCACTGGTTTTTTCACCAGCAGGCGTACCTGTTCGAGAAACGCGCACAATCGGCGAAGGTTGTTGAGGGTTTCGGCGCTGGGTGAATTGTCGATACTCAAGCGCACAGCGCTTTGCGATGCCGTCATTTCGGCCAGGGTGAAATGCTCGCTGAGGTTCATGATCCGCTCCTTGGTACACATAACAGCGTTCAAGGATTGTCCACCGACCCACGCAGCGGCGCACGAAAGGAAATACCCCCGCAGGGCTAGCGCTTCAGCGCAGAAACGCCACCACTTGATCGGCATCGAACGGCCAGTTCAACTCGGCACCGGTGTCACAGCGACGTAGCACCGGGATTTTCAGGCCGTATTGCTCGACCCAGAATTCATTCTCGGCGATATCAACCAGCTCGACCAACAGGCCATGCTCGACGAAAGGCATCAACAAGGCTTCTGCCACTTCACACAGGTGACAACCCAGGGTGCCGAACAGTTGGCATTCAGGAAGCATGGACAGGTACCGGCAGATGGTTGAAAGGACCACTATTCTAGGACTGCAAGCTGGAACCGTCGAGCCTCCAGCGTGGCTCCTGCAGCGCTGGCCGACTGCTGATTCAGATCAGCGCTCTCGCATGCGCTATGGTGCAGACTCAATGGTTTTCATCGTTTTTCCACATGGAGTGTTTTGTGTTTGCCAACCTGTTGATCATTCTGGCTTCGTCGCTGGTCGTCATCGCCTTCTTCCGGCGCCTGAAGCTGCCGCCTGTGCTGGGCTACCTCTGCGTTGGGCTGTTCGTCGGCCCTACGGCCCTGAACTGGGTCAATGAAAGCGAAGAATTGCCCGACCTGGCGGAAATGGGTGTGGTTTTCCTGCTGTTTTCCCTGGGTCTTGAGTTCTCCCTGTCGAAAATGCTTGCCCTGCGCAAGGTGGTATTTGGCCTGGGTAGCCTGCAGGTGGCCTGCTCGGGAATCCTGCTGGCCGGGCTGCTGTTCTTGCTCGACATGCCCGCCAACGCCGCACTGCTGCTAGGCGCGGGGCTCGCGTTGTCGTCCACGGCAATCGTCAGCAAAGAGCTGACCAGCCTGGGTGAAATTTTCAGCAGCCACGGACAAAACGCAATCGGCGTGCTGCTGTTCCAGGATGTGGTGGCGGTACTGCTGCTGACGCTGGTCCCCGTATTTGCGGGCCAAAGCGATCAAGCCTGGTACTGGGCCTTGCCGTTGACCCTGGGCAAGACCGTCGTCCTGTTTATCGGCCTGTTGCTGGCCAGCCGGTGGATACTGCCGCGCCTGTTCCATGAAGTTGCCAGCTCTCATTCGGCCGAGTTGTTCGTACTGCTGGCGCTGGTGATTGTGCTGCTGACAGCCTGGCTGACCCATTTGCTCGGGCTGTCACCGGCACTGGGGGCCTTCCTTGCCGGCATGCTGCTGGGCGAGAGCAACTACCGTCACCAGATCGAGGCGGATATTCGTCCCTTCCGCGATATACTCCTGGGGCTGTTCTTCGTCAGTATCGGCATGCTCATCGACTTGCACCTGTTCGCCACCCATGGCCTGGAGATTCTCGCCCTGACCCTGGGCCTGCTATTGGTCAAGGGTTGCGTGGTGGCGGCACTGGTGCGGGTACGTGGCAGCGATGCAGAAACGGCCTGGCGTAGCGGCCTGGCCCTGGCACAAGGCGGCGAGTTCTGTTTTGCACTCATGGCCCAGATGCAGCAAACCCATCTACTCCCCGAAGCTATCGGCAATCTGCTGCTGGCAGCTACTTTCTGCTCGATGCTGGTTACGCCCCTGCTGCTGCGTGCAGCACCAGCCATCGCCGCACGCCTGCACCGCAAGCCCAACGAAGAAATTCACCTTGAGGAAATCGAGGCACAAAGCGCCTCGATGAGCGGGCACGTGCTGATCTGCGGCTATGGCCGAGTCGGGCAATCGATCGGACGCTTCCTGCGCCGGGAAAACATTCCCTTCATTGCGCTCGACGATGACCCTGTCAGGGTCCAGGAAGCTGCTGCTGGCGAGAGTTGCGTGCATTACGGCGACTCACGTCGTGGGGACCTGCTCAGCGCTATCGGTCTTGAGCGGGCACGCCTGCTGGTAATAGCTGTAGACAAGACCGATATCGCCATGAGCGTGCTCAAAGCGGCGCGCGAGCGTCATCCTGACGTGCAGATACTGGTACGCACCCGCGATGACAGCCAGCGCGAGGAACTCAACGCTGCTGGCGCGACGGCCGTGGTGCCGGAGCTGCTCGAGTCGAGCCTGATGCTCGCCTCCCATGCACTGATCATGCTCGGACTGCCGATGGACCATGTGCAAGCGCGAATCAATGAAGTGCGCCAGTCACGCTACCGTATGCTCCAAGCGTTCTATCATGGCGCACAAACCAGCCCGGTCGACAGCGAAGGGCTGCCCAAGGCCATGATGCACGCGGTCAACCTTGGCGCCGAAGCTTACGCCTGTGGACGCCCGCTGAACGAATTGAACCTTGAACAGCTGGGCGTCGAATTGCAGGGGGTGCAACGCAATGGCGAAGAACTGGCAGTAGACGCCCAGACATGCCTGCATGCGGGTGATGCAGTGCTGCTCAGCGGCCCGCAGCCTGCGCTCTCAGCCTGTGAGGCGCGGTTGGTGTCCGGGCGCTGATCAGTCCTGGCTGGTGGCGCCGATCTTGTGGATCGACAGGTCGGCGCCGTAATACTCCTGCTCCTGGCTCAAACGCAGGCCAACCAGCAACTTGATCGTGCCATACACGACAAAGCCACCGACCAGCGCCACCAACACCCCGGCGAGGCTGCCGATCAACTGGCTGATCAGACTGACGCCGCCCAGACCACCGAGTGCTGTCTGGCCAAAAATGCCACAGGCAACCCCGCCCCACACACCGCACAAGCCGTGCAGTGGCCAGACACCCAATACATCATCGATTTTCCAGGTGTTCTGCGCTGCAATAAAGCACCAGACAAACAAGGCACCGGCAATCGCTCCGGTGGCCAGCGCCCCGACCGGATGCATCAAATCGGAACCAGCGCACACCGCTACCAGCCCGGCCAGCGGACCGTTGTGCAGAAAGCCTGGGTCGTTGCGCCCGACCAGCAACGCGGCCACGGTGCCGCCAACCATGGCCATCAACGAATTGACCGCCACCAGGCCACTGACCCCTTGCAGGGTCTGGGCACTCATGACGTTGAAGCCGAACCAGCCGACAATCAAGATCCATGAACCCAGGGCCAGAAACGGGATGTTCGAAGGGGCGAACGCCACCAGCTTGCCGTCACGGTAGCGGCCATTGCGCGCACCAAGCAGGAGCACGGCAGTCAATGCCAGCCAGCCGCCCATGGCATGCACTACCACGGAGCCGGCAAAATCATGGAAGCCGGCGCCAAAGTGCTCCGCCAGCCACCGCTGTGCACCAAAATTGCCGTTCCAGACAATGCCTTCGAAGAACGGATAAACGAAGGCGACAATCAGCGCCGTGGCGCACAGTTGCGGAGCAAAACGCGCGCGCTCGGCGATGCCTCCGGAAATGATTGCTGGAATCGCTGCGGCAAATGTCAGCAAAAAGAAGAACTTCACCAGGCTGTAACCATGCTCGTGACTGAGCACCGAGGCCGGCTGCAGGAAACTCACGCCATAGGAAATCCAGTAACCGACAAAGAAATACGCCAAGGTTGATATGGCGAAGTCACTGAGGATTTTGGACAGTGCGTTGACCTGGTTTTTATGCCGCACGGTGC
The DNA here is from genome assembly GCF_016881005.1 of Pseudomonas arcuscaelestis. GTDB lineage: Bacteria > Pseudomonadota > Gammaproteobacteria > Pseudomonadales > Pseudomonadaceae > Aquipseudomonas > Aquipseudomonas arcuscaelestis. The sequence goes on along the minus strand of NZ_JACOPV010000005.1, from coordinate 215,590 downwards.
CCACTTCAAGGAAGGCGAAGCCGGCGTGCATGGCCAGCACCATCACAGCGCCCAGCAGGATGAACAGCGTATTGGAGCCGTGGACTAGCGTGTCCACCGCACTTTGCAGGTTTTCCATAAAATCGGCAGGCCTTTCTAAAAAGCACCAAGACAGCGCGGAGTGACTCCTTTTTGCACCAGCCTGGATCATTGAAGCGCCTCCTCCCTGGGCAGATCCTGCTGATATCTGGAGTTTTTCCTTGGGTTTGGCGTGGATTGGGTTAAGGTTTACAGGACCGTTCAAGGCCTTCGCATGGACTAAGCGAAAGCTGCAGACCTGAGCGCAGCTTGGAACAGCAAAAGCTGTACCAGCGTTTTTCTCTGAACCTTCGCAAGTAAACGCGACTCGAAATAGCCACACACCGTTAAGGAGAGCCCCATGACCAGCAAATCGGCAAAGACTGCTCAAGACATACTGATGGCCGACTTCCAGGCTCTGGTTCGTGACACGGAAAAATTGCTTGAGCACTCCGCCACATTGGCTGGCGATCAGGCCGATGAGCTGCGCGAGCAAATTCATGAAAGCCTGCTGCGCGCTCGCGAAACCCTGCAACTTACCCAGGACTCGGTCCGTGAACGCAGCCAGGCTGCGCTGACGGCAACGGAAGACTATGTCCAGAGCAACCCATGGCAATCGATTGGTATCGCCGCCGGGGTTGGTTTCCTGATTGGTCTGTTGGCAAATCGGCGCTGAGGTTGGCTATGGAAAGTGAATCGATCAGCACCAGTGCAGCTTCAAGCAAGCGCCTGGGTGCCGCCGTACTTGGCCTGCTCCACGGCCATGTCGAGCTGTTCGGAATTGAACTGCAGGAGCAGAAAGCCCGAACCTTGAGCCTGCTGCTGTTTGCCGGTTTGGCCCTGGTGTTTGCCCTGCTGCTGCTGGTAGCCCTCTCGGGCCTGGTACTTGTGCTGCTGTGGGACACTTATCGGTTGGCCGGGGTCATTGGCCTGTGCGTGTTCTACGGCCTGGCGGCGGTGTTTTGTGGACTGCGCTTGAAAGCTGCGGTGTTCGACGAATCATCACCTTTCCACTCGACCCTCGAAGAACTTGCCAAGGACCGGGAGCGCCTACTGCCATGAGCCTGCCTGAGCTGCCGAAAACCACCGATCGACGTGAACTGCGCAAAGCGTTGATTCGTTTGCGCCTGGAAATGCACCGCCAGGAAATCCGTCACGAGTCCGGACAACTGCTCACGCCCCTCACCCGCCTGCGCGCCATGGGTGACAGCCTGCAGGGCGGACTGGGCATCAAGCATGCCCCCCTGTGGGGAATTGGCGCGGTGGTAGTGCTTGGCTTTCTTACCGGCAAAGGCGCAAAAGGCGGCGGCCTGAGCCGAATGATTCGCTTGGGTAGCAGCTTGATACCGTTGCTCAAATTGGCGATGCAGGGCGCCGCTCACAAGCGTTGAGCACCTCGCGAACCCGCCCTTCTGCGCTGCAGGTTTCAGCGTGGGGCAGTGAGGCGATCATTTGATCGAAAGCGGCTAGCGAGTACCTCGGTTCAACAGATTGCATGTCAGGCACAAGGGCGGGAAAATCAAACCGCACCCTGCCTGGCAGTGCCTTATCGAGGGCTGTGTACCAGTCCATAAGGGCGGTTTGCAGGCGCACGTGCAGTTCGAAGTTTCCTCTTCGCCGAGAGCTGTCTGCCTTGGCTCGCTCACGCGCAAGCTGAGGATCGATCCGCCCGACGATGTAACAGTCAGCAAAACCGATTCGCCCTTGCGCAACGGTTTCCCTGGTAGCTGCCAACTCCAATAGCCAATCCTGTTCACACACCTCGCCGATCTGCCAAAGGCTCCAGATATAGTGAAGCTTCAGGGGGTCGCTGTCACACAGTGCCCACCCATGAATTTCTTCCGTTGTGAGTGCCGCCTGCCAGCGCTCCACGTTCCGCTCTGCCCAGAAAGCTGCCGTTGCTACCGGCTCACGTTGACGGTCCGGCGCACTTTCGAAACGTCCATGCTCTGCAACGACATGCCCTCCTCCATGCTTCGTGCACCACGTGGTTTTTCCACTGGCACTGATACCCTCGACAACTAAAATCATCCTGCTAGCGGCTCCGCGCATTGGGTAAATCGACCATAAGCCTACAGACAAACGCCTACCGACACAGATTGACTTGCAGGCACCGCGCCGAAACTGGAAGCTACGGGCTTGCCCCTGTATCGGAGAATCGGCCTTGGACTGGCACACCCTGCTCACCCGCGAACGTCTTGGCAAGACCCTGCACAGCCCTGAAGAGCTGGGCCGCAGCCCCTTTCACAAGGATCATGACCGGATCATCTTCTCCGGCGCGTTCCGCCGCCTGGGGCGCAAGACCCAAGTACATCCGGTATCAAGCAATGATCATATCCATACCCGCCTGACGCATTCACTGGAAGTCAGTTGTGTCGGCCGCTCACTGGGCATGCGCGTTGGTGAAACCTTGCGCAACCAGCTGCCGCAATGGTGCGAGCCGAGTGACCTGGGCATGGTCGTACAATCGGCATGCCTTGCCCATGACATCGGCAACCCCCCCTTCGGCCACTCCGGCGAAGATGCTATCCGCCACTGGTTCCAGCAAGCCGCCGGACGCGGCTGGCTTGATGACATGACGAACGCCGAACGTGCTGACTTTCTCAATTTTGAAGGCAATGCCCAAGGTTTTCGCGTACTGACCCAACTGGAATACCACCAGTTCGATGGTGGCACCCGTTTGACCTACGCCACCCTCGGCACCTATCTAAAGTACCCTTGGACTGCCCGCCATGCTGATGCAATGGGCTATAAAAAGCACAAGTTCGGCTGCTACCAGAGCGAACTGCCCTTGCTTGAACAGATTGCCCGCAAGCTAGGTCTGCCGCAGATCGAGGAGCAGCGCTGGGCACGGCATCCATTGGTGTATCTGATGGAAGCCGCCGACGATATCTGCTACGCACTGATCGACCTCGAAGACGGCCTGGAGATGGAACTGCTCGATTATCCCGAGGTGGAGTCGCTGTTGCTGAGCCTGGTGGGTGATGACCTGCCAGAAACCTATCGGCAACTGGGTCCCGGCGATTCGCGCCGACGCAAGCTGGCCATTCTGCGCGGCAAAGCCATCGAGCATCTGACCAATGCCGCCGCTCGAGCCTTTGTAGAACAACAGGATGCCCTGTTGTCAGGTCAGTTACAGGGCGATCTTGTCGAACATATGCATGGCCCGGCCAAGCGCTGCGTTCTGCAAGCGAAGGACATGGCGCGCAAGAAAATCTTCCAGGACAAACGCAAGACCCTGCATGAGATCGGTGCCTATACCACGCTTGAGATTCTGCTCAATTCTTTTTGTGGCGCGGCGCTGGAACAGCATGGGGGACGCACGCCGTCATTCAAGAGCCGACGCGTACTTGACCTGCTTGGCAATAATGCTCCAAATCCTTCGGCATCCCTGCACAGTTCATTCCTGCGTATGATCGACTTCATCGCCGGAATGACAGACAGCTATGCCAGCGAAATGGCACGAGAGATGACCGGCCGCTCCAGCCCGGTTTGACCCCAAGGTGAATAAGCCTGCTGTAAACCGGACCGGTTCGCAGCAGGCTACTTTTTGCGAATTTTTCCGCAGGACAAAGACTACAAAGCGCACCACTAACTAAACAAGCCGTTCAAATCGAAACAGAAATTTACCAATAAACGTAAATAGAGCAATAACACCACACAACTCTTGTAGGCCTTTCCTGCATTAAAGGTAAGACATTTCCTATATAGCATTTACCAGCCTTTGAGTTCATGTGCGACCTGTTCTAACTGCGTTAAGGTGCCCGCCTACTCTTTGGCACCTTCATGGAAAGTTCAACATGCATTCTGTATTCATCATCGACGATCACCCGGTCATCCGCCTGGCGGTGCGCATGCTCCTGGAAAACGAAGGCTATAACGTAGTCGGAGAGTCGGACAATGGTGTAGATGCCATGCAAATGGTCCGCGAATGCCCGCCCGACCTGATTATCCTGGATATCAGCATTCCGCGGCTTGATGGACTGGAGGTGCTGTCGCGTTTCCACACCATGGCAATTCCGCTGAAAATCCTCGTCCTGACCGCACAATCGCCAGCCTTGTTCGCTGTTCGTTGTATGCATTCCGGCGCCGCCGGATATGTGTGCAAACAGGAAGACCTGAGTGAATTGCTCAGCGCTATCAAAGCCGTACTTTCGGGTTACAACTATTTCCCCAGCCAGGCAATTAACAATTTGCGAACACAGGGGGGTGAGTGCTGCGAACTGGATCTATTCAAACAGGTCAATGATCGCGAGCTCATGGTATTGCAACTGTTTGCTCAAGGCAGGAGCAACAAGGAAATTGCCCAAGGCATGTTTCTCAGTAATAAGACAGTCAGCACTTACAAAAAGCGCTTGATGCAAAAGCTCAGAGCCAAATCGCTGGTCGAACTAATTGAAATGGCCAAACGTAATGCCTTGGTTTGAGCCGGGCCATGCCTAGCCGCACACTCCTCGGTTACCTGTGTCTGCTCGTGGCCTGCCTGTGCATGGTATCGACGGCTGTTGCCGGGCCGCTACCGTCCGGGCACTACAGATTGCTCAGCCGTGGCCAGCCGTTAGTTCTGGACCTTGCACTCAATAGCGCTCAGCGCCAGTGGATCGACAGCAAAGAGCAATTGGTGCTGGGCACCTCGGCAGCGGACTACCCGCCGTTCGACATAACCGCCAGCGGTCACGACTATGAAGGCCTGACCGCCGACATTGCCGGGATCCTGGGACGCGCCATCGGCCTGAACGTTCAGGTAAAGCGTTTTGCCAGCCGCCAGGACGCAGTGCAAGCCTTGACCCGGGGAGATATAGACCTGCTCGGTAGTGCCAACGGCTTCGAGGCTGCCACCCCGGGAGTGGTACTTTCCAGGCCTTACGCAATTGATCAGCCGGTACTGGTTACCCGTGAGGACGAAACTCGCCCCCTTGATACCGGCCTGGCGGGCCTGCGCCTGAGCATGGTGTATCACTACCTGCCACTGGCTGAGGTACGAGCCAGTTATCCCAACGCCACAATCCAGACCTACCCGTCCTATCAGAATGCCCTCAATGCCGTCGCGTTCAACCAGGCCGATGTTTTTCTCGGCGATACCATTTCCACTCATTACCTGATCAAGCAAGGTCACTTGCAGAACGTCAAGATGGCCAACTTCGGCAAGCATGAACCAGTCGGCTTCAGCTTCGCTCTACAGCAAAGCAACCTCACATTGCTGCAACTGGTCAATGCAACGCTCGACCACATACCCCCCGACACCCGAGAAAACTTGTTCAAACGCTGGAGCGCAGGCAGCGATGTACTGCTGACAGACCGCAAACTCCAACTTTCACAACGTGAAGAGCGTTGGCTGAGCAACCATCCGTTGGTACGCGTGGTGGTCAATGAAACCGCAGCGCCTTTGACTTTTTTTGACAGTAGCGGGAATTTTCGCGGAATTGCCGCCGATCTTCTGGAACTGATTCGCTTGCGAACCGGCCTGCGCTTCGAGATACAACGCGCCAACGGCTTCAGCGAAATGATCGACCGCCTGAACAATGGCCAAGCCGATATCATCGCCGCGATCAGTCACAGCAAGCATCGGGAAAACACCCTGGCCATCAGCCGCCCGTATCTTGAAAATTCTTATGTGTTGATGACCCGCAAAGGCAAAGACCAACCTGCTTCACTGGAGCAACTCGCGCATAAACGTGTAGCGCTCACGCGCAACAGCGCGCTGATCGACACACTGTACGAACACATGGCCGAGGTGATACCGACCGAAAGCACGGCCTATTCGACTTCACTGCTTGCCAATGGTCACGTCGACGCAGCCATTGTGCCGCTGATCGACGCCAACTTCAGCATGGCGAGCCAGGCGGGCATGGTTATTCGCGCGTCGGTGGGTACGCTACCGGCAACGTTCTCGATGGCAACCTCGCGGCATGCCCAGGAACTCACATCCATTCTGGACAAAGCGCTGCTGAGCATTGCACCGGAGGAGTTGGGGATTATCAACAACCGTTGGCGTGGCTACAGTACCGAGAGCGACTCCTACTGGAACAAGTACCATCAACTGGTGCTGCAAGTCGTACTGGGCACAAGCCTGCTTCTGCTCCTTTCATTGGCCTGGAATGCGCGTATGCGCCGGCAGATCAAGCAACGCGAGATCGCCGAACGTGCTCTGGGCGATCAACTGGAATTCATGCGTACCCTGGTCAACGGCACTCCCCATCCCATCTATGTGCGTGACCGCGAAGGCTTGCTGCAGAGCTGCAACGACAGCTACCTGGAAGCCGTGCAGTCACAGCGCAGCAAAGTACTCGACATGCGCGTTGAAGATGGCGCATTGGGTGACAGCTGCTATGCCAGTCAGATCCAGGCCGACTATCAGCAAGTGATGCGCGAGGGAGTGCCCCTGATTGTTGACCGTCCGCTATTGCTCAACGACAAAGCAATGACCATCTATCACTGGATCCTTCCTTACCGTGATTCGCTCGGCGAGATCCAGGGCATCATTGGGGGCTGGATCGATATCAGCGAGCGCCGCCAACTGATCCAGGACCTGCGCCTGGCCAAGCAACGTGCCGATGACGCCAACCGCGCCAAAAGCACGTTTCTGGCAACCATCAGTCATGAAATCCGTACCCCCATGAACGCAATACTCGGCATGCTTGAGCTGGCGCTGGAGAAAGCGCAAGAGAATCAGTTGGACCGTCCGGCAATTGAAGTCGCTTACAGCTCGGCCAAGGACTTGCTGGCGCTGATCGGCGACATACTCGACATCGCCCGTATCGAGTCCGGGCACCTGACCCTGGCACCTGAACGCGTCAATCTTGCAGAGCTGGTCGAGTCAGTCCGGCGTGTGTTCGACGGCCTGGCACGGCAAAAGAACCTGAGTTTGATGATCCGCATATCTCCCAACGCACATACCGACGTTCGACTGGACCCGCTGCGGTTCAAGCAAATACTTTCTAATCTGCTCAGCAATGCGATCAAGTTTACCGAGCATGGGCAGATCATCATCAATCTGACCCTGGAGCTTGGCCCCGCGCCGGATATCGTCCAACTTGAGCTAACAGTCAAGGACAGCGGCATTGGCATCGGCGAACACGACCAGCAACGCGTTTTCCTACCCTTCGCCCAGGCCAACCCTGACAGTCAGTTGGCACGCAGTGGCACTGGCCTGGGCCTGGCTATCAGCCGCGACCTGTGCCGGCGCATGGGCGGTAGCCTTACATTGCACAGTGTGCTGGGCCAAGGTACCTGCGTGCACATCAGCATGCCTCTAACGCTCATGCCCCCCATGCCGAGCATGACCACACCGATCCACGAGGCCTGCGGTGAAATTGCCGCGCTGAAAATACTGGTCGTCGATGATCACCCCGCCAATCTGTTGCTGATGACTCAACAATTGAGCCATCTGGGGCTGGCGTACCGCAGCGTCGACAATGGCCTTGAGGGCTTGCATCGTTGGCGACGCGAAGCATTTGATGTGCTGGTTGTCGACTGCAACATGCCAGGCATGAATGGCTATCAATTTGCCCGAACGGTCCGTACTGAAGAAAGTGAAAGGCAATGGCCACGCTGCACCATCTTTGGCTATACCGCCAACGCCCAGCCTGAAGTCCGCCAACAGTGCCATCAGGCCGGCATGGATGACTGCCTGCTCAAACCTATCTGCCTCAAGACCCTCAGTCAGCACCTCGCCGGGATCGCGCCGTTGCCTGAACGCGAGACTGCCGATGACTGCCGATTGTTCAACCTGCATGGCCTGCACCCATTGGTGGGCGACTGTGCTGCCGACATGCAGGCATTACTGGAGCAACTTCTGGAAAGCCTGGGTCGGGATCGGACCGCGATGGAGGCGCTTGATACCAACCTGCAAGCGCATCAATTAAAAAGTGAGGCTCATCGAATTCTGGGCGCTGCACGAATCATTCAAGCCACCGTCTTGATAAACGCCTGCGAACAGCTTGAATCGCGCTGCAGCGCAGATGCATCAACCGCCACGCTCAAGTTTCACCAGCAACAGGTGATAGCCGCCATGGCCCTGGTGGAGCAGGCGCTTGAACAGCACTTGCAGCGCGGCGACTGCGCCGCTACGACGGCCAGGGCGAGCTGACAGCATCCCGCCTACAACGGCGTCGGGCTGCATCGCAGCCCAACGACTCAGTGCAGATTACCGCGACACGGATCAAGCCAACTCTTTACGCAATTGGCGAGCAGCGGTAACCATGTGTACCAGGGCGGCCTCGGTTTCTGGCCAACCACGAGTTTTCAGGCCGCAATCCGGGTTGACCCACAAACGCTCGGCAGGAATACGCTGGGCGGCCTTGCGCAGCAAGTTGGCCATTTCCGAGGCGTCCGGCACGCGTGGCGAGTGGATGTCGTAGACCCCCGGGCCGATCTCGTTCGGATAGGCGAAGGCCTCAAACGCATCCAGCAACTCCATATCTGAACGCGAAGTTTCAATGGTGATGACGTCGGCATCCATTGCAGCAATCGACTCAATGACATCGTTGAACTCGCTGTAGCACATGTGCGTGTGAATCTGTGTTTGGTCATCGACACCGGAGGCACACAAACGGAAGACCTCGGTCGCCCAGTCCAGGTAATGCTGCCAATGCGCCTGACGCAGCGGCAGCCCTTCGCGGAAAGCGGCTTCGTCGATCTGCACGATCTTGATGCCAGCCGCTTCAAGGTCGACCACTTCATCACGAATGGCCAGCGCCAGTTGTCGTGCCTGCACTTCACGAGAAACATCCTCGCGTGGGAACGACCACATCAGCATGGTCACAGGTCCGGTGAGCATGCCTTTCATGACTTTTTCAGTCAGACCTTGGGCATAACGAATCCATTCGACAGTCATGGCTTTCGGACGGCTAAGGTCGCCAAATATCACCGCAGGTTTAACGCAGCGCGAACCGTAACTCTGAACCCAGCCAAAACGGGTGAATACATAGCCGTCCAGTTGCTCGGCAAAATATTCGACCATGTCGTTTCGCTCAGCCTCACCGTGCACCAGTACGTCCAGGCCCAGGCGCTCCTGCACTTGGACAGCGTGGCGAATCTCACTGTGCATTGCTTCGATGTATTGGGCTTCGGTGAGCTTGCCTTGCTTGAACGACTGGCGTGCCAGGCGAATCGCACCGGTTTGCGGGAACGAGCCAATGGTCGTGGTCGGGAACAGGGGCAGATCCAGGCCTGCACGCTGCTTGGTGATACGGGTGGAAAACCGCGACTGACGCTGGCTGTCCTTGGCAGTGATGGCAGCGACACGCGCCTGAACGGCGGGCTTGTGAATACGCGAGGAAGCGGCACGGCCAGCTTGCACCGCACGGCTTTGCGCCAGCGCTTGCACCACTGCTGGCGCTTGCGGTTCATTTACTGCCTGGGTCAGAACGGCGACTTCTTCGCACTTCTGCACGGCGAAGGCCAGCCAGCTCTTGAGTTCGGCATCCAGCTTGTCTTCACGCCCCAGATCAACCGGGCTGTGCAGCAAGGAACAGGAAGGCGCGACCCACAAACGTGGACCCAGACGCTCATTGGCGTGTTGCAACACAGCCAGCGCTTTTTCAAGGTCACACCGCCAGACGTTACGCCCGTTGACCACTCCCAGCGACAGCACTTTATAGGCGGGCAAACGATCGAGGATGGTCGGGTACTGGTCGGGGGCACGCACCAAATCAATGTGCAAACCGTCGACCGGCAGGTTAGCCGCCAGACCCAGGTTTTCTTCCAGACCACCGAAATAAGTGGCGAGCAGCTTTTTCAGTGGGTCACGCTGGATCTGGTTGTAGGCGCGTTCGAACGCATTCTTCCATTCCTGCGGCAGGTCGAGCACCAGAATGGGCTCATCGATCTGAACCCACTCAACGCCTTGCGCTGCCAAGCGCTGGAAGATCTGCCCGTACAACGGTAGCAGGCGATCAAGCAATTCGAGTTTGTCGAACTCCGCACCTTTGGTTTTACCCAGCCACAGATAGGTCAGCGGACCGATTACCACGGGCTTGACGTTGTGGCCCAGCGCCTTGGCTTCGGCGACTTCTTCGAACAGTTGATCCCAGCCCAATTGAAACTGTTGATCGGCAGTGAACTCCGGGACCAGGTAGTGGTAGTTGGTATCAAACCACTTGGTCATTTCCTGGGCATGGGCACCGCCACAGCAACTGTCGCTGACGCCGCGCGCCATGCCGAACAGGGTTTGCAGGGTCGCTTTGCCATCGTGAGGGCGGAATCGCTGCGCAATAACACCGAACATCAACGAGTGTGTCAGTACTTGATCGTACCAAGCGAAATCGCCGACTGGCAGCAATTCGATTCCAGCCTCTTTCTGCAGTTGCCAGTGCGTCTTGCGCAGCTCAGTGCCAACTGCACGCAAGCCTGCCTCGCTCAGTTCACCTTTCCAGAAAGCCTCTTGGGCTTTCTTCAGTTCACGGTCGCGACCAATGCGCGGAAATCCCAGGGAATGGGCCAAGGCCATGGCAAAAAACTCCGATGTGTATGATGGGAGCCATTGTCGGCATTTAGCCAATAGTGAGACAAACTCATTTTATTCTCGATCATCACAAGTTTTACTAATAGTCCTGCACAGCACATTTCGCCCCCCCACGCCGCCCTGATCGCCCGCTAGACGCGAAACTGGCAACCGACATGCGCTAAATCACCAAGTGTGTGCACAAGCAGGCAGCCGGGGTCTGAAGCTGGTAAACTGCGCCCCGATATTTCTTAAGAGGATTGTTTCATGGCCACTAACCGTTCCCGCCGTCTGCGCAAAAAACTTTGTGTAGATGAGTTCCAGGAATTGGGCTTCGAGTTGAACCTGGGCTTCAAGGAAGATCTGACTGACGAAGCAATCGATGCCTTCCTCGACGCGTTCCTGACCGAAGCGATGGACGCCAACGGTCTGGATTATGTTGGTGGTGATGACTTTGGTCTGGTGTGCGCCGCCAAGCGTGGCTCGGTTACCGAAGAACAGCGTAGCGCCGTTGAAGCATGGCTCAAAGGTCGCGCTGAACTGACCAATATCGAAATCAGCCCGCTGCTGGACGCATGGTACCCAGAAAATCCGGTCAATCCGGCTGTTTGATCTTCTGGTGTAATCAGGGCCATCCATCGTGATGGCCCTTTTTTTTGTCCTCAGCACGCCAATTAGCCGCTTTACTCGCACAAAAGCCGACAAGCCACCCCTTGCCACTGCCCCATCGCCCAGCACCTTGGGGCATAATGCGCGCTATATTTTTTTACACCGGAGCCTTCATTTTTTTCTGCTCCGTTTTTTTCACCCCTCGCGCGCAGGGTTTTACTCCATGATCAAATCTTTACGCCCTCTTCTGCTCGCAGGCCTGCTTTTGCCTGTAGCACTTCCTTCCCAGGCTGCGGCCGTCAACACCACGCTCCCCGCCAAAGTGCAGCAAGCGCTGAAAACCAATAAATTGCAGGACACGGCCCTGTCGCTGGTGATGATCCCACTCAACGGCCCTGGCACACCCACCGTGTTCAACGCCGATGTCTCGGTAAACCCGGCTTCCACCATGAAACTGGTCACCACCTATGCCGCCCTGGAGTTGCTCGGACCCACTCACCAATGGAAAACCGAGTTCTATAGCGACGGCCCACTGCGCAACGGTGTCCTGCAGGGTAATCTCTACTTAAAAGGTGGTGGTGACCCGAAACTGAACATGGAAAAACTCTGGTTGCTGATGCGCGACCTCCGCGCCAATGGCGTACAGACTATCAGCGGCGACTTAGTGCTCGACCGCAGCCATTTCGTCCAGCCAGTACTTCCCCAGTTCAATGACGACGGTGGCGACGAAAACAAGCCGTTCCTGGTCAAGCCTGATTCATTGCTGATCAACCTCAAGGCCCTGCGTTTTGTGGCCCGCAATGACGGCGGCAAGGTGCTGGTGTCGGTTGAGCCACCCATCGCTAACATCCGCATCGACAATCAGATCAAGGCAGTCAACAGCAAGCAATGCTCCGGCAATGTCCGCTACAACCCGGTGACTCAGGCTGACGGCGTCACTGTCGTGGTCAGTGGCCAGTTGGGTGATGGTTGCAACTCGCAAACCTACTTGTCGCTGCTCGACCACCCTACCTACGCGGCAGGTGCAGTGCGCGCCATCTGGAGTGAGCTGGGTGGCACCATCCAAGGCCGCGACCGCATCGACAATGTGCCCAAGAGCGCACGCTTGCTGGCCCGCGCCTTCTCGCCAGACCTCGTCGAGATCATCCGCGATATCAACAAGTACAGTAACAACACCATGGCTCAACAGCTGTTCCTGAGCCTGGGCGCACAATTTCGTACCGATGCCGACGGCGATGACGCCCGTGCAGCACAGCGTGTAGTACGCCAGTGGTTGGCGAAGAAAGGCATCACCGCTCCGCACCTGATCATGGAAAATGGCTCGGGCTTGTCCCGCGCTGAGCGCGTCAGCACCCGAGAAATGGCTGCCCTGCTGCAGGCGGCCTGGAAAAGCCCTTATGCCGCCGAGTTCATCAGTTCCATGCCACTGGTTGGCATGGATGGCACCATGCGCAAGCGCCTCAAACGCACCGCCATGACCGGCGAAGCCCACATCAAGACCGGCACCCTGAATACCGTACGCGCTATTGCAGGCTTCAGCCGCGACAGTAACGGCAATACCTGGGCAGTGGCAGCGATCCTCAACGATCCAAAGCCCTGGGGTGCCTCAGCGGTACTCGACCAGGTCCTGCTGGACCTGTATCGCCAACCAAAGCTGGTCAACAGCACTGCCGCTGTAGCGCCCTGATAGCTTAGGGCAGTTCTGCTTCGACGCGATCGCGGCCAGCCAGCTTGGCCGCGTAAACGCCAGAGTCAGCGCGCAGCAACAAGGCGTCGGCGCCCTCACCCGGGCGCCAGCCGGCAACGCCAAAACTGGCAGTAACCTGCCCGACGCCCTCTACCGGTACGCTACGTACGCCCTGCCACAGTTCCACGGCCAGTGAGTACGCCTGGTCGACATTACTGCCTGGGCATAACACCATGAATTCTTCGCCACCCAAACGACAGAACACATCAGTACGGCGCAAGCGCTGACTGATGCGCTGGCACAGACTGCGCAGCACATGGTCGCCCACGGCGTGGCCGAACTGATCGTTGATCCGTTTGAAATGGTCGATATCCAGCATGATTACTGCCAGTTCCAGCTGATCGCGTTGGGCGCGCTCCAACTCCGACTTCAATCGCTCCTGGAAATAGCGACGGTTGTGGATACCTGTCAGTGAGTCCGTCACCGACAAGGCCCGCAGCTCTTCCTCGACACGCTTCAAATCGGATATATCGGTCAAATAGCCGTGCCAGAGTGTGCTGCCGTCGGCCTCCGGCTCCGGCGTGGCTTCTCCCCTGACCCAGCGCTGGCCCGCGATTGGCAACAACACCCGGTACTCTTCCCGCCACGGGGTCAACTGTTCGGCAGAACTGCGGATCGAGGTACGCACTCGCAACAGGTCGTCCGGGTGAATGCGCTCGAACACCGCCGTAGCATCCTGGCGCAACAATTGAGGATCGATCTCGTAGATATCCCGCAGGCCTTCACTGGCATAACTGAAGCAGGAACTGCCATCGGCGCGCAGACGAAACTGATAAATACCCCCAGGCACTTCGGCACTGAGCTTGTCCAGCAAACGATCGCGCGCTGCCAAAGCTTCGTGCACGCGCTTGCGTTCAGTCACATCGATGCAGATTGCCAAGTGGCCAACCCACAATCCCTGCTCATCGAGCACCGCTGTCACCAGCATATTGGCCAGCAATTGGCTGCCGTCCTTGCGCACCAGCGACCACTCTCCGGCCTCGCGACCACTTTCCGGAACGGTCTGCGCGAACATGGCCTGGGCGGGCGTAATCTCACGCCCATAGCGCTGGCTTAGATCACGGGCCCGTTGCTGCAATTCCTGAGGTGACACCAGCCCTTCAAGGGAGAGATTGCCGAGTGCTTCACTGCTGCTGTAACCGAGCATGCGCTCGGCACCAGCATTGAAGGTGGTGACAACGCCACGCAAGTTGGTGGCGATGATCGCAACTTGCGTCGCGGCGTTGAGCACGCTGCTCAGTTGGTTATGGGTGTCACGCAAAGATTGCTCACTGACGCGCAGCTCACCGGTGCGTTGCTCCACCAGGGTCAGGGCGCGTTGGCGCTGGCTGAACAGACTGAACAGCAAGGCGCTGAGCATCACGCTGAGCAACCCACCCAGAAACACTACAGCGGTGACGGCCGAAGACCGGTTGGCCTGCATGAACGCCAGACTGGGATGGATATCAAGCTGGTAGTCGTGATCGGCCAAGTGCAACAGATAGCTGGCCGCAAGCGACGATGAAGTGCCCGGGTTGTCGGACTGGAACAGCACCTCTTGGCGGCCATCGGGCCCGGTGAGGTCGCGAATCCGCACCACCAGATTGTCCTGGGCCGCGCTCGGCAGCCCCTCGGCCATCAACTGGCGCATGCTGATCACCGCCATGACATAGCCCTTGGGCACCGGACCAGGATCAACTGGCGCGAACACCGGCGTCACCATCAGCACCCCACGCGCATAGTCGGGCTCTACGTCGGTAAGGTTCAACGGCGCCGATACAGCCAGGGTGCCAGGCTTGGAGGCGCGCTGCAGCGTATCCTCTCGCAAGGCCTGCGACAGCAGGTCCAGGCCGAAGGGCTGGCGCGCCGGGCCTAAGGCCTGGGTAAACAGCACCGGGTAGTACAGTGGGCGCTGAGGCGATACTTGCAACTCACCCTCGTCGGTCAGTTGCTGAATTGAATACGGACGACCTAGCGTCTCGCTTGCCCGTCGTTCGAATTCATCACGAGCCGCCCCCGGTACGCGAGGCGCCCAGGAATAGGCCTGGGTGCGATGCAACAAGGGGTGTGCATAACCATTGAATTCGTCGACGGTAATTTCGGTGGCATAGACAAAGAATCGGCGCAGGCCATCAAGGCGCTGCACCTGATCCTCGAAGCGCTCTTCGATACGACTGTAGCGCTCGCTGGCCAGCAATTGGAAGCGTTGCCGCAGCTGCTGCTGGTACAACTCGTAAGTTGCCAGCGCCAGCAAAGCGGTCAACAGACCGCCAGCCACCAATGCCACGAGGGCAACGAGCCAGGCGGATACTTCTTCGCTGACAAAGCCGAGCATCTTTGGACGAACGCCATGCATCGACATAATAGATAACACTCATAACGCCAGCATGCAGCGTTTCCCAGGCCCTACCTCAGTTATAGCCATTCGCCACTAATGAAGCAATCCAGGGCCAGGGAGAAGTTTGCACTTAGCGCGCTTGAATGCGCCACGCTCGGTGAATCTTGCTGTTGCGAGCAAAATCGGGGTCCAGCGTCTGTGCGGTGATTTCCTCAACCGCATAGCGTTCGCCCAGATGTTCGTCGAGCTGGAACTTGCGGAAGTTATTGGAGAAATACAACACGCCAGCGGGTGCCAGCCTGGCCACCGCCAGGTCGAGCAACTCGACATGGTCACGCTGGATATCGAACACTCCTTCCATGCGCTTGGAGTTGGAGAAGGTCGGTGGGTCGATGAAGATAAGGTCGTATTCGTCACGGCATGCTTGCAGCCAAGCCATCACATCACCTTGTTCCAGACGGTTCTTGTCAGAGAAACCATTGAGCGACAGGTTGCGCCGTGCCCAATCCAGATAGGTGCGCGACAGGTCCACGCTGGTAGTGCTGCGGGCACCGCCCTTGGCCGCATGCACGGTAGCGGTAGCGGTGTAGCAGAACAGGTTGAGGAAACGTTTGCCTGCAGCTTCACGCTGGATACGCATGCGCATCGGACGGTGATCGAGGAACAGCCCGGTATCCAGGTAATCCGTCAGGTTGACCAGCAACTTGACGCCACCTTCGTTGACCTCCAGGAACTGACCCTGGGTGCTCTGGCGCTCGTACTGGCGCGTGCCACTCTGCCGCTCGCGACGCTTGACCACCACTCGGCTCTGGTCGATGCCCAGCGCCAGGGGAATTGCCGCCAGCGCATCGAACAGTCGGGCCTGGGCCTTTTCCGGGTCGATTGAACGAGGGGCCGCGTACTCCTGGACGTGGACCCAGTCCTGGTACAGATCGATAGCCAGCGCGTACTCAGGCATGTCGGCGTCATACAAGCGGTAGCAACTGATCTGCTCGCGCTTGGCCCACTTGCCCAGTTGCTTGAGGTTTTTCTGCAGGCGGTTGGCAAACATCTGCCCGCCTTCGCTCAGGCGCGCCGGTTCGCTGGCGACTGCCGCAGGTGAACGCAAATCCTCATTACCCTGGGCATCGCGCTCAGGTTGACGACGCTCACCGGTCACGAACTGATCAGGCTGGACCTTGATCAAGAGCAACTTACACGGCAGCGCACCGTTCCAGAACGCGTACTGTTTGTGACTGCGAATACCCATGCGCTTGCCAAGGTCCGGGGCGCCGGTAAACACCGCAGCCTCCCAGTTCAAGCAGGACTGACGCAGGCGCTCGCCCAGGTTCTGGTAGAGATACAGCAGGCTCGCTTCATCGCCCAAGCGCTCACCGTAAGGCGGGTTGCAAATGACCAAGCCCTTTTGGTTCTGGTCTGGACGCGGCTCGAAACTGCCCACTTCGCCCTGATAAATTTTCACCCAGTCGCTAAGCCCGGCGCGTTCAACGTTGTTGCGACCCGGCTGGATCAAGCGTGGATCGGCCTCATAGCCACGAATCCACAATGGCGGACGCGCAAGGCCGGCCTGGGCTCGCGCCTGCGCTTCATCATGCAACTTGCGCCACAGCGCAGGCACATGGCCAAGCCAGGCACTGAAGCCCCAGCGTTCACGCTTGAGGTTGGGGGCAATGTCGGCAGCAATCATCGCGGCTTCAACCAGGAACGTACCGACACCACACATAGGGTCGGCCAGCGCCCCGCCTTCAGCGGCAATGCGCGGCCAGCCCGCACGAATCAATACGGCAGCCGCCAGGTTTTCTTTCAGCGGCGCGGCGCCTTGCTGCAGGCGATAGCCACGTTGGTGCAGACTGTGGCCGGACAAGTCCAGGGACAAGATCGCCTCGCCACGGTCCAGACGCAGGTGTACACGCAGGTCGGGGTTGAGCTTGTCGACCGACGGACGCTCGCCATCGCGGGTACGCAACTTGTCGACAATCGCATCCTTGACCTTCAGCGCACCGAAGTGCGTGTTATCGATACCCGAGCCATGACCACTGAACTCTACCGCCAACGAACCATTGGCTTCCAGATGATCCTGCCATTCGACGTCGTGCACACCATCGTACAGATCGTCGGCATTCTTCATGTTGAAGCGCTTGAGCACCAGCAGCACACGGTTGCCTAAGCGCGACCAAAGGCATAGCCGGTAGGCCGTTTCCATGTCGGCCGAGCCGCGAATGGCCGAGGTGTGTTCGCGCACCTCTTCAAGGCCCAGACCGCGTGCTTCTTCGGCAAGCAGTCCTTCAAGACCTTTGGGGCAGGTTAGGTAGAGTTCGAAACGGTCCGACATGAGGTATCCAGTGCTTTGAGCAATAAAGTGGAGGGCAAGCGCATCGCCCTTCCGATGTTTAATCAAACGCCTTTCCAGCGAGCGTTCGAATGGCACGCAACGTGTGCCGGGCCGCCTGGGCAATCATGCTTTTGCCGGAGCAGAAAGCCTTTGAGTGCCAGGCAGAATGAAAATTTCACGACTGTCAGGGTGAAATATGACCCTTCGTCGTATTGACTGCCTTGTTACAAATTATCACTCAGCCATGGCCAAGTGACTTCAATTCTTATCAAACCCTGATCATAGCGGGCTTTGCGTTGAATCCCGCTCTGAAGCATTTATTTACTTATCCTTTCACCCTATGAAAGGTTACGCCCTTATGACAAAACGATCATTCACACTGTGTCGCGCATTGGTTAGAACTCATCTCAGGTTGTCACCGCAACGGGGCAACACCTTCGCTCGCGACGCCGGCAGCGAGCGCAAAACCGGCAGAACGATTCTGCCCGGCCTCCTAGAGGCCGACGCGACATTACAGTCAACAAGTGAGGGCAACACCCTATGAGAAGACTTAAGCGTGATCCGTTGGAAAGAGCATTTTCACGTGGCTACCAATATGGGGTCACCGGCAAATCCCGCGAGCTTTGCCCCTTTACTCTACCGTCTGTACGCCAGGCATGGATCAATGGCTGGCGCGAAGGACGCGGCGACAATTGGGACGGTATGACCGGCACTGCGGGTATTCATAGACTCAACGAACTTCACGCCGTTGGCTAAACGAGGAACTGAATTCATTTACCATGCGCGCCCCATCCGGGCGGCGGGCTAAGGCCCAGGGGCCCCTTCATGGGGCCCTTTTTATGCCTGCGACCTAGCGCGGCAAAGCAGCGATGGCATCTACCGCTTCGCGAATAAGTGCCGGTCCCTTGTAGATAAATCCCGAATAGATTTGTACCAGGCTGGCACCGGCAGCGATTTTTTGCGCCGCGTGCTTGCCCTCGGTAATTCCGCCCGCGGCGATGATCGGCAGCTTGCCACCCAGTTCAGCAGAAAGCACCTTGACGATATGCGTGCTCTTCTCCAGCACCGGCGCACCCGACAGGCCGCCCGCCTCGTCGCCATAAGGAAGGCCTTCGACACCCTCGCGACCGAGCGTGGTGTTGGTGGCGATTACCGCATCCATACCCGACTCGATCAGTGCTGCAGCCACCTGGGCGGTTTCTTCGTCGCTCATGTCTGGCGCAATCTTGATTGCCAGCGGCACACGCTTGCCACGCTCACCGGCCAGCTGCTCACGGCGCTGGGCCAACGCCTCAAGCAACTGCTTGAGCGAATCGCCGAACTGCAGGCTGCGCAGACCCGGCGTATTCGGAGAGCTGACGTTGACGGTGATGTAGCTGGCGTGATCGTAGACCTTACCCAGACAGATCAGGTAGTCGTCCACCGCGCGCTCGACCGGGGTATCGAAGTTCTTGCCGATGTTGATACCCAACACGCCACGGTACTTCGCCGCTTGCACGCGATTGATCAAATGGTCGACGCCCAGGTTGTTGAAACCCATGCGATTGATGATCGCCTCGGCTTGCGGTAAGCGAAACAGTCGGGGCTTGGGGTTGCCGGGCTGAGGACGGGGCGTGACGGTGCCGATCTCGACAAAACCGAAACCCAGTTGGGCAAACCCGTCGATGGCCGCACCGTTCTTGTCCAGGCCTGCGGCCAGACCCACCGGGTTGGCGAACTCCAGGCCCATGACTGTAACCGGCAATGAAGCCGGGGCCTTGGTCAGCAGCCCGTTCAGGCCCAGGCGGCCACCGGCGCCGATCAGGTCCAGGGACAGGTCATGGGAAGTCTCCGGAGAGAGCTTGAACAACAGCTGGCGGGCCAGGGTATACATGGGCGGGTTTAGCTCGACGTGAGTGAGGGGGGCGATTATATAGGTGGCGTCGCTCGGGGGACAGCGCGGCCTTGGCATATGCGTTGCTTTATTGACCTTACACACCGGCCACGAAAGCGGCACGGCCTGACCTTCGATACAGGCGTGACACTGTGAATAACGAAATCACCCCAACTCCCCTGGCCTGGGTCAATGGCAGCGATGCGCCAGAAAAGCACAGCCTGAACATCGGTTTCATGGCCCTGAGCGACTGTGCATCGGTGGTGGTTGCGGCGACCCAAGGCTTCGCCCAGCCCTATGGCCTGAGCCTGAACCTCAAGCGCCAAAGCTCCTGGGCCGGATTACGCGACAGGCTGGTCAGTGGTGAGCTGGACGCGGCCCACAGTCTCTATGGGCTGATCTATGCCGTACACCTGGGCATCGGCGGTACCAGCGCTACTGACATGGCAGTGCTGATGGGATTGAATCAGAACGCCCAGGGCATCAATCTGTCGGCAGGTCTGCAGCGCGGGGGCGTGACCCGTCCAGAGGCGCTGGAGCGCTTTGTGCACCAAAGCAGAACAAAACTCACCTTTGCCCAGACATTTCCCACTGGCACTCACGCCATGTGGCTGTATTACTGGCTCGCCAGCCAAGGCATTCACCCCTTGAGTGACGTCAACAGTGTGGTGGTGCCACCGGTGCAGATGCTTGCTCACCTACGCGCCGGGCGCATCGACGGCTTTTGTGTCGGCGAACCGTGGGCGGCCGACGCCGTCGCGCAGGGCCAGGGCTTCACGATGGCTACCAGCCAATCGATATGGCCGGATCACCCCGAGAAAGTCCTGGGCTGCACGCGCGCGTTCGTCGAGCAGTACCCCAATACTGCCAGGGCACTGGTCAAGTCGATTCTGGCCGCCAGCCGTTTCATCGAACAGAGTTCGGAAAACCGCCGCAGCACAGCGCAATTGCTCAGCGGCGTGGCCTACCTGAACACGTCTGTAAACAACATTGAGCCACGTATGCTCGGCGACTATCACGACGGCCTCGGCAATCACTGGCACGACCCCCATGCCTTGCGCGTGTACGACCAGGGTCGAGCCAACTTGCCGTACTTGTCCGACGGCATGTGGTTCATGACCCAGTTTCGTCGCTGGGGACTTCTGCGCGAAGACCCCGATTACCTTGCCGTAGCTCGCCAGGTGCAGCAATTGGCGCTGTACCGCGATGCGGCCACGGCCATTGGCGTGCCTTGCAGTGAACAGAATATGCGTCGCAGCCAGTTTAATGATGGTACCTATTGGGATGGCAGCGATCCGGCAAGCTATGCCCGCAGTTTTTCCCTTCACGCGCTGGCTGAAAAGCCTGCTGCCCTCGCCCATCGCTGACAAGGGGACGCCACCATGCTGCGAATCCTGTTGATCGACGATACCGCGAAACAAGTTGGACGCTTGAAAACTGCCTTGGTCGAAGCGGGTTTCGAGGTAATTGAAGAGTCCGGGCTGACCATCGATCTGCCAGCACGCGTCGAAACGGTGCGACCCGACGTCGTGCTGATCGATACTGAATCACCGGGGCGTGACGTCATGGAGCAAGTGATCCTGGTCAGCAGGGACCGTCCGCGGCCCATCGTCATGTTTACCGACGAGCATGACCCAACCGTGATGCGACAAGCGATCCAGGCGGGCGTCAGCGCTTACATCGTCGAAGGCATTCATGCGGCCCGGCTGCAGCCAATCCTGGATGTGGCCATGGCTCGATTCGAGAGCGACCAGGCGCTCAAAGCGCAGTTGCAGGCGCGTGACCAGCAGTTGGCCGAGCGCAAACGCATCGAATTGGCCAAGGGTTTGTTAATGAAGATGAAGGACTGCAACGAAGAGCAGGCCTACACCCTGATGCGCCGTCAGGCCATGAGCAAGCAGCAGAAGTTGATTCAAGTAGCTGAACAAATTATCGCAATGAGCGATTTGCTTGGTTGAACCCTGGGCAAGGTCGGGCTAGTCCCGCGGCCGGCCACAGCATGCAACACTCTGGCCCAGTTTTTGCTGGATCAAACACAAAGGTAGCCAACGGCGGTTGCCCCTCCACGACAAAGACGTCGCATCCTCCTCGCAGCAGCGGGTCGGGAGGCGACGTCTTTTTCGTTTCTGCCCGCTGAGGGCGCGACCTGCAGTGCAACGTTCAACGAGGTGTTCGATGAATACAAGTTTCTGGAAGTCCGGGCATATCCCCACACTGTTCGCCGCCTTTTTATACTTCGACCTCAGCTTCATGGTCTGGTACCTGCTCGGCCCCATGGCAGTGCAAATAGCCACCGATCTGCAATTGACCACACAGCAGCGCGGCCTTATGGTCGCCACCCCGATCTTGGCAGGTGCGATCCTGCGCTTTGTCATGGGCATCCTGGTCGATCGACTGTCGCCAAAGACCGCTGGCCTGATTGGCCAGGTCATCGTCATCGTCGCCCTGTTCTGCGCCTGGAAGCTGGGGGTCGATAGCTACGAACAGGCTTTGTTGCTGGGCGTATTTCTTGGCGTCGCTGGCGCCTCCTTCGCTGTCTCACTGCCGCTGGCTTCGCAATGGTACCCAGCCCAACACCAAGGCAAAGCCATGGGTATTGCCGGTGCTGGCAACTCCGGCACGGTGTTCGCGGCCCTGTTGGCGCCAGTGCTGGCAGCCAGCTTCGGCTGGAATAACGTCTTCGGCTTTGCCGTGATTCCGCTGGTCATGACCCTGGTGCTGTTTGCGCTGCTGGCACGCAACGCCCCACAACGGCCCAAGCCTAAAGCCATGAACGATTACCTAAAAGCCTTGGGTGACCGTGACAGTTGGTGGTTCATGTTTTTCTACAGTGTCACCTTTGGCGGTTTCATCGGCCTGGCCAGCGCACTGCCTGGATACTTCAACGACCAATATGGCCTGAGCCCAGTCACTGCCGGCTATTACACCGCTGCCTGTGTATTTGCCGGCAGCCTGATGCGTCCCTTGGGCGGCGCCCTGGCCGATCGCTTTGGTGGTATTCGCACCCTGCTGGCGATGTACACGGTGGCAGCTGTGTGCATCGCCGCAGTAGGCTTCAACCTGCCCAGCTCAGTCGCAGCACTGGCGTTGTTTGTCAGTGCCATGCTCGGCCTGGGTGCAGGCAATGGCGCCGTGTTCCAGCTGGTACCTCAACGTTTTCGTCAGGAAATAGGGGTAATGACCGGCCTGATCGGTATGGCCGGTGGTATCGGCGGCTTCCTGCTGGCTGCCGGCCTGGGCGCGATCAAACAGCACAGCGGCGATTACCAACTGGGGCTCTGGCTGTTCGCCAGCCTCGGGGTGCTGGCCTGGTTCGGCCTGCATGGCGTCAAGCAGCGTTGGCGCACCACCTGGGGCTCGGCCGCAGTCACTGCGGCGCGGGTCTGAGCCATCGCCATGAGCCTGCAATTGAGCTTCGCCCAAGCCAGCGCGACCGGACCTCGGGATGAGAACCAGGATGCCCTGCGCCTGGTCACGCCGAATCCGGAGCTGGCAGCCAGCAAGGGTTATCTGTTCGCTTTGGCCGACGGCGTCAGCCAATGTGCCGATGGTGGCCTGGCTGCGCGCACAAGCCTGCAGGCACTGGCCCTGGACTATTACGCCACGCCACCGACCTGGGGCGTAGCCCAGGCGCTGGATCGCCTGCTGCTGGCGCAGAATCGCTGGCTGCGAGCCAATGGGGCTGGCCAGCCATTGCTGACCACCCTCAGCGCCCTGGTGCTCAGAGGCCGCAGGTTCACCCTGGCCCATGTCGGCGACTGCCGGATCTATCGCTGGGCGGCCGGCCAGTTGCAACGCATCAGCGAGGATCACGTCTGGGATCAACCGGGCATGCAACATGTACTCAAACGCGCTATGGGCCTCGATCAGCACTTGCAGGTCGACTACCTTGAGGGCGAGCTGCAGGCGGGTGAGTGTTTCGTTCTGCTCAGCGACGGTGTTTGGGCCAGCCTCAGCGAGTCACAGATCAGGGCAGTGTTGCGCGAACAGATTGATCTGCAGGACGCCGCCCAGACCCTGGTCACCTCGGCGCACCTCAGCGGCAGCCAGGATAACGCCAGCGCGTTGCTGGTGCGCGTCGACCAATTGGGCGCGAGCACGCTCGGCGATTCGTTGGCGCAGTTGCAACAATGGCCATTACCAACAGCCTTGCGCAGCGGCCAATCGATTGATGGCTGGACAATCGAGCAAGCACTCGGAGAGAGCCGTCAGTCCCTGCTGTACCGGGTGCGCGACAAGCAGCAGGAGGCGTGGCTGTTGAAAACCCTGCCCGCGCATCGCAAGGATGAGCCCGGAGCCTTGCAAAGCCTGCTGCTTGAAGAGTGGTTTCTGCGCCGCGTAGCCGGGCGTTACTTTCCTGAAGTACACCCTGCCAGTCAACGGCAGCACCTGTACTACCTGATGCGCGAATACCCTGGGCAAACCCTGGCTCAACTTTTCGATCACGCAGGGCCCCTGCCCCTTGCCCAATGGCACACATTGGCCCAGCAACTGCTCCAGGCAGTGGGCCTGCTACACCGACGCAACATCCTGCACAGGGACATCAAGCCAGAGAACCTGCATATCGGCAACGACGGTCAACTGCGCTTGCTGGATTTTGGCCTCGCCTTCTGCCCCGGCCTGTCCGAAGACCG
Source organism: Pseudomonas arcuscaelestis (assembly GCF_016881005.1). Classification (GTDB taxonomy): domain Bacteria; phylum Pseudomonadota; class Gammaproteobacteria; order Pseudomonadales; family Pseudomonadaceae; genus Aquipseudomonas; species Aquipseudomonas arcuscaelestis. The sequence continues at coordinate 191,577 of NZ_JACOPV010000005.1, read as the reverse complement.
TGCCCACGAGCTGCCTGGCACCCCGTCATTCATCGCCCCGGAGGCTTTCGACGCCGAGCCTCCCAGTACGCGGCAAGACCTCTACAGCGTAGGCGTAACACTGTTCTACCTGCTCACGGGCCATTACCCCTATGGAGAAATCGAGGCATTTCAACGTCCGCGCTTTGCTCAGCCAACCAGCGCTGCCCGCTATCGCCCGGACGTGCCCGAATGGCTGGAACACAACTTGAATCAAGCGCTGGCAGCCGACCCGCAACAACGTTTCGAGACTGCCGAACAATGGTTATTACTGCTCGAACAAGGCGAACGCCAACACTTGAGCGTACGCCCACGACCGCTGCTGGAGCGCGAGCCACTTAAGGTCTGGCGCGGCCTGGCACTGCTTTCGCTGATGCTCAATCTGATACTGCTGATCTGCCTGCTAAAAGGCTGAAAGCGCCACTTGCCGATGAGGAAAACCTGATGAAAGCAAAAGTCTGGCTGATTGGTGCGGGCCCTGGTGACCCGGAGCTGTTAACCCTGAAGGCGGTTCGCGCCTTGAGCGAAGCCGAAGTGGTACTGATTGACGACCTGGTCAACCCGTTAATCCTCGAACATTGCCCCAATGCGCGGGTGATTGCCGTTGGCAAACGCGGCGGATGTCGCTCCACACCTCAGGATTTCATTCAACGCCTGATGCTGCGATACGCACGTCAGGGCCGCTGTGTGGCGCGGCTCAAGGGCGGAGATCCGTGCATCTTTGGCCGTGGCGGTGAGGAAGCGGCCTGGCTACAAGCCCACGGTATCGAAGCTGAATTGGTCAATGGCATTACAGCCGGCCTTGCAGGGGCAACCCAATGCGGAATTTCCCTGACCCTGCGCGGTGTAAGCCGTGGCGTAACCCTGGTAACTGCACACACTCAGGACGACAGCCCGCTTAACTGGTCGGCACTGGCCCAGGGCGGCACCACCCTGGTGGTGTACATGGGTGTCAACAAGCTTGAGGAGGTCCGCCATGGTCTGTTGGCTGGCGGCCTTGCGGGAGAGACACCGATTGCAATGATCGAGAACGCATCGCTGCCACAGCAACGCGAACAACGCAGTACGCTCATGCAACTGTGCGAAGACGCTGCACAGTTCAAACTGCGCAGCCCGGCCATCCTGGTTATCGGCGACGTGGCCGCCCAAGCCGCATCCAGCAGCGCGCTGTTACAAATCCCGGCCTGAATCGCGGACAAAGAAAAGCCCGGCCTAAGCCGGGCTTTTCTGTGAAGCGCTTACCAATTACTTGGCTTGGGCTTCTACTTGTGCTTCTACGCGACGGTTAACAGCGCGACCAGCGTCGGTGGCGTTGTCAGCAACCGGACGGGTTTCACCGTAGCCAACCGACTCAACACGGCTCGATTCTACGCCGTATTCGTTGGTCAGAACCTGCTTAACGGCGTTTGCACGACGCTCAGACAGCTTCTGGTTGTAAGCGTCAGGACCGACGGAGTCAGTGTGACCTTCAACAGTGGTGGTGGTCTGTGGGTACTGCTTCATGAAGTCAGCCAGGTTTTTGATATCGCCGTAGCTGTTTTGCTTCACAACCGACTTGTCGAAGTCGAACTTGACGTCCAGCTCAACACGTACGACTTCGGCAACAGCCGGGCAGCCGTCAGCGTCAACGGTAACGTTGGCTGGGGTGTCAGGGCACTTGTCAACGTTGTCGCAAACGCCGTCGTTGTCGCTGTCGGAGCATACTTCAGCAACTGGAGCAGGAGCTGGAGCAACTTTACCGCCGCTACCACCGAAGTTCAGACCCAGACCTACGGTCGGTGCCCACTCGGTGTTGCCGTTGTCGATGTTGTACTGAGCTTCAACGCCAGCACGGGCGAAGAACATATCAGTGATGTACCACTTGGCACCGGCGCCCAGGTTGGCGAAGGTGGAGTGGTCGCGACCGTTGTTGGTAGCCTGACCCAGGCTCTCGTGCGCGAAACCAGCGGAAACGTACGGACGCACTGCGTCACCTACGGTACCCAGGTGGTAGGTAGCGTCGAGCTTGGCCTTGGAACCTTTGATGTCTTTGTTGAAGACTTCACCACGAACGTTGTGAGTCTCGTTGTAGCCCAGGTCCAGGGACAGGTCGTCGGTCAGGAAGTAACCGAGACGAACACCAGGGTTGGTGCCGTCGTTTTTGAAATTGCGCTCGCTATCGTAGTACTGCTTGGTAACGTTACCTTCGATTTCAACCGCGCCTTGGCCTTGTGCCAGAGCGCCGAGCGAAGTTACGGCTACAAGAGAACCAATGGCCAAGCCCAAGGTGTTTTTCAATTTCATCCGTTAAATCCCCATCTGGTGATAGTTAAGCAGTCCCACCACAATCCGGGGGACAACTCGACGACAAGTCTAGCAGAACTTGCCGGTACGTTAGAGATATTTGCGCGCCACTAAGTTTCAGCAAGACCCGCAAATTTCTCACGTAGCTTGTCTAGCGCACGCTTGTACCGCATTTTCGTTGCGCTAAGGCCCATATGCATGATATCGGCGATCTCTTGAAATTCCAGCTCTGCGACAAATCGTAGCACCAGAATTTCACGGTCAATTGGATTCACATGCACTAGCCACTTATCTAACCCACCCTTCTCTTCGGGCTTTGGCGCTTTCTCTTCCGAGGCCTCCTCAAGTGGATCAAGACTCAAGGCATCCATCAGACGACGCTTGCGCCGCTCCTTTCGATACTGGGTGATGCATTCGTTATAGGTGATGCTGTAGAGCCATGTCTTGAACTTCGATTTACCCTCGAAGTTCTTCAGGCCATAGAGCACCTTGAGCATCACCTCCTGACAGACATCGTCAGCATCCCTATCGTTCCCCAAATAACGTGCACACACGTTAAAAAGAGTTCGCTGATAGCGCCGCATGAGTTCTTCATACGCGCGAGTAACATGGAAAAGCTCCTCATGCGAACGCGCCACCAACTCCTCATCAGTGAGCTCGCGGGGGTCGTAACGCATGGGCAGCGAGTGAACTTTATTCAAAACGAATCTGGCCGACAGTCAGGTCAATGTCGCCGCTTACCCCTGCCTGGGGTAATTTCGCGGCGGCATACATTAGCAGGATTTGCCCGGTTAGCGGCTATTGACTCGCTGCTCCAGGAGAATCCGGTTGGACAACGAAATCAGCTCGCCGTCATCGGTCAGCAGGGTCGTCTTGACCGTGCCGATCTCCTCGATTTGCCCTTCGACCTCTCCAACCTGCACGTGTTGGCCCACCTGGTAAAGCTCTCGTACGTAAATTCCAGCCAGAATCTGCCCGGCAATTTCGCGGCTGCCAAGGCCCATCGCCAACGCAACGGCCAGACCAACGGTAATCAATCCAATGACAATTACGTGGTTGAGCAGGTCGGTTTTGACCTCAAGCTGGCTGATTGCCACTGAAATACTGATGATGATGACCAGGCCTTGGGCGATACGCCCAACACCTGCGGCGTAATCCAGACCAATGCCTTCTGCAGCACCGCGCACCAAACCATTGACCAGTTGTGCCAACAACACGCCCGCCAGCAGCACCAGCGCAGCGCCGAATACCTTAGGCAGGTACAACGCCAGCATATCCAGTGTTGCCGAAACGCGCTCAAGCCCCAGCGACTCGGCGGCCGAGACGAGGAAAATCAACAGCACGAACCAGTAGACGATCTTGCCGATCAAGGTCGAAATCGGCACCTGGATGCCAACCCGTTCAAGCATTTTGGTCAAACCGGTACCGCCCATCAGGCGATCCAGCCCCAACTTGGCCAACAGTTTGGACAGCAAGGTGTCGAGCAACTTGGCCACGACAAAGCCCAGCAGTACTACAACCAGAGCACCAAACAGATTAGGGATGAAGTTCGCCACTTTGGTCCACAACGCGGTCATCGCGGCGAGCAAGCTCTGGGTCCAGAGATTAAGTTCCATATTCAGTCGGCCTTATCAGCTTTACGAGCGGTAGCGTTACGGCGGACCGGCGCAACATGCGCCGAACCATTGTTGACGGCGATCATCAGTGCCTGGCTCCAGCGGCCAAGCAAGCTGAACAGATCACCCGCACCAACCTGGCGGTTGGCGGTTTTTAGGACGCGCCCAAGGCAGGCATCGTCGTCACGGTCATTACCGGACGGTGAGGCCTTGAGCAGGTCTCGCAGGGATTCTTCAAACGGATCGTGCATGGGCACCTCGCGCAATATCAGTCAAAGACGAGGACGCTTGCGCATGGGTCACATGAACGCTGCAGGCAGTTTGTGACTGGATGTTCACTACATTCATCGACTCACACCCAGCGCAGGCGGCGGAACAGCCACCATTGCCCTAGCGCCAGGCCCAGCACCAACAGGCTGGCAAAGAGGAAACCATACGGGCTTTGCGACCCTGGAATACCACCGACGTTGATACCCAGCAGGCCGGTGACGAAACTCATGGGCAGGAAAATGCAGGTAATGATGCCGAACCGGTACATGGTTCGGTTCATTCGTTCAGCACGACGGCGGTCTTCGCTTTCCAGCACCAGCGCTGCCCGTTCGCGGGTCAGCTCCAACTCTTCGAGGTAACGAATCAGGCTGTTGTTCAACTCGTTCCAGTAGTCGGCGTCGTCTTCAGCGAACCAACTCCACTTGTTGCGCGCAAGCTGCGCATACAGCTCACGCTGCGGCGCAAGAAAGCGTCGCAGGCCAGCAGCGCGACGACGAATCTGCTGCAAAGAGCCCTGTTCGGGTGCATAACGGGCGTCGGCCTCGAGCTTTTCTTCTTCCAGATCGACCACTTCAGACAAGTCGCTGACCAGTGCCTGGACCTTCTCCGTCAGCAACTGCGCCATGCTCAACAGCAGTTCGGAGGCAGTTTTCGGACCGCGGCCGTCGGCCAGTTGCTGCAACAGCTCGTCACTGGCGCGCAGCGGCCGCAGGCGCAGCGAGATGACTCGTTGCGCCTGGGCGAAAATACGCACCGAGACCATGTCTTCTGGTTCTGCCCCCGGATTAAGATTGACGCCGCGCAGAAACAGCAACATCTGTTCTTCAGGCAGGGCCAGCAGCCGCGGACGGGTGTTCTCTTCAAGGAGCAAATCGCAGGCAAACTCACTCAGACCGCTGTCATGCCGCAGCCAGGTACGGGTTTGCGGATGACTACGGTCCCAGTGCAGCCAGAGGCTCTGCTCGGGCTGCAACTGCAGGTCGTTGAGTTCGGTTCGAGCTATCGAACGCGCACCGCCCTTGCCATCGAGCACCAGGGCATGAACCAGCCCCCACTGCGCGTTTTCTTCCTCGAACATTACTGCTCCACTTAGCGGTTCAAGCGTTTATTCCGGCATTTTCAACGGGCTTGGCGACACGATAACGCCATTGTTGTCAGCGTAGATGTACTCGCCCGGACGGAACGTTACGCCGGCAAAGCTCACCACAACGTTAAGATCACCAATGCCGCGCTTGTCGGTTTTCATCGGGTGGCTGGCCAGAGCCTGCACACCGACATCGGTCTGGGCAATGACGTCCACGTCACGAATGCAACCATAGATCACCATACCTTCCCAGCCGTTCTTTGCCGCCTTTTCCGCGAGCATGTCGCCCAGCAGCGCCCGACGCAGCGATCCACCGCCGTCTACGACCAGCACCTTGCCCTTGCCATCCAGGTCAACCTGCTCTTTGACCAGAGAGTTGTCCTCGAAGCATTTGATGGTAACGATTTGTCCACCAAAGGAGTCACGACCACCGAAGTTGCTGAACATCGGCTCCAGCACCTGTACCAGTTCCGGATAGGCGTCGCACAAATCGGGCGTTAGATAATGCATGGGTAACTCCTGTCGGTTGCCAAGACAATGGATGTAGATGTCACAGTGTCATTGATGAGACGAGGTGCAGCGATGCGGCTTTAGTCATCTTAACGATAACCAGGCGCAGGCGAAACGCTTGGTGCGGCTTCTTCGAGCACGGGCGACAGCGGATTGTGCAGCCAGCGCTGAACCAGCGGCCAGACCTGCACCTGGGCCGGCTTGCTGACCAGCATATCGACGTGACCAAAATTGTCGAAGCCTTCCTCGCGTCCCAAACGAACAAACTGCTTGTGTTCGCCACCCACCTGCTCAAACAACTTGCGGCACGCCCACACCGGGTCCTGATGATCACCGGCAGCGGCGACAGCCAGCGTAGGCACATCTATCTGGGCAAGTCCGGCCCACCAGTCATTGTCTTTCTCGCCAAAGCGCCCGAACAGACCAAACCAACGCATGCTTTCCAGCGCCAGTCCAATAGGCTCGTCCTCCGGCCCGCGCTTGAGCCTCGAACCGGAAATTTGCGCAAAGCGCTTGAGCAACAGACGCCCGCCCCACTCCACTGGCGGAAATTTCAACGGCCAGTAGGTACGGCTGACCTGCGTACCAAAAAACGCGGCACTGGCCACCTGTTCGGCCCCCAGGTACTTGCCACCCAGAGCAGCAGCCAGAGTAGTGCCACCCAATGAGTGGCCAACCCAGTGCGCAGCACGACCGCACTGCTCATAGACAAAGGCAGCGATTGCTGGCAAGTCATAGCGGGCATAGTCGGCGACGCGATTATGGCGATAGTTGCGATTGCGCAGCGACAGGCCATGACCGCGCATTTCCGGAATCCAGACATCGAAACCGGCGCGCGCCAAATAGGCGCCCAGGCCGACGCCTCGCGGCGAATACCAGAATCGTCGGTTGGAAAAACTGCCATGCAGCAGAATGACTGGCACACCACGTAACTCGGGCTGATCCGCCAGTCCAAGACGGGTGACCGCCAGCTCAACGGTGCGATCGGGGCTGTTACCGGCTTTGATCCGGTAGACATCTTCGCTCAGATCACCCCGTCGCTCGGCACTGAGCAAGGCCACGGGAAAAAGAGTACTGCTGCTTTGCATAGGTTTCTTGCACGAAAAAGGGCGGGAACCATCACTGGAACACGCCCTGGAATACGGTCGAAACCTTCACCGGCCACCGCCAAGTGAAGGTTTCGGTTCAGCACATCAGTTCGCTGCCTGACCTTCAGCCAGGAAGAACCAGGTCTCAAGTACCGAGTCCGGGTTGAGCGAAACGCTTTCAATGCCCTGTTCCATCAGCCACTTGGCCAGATCCGGATGGTCGGATGGGCCCTGGCCGCAAATACCAATGTACTTGCCAGCCTTGTTGCAAGCCTGAATGGCGTTGGCCAGCAACTTCTTCACCGCAGGATTACGCTCGTCGAACAGGTGAGCGATGATGCCTGAGTCACGGTCCAGGCCCAGGGTCAGCTGAGTCAGGTCGTTGGAGCCGATGGAGAAACCGTCGAAGTATTCAAGGAACTCTTCGGCGAGAATGGCGTTGGACGGCAGCTCGCACATCATGATCACGCGCAAGCCGTTGTCGCCGCGGGCCAGGCCGTTTTCAGCAAGCAGGTCGACGACCTGGCTGGCTTCGCCCAGGGTACGTACGAACGGCACCATGATCTCAACGTTGGTCAGGCCCATTTCGTTGCGCACGCGCTTGAGTGCACGGCACTCGAGTTCGAAGCAGTCACGGAAGGTTTCGCTGATGTAGCGCGAGGCACCACGGAAGCCCAGCATCGGGTTTTCTTCTTCCGGCTCGTAGAGTTTACCGCCGATCAGGTTGGCGTATTCGTTGGACTTGAAGTCCGACAGACGCACGATGACCTTCTTCGGCCAGAACGCTGCAGCCAGGGTGCTGATGCCCTCGACCAGTTTCTCGACATAGAAGCCAACTGGATCGTTGTAACCGGCGATGCGCTTGTCGACGCTTTCCTTCAACTCTGGCGGCAAGCCGGCATAGTTCAGCAGCGCCTTGGGGTGCACGCCGATCATGCGGTTGATGATGAACTCCAGGCGCGCCAGGCCAACACCGGCGTTTGGCAGCTGGGCAAAATCGAACGCGCGGTCCGGGTTGCCGACGTTCATCATGATCTTGAATGGCAGATCAGGCATGGCATCGACGGAGTTCTTGCGAACATCGAAGCCCAGTTCACCCTCGAAGATGAAACCGGTGTCGCCTTCGGCGCAGGATACGGTTACGCCCTGGCCTTCCTGCAGCAGTTGGGTGGCATTACCGCAACCCACTACAGCCGGAATACCCAGTTCACGCGCGATGATCGCGGCATGGCAGGTACGGCCGCCACGGTTGGTAACGATGGCGCTGGCGCGCTTCATCACCGGTTCCCAGTCCGGATCGGTCATGTCCGAGACCAGCACGTCGCCCGGCTGGACCTTGTCCATTTCCGAGACGTCCTTGATGATGCGGACCTTGCCGGCGCCGATACGCTGGCCAATGGCACGACCTTCAACCAGGACGGTGCCGGTCTCCTTGAGCAGGTAGCGCTCCATGACGTTGGCCTGGGCGCGGCTCTTCACGGTTTCAGGACGTGCCTGAACGATGTACAGCTTGCCGTCATCACCGTCTTTGGCCCACTCGATGTCCATCGGACACTTGTAGTGCTTCTCGATGATCATTGCCTGCTTGGCCAGTTCGCTGACTTCAGCGTCGCTCAGGCAGAAACGGGTACGGTCGGCCTTGTCGACATCAACGGTCTTGACCGAGCGGCCAGCCTTGGCTTCTTCGCCATAGACCATCTTGATTGCCTTGCTGCCCAGGTTACGGCGCAGGATAGCGGGACGGCCAGCCTCCAGTGTGCCCTTGTGGACATAGAATTCATCCGGGTTTACCGCGCCTTGCACCACGGTTTCGCCCAGGCCATAAGCACCCGTGATGAAGACCACATCACGGAAGCCCGACTCGGTGTCGAGGGTGAACATCACCCCGGCAGTTCCGGTTTCCGAACGTACCATGCGCTGCACACCCGCCGACAGGGCTACCAGCTTGTGATCGAAGCCCTGGTGAACACGGTAGGAAATGGCGCGGTCGTTGAACAGAGAAGCAAATACTTCCTTGGCAGCGCGGATGACGTTCTCGACGCCTCGGATGTTCAGGAACGTTTCCTGTTGGCCGGCGAACGAGGCGTCTGGCAAGTCTTCGGCGGTAGCCGAGGAACGTACGGCGACAGCCATGTTCGGGTTGCCCTGGGACATCTGGGCAAACGCGCTGCGAATTTCTTCGTTCAGACGCTCGGGAAACTCGGCTTCCATGATCCACTGGCGGATCTGGGCACCGGTTCTGGCCAGGGCGTTGACGTCATCGACGTCCAGCGCGTCGAGCGCGGCGTGAATCTGTGCATTGAGCCCACTCTGCTCGAGAAAATCACGGTACGCCTGAGCCGTAGTGGCAAAGCCGCCGGGGACCGATACACCGGCGCCCGCGAGGTTACTGATCATCTCGCCGAGGGATGCGTTCTTGCCCCCCACGTGCTCCACATCATGGACGCCGAGCTTATCGAGGGAAACTACGTACTCTACCAAGGTGATCTCTCCACTAACTGTGTTGGAAAAGCTCAGGTCGCCCGCCTGCCTACTCTGGCTTGACTGGGCGCTTGTGGCCTGGACCTGGAAAATAAGTGAGAATGCCGAACGCGATGTTCGGTAAACCGAACCTATCATATCCAAGAATCGTCATCAGCTTAAGGCCCAAGGCGCAAATGAAACGATCTGCTTTCTTTATCTCCGATGGCACCGGCATTACTGCCGAGACGCTGGGACAGAGTCTTCTCGCGCAATTCGATACCATTCCGTTCAATAAATTCACACGCCCGTACATCGACAGCGTGGAAAAAGCGCGAGTGATGGTACAACAAATCAACAGCGCCGCAGAGAAGGATGGTGTTCGTCCGATCATCTTCGACACGATCGTCAATCAGGATATTCGCGAGGTCCTGGCGACCTCAAACGGCTTCATGATCGATATTTTCTCGACCTTCCTGGCCCCGCTGGAGCAGGAACTGACAGCGCATTCTTCCTACTCGGTGGGCAAGTCGCACTCTATTGGCGGCAACTCCAACTACATGGAGCGCATCGAGGCGGTCAACTTCGCGCTGGACAACGACGATGGCGCCCGCACGCATTACTACGACAAGGCTGATTTGATCCTGGTAGGGGTTTCGCGCTGCGGCAAGACACCTACCTGCCTGTACATGGCCATGCAATTTGGCATCCGTGCGGCCAACTATCCGTTGACCGAGGACGACATGGAGCGCCTGCAACTGCCCCAGGCCTTGAAAAACCATCAGCACAAGCTGTTCGGCCTGACCATCGACCCGGACCGCTTGACCGCCATTCGTCACGAGCGCAAGCCCAACAGTCGCTACGCCAGCTTCGCCCAGTGCGAATTCGAGGTGCGTGAGGTGGAGAATCTGTTCCGTCGCGAGAATATTCCGAATATCAACTCCACGCATTTTTCGGTGGAAGAGATTGCGGCGAAGATTCTGGTCGAGAAAGGTGTAGAGCGGCGGTTCAAGTAAGGGTAGCGCACGTGGCGATGGGCATATCCATTTGATGCCGTGGCGCTACGGCCCCCCCCAAAAAAAAATCGCAAAACCATCAAACAAAAAAAAGCCCCGACAAATGCCGGGGCTTCTTCATTTCAGCGCAACGTCAGGAAGGCACTACCGCCGCCTGCCCGCTCATGGCCAGATCCACCAGTTCGCGGTTCGCCACCGCGTACATGGCGTAATCAGTCCCCGTCGCAGCCCGCAACTCGTCAAGCATGGCACGCCAGCGATTGACCATCACACGGTGCTGATCCAGCCACAGATTGACCCGCGCATCCATCTCTTGCGGCGCATCAGCCATCTGCAACACCGAAATGGTGATCGCCCGCTGCTGCAGATCGATATCATCGCGGAACGCCTCGCGAGCCAGGGCCTGCCAGTTGTTTTCCACCGCCAGGTTGCTGATTTCCTGCAAGTACCAGGTCAGATCCAGCGCGCTGCCAACCGCAAAGAACGCCTTGGCCACTTCCGCCGGATCCTGACCGGTAACATCGGACGCCTCGATAATCGGCAGCAACGTGTACAGGTGCGTAGTACCGGCAACCATCCGCGCCAGCAATTCCGGCACACCCGCATCGACGAAGCCCTGGTAACGGGTCATCCAACGCTCACGGGTCGGCCCTTCGAGCAACTCATCAAGCTTAAGACCCAAAGCTGCGATGTTCGGCCCAAAGTGCGCTACGTCGCGCCCAGCGTCCTGCTCGTTGCGACGGCTACGCAAGAACCAACGGGTAGCCCGACGCCCAAGACGCATCAGTTCGTCCATCAGGGTCAACTGGATTTCAGCCGGCACCTGATAGTCCAGCGCCTCGATCTGACGGAACCAGTGCGGGAGGTGGAAGATATCTCGCACAATCACGTAAGCACCCGCGACATTCGCCGGGCTCATGCCGGTGGACTCTTTCAGACGCTGGACGAAGGTGATACCCATGTTGTTGACCAGATCGTTGGCAATCTGGGTGCTGACGATTTCACGCTTCAGACGATGACGACGCATAGCCTCGGCGAATTTGCTCACCAACGACGGCGGGAACGCGGTTTCCATGTCGCGGGTCAGGTAATCGTCATCCGGCACCAAGGACTTGAGCAGCGCTTCCTTGAGGTCGATCTTGCTGTAGGAGATCAGTACCGACAGCTCGGCACGGGTCAGGCCCTGATTGGCCGCCAGACGCTCAGCCAGTTGCTCCTCGGTTGGCAGGAACTCGATGGCACGATCCAGCTTGCCACGACTTTCCAGATCAGCCATCAGGCGCTTGTATTCGGCAATTCGCTCACGGGCACGACGAGCAGCCAGGGACAACGCCTGCGTCTGCTTGTAGTTGTTACCCAGCACCAGACCCGCCACTTCGTCGGTCATGCTGCCGAGCAACTGGTTACGCTGCTTCTCGGTCATATCGCCGGCCTGCACAACCTCGTTGAGCAGAATCTTGATATTGACCTCGTGGTCGGAGCAGTCCACACCACCGGCGTTGTCGATGAAGTCGGTGTTGGTGGCGCCACCATTGAGACCGAACTCGACACGACCCAATTGAGTCATGCCCAGGTTGCCGCCCTCGCCCACTACCTTGCAGCGCAGCTCGTTGCCATCGACCCGCAGGGCGTCGTTGGCCTTGTCGCCGACGTCGGCGTGGCTTTCTTCACTGGACTTGACGTAGGTACCGATACCGCCGTTCCAGAGCAGGTCTACCGGTGCCTTGAGCAAGGCATTGAGCAGCTCGGTCGGGGTCAGTTTGTCGGCATCGATGGCGAAACGCTCTTTCATTTGCGGGGTGATCGCAATGCTTTTCGCACTACGCGGGAAGATCCCGCCGCCCTCGGACATGATGCTGGTGTCGTAGTCGCTCCAGGCTGAACGCGGCAGATCGAATAGACGTTTGCGCTCGGCAAAGCTGCTGGCCGGCTCAGGGTTCGGGTCGATAAAGATGTGCAGGTGGTTGAATGCGGCCACCAACTGCAGCTTCTCGGACATCAGCAAGCCGTTGCCGAACACGTCACCGGCCATGTCGCCGACACCTACCACAGTGATCGGATCTTCCTGGACGTTAATACCGCGCTCACGGAAGTGGCGCTGCACGCCTACCCAGGCACCACGGGCGGTGATACCCATTTTCTTGTGGTCGTAACCTGCAGAACCACCGGAGGCGAATGCATCGCCAAGCCAGAAGCCGTAATCGATGGCAATGCCGTTGGCGATATCGGAGAAGGTCGCGGTGCCTTTGTCGGCAGCCACTACCAGGTAAGGATCGTCATCGTCGTGACGTACAACGTTGACCGGCGGAATCAGTGCGCCGTCCTTGAGGTTGTCAGTGATATCCAGCAAGCCGGAAATGAAGATCCGGTAGCAGGCGATACCTTCAGCCTGAATGTCGTCGCGACTGCCACCCAGTGGCAGACGACGTGGTAGGAAGCCGCCTTTGGCGCCGACCGGTACGATGACCGAGTTCTTCACCTGCTGGGCTTTTACCAGGCCCAGCACTTCGGTGCGGAAGTCTTCCTCTCGGTCCGACCAGCGCAGACCACCACGGGCCACGTTGCCAAAGCGCAGGTGCACACCTTCCACGCGTGGTGAGTAGACAAAAATTTCGAACTTGGGTACCGGCTTGGGCAGTTCCGGGATCAGCTTGGGGTTGAACTTGAAGCTGAAGTACGACTTGTTCTGGCCATGGGCGTCCGTCTGGTAGAAGTTGGTACGCAGGGTGGCCTTGATCAGGTCCAGGTAGCGACGCAGGATGCGGTCTTCGTTGAGCACCTGCACATCATCCAGTGCCGACAGAATGGCCTGTTCCAGACGTTGTTGCTTGTCGTCGAGGTCGTCGCCACTCAGCTTGCGAGCCAGATAGAAGCGGGTCTTGAACAGCCGAGTCAACTCGCGCGCGATGTCGGTGTGGTTGTTCAGGGTGCTGGCGATGTACCCGAGGTCAAAGCCCAGGCGGATCTGCTTGAGGTAGCGGGCATAAGCACGCAGTAGTGCCACATCGCGCCATGGCAGGCCGGCGGTCAGCACCAGGCGGTTGAAGGCGTCGTTTTCGGCATCGCCCTGGACGATATGGACAAAGGCGTCCTGCAGGGTGTCGTTGAGCTGCTGGATATCCAGATCCAGGCCTTCGCTGTAGGTGAAGGCAAAATCGTGAATCCAGAACTCGCGACCATTGGCATGGCGCAGGTGATACGGGAACTCGCCAAGCACGCGCAAGCCGAGGTTTTCCAGGATCGGCAGCACGTCCGACAGCGCCAGGGGCGTATCGGCGTGGTACAGCTTGCAGTGCAACTGGCGCTCACCGAGCTGGGTCAGGGGCTGGTAGAAGCTCATCACCAGCGGTTTGCGTTCGGACAGGTTCAGCAGGTGCTGCATGTCGACCACAGCCGAATGCGCAGCGAAACGCTCGCGATAACCGGCCGGGAAACCTTTCGGGAAGTCAGCCAGGACGTTGGTGCCCTGGGCTTCACCGAAGCTTTCGACGGTCAGGCTGGCATAGTCGTCCTGCCACGAACGGCAGGCCTGGATCACTTCGTTTTCCAGCTGCTGCGGGTCGATGTCGATACGGTTTTTCGGATCAACGCGCAAGATCAGTTGCACCCGCGCCAGCACCGACTCGGAGAAGAAGGTCCAGAACTCGCAATCGCTGGCTTTCAAGCGATCCATCAATACTTGCTGGATCTTCTGCCGCACTTCAGTGGAGTAGATGTCCCGCGGTACGTAGGCCAGGCAGTAGCAGAAACGGCCGTACGGATCCTTGCGCAGGAACACGCGAATCTTGTTGCGTTCCTGGATTTGCACGATCGACATCACAGTGGTGAACATCTCATCCACCGGCGTCTGGAACAGATCGTCGCGCGGCAACACTTCCAGCACCTGAGCCAGTTCCTTGCCCAGGTGAGCCTTTGGATCGAACCCGGAGCGGCGCTCCACTTCGGCCACCTTGCCACGGATATACGGGATCGAACGCACGCTCTCGCCGTACACCGAAGAGGTGTACAGGCCCATGAAGCGGCATTCCTTGATGACTTTGCCGTCGGCGTCCAGTTGGCGGATCGAAACGTAGTCGGGGTAAGCCGGACGGTGTACGCGGCTTGGGTAGGCAGCCTTGGCAAAGGACAGCAGCAGTGGTTCGTTGAGATAGTTGACCGCGTAATCTTCGATGCGCAGGTCTTCGGCGGTGAGGCCGGCGCGCAACAAGCGGGTCAGGCCCAGGAACGACTGCTCGTCATAGACCAGTTGACCGCCCTGGGCGTCAGCGCGGACGACGAACTCTTCATAACCGAGGAAGGTAAAGTGATTGCCCAGCAGCCACTCCAGGAAGTCCTTGACCTCGGCCTTCTCAGCCTGGGCCGGGGCGTATGCCGTCTGCTCGACCAGCGCCAGCAAATCGCGCAGCTTGGCCTTCATGGGCTCGAAATCGGCAACAGCTACACGCACCTCGGCCAGTACCTGTTCCAGCTCGCGAGTCAAAACATTGAGTTCCGCGGCATTGGCACAGCGGTCGATTTCCAGATACATCAGCGATTCTTGCGAGACGCCTTCACCATGAGTGCCCTTGGGAAGAATTTCCAGCAACTCGCCCTTGGCCCCGCGACGGGTGCTCAGGACAGTGGTTTGCAGGGTATGGATGCTATAGCCGCGGCGGTTGAGCTCGGTGCGTACCGAGTCGACCAAAAAAGGCAGGTCATGGTGCAGGACTTCGACCGCTGTGTGGGTCGACTGCCAACCGTGACGCTCGTAGTCAGGGTTATAAACGTGAACCTGCGGCTGGGTAGCGTCGAAGCGCTCAATGATACGCCAGGCAGAAAGGGTGCAACCGGCCAGGTCCGACATGCGACGCTGGGTGAGCTCGTCAAGAGAGATGATGCCGAAGAACTGTTCGGCGAACAACGCCACTTGTGGCAGTGCCTGTTCGCTGATGTGCTGCGCCAGGGCCGCTTTCAGTTGATGCTGGAAGTCGGCTTTGCTGGCTGCGGTGAAAAACGCCATCTGTGGTACTCCGCTGGGCTTGTTTTTGAGTGAAGCGTCGCGCACGTCCGCCATCTACGGATCAACGATAGCCAACCCGTAGCAGGAAGACGGTAAAACCATAAGAACAGGCGCAAAACGCGACTCATTGGTCACATTTACCAATTCCGCGGATGGGCATCTGCAAAAACGACTGCTTCAACGAGCTGTGTCTTTACGGGTGACCATCGACAGCGCAGCTTAACGAGTGCTCGCCCGCCCCTGCTTGCAGCGCTGCGACATATTCGGTCATTGAGGTGCAACTGCACGTTTATACACAGGCCGAAGGCTGTCAGAATCGTGTACCAACTTATTGATCGAGCCGCCCATGCAACTGACCACCGCCCTGCTCTTCGCCACCCCCTGCGATGATGAGGAAGACAACATGGCCACCCTGTGCTGCCACAGTGACAAGGGCCAGATGTTCCTCATGACCCGCTACCCGGACGAAGACACGGTGGACATCACACTGGACGACGAGCCCTGCACCATCGATGGCCTGAAGGTCACACTCAGTGCCAAGCGCCTGCTGATCGAAGTGGCCCCGGGCGATGCCGATGTCTTTAATGGTGATGACCATCTGGAAATCAGTCTGAGCAGCGACGGTACTGACTTTGCCGAGGTTGAAGAAACCCTGCAGAACATTCTCAATGGCACCGGTACTTACGTCAGCGAGCTGTAACAGCGACCACGGTTTCTTGACAAGAAACCGTCTCGAAGGCATTGTCTGACAACCTGATTAATGAGCAATACCTCATGCTTGAGCTTCAGCGCCCCGATACGCTGGTCGAACGCGTTGTCGGCGCCATCCGTGCAGAGATCGATTCCGGGCGCCTGGCGGCCGAATCGCGCCTGCCCACCGAACAGCAACTGGCCGAGCAACTGAACGTCAGTCGCTCGGTGGTGCGCGAAGCAGTGGCCCAGCTCAAGGCCGATGGAGTATTGATCGCCCGCCGGGGCCTGGGGTCATACATCTCGCAAACTCCGACCGGTACCGTTTTCCGCTTCCCTTGCGCCCTGGGCCGCAGCCCGGACCTGGTGCAGATGTTCGAAGTACGCTTGTGGATCGAGACCCAGGCCGCCTCGGTTGCGGCCCAGCGCCGTGATGCTGTCGACCTCACGCGCATGAACAAGGCCCTGCAGGAAATGCTGGATAAACGCAGCGACTTTGCTGCAGCGGCTGCCGCCGACGTCGAGTTTCACCGCGCCATCGCCGAAGCCAGCAAAAATGATTACTTCGTGGCATTCCACGACTTTCTTCGTGGCCAGCTCGCAGCCGCCCGCAAGACCGCCTGGGAAAACTCGGCCGCGCATTCGGTGGGGGGGTCGGCCGATGCCAACCGCGAACACCAGGCGTTATATCAAGCCATTGCCGATGGCGACCGTGCCACCGCAGCCGCGTGTGCCGAGGCTCACCTACGCGCTTCGGCCAAACGTCTGAAGCTGGAACTGCCAAGCATTAACTGAAATTTGCAACGTGCCGTAGATAACCGGCGCTGGCTTACAGCGCCTTTTGTTTGACCTACTTAGTCTGACAACCTGATAAGCAGACTCTCTGATAAGAACAAGCCAAGCTGACACCTGCATGATTTACGACTATTGCATCATCGGCGGCGGCATCGTTGGCCTCGCCACCGCCATGGCGCTACTCGAACGCCAGCCCGGCGCTTCCCTGCTGATCCTGGAAAAGGAAGCCAGCCTTGCCAGGCACCAGACCGGTCACAACAGCGGCGTTATCCATGCTGGCATCTACTATGCACCGGGCAGCCTCAAGGCAGACTTGTGCAAGCGTGGCGCCGAGGCCACCAAGGCGTTCTGCACCGAGCACAAGATCAAGTTCGATGTCTGCGGCAAACTGCTGGTGGCCTCCACGCCGCTGGAAGTGCAGCGCATGCAGGCCCTGTACGAGCGTTCACAGCAGAACGGCCTGAAGGTCGAGCGCCTGGACGCTGCCGAGCTACAACGACGCGAACCGAACATTGTCGGTCTGGGCGGACTGTTCCTCGACGCCACCGGCATCGTTGACTACAAGCAGGTGTGCCAGGCCATGGCTGGGGTAATCCAGGCCGCGGGGGGCGAAATCCATCTGTCGACAACCGTGCGCGCCATTGTCGAAGACACTGACAGCGTTACCATCAGCAGCGACGACAAAGCGTGGCGCACGCGTCAGTTGGTGGCCTGCGCCGGCCTGCAGTCGGATCGCCTGGCGGCGCTGGCCGGGGTCAAGATCGATCATCAGATCATTCCGTTTCGCGGCGAATACTTCCGTTTGCCAGCCAGCAAGAACAACATCGTCAATCATTTGATCTACCCGATTCCCGATCCGGAGCTGCCGTTCCTCGGCGTACACCTGACCCGCATGATCGACGGTAGCGTCACCGTGGGTCCCAACGCGGTATTGGGCCTGGGCCGAGAGAACTACAACAAGTTCTCGATCAACTGGCGCGACGTC
This sequence comes from Pseudomonas arcuscaelestis, assembly GCF_016881005.1. Taxonomy (GTDB): domain Bacteria; phylum Pseudomonadota; class Gammaproteobacteria; order Pseudomonadales; family Pseudomonadaceae; genus Aquipseudomonas; species Aquipseudomonas arcuscaelestis. Next base: position 173,763 of record NZ_JACOPV010000005.1, on the reverse strand, counting down.
GCCGAGTACGCACGCTTCCCCGGTTTCTGGAAAACCATCTGGGCCAACCTCGGCTCCGGCACTACCGAGATGAAAAACTCCCTGTTCAAGGGCGGCTACCTTGAGCAATGCCGCAAATATTGCCCCTCCCTCAACATCGAAGACCTGCTCCCCTATGAGGCCGGCATCCGCGCCCAGGCAGTTATGCGCGACGGCACCCTGGTCCATGACTTTCTCTTCGCCGAGACGCCTCGCATGGTGCATGTCTGCAATGCCCCCTCGCCTGCCGCCACCTCGGCGATCCCGATCGGCCAGATGATCGCCGAGAGGATCTTCAAAAATCGCTGAAACCCGCTTTAGAACCCTCTTTAGAACATAACTACAAAGACAAAAAGGAACTCGCTGATGTCGGTACATGAGGCAGCTGCGGCTGCGACAGAAACCCCGGAACAGAACAAAAAGCGCCTGCGCAAGGTGGCCGCTGCCACTATCTTCGGCTCAATGCTTGAGTGGTACGACTTCTACTTGTACGCCACCATGGCGGCGATTGTCTTCTCGAAGGTTTTCTTCGATCCGAGCAACCCGGCCATGGCCTCGCTGCTGGCTTTTTCCACTTTTGCCATCGGTTTTATCGCCCGGCCTTTCGGCGGCATCCTGTTCGGTTACCTGGGTGACCGTTTCGGACGCAAGCAGGTGCTGGTTATCACCTTCTGCCTGATGGGCGTGTGCACCATGTTGATCGGCTTGATCCCAAGCTATGCCTCCATCGGCATCTGGGCCCCGATCATTCTGGTCCTGGTGCGTATTATCCAGGGCCTGGGCGCAGGCGCCGAGCTTTCCGCCGCGGCGGTCACCTCCTACGAGCACGCCAGTGAAGGCAAGCGCGGAAGCCAGGGTGCCTGGCCGGCCCTGGGCCTGAACCTGGGTTTGTTGCTGTCGTCGCTGACGGTGTACGTGCTGACCATGAACGGCAACGACTTCCTGCTCTCCGGCGGCTGGCGCATCCCGTTCATCTGCAGCATCGTACTGGTCGCCGTAGGCCTGTGGGTTCGCCGCAGCATTCCGGAAACCCCGGACTTCAAAGAGCTGGACAAAAGCAAGGACAAAGTCCAGGTATCACCGCTCAAGCTGCTGTTCAAAAATGACCTCAAGGGCTTGGCGGTGGTGTTCTTCGTCGCCATTGGCTACAACGCCCTGAGCTACATTTTCAAAACCTTCTCGCTCGCTTACCTGACCCAGTACAAGGGTGTCGAAGCCCATGTCACTTCGCTTTCGGTCACTATTGCCAGCCTCGTGGCTATTGTCGCTGTGCCGTGTTTCGGCTGGCTGTGCGACAAGTGGAGCAGCAAAACCGTATTGATGCTCGGCGGGGCGCTTTCGATGCTGTTCGCCTACCCGTTCCTGGCCCTGCTCAATACCGGTGAACCGATGATGATCTACCTGGCTATCGCGATCGGTACCGGCATTCTTGCGCCGATGATGTTTGCGCCTCAGGGCTCGTTCCTCAGCCGCCAGTTCCCCACCCAGACCCGCTCCTCGGGCTTCGGCACCGGTCGCGAGATTGGCACCGCAGTGGCCGGTGGCCTGGCGCCACTTGGTGGCCTGGCGCTGGTGGCCAGCTCCGCCACGCACTCTACCGATGGTGTAGCGGTGATCCTGGCTGTAGCTGCGGTACTGGTAGTGGTATTCGCCTTCTGTGACCAGGGCCGCAAGCACTCCAGCTTCAAGAACTGAGCAATACCCCTGTGGATATCTCCGCGGCGGACCGCAATGCAGATTCAGCCTTTTTTGACTGCGCTGTGGTCCTTCGCGGAGAAATCCGCTCGCGCAGGCCCGACAAGACCTGGTTTTGCACAAATTTACGCGACGCCGTTAGTCGCCAGGGCCCCGGATGGATTAAAGTATCAGCCCCCGCCCGGGCGCTTTATTGCGACACGCCCTGGCTTTTGTCCAGGAACCTTCAACGATGGAACACCGTGAGGCGCTGATCGCGCTGCGCACCTTTCTTTCTACCCAGATCCTTGGCCAGGAAAAACTCGTCGAGCGCCTGCTCATCGTGCTGTTAGCCGACGGCCACATGCTCGTCGAAGGTGCTCCTGGCTTGGCCAAGACCAAGGCCATCAAGGAATTGGCAGAAGGCGTTGAAGCCCAGTTCCACCGTATCCAGTTCACCCCCGACCTGCTCCCGGCGGACATCACCGGTACCGAGATCTATCGCCCGGAAACCGGTAGCTTCGTCTTTCAGCAAGGTCCGATCTTCCATAACCTGGTACTGGCAGACGAAATCAACCGCGCGCCAGCCAAGGTCCAGTCGGCGTTGCTCGAAGCCATGGCCGAACGCCAGGTCAGTGTTGGCCGCAGCACCTACGAGTTATCGCCGTTGTTTCTGGTAATGGCCACGCAAAACCCCATCGAGCAAGAAGGCACCTACCCGCTGCCTGAAGCCCAGCTCGACCGTTTCCTCATGCATGTGAAAATCGGTTTCCCGGATGCCTCCGTGGAACGCCGGATTCTCCAGCAGGCTCGCGGCGAAGCGCTCAATGGCGAAACCAAGCCAGAGCGACGGGTCAGCCAACAGGCGATTTTTGCAGCACGCAAGGAAATTCTCGGCCTGTATATGGCCGATGCGGTAGAGGAATACCTGGTGCAACTGGTCATGGCCACGCGTACCCCGGGCAAGTTCGACCTGGAACTGGCTGACTGGATTGCCTATGGCGCCAGCCCGCGCGGCTCCATAGCCCTGGATCGCTGCGCGCGTGCGCATGCCTGGCTGGCTGGTCGCGATTTCGTCAGCCCTGAAGACATTCAGGCAGTGCTGTTCGATGTCTTGCGTCACCGCATCATTCTTTCCTTCGAGGCCGAGGCCGCTGGAATCGATCAAGACCGAGTGATCCAGCGAATCCTCGACGTCGTAGCTGTCGCCTGATCCCATGCCCGAACATTTGTTGGCCGCGCCCGGAATCCGTGTCAGCCTCGCAGAGCTGATCGAGATGCGTCATCGTGTGCGTGAGGTGCAACTGTTTTCACGCCCTGGCCAGCGCAGCCCGCTGGTGGGCCTGCACCACTCCAAACTGCGTGGGCGCGGTGTCGATTTCGACCAGGTACGGGTCTATCAAGCCGGCGATGACGTGCGCAATATCGACTGGCGGGTGACCGCACGTACCCAGGAGCCCCACACCAAGCTCTTTCACGAAGAACGCGAACGGCCGATTTTCATTCTTGTCGAGCAAAGCCAGCGGCTGTTCTTCGGTTCGGGGCTGATGTTCAAATCGGTGCTCGCCGCCCAGGCGGCCGCCCTGATTGGCTGGGCCGCTCTGGGCCACAACGATCGCATCGGCGGCCTGGTGTTCGGTGACAACGAGCATTACGAGATCAAGCCGCGGCGCAGCAAGCAAAGCTTGTTGCAACTGCTCAACCGCCTGGCTCGGGTCAACCAATCCCTGCACACCGAAGCCCAACCCCAGGCCGACAGCCTCGGCTTGGCCCTGCGTCGCGCTCGGGAAGTCCTGCGCCCAGGCAGCCTGGCCATTATCATCTGCGACGAGCGAGCCTTGAGCCCGGCGGTGGAGCAGCAATTGAGCCTGCTGTCGCGTCACTGTGACTTGCTCCTGCTGCCGCTATCGGACCCCCTCGACCACGCCCTGCCCGCCGCCGGACTACTGCGTTTCGCCCAGCACGGCGCACAACTGGAACTCGACACCCTCGACCCGACCCTGCGTCGCAGCTACCGTCAACAGAGCGAAGCACGTATCGAGCGCTGGGAGTTGCTGGCGCAAAAACTGCGGGTGGTGCTGATGCCGTTAAGCACACAAAGCGAAATGATCGAGCAATTGCGCGAGTACCTCAACGCGCAACGACCGGGGAAAGGCCAGTGAACCCACTGGACCAACTGCAGCCACTGATTGCCCCGCCTCCCATTGGCTGGTGGCCGTTGGCGCCTGGCTGGTGGGTACTGCTGGCATTGCTGCCGCTGCTGGGTTGGGGCATGTGGCGGCTGCGCCACTGGCGTCCAGGCAAAAAAACCATGGCCCGTGCAGAAATGCCCCTGGACCCGATCCGCATCGAAGCACTGGCTGAGCTTGCGCGCCTACCCAAACCCTATGACGGACAACCGGCCGGCGCCTGGTTGCAGCAAATCAACGCCCTGCTCAAACGCCTGTGCCGCAACCACTACCCCGGCAGCCACAGCCACACCCTCAACGGCCGCCAGTGGCTGGCGTTCCTGGACAACCGCTGCCCGGCGGCGGGTCTGACCCGCTGGATGGTGTTGGTCGAGGGGGCGTACAAGCCTGAATGCAAACTTGATGACAAGGCCATCGCCGGGCTCAATCAAGCCGTCGAAACCTGGATTCGCAAACATGTTTGAACTGGCCTGGCCGTGGGTTTTCGTCCTCCTGCCGCTGCCTTGGCTGGCGCGCTTGCTGCTGCCGGCCGCCGACAGCGGCGAGCCGGTGCTCAAGGTCAGCTTCCTCAACGAGCTGGAAGGCCTGGCCGGTCGCCGCGCCCGCTTGAACCTTCCAACCTGGCGCCAACAGGCCCCGTTTGTGCTGGTATGGCTACTGTTGCTGTTGGCCGCAGCCCGCCCGCAATGGCTGGGCGAGCCGTTGCCGGTATCGGCCAGCGGGCGCGACCTGCTGGTGGCGGTGGATGTTTCCGGTTCCATGGACTTTCCGGACATGCAGTGGCAGGACGAAGAAGTCAGCCGCCTGACGCTGGTAAAGGCCTTGCTCGGCGACTTTCTCGAAGCTCGCCAGGGCGACCGCGTCGGCTTGATCCTGTTCGGCAGCCAAGCCTACCTGCAAGCGCCACTGACATTCGACAGACGCACCGTACGCACCTTCCTCGATGAAGCACAGGTCGGCATCGCCGGCAAAAACACCGCCATTGGCGATGCCATTGGTCTTGCGCTCAAGCGCCTGCGACAACGCCCGGCACAGAGTCGCGTACTGGTGCTGATCACCGACGGGGCCAATAACGGTGGGCAGATCCATCCGCTGACGGCTGCGCGCCTGGCTGCCCAGGAAAACGTGAAAATCTACACCATCGGCATTGGTGCCGATCCGGAAGAAACCGGTACCGCCGGTTTACTCGGGATCAACCCAAGCCTGGACCTGGATGAAGCCTCGCTCAAGGAAATTGCCAACCTTACCGGGGGCAGCTACTTCCGTGCCCATGACGGCGAGGAGTTGCTGGCCATTGACGAAGCCCTGGACCAGCTTGAACCCGTCGCCCAGCAGCCGACCCAGGCGCGCACGGCCCACGCCCTGTACAGTTGGCCGCTGGCCCTGGCGCTATTGCTCAGCGTACTGCTGGTAATCCAGGAACAATGGCCGGACAACAGGTTGCATCGTCTGCTGCGCCGGCCGAATTTTCTGGTCCCGCATCCGCAGTGGCGTGAACGACTGGCGCGCCTGCGCCTGAGGAGACGCCGATGATCGAGCTTTGGCCGCAATGGCTGCGTCCTGCCTGGCTGATTGTCCTGCCGCTGCTCGCCTGGTTGCTGTTCAAGCTCTGGCACCGGCAAAAGCGCGCTGGGCGCTGGCAGATGATCCTGCCCCCGAGCTTCCACGCGGTGCTCCTGGGCGGCGGCAACGGCCGCGACAGCAAGTTGCCCTGGATAGCCCTGGGACTGGCCTGGTTGATCACGGTACTGGCGCTGGTCGGTCCCAGTTGGCAACGCCTGGAAGAAACCCGCCAGCGTCCGGCCGACCCGCTGGTGATCCTGCTCGAACTGACGCCGCAAATGCTCGCCGAAGACGTTGCACCCAACCGCCTGGAGCAGGCCCGACGCAAAATCCTCGATCTGCTGGAGCATCGCCGCGACAGCCAGACGGCAATCATTGTCTATGCCGGTAGCGCTCATACCCTGGTTCCGCTGTCGGACGACCTTGCTACCAGCCGCAACTTGCTCGAAGCCCTTACCCCCTCGATCATGCCCCAACCCGGCCAGCGTGCGGACCTTGCTGTACGCAAGGGTCTCGCCCTGCTGGCGCAAGCCGGCCTCGGCCAGGGACGCCTGTTGCTGGTAGGCTCATCCTTGAGCCCACAGGAGCGTGAGGGCATCAACCAGGCCCTCGGGCGCCAGGGCCCCAGCCTGCTGATGCTCGGTATCGGTACCGCCCAAGGCGCGCCCGTAAAGCAGGCCAATGGCGAATTCCTCAAGGACGACCAGGGTGGCATCCTCATGCCGCGCCTGGACAGCGCCAGCCTCCGCGCATTTGTCGCCAGTACCGGGGGCCGCTACCGCAACGTCCGCATCGACGACCTCGACCTGCGCGGGCTTCGTCTGTTCGAAAACCCGAAAAGCCTGCGCGATGACGGGCAGACCCTGCAATTGGACAGTTGGGCCGACCAGGGCCACTGGCTGCTGCTGCCCCTGTTGCTGCTGGCGGCCTGCGCCGGTCGCCGTGGCTGGCTGTTCTGCCTGCCTCTGTTGCTGGTACTCCCGCAACCGAGCTATGCCTTCGAATTCAGTGACCTGTGGCTACGTCCCGACCAGCAGGGGCAGAGGCTACTTGAGCAGCGCCGACCCAACGAAGCCGCTCAACGCTTCGAGGACCGTCAATGGAAGGGCCTGGCCCTTTATGAAGCGGGTGACTACGATGGTGCCGCGCGTCTGTTCGCCCAAGGCAACAGTGCTGCAGACCATTTCAATCGCGGCAACGCACTGGCTCGCAGTGGGGAACTTGAAGCGGCACTGGATGCCTATGAACAGGCACTGGAGCGGCAACCGGAATTGCAAGCGGCGCTGAGCAACAAAGCCCTGGTCGAACAACTGCTGCAACAGCGTCAAGCCGAGCAGCCGGAACAGACGCCTGAACAAAGCCAGCAGAGCGACCCTAGCGCGCAAACCAGCACCAGCAGCACGCAGAACAACCAGGACCCGGCCAGCGAACAACCTTCGCAACAACCCAGCGAAACCAGCAAGGATGAAAGCAACACCAGTGAACAGGCGCAGAATGTGTCCGGCGAAGGTGACGACGAAGAGACTACTCGGCCCCCCCAGCGTCCACTCGACAGCACCCTGGATGCTGAACAGCGTCAGGCACTGGAACAATGGCTACGACAGATTCCGGACAACCCGGCAGAATTGCTGCGGCGTAAATTCTGGTACGAACAGCAACAACATCAGGAATCCCATCGATGAGTCGCCTCTGTTTTCTGGTACTCAGCCTCATTTTCAGCCTGCAGATTCAAGCCGCAACGCTGCTTGCCAGCGTTGATCGCGCGCGCCTGAATGCCGGCGAAACGCTGGAGCTGACCCTGCAGACCCAGGACGTGACCCAGTTTGGCAAACCGGACCTGACACCGTTGAATGCCAACTTCGAAGTCCGCGATACCCGCCAGGTCAACAGCCTCAACAGCCTTGATGAGCAGAGCGCCGCCGGCACCCGCTGGATCATCACCCTGCTGCCGCGAAAAAGCGGCAGCGTGGAAATTCCCGCCCTGCAAATAGGCGAACTGCGCAGCGAGCCGATCAGCCTGCAAGTGCTGACTCAGGAGGCCAACAACGAGAACCACGGCCCGGTATTCATCGATGCCAGCCTCGACCAACCTGAAGTCTACGTTCAAGCCCAAGCGGTACTGACCTTAAGCATCTACCACTCGGTACCGCTGTATGACGACAGCAGCTTGAGCCCGCTGCAAATCGCCAACGCCAAAGTCGAGCCGCTGGGCGAATCGCGTACGTTCGAAAAACAGATCGATGGCGTGCGCCATGGTGTGATTGAAATGCGTTATGCGGTTTATCCCCAGCAAAGCGGGGACCTCACCATTCCGACCCTGGTGTTCAGTGCAACCGCTGCCCAGAATGATGCCGAGCAAGAGCTCAATGCGCCCAGGGTCGGCAAGCACGTGCAGGTCAGCTCCACACCGCTGGTGCTGACCGTCAACCCAATCCCGGCTGACTACCCGGCCAATGCGCCCTGGCTGCCTACCAGCAGCCTCAGCCTCGAAGAGCATTGGAGCCCTGATCCTGCGCAACAGCAGACACAAATCGGCGACTCGCTGACGCGCACCGTGATCGTGCAAGCCGAAGGTCTTTCCAGCGCTCAGCTCCCACCGTTACCGACTATCGAAGTGACCGGCCTGCGCCGCTACCCTGACCAGCCGCAACTGCGCAATCAGGTGACCGACCGAGGTTTGCTGGGCATTCGTGAAGAACGTGAAGCCCTGGTCCCAACCCACAGCGGCAGCCTGGAGCTGCCCGCCCAGGAGGTGTACTGGTGGAACACCCGTGAAGATCACCTGGAGCACAGCAGCCTGCCAGCGCGGACCCTGCAGATTCAAGACAACCCGGCCCTGAGCGCCGACAAACCGACCAATATCGATCCGGTCAGAGTGACCACGCGCCCACTCTGGCCTTGGCAATTGAGTACCCTTTTGTTTGCCCTGACCACGCTGCTTGGCTTTGTTTTGTGGTGGCGCGCCCGTTCGCAACCGGCGGTGCTGCGCGCCGCCCAGGCCGGCCCGAGCCCGCGCACGCTGCTCGATGACCTCAAGCGTGCATGTCAGGCCAATGACCCCCAGGCCACCCGCCAGGCCCTCGACGCCTGGGCTCGCCAACACCCCGAAACCCTGGCGGAAATGGCCGCTCGCTTTGTACCACTGTCCGACGCTTTGGACGGCCTCAATGGTGCCCTCTACAGCGAAAGCGGGCAGTATTGGCAAGGTGATGAACTCTGGCGTGCCATCGGCACCATCCCGGCGGCTGAACAGATCCAGCCGACCGCGAACGAAAACGGCAGCCTGCCGCCGTTGTACCCCAAATAACCCAAAGGCGTGACGCGCCAAGCGTTGCGCCGGTAATCTGCGGAACCCTTCATGCGTCTGTTTCACACCTCCGACTGGCACCTGGGACAAGCCCTGCATGGCCAGGAACGCGACTTCGAGCACGGCTGTTTCCTCGACTGGTTGCTTGGCCAACTCAAACTGCGCCAACCGGATGCGCTGCTGATCGCGGGCGACATCTTCGACACGGTCAACCCGCCGGTCAAAGCCCAGGAACGGCTCTACGATTTCATCGTCCAGGCTCACGAGCAACAGCCGAAGTTGAACATCGTGATGATTGCCGGCAACCATGACTCCGGCTCGCGTATCGAGCTGCCGGCGCCGCTGATGCGGCGCCTGCGCACCCACGCCCTGGGCCGCGTGCAGTGGCTTGACGATGGCGTCCTGGACAGCGATCGCCTGTTGATTCCTTTGACCAACGCCCGCGGCAAAGTGGCAGCCTGGTGCCTGGCGCTGCCCTTTCTGCGACCGGCGGAAGTGACCGGCGCGCACCTGGGCGATGACTACCTGCGCGGTATCGCCCAGGTGCATGAGCGTTTGATCGACGCCGCCCTGGAACGGCGCAAGCCTGGCCAGGCACTGATCGCAATCAGCCATGCGCACATGGCCGGTGGCTCGGTCTCGGAGGACTCCGAGCGCAGCCTGATTATTGGCAATGCCGAAGCCCTGCCCGCCAGCCTGTTCAGCCAAGACATCAGCTACGTTGCGCTCGGCCACCTGCACAAGCCCCAGCGGGTCAATCGCGAGGAACGCATTCGCTACAGCGGTTCACCCATTCCCCTGTCGTTTTCCGAGATCGCTTATCAGCACCAGATTCTCGAGATCGAACTTGAAGGCAGCCAACTGAACAGCGTCGAGTCGCGATTGGTACCACGCGCCGTTCACCTGCAGCGACTCGGGCCGGCCCCCCTGGCAGAGATACTTGAGCAACTGGCCGAGTTGCCAGTGGTTGACCTGCTCGATGACCCGCAGCGCCAGCCCTGGCTGGAAGTGCGCGTGCGCCTGGATGAGCCGCAGCCGGATCTGCGCCAGCAACTGGAAAGCGCCCTGCACGGCAAGGCAGTACGCCTTGTACGAATCGGTGCCGAATACGCGGGGAACCGCAACGGTGAAGAAGTCGACGCCCAAACCCTGGTGGAGCTTGGGCAGCTGACGCCGCAGGAACTGTTCAGTCGCGCCTGGACCCAGGCCTATGGCAACCCAGTGGACGAGCAGACCCTGGCCGACTTCGCCCTGTTGTTACAGGACGTGCAGCAACAGGAGGAGCAGGCATGAAAATTCTAGCTATTCGCCTGAAGAATCTCGCCTCCCTGGCGGGCCCGTGCGAAATCGACTTTACCGCCGAGCCGCTGGCCAGCGCTGGCCTGTTCGCCATTACCGGCCCCACCGGCGCCGGCAAGAGCACCCTACTCGATGCCTTATGTCTAGCCCTGTTTGGCTCGGTTCCACGCCTGAACAATATCGGTCGCGAAACCAAGCTGCCGGAAATCGACAGTGACATTCTCACCAGCGACCCCCGCACGCTGCTGCGTCGCGGCACCGGCAGCGGCTTTGCCGAAGTCGATTTCATGGGCATCGACGGACGACGCTACCGAGCCCGTTGGGAAGCCAACCGCGCCCGTGATAAAGCCAATGGCAAGCTGCAAGGCAGCCGCCAAAGCCTGCACGACCTGGACAGCGAGCAACTGCTGAGCAACCAGAGTAAAGGTGAATACAAGCAACTGATCGAAGCGTGCCTGGGCCTTAACTTTGAACAGTTCACCCGCGCCGTAATGCTGGCCCAAAGCGAATTCAGCGCCTTCCTCAAAGCCGATGACAAAGATCGCAGCGAGTTGCTGGAAAAGCTCACCAACACAGCAATCTACAGCCAGTTGGGACGCCGTGCCTTCAGCAAGAGCAAAGAAGCCGAAGAAGCCCACAAGGCATTGAAGGACCAAGCCGCCGGGGTAATGCCGATGGCTGCCGAGGCGCGCGCTGATCTCGACCAGCGCTACGATCAGGCCCTGGAACGCCTGAAAGGCGAGCAGTCGCAACTGCGTCAACTTGAGCTGCAACGCACATGGCTGGCTGAACTGCAGCTCCTGCAAGCCCAGGTGCAAACCAGCCACGAACAACTGCACAGCGCTCAACAACACAGCGCAAGCCTGCAGAGTGACCGCCTGGATCTGGCACGCCTTGAGCAGCTTGCTCCGCAGCGCCACCAGTTCTCCCGCCAGCAGGCATTGAGCCAACAGCTCGCGCCCCTGGCTGCCAGCATCAGCAGCGCAAACCAGCAACACAGCGAGTTGCAGGCACGTCAGCAACAACTGCACAGCGAACAACTGAACGCCCAGCAGGCACTGAGCCAGGCCCTGGCCGAACACACAGAAAGTGCTCCGCTGCTACGCCAGGCCTTTACCGAACAGAACACCCTGGCGCGCTTGCTGGAGGAGCTCGGCAACTGCCAGTCGCTCAAGCAGCAGGCAGACCAAGTGTGCAGCGAAGGCCAGCAGCAGCTGCTGCAGCTGACAGAACAACAGCGCCTGACCCAGGAGCGCCTCGGTCAGATCAGCGAACAACTCCTGCACAGCGAATCCCTTGCCAGCTTGGGAGACGCCTGGAACGCCTATCGCGATCGTCTGCAGCAACTGATGCAGATGGGCAACCGCTTGAACCAGGGCCGCGCCGAGTTGCCCGCACTACAGGAACGGGTCAAACAGAGCAGCGCAGCGCTTGAGCAACAACGGGCGGCCATCGCCTTGCTCTACCATGAAGCGCAAGCTGAACCCGAAGCGCTGGCTGAGCAGATCGGCTTGCTGGGCGAACTGCTACAGAAAAATCGCCAGCAACAGCGTGAGGTGGATGAGCTCAACCATCTGTGGCGACAGCAACAGGATCTCGAACAGCGTCTCAACGCCCTGCGTGCGCGCCAGCAGGTTGCGCTTAAGCAACGTGAACAATTGATCAGTGCTGGCCTGGACGCCAAGAGTCGACTGACGACTGCCGAACAAACCCTCACAGTCACCCGGCAACTGCTGGAGCGTCAGCGCCTGGCCCGCAGCCAGAGCGTTGAAGACCTCCGCGCCCAGCTCGAAGACGGCCAGCCGTGCCCGGTATGTGGCAGCCAGGAGCATCCCTATCATCAGCCCGAAGCCCTGCTGCAGAGCCTGGGCCGGCATGACCAGAACGAGGAGCACAACGCCCAGAACGCGGTCGATGAGCTGAAAAAGCAACTGGACGAGTTGCGCACCCAGTTGGGTGGCATCAATGGCCAGATCAAGGAATACCTGCACCAGCAGGAGCAGTTGAGCGAGCAACTGCAAGGCCTGGAACCCAAGCTGCAGGCGCACTCGCTGTACAGCGTGCTGTCCGATCAGGAACCCGGCCAGCGCTCGAACTGGCTGGACCTGCAAGCGCGGCGCCTAGGTGACGATATCAGCCGCGACGAACAGCGCCAGAACACCCTGCTCACCCTGCAAAAAGACGCTACGCGCCTGCAACAACAGGTGCAGACCGCTAAAGACGCCAACCAACAGGCCAATCAACATCTGCAACAACAGCAGCAAGCCCTGGGCGCCGATCAAGAACGTCTGGAGCAAGAGTTGGCAAGCTTTGCCACGCTGTTACCCGCGGACACCCTCGACCAACTGCGCCGTGAACCGGCAGCGGCATTCCTGCGCCTGGACCAACAATTGGCCCAGCGCCTGGAACTGCTGCAACGGCAAAAAGACGAGCAAGAGCAATACAGCGAGCGCCAACAGACCCTGGACAAAGCTCAAGTCCAACAACAGGCACGCGTACAAAAACAGCAGGAACTGCAGGCGCAACTCGCCGGGCTTGAACGTCAACAGCAACAGAGCCAGACCAGCTTGATCGGCCTGCTCGGTGAGCAACCGAGCGCAGATCACTGGCAGCAGCATCTGGAGCAGTCTGTCGAACTGGCCCGCCAGCAAGTCACCCAGGCGGGCCAACAATTGCAGCAAACCCAGGCGCAGTTGATCGAGCTGAGCACCGAACTGAAGGCCAAGGGCGAGCGTTTGAGCGCCCTGGAACAGGAACATGCCGAGGTACGCGGGCAAATCGAGCAATGGCGCCAGCACCACCCTGAGCTGGACGACAGCGGCCTGGAACAATTGCTGGCCATGGATGACCACACCGTTGGCCAGCTTCGCCAACGTTTGCAGGACAGCGAAAAGGCCCTGGAGCAGGCGCAGATCCTGCTTACCGAACGCCAGCAGCGCCTGGAACAGCACCAAGCCCTGGCCACGCTGGAAACTCCCGCCGAAGCACTGCAACAAGCACTGCTCACGCTGCAAGAACAACTGTCTGCCAGCGAGCAGGTCTGCGCCGAACTGCGTGCCGAACAAGCGGACGACCAGCGCCGGCAGTTGGCCAACCAGGCCTTGACCGAACGCCTGGCCCAGGCCTATAGCGAGTGGCAGCGCTGGGCGCGACTCAACGCCCTGATCGGCTCAGCTACCGGCGACACCTTCCGCAAGATTGCCCAAGGCTACAACCTCGACCTGCTGGTGCACCACGCCAATGCCCAACTGCGCCAACTGGCACGGCGCTATCGCCTCAAGCGCGGCGGTAGCTTGCTTGGGCTGTTGGTACTGGATACCGAAATGGGCGATGAACTGCGGTCAGTCCATTCGTTGTCCGGGGGCGAAACCTTCCTGGTGTCGCTGGCCTTGGCGCTGGGCCTGGCATCAATGGCTTCGAGCACATTGCGCATCGAATCGCTGTTCATCGACGAAGGCTTCGGCAGCCTTGACCCAGAGTCGCTGCAATTGGCGATGGATGCCCTTGATGGCTTGCAGGCCCAGGGCCGCAAAGTGGCGGTGATTTCCCACGTGCAGGAAATGCACGAACGCATTCCGGTTCAGATTCAAGTACGTCGCCAGGGCAATGGCTTGAGTACCGTGGAGGTCAGCGGATGATTCTTTATTCATTCCGGCGTTGCCCCTGGGCCATGCGTGCCCGCCTGGCGCTTCACTACAGCGAATGCCCGGTGGAAATTCGCGAAGTCAGCCTCAAGGCCAAGCCGGCGCAACTGCTTGAGCTTTCGCCCAAAGGCACGGTGCCGGTATTGAGCACAGGTGTGCAGGTGCTCGATGAAAGCCTGGATATCATGCGCTGGGCCTTGGCCTGGAACGACCCGCAAGATTGGCTGCTGCACGCCGACCCACAAGCGGCGCAAGCAGCCGAGACGCTGATTGCGCGTAACGACCGGGACTTCAAGGCCCAGGTTAATCTGTACAAGTACGCGGAGCGCTACCCGCAACACACTCGCGAGCACTATCGTCACCAGGCCGAGGCCTGGCTTGGGGAGCTTGAAGCGCTTTTAAGCCAGCGCCCGTACCTGCTCGCCGACCACCCCAGTCTCGCCGATGTGGCGTTGTTGCCGCTGATGCGCCAATTCGCCGGGGTCGAGCCGCAATGGTTCGCCAGCGCCCCCTACCCGCACCTGCGTGCCTGGTTGCAGGGCTGGCTGGACTCGGCACTGTTCAAGGCCATTATGGCGCGCTGAAGTGACTCATCGCGGGCCGTAGCCCGCGATGAGATGTGTGCGACCACCTGGTATTTCTACTCGTTGACCCAAGGCAGACGCGCCTTGTGGTCGAGCGCGGCGTAGAAGTTGGCACTTTGTTGCAGGTACTTCTGGGTGTAGCTGAGGGTGGAGGATTTACGCTCGCTGATTTCAAACTGGGCGTGAGCAGGCAACACAACCGAAGCAGAAATGGCAGAGGCGGCAATGACGGGGAAAAGATTGAAGTTCATGGCGCTGATCTCGACGTCTGTGGTTTGAAAGGGCCGTTGCAGACCGTGGTTCAAACTTACGCCGCTGACGCGGCGCACAGAAATTCATTGCAGCAGTAGCCACTATCACGGCTATCGATAGTCAGTCTATGAACTTGAGATCCGAGGGCGCGCTCTGAGGCAGCTTCTGCAGGGTTTCTCCCAGCATGCCGCTGCGTGGGTCGCGGCGAATCACCACAATCTCGTTACTCTTCTGATTGGCGACCAGAACAAACTTGCCGGTCGGATCAAGGGCGAATTCGCGCGGGTGATCCCCCTCGACACTGCGATGCTGCACCTGCATCAGTTTGCCGGTGTCCTCATCGACAGCGAAGACCAGAAGCTCGTTGGCCGTACCCCGATTGCTGACATACAGAAAGCGTCCGTCAGCCGAAAGGTGCAAGGCACCGGCAGCCTTGGCAGAGGCATCATTCTGTTCGGTCAATGGCAAGCGCTGGCGTTCGATCAACTTGCCGTCGTTGTGCTCGAAGACCACTACCTGCGCGCTCATTTCCAGGGTCAGGTAAGCCTGCTTGCCATCGCTGCTGAACAGCAAATGACGTGGGCCACTGCCGGGCGGCAGATCGATCGACGGCGGGTTGGCTGGACTCAACGGATGTTTCGGACTGGCGCCGTCGTAGCGATAGATGAACACCTTGTCGGCGCCCAGGTCGCTGGCAAACACGAAATGCCCGTCTGGGGAGGGCACCACGCTATGCACATGCGGCCCGGCCTGGCGCTGCGGGTTTGCACCGCTGGCCTTGTGTCGGTCCTGCTGCACCGAGGCGGACAACTTCCCATCCTTGGCTACCGGTAATACGCTCAGGCTTCCACCAGGATCTGGCTGGACACCATAGTTGGCAACCAACAGATAACGCTGGTCATGGCTGAGGCTGGCATGGGTCGGCTCATCGCCGCCGCTGCTGATCTGGTTGAGCGGTTTCAGACCACCGTCTTTGCTGATGGCGAAACTGCTGGCCTGGCCCTTGCCAGCGCCATTTTCGTTAACGGCGAACAACAGGCGATTGTCGACCGACAACGTCAACCACGACGGATTCTCACTTTTGAGCACCTGCAACGGCTTGGCGTCGATCTGGCCGCTTTCGCTGTTGAATGCGTAGCGGTAGATCCCTTCGCTGGTGCCATCGGTGTAACTACCTACCAGCAATTGCGCGCCGTGAGCGTTGACCAACACACTCATGGCACTAGCTAGCAGCAGGGTCGTCAGTTGGCGTTTCATCGTCATCCTCGTCCGGGGCGCGAAAGGCACTTATACAGATTAGTCGATGCTCGGCAGTGTCAGCAGCGAGCAGCCAATCCTCGCCTTCTGCACGGGCGGCAGCGATTTGCTCAGGAGAGAAAGACCACTTCTTCAGGGCGCGACCGTCCATGCACTGGATGTGCAGGCCGCTGTCGTCAAAGGTGAAGTCGAAAGCGTGCAAACCGTCGATCAAGAGCATGTCGCAGGTTTGCAGGACTTGGGAAAGGGTTGTCATTTCGCACAGTATCGTCAGGTAAAAATGCATGATACCTGAAAGCATCGCGAGGCAAGTCGAGTCGGCTTGCCTCGCGAGCTCACGCGCTTAGTGCGCGAAGATCGAGTTGCTTGCCTTGCCGGCCATTTTCTCCGGCTTGATCAGGAAGCGCGCCAGCGCTGGCAACAGCCACAGCGCCCCGAACATGTTCCACAGCAGCATGAAGGTGAGCATCAGGCCCATGTCGGCCTGGAACTTGATTGCCGAGAAAATCCAGGTGCACACGCCGATCGCCAGGCACAGGCCCGTGAACAACACCGCCTTGCCGGTCGACTTGAGGGTCTGGTAGTAGGCCTCTTGCAATGGCAGCCCGGCACGCAGGAAGCTTTCCAGGCGACTGTAGATATAGATGCCGTAGTCGACACCGATTCCCACACCCAGCGCCACTACCGGCAAGGTAGCCACCTTCACGCCAATGCCCATGAAGGCCATCAACGCGTTACCCAGCACCGAGGTCAGCACCAGCGGCAGCACGATGCACAGGGTCGCCGCGAAGGAGCGGAAGGTGATCATGCACATCACCGCCACGCAGATGTACACGAGGATCAGGATGGTCAGTTCCGCCGACTTGATCACTTCGTTGGTGGCCGCCTCGATACCCGCGTTACCCGCCGCCAGGAGGAATTCCAGGCCTTCCTTGTTGTGGGTGTCGGCAAATTCCTGCACGGCTTTTACTGCACGATCCAGCGTCTCGGCCTTGTGGTCGTTGAGGAACACCAGCACTGGCGCCAGCGAGCAGTCGGCGTTGTACAAGCCATCTGCACGGGAGATGGAGCTGTTGAGTACATCCGGGTTACGCGACAGGCTTTCCCATTTCAGGTTGCCTTCGTTCATGCCCTTGATCATCTGCTTGGACACAGTGACCAGGGAAATTGCCGACTGCACGCCCGGGGTATTCTCCATCTTCCACATCAGCTCGTCGATCGGCGCCATGGTCGAGTAGATCGAGCAACCCTCGGTCGGGGTCTTGACCATTACCACCAGCACGTCCGAACTGGTCGAATAGTTATCGATGATGAAGCTGTTGTCCTTGTTGTAGCGCGAGTCCGGACGCAATTCCGGTGCGCCCTGATCAAGGTCGCCGATTTTCAGGTTCTGGCTGTACCACAGGCCACCACCGAAGGCCAGAAGGGCCAGGACGATGGAGACCGGTGCAACTTTGGCGCTGGCAAAGTTCGACAGCAGGCGCCAGAACGGATGCTCGCGCGTCGCGTCCTTTTTGCTGCGCTCAATGGCCTTCTTGCTGATACCGACATAGGAAATCGCCACCGGCAACAGAATCAGGTTGGTGAACACGATTACCGCTACACCGATGGAGGCGCCGATGGCCAGTTCCCGGATCACGCCAATGTCGATGATCAGCAAGGTGATGAAACCCACCGCGTCGGCAAGAATCGCGATCATTCCCGGCAAGAACAATTGCCGGAAAGTACGGCGTGCTGCGGTCAGGGCGTTATCAGCTTCGCTCGATTGCAGGGCAATACCGTTGATCTTCTGCACACCATGGGAAATACCGATAGCGAAGATCAGGAACGGCACCAGCATCGAGTAGGGATCGAGCCCGAACCCCACCGCGTGCATTAACCCCAACTGCCAGACCACTGCGACCAGCGTGGTGATCAACACGGCGATGGTGCTGCGGATACACCAGGTGAACCAGTACAACAGCACCCAGGTGATCACCAGGGCGATACCAAAGAACATCACCACCATCAGCAAGCCATCGATCAGATCACCGACCTTTTTGGCAAAACCGACAATGTGCACTTTTACATTGGGATTCTGAGCCTGGAACTTGTCGCGGATCTTCTCTTCCAGCTGGTGAGAGAACTGCTGGTAGTCGAGCTTGATCAGCTTGCTCTGGTCTTGCGGGTCTGGATAGGACTCAAGCAACGGTACGTCGATAATGCTCGACTTGAAGTTGTTGCCTACCAAGCGTCCAACCTGCCCGGACTTGAGGACGTTGTTACGCAATTGCTCCAGGCTGTCAGCCGAACCGTCGTAGGTGTTGGGAATGACCTCGCCGCCAGCAAAGCCTTCCTCGGTTACCTCGGTCCAGCGAACACTCGGGCTCCACAGCGACTTGAGCCCGGAACGGTCAACGCCAGGAATGTAGAAGACCTCGTCGTGAATCTGGCGCAAGGTCTCCATGTAGTCCTTGCTGAAGATATCGCCATCTGTGGCTTCTACCGAGATGCGCACGGTGTTGCCCAGGTTGGCCAGGTCGTTACGGTGCTCAAGCATCTTTTCAATGAAAGGATGCTGAAGCGGAATCATTTTCTCGAAACTGGTTGAAGGACGAATCTGCATGGCCTGCCAGAACAGGAACACGCTGACCACCAGGCAGATCAGGATCACCACCGGACGGTTGTTGAAAATCAGACGTTCAAGCAACGTCGCCTTGTCCTGATGGTGCTGCTGGTTCATGTTGATCTTCTCCTGCTGGCTCATGGCTGTACTCCTTCGGCGCCTTGGGCCGAAGCCAGGTGTACGCCGCCCTGGCCAACCAGTACCAGGCCTCCTCCGCTCTTGCCGCTGACACCTGCCAGGGCGACACGGTCCGACCGGTTGAAAACGCTGAACGTCTGGCCGTCGTCAGTGCTGCGCAGGACGGTGCCGCCATTACCCACGAGTACCAGGTTGCCGTCATCGAGAAGCGTAGCGCTTGCCAGGCCAAATTCGAGAGCGCCGCGTGCGCCTTGCAGATCAATCTTCTGCCAGCTGTCGCCGAAATCCGTGGAGCGGTAGAGATTGCCGCGCAAGCCGTAGGCCAGCAATGTACGTGGTTGAGCGGTACCGATCACACCGAACAGAGAGCCTTCATAAGGGCCTTCAAGCTTCTGCCAGGTCTGGCCGTCATCGCTGGAGCGGAACATCGTGCCTTGTTCACCAACAATGAACAGGCCGGCGTCCTTCACTAGAGCGATGCCGTTAAGGTGCAGTTGGTCTTCGTTGTCCAGGCGGTCAGCCACATCGTTCCATTGCTTGCCACCGTCGGTGGTTTCCAGCAACGCGCCGTAGGCGCCCACGGCAAAGCCGTGGTCGGGGTTTTTGAACCAGACATCGAGTAACGGTGCTTCGCGTTTCAAGTCTTCGAACTGCTTGGTCCAGGTTACGCCGCCGTCTGCGCTGACCAGCACCTGTGCATCATGGCCTACAGCCCAGCCGTGCTTGTCGTCGACAAAATACACAGCAGTCAGCAATTGCCGGGTCGGTACCTTGGATTGGGTCCAGGACTTGCCCTGGTCATCGGAAAAGAGGATATGGCCGCGATCGCCAACAGCGATCAAGCGAGCACCTGCGCGGGTCACGTCCAGCAACAGGCTCTTTTCGGCTTTGGCCGATTCAGTGGAGTAAACCGGCGCCGCGGACGTTGCCGCCTCGACGGTGTTGGCCCACAGCCCAATTGCCAGCACCAGCGCAGCGCTGGCGGCCAACGTCCATGGGCGCGCGTGCAATGCGCCACCGGTACCTGCCATATAAGGCTCGGTCATAGATCTGTTCCCCGATTATTGTTATTTGGGTCAATCTATTTGCAGGTACTGCCAAAAACCGTGTTCCAGAGCCCCGCAATAGCTGGGGGCAATCCTATCGGGGTTTGTGAAGGGCTGACAACGAACGGGACGTTATGTTTTGTTAAGCGGGGGTATGGGGGCAGGTAGATCACACTCAAAAGCAGGCGCAAGTGCTGCCCTGATCACGCCCGCTTAGCGGCCGTGACCAGGTAAACCAGCGTGTATCGCCAGGCGGTCAAGCCAGGCTTTTGCTGACCACTTCGTAGACATCACTGGACAGCGAACCCGATGCAAGGATGCGTTCGAGTTCTGACTTCATCAGCGCCTGGCGGGCACTGTCGTACTTGCGCCAGCGGGTCAACGGCGCCAACTGACGCGAGGCAATCTGCGGGTTGAGGGCATTGAGTTCGATCACCAGATCCGCCAGGAAAGCATAGCCAGAGCCATCAGCGGCGTGGAAGTTGATCAGGTTTTGCCCGGCAAAGGCGCCAATCAAGGCGCGAACCTTGTTCGGGTTCTTCAGGGTGAAGGCCGGGTGCTGCATCAGTGCCTTGACCCGCGCCAGACCGCCCGGCAAGGTACTGCCCGCCTGCACGCTGAACCACTGGTCCATGACCAGCGGGTTGTCCTTGAAGTTGTCGGCGAAGACTTCCAGTGCGTTGGCCCGCTCGCTTTCGAATGGCGAGTTGACCAGCACGGCCAACGCCGTCAGGCGCTCGGTCATGTTGTCACAAGCGTCGAACTGTTCCAGGGTCGCAGCCAGTACTTCGGGTTTACCACTGAGCATCAGGTACGACAACGCGATGTTCTGCAGGCTGCGGCGGGCAAAATGTTCGGCCGCGGCTACATACTCAGTGGTACGCGAGACCCCGCGGTTTGCCTGATAACGTGCATACAGCGCGTCGAATAGCTGATCGGCGATCTGCTTGCGCGCGAATTCGCGGGCCGCATGAATCGCATCGACATCCGCCACTTCACTGATTTCGGTGAGGTACGCCTCGCTTGGCAGCGAGAGCATCTCGGCGACCATGGCCTGGTCCAGTTGCTCATTGGCCAGCACGGTGCCCAAGGCGGTGACCAGACGCTGGTCAAGTACCAGGGCACTGCCCTGCAGATGCTGGGCGATCAGTTCCTGAAGCACCTGCACCGATAGTTGCTGACCTGCTTCCCAGCGGTTGAAGCCGTCGCTGTCATGCTGCATGAGGAACATCAGCTGATCGCGGTCGTAGGGGAAGCTCAGCTTCACCGGCGCGCTGAAACCACGCAACAGCGACGGCAGCGGCTTGGCCGCGATGTCGACGAAGGTAAAGGTCTGCTCGGCCTCGGTCACCGACAATACTCGCGAGGTGCCAGCAGCGGTGTCTTCACCTTGCAGGCGCAGATCGATATCGTTGCCCTGGGCGTCGAGCAGGCCCAGCTCAACCGGAATCACGAACGGCTGCTTCTCGACCTTGTCCGGGGTTGCCGGGTAGCTCTGGCGCAAGGTCAGGCTGTAGGTCTGTGCGGTGCTGTCGTAGGACTCGCTGACTGCCAGGCGCGGCGTACCTGCCTGACTGTACCAGCGTTTGAATTGGCTCAGGTCGACACCGTTGGCATCTTCCATGGCCTTGATGAAGTCGTCGCAGGTCACTGCCTGGCCGTCATGACGCTCAAAGTACAGATCGCTGCCCTTGCGGAAACCTTCGGCGCCCAGCAGCGTGCGCACCATGCGCACCACTTCCGAACCCTTTTCGTAGACCGTGAGGGTGTAGAAGTTGGAGATTTCGATGAAGCTTTCCGGACGCACGGCGTGAGCCATGGGGCCAGCATCTTCAGCAAACTGGTGGGTACGCAGGTAGGCCACATCTTCGATGCGCTTGACCGTACGCGAGTTCATGTCGGCACTGAACTCCGAATCACGGAACACCGTGAAACCTTCCTTGAGCGACAACTGGAACCAGTCGCGGCAGGTCACCCGGTTACCCGACCAGTTGTGGAAGTACTCGTGGGCGACCACCGCCTCGACGCGTTGGTGCGCGGCGTCGGTAGCGGTTTCGGCACGGGCCAGCACGCAACTGGAGTTGAAAATGTTCAGGCCCTTGTTTTCCATCGCGCCCATGTTGAAGTCGTTGACCGCAACAATCATGAAAATGTCCAGGTCATACTCGCGCCCGTAGACCTCTTCGTCCCAGCGCATGGATTTTTTCAAGCTAGTCATGGCGTGCTGGCATTTGTCGATGTTTTCCGGCTCGACATAAATGCGCAAGGTCACGTCGCGGCCCGACTGACGGGTGAAGGTGTCTTCGACACACCACAAGTCACCCGCCACTAGCGCAAACAGGTAGGCCGGTTTCATGAACGGGTCTTCCCAGGTCGCCCAGTGCCGACCATCGTCCTGAGGACCGCTGCCCACAGGGTTGCCGTTGGACAGCAACACCGGATAACGATGCTGCTCGGCAATCACCGTGGTGGTGAACTTGCTCATCACGTCCGGGCGATCAAGATAGTAGGTAATCTTGCGAAAGCCCTCGGCCTCGCACTGGGTGCAGAACATGCTGCCGGATTTGTACAGGCCTTCGAGCGCCGTGTTGCTCTCCGGATGGATCTTTACGCTGGTGTCCAACGTGAAGCTGGCAGCGTTGGGCTGCAGCGTCAGGTGGCTGTCATCGAGCTGGTAATCAGCCGCTTGCAAGGCATGGTCACCCATGGAAACAGCCAGCAACTCAAGTTGCTGGCCATCGAGCACCAGCGGCGGCAAACCGGCCCCGCGAGCGGGGTTACGGCGCATGACCAATTGCGCGTGAACCAGGGTGTGATCCTCGAACAGTTCGAAGGTCAGGTGCGTCTCGTCAATCAGGTATTCGGGGGCCTGATAGTCCTTGAGGTAGATCACTTGCGGCTGTTCGGTACGCATGTGGCGGTCCTTTTACTGATGCACGGCGAGCTGATACGCCGTGTATTTGCGAATATTGATCACACCGGTATCGAAGATCAGGTACTGGCCCTTGATGCCCAGCAGCGTGCCTTCAGCCACTGGGTTCTTGTCCAGATTGAAGCTGACGATCTTGCTTGGATAAGCCTCGACCGGGTAGCGAATTTCCACCACTTCGGCATCGTTCAACGGCTGCACGGCCTGCAAACCGAAGCGCTCCTGCAGGGTGCTCAGGCCTTCGGCGCAGCTGTCGAACAACTGATCGCGCACCGCCAACAGGTCAACCGCCACGGCATCGCCCTTGAGCAGCGCCCGCCAGTTGGTGCGATCTGCAACCTGGCTACGGAACAGGTCCTCGACCAGCCCCGACTGCTGGCGGGTGGCGACCCGCACGATGGGCAGAGCCTGACTTGCACCCTGGTCGAGCCAACGCGTGGGCAACTGGGTGGCACGGGTGATGCCGACCTTGATGCCGGAGGAGTTGGCCAGGTACACCACATGATCGGTCATGCAGAACTGCTCGCCCCACGAGGGCTCGCGGCAGGTGCCTTGATCGTAGTGGCATTTTTCCGGGGCCATGATGCACACATCGCACTGGGCCAACTTGGTCATGCAAGGGTAGCAGTAGCCCTGGCTGAAGCTGGTCTTGGTCATACGACCGCAGTGGTTGCAATGGATGGCACCGAGGTATTCCAGGCGCACCGTCTTGCCAATCAGCGGGTTGACCGGGACTTCCTGCTCACCCAGACGAAAAGCGTACTGCACCACAGGCGCGTCGAGACGCGCCGACATTTTACTGATGGAGCCGCGGCCAAGTTCGATCAATGGATCGCATCCGACTTGAACAGGATGTTCTCGACTGGCGCCGACTTCGAACCGCATTCCTGCGCGCCCATGTAGCCGGTGCGCTGATCTTCAGGCAGGTTCTGCATTTCCCAGGCAATCACCGCTTGCAGCGACAGCTCTTTCTGCTCGGTGGTGAGCTTGCGCCCGTCCGCCCATTTACCCAGCTCCACGGCCTGTTTCAGGCTCGCGTAGATTTCCGGGGTGATGTTTTCGATCATTTGCGCAAAAGTGGACATAGCGTCTCCCAAATCAAGCCGTAAGTTTACGCCGGGCCAGCGCCCCGCCCAAGAGCCCGCTGAGGCAACCGACCAACAACCCGCCGACATGGGCGGCGTTGGCAATCTGGCCAAAGCCCAGCAAGCTGACCAGTCCGGACAGGCACAACAGCAGCCAGACCAGCATCATCACCAGTACCCCGCGCGGCATCCTGTACACCGGGTTCGGCGCCAGCCACTGGTACAACCAGATATGCCCGAGCAGGCCGTAAAGCACCCCGGACAGACCACCAAACAGGCTCGGCCCGCCGAACAGGTATTGGCCGATGTTGGATACCAGGCTGAACAACAAGGTCAGACTCAGCAGCGCCCAGAATCCCTGGCGCAGCTCGATTCGTCGCCCCAACTCCCAATACCACAAGGCATTCATGGCCAGGTGAAGGATGCCGAAATGCACCAGCATCGGCGTAAACAACCGCCACCACTGGCCGTCTGCGAGGCTTGCAGCCAGCGGCGTGAAGTACAGGTAATCACCCTGTACGCGAAAATCGAGAAAAGTCAGCCAGCTCAAGGTGGCGAAGTTGTCACCAAGGCCGGTCAGCCCGGCAACGATCAGGCACAGCAAAAGTATCCCCGCGGTAGCCTTGCTGGCGCGCACCTGCTCGGCAAGCCGCGGACGCGGTGGCGGCGCCAAGGCGGCATCGGCAGGTAGTTGGAAGTTCGCGTCGCCCTCAGGAAACCTCTGGTACAACTCGCGCACATCTTCGGCGAGGTTTTCTGCCACCCACAGCACCTGCTCGCCGCCCTCCTCGCTGACCCGATGCGGTACCTGCAGGCGCCGCAACAGGCCGACAAAGCCGCTCAGGTCGATGTTCAAGGGCATGCGTAACACCACCACTGCACTCATTGACTGGCCTCCGGCCGATCGACATCGACCCAAACGAACTTGCGCGGGTCGATTCGGGTTTCATCATCAAGACGGTATGCGACCAATTTGCCGTACAACACCGCGCTATAATCCAGACAGGCCAGGTTCGAACGAATCGGCGCCGGCTTGCCGCTGCGCCAATAGTGGCCGACAAACAGCATCGGTTCGTCTTCACCGTAGCGCAGCAAGGCATTCTTCTGGGTGTGGCTCAACGGTGTGCTGGCAACTTTTTCGGGCAAGGCGTCAGGCTGGAACACAATATCGCCGTAGGTCTGCGGGTCTTCTTCCCAGAACTTGGTACGGAAGAAGGCGCGCGTCAGGCCGTCACCGCCGGTCAGCGTCAGTCCATCCGGCAGGCGCATGTCGGTGCCCCGCAGCAAGCGGTTACAGACCGTCGCCGCAAAGCTTTCGGGCTCGGCAGAAGCCTGGATGAAATGCTCATCGATACAGCCATCGGGGTGATGCTTGCGCAACGGTTCGATCAGCCGCGGATCCCAACAGGCATGGACCAGACGGAAGCGCCCGGCATCGAGAAACAGCGGGAGCTCGTAGAACCATTCGAGAAAATCGTGCCAATCGCCCGGATGCTGTTCGAACTGGGTCAGGGTTTCATAAATCAGGCGACCGTGGCGCGGCGTATGCTCGCGCACGAACTGCTTGCCACTATCAGGCAGGGCCGGCGTATTCCAGCCCAGGGCGTTGTACTCATGATTACCCATGATGCAGCGAGCCTGGCCGGCTTCGACCATGTCGTGGACAATATGCAACGCCTCACGGATCCGCGGACCGCGGTCGATGATATCGCCCAGAAACAGCGCCTGGCGCTGGGCATGACGCCAGACCCCGCCCTGGCGTTTGTAGCCAAGGGCATCGAGCAGGCGCTCCAGGGTGTGCGCACAGCCGTGCACGTCACCAATCAGGTCGTAACTACGGGCTGGATCGAGCATCACTCGCCTCCACCACCCAGGCGGCTGCCCCAGCCGAGCTTGGTTCGGCAGACCTCGTAATAATTGTGATCGAGCGGATGAATCAGGCGCAGCTTTTGCGGCTTCTTGTTCACCGTAATGGTGTCGCCCGGTGCACAGGTAAAGTGGTTCTGGCCGTCACAGGAAATTTGCGGGTAGATCTGCAGGTCCTTGGACACCACGATTTTCAGCTCGCTGTTGCCGTCGACCACGATCGGTCGTCCAGACAAGGTGTGCGGGTACATCGGCACGATGACGATGGCGTCGAGTTTGGGGTGCATGATCGGCCCGCCCGCCGACAAGGCGTAGGCGGTTGAACCGGTCGGGGTGGCAACGATCAGGCCGTCGGCCTTCTGGCTGCAGACAAACTGGCCATCGATGTAGATTTCGAATTCGATCATCCGTGTCGATTTGCCCGGATGCAGCACCACATCATTGAGCGCGTCGCCCTGGCCAATGGCTTCGGCGTGACGACGCACCTCAGCCTGGAGCAGAAAGCGATTCTCGACCAGGTAATGACCGTCGAGGACCTCGGCGACTTTTACTTCCAGCTCATCGGGACGGATATCGGTAAGAAACCCGAGACTGCCGCGGTTGATGCCCAGCACCGGCGTGTTGTGCTTGGCCAGGGCCCGGGCCGCACCAAGCAGACTGCCGTCACCGCCAACGACAATGACCAGGTCGCAGACCTCGCCCAGCAACTTGCGCGAAGAGGTCTGCAGGCCGTGGCCTGGCAGTACTTCGGCGATGGTGTCCTCGAGAATGACGTGCAGATGCCGTTGCAGCAGGAATTTTTTCAGTCGGCGAATAGTATCGAGCACCTGGGAGCTTCCAAGGCGGCCGATGATACCGATATTGCGAAATTGCTCCATGTGGCTCCTGCTAGGCACTACGGCGGGTAAAAAGGCGAATTGGCCAAAGAGTTCAATTATGGGCGAAAGCGCCGGCTGGCAGCAAACGCCGGAGAAAAACGCCAGGGCCGGGAGCTTAACGACTATGCTCGCAAGATGAACCCTTTTCCCGGCCTGATCGACTTGCCTCGCCAGTTACGCCAGCCTGCAGTACGCGACTTGGCCTGGACCCTGCTCGCGCCCCCCATGCTGCTTGAAACGCCTTGGCCACAACGTCATCCACTGGCTGCCAGCGACTGGGTCGAGCATCCCGAGCGGTTGCAGCAGTGGCTCCAGGCCCTGGATGGCGACAGTAGCACCTTGACCCAGTGGCTAGCCCATGGCCCCACTCGC
Organism: Pseudomonas arcuscaelestis; assembly: GCF_016881005.1. Lineage (GTDB taxonomy): Bacteria > Pseudomonadota > Gammaproteobacteria > Pseudomonadales > Pseudomonadaceae > Aquipseudomonas > Aquipseudomonas arcuscaelestis. The sequence continues at coordinate 147,057 of NZ_JACOPV010000005.1, read as the reverse complement.
CGCCTGGGCCTGTACTACGAACGTCTTTGGCAGTTTGCCTTGCAGCAGGCGCCAGGCGTGGAGTTAATGGCGGCGAACCTGCCGATCCGCACCGCCGGCCACACCCTGGGCGAGTTGGATATTCTCCTGCGTGACGCACAAGGGGTGCACCACCTGGAACTGGCGATCAAGCTCTATCTGGGGCCAACAACGGCTAATAGCAAGGACCCGGCGCACTGGCTGGGACCGGGCTGCCACGACCGCCTGGATCGCAAACTTGCTCATCTGAGCGACCACCAACTGCCGATTTGCGCCCGTGCTGAAAGCCGCGAAGTGCTGGCGAAACTGGATATCGAGCAGCTCAGCGCGCAAATGTGGCTCGCGGGCTATCTGTTCTACCCCTGGCCTGGGGGACAAGTCACCCCGCCTCAGGGCGCCCACCCCCAACATATGCGCGGACAGTGGCTGCACCGGCGCGACTGGCCGGCGTTTGTCGAACAAAGCCCGTCCGGATGCTGGCAACCCTTACCTCGCCATGCCTGGCTCGCGCCCGCACGCTGTAGCGATGAAGCGTGCTGGAGCGCGCAACGATTGAATTCCTGGCTCCAGGCGCTTGAGCCCTTGGCACCGGCGCAACTGCTGGTGCGTTTAGTGCAAGGGTCAGACGGTCACTGGGAGGAAGCTTCGCGCGTGTTTCTTGTTGCCGATGGCTGGCCCAACGAAGCCTGCACATAACCGCGCGATAGATGGCGCCACTAACCCAAGCTCAACCGCAGCGCCAACGCCGCCAACGTCAGTAACAACACCGGCAGCGTCAGCACGATGCCGACTTTGAAGTAGTAGCCCCAGCCAATTTTCACCCCCTTGCGTTCCAGCACATGCAACCACAACAAGGTTGCAAGGCTACCGATGGGGGTGATTTTCGGGCCCAGGTCACTGCCGATGACGTTGGCGTAGATCATCGCTTCCTTGACCACTCCAGTGGCCGAGCTTGCATCGATGGACAAGGCGCCAATCAGCACTGTCGGCAGGTTGTTCATGATCGACGACAGCAATGCTGCCAACAGTCCCGTGCCCATGGCCGCGCCCCACACGCCGCCAGCAGCAAAGCCATCCAGCCAACCAGCCAGGGCGTCGGTCAAGCCAGCGTTGCGCAGGCCATAGACGACAAGGTACATCCCCAGGGAAAACACCACGATATGCCAAGGCGCTTCTTTCAGCACGTTGCGCGTCGAAATCTTCTGTCCGCGTGCGGCGATCAGCAGCAATACCAGCGCACACACCGCTGAAATTGCACTGATGGGAATTCCCAGCGGTTCAAGGGCAAAGCAGCCGATCAACAAGATCGCCAGCACCAGCCAGCCAGCAACAAACGTGGCGGGGTCCTGAATCACGCTGCGCGGTCGATCCAACTGCAGAGGGTCATAGTTGACCGGAATATCGCGGCGAAAATACCACAGCAATACCGCCAGGGTCGCCGCCACGCTGACCAGGTTCACCGGCACCATGACCGCGGCATAACGGTTGAAGCCAATACCAAAGAAGTCCGCTGAAACGATGTTGACCAGGTTCGACACGACCAGCGGCAAGCTCGCCGTATCGGCGATAAAGCCTGCGGCCATTACAAATGCCAGGGTAGCTGCCGGGCTGAAACGAAGTGCCAGCAGCATGGCAACCACGATTGGGGTAAGAATCAATGCAGCGCCATCGTTGGCGAACAAGGCCGAAACCAGCGCGCCAAGCAAGACGATAAAACAGAACAGCCTCCTGCCACTGCCTCGACCCCAACGTGCAACATGCAGGGCCGCCCAGGCAAAGAAACCGGCGGCGTCGAGCAACAGGCTGATGATGATCAGCGCAACGAAAGTACCCGTGGCGTTCCAGATAATCTGCCAGACCACCGGGATATCACTCCAGTGCACCACACCACTGAGCAGTGCCAGCAACGCGCCACCCGTAGCACTCCAGCCAACGCCCAGGCCTCTGGGTTGCCAGATCACCAGGGTAATGGTCAGCAGAAAAATCAACGACGCCATGAGCATGGGAGAAACCAGGATCGCGAAGGGAAGAAACGCCGGATTCTAGCGACAGATCAATAATCCGATAGCAATTTTTTGTTGCAATTGACGAGTAATCCACTTGTCAGCGATTACAGTGACGTCACTGCGTCTAGAAGAACGCGGATTTAGACCTGATCACGAGGAATGACCATGACCCTGAAAACCCCCGTAGCCCGTTATGGTGGCCTGTCGATTGCCTTGCACTGGTTGATGCTGGTGCTGTTGGCCGCCGTCTATGCCCTGATCGAACTGCGCGGAATGTTCCCCAAGGACAGCGTCGAGCGCAACTTGATGAAAGACTTGCACTTCATGCTTGGCCTGACGGTATTCGTACTGGTGTGGCTGCGTCTGGCGCTGCGCCTGAGCCGCCCGACGCCACCGATCATCCCGGCCCCTCCGGCATGGCAGACCGGCCTTGCGCACTTGATGCACCTGGCCTTGTACCTGTTGATGATCGGCCTGCCAATTGCCGGCTGGTTGATTCTCAGCGCAGCAAACAAACCCATTCCGTTCTATGGCTTCGAACTGCCAGCCCTGATGGCGCCAGATCCGGACATGGCTAAATTCATCAAGGGCTGGCACGAGCGCATTGGCAGTTGGGGTTACTGGCTGATCGGATTGCACGCCCTGGCCGGCCTCTATCATCACTATGTGCAGCGAGATAACACCCTGATTCGCATGCTGCCGCGCAACAACTAAGCAAAGCCGCGGCGGCCTTGCAGGCCGCCGCTGTGCAGAAAGATAAGCCGTGTACCTGGCGCAAAAGCACCCGCCTCAACCTGCTCACGCAGCGCCAGCAGGGCCTTGCCGGTGTAAAGCGGCTCCAGTGGCACACCGGCTTGCGCTTCGCTGGCGGCGATAAACGCCAGCAATACCTCATCGACCTTGGCAAAACCACCGCGACAGGCGTCATACAGTCGATAACCACTGGTGCCGGCCAGGGCTTCAACCTGAGCAGGCACACCGTGGTCCCAGGGAACTGCCAAGGCGCCATGAACCTGATGAGCACCGCGCTCGGCCAGCACCAGCCCTGCCAGCGTTGTACCGGTACCCGCCGCCAGCCACCAACCGTCGTAATCCAGCCACCCGATGCTCGCCAGTTGAGCTTGCGCCTGTTCAACGATCAAGGCACAGCCCTTGACCCCAAGCGCCCCTGCTCCGCCTTCGGGAACGCAATGCCACCCCGGGTATTGCGCTTGCCAGGGCTGCCAGAACTGCGCGTGATGACGTGCACGGTATCCTGCATATCCAAGCCAATGCAGTTGCATACCGAAGTCTTGCAGATCGCGTACCGTGGGCGTGTCTTGCGGATGACCGCGCAACAGGCCAGCGGTGGCGAAGCCGAAGCGTTTGCCGGCAGCTGCCAAGGCGTGAAGGTGATTCGAATGCGCACCGCCAAGGCTGATCACACCTGCAGCTGCAGCTTTTTCCGCCAGGCGCAAATGCTCAAGAAGCTTGAACCACTTGTTGCCACTGATCAGCGGGTCGATAAGGTCCAGGCGCAACACCGCCAACCCAACGCCGAACGGCAGCAGCCAGTCCAATTCAAGTCGTTGCAAAGGCGCATGGGGAAGAACATCAAAGCCGGTCATGTACAGATCACTGCCACAAGGAAGCAGCAGTCTAACAGCGCGACGGGATAGACACCCCGCCGCGCGCGACGCGTGAAGTTAAGTGCTTAGAGCGCCGCCGCCAGACGTGAACCCTGGTTGATCGCCCGCTTGGCATCCAGCTCGGCGGCCACATCGGCGCCGCCAATCAAATGCACCGACTGCCCGGCAGCCTGCAGGCCATCGTACAGTTCACGCAGTGGGTCTTGCCCGGCACAGATGACCACGTTATCAACCGGCAGAAGTTGCGGCTCGCCCTCACCGATACGGATATGCAAACCGGCATCATCGATGCTCAGGTATTCGACACTGTTGAGCATCTGAACCTGCTTGTTCTTCAAGCCGGTGCGGTGAATCCAGCCCGTGGTCTTGCCCAGGCCGTCGCCGACCTTGGTTTTCTTGCGCTGCAGGAGGAACACCTGACGCGCCGGGGCATGCGGCTCAGCCTTGATACCCGCCACACCACCCCGCGCATTCAAGGCGGTGTCGATGCCCCATTCTTTCCAGAATGCCTCGCGATCCTGACTGGTGGCCACGCCTTGGTGAACCAGATACTCGCTAACATCAAAGCCAATACCGCCAGCGCCAATCACAGCCACCTTCTGCCCTACCGGCTTGCGCTCAAGCAGGACGTCCAGATAACTCAGCACTTTGCTGTGCTCGATCCCCGCAATGGCAGGCAGGCGCGGCGCGATACCGGTCGCCAGAATGATCTCGTCGTAGCCAGCGGCTGCCAGTTGCTCGACATCGACACGGGTGTTGAGGCACACCTCCACGCCGGTAGTCTGCAGCTTGCGCTTGAAGTAACGCAGGGTTTCGTAGAACTCTTCCTTGCCCGGTACGCGCTTGGCGACGTTGAACTGGCCGCCAATCTCGCTGGCCGAATCGAACAGCGTCACCTGATGGCCGCGTTCGGCTGCCACGGTGGCAGCAGCAAGTCCGGCTGGGCCGGCGCCGACGACAGCAATCTGCTTGACCTGGGTCACCGGCAGATAGTTGAGCTCGGTTTCATGACAAGCACGTGGATTGACCAGGCAACTGGTCAACTTGCCGCCGAAGGTGTGGTCCAGACAGGCCTGGTTGCAACCGATGCAGGTGTTGATCTCGTCGCCACGTCCGGCCGCCGCCTTGTTGACGAACTCAGGGTCGGCGAGGAATGGGCGCGCCATCGATACCATGTCGGCATCGCCTTCGGCGAGGATCTGCTCGGCCACTTCCGGGGTGTTGATGCGGTTGGTGGTGATCAACGGGATCTGCACCGCACCGCGCAATTTGGCCGTGACCTTGCTGAAGGCGGCCCGCGGAACCTTGGTGGCGATGGTTGGAATTCGTGCTTCGTGCCAGCCGATACCGGTGTTGATGATGGTTGCACCTGCCTTCTCGATCGCTTGGGCCAATTGCACGATCTCTTCCCAATTGCTGCCACCCTCGATGAGGTCGAGCATCGACAAACGGAAGATGATGATGAAATTCGGACCGACAGCCTCACGCACGCGGCTGACGATCTCCACCGCCAGGCGCATGCGGTTTTCATAGCTGCCACCCCAACGGTCAGTGCGGTGGTTGGTGTGGGCGGCGAGGAACTGGTTGATGAAGTAACCTTCCGAACCCATGATTTCGACACCATCGTATTCGGCGCTTTGTGCCAGCAACGAGCAATTGACGAAATCCTGGATCTGCTTTTCGATGCCCTCTTCGTCCAGCTCGCGAGGCTTGAACGGGTTGATCGGTGCCTGAATGGCGCTTGGCGCCACCGACTTGGGGCTGTAGGCGTAACGACCGGCATGAAGGATCTGCATGCAGATCTTGCCACCCGCCTCATGCACGGCCTGAGTGACGATACGGTGCTTTTCGGCTTCTTCCGGGGTGCTCAGTTTGGCAGCGCCGGAGTAAACCCCGCCCTCGACGTTCGGACCGATACCGCCAGTAACCATCAGGCCGACACCGCCACGGGCGCGCTCGGCGAAATAAGCCGCCATACGCTCGAAGCCACCTGGCTTTTCCTCCAGGCCGGTGTGCATCGAGCCCATCAGGGTACGGTTGCGCAAGGTGGTAAAACCCAGGTCCAGCGGGGCGAGCAAATGCGGGTAACGAGCGGCGGCCATAGTGAACTCCACAACAGGCGTAATCACAGGATGCGGGCACCTCGCCAAGGTTGGTGGCGCCCGTCAGTTATCTGAGGGCGACATTAAAGAGCACGGGCACAAGGCTCAATGACCGAAAGTGACAAGTTATTGATCCTACTGCACCCGAGGTCTACCCTAGAGGCCGAATCCTTCGTCGGCGCTGTGCTGTTTCATGCGAAAACTTCTGTTGAGCGCCCTGGCGCTGATTGTTATTGCCGCACTCTGTGGCTACGGGTTCTGGACCGAGCGACGGCCGACCGGCCATTACCTGTCGGACCTGCGCATTGACCTGGTCATGAGCGAAGGCGTCCCCACCGAGCACGGCAACCTGCTGGGCGTCGAGCCGCAACTATTCCCCAGCGACTATCAGAACCTGCAACGCCTGCACCGCAAACTCGCCGCTTACCTCGAGCAGGCCCGTGCGCGCGGGCTGGTTAACGCCCGGACTATCGTCATCCTGCCGGAACATATCGGCACCTGGCTCTGGGCCCGAGGAGAAAAGAACGAGCTGTACCAGGTCACTGACCGCCGTGAAGCCTGGAAGTGGCTGGAACTTAGCAATCCGGTCAGTTACGGCATGGCCATGCTTGGCGCCGAAGGAGACGACCGTCGCTCTGATGCTCACTTGCGCATGAAGGCCCAGCAAATGGCCAGCGACTACCAGCAGGTTTTCGGCGGTCTGGCCAAAGAGTTTGGCGTGACCCTGGTGGCAGGCTCGATTGTCTTGCCATCACCCTATGTCGAGCACGGTACCCTGCACGCCGGTTCTGGCGCGCTGTACAACAGCAGCCTGGTATTCGCCGGCGACGGTTCGGTGCTCGGCCAGCCCCTGCGCCAGCAACACCCTGACAGCGAAGTACGCCGCTATATCAGCAGTGGCATCGACCAGCCACCGCAGGTAGTGCAGACCCCGGCAGGTCGCCTGGGCGTGCTGATCGGCAGCGATAGCTGGTACCCCAGCAATCAACAACAGCTGGCCAACCAGTCGGCGCAGATTCTAGCCAATCCCGCCTTCCTCGGCGGCAAAGGCAGTTGGAATGGCCCCTGGCGCGGTAACCGGCACCAGCCATTGGCGGCTTCGCTGCCGGTCAAACCTGGAGAAATCAGCGAAGCCCAAGCCTGGCAACAGTTGACCCGCAACGCCAACCCCAGTGGCATGAGCAGCATGAGCGTGTTTCTGCACGGGCGGTTCTGGGACGTCGTAGCTGAAGGCCAGGGCTTTGCCAACCACGCCGGTCTCAACCTGCAAAGCAGCAGCGCCAGCGGCGCCCGCATGCTCAATCTGTGGTTGTAGTGCGCGATGACTCGCCCACGGATGCGCCTGGGGGATCTGTCTGTCGGCTTCATCCAGAGCCTTAGCGAAACCCTGCAGCAACGCGGCATCGACCCTACATCGCTGCTGCAGCGCTACGGGCTGGACGAAACACGCCTGGCTGAAGCCGGGGCACGCTTGTCGATCCCGCGCTACATGCACCTGGGCCATGCCGCCATCGAACTGACCGGCGAACCGGCCTTGGGCCTGCACATGGGCCGAATCAGTCGTTTGAGCCAGGCGGGCCTCGCCGGGGTTACCGCTGCCCAGGCACCGACGGTAGGCGAGGCAGCGCGCACACTGCTGCGATTTGAGCCGCTGTATGCCGCCAACTACCGCGGCCACTCAAGCTTTCATGAAGACAGCAGCGGCGCCTGGCTACGGTTTTACTCCATCAGCCCCTACAACGCGTACAACCGCTTTGTGGTGGATTCTCTGCTGTCTGGCTGGCTGTCCCAGCTGTCGAGCCTTGCCGGGGTGAACCTTGTGGCCGATCGCGTGGAGATTGAGTTCGACGCTCCGGTCTATGCCGACCACTACCAGGCCTTGAGCAGCAGCCCGATACAGTTTTGCGCCCCCACCAATCAGCTACACCTCAATCGCACAAGCCTGGCACTGAGCAACCCTGCGCACTGCCCCAGCACCTGGCAGCATCTGTTGAAGTTGTGTGAGGCGGAACTGGAGCAACGCACCCGCGTGCGCAGCTTGAGCGAACGCATCGCCCACTTGCTGGGACCGTTGCTAAACGGCGGTCGGGAACCGGACCTGGAAGAAGTGGCGCAGCACCTGCAACTGCCTACCTGGACATTGCGGCGCAAGCTGGCCGAGGAAGGCACACAGTTTCGGGCGATCCTCAATGACACCCGTCGCGACCTGGCCATGACCTACATTCGCGACACCGAACTGGCCTTTGGCGAGATAGCTTATCTGCTCGGGTTTGCTTCCGCGGAAGCCTTTCAACGTGCATTCAAGCGCTGGAACAGCATGACCCCGGGAGAGTTTCGTCGCAGCCAGCGGCGCACCGGCTGATGCTACAGCTCGGTGGCGTCTTCGGCAGGCTCGAGTGGGTCAAGCTCAAAGGCGCGGTACTCGAGTAGTTCTTCTTGATAATCGTCCATCTTCTGCTCCGTCGTTTTCATTCATTTCATTGATTCGTCATCGAGCCTAAAGTGCCGCGATGAAAGAAAAATGACAATGACGCTTATCAACACAACGTAGCAGTGGATGGAAAAATTATCCTCGCCTAGGGGGCAACCTGTTCAGGACTGTTTGCCGGTGCTGGCGGCGCCGGGGTCGAGGCAGGTTCGGTAGCGGCCGGCGTCGGCGTCGAAGGTTCGACATTGATTGGCGCAGCTTCGACAGGGGGAGGCACCGGCTGGGAGCCGCTGCTGTCATCGACGACCGGAGCCGGTGCAGCCTCGACGACCGGTACGGCCGTTGCGGGCGTTACGGGCGCTGGTGCGACAACCGCAGGGGTTGCCACCGGAATTGGCGCTTCGACCGGCGCCAGAGCCGCTGGCGCCGCCACAGGGACGCTCTCGGGTATACCCAGTGCGGGCGCGGGTTTCTCAACCGGCTTTTTCAGCGATACCTTTTTCTTCTGTTCTTTGGGCAGGAAACTTTCGACCAGCGCGAAATAACGCTCATAAAACTTGGCCGAGGTGACTGTTTCGCTGGCGACCTTGACCATTGAGTCGTCCGTGGAGCCGATTGGCATCGACAGCGAGCCCAACACCCCTACCCCGACACTTGCCGAGGTATTGGATTTTTTCAGAGCGTAGCGGTCCTGCAGGGCGTTGGCGAACATGGTTGAACGCTGTTCGTCACCGCTGTCGCGAGCACAGACCACATTGAAACTGATCTGCAGGTGCGATTCGCCGGTCTGCTGGAAGCTTTTGTTGCCGTTGACCTGCCCTGCATCGCTGCTGGTGATGATGTAGCCCTGGCTGAGCAAGGCGCGCCGGGCAGCCTCGCAGCTACCCGCTTCGCTCACTGCGAAGCTGCGCGAATAGGTTCCGGAATCGTCGAAATTTTCGTGTTCGTAGATGGCAGCTTTCTTCGAAGAACAGCCTGAAATACCCGCCAGCACCAGGGCCAGCCCAAGCGCACTGAAGACGGTTGACTGTGACATTGCAAATCCTGAGTAAAACGATCGGCGCCTATTGTGCAACACATCGGCAGATCTACGAAACCGCAGGCAGACGATCTCCCTGGAAAATTAATTCTGCCCTTGTCGCAAAAATGCGCGGCCACAAAAAAAGCGACCCGTAGGTCGCTTTCTTTGATACTTCAATATGGCGCAGCGGACGGGACTCGAACCCGCGACCCCCGGCGTGACAGGCCGGTATTCTAACCGACTGAACTACCGCTGCGTGTCGTGCTGACCTGGATCGCTAAATAGCCGCTGATCTCAGGCACAAAAAAAGCGAACCTTAGGTCGCTCTCTTTGTTACTTCGAGGAGTTCAAGGGCCTCGAAGAAATATGGCGCAGCGGACGGGACTCGAACCCGCGACCCCCGGCGTGACAGGCCGGTATTCTAACCGACTGAACTACCGCTGCGTATCGTACAAGCCTTAGCTTGCTTGAAACTGGGATCTGGCCTGAAGGCTTAAGTGCCTTCTGACCTCAAACCGGTCGTTAAACCGATCTGGAGAAAAGTGGCGCAGCGGACGGGACTCGAACCCGCGACCCCCGGCGTGACAGGCCGGTATTCTAACCGACTGAACTACCGCTGCGCATATGGACTTGCGTCCTGTTCCTCTCTGGTAACACTCTCGTTGGAAAGTGTCGGGCCAGGAACATCTCAGGAAGTGGTGGGTGATGACGGGATCGAACCGCCGACCCTCTGCTTGTAAGGCAGATGCTCTCCCGGCTGAGCTAATCACCCGTGTGCTTCGCTGAGGTGGCGAAATTTACGCAGGTATCGATGCTAAGTCAATACCCCTGTTGAAGTTTTTTTCAAAAAGGGCAAAAAAGCATTGTTACTTGTAGATCATCTTCTTGGTCATACCGCCGTCGACCACGAACTCCTGGCCAGTGACAAAGCCGGCATTGCGCGACAACAGCCAGGCAACCATGGCTGCCACGTCTTCTACCGTCCCTACCCTGCCCGCCGGATGCTGGGCATGATCCTCTTCACTCAGTGGCTCGGCACGACGCTCCGAGGGGTCGCGTGCGTCGATCCAGCCGGGGCTTACAGCATTGACGCGGATTTCCGGCCCCAGGCTCATCGCCAGGGCATGGGTCAGCGCCAGCAGGCCGCCCTTGCTGGCCGCATAAGCTTCGGTGTCGGGCTCCGATTGCGCAGCGCGGGTGGACGCTAGGTTAACGATCGCACCACCGTGGGCGCGCAGATACGGCGCACAGTGCTTGGCCAATAGCATCGGCCCTCCGAGATTAACCGCCAGCACCCGGTTCCAGTGCGCAAGACTCAGGGTTTCCAGGGTGGTGTTGTGCGGATCGGCAACGGCGGCATTGCACACCAGGGCATCGAGGCGACCAAACTGGCCAAGTACTTCAGCCACCGTGACCTTCACCTGGGTCTCATCGGCGACATCCATGCCGATGAACCAGGCGTTGTCCCCAAGCACCTTCGCCGCCTTGGCGCCGCGTACCCGATCCAGATCGGTAAGCACCACTTGCCAGCCCTCGGCGATCAGCCAGGCAGCAATGCCCAGGCCGATGCCGCGTGCCGCACCGGTCACCAGGGCGACGCGACCGTTATGGCTGCTATCGCCCGCTGACCAGTCGATCACAGCGCTTCCAGACCGCGGGCCAAATCGGCCTTGAGGTCGGCGACATCTTCCAGACCCACGGCCACGCGAATCAGGCTATCGCGAATACCGGCGGCCTCACGCTCCTGCGGCGACAGACGGCCGTGGGAAGTGGTGCCCGGATGGGTGATGGTGGTCTTGCTGTCACCAAGGTTGGCGGTGATCGAGATCAGACGCGTGGCATCGATGAAGCGCCAGGCACCCTCTTTGCCGCCCTTGACCTCAAAGCTCACTACAGCACCAAAGCCGCTCATCTGGCTTTTCGCCAGAGCATGCTGCGGATGGCTCTGCAGCCCCGCGTAGTGAACCTTTTCAATGCCGTCCTGCTGTTCCAGCCATTCGGCCAGAATCTGTGCGCTGGCACAGTGGGCGCGCATACGCAGATTGAGCGTTTCCAGGCCCTTGAGGAAGATCCAGGCATTGAACGGACTCAACGATGGCCCGGCGGTGCGCAAAAAGCCCACGACCTCTTTCATCTGCTCGCTTCGCCCGGCAACCACACCGCCCATGCAACGGCCCTGGCCATCGATGAACTTGGTGGCCGAATGCACGACGATGTCGGCACCCAGCTTCAGCGGTTGCTGCAAGGCCGGTGTGCTGAAGCAGTTGTCGACGACCAACTGAGCACCCTTGGCGTGAGCGATTTCGGCCAGTGCCGCAATATCCACAAGCTCGGCCAGCGGATTGGACGGCGACTCGACGAACAACAGCTTGGTATTGGCCTTGATTGCCGCATCCCAGCCGGCCAGATCAACCAGCGGTACGTAATCGACCTGCACGCCAAAACGCTTGAAATACTTCTCGAACAGGCTGATGGTCGAGCCGAATACACTCTGCGAGACCAGTATATGGTCGCCAGCGCTGCACAAGGCCATTACCGTGGACAGGATCGCCGACATGCCGGTGGACGTCGCCACTGCTTGCTCAGCGCCTTCCAGGGCGGCCATGCGCTCTTCGAACGCACGTACGGTGGGGTTGGTGTAGCGTGAATAGACGTTGCCTGGAACCTCGCCGGCGAACCGTGCAGCGGCATCGGCCGCTGTACGGAACACGTAGCTGGAGGTGAAGAACAGCGGATCGCTGTGCTCACCCTCCGGCGTGCGATGTTGGCCGGCGCGTACCGCCAGCGTATCGAAAGCGACCCCTTCGAGGTCGCTGTCCAGGCGTCCGGCATCCCATTCCTGTGTCATGCCGCCACTCCTAAATCAATTATTGTAGAGGTCGATGATCGCGCTGACCGCCTGGTTCTTGACCTTGGAGGCGTCGTTACGCGCCTGCTCGATCTTTTCCAGGTAGGCCTCGTCAATGTCGCCGGTCACATATTTGCCGTCGAACACTGCGCAGTCGAAATGCTCAATCTTGATCTTGCCACCACCCACGGATTCGATGAGGTCCGGCAGGTCCTGGTAAACCAGCCAGTCGGCGCCGATCAGCTCGGCCACATCTTCAGTGCTGCGATTGTGCGCGATCAGTTCATGAGCGCTCGGCATGTCGATGCCGTAGACGTTAGGGAAACGCACCGCTGGCGCTGCCGAGCAGAAGTAGACGTTCTTCGCTCCGGCTTCGCGAGCCATCTGGATGATCTGCTTGCAGGTGGTGCCGCGGACAATGGAATCGTCCACCAGCATCACGTTCTTGCCGCGAAATTCCAGCTCGATGGCGTTGAGCTTCTGGCGCACCGACTTCTTGCGCGCGGCCTGGCCGGGCATGATGAAGGTACGACCGATGTAGCGGTTCTTGACGAAGCCTTCACGGAACTTGACGCCCAGGCGGTTTGCCAGCTCGAGAGCGGCGGTACGGCTGGTGTCGGGAATCGGGATGACCACGTCGATGTCGTGTTCCGGACGCTCGCGCAAGATCTTCTCGGCGAGTTTTTCGCCCATGCGAAGGCGCGCCTTGTAGACCGAAACGCCGTCGATGATCGAGTCAGGGCGAGCCAGGTAAACGTGCTCGAAGATGCACGGCGACAATTGCGGGTTGATTGCGCACTGACGGGTGTGCAATTTGCCTTCTTCGGTGATGTAAACCGCTTCACCCGGGGCCAGGTCGCGGATCAGGGTGAAGCCGAGCACGTCCAGGGAAACGCTTTCGGAGGCGATCATGTACTCGACACCTTCGTCGGTATGACGCTGGCCGAAAACGATTGGACGAATACCGTTAGGGTCACGGAAACCAACGATGCCATAACCGGTGATCATCGCCACGACCGCGTAGCCGCCAACGCAACGGTTGTGCACGTCGGTCACGGCGGCGAACACGTCTTCTTCGGTCGGCTGCAGCTTGCCGCGCACCGCCAGCTCGTGAGCAAAGACGTTGAGCAGGACTTCGGAGTCGGAGTTGGTATTGACGTGACGCAGATCAGACTCGTAGATCTCCTTGGCCAACTGTTCAACGTTGGTCAAGTTACCGTTGTGCGCCAGGGTGATGCCGTACGGCGAGTTGACGTAGAACGGCTGGGCCTCGGCCGAGGTCGAGCTGCCCGCCGTCGGGTAGCGCACATGGCCAATGCCCATGTGGCCGACCAGGCGCTGCATATGGCGCTGTTGAAATACGTCACGGACCAGGCCGTTGTCCTTGCGCAGGAATAACCGGCCATCATGACTGGTCACAATACCGGCAGCGTCCTGGCCGCGGTGCTGGAGGACGGTTAGCGCGTCATACAGCGCCTGATTGACGTTCGACTTACCGACGATACCGACGATGCCACACATGCGACGCAACCCCTACTTAATGAAACTGGACTGAGCAGCTCTCAAGGCGTTTTCGGCCCCAGGATCTGCTCCTTGAACGGAAGATCAGCCGGTGCGCTGATCCCGCTGGCTAACCACTGGCTGGTGAACCCCAGGATGAGGTTTTTCGACCAGTCAGCTACCAATAGAAATTGTGGTATCAGGCGAGAATCCTGCCACCACTGATCTTGTTGTACCGGCCCCAGGCTCAACAGCCCGACGGCCACCACCACCAGCAAGGCCCCTCGGGCGGCACCGAATGCCATGCCCAGAAAGCGGTCGGTCCCGGAAAGTCCGGTGACGCGAATCAGCTCGCCGATGAGAAAATTGATCATGGCCCCCACCAGCAGGGTGGCGACGAAAAGAATGGCGCATCCTGCGATGACCCGGGCCGAAGGCGTCTGGATGTAAGACTCCAGGTACTGCGACAGCGAGCCACCGAACATCCAGGCTACAGCGCCGGCAATGATCCAGGTAAGCAGCGACAAGGCCTCTTTGACAAAGCCGCGCTTGAGACTGATAAGCGAAGAAATGGCGATGATCGCGAAAATCGCCCAGTCGACCCAGGTAAATGCCACAGTGTTGCCTGCAAACGGATAAGGCGGCGCATTTTACCAGAGCAACGGGCTGTCGGTAAGCAGTGATTTGTCGCCCGGCGCGGGCCGGGCGACGAACACTCAGCCGCGCTCGGGCTGGAAGCGCACGACAATGCCGTTGAGCTTCTGCTGGCGGCTGATCACGTCCCGCAGACGCTCAGCTTCAGCACGCTCGATCAACGGCCCAACGTACACCCGATTCATACCGCCGGCAGAACGAATGTAGGCATTGTAACCCTGGCTGCGCAGGGTTTTCTGCAGGTTGTCGGCCCCGGCCCGGTTGGACAGGCTGGCCAATTGCACCGACCAACTGACCGGCAGGCCATTGGCGTCGATCTTGCCTGCCGCAGGCTTGGCCGCAGTGGCAACGGCCGGGGCCGGCTTGGCCGCTGGCGGCGGTGTCACAGGCTTGGCCGCTACAGCGGGGGCGGGCACTGGAGCAGTCACGGGCTCAGGCACAACGGTCGGGGCAGGAGCAATCGGTGCGCTCGGGGTCTGGGCTGGCGCCGTGGACTCATCGACAATCACCGGGTTTTCTTCTGGCAACACCTTTGGCTCCGGCACCTGCACCGGCTCTACCTGAACCGGGGTCATGCTTGGCGCTATGGGCGCGTCAGGGGCTTCGACACGTACCTGGCGCATTTCGTCCTCCCGGGAAAACAACATCGGCAGGAAAATCACCGCCAATGCCACCAGCACCAGCGCCCCGACCATCCGTTGCTTGACCACTTTATCCAGCAATGCCATTTGCTTCTTCCTCCGTGGCCTGCCGATCCAGCCACTGCAGGGCCTCGCCGACACAGAAAAACGATCCGAACAGGAGAATTTCATCTTCTGCCGTTGCCAGCGCACACTGCCCGTCAAGGGCTTGTGCCACGCTGGAATAAGACTTCACCTGCGCACCGAGGTTCGCCAGGGTCACTTCAAGCTCGCCTGCAGACCGACTGCGAGCAGTATCCAGAGGCGCAACCGCCCAACGCTGAACCGCACCCAACAACGGTTGCACTACGCCGTCCAGGTCCTTGTCGACGAGAAGACCGAATACGGCCAGACGCTTGCCCACCACCGGCCTTGCCGCGAGGCGTTGGGCCAGGTACTCGGCAGCATGCGGGTTATGGCCAACATCCATGAGGATAGTCAACGCCTTGCCTTGCCAGCGAAATGCGCGTCGGTCCAGACGACCGACCATGCGCGTGGACTGCAACACCGCGGCGATCTGCCCGGCCTCCCAGGGCAGATCCATCAGCAGGTAGGCTTGCAGCGCCAGCGCTGCGTTTTCCATTGGCAGGTCGAGCAATGGCAGATCGTGCAGCTCGACCTGCTGGCCGCGGCTATCCACGCCCCGCCACTGCCAATACTGATCGGTACAGGCCAGGTCGAAATCACGACCACGCAGCAGGAATGGACAACCCAGCTCACGGACCTTGTCGAGCAGTGGCTGTGGCGGATTCAGATCACCACACAGCGCAGGCTTGCCCTGACGGAAAATACCGGCTTTTTCATATGCCACAGACTCGCGGGTATCGCCCAGGTAATCGGTATGGTCAACACCAATACTGGTAACCAGCGCCACGTCGGCATCGACGATGTTGACGGTATCCAGGCGCCCACCCAAGCCGACTTCAAGCACCACGGCATCCAGAGCCGACTGCTTGAACAGCCAGAAGGCAGCCAGGGTACCGGCCTCGAAATAGGTCAACGACGTTTCACCACGAGCGGCTTCAACGGCGGCAAACGCATCACATAGCTGCTGATCGTCGGCTTCCTGGCCGTCGATCAGCACACGCTCGTTGTAACGCAGCAGGTGTGGCGAGCTATAGACCCCGACCTTGAGGCCCTGGGCCCGCAACAACGCCGCCACGAAGGCGCAGGTCGAGCCCTTGCCATTGGTGCCGGTCACGGTGACGACCCGTGGCGCCGGCTTGTCCAGCCCGAGCCTGGCCGCAACCTGTTGCGAACGCGCCAAGCCCATATCGATGGCCGAGGGGTGCAACTGCTCGAGATAGGCGAGCCAGTCGCCAAGGGTACGTTGGGTCATACGTTGGCAGGCACCGGTGGTACGACGATCGGCTCAAGCACTGGCTCGACGAACTTAGGCGTCGGCAGGCCCATCATTTGTGCCAACAGGTTGCCCAGGCGATGACGCAGTTCCTGACGTGGAATGATCATGTCGATTGCGCCGTGTTCCAGGAGGAACTCGCTACGCTGGAAGCCTTCTGGCAGTTTTTCACGCACAGTCTGCTCGATGACACGAGGACCTGCGAAGCCGATCAGGGCCTTGGGCTCACCGACGATAACGTCACCCAGCATTGCCAGGCTCGCCGAAACACCGCCGTAGACGGGGTCGGTCAACACCGAGATGAATGGAATACCCTCTTCGCGCAAGCGTGCAAGCACCGCCGAGGTCTTGGCCATCTGCATCAGCGAGATCAGCGCTTCCTGCATACGGGCACCACCAGAGGCCGAGAAGCACACCATTGGGCAGCGGTTTTCCAGGGCATAGTTGGCAGCGCGAACGAAGCGCTCACCGACAATGGCTCCCATCGAGCCACCCATGAACGAGAACTCGAAGGCGCTGACGACAATAGGCATGCCCAGCAAAGTACCGCTCATGGAGATCAGCGCGTCCTTCTCGCCCGTTTGCTTCTGAGCAGCGGTCAGGCGGTCCTTGTACTTCTTGCCATCCCGGAATTTCAGACGGTCAACCGGCTCCAGGTCGGCACCCAGCTCGGCGCGACCTTCGGCATCCAGGAAAATATCGATGCGCGCGCGGGCACCGATGCGCATGTGGTGGTTGCACTTAGGGCAAACATCCAGGGTCTTTTCCAGCTCCGGACGATACAGGACCGCTTCGCAGGACGGGCACTTGTGCCACAACCCTTCCGGCACGGAACTCTTCTTCACCTCGGAACGCATGATCGAAGGGATCAGTTTGTCTACTAACCAGTTGCTCATGCTTTCTTTCTCCAGTAACGACGACCGACAGGCTTTGGCTGTCAGGTTCGCGCGTATGCCCTTGAGCTCAATTCATGTATGACGCGATGATGGACCGGCTCCGGCGCCCCACATACAGCGAGGTGCCCCGATACCGCTCCATCGTCAACCTGTAAGGGCGACGCCAACGGCGACACCCGGCAATTTCGACCGGCCCAGGGGCGCGATCAGGCAGCAATTGGCTGCGAAAGCTATGGACGATGGCGCACGGCCAGCCGTCACATCGACAACGGCAGACGTTTTCACGCCTGCTTTACCGCCTTGATAAAAGCCTCGATCAGGGCACTGTCCTTGATGCCCTTGGCCTGCTCCACCCCGCCACTGACATCTACTGCATAAGGGCGCACCTGAGCGATGGCGCTGGCAACGTTGTGCGGCGACAAACCACCGGCAAGAATAATCGGCTTGCTGAGTTTTTCCGGCACCAGCGACCAGTCGAACGCCTCACCCGTGCCGCCCGGCACGCCAGCGACATAGGTGTCGAGAAGAATCCCGCTGGCACCGCTATACAACTTGCAGGCCGCTTCGAGATCGTCACCGGGACGCACACGCAGGGCCTTGATCCACGGCCTGTTATGACCGGCACAATCAGCCGGGGTTTCATCCCCATGAAATTGCAGCAAATCCAATGGTACCGCTTCGAGGATTTCGGTCAGTTCACAGCGACTGACGTTGACGAACAGGCCCACGGTGGTCACGAACGGTGGCAAGGCGGCAATAATTGCCCGCGCCTGCTGCACATCTACCGCGCGCGGGCTCTTGGCATAAAACACCAGGCCGATGGCATCGGCGCCAGCCTCAGCCGCCGCCAACGCATCTTCAATGCGAGTAATACCACAGATTTTGCTGCGAACTGCGCTCATGACCTGTGAACCCTGGCTGATCTGGAAAGCTCCGGATCTTAGCAAATGGCTAGTGGGTCGTCAGCCGCCAGCGTTTCGTAACCGGTGAGAAAGTGTGGGCCGATGTAACGCTCGGGCAACTGAAACTCATCGTGGTACTCCACTTGCACCAGGTACAAACCGAACGGATGAGCAGTAACCCCCCCAGTGCGCCGCTCGCGGCTTTCCAGCACCTCTTTGGCCCACTCCACCGGGCGCTCGCCAGCACCGATCGTCATCAACACACCAGCGATGTTACGCACCATATGGTGGAGGAAGGCGCTAGCGCGAATATCCAGGACAATCATCTTGCCGTGGCGGGTAACGCGCAGGTGATGGATGTTCTTGATCGGCGACTTGGCCTGGCATTGACCGGCGCGAAAGGCGCTGAAGTCATGGGTCCCCACCAGATAGTCGGCAGCCAGGGCCATGCGTTCGACATTCAGCGGTCGGTGGTTCCAGGTCACTTCCTGACCCATATGCGCCGGACGAATCTGATCGTTGTAGATCACA
Source organism: Pseudomonas arcuscaelestis (assembly GCF_016881005.1). GTDB lineage: Bacteria > Pseudomonadota > Gammaproteobacteria > Pseudomonadales > Pseudomonadaceae > Aquipseudomonas > Aquipseudomonas arcuscaelestis. The sequence continues at coordinate 128,483 of NZ_JACOPV010000005.1, read as the reverse complement.
TAGCGATAACGCCGGGCTATAGCCTTGAAGCGAGCATGAAAACTTGCCGGCATCTCTTTGGCCCACGCCACACTGATGTCATGAGGCAAGTTGATATTGGCGCCCATTGTCCAAGCCTTCATGCTGCGCACTACCTGGGTGTCGAAATGCACCACCTGCCCGCAGGCGTGGACCCCGGCGTCGGTACGCCCGGCACACAGCAGGGTAACGGGTGAATCGGCAACTTTGGACAGGGCTTCCTCCAGGGTCTGCTGGACACTCGGCACGCCATCGGCCTGACGCTGCCAGCCACGGTAGCGCGAGCCTTTGTATTCAACACCCAGGGCAATACGGGAGAAGCCTTCGGCCGCCGATTCAGCAACCGTGTTATCAATGATTTCCAAGAAGATAAAGCCTGTCGATTAAGCAGATGGCGGGAATTATAACGACAACGGCAGCCTCGAGGGCTGCCGTTGGACGTGCAAGGGCAAGACTCAGACCAGACGCGAAAGCATCTCCTCCGCTTCTCCCTTCTGGGCATCATTACCCTCCTTGCGTACTTCATCAAGAATGTCACGGGCGCCATCATGATCGCCCATATCGATGTATGCGCGCGCCAGGTCGAGCTTGGTGGCTGCCTCATCGGCCCCACCGAGATAGTCGAACTCCAGGTCGTCGCCCAGATCGTCACTCATTGCGTCTTCAGCCGTGAAATGCGGCTCGATCGACGGTTGCTCCAGGCTCTGGGACAACTTGTCGAGCTCAGCGTTGACGTCATCAAGCTCGGAAGCAAAGCTCTTGGCTGCGGTTGAGTCGTCGTCCAGAGACAGCGACAGATCGAAATCTTCCGGCAGATCCAGTTCGCTCAGCGAATCGAACTCCGGCATGGTTTCGTCGAAGGCAGCCAACTCGGCAGCAATATCAACAGGTTCGCCTTGCTCCAGCGTGGCAACCTGGTCGGCAGCGACGTCGAGATCAAAATCAGCCAAATCATCGAGAGTCACCGGCGCAGGCTCAACCCGCGGCTCGACCATATCGTCGACTAGCGGTTCATCAAATGTCGGCTCGGCTACAACCGGTTCAACCACTACCGGTTCGATTGCAGGCTCAGGCGCAACGTCCACTTCGAGTTCAGGTGCCGACTCGCCAAGCTGCAGGGGCTCGGTTAGCTCCAGACCTTGCAGGTCGTCTTCCAGGCTCAGGTCAAAAGCACTGTCCAGCTCATCATCGACAATCGCTTCAGGCTCGGGCTCGGGCTCGATGACCGGCTCTGGCTGCACCTGCGGCTCGTCTTGCAGCAACGCCTGGACATATTGAGCGTCCATTTCCGCCGCCAGCGCCGCCGCGCCGATACCGCCCGCTGCCGCCAGCGCAACCATGGCCGGGAAGCGGCTTTTCAGCGCCTCGACATCCGCGTGGTTCTGGCCGTTGGCGATCAGTTGACGCTCATGACCAACAAAGGCATCGCGATCACCCTGACGCGCATACACCTCCATCAACTTCAGGCGCAAATCGCTACGCCCTGGTGCTGCAGCCACGGCGGGCTCCAAAAGATCAGCAGCGTGGTTCAGGCGTCCGCGGGCAATACTCAGTTCCACCTCGTCGAGCAAGGCATCGCCGCTTGGCGCGGGGGCAGCGTCAGCAGCAGGCGCCACCAGCGGCGCAGCCATAGGTTGCGGCTGCACAGGTGCTTCGACGGGGTCTGCTGCAGTCACTCTGGATGCCACGACGCCAGCTTCTGCCGCGCTGGCAGCTGCCGCAGAGGCTGCCACCACCGCTGGCGCCAAGGTAACGCTAGGCGCTGGCACGTCCAGGCCCTCGAAGCTGCTCGGCGGCAAGTCGAGGTCCGGGTTGCGCTCGCTTTCCTCAGCCAGTGCACGCGCCATGCGCAGGTGCTTTTCCGCCTCCTGGTCAGCCTTGCGCTTGCGCGCCAGCAGCAACAGCAACAACAGCAGCACCAGCAACGCAGAAGCGCCGATCAATGCGAGCATGGTCGGGTTGCCGAGCACATCATCGAGGGTGCTGCTCGACGCCGCTTCTTCGCTTGCAGGGGTTGAGGCGTCCAGCGGTGCGGTATCGACCGCAGCAGGCGCTGGAGCAACTACCGGTTCACCCGGCGCTGATTGCAACTGGGCGGATATGGCAGGCTGCGCCGGGGTGCCTTCGGCCGGTTCCTGGCCTCCGGCGCCCTGGGCTTCGAGCCTGGCCAATTGATCATTTTTCAAGGCAATCAGGCGCTCCAGCTTGTCCAGCTGGCTCTGCAGATCGCTCATCCGGCTTTTCAATTCGGTGTTGTCACGCCGGGAGGTGTCGAGGCTCTCTTGCGCCATCGCAAGTTTATCGCTGACCGCCTTGCCGTCACTGGCAGCCGCTTTGCTGCCTGGCGCTACCAGTCGCAGATTGTCCTGATTGGCAATTCGCGCTGGAGCCGTCTCGGCGGCGGTGCGGCGAGTGGCGTCGAGCTGTCGGGCGCGCGGCCCCAGTCGTCGCCCTTCACGCCAGGCGGCGTACTGCTCTGCAACTTCGGCTACCGCCTGGCCTTGAGGAATACTCATGACCTGTTGCTGATCGGGCAGGCGCAAGACCTGACCGGTTTTCAGCAAGTTGATATTGCCGTTGATAAAGGCATCGGGGTTCAGCGCCTGAATGGCCAGCATGGTCTGCTGCACCGAGCCCCCCTGGCGTGCTTTCGAGGCAATCTCCCACAATGTGTCACGGCGTACTGTGGTGTAGTTGCCCGGCGCGCTTACCGCCGGGCTGATTGTCGATTCAGGCTTGGCGCCCGGCAGTGCAGCCTGGTTGACCAGTACGCTGTAATCACGCAACAGGCGCCCGCTTGGCCACATCACCTGGACCAGGAACTTGACCATTGGCGCCGGCAACGCCTGACTTGAAGTCACCCGCAAGACACTCTTGCCGTTGGGGTTGATCACCGGGGTGAAAACCAGGCCGTTGAGGTAGGTCGGACGTTCAATCCCGGCCTTGGCAAACTCTTCAGGCGGCGCCAGGCTCGGGGCCATTTCGGCGGCAGTGAGATCGCGAACATCGAGCAGTTCGATTTCGGCATCCAGCGGCTGATTCTGCGCCGACTTGAGGGTCAACTCACCCAAACCGAGGGCATGCGCCATACCGGACGACAGCGCCGACGCCGCGGCTATTGCTAAGACCAGTTTGCGAATTCGAAGCATGACCTCTTCCTTTGAAAGAACCGTCCCCGGCAACCGAGCAATCTCTCGGTAAAAATTAGCTGCAAGTATCTTTTACACAACATGTTTTATCAACAATTGCGCCAATTGCACGGCGTTCAATGCCGCGCCCTTGCGCACATTGTCGGTGGTCAACCAGAGGTTGAGCTGCTCGACCTCGTCAATTCCACCGCGTACTCGTCCAACATAGACCACGTCCTGCCCAACCGCGTCACCCACCGGAGTCGGGTAGTCACCCTCCTCGACCAGTTCAATACTGTCAGCAGCCTCAAGCGCGGCGTTGACTGCGGCCAGATCAACCGCTTTGCGGCTTTGTACCGACACACTGTAGCTATCGCCGAAAAACACCGGGACTTGAATGCAGCTGACGGAAATCTTCAGCGCCGGCAAGCCCAGCACTTCGCGCAACTCACCGACCAGGCGACGCTCGAGCGCACCATGACCATCGGTATCGTTGGCGCCGACCTGAGCCAACAGGTTAAAGGCCATTTGTCGATCGAAGAAACGCGGCTCCAGCGGACGCGCGTTGAGCAGCTCTGCGGTCTGGCGGGCCAACTCGCTCACTGCTTCACGGCCTTGGGCCGACACTGCCAGGCACGCAGTTACGTTGATTCGCTCGATATCGAGCAAGTTCTTCAGCGGCGCCAGGGCCACCGACAAGGCCACGGCAGCAGCGCTCGGGCTGCTCACCTGCACTGGCTGAGCCAGGTTTTCGAGCCGTGCGGCATTGGCCTCAGGAACCAAGGCCGGCGCCGCCTCGGCCGACAAGCCGCCTGACAGATCAATCACGGCACAACCGGCGGCCTGGGCCCGCGGGGCGAAGCTGCGGGTAACGGCGGGGCCGGCAGCGAAAAACACCAGCTTGACCTTGGTGAAGTCGAAGCTGTCGACTTCACGGACGCGCAGGCTTTTACTGCGAAACATCACACCGCTGCCAGCCGATTCATTGCTGGCCAGCAAGTGCAGGGTACCCACTGGAAAATCCTGCTCTTCAAGAATTTGCACAAGGGTTTCACCGACAGTACCGGTGGCACCGATAACGGCAATATCAATAGGCTGGCTCATGGGGAACTCCTCTGCTGGAACGGCGGGAGCGGCACTTTACACCACAATCGCGGAGCAAGCCCGTTCCTGCCGGCTCTATTGATAACAACAAAAAAGCCCGTGCTGTCACCAGCACGGGCCTTCGCTACCGCCAGCGTCAGATCAACGCTCCAGCAGAATCCGCAGCATGCGACGCAGCGGCTCGGCCGCGCCCCACAGCAGTTGGTCGCCGACAGTAAAGGCACCCAGGTACTGCGAACCCATGTTCAGCTTGCGCAGACGCCCCACCGGAATGTTCAACGTACCGGTGACATTGGTCGGGCTGAGCTCCTGCATGCTGATCTCACGCTGGTTGGGCACCAGTTTGACCCATGGGTTGTGCTGGCTGATCATGCCTTCAATATCGGCGATCGGCACATCTTTGTTCAGCTTGATGGTCAGCGCCTGGCTGTGGCAACGCATTGCACCAATGCGCACGCAGATACCGTCAACCGGGATCGGGCTCTTGAAGCGACCGAGAATCTTGTTGGTCTCGGCCTGAGCTTTCCACTCTTCACGGCTTTGACCGTTAGGCAGTTCCTTGTCGATCCAGGGGATCAGGCTGCCCGCCAGCGGAACACCGAAGTTTTCCGTCGGATAGGCTTCGCTGCGCATGGCTTCGGCGACCTTGCGGTCGATGTCGAGGATTGCGCTGGCCGGATTGGCCAGATCATCCGCCACGGCCGCGTGGGTGGCGCCCATCTGACGGATCAGCTCGCGCATGTTCTGAGCACCAGCACCGGACGCTGCCTGGTAGGTCATGGCACTCATCCACTCGACCAGGCCAGCCTCGAACAGGCCACCCAAGCCCATCAGCATCAAGCTGACGGTGCAGTTGCCACCAATGTAGTTCTTGGTGCCCGCGTCGAGTTGCTGATCGATAACCCGGCGGTTGACCGGATCCAGAACGATAACCGCATCATCCTGCATGCGCAGGCTGGAGGCGGCATCGATCCAGTAGCCCTGCCAGCCGGCTTCGCGCAGCTTGGGGAATACTTCGCTGGTGTAGTCGCCACCCTGACAGGTCAGGATTACATCGAGGGTCTTGAGCTCTTCAATGCTGTACGCGTCCTTGAGCGGAGCAATGTCCTTGCCCACAGCCGGACCCTGTCCACCTACGTTGGAAGTGGTGAAGAACACCGGCTCGATGAGATCGAAATCCTGCTCTTCCAGCATCCGCTGCATGAGCACGGAACCGACCATACCGCGCCAACCGATCAGACCTACACGTTTCATCGCAACTACACCTTTGCTAAAAAGTGGGCCGCTGCTTCACAAGGAAAAACAGCAGCGGGCCCGAGAGATTACAGATTCCGCAGCGCTGCGACTACTGCGTCGCCCATTTCCTGCGTACCTACCTTGCTGCAACCGGCCGACCAGATGTCGCCCGTGCGCAGCCCCTTATCCAGCACCAGGCTGACGGCCGTTTCAATTGCTTGGGCTGCCGCCTGTTGATTAAAGCTGTAACGCAACATCATCGACACCGACAAAATGGTTGCCAGTGGGTTGGCGATGCCTTGTCCGGCGATGTCTGGCGCAGAGCCGTGGCACGGCTCGTACATGCCTTTGTTGTTGGCATCCAGGGACGCTGACGGCAGCATGCCAATGGAGCCGGTGAGCATGGAAGCTTCATCCGACAGGATGTCACCAAACATGTTGTCGGTGACCATGACGTCGAACTGCTTGGGTGCGCGCACCAGTTGCATGGCGGCGTTATCGACGTACATGTGGCTGAGTTCTACATCCGCGTAGTCCTTGGCCACTTCTTCGACGATTTCGCGCCACAACTGGCTGGAGGCCAAGACGTTGGCCTTGTCCACCGAGCAGAGTTTCTTGCCGCGTACACGGGCCATGTCGAAACCGACACGGGCAATACGGCGGATTTCGCTCTCGCTGTAAGGCAGGGTGTCGTAGGACTGACGTTCACCGCCTTCCAGCTCGCGGGTGCCCCGTGGTGCGCCGAAGTAGATACCCCCAGTCAGCTCGCGGACGATGAGAATGTCCAGGCCGGAAACGATCTCTGGCTTGAGCGAAGACGCATCGGCCAATTGAGGATAAAGAATGGCTGGGCGCAGGTTGGCAAACAGCTCCAACTGCGAACGGATCTTCAACAGGCCGCGCTCAGGGCGAATGTCACGCTCGATCTTGTCCCACTTTGGCCCACCCACAGCACCGAGCAATACCGCGTCGGCCTGGCGCGCACGCTCCAGGGTCTCATCGGCGAGCGGCACGCCATGCTTGTCGATGGCAGCACCACCGATCACGTCGTGAGACAGGCTGAAACCAAGCTGGAACTTATCGTTGGCCAGCTCCAGCACCTTGACCGCCTCGGCCATGATTTCCGGACCAATACCATCACCAGGGAGAATCAGAATCTGCTTGCTCATGGGTTCCTCTTGTTCGAATCAAGCGACACGCCGTACTGGCCTGCCGGAAATAAATCAGCGCTCTGCCCACAGCACCAGCACATCGGTGCTGAACGAGCCGTCGGCTTCAATCTGGTAATACTGCCGTACTTCTTCGCCCATCGCCTGCTGCAAATGGCGTATTGCGTCACGCATTACTTGTGGGGTGCGCATACGCTCGACCCACGAGCTGTACTCAAGACGCAAACGCTGGCGCGTGTGGCTGCGCGCAGCCAAGCCGGCCTCACTGATTTGCTGCAGCCACTGCGCCGCCGAATAATCGCGCACATGGCTGGTATCACGCAGGACCTCAACGCTTTGCAGATACGTGTCGAGCAATGGGCTGCCTGGCGAAATCACATCGATGAAGGCCGCCACGCCACCTGGCTTGAGTACCCGGCGCACTTCGCGCAGGGCCAACCCCAGGTCGCTCCAGTGGTGCGCCGAATAGCGGCTGAAGACGTAGTCGAAGCTGGCATCGGCAAACGGCAGGCGCTCGGCAACACCGCACTCGGTGACGATATTCTCCAAGCGCCGCTCGGCAGCAGTCGCCGCGACCACATCGAGCATTTGCTGTGACAGGTCGTAGGCCACCACTTCACGCACCAGCGGCGCTACGTGAAAACTCACATGCCCAGCCCCACACCCCAAGTCCAGCAAGCGCGCGCGACCTTGCCCGGCGAGCTCCGCCTGCAACAAGGCAAACTCGCTGCCCTGGGCGTGCACTGCACTGCTCAGGTAGGCATTGGCCTGCTCGCCGAACTGGCGCTGGACAACATCGGTATGGGTGCTGCTGGTCATGTGCATCTCCTTAAACCCCCACAGCAATCTTTGTGGGGGTGGGCTTGCCCGGCAATGGCTCAATCAAACGTCACGAAACAACCAGGGCTGACTGGCGCGATGCTTGGCTTCGAAGGTGGCAATTGCATCGGCATCCTGCAAGGTCAAACCAATGTCATCCAGGCCGTTCAACAGGCAGTGCTTGCGAAACGCATCGACTTCAAAGCTCAGTACCTTGCCATCGGGACGGGTGACGGTTTGTGCCTGCAAGTCGATGGTCAACTGATAGCCAGGATCGGCCTCCACCTGCTTGAACAACGCGTCCACTTCCTCATCGCTGAGGATGATTGGCAACAGGCCATTCTTGAAGCTGTTGTTGAAGAAAATGTCGGCATAGCTTGGCGCAATAATGCTGCGGAAACCGTACTCTTCAAGGGCCCACGGCGCGTGCTCGCGGCTCGAACCACAACCGAAGTTCTCACGGGCAAGCAGTACGCTGGCACCCTGGTAGCGCTCATGGTTGAGAACGAAGTCCGGATTTTGCGGACGCTTGCTGTTGTCCTGATAGGGCTGGCCCACATCCAGGTAACGCCATTCATCGAACAGGTTCGGGCCAAAGCCGGTGCGCTTGATCGATTTCAAGAACTGCTTGGGAATAATCTGGTCGGTGTCGACGTTGGCACGGTCCAAAGGCGCGACGAGGCCGGTGTGCTGGGTAAAGGCTTTCATGCTGCGCTCCCTTGAATCAACTCGCGTACGTCTACAAAACGACCGGTTACCGCGGCGGCGGCGGCCATCGCCGGGCTCACCAGATGGGTACGACCACCCGCGCCCTGACGGCCTTCGAAGTTGCGGTTGGAGGTGGAAGCACAATGCTCGCCACTCTCCAGGCGGTCCGGGTTCATTGCCAGGCACATGGAGCAACCTGGCTCACGCCACTCGAAACCAGCTTCGAGGAAAATCTTGTCCAGGCCTTCTTTCTCAGCCTGGGCTTTGACCAGGCCCGAGCCAGGCACGACGATGGCTTGTTTGACCGTCGAGGCAACCTTGCGACCTTTGGCAATTTCGGCAGCAGCGCGCAGATCTTCGATCCGCGAGTTGGTGCATGAGCCAATGAAGACGCGATCCAACTGAATGTCGGTGATCGCCTGGTTGGCGCTCAAACCCATGTACTTCAAGGCGCGCTCGATCGAGCCACGCTTGACCAGATCGGCCTCGGCGGCCGGATCGGGAACGCGCTGATCAACCGCCAGGACCATTTCCGGCGAAGTACCCCAGCTGACTTGCGGCTTGATCTGTGCGGCGTCCAACTCGATCACCGTATCGAACACGGCATCGGCATCGGAAACCAGGTCTTTCCAAGCGGCGACAGCCTGATCCCATTGCTCGCCTTTTGGCGCGTAAGGACGGCCTTTGACGTAGGCAACAGTTTTTTCGTCGGTCGCAACCAGACCTACACGGGCACCGGCTTCGATGGACATGTTGCAAATGGTCATGCGGCCTTCGACGGACAGGTCGCGAATCGCGCTACCGGCAAACTCCATCGCATGACCGTTGCCACCGGCGGTGCCGATCTTGCCAATCACCGCCAGTACGATGTCTTTGGCAGTCACGCCAAATGGCAGCTGGCCTTCAACCCGCACCAGCATGTTCTTCATCTTTTTCGCAACCAGGCACTGGGTAGCGAGTACATGCTCGACTTCCGAAGTACCGATGCCATGGGCCAGCGCGCCAAAGGCACCGTGCGTGGAGGTATGCGAGTCGCCGCAGACCACGGTCATGCCTGGCAAGGTTGCGCCCTGCTCCGGGCCAATGACGTGAACGATGCCCTGACGCACATCATTCATCTTGAATTCGGTGATGCCATACTCGTCGCAGTTCTCGTCGAGGGTCTGCACCTGCAGGCGCGAGACCTGATCGACGATGGCGTCGATTCCGCCCTTGCGCTCAGGGGTGGTGGGCACGTTGTGATCAGGCGTGGCGATGTTGGCATCGATGCGCCAAGGTTTGCGTTTGGCCAAGCGCAGGCCTTCGAAGGCTTGCGGCGACGTCACTTCGTGAATGATGTGACGGTCGATGTAGATCAGCGCCGAACCATCGTCGCGCTGTTTGACCAAATGCGAATCCCAGAGCTTGTCGTAGAGCGTTTTGCCGGCCATCAGACGTTTCCTCATCAGCGTCTTTCTATGCCAATAACCACTTGGCTTGTACGGACGATGCTATGAGGTTAGATTGAATAACTCAAATTCATAATTTTTATAGTTTGGATAACCAAAAGGAATCCGAGTTTTGGACCTGGCCAATCTCAACGCCTTCATTGCCATTGCTGAAACCGGCAGCTTCTCTGGAGCAGGCGAACGCCTACACCTGACGCAGCCGGCAATCAGCAAACGCATTGCCGGGCTTGAGCAACAACTGGATGTGCGCCTGTTCGATCGCCTGGGTCGCGAGGTGAACCTGACTGAAGCTGGCCGCGCCCTGCTCCCGCGTGCCTACCAGATTCTCAATGTGCTGGACGACACCCGCCGGGCCTTGACCAACCTCACCGGTGAAGTCAGCGGGCGGCTGACCCTGGCTACCAGTCACCATATTGGCCTGCACCGCCTGCCACCCCTGTTGCGGGCCTTTACCCGACAATATCCGGCAGTGGCATTGGATATCCAGTTTCTCGATTCAGAAGTGGCATACGAAGAGATTCTCCATGGTCGCGCCGAAATTGCCGTGATCACGCTTGCCCCGGAACCCCACCATCTGGTTCGCGCGGTGCCGGTGTGGGACGACCCGCTGGATTTCGTCGCCGCCCCCGAACACCCGCTGGCCCGAAACACTGCGGTCAAACTGGCAGACATTGCCCACCTTCCCGCGGTATTTCCCGGCGGCAACACCTTCACCCATCACATTGTCCAGCGCCTGTTCGAAGCCCAGGGGCTAACGCCCAACATCGCCATGAGTACCAACTACCTGGAAACCATAAAAATGATGGTTTCCATTGGCCTGGCCTGGAGTGTGCTGCCGCGAACTATGCTCGACGAGCAAGTCGCGCCTATCGCTTTGCCGGGCATACAGCTAACGCGCCAACTAGGCTACATTTTGCACACTGAGCGAACGCTATCGAATGCGGCGAAAGCCTTTATGGCCCTGCTCGACAATCATGCAGGCAGCGCTGACGTCCGGTAATAGCCGCTCAGAATGACACTCAAGGACGTGCCACCGCCAAAGGTCTGGTCTCGATGCCCAAATCAGCAAACCGCTTTCCGCGCCTGCCACGCATCCATGCGGCAGACCCCCAGGCGTTGGAGCAGACCTGGGAAAATGCACCGCAACTACTGGCGGCGTTGAACGGTGCGCGCCTGGGCGCCTGGTTCTGGGATGTCGAGACAGGCCAGATCAGTTGGTCGCGAGGCACCCAGGCGTTGTTTGGCTTCGACCCTCAGCAACCCTTGCCCAATGACCTGGACTATCTCGATCTGTTGCCGGTGGAAGACCGCGCCCGCACGCTGCAAGCCTTCAATGCGGTTCTCAATGGCGAACCGGTCGAGCAAGCCCTGCGCCACCGTATTCGCTGGCCAGATGGCAGCATGCACTGGCTAGAAATCAATGGCAGCCTGGCCAAGGACAAGCACGGACGTCCACAGATGATTGGTGTGATTCGTGAGATAACCCGCCAGCGTGAGCGCGAAACCGCCCTGATCAACTCGGAAAAGCGCTTTGCCACCCTGTTTCACTTGAGTCCGAACGTGGTGCTGCTGACCCGCCGATCCGACGGCCTGATCTATGAGGTCAACCAGCATTTCGAGCAAACGCTCGGCTGGTCCGGTGCGCAGGTTATCAACCGGACCACTATCGAAATCGGCCTGTGGGCCAACCCCCTGCAACGCCACAGCGTGCTTGAGGCAACGCGCAACAGCCACGGCCCGGCAACCCTGGAAGTACAATTTTGTGCCAGCAATGGCAAGATCCACGACGGCATCCTCAGCACTCAGAGCATCGAGCTGCAAGGCACTGTCTACCTGCTCAGCACCTTCGTTGACACCAGTGAACGCAAACGTGGCGAGCAGGCCCTCAAAGACAGCCAGGAGCGCCTGGACCTGGCCCTGGACTCAGCCCAGATGGGTACCTGGGACTGGCATATTCCCAGCGGTATGCTGTATGGCTCGGCACGCGCCGCCGAGTTGCACGGCCTGGACCCGGAACCGTTCCACGAGTCCTTCGACGCATTTTTCGAAGGTGTGCCGGAGCAAGAGCGCAATACCATGCGCAAGGCCTACCGCAGTCTGCGCGAAGGTCCAGCCGGCAACTACCAGATCACCTACCGGATCCAGCTGGAAAACGGCACCTCGCGCTATATCGAAAGCCGCGCGCGCTTGTACCGCGACCCGCAGGGCAATCCACTGCGCATGGCCGGCACCCTACTCGACATCACCGACCAGGTAGAGCGCGAACAACGCCTGACCAGTTCGGAAGAAAAGTTCGCCAGCCTGTTCCAGGCCAGCCCCGACCCCATCTGCGTGACGCGACAGGACAGCGGCCAGTTCATCGAAATCAATCCTGCGTTTACCCAGACCTTCGGCTGGAATGCCGCCGATGTGCTCAACCATACCGCCGAGGAAATCGGCTTGTGGGCAGAATCGGCCGAGCGTGCACGGCGTATCGAACAGGTCATTCGTGACGAGGCCCTGAATAACGTCGCGGTAGCGATCAACCACAAAGACGGGCAGCCCCTGACCTGTGTCATTTCCAGTCGTTTGATCACCGTCGACGAACAGCCCTGCAGCGTCACCACCCTGCGTGACATTACCCAGCAGCAACGGGCCGAGGCCGCTCTCAAAGCCAGCGAGGAAAAGTTTGCCAAGGCATTTCACTCCAGCCCCGATGCCATCACCATTACCGAACTCGAAAGTGGTCGCTATCTGGAGGTCAACGACGGTTTTTGCCGGCTTACCGGCTACAGTACCCACGAAGTGATCGGACGCTCCGTGTACGACATTGGCATCTGGGCGGACGAAAAGCAGCGTGCCGTACTGATCGCCGAGTTCATGGAGAAAGGCCGGGTACACCACCGGGAAATGCTCGGGCGTCACAAGGGTGGCGACATCCTTACTGTCGAGGTTTCGATCGAACCGATTACCCTCAACGAAACGCAGTGCCTGCTACTGACCGCTCGTGACGTCAGCCAACTCAAGAATGCCCAGGCGCAGATCCGTCACCTTGCCTACCATGATCCGCTGACCAATTTGCCCAACCGCGCGTTGCTGATGGACCGCCTGAGCCAGCAGATCGCCCTGCTCAAGCGCCACAACTTGCGCGGCGCGCTGTTGTTCCTCGATCTTGACCACTTCAAGCACATCAACGACTCCCTTGGCCATCCAGTGGGTGACACGGTGCTGAAAATCATCACCGCACGCCTGGAGGCCAGCGTACGCCTGGAAGACACCGTGGCACGCCTGGGTGGCGACGAATTCGTGGTGCTGCTCAGCGGCCTGGAAGGCAGTCGCGACGAGGTTACGGACAAAGTTCGCGAGCTGGCAGATACCCTTCGCGAGTTACTGGCCGAGCCCATGTTCCTGGATGGTCAACGCCTCCAGGTGACCCCCAGTATCGGCGTGGCGCTGATTCCCGATCACGGCTCGACTCCGGCCGATCTGCTCAAACGCGCCGACATTGCCCTGTATCGCGCCAAGGACTCCGGGCGCAACACCACTCAGTTGTTCCATGCCAGTATGCAAAAGGCTGCCAGTGAGCGTTTGCGCATGGAAAGTGACCTGCGCCTGGCACTGGCTCGCGGCGAACTGACCTTGCATTTCCAGCCCCAGGTCGATGCCCGCGACAATCGCATTGTCGGCGCCGAAGTATTGCTTCGCTGGCATCACCCACAACTGGGCCAACAACCGCCGTCGCAGTTCATCCAGGTGCTGGAAGAAAGCGGCCTGATTCTGGAGGTGGGAAGCTGGATACTCGACGAAGCCTGCGATGCCTGCGCAGGCATGTTGCGCGACCGCTTGATCGACGCCGAAGACTTCAGTCTGTGTGTAAACATCAGCCCCCGCCAATTTCGCCAGAATGACTTTGTCGAGCGAGTCCTGCGCAGCCTCGACGACTTCGGGCTGCCCTACAAAATGCTCAAGCTGGAGATCACCGAAGGTATCGTTATCCAGAACCTGGAGGACACGATCAACAAGATGCGCGAGCTCAAGCGCTACGGGGTGAGCTTTGCCATGGATGATTTCGGTACTGGGTACTCGTCATTGACCTACCTCAAGCGCCTGCCGGTAGACGCATTGAAGATCGACCAGTCGTTCGTGCGCGACGCCCCGCAGGACCCCAACGATGCAGAAATCGTCCGGGCTATCGTGGCCATGGCGCGCAGCCTGGATCTGGCGGTGATTGCCGAAGGCGTGGAGCAGTCGGAGCAGCTGGAATTTCTGGAACGTCAGGGATGCTTTCTGTATCAGGGGTATTTGCACAGCCGACCACTGCCACTGAGTGAGTTTCGCAGCTTGCTGCTAGAGGCGCCTGCAGACAGTTGACTGCTTGAATAGCGGTGGCGGGGGCAAGGCCGCCCTGCCGGGGGAGGTTTCAGGATCTGGACAAGCACACACTATCGTCCGTAGTCAGGTTTATTCAATCAAACCGATATGCTCATCAACACGTGAGCCACATTCCGGTGCTCGCCCGCTAGCAGGCCCGGTGCGTAGTCAGTGACGCATACAGCCAGGTGCTGATCCATTGGCGTGGGCGGTTTCGAATCACCTTTGCGCCCTTACGGCGAACTGGCGATGTACGAAAAACTAGATCAACATCAAAAGCGGCACACCAGCGCCTCGCTGTTGCTGTTGCAGTTGCCGCTGCTGTGCTTCTACCTACACAAATCGTGCAGACGCCACAAATCGTCCCTTCAGTAGGCCGAATGGAACCCTTGCGTAGTGGGGCGACGGCCATGGATGGCCGGCGAGCGCCGCAGGGCCAGGACGGCCCTTCGGCGCGGTCCCCGCGGGAGCAAGGGTGGAATGAGGGAACCCGGAGCGCAGCGTAGGGCCGGATGCAGGGACAGGCCCATGCCCACTTTTGCCCCGACAAAAGTGGGTCGCCGTAAGGGCGAAACCAGCCAGTGGTGCCACTGCATCAAATGGATATGCCCATCGCCACTCGAGCCACATTCCGGTGCTCACCCGCTAGCAGGCCCGGTGCGTAGTCAGTGACACATACACCCAGGTGCTGATCCATTGGCATCGGAGGTTTGGAGTCACCTTTGCGCCCTTACGGCGCATTCCTTTTGTCTTGGCAAAAGGAATCAAAACCGTCTGTCCCTGCATCCGGCCCTGCGCTGCGCTCCGGGTCCCCTCGCTCCGGCATTGCTCCCGTCGGGACCGCACCGAAGGGCCGTCCTGGCCCTACGGTGCTCGCAGGCCATCCATGGCCTGCACCCGACTACGCAATACCTACACTCAGCCTACTGAAGGGACGATCCAGGGTGTCTGAACTGGCGATGTACGAAAAACTAGATCAACATCAAAAGCGGCACACCAGCGCCTCGCTGTTGCTGTTGCTGTTGCTGTTGCTGTTGCTGTTGCTGTTGCCGTTGCCGCTGCTGTGCTTCTACCTACTGTATGGACCGGACACATGGTAGACACGTGTACGGAGACATGGTGGACACTTTCGGCACGATTTCTAGCCGGGATTTCGTGAACCATAAAAAAGGGCACCCGAAGGTGCCCTTTTTTGCAGTGCCGTACTCAGTTCAGTGCAGGCTGGCTATCGCCGTTGATCGGGATACGCTTGGCCTTGGCCTCTTCCGGTACGATGCGCAACAGGTCGATGCTGAGCAGGCCGTTAGACAGTCCGGCAGCCTTGACCTCTATATGGTCGGCCAGGCGGAAGGACAACTTGAACGCCCGCTGGGCAATGCCCTGATGCAAGTAGGTAACGCTTTCAGTGTTACTGTCACGCTTGCCGCCAGTGACGGTCAGGACGCCTTTTTCCACTTGCAGGTCGAGGTCTTGTTCCTGGAAACCTGCTGCAGCAACAACAATTCGATAGTGGTCTTCGCCATGTTTTTCAACGTTGTAGGGTGGGTAGCTGCTACCCGCCTCGTTACGCGCCGCAGATTCGAACAGGTCGTTGAAACGGTCGAAGCCTACGGAATGACGGAACAGTGGAGCCAGAGAAAAAGCAGTAGTCATGGTACATCTCCTGAAAATCAGCGAGGTTGTTTAGTCCCGCGACCCGACTTCGGCATCGCGTACTCCTTAGATAAGGACCCTCTCCTGCTTTTCAAGCAACCCGACAAAAATTTTTTTCAGGCCGCCTCACTGACCGGCACACCTATCAACTGCCCAACCCGATCGCAGTCGGTTTCGCGGCGAAGTTCAGTGAACAACGCCACGGCCTCCGGGTAAGTACGGGTCAGCATGGCCACCCATTGCTTCAAGCGCCCAGGCGCCTGGCGCGGTGTCATTTGTGCCCGGGCCTGGCCCCAGAAGTCCTGGATCAGCGGCAGCAGGCTTTGCCAGTCCATGGGCACGAACGCCACGCCGTCGCGCTCTGCCGCAATCTGCCGGGCCAGGTCCGGCCTGGATACCAAACCACGACCGAGCATGATGTCTTCGACACCACTGACCTCACGACAGCGCCGCCAGTCTTCAAGGGTCCAGACCTCGCCATTGGCGTACACCGGCACCTTGACCACGTCCTGAACCTTGGCGACCCATTCCCAATGCGCCGGCGGCTTGTAGCCGTCGACCTTAGTCCGCGCGTGCACCACCAACTGTTCTGCGCCTCCTTCGGCAAGTGCAAGTGCGCAGTCCAGGGCACCGTCAGGGCTGTCGAAGCCAAGACGCATCTTGGCGGTTACCGGAATATGCGCAGGAACCGCACGGCGCACTTCGCGCAGGATGGCGTGGAGCAGCTCCGGCTCCTTGAGCAGCACCGCCCCACCCCGGGATTTGTTCACCGTCTTGGCTGGGCAACCAAAGTTGAGGTCGATTACCGGCGCCCCTAGCTCACAGGCCAGAACCGCGTTTTCCGCCAGACAGACGGGATCGGAGCCAAGCAGCTGTACACGCAAGGGAACCCCCGCCGCCGTCTGCGCACCCTGGCCCAGCTCGGGGGCGAGCTTGTCGAAGGTGGCAGCAGGCAACAGCCGGTCGCAAACGCGAATGAACTCGGTCACACACCAGTCGATACCGCCCACTTGGGTCAGTACGTCGCGAAGGATGTTGTCGACCAGCCCCTCCATCGGGGCCAGGGCAATTTGCATGGGTTGCTACTCAGGTGAAAAAGGCCGGCAGTCTAACAAAATCCGCGTACTACAGCGTTCC
This sequence comes from Pseudomonas arcuscaelestis, assembly GCF_016881005.1. Lineage (GTDB taxonomy): Bacteria > Pseudomonadota > Gammaproteobacteria > Pseudomonadales > Pseudomonadaceae > Aquipseudomonas > Aquipseudomonas arcuscaelestis. Next base: position 111,713 of record NZ_JACOPV010000005.1, on the reverse strand, counting down.
GGTCATCAGCGCCGGGCCATAGCCATCGATGAACTCGCCGGGCATACGCTTGGGCCGCCCTGTGGATAACTCGATACAGACGAAGGTGGTTTGCGCGCGCAGCAAGGTGGTGCCGTCGCTGGGCCGTACCAGCTGGAAGCGCCGGGTCATTTTCAAGCGCTGATCCCAGTCAACGATCCAGGTGGCCAATTGCAACTCGTCGTCTTCATACGCCGCTGCCAGGTAATCGATCTCGTGGCGCACAACCGCCATGGCCCGGTCCAGACGCCGGTATTCGGCCAGGTCCAGGCCCAGGCGCTGTGAATGCCGCCAGGCACAGCGCTCCAGCCACGTAACGTAGACCGCATTGTTGGCGTGGCCGAGGCCATCGATATCGTCGGCAGCGACGCGCAGATCGATTATGAACGGTGTTGCCAGATCCCAACTCATGCCCGCTCCAGCTCTGTGATGAACGGGCAGAGTGTAACGGATGCTCAAGCCGATTGCCGTTCCAGCACCCGATCAGCCGCCAACAAAGCCATTACGCCCTCGATCAGTCGCGGATCGGAGAGCACGCGCTGATGGCCACCGTCAGGCAGCATGAGTAAACGACTGTCGAACCACGCCTGGTGAATCAGCCGAGCTTCGCTGGCCGGGATCAGGCTGTCGTCTTCGGCATGCACGATCAGCGCGGGAATTTCCAGCTGGTAACCACTGACATCCAGGCGCGAGACCGGTATGCCGACATCTCGCTCGACCTGCCGGACAAACGCTGCGCGGGCCCGGGCCGGCATGCCCAAGTGCCTGGCAAAGTTGCGCAGCACGCCGAGGAATCGAGCGGGGGCGGCAACACTGACCGCCATGTCGGCGCGCAACCCCCACTGCAGGGCGAGCATCACGCTGGAACCGCCCATGGAGTGCCCTATCACCGCCTTCAAAGGTGGCAGCTCTGCCGCCGCCTCAAGCAACGCCCGAGCGAACAGCACTACATGCGCCTGATGCCCCGGTGAATGACCGTGGGCGGGCCCCTCCAGGGCCACGGCGGTATAGCCGGCCTGCACCAGCGTGTCCACCAGGTGTGCGAACTGTGTCGGGCGCCCTTCCCAACCGTGCATCAACAACACCGTTGGCCCCTGCCCCCAACGCAGTGCGGACAGGCCGAATCGCAGGGTGATGCGCTCGGCACTCGCCAGCAGCGGTAGTTCCCAGGCGCGTGGCGGCAAATTTCGCGGGGTCATGAACGCGCGGCGCATCTTGCTGGCAATGTGCTCCGGTGCCAGCCGCCCAACGGTGCCGTTGACGCCACGAATCCAGCTCAAGGTATCCATCGCTTCACTCCGGTTGTTGTCGCTCGATCAGACCACCGCCGACTTGGCGGCACGCAAGATACGGTCAGACAGCTCATCTGTGCCCAAGGCACGGGCCAGGGCCAAGCCTCCGACCATCAACGCCAAGTCAGCGAGCACCTTGTCGGCTTCCTCGGGGCTGCCAGCAAGATTTGCCATCATCAACTCAATGTGTTCGGCCAGCACTTGGCGAAAAGCGTCCGGCAGGCGTGCCATTTCGCCCAGCGCGGTCGGTAGCGGACAGGCACGCTCCGTGGCATCCCGATGTTTGCGCGACAGGTAGAACGCCGCCACCAGGGCACGGCGCTGTTCGCCGCTCATGGCGGGGTCTACCTCGGCAAGCAGGGCACGGCGCTCCGACAACAACTGACTGAAGGCTTCGAGCATCAGTGCGTCCTTGCTATCGAAGTGAGCGTAAAAGCCCCCGACGGTCAGCCCTGCGGCGCCCATCACCTGATTGACGCTCGGTTCGGCCGGGCCCTGCTGAATCAGCGCACTGCAGGCGGCATCGAGAATCCGCTCGCGGGTTTTCGCCTTTTTGTCGTTCATGACTCGCCTCCAAATATTATGGATAGAATATTATTCTCATAATATTTTTCTGCAAGCGATTTCGCCGAACACGTGTGATGAGCCGAAGAAAAAGAGGGAGGGAGAACTTTTTTCGAGGAAAAAACAAAAGGCTCATTCAATAATCGAATGAGCCTTGAAATCCCACAAAGTGGGTAAAATGGCGTCCCCTAGGGGACTCGAACCCCTGTTACCGCCGTGAAAGGGCGGTGTCCTAGGCCACTAGACGAAGGGGACTTGTAACCTTCGTACAGATCCGTTTTCACGAATCCTGGCAAAATTGGTGGAGCTAAGCGGGATCGAACCGCTGACCTCCTGCATGCCATGCAGGCGCTCTCCCAGCTGAGCTATAGCCCCAGATTTCTAGCCTCGCGGCCCAGCGACTCTTTCGATATCGCTTGTGTAAAACTGGCGTCCCCTAGGGGACTCGAACCCCTGTTACCGCCGTGAAAGGGCGGTGTCCTAGGCCACTAGACGAAGGGGACGAACCTTCTTACCTTCACAACCCGACTGCTGGAGCCCGGTTGACTTCGCATTCAGTCTAGCTGACTACGAATCGGAATTTGGTGGAGCTAAGCGGGATCGAACCGCTGACCTCCTGCATGCCATGCAGGCGCTCTCCCAGCTGAGCTATAGCCCCACTATGTCGCTTTGAACTGAATCGCTTGGCTGGGTGCTTCGCGCTTCGTTTCGTTCATCGCTGTGGACGGGGCGCATATTAAGTTCGGAACACAGAGCTGTCAAATTTATTTTCAACAAAACCCTAAAAAAATTTCCGAGATAACAAACACTTACCGTCCAAAGCGTGGAACAACCCCGGTTTTACGGGATTGCAGGCCCTTTGGCGAAGACTGTCAGGCGATCGTAGCCAACAGCTTTTCCCATTCCTTGTTCTCTTTCTTCGACACACCACCCAGCAAGTCCAAGGCCTGACGCAGGCGATAACGCGTCAGGTCCGGGCCAAGGATTTCCATGGCATCGAGTACCGACACCGAACTGGCCTGGCCGCTGATCGCGGCGAACATCAGCGGCATGGCATCGCGCAGCTTCAGCTCAAGGGCTTCAACCACCGCCTGAATGCAACCGGTGATGCGGTCTTTTTCCCACTGGCGCAGGCCTTCCAGTTTCCACAGAATCAACTGGATAACCTGGCGAACCTGATCAGCCGAAAGCTTCTTGTGCTCGAACAGCTTGGCATCGAGCTTCAGCGCGCCTTCAAAGAAGAAGCCGCCCAGCGGAGCGATCTGGCTGAAGGTCTCTACCCTGCCCTGCACATGCGGGGCGATTTTCATCATGTAGTCGCTATTGAACGCCCACTTCTGAACCCGTGCGGCAAACTCTTCGACTGGCAGCTCACGCAACCACTGACCGTTGAGCCAGGACAGCTTCTCGATGTCAAAGATCGGCCCACCCAGGGAAACCCGCGACAGGTCGAAATGCTCGACCATTTCGTCCAGGGAGAACTTTTCCCGCTCGTCAGGCATCGACCAGCCCATGCGTCCCAGGTAGTTGAGCATGGCTTCAGGCATAAAACCCATGCGCTCGTAGAACGTCACCGAAGTCGGGTTCTTGCGCTTGGACAGCTTGCTCTTGTCAGGGTTACGCAGCAGCGGCATGTAGCACAGGGTTGGCTGCTCCCAACCGAAGTACTCATAGAGCTTGATCAGCTTGGGTGCCGAGGGCAGCCACTCTTCGCCACGCAGTACGTGCGTAATACCCATCAGGTGGTCGTCGACCACGTTGGCCAGGAAGTAGGTCGGCAGGCCGTCAGTCTTCATCAATACCTGCATGTCCATGCGGTCCCATGGAATCTCGACATCGCCACGCAGCATGTCCGGTACCACACACACACCTTCGGTCGGTACCTTCATGCGAATAACGTGCGGTTCGCCAGCGGCCAGGCGGCGCTGTACTTCTTCAGCCGACAACAGCAAGGCACGGCCGTCGTAACGTGGGGTCTCGCCGCGCGCCATTTGCTCGGCACGCATCTGGTCCAGTTCTTCTGCCGTGCAGAAGCATGGGAACGCGTGCCCCATATCGACCAGTTGCTGGGCGTACTGCTTGTAGATATCACCGCGCTCGCTCTGGCGGTACGGGCCATGCGGGCCACCCACATCCGGACCTTCGCTCCACTCGATGCCGAGCCAGCGCAGGGCATCGAAGATCTGCTGTTCGGACTCACGGGTCGAACGCAACTGGTCGGTATCTTCAATACGCAAGATGAACTCACCGCCGTGCTGTTTGGCAAAGCAGTAGTTGAACAAGGCGATATAAGCGGTGCCTACGTGGGGATCGCCAGTAGGCGAAGGCGCGATACGCGTGCGAACGGTGGTCATGGGAGTCTCGGACTAGAGATGAATCAAAGGCAGGATGTTAACAGGGAGCGGGCACTCGGCTCCAGCAATGGGCGTGATCGGCACTTGTGGCAATGGATCCAAACACGGTTAAATTTGCTTACATTTTTGGAACGATAGTACCCATGCCCGCCCAACTCAAACGCCGTCTGCTGGTTTTCCTGACACTGGTCCTGCTCATCTCCCTCGGCTTTCTGGCCCACTGGTACTTCAAGGGACGCTTCTACGAAAGTACTGACAACGCCTATGTCCAAGGCGAAATCACCCGGGTATCCAGCCAACTCAGCGCGCGCATCGATGAAGTGCTGGTGCAGGACAACCAGCATGTAGCCAAGGGTGATCTACTGGTGCGCCTTGAGCCGGATGATTTTCGCCTGGCAGTGGAACGCGCCCGTGCCGCCCTCGACACCCGTGAAGCCGAGCGCATTCAAGCTGAAAGCCGCCTGACCCAGCAATCCAGCCTGATTGCTGCAGGCCAGGCTCAAGTCGCCGCCAACCAGGCAACCCTGGGCCGCGCCGCGCTTGATCTCAACCGTGCCCAGGCCCTGCGCAAGCCTGGTTTCGTTTCCGAGGAGCGGGTAACCACGCTGTCCGCAGAAAGCAACGTCGCCCGCTCACAGGTGAGCAAGGCCCAGGCCGACCTGCAAGGCCAGCGCCAGCAGATCAACGCCCTGACTGCGGAAATCAAGCGCCTCGATGCACAAATCGCCAACGCCCGCGCCGACCTGGCCCAAGCCGAATTGAACCTGACCCGCAGTGAAATTCACGCGCCGATCAGCGGCATGATCGGCCAGCGTGCCGCGCGCAACGGCCAAGTGGTGCAGGCCGGTGCCTACCTGCTGTCGATCGTTCCGGACGAGGCCATCTGGATTCAGGCCAACTTCAAGGAAACCCAGATCGGCCACATGCAGCCCGGGCAAAAAGCCGAACTGGTGTTCGACAGCTACCCCGATACTCCAATCCAAGCACGAGTCGACAGCCTGTTTGCCGCCTCTGGCGCACAGTTCAGTCTGCTGCCACCCGACAACGCCACCGGCAACTTCACCAAGGTGGTCCAACGCATTCCGGTGAAGCTGACCTTCGCTGCGGACAACCCATTGCAGGGTAGAATCCGTCCAGGCATGTCAGTTACTGCAACGGTGGATATCCGGGATAGCGCCGACAATGGCCGGTGATTCGCTGATCCGTCCCGTCGGCGAGCCCAGCCGACGCGACTGGATCGCCGTGATGAGCGTGATGCTTGGCGCGTTCATGGCAGTACTGGACATCCAGATCACCAATTCCTCGCTCAAGGATATTCAGGGCGCCCTTTCGGCCACCCTGGAAGAAGGCTCGTGGATCTCCACCTCCTACCTGGTGGCGGAAATCATCATGATCCCGCTGACGGCCTGGCTGGTGCAGTTGTTGTCGGCACGCCGCCTGGCGGTATGGGTGTCGCTGGGTTTCCTGGTGTCGTCGCTGCTGTGCTCGATGGCTTGGAACCTTGAGAGCATGATTATCTTCCGTGCCATGCAAGGCTTCACCGGCGGCGCACTGATCCCCCTGGCGTTCACCCTGACCCTGATCAAACTGCCCGAACACCATCGTGCCAAGGGCATGGCCATGTTCGCCATGACCGCTACATTCGCGCCCTCCATAGGCCCGACTCTGGGTGGCTGGCTGACCGAGAACTGGGGCTGGGAATACATCTTCTACATCAACATCCCGCCAGGACTGTTGATGATTGGCGGGCTGATGTATGGCCTGGAAAAGAAAGAAGCGCACTGGGAACTGCTCAAAAGCACAGACTATGCCGGCATCGTCACCCTTGGCGTCGGCCTGGGCTGCCTGCAGGTGTTTCTGGAAGAAGGTCATCGCAAGGATTGGCTGGAGTCGAGCCTGATCGTCGGTCTCGGCAGCATCGCCCTGATCAGCCTGATCACCTTCGTAATCGTGCAGTTTTCCAAGCCCAACCCGCTGATCAATCTGCGCATCCTCGGCAACCGCAACTTCGGCCTGTCGAGCATTGCCAGCCTGGGGATGGGGGTGGGCCTGTATGGCTCGATCTACCTGCTGCCGCTGTACCTGGCGCAAATCCAGAACTACAACGCCCTGCAGATCGGCGAAGTGATCATGTGGATGGGCATCCCCCAGCTGTTCCTGATACCGCTGGTTCCGCAGTTGATGAAAGTGATCTCGCCAAAGATTCTCTGCACCGTGGGTTTTGGGTTGTTTGGCCTGGCCAGTTTCAGCTCCGGGGTGCTCAACCCGGACTTTGCCGGCGAGCAGTTCAACCATATCCAGATCATCCGCGCCCTTGGCCAACCGATGATCATGGTGACCATCTCATTGATCGCCACCAGCTACATCCTGCCCCAGGATGCAGGCTCTGCTTCAAGCCTGTTCAACATCCTGCGCAACCTCGGCGGCGCGATTGGCATTGCCTTGCTGGCGACGTTGCTGGATGCACGGACCAAGGTGTACTTCGATTACCTGCGTGAAGCGCTGGTACCGAGCAATCCACACGTAGCGGAGCGTCTGGCGCTGCTGTCGGAGCGCCTGGGCGGTGACACTGCTGCGCTTGCCAAACTGAGTGAGATCACCCACCAGCAAGCCATGATCATGGCCTACAACGATGCCTTCCACTTTGTTGGCATTGGACTTGCGATCAGCATGGTCGCAGTGATGATGACGCGCAAACTGCCGCAGGGGCTGAAGGCTGGGGAAGCGCATTGAGCGAATCGCGGGGCTAGCCCCGCGATAACGCCGTCATGCTGTGATCATGCGCTCGCGCAGCGCGGCGATCTCGTCGCGCATTTGCGCTGCGGCCTCGAACTCCAGGTCGCGCGCCAACTGATACATTTTCTCTTCCAGCGCCTTGATTCGCTTGGCAATCTCGCCAGGGGTACGCAGTTCGGCCTCGTAGCGCGCACTCTCTTCGGCCGCCTTGGCCATGCCTTTGCGCTTCTTGCTGCGCGAACCTGGCACGCTGGCGCCTTCCATGATGTCGGTGACATCCTTGACCACGCCCTTGGGTACGATGCCATTGGCTTCGTTGAAGGCAATCTGCTTGTCACGACGGCGCTCGGTTTCGCCAATCGCCCGCTCCATGGAACCTGTCATTCTGTCGGCGTAGAGAATCGCCCGGCCATTGAGGTTACGCGCCGCACGGCCAATCGTCTGGATCAGGGAGCGTTCGGAGCGCAGGAAGCCCTCCTTGTCGGCGTCCAGCACTGCCACCAGCGACACCTCGGGCATATCCAGGCCCTCGCGCAACAGGTTGATGCCGACCAGCACGTCGAACGTACCCAAGCGCAGATCGCGAATAATCTCGACGCGCTCAACGGTGTCGATGTCCGAGTGCAGGTAGCGCACGCGGACGTCGTGATCGGCAAGGTAATCCGTCAGGTCTTCGGCCATGCGTTTAGTCAGGGTGGTCACCAGCACCCGCTCCTCCACCGCCACGCGTTTACGGATCTCCGAAAGCAGGTCATCGACCTGAGTAATTGCCGGGCGCACCTCGATCTGGGGATCGACCAGGCCGGTCGGACGCACCACTTGCTCCACTACCCGACCGGCATGCTCAGCCTCATAAGGCCCCGGGGTCGCAGAAACGAAAATGGTCTGCGGACTTACGCTTTCCCACTCGTCGAAACGCATCGGCCGGTTATCCAGCGCCGACGGCAAGCGGAAGCCATACTCCACCAGGGTTTCTTTACGCGAACGGTCACCTTTGTACATCGCCCCTACCTGCGGAACGCTGACGTGGGACTCGTCAATGACCAGCAGCGAATCGGCGGGCAAGTAATCGTAGAGCGTGGGCGGTGGCGCTCCAGCCGGACGACCGGAGAGATAGCGCGAGTAGTTTTCGATGCCGTTGCAGTAACCAAGCTCAAGGATCATTTCCAGATCGAAACGGGTACGCTGCTCCAGACGCTGAGCCTCGACCAGCTTATTGGCCTTGTGCAGATACTCAAGGCGTTGCTGCAGCTCCTCCTTGATGCCCTCGACTGCTTCGAGCAAGGTTTCCCGCGGGGTTACGTAGTGGCTCTTGGGATAGAAGGTGAAGCGCGGCAACTTGCGGATTACTTCACCGGTCAGCGGGTCGAACGCTGCAATATTCTCGACCTCATCATCGAACAGTTCGATGCGGATGGCTTCCAGGTCCGATTCAGCCGGGAAGATATCGATCACATCACCACGCACCCGGAAGGTCGCGCGGGCAAAGTCCATTTCGTTGCGGGTGTACTGCAAGTCGGCCAGACGGCGTAGTAAGGCGCGCTGATCGAGTTTGTCACCGCGATCAACGTGCAAGACCATCTTCAGGTAGGTTTCCGGGCTGCCCAAGCCATAAATACAGGACACCGTGGTAACGATGATCGCATCACGACGTTCCAGCAGCGCCTTGGTCGCCGAAAGACGCATTTGTTCGATGTGATCGTTTATCGAGGCATCTTTCTCGATGAAGGTGTCCGAGGAAGGCACATAGGCTTCGGGCTGGTAGTAGTCATAGTAGGAAACGAAGTATTCCACGGCATTGTTTGGGAAAAATGCCTTGAACTCGCCGTACAACTGCGCCGCGAGGGTCTTGTTCGGCGCCAGCACCAGGGTTGGTCGCTGCACGTGAGCAATGACGTTGGCAATACTGAACGTCTTGCCCGAACCGGTCACCCCGAGCAGCGTCTGGTGTGCAAGGCCTGCCTCGATACCCTCGACCATCAAGCGAATGGCTTCAGGCTGGTCGCCTGCCGGCTGGAAACGGGTAACGAGCTGGAACTCGGACATGACAAACCTCTGTGTTATCGCGACGTATTCACCGCAGGCGCGGACACCTGTGTTTATAAACAGTACTTATACCCAAATAGTGGCCCTGAGCGCCAGTTTCAACGCAATGTCATGGGTATTTCTGATTATGGACCGGTCAATTCGACTAACGGTCGAAAAATATTCTGCGAAACAACAGTAAAAGCTGCGACAAGCTGTCGCCGTGACCGGTGGGTATCACTATACTGACTCCCCGTTTGTGCACCGCTCTAGTGCATCCGACTGGAGCGTGCGACCCCTATCACTCTCCATTCAGAGCCAAGGTAATAATGAGCCTGTTTTCCGCTGTCGAGCTGGCACCACGCGACCCCATTCTGGGCCTCAACGAAGCTTTCAACGCCGATCCCCGTAGCAACAAGGTCAACTTGGGTGTTGGTGTGTACTGCAACGAAGAAGGGCGTATCCCACTGCTGCGCGCAGTGATCGAAGCCGAAACCCAGCGTGCTGCGCAGCACGCTTCCCGCGGTTACTTGCCGATCGATGGCATCGTCGCTTATGACCAGGCCGTGCAGAAGCTACTGTTCGGCGCAGAGTCGCCGCTGTTGGCCGCAGGCCGGGTTATCACCACTCAAGCTGTCGGCGGCACCGGCGCACTGAAAATTGGTGCCGACTTCCTCAAGCAGCTGTCGCCCAACGCCGTCGTTGCAATCAGCGACCCAAGCTGGGAAAACCATCGCGCCCTGTTCGAAACCGCCGGTTTCCCGGTGCAGAACTATCGCTACTACGACGCCGCCACGCACGACGTCAACCGCAGCGGTATGCTCGAAGACCTGAACGCCCTGCCGTCGGGCTCGATCATTGTGCTACACGCCTGCTGCCACAACCCGACCGGCGTCGACCTCAGTGCAGACGACTGGAACAACGTTCTGGACGTAGTCAAAGCCAAAGGCCACATTCCATTCCTGGACATGGCCTATCAGGGCTTTGGTGACGGTATTGCCGAAGACGCCGCTGCAGTACGCCTGTTTGCCGAGTCAGGGCTGAATTTCTTCGTCTCCAGCTCGTTCTCGAAGTCGTTCTCGCTGTACGGCGAACGTGTCGGTGCCCTGTCCATCGTCACCGACTCGAAAGAAGAAAGCACCCGCGTGCTGTCGCAAGTCAAACGCGTTATCCGCACCAACTACTCCAACCCACCGACTCACGGCGCCAGCATTGTTGCAGCCGTGCTCAACAGCCCCGAGCTGCGCGACATGTGGGAAACCGAGTTGGGCGAAATGCGCCAGCGTATTCGCGGCATGCGCAACCAGATGGTCGATCTGCTCAGCGCCAAGGCCGACTTCAGCTTCGTCGGTCGTCAGCGCGGTATGTTCTCCTACTCGGGCCTTAGCGTTGAGCAAGTCGCCCGCCTGAAGAACGAGTTCGGCATCTACGCATTGGATACCGGCCGAATCTGTGTTGCTTCGCTCAATCAGAACAACATCGAAGTCGTGACCAACGCGATCATCGAAGTTCTGTAAGCGTCAATTGCCAAGGGGAGGCTTGACTTCCCCTTAGCAATCAGTAAGATACGCCACAGATTCCGCGATAGCTCAGTCGGTAGAGCAAATGACTGTTAATCATTGGGTCCCAGGTTCGAGTCCTGGTCGCGGAGCCAAACACTTGAAAAACCTCCAGTTGCGCTAAGCACTGGGGGTTTTTTCGTTTTGGGCAGGCTCACGCTCATGATCCCGCCCTGCTCGTGGCATCAGCTACGGCCAATGGGGTAAAACTGCCCAGCACTCCATACCCCCAGCCATTCCTGCCCGTCGATCTGCTTCGGCACAGCCAGTTCCACCAACTGATAAAACACGTTGCGATGAATCAACGCTTCCAGATTCTGGCGCATGTGCACATAAGGCGACGGCTCCTGGGTTTGCGCATCGATCTCAAAGCGCAACGGGTGCTCAGGGCCTGCCTCTACCTGATCTTCAACATTGCTGGTGAACTTCAGTACCTGCTGCTCTCCCGAACCTTGCACATCCAGGGCCACCGCCACAAAGGGCACGTCATCGACCTTGATGCCAACCTTCTCCACTGGCGTGACCAGAAAGTAGTCATCGCCATCACGGCGGATAATGGTGGAGAACAGCTTGACCATCGGCTTGCGCCCGATCGGCGTACCTAGGTAATACCAGGTGCCGTCTCGGGCGATGCGCATATCAATATCGCCACAGAAGTCCGGATTCCACAGATGCACCGGCGGCAAACCCCTTTCGTCCTTTGGAATCTGAGCCAGTAGATCAATGGCCTTACCGGTATCCGTCATCACCTGCTCCTCAACGACTCATGCCTAAAAGGCTACGAGCGTAATCCTCAAGGGGTGGACCGAGCAAATCTTCTGGCTTGTTGTCATGGAACGTCAGCAATCCGCCACGCGTGTTGATGCGCGTGGTATCGATCAGGTATCGGGTACTGGTCTCAATCAACATTAACTGCACCACACCGGTATCCACACCCAGGCGGTCGACCGCTTGTTCGTCGTACCACTCGTCGCCATTGCCGATGCGATCGTCAGTGCGCGCGAAGCGGGCATAAAGCAAGTAATGGGCACCTACCCCGCGCGCCTCAACCAAGGCCTGCTCCAGCCCCAGAGGGCCCTGGGCGCGACGGACCATGGGGAAGTATTCGATAAAGCCCTTGAATGCCTCCTCGGCCACTACGTTGGGCCGTGGATAGGGGCCCTTGCCGGGCGGGACGAAAGCACCCTGGCCAATGTAGATGAATGAATCAGGCTGCAGGCGTACCGACAGCGAGCGACGGGTATCGCTATGATCAAGCAAACCAGCATCGCTCATGTGATAACGGACGCCCTCGCCCATATCGCTGACATTCATGCAGCCGCCCAGCGCCATGAGCGCGAGCAGCAAAACCAGGCTACGCATCTATCCTCCAATGGCCGGTGACGGAAAACCGGCGAATGGCCGACAGATGCAGCTTTTGCGCCAGTCTTAGCCGCCGATGATTTTCATCACCGTCGCTCCACCGGAAAACGCCAGCGCCTGCTTGTCACCCAGGGCCTTGAGCAGCAACCCTTGCAGGGCCGGTAACGCCTGATGGCGCGGTTTATCGAGCAGGTCGCCGACATAGTGGCGATTGCTCGAGGAGAGGCAGCCATGTAACCAGCCCGTGGAAGACAGGCGCAAGCGCGAGCAGGTGCGACAGAAAGGCACGCTTTCGTTGGCGATGACGCCAAAATAGCCGCGCCCGGGAATCTGATAGCGCAATGCAGTGGCATCGACCGGTGCATTGGCCTGCAGGTATTCATAGCGCTCGGCAATGAGCTGCAGCAAGTGATCAAGGCCGACAAATTGCTGCAGAAAAGCATTACCGTCGCGAGCCAAATGTCCCATGCGCATCAACTCGATGAAGCGCAACTCGTAACCGCGGTCAAGGCAGTAATCCAGCAGCGGCACAACCTGATCGAAGTTCTGCCCGCGCAATGGCACCATGTTGACCTTGATTTTCATCCCCGCTGCACTGGCCTGCTGCATGCCATCGAGTACCGTTGCGAGGTCTCCGCCGCGAGCGATACGGCGAAACGCGTCGGGATCGAGCGTATCGAGGGAAACATTCAAGCGCCCAATGCCAACCTCTCGCAACAGCGGCAACTTGCGCGAGAGCAACTGACCATTGGTGGTCAAACTGATTTCATCCAGGCCCAAACCTGCGACCGAGGTCAGGAAGGATTCAAGTTTTGGGCTGACCAGCGGTTCGCCACCGGTGACGCGCAAACGCTCGATACCGGCTGCTTCGATCAGATAGGCAACACCCCGGGCCATGGCCTGGGCAGATAACTCGTCCTGAGCCGCCACCAGACGCTTGCCGTCGGGTACGCAATAGGTGCAGGCATAATTGCAGGCAGCAGTCAGGCTGACACGCAAGTTGCGAAAACGCCTGCCTTGGCGATCGACGATCATTGAGGTGACTCCGGCATGGATGAATCGGGCCTGCAAAACCTGACTCAAAAATCAGGTTTTTGCAAGCCTCTTGCAAGAGTATAGGCCTCAAGCCTCATCGCACGCGGGTTTGCGCCCGAAACAAGGCGTCAGTTGCCAGCAGGATCCGGGTCGCGCTTGCGCTTGTTACCCATGCGCACACCGATGTCCATCAGGAACTGGAAGAAGCCTTCCTGATCTTCCAGAACATTGCTCCAGAACGGCGAGTGATAAAGCGCTACGGCGCCATGTACCAGCGCCCAGGCGGCGCAGTAGTGGAAGTACGGCGGTACGTCTTCGAGCTTGCCCTCGCTGATACGCCCCTTGATCAGCAAGGTCAGGCGCTCGAAGTTGGAGGCACGAATCTTGTGCAACTCCTCGACCATCTCAGGCACCTGATTGCCCTTGACCACCTTTTCTTCGAGACGATCGAACAACCGATAGCGCTGCGGATCGCGCATACGGAATTCAAAGTAGGCACGCGACAGGGCTTCCTTGTCGCGATCAACATCGGCAGAGTGCAACAGTTCGTTCAAATCGCGCTCATAGTCGAGCATCAGGCGCAGGTATATCTCCGCCTTGGATTTGAAATGCTTGTAGATCGTGCCTTTGCCGATACCGACTGCGTCAGCGATCATCTCGACGGTGACACTGTCTTCACCCTGTTCGAGAAACAGCTTGAGCGCGGTATCGAGAATTTCTTGCTCACGGCGACGAAACTCACGGACCTTACGAGGTTCTTTCTGCATAAGAAGGACTGGATCAAAATCGAAGCCGGTTATTATGCCTAACTTGCGCCAAAATGCACGGATCATCCAACCATGTCTATGTTTCTTGATGAGTTTGAACAGGCTCCAGGCCTTCGATACCTGAATCATGCCGCCGTCGCACCTTGGCCAAAAAGGGCCAGCCATGCGGTCTCACGCTTCGCTGACGAAAACGTTTTCCTCGGTGCCAGGGACTACCCCGACTGGATGGCTATGGAGCAACGTCTGCGAGCGCGCTTGATGCGCCTGACCAATGCACCCTCGAGCGACGACATCGCCCTGGTCAAGAACACTTCCGAGGCGCTCTCGTTCGTGGCCTTCGGTCTAGCGTGGCAGGCAGGCGACCAGATCGTCATCAGCGATGAAGAATTCCCCTCCAATCGCATCGTCTGGGAAGCCTTGGCCGACCAGGGCGTGCAAGTTCTCCAGGTAAGCCTCAAGGGACATGACCCGGAGGCCGACCTGCTTGCCGCATGCAGCGGCCGGGTACGCTTGCTGGCCATCAGCGCGGTGCAATTTGCCAGCGGCCTGCGCCTGGACCTGGTCCGGCTTGGCCAAGGGTGCCGTGCGCGCAATGTGCTGTTCTGTATTGATGCCATCCAGCAGCTGGGTGCCCTGCCCTTCGACGTCCAGGCTTATCAATGCGACTTTGCCATGGCCGATGGTCACAAATGGATGCTTGGTCCTGAAGGACTTGGGGTGTTCTATTGCCGCGAGGAAATTCGCCCCCAGCTCAAGCTGAGCGAGTACGGCTGGCACATGCTGGAGCACATGGGTGATTACACCCGCAGTGACTGGGAGCCGGCTCACAGCGCCCGCCGCTTCGAATGCGGCAGCCCGAACATGCTCGGTGCCGCCGCCCTGGATGCCAGTCTGTCGCTGCTGGAAGAGATCGGCATGCAGCAGGTGTCCGCGCTCGTGGCTGAACGGGTGCAATGGCTGTACGAAGGACTGACTGCCATACCCGGCGTACGCTTGCACAGCCCGGAAGACCCACAACGCCGCTCCGGCATTGTGTCGTTCAGCATTGCCGGAAAGGATAACGCCCAGGTTTATCAGCAACTCAAACAGGAACAGGTGGTGTGCATCACTCGCGGGCCTGGCGTGCGCTTTTCCCCGCATTTCTACACCACCAAACAGATAATCGACGAAACTTTGCGAATCGTGCGCCAGATTGCAGAGCGATGAGCGATCAGCAGCCCTGGGCGTATTCCAAATCTGTTTAAAAAACGAGCAAGCGCCGCTGGCAGCCCGCCAATCCTGACCAATACTTCAGGTGTTGGCGTGGCGCATCCCCCCAAGTGGCGCGCCGATAAAGGTGCTCAGGGACCGCGTACCTTTGTTTTACTCCTAATGGTCTTAACCCGGATTCACCCCCCAGAACCCGGGTTTTTTTTGCCTGTCGTTCAGCCTTGCCACCCGCTCAGCTCACCCGCGCCAGCGGGAACAAGCGTTTGAAGTTCGCTGTGGTCTGCTCAGCCAACTGCTCATAGCGCTCACCGCGCACCATCGCCACGAACTCCGCCACTTCGCGCACATATTGCGGAAGGTTTGCCTTGCCGCGATAGGGAATAGGCGCCAGATAGGGTGAGTCGGTTTCCACCAACAGGCGATCGGCCGGCACCTGGCGGGCGACATCGCGCAAGGCATCGGCGTTGCGGAAGGTGACGATGCCGGACAACGAGATATAATAGCCCAGATCCAGTGCAGCCTTGGCCATATCCCAGTCTTCGGTAAAGCAATGCAGGACGCCCGCCTGGCTCAGATCCGCCTCACGCAGCAGGGTCAGGGTATCTGCGCGTGCTGCGCGGGTATGAATGATGACTGGCTTGCCGGTCACCTGCGCGGCCTGCAGGTGCAAGCGAAACGAGTCCTGCTGAACCTGGGCAGCTTCAGGCTCATAGTGATAGTCCAACCCGGTTTCGCCGATGGCCACTACATGGGGGTGTTCCAGCTCCTTGAGCAGCCAGTCGAGCGGCGGCGCGCCATCCGGCGTCAAGTCCAGGGGATGAATACCCACAGAGCAATCCACGTCGCTGTAGCGCTCGCTCAGGTCCTTGACCGCCTGGGCGTTGTCGGCACTGACGCCGATGCACAAAAAGTGGCCGACGCCGCAAGCACGGGCAGCATCCAGGGCCGCATCAAGCGAGCCTTGATGGGCAGTCAGATCGAGACGATCGAGGTGGCAATGGGAATCTACAAGCATGGACGTATCACAACACTGAAAAAATTAAGGGGCGGTGCCGCTCAACGCTGGCCGGGCAACATGGCCCAGGACGCCAGTAACGCCTCAAGCAAAAGCACGCGATTGAGGTTGGCCTTGGCCATGACTTTCTGACGCTGGGCAAGGATCCAGTCCTGAATGTCCAGAACCTTGCTCTGGCCACTCTTCTGCGCCAGGTACTGAACCACCTTGCGCATGTCATTCAAGCCTAAACCTTCCTCGTCCTCGGTCAACTGATAGCGCAGAACCAGGTTGGACCAGTCACAGAACCAGTCGAACAGTTGCAACAACGGAATGCTGCTCCAGGCTTCGGCCAGCTGACTGGGGGATTGTTGCTGCTTGAGCAACTTCTTCACGCCTTCAACCACCAGCGCACGCTGCTCTCGCACACCCTGCGCCTGCAAACTGACCGCAGCCAGGGGCGAGCCTGCAGCCAGGCTTAGCAACTCAAGGCGTTCCTGCTCATCACACTCGGGCAATGCCGTGTTCAGCCACGCCAGACTTTGCGTGGCATCCGGCAACGGGCAGGCCTGCTGCACGCAACGGCTCTTGATGGTTGGCAGCAATCGGCTGGGCTGGTGGCTGACCAGAAGCAAAATGGTATTGCCTGACGGCTCTTCCAGGCTCTTGAGCAAGGCGTTGGCAGCATTGATGTTCATCGCCTCGACCGGCTCGATCAACACCACCTTGCGCCCACCCAACTGCGCGGTCTGAACCACAAAGGACACCAGGTCACGCACCTGATCGACCTTGATGGGCTTGTCAGCCTCCTCGGGCTGCAGCACATAGTTGTCCGGATGGCTGCCGGCTGCGAGCAACAGGCACGACTTGCACTGCCCGCAAGCCTCCAGGCCGGCAGGTCGCTGACACAGCAACAGCGCCATCAGGCGCTCGGCCAGGGCCCGCTTGCCAATGCCTTGCGGGCCATGCAACAGATAGGCGTGAGCATGCTGGGTTCGCCCAGCCAGTTGCTGCCACAGGGCCTGCTGCCAAGGGTAGGCCTCAGCCACGGCAACGTTCCAGAATCTGCGGCATCAAGGCATCAAGCGCCTGCTGCACCTGAACCAGTGACTGCGCGGCATCAATCAGCTTGTACTGTTGCGGGGTTGCCTTGGCGCGCGCCAGATAGGCCTGACGCACAGCCTCGAAGAAAGCCTGGCCTTCCTGTTCGAAGCGATCCAGACGACCACGGGCCGCCGCCCTGGAGAGACCGATTTCCACCGGCAGATCGAACACCAGGGTCAAGTCGGGGCGCAGTGCACCTTGAACAAAGTTCTCAAGCGTGGCGATACGCTCTAGCGACAAGCCACGACCACCGCCCTGGTAGGCGTAGGTCGCATCAGTGAAGCGATCACAGAGAACGATGGCACCACGCGCCAAGGCCGGACGAATCACTTCTGCCAAATGCTGGGCACGGGCGGCAAACACCAGAAGCAGCTCGGTGTCGGCATCCATTTTTTCGTCGCTAGGGGCCAGCAGTAATTCGCGAATCCGCTCGGCCAGCGGCGTACCGCCCGGCTCACGGGTCAGCACTACATCCAGGCCCTGGGCACGCAGGTGCTCGGCCAGGTACTCGCGATTGGTGCTTTTGCCTGCCCCTTCGGGACCTTCCAGGGTGATAAACAAGCCGGTCACAGGCAGTCCTTACGATTGATCATTGCGGTGAGGTCTCACGGGCAGGCGCCGATGGTTCAGGCTCCGGCTCAGGATTGGCCTCAGTGGGTTCCTGGGTCTGTGGTTCGACCTCAGGCTCGGATTCGATCACAGGTGCCGGGCTGGAACGGTAATCAGCACGACGCTTGATCTGGTACTCGCGAACCGCCGAATTGTGCGCATCGAGGTCGTCGGAGAAAACATGGCTACCATCGCCACGGGCGACAAAGTACAGGCTGGTGCCCGGCGCCGGATTCAATGCCGCATGGATTGCTTCACGACCGACCATGGCGATCGGCGTCGGCGGCAGGCCGGCATTGGTGTAGGTGTTGTAAGGCGTCGGCTGGCGCAGATCGGCACGGGTAATCTTGCCATTGTAGCGCTCGCCCATGCCGTAGATTACCGTCGGGTCTGTTTGCAGCAGCATGCCCAGACGCATGCGGCGCACGAACACCCCGGCTATTTGGCCGCGCTCCTGCGGCACGCCGGTTTCCTTCTCTACCAGCGAAGCCATGATCAACGCCTGGTAAGGATCACGATAGGGTAAGTCGGCGGCCCGCTCAGCCCACTCCTTGGCCAATACTTCATCGAGCCGCGCATAGGCCTGCTGGAGGAACTCTACGTCGGACATGCCCCGAACAAAGCGATAGGTGTCAGGAAAAAAGCGCCCTTCCGGAAAAACCCCGGGATGACCGAGCTTATCCATCACCTCGGCATCGCTGAGGCCGTCGAGGGTCTGCTTTATTTTTTCGTGCTTGGCCAGCGCCGAGCGCACCTGGCGGAAGTTCCAGCCCTCGACCAAGGTCAGGCTGTACTGCACCACATCGCCACGACGCCAGACCTCGAATAGGTCGCGCACGGTCATGCCTGGCGTCATGCGGTACTCGCCGGTATGCAACGGTACCCCAGCCATATTGAATCGCCAGTACAGGCGCAGCCAGAAGGCGTCATCCAGCAGGCCTTGGCTTTCCATGCGGTAGAACATGCGATTGGGGTTGGTACCGGTGGGCACGTCAAGCAGTTGCTCCTGACTGACGTGCAGGGTCTGCTCAAGCGCCGAGTTCACTTTCCAGGCTGAAAAACCCAGGACCAGGCCTGCCAGGATCAATCCGGTCTCCAGCAGCACCAAGAATTTACGTCTCACGAATCATTTATCCAGTAGCGTACGGGCAATGGCCTGCAGTTTACGGGTGAGCGGACCTGGCGACCAGTTCAGCGATACAAATGCACACACAGGCCAGACCCCATAGACGCTGTTGCAGAGAAAAACCTCATCAGCCTGCTCCAGGTCCTGCAGGGACAGATCGGTAATACGTACCGGGATAGCGGCCAATGCAGCCTGCTCAAGCAATGCGCCGCGCATCACTCCCGCCACGCCACAGCGGCTCAAGTCAGGCGTCAGCAGCTCACCATTACGGACCAGGAAAAGATTGCTGTAGACCCCTTCCACCAGCCGCCCGGAAATGTCGCGCATCAAGCCTTCGGCGTACTCGGCACCTTGCCACTCGGCACGTGCCAGCACCTGCTCGAGGCGATTGAGATGCTTGAGGCCGGCCAAAAGCGGTTGCTCGGCAAGACGGGTGGTACAGGCAAACAGTCGAACGCCCTGCTCGGTATGCTGGGCAGGGTATGTGGGTAGCGGACTACCCTGGAGGATGCGTCGTGGTGGCGCACCCGCAGCAGGCGCGTAGCCGCGCTGGCTGTCACCACGAACGAGTATGAATTTGAGCACGCCATCACCGAGCAAGCTGGCATAGCGGCTCAACTCTTCGCGAATCAGCGCGTGATCGGCGTTGATTGCCAAGCGCTGGCAACCCAGCGCGAGACGTTGAAGATGATGGTCGAGCAACGATGGCCGCCCGGCCCTGACGGCAATGGTCTCGAACAGACCATCGCCGTAGGCCAACGCACGACTTTGCAGATTGACTGCATCTGCCGGCAGACCATCGATCCAGCTGTACATCAATCGGCGAACCGGCGGAACACCAGCGAGCCATTGGTACCGCCAAAACCGAAGGAGTTGGATAGCACGATATCAATCGGCATGTTACGCGCCTCATGCGGCA
This sequence comes from Pseudomonas arcuscaelestis, assembly GCF_016881005.1. Taxonomy (GTDB): domain Bacteria; phylum Pseudomonadota; class Gammaproteobacteria; order Pseudomonadales; family Pseudomonadaceae; genus Aquipseudomonas; species Aquipseudomonas arcuscaelestis. Next base: position 92,040 of record NZ_JACOPV010000005.1, on the reverse strand, counting down.
CGAAATCCAGATCACAACCGGCGTCCGGCTCATCGAGGTTGATCGTCGGCGGCGCCACCTGTCCATTGATCGACAGCACACTGAAAATCGCCTCTACGGCACCGGCCGCGCCCAGCAGGTGGCCAGTCATCGACTTGGTCGAGCTGACGGCCAACTTGTAGGCATGATCGCCAAACACCGTCTTGAGTGCCGACGACTCAGCCAGGTCACCGGCTGGCGTGGAGGTACCATGAGCGTTGACGTAGTTCACCTGATCAGGGTTCAGGCGTGCATCTCGCAGAGCGTTGACCATGCAACGCGCCGCACCGCTGCCATCTTCTGGCGGTGATGTCATGTGATAGGCGTCACCACTCATGCCAAAACCAACCAGCTCGGCATAGATGGTTGCCCCACGCGCCTTGGCGTGCTCAAGCTCTTCAAGCACCAGCGCACCAGCACCGTCGGCGAGGACAAAACCATCCCGGCCCTTGTCCCACGGACGGCTTGCGCGCGTCGGGTCGTCATTGCGGGTCGACAGCGCACGCGAGGCACCAAAGCCGCCCATGCCCAGACCGCAGGCCGCCATTTCCGCGCCGCCGGCAATCATCACGTCGGCTTCACCGAAAGCGATGTTGCGCGCCGCCATACCGATACAGTGGGTACCCGTGGTGCAGGCCGTTGAAATGGCGTAGTTAGGTCCCTGTACACCCAGGTGGATCGACAGGAAACCGGAAATCATGTTGATGATCGAACCCGGCACGAAGAACGGCGAAATGCGCCGAGGGCCTTGCTCGTGCAGAGTCCGGCTGGTTTCTTCGATATTGGTCAGGCCACCGATACCTGAGCCCATGGCTACGCCAATGCGCTCACGGTTGGCGTCGGTTACTTCCAGGCCGGCGTTGCGCACTGCCTGAAAACCGGCTGCCAGGCCGTACTGTATGAACAGATCGAGCTTGCGGGCTTCCTTGACCGACAGGTACTGCTCAACCTCGAAGCCCTTTACCGAGCCGCCAAAACGGGTGGAGTAGGCAGTCAGGTCCGTATGTTCAATCAGACCTATGCCACTGCGGCCAGCCAGAATGCCCTGCCAACTGCTCGGCACATCCGTGCCCAGTGGCGACAGCATACCCATACCGGTGACCACGACGCGTCTACGCGACACAGCACTCTCCTTATTCAATTGACTTCATCTCTTGTAAAGAAAAAACCGCACGCCGGCGAAGGCAGTGCGGTTTTTCCATGACAAGAAGCGACGACTACAACGTCTTAAGCCTGGTGGCTGGTGACGTAGTCGATAGCAGCTTGAACAGTAGTGATCTTCTCAGCTTCTTCGTCAGGGATTTCGGTCTCGAATTCCTCTTCCAGAGCCATCACCAGCTCAACGGTGTCAAGGGAATCGGCACCCAGATCTTCAACGAAAGAAGCGGTGTTCACAACTTCTTCTTCTTTAACGCCCAGTTGCTCGGCGACGATTTTCTTGACGCGTTCTTCGATGGTGCTCATACCTTGTTTTCACTCCTAATGGACATATGTCAGGCGGCTGGCCGGTGTGTAAGTGTATAGAAAGACGTCTGCTTTTCAAGCGCAACACGCCTCGCCAGACCACACCTGCCAACCGACTAGAATCTGGTTGCAGCTTTATAACGGATTTTAGACAGCTCGTATGACATTTTTTTGAAGCAATCCGTCACATTAGATTTACATGTACATGCCGCCGTTGACCGGAATGGTCGCGCCAGTCACGTAGCCTGCGCCTTCAGAAGCCAGGAAAGCCACCACATTGGCGATCTCCTGAGCCTGGCCCAGACGCCCCAGGGGGATCTGAGTCTGCAGCGCTTCGCGCTGAGCTTCCGGCAGTTCACGGGTCATGTCGGTGTCAATGAAACCGGGGGTCACCGAGTTCACTGTAATCGAGCGCGAGCCCACTTCGCGGGCCAGCGCACGGCTGAAACCTTCCAGACCAGCCTTGGCTGCCGCGTAGTTTACCTGCCCGGCGTTACCCATGGCACCCACTACCGAACCGATGCTGATGATACGACCCCAGCGCGCCTTGGTCATGCCGCGCAGGACGCCCTTGGACAGACGGTAGAGGCTGTTGAGGTTGGTGTCGATGACATCGAACCACTCGTCATCCTTCATCCGCATCATCAAGTTGTCGCGAGTGATACCGGCGTTGTTGACCAAAATGGCCGGGGCACCGAACTGCTCCTGGATCTTGGCCAGGGTAGCGGTAACCGACTCATCGCTGGTCACGTTCAATTCCAGGCCGGTACCGGTGATACCGTGTTCCTTAAGGGTCGCAGCGATGCGCTCGGCGCCCGATGCGGAGGTGGCAGTACCGATTACGGTAGCGCCAAGACGGCCCAGTTCCAGGGCGATAGCCTGGCCAATACCACGGCTGGCGCCGGTAACCAGGGCAACTTTACCTTGCAGGCTCATGCAAGCTTCTCCTAAATCAGGCCAGCGCCGCGCGAGTGGCGGCGACAGCATCCGGGGTGTTGAGGTTGTAGGTGGTCACGCCGTCGGCGCAACGCTTGTTCAGGCCAGCCAGGACCTTGCCTGGGCCGCACTCGACCAGCTGTACCGCACCGTTGGCGGCCAAGGTCTGCACACACTCGACCCAACGCACCGGCTTGTACAGTTGCTCCAGCAGGTCACGCTTGAGCGTATCGAGATCGGCAGCTACGGCGGCGCTAACGTTCTGTACAACAGGAATTTGCGGGACCTGCCAGTCAATGGCGTTGACGCTCTCGGCGAAACGCTCGGCAGCCGGGCGCATCAGCTCGCAGTGTGATGGAACGCTCACCGGCAATGGCAGTGCACGCTTGGCGCCCTTGGCCTTGCACGCTTCCATGGCGCGTTCGACTGCTGCCTTGGCCCCGGCAATTACCACCTGCCCCGGCGAGTTGAAGTTGACTGCGCTGACCACTTCGCCCTGAGCCGCTTCGGCACAGATGGCGACGACGCCAGCGTCGTCCAGGCCGAGAATCGCAGCCATGGCACCCTGCCCGGCCGGAACGGCCTCCTGCATGAGCTCGCCACGGCGCTTGACCAGCTTCACGGCGTCGCCAAGGCTCAGGCTGCCAGCAGCAACCAGAGCGCTGTACTCGCCCAGGCTGTGGCCGGAAACGAAAGCAGGGCGCGCACCACCTTCAGCCAACCACAAACGCCACAGCGCAATGGAAGCAGTAAGAATGGCCGGCTGGGTTTTGTCGGTTTGGTTGAGTTGCTCTTCCGGGCCGGTCTGGGTCAGCGCCCAGAGGTCATAGCCCAGAGCCTCGGAGGCCTCGCGGAAGGTATCAATGACCAGCGGATACTGGGCGCCCAGCTCGGCAAGCATACCGAGGGACTGCGAACCTTGACCGGGAAAGACGAATGCGAGGGATGCAGACATTGAACAAGCCCCTAGTGATCTTGTCGTCGGAAATTAAGCACCCAGCAATAAACTGAGCGCAAGAAACTGAAAACTTGGATGGTAACGAAGACCAAGCGGTCACATTTAACCACTTCCAGAGCCATATGCCTAAAGCAACAAGTCTTCCAGACGGCCATGCAGACGCTGCGGAAGGTTCTCCTGAATCTCGATCAGAGCACGCTGAATGGCACTCTGAAAGCCCTGCACACCTGCAGAACCATGGCTCTTTATAACGATGCCCTGCAACCCCAGAAAGCTTGCGCCATTATGTCGCGCCGGCGCCAGGTCGGCCTGCAGGCGCTTGAGCAGGGGCATTGCCACAGCCCCGGCGAGACGCGCGCCGATACCTCCCTTGAACAAGGCCTCAATGCGCGAAGCGATCATCGTTGCCAGACCTTCACTGGACTTGAGCAGGATGTTGCCAACGAATCCGTCGCAGACCACTACATCCGCTTCACCGCGGTACAGGCCATCACCTTCGACAAAGCCTATGTAGTTAAGGCCCCGAGCATTCTGCAACATGCTGGCGGCGAGCTTGACCTGCTGATTACCCTTGATGTCCTCGGTGCCGACATTGAGCAACGCCACACGCGGCCGGGAAATACCCAAAGCCTGCGCAGCCACGGAGCCCATGACAGCAAACTGAAAGAGATTGTCCGCACTGCAATCAACATTGGCACCCAGGTCGAGCAACTGACAGTAGCCCGTCTGCGTAGGAATGGCCGCGACCATGGCCGGGCGATCGATACCTGGGAGGGTCTTGAGCACGTAACGCGACAGCGCCATCAGCGCACCCGTGTTACCTGCACTGACGCAGGCCTGAACCTTGCCATCACGCAATAATTCCAACGCCACACGCATGGACGAATCTGGTTTTCCGCGCAAAGCCTGGGACGGCCGCTCGTCCATGCCGATCACTTCGCTAGCTGCAACTATCTGCAGGCGCGCGCGATCCGCTGCCGACTGGCCAGCTATGAGATCTTCAAGGAGAGAGGGTTGACCGACGAGGGTCAGGTGTAGCGAGGGAGTAGCAGATAGACAAGCAATACTTGCCTGAACAATGCTGCGGGGACCGAAGTCCCCGCCCATTGCGTCAATCGCGATGATCTGAGCGGACAAGGATTACTCGTCAGCGCCCTTGTCGATCACTTTACGACCACGGTATACGCCTTCTGGCGATACGTGGTGACGCAGGTGTACTTCACCAGTGGTTTTCTCTACGGACAGAGCGTTTTCCGAGAGAGCATCGTGCGAACGACGCATGTCACGGGCAGAGCGGGATTTTTTGTTCTGCTGAACAGCCATAATTGATTAACTCCTAAACGTTTGGGTCACGCTTTAACTGCGCCAATACACTGAACGGGTTGGACCGTGTTACCTCGTCCTTGCTCGGTTCGGGCTCATCGGCGCCCGCCGGCTGCTGGCATTCTTCCGGATGATGAGCAGGCACGATGGGCAAGGCAAGCAAAAGCTCTTCCTCGACCAAGGCCTGCAGATCCAAAGGATCTTCGCCCAGTTCCAGCACGTCATAACCTTTCGGCAACGACTGGGTATTCGCACCCTCCTTCACCACAGCGTAAGTACTTTCGCTGTGGATCGGCAGGGTGACCAGCTCAAGACAACGCTGGCAAACCATTTTGACCTCGACGCTCAGTTCGGTGTGGATAACCACAGCCTTCTGCTCGTCTCGCTCAAAATCGAATTTAGCCTGCACCGTACCGACATTGTCGGAAAGCGGGTCGCAGAGTCTCTCCAAATCGGCGAGCTGCAGCGTTCCTTCGAGAGAAACACCACGATCGGCCAATTTGCGCGGGTCAACGTGAGGTGGAATCGGGTCATTCAACATAGGCGCAGCATTCTAGGGATGACCCCCGCCCCTGTCAAAGGAAATTCGGTTCCGTTCAGCATGTTAGAATCGTTTCACCTGCCCAGGAGTTTACCATGCTGCCTTTATTACTGGCTTCCAGCTCACCGTACCGGCGTGAATTGCTTGAACGCTTGCGCCTCCCTTTCAGCTGGGCGTCCCCTGATATCGACGAACAGCGCCTGCCCGACGAGCCCGCCGCAGACCTGGTGAAGCGCCTGGCCCGGGAAAAAGCCATGGCCCTTGCCACCAGCCATCCCGACCACCTGATCATCGGCTCCGACCAGGTTGCCGTGCTCGGCGAACAAATACTCGGTAAGCCACACACCTTCGAGCGGGCCTGCGAGCAATTACTGGCCGCCAGCGGTAACCATGTCACCTTTCTTACCGGCCTGGCGCTCCTCAACAGCAAGACCGGCGACTGCCAGGTCGACTGCATCCCCTTCACCGTCAATATGCGCGAACTGGACCTGGCCCGCATCGAGCGCTATTTGCGCGCCGAAGAGCCCTACGACTGCGCTGGCAGCTTCAAGGCCGAGGGCTTGGGCGTCAGCCTGTTCCAGAGCACCCATGGCGTAGACGCCACCAGCCTGGTGGGCCTGCCACTGATCCGTCTGGTAGACATGCTGTTGAGCGAAGGCGCCTGCCTCCCCTGACTCGCTGCATGTCGTACAAGTCGCACAATGTAAAAAGCCGGCACCAAGGCCGGCTTTTCACTCAATGCGCCTCAGCGCAACGATGGCCCCTGAAAGCCCATCCACATTGCCAGGCGCTCGGCAATGCTGGTGCCCAGGCGCTTGGAGAAACGGTCGAAGGGTGACTCTTCAACCGTGAAGTCGACCAACTCCTTTTCACCCACCACCTCACGCGCCACGTAACTGGCACTCCCCAGCCCATCAACCAGCCCCAGCGCCACGGCTTGCTCGCCAGACCAGATCAGGCCACTGAACAGCTCAGGGTGTTCCTTATCCTTCAAGCGCTCACCACGGCCTTGCTTGACGCTGGCGATGAACTGCTTGTGCGTGGTTTCCAGCACGCCCTGCCAGAACGCGGTTTCTTCGGGCTTTTGCGGCTGGAACGGATCAAGGAACGCCTTGTGTTCGCCCGCCGTATAAGTGCGCCGTTCGACGCCGAGTTTCTCCATGGTACCGACAAAACCGTAACCGGCCGCAGTAACACCAATGGAACCGACCAGACTGGCCTTGTCGGCGTAGATCTGATCTGCAGCGCTGGCAATGTAATACGCGCCGGAAGCCCCCAGATCACTGATCACCGCATACAGCTTGATATCCGGATACTCAGCACGCAGACGACGAATTTCGTCATAGATGTAGCCCGACTGTACAGGGCTGCCACCTGGGCTGTTGATACTCAGGATGACGGCCTTGGTCTTCGCGTCCTTGAACGCCTCGCGCAAGCCGCCAACGATATTGTCGGCACTGGCAGGCTCCTGATCGGCAATGACCCCGCGCACCTCAACCACTGCAGTGTGATTGACGCTGCGTGAAGCAGCCTTATCCATGCTGGTCAGCGGACTGAACAGGGCCAGAATGCCGAACAGATAGGCAAAGGTCAGCAACTTGAAAAAAATCCCCCAGCGCCGCGCCCGACGCTGCTCCTGCACACCCGCCAGCAGGGTTTTTTCCAACAGCTTCCAGCTTTTCTGCTCTTCGCCGCCTTCAGCGCTTGGCGCCTTCCATTCGTCAGCCATGCTCACCTACCTTGGAATTGCTGCAGCAGGCGACCGGCTCAGCCAGGCCTGCAAATGTGAAAAGTGTTCGATACAGACTTGCGGCCCGAATGCACCCAGTGCTTGCGGTGACATGGCGCCATAACTAACGGCGACCGAATGCATGCCGGCGTTGCTTGCCATCAACAAATCGAAGGCCGAATCCCCAACCATCAGTGCACGGCCCGCGTCGACCTGGCAATGCAGCAGAATCTCCTCGAGCATCTGAGGATGGGGCTTGCCCCGGGTTTCATCGGCAGCGCGAGTAATATCGAAATAATCCTGCCAACCATTGGCCCGCAACACTCGATCCAACCCTCGTCGAGCCTTGCCAGTCGCTACTGCCAGGCGGTAGCCCTGGCCACGGAATGACTCCAACGATTCCACCACACCTTCGAACAGGGGCGACGGTTGCTCATCAAGGGCCATGTAGACATCAGCATAGTGCTGCCGAAACACCGCCACCTGATCGTCACTCAAGTGCGGATACAAGGTACTGATGGCTTCAGGCAATGCCAGACCGATAATGCCCTTGACGGCGTCATCAGCGCAGACTGCATGCCCGGCACGCCCAGCAGCCACATGCATTGCCTCGACGATACGCCCGATTGAATCAGCCAGGGTACCGTCCCAGTCGAAAATCAGCAGATCGTAATCACGCCGCACTCAAGCGCTCCACAGTCTTGGACCACATCTCATCAACCGGCGCCTCGAGCTTGAGTTCGCCCCCGTCAGGCAGCGGCACCGTCAGCGCATAGGCATGTAGAAACAGGCGCTTGCCACCCAGGTCGCGAATTTCACGACTGAAGTCTTCATCACCATATTTGCTGTCACCGGCGATGCAGTGACCGGCATGCAGGGCATGAACGCGGATCTGATGGGTGCGCCCGGTGATCGGGCGCGCCTCGACAATGGTGGCGAATTCACCGAAACGACGCAGGACGCGGAACAGCGTGAGCGCCTCCTTGCCCTCGTCGTTGACCTCGACCATACGTTCGCCGGAACGCAGATTACTCTTGAGCAAGGGCGCATTGACCTGTTTTTTCGCCGTAGCCCAATGACCGCGAACCAGGGCCATGTATCGCTTGTCGACACCATCGCCGCGCAACGCCGCATGCAAGTGGCGCAACATGCTGCGCTTCTTGGCGATCATCAGCAGACCCGAGGTGTCGCGATCCAGACGATGGACCAGCTCCAATTCCTTGGCATCGGGGCGCATCTGACGAAAGGCTTCGATCACACCAAAATTGAGACCGCTACCGCCGTGCACGGCAATACCTGCGGGTTTGTTCAAGACGATCAAGGCCTTGTCTTCGTAGACAATCGCGGCCTCCAGACGCTGAAGCAAACCCTGGGCCACAGGCACAGGCTCGTCGCGCTCAGGCAGACGAACGGGCGGAACGCGCACGATGTCGCCAGCTTGCAACTTGTACTCAGGCTTGATCCGCCCCTTGTTAACACGCACTTCGCCTTTGCGCAAAATGCGGTAAATCAAGGTCTTGGGAACACCCTTGAGCGCAGTGATGAGGAAATTATCGATTCGTTGCCCGGCAAGTTCCGGGGCGACCTCTATCAGCTGGACGCCGGAGGTCGGAGGGGTGTTTGTCGTCATTTGCCAATCATAACAATTTTTTATGGATTTGAAGCACTTAATGATTGCTGCTATAGTCGCGAACGCCGCCAAAAGCGGCTGGCCAGCGGACTCACGGCTTATAGCCGGCCCTGACCGACGCAAAATCTCGAGGACGCGAGGCCGTCCGACGGGGCTTTTGCCAGTTTACAGAGTTGCCTGGAATCGCCACCAGCGCCGTGCAGAGAAGACCGATAAAAAACTACAAGAGCGGTGTTTTGCCCTCCCCCATGTTTTTTTCGATGCCACTCTGTCAGTGCCGTCAGTTTCACGCAGTCATGGTGAAAGCTTCGGAAATACCAGCCTTGAACATACAAAGGCGCGGGCTCCCGTATGGAGCTGGCGAAAATGCAACCCGTTGCGGATTCAGCGCGCGGCAGCACCCGAATTATCAGGGATACGTGTAGGGTGGAGATGCACAACCGTCGGACCGTGTAGTACTGCGTCCAGTCCATAGGCCTTCTGGCCTGGCGACAGGACCCGGTCTTGATCAAGATGCCCCTGGGGCGTCCACGGCCGAAGGCTGATTCCTCCTCCTGTCTGAGTGCATTTGACACCACAGCAAGCAGGACGCGTCGTCGCGACTTCGGCAGTACTGGGTTACCAGTTTGGCTCGACAGTCGCTGGACACGGGGGTGGCCCGCCACCCCTTGCGCACCTGACACCGACCGTGAGAAGTCGTGTGTGCCGAACGCCGTTTCCGGCAGCCCGGAAACCGACGGTATTACATGAAAAGAATGCTGATTAACGCGACTCAACCTGAAGAGTTGCGTGTAGCTCTGGTAGACGGCCAACGCCTCTACGACCTGGACATCGAGTCTGGTGCGCGCGAGCAAAAAAAGGCCAACATCTACAAAGGCCGGATCACCCGGATAGAACCTAGTCTGGAAGCCGCCTTCGTCGACTTCGGCTCCGAACGTCACGGCTTTCTGCCGCTGAAGGAAATCTCCCGCGAATACTTCAAGAAGTCCCCGGAAGGCCGGGTGAACATCAAGGAAGTACTTAGCGAAGGCCAGGAAGTCATCGTCCAGGTCGAGAAGGAAGAGCGCGGCAACAAAGGCGCAGCCCTGACTACCTTCATCAGCCTCGCCGGCCGCTACCTGGTGCTGATGCCAAATAACCCGCGTGCCGGTGGCATCTCCCGCCGCATTGAAGGCGAAGAGCGCAACGAACTGCGCGAAGCCCTGAACGGCCTGGTTGCTCCTGCCGACATGGGTCTGATCGTACGTACTGCTGGCCTTGGCCGCAGCAGCGAAGAAATGCAATGGGACCTGGACTACCTGTTGCAACTGTGGACCGCCATCAAAGAGGCCTCCCAGGACCGCGCTGCGCCTTTCCTGATCTACCAGGAAAGCAACGTCATCATCCGCGCCATTCGCGACTACCTGCGCCAGGACATCGGCGAAGTGCTGATCGACAGCATCGACGCCCAGGAAGAAGCCCTGACGTTCATCCGCCAGGTAATGCCGCAGTACGCCAGCAAGATCAAACTGTACGAAGACAGCGTCCCGCTGTTCAATCGCTTCCAGATCGAAAGCCAGATCGAAACCGCCTTCCAGCGCGTGGTCGAACTGCCGTCTGGTGGCTCGATCGTTATCGATCCAACCGAAGCACTGGTGTCCATCGACATCAACTCGGCACGCGCCACCAAAGGTAGCGACATCGAGGAAACCGCACTGCAGACCAACCTGGAAGCGGCTGAAGAAATCGCCCGCCAGCTGCGCCTGCGTGACATCGGCGGCCTGATCGTCATCGACTTCATCGACATGACCCCGGCCAAAAACCAGCGCGCCGTCGAAGAAAAGGTACGCGAGTGCCTGGAAGCCGACCGCGCCCGCGTACAAGTCGGTCGCATTTCGCGCTTTGGCCTGCTGGAAATGTCTCGCCAGCGTCTGCGCCCTTCCCTTGGCGAAAGCAGCGGCATCGTATGCCCACGCTGCAGCGGCACCGGCATCATCCGTGATGTTGAATCACTGTCGCTGGCGATCCTGCGCCTGATCGAAGAAGAAGCCCTGAAAGACCGCACCGCCGAAGTTCGCGCCCAAGTGCCAATTCCAGTTGCAGCCTTCCTGCTCAACGAAAAACGCAACTCGATCACCAAGATCGAACTGCGTACCCGCGCACGTATCGTCATTCTGCCGAACGACCACCTGGAAACCCCACACTTCGAAGTGCAGCGTCTGCGCGACGACAGCCCGGAAGCCCAGAACAGCCAGTCCAGCTACGAAATCGCCGCAACCGAGACCGAAGAGGCTCAGCCGACTGCAGCGACTCGCACCCTGGTTCGCCAGGAAGCTGCGGTCAAGACCGCTCCAGCGCGTGCCAATGCACCGGTTCCGACCGCTCCAGAGCAACCTGCCGCACCGGTCCACGTCGCGCCTGAACCAAGCCTGTTCAAAGGCCTGGTCAAGTCGCTGGTCAGCCTGTTCGCCGGCAAGGACGAACCTGCTGCAGCGCCTGTAGTTGCCGAGAAGCCGGCCACCGAGCGCCCACAGCGCAACGAAGAACGCCGTAACGGCCGCCAGCAGAGCCGCAACCGCAACGGCCGTCGCGATGAAGAGCGCAAGCCACGCGAAGAGCGCGCCCCGCGTGAAGAGCGTCAACCACGCGAAGCGCGTGAAGAAACCCAGGCCCGCGAAGAGCGCGCACCACGTCAACCTCGCGAAGAACGCCAGCCTCGCGCCCCGCGTGAAGATCGCCGTGCACGCGAAGAGCGCCCGGTCCGCGAGCTGCGCGAAGCACTCGACACCGCCACCCCGGCAGTGCGTGAAGAACGCCCTGAGCGTGCTCCACGTGAAGAACGCCAGCCGCGTGAAGAGCGCGCACCCCGCGAAGAACGTGCACCTCGCGAAGAGCGCACGCCTCGTGAAGAACGCGCACCTCGTGAAGAACGTGCACCACGTGAAGAACGCCAACCACGCCCACCACGTGAGGAGCGCCAGCCAAACCCGGCGGTCGAAACGACTGAAGCTGCTGAAGAGCAACTGCCTAACGAAGAACTGCTGCAGGACGACAACCAGGAAGGCACCGAAGGCGAACGCCCACGTCGCCGCTCCCGTGGCCAGCGTCGCCGCAGCAACCGTCGTGAGCGCCAGCGTGACGCCAATGGAAATGTGCTTGAAGGCTCCGAAGACGGTGCCGAAGACGGCAACGAACCTACAGGTGCCGAACTGGCAGCCGGCCTGGCCGTTACCGCTGCAGTTGCTACCAGCAACATCAGCGCTGATGCCGAAGCCCAGGCCAACGTCCAGGCTGAGCGCGCGACGGCCGCCATTGAAGAAGCAGCTCCAGTGATTGCCCCGGTAACTACTGAGGTCGCTACTGTAGAAACAGTTGAAGCCGTTGAGCCAGCTGCAATCGAACCGGTCGTGGTCGAAGCACCGAAGCCGGTTGTAGCCGAGCAAGCAACCGTTGCTCCAGTTGTTGAGCAACCGGTCAGCGAACCTATGGCAATCGTTGAGCCACGCGTTGAGCCGGTTGTCGAAGCGGTTGCCGAGCAAGCAGTTGAAGCGCCAGTTGAAGTTGCTGTTGTGGCAGAGCCCGTAGCCGAAGCTCCACGCGCGCCAGAAGTTGTTCAGGCGCCTGTGACTGAAGCTGAAGCAGCTCAACCAGTCGCCAGCGAACCAGCACCTGCTGTTGAGGAATCTACCCCTGCTGCTGAGCCAGTGGTGGTCGAAGCCCCAGTGATGCTGCCAAACGGCCGCGCACCAAACGACCCTCGCGAAGTGCGTCGCCGCAAGCGTGAAGCTGAAGCAGCCGCCAAGGCAGCAGAAGTCGAGCAACAACCTGAAGCACTGGAAACTGCAGAAGAGCAAAAGCCACTCGTCTGATCCAGCGCTGAAATAAAAAGCCCCGCCAGGTAACTGGCGGGGCTTTTTATTGCCGCTATGAATGCAATCGACGGGGCTTTGTTACAACAGATTCGGCTCCATCTCGAGCGTGACGCCAAATCGATCGAAGATATCCGCCTGGATTTTCTGCGCCAACTGATGCAGTTGCAGGCCACTGGCCTGACCGTAGTTGACCAGGACCAGAGACTGCAATCGATGCACCCCGGCATCACCGTCACGGAAGCCCTTCCAACCAGCCTGTTCGATCAACCAGCCCGCGGCCAACTTCATCTGACCATCCGCCTGTGGATAAGCCACCAGCCCCGGGTGCTGTACACGGATCGCATCAGCCAGCACTGCAGTTACGATCGGATTTTTGAAAAAACTTCCGGCGTTGCCCAGCTCTACCGGGTCGGGCAGCTTTTCGCGGCGAATGGCACAAATGGCATCGCTGATATTCTGCGCCGTCGGTTGACTGACGCCCTGCTCGCTCAGGCGTTGACGCACCGGACCGTAATCCAGATGAGCCTGCATGACTCGACTCAAGGCAAAACGAACGCGCAGGATCAACCAGCGCCCGGGATTGCGCTTGAACACGCTGTCACGATAGGCAAAGGCGCACTCTTGCAGACTGAAATCACGCAGCTCGCCGGTGTGGCGGTCCAACGCAGTCAGCCCAGCGAACACATCCTTGATCTCAACGCCGTAGGCGCCGATATTCTGCATCGGTGCCGCACCGACGGTACCTGGAATCAAGCTGAGGTTTTCAAGCCCGGAAAAACCCTGGGCCAGCGTCCACTGTACAAACTGATGCCAAGGTTCACCCGCCTCGGCCTCGACCACCACACGCTCACCATCATCGGCAAGAATCCGCACGCCGCGACTGACCATGCGCAGCACCAATGCGGGTACATCAGTGGTCAGCAGCAAATTGCTGCCACCGCCAATAACCAGCACCGGCACGTCCTGCCCTGCTGCCTGGGCCAGCGCCTGACGCACATCATCGTCGTTGTGCGCTTCGGTGAAAAAGCGGGCTTTCACCTCGATACCGAAGGTGTTGTAAGGCTTGAGCGAAACCTGCTCCTGCCACTGCCTACTCATAGACGTCCCTTGAGTTCGATGACCAGTTTGCGGCACGCGTCTTCAATCAGGTCCAGCACCTGCTCGAATCCTTGCTCACCGCCGTAATAAGGATCGGGCACCTCTTGCAGCGCACTGTCGTAGCGCCGCAGGAACAAGTCGAGCTCCGCTTTCGCCCCAGCAGGCTGCATGGCCCGCAGGTTACCAAGATTGCTCTCGTCCATTGCCAGGATCAGGTCGTACTCGGCGAAATGTCCGACCCGAACCTGCTGTGCCCGCTGCTGCGACAAATCATAACCGCGCAACTGCGCGGCACGACGGGTACGGCTGTCCGGTTGCTTGCCGACATGCCAGTCGCCGGTACCGGCTGAAGCCACATCGATCAGCTCACTCAGACCTTCGACCTGAAGCTGGTGACGCAGGACACCCTCCGCCGTGGGCGAACGGCAAATGTTGCCCAGGCACACAAAAAGAACGCGCATCAGGCCTCCAGAATGCGCCTGACGCGCTCCAGATCTTGTGGGGTATCAACGCCCACAGGGGGCGCCTCGATTGCATCGGCAACGTGAATGCGCACGCCATGCCAAAGTGCACGCAGTTGCTCAAGCGATTCGGTGCGCTCCAACCAGCAGGGGCCCCAACTGACAAAGTCATGGAGAAAGCCTGCACGGTAGGCATACATCCCAATGTGGCGGCGGTAAGGCACGCCTTCGGGCAAGGCATCCTGGCGGCTGGCGAACACGTCTCGCGCCCAAGGCAATGGCGCCCGACTGAAGGTCAAGGCCAGGCCATTGCAGTCACTGACAACCTTGACCGCGTTGGGATTGAAAACCGCAGTGACGTCCTCGATCGGTTCGGCCAAGGTGGCAATGCCTGCCTCAGGATGCGCCGCCAGGTTAGCTGCCACCTGATCGATGATGATCGGTGGAATCAACGGTTCATCGCCCTGGACATTGACCACGATGGCGTCAGCAGGCAACCCCAGCTTGATGGCAACTTCTGCCAGGCGGTCGGTGCCGGAATCATGATCCTCGCGGGTCATTAGCACCTGTGCGCCGAAAGCTTCGCAGGCCTGATAGATACCGGCGTCATCAGTGGCAATCACTACACGGCTGGCGCTGCTTTTACACGCCTGCTCCCAGACGTGCTGGATCATCGGCTTACCGGCGATAGGCAGCAAAGGCTTGCCCGGCAGGCGCGTGGAGGCCAGCCGGGCCGGAATCACGACAGTGAAGGCTGGGGTCATTTATCCAGGCGCTCATCATCGGTCAGGGTGCGCGCTTCGCTTTCCAGCATGACCGGAATACCGTCGCGGATTGGGTACGCCAGACCCGCGCCCTTGCTGATCAGTTCGGTTTTATCGGCACTGAGCTTGAGCGGGCCTTTGGTGATCGGGCAAGCCAGGATGTCGAGCAGTTTGGTGTCCATGGGTATTCCTCAGGCCAGTGGCCGGAAAAAGAAACGAATCAGGAGTGCCGCGAGCCGGGTAACAAGCGGTCAAGCTGAGCATCGAACCACACCCGGAAGGTAGGTGAAGGCACAGCATCGACCGCAAGGTACCACCAGTCGTCAGCAGCGAAGGCGCGGCATTTGACCGCGTCCTTCTCGGTCATGATCAGCGCAAGTGCAGGCGCAAAGCTCAAGGCTTGGGCGCTGTACTCGGCATGATCGGCAAAAGGGTGTGGCACAGGTCGCAAGTTTAGCCCTTGCAGGGTATTGAAGAAACGTTGCGGATTACCAATACCGGCCACCGCATGCACGGCCTGGCCTGCAGCGAAGTGATCCAGGCCTTTACGCTCACCGCTGCGCAAATTGACCAGTGCTGTGGGCTGTAAGGCAAAGGCAAAGCCGTCGTCGCGATCGGCGCTGGCCCCGTTGTAGAGCACTGCATCAACCTCCTGCAAACGCTCCACCGGTTCACGCAGCGGTCCGGCGGGTAAACAGCGACGATTGCCCAGGCCCCGGGCGGCATCGATCAACACCAGTTCCAGGTCACGGGCCAAGCGGTAGTGCTGCATGCCGTCGTCACAGAGAATCAGGTCCAACGACTCACTGGCCAACAACGCCTGAACCGCGCGCGCGCGGTCGGGGTCGATCATCAACGGCACGCCGCTACGCTGCACAATCAATAGCGGCTCGTCGCCAGCTTCGGCAGCATTGTGCTCGGCACGCACACGCCAGGGCAGTTGCGCAGGCTTGGCGCCATAACCACGACTGACCACGCCCACGCGCAACCCTTGCTGACGGCAATGGTCGATCAGCCACAGGATCATTGGCGTCTTGCCGGTGCCGCCAATGGTGATATTGCCCACCACGATAACCGGCACTGGCGCACGATAACTGGGGCTATCCCCCGCGAGAAAACGCGCCCGCTTGCGCATTACCACACGCCGGTACAGCGACTCCAGCGGACGCAGCAAGGCAAGTGCTGGATGCCCGGCATACCAGGCATTGAGCAATCGGTCGGCTAACGCCATCAAGGTGTCCCCTGGGCAGCCTCGACCGTGGTCATGCGCAATTGGCTGAAACCGAGCTTGCCGGCCGCATCCATGGCAGTGACCACCGCCTGGTGCGGGGTCTTGCCGTCGGCACTGATCGACAACGGCAGTTTAGTATCGCCTGCAGATTCTTTCTGCAGGGCCTCGGTCAGGGTCGCCAGGTCGCTCTTGGGCAGTAGGTTGTTATTCACCGAATACACGCCGTCGGCGCTGATGGTGATATCCAAGTGCTTGACCTCATCGGCGGGCGCAGGCGCGCCACTGACCGACTCAGGCAACTCGACCCGCAATTGGGTTTCACGGGTAAACGTAGTCGTCACCACAAAGAACAGCAGCAGGATGAACACCACGTCAATCAGCGACGCCAAGTTGATATCCACGGTCTCCCGGGGCTTGCGCCGAAATTTCACGCCTTGCCCTCGGCCAGGTCGACATCACGGTCGCCCTGCACCACTTCGACCAACTTGATGGCCTCTTGCTCCATGCCGACGACCAACTCGTCGATACGGCGCTGCAGGAAGCGATGGAAGAACACCGAGGGGATACCGACCATCAAGCCTGCCGCAGTAGTGATCAGCGCCTTGGAGATACCGCCCGCCAGCACCGCAGCATTGGTGGTCATGCCGGTGCCCATGAACGCACTGAAAATGTCGATCATGCCCAGCACTGTACCGAGCAAGCCGAGCAGCGGCGCCATCGCCGCAATGGTGCCCAAGGCATTGATGTAGCGCTCCAGCTCGTGAATGACTCGAGCCGCCGCCTCTTCGATGCACTCTTTCATGATCTCGCGACCATGACGGGAGTTCGCCAGGCCAGCAGCCAGGATCTCGCCCAGCGGGGAGTCGGCACGCAGGGCCTTTAGCTTGTCACTGGTGAGCTGTTTGTCTTTTATCCACAGCCACACCTGACCCAGCAAGTGAGGCGGGGTAACCCGGCTGGCGCGCAGGGTCCAGAGACGCTCGGCGACGATAGCCATGGCAGCGATGGAACTCAGAATGATCGGCAGCATCATCCAACCACCGGACTTGACCAATTCCCACACAGTTAGCATCCCCTTGAAAAAGTCCGCCACTTTACCATAGGACCCTTGGAGGCTCATCTGCCGAAGGTCGTCAACTTGGGTCGCGCCAGAATCGCCGCTGGCTACGCTGTTTCAGCGGCTCGGCAAACGTCCCCAGGCGCAAGCGCAGGGCGCCATGCAGGGCACTGTCGAATACTTCGATGCCGCTTGTCCGGTAGCGCTGCATGACTGATGCATGCGGATGGCCGAATGCGTTGTAACGACCTCTGGAAATCAACACGCCTCGAGGCGACGTCGCCGTCAGCAACGCTTGGCTCGAAGATGTGCGACTGCCATGGTGCGGCGCCTGTAGCCAGTCAAGCCGGCTTGCCTGCCAGTCGTTGAGCCAGGCCTGTTCGCCAGCAGCATCAATGTCGCCAGTCAGCAGCAGCCGTTCGCCCCCGCCTCGACCAACAGTACGCAGGATGTCTGGTTGTTGTCGCCTGCGCCCTGCCACTGCCAGAGAGAAAAATTCACGCCATCCCACTGCCAACGCTCGCCACTGACACAGGGCTGCGCCTGCAACGCTTCGGCGTGCTTGGCAGCTTCGCCACTAAGCACTCGCTGCACGGGCAAACCACGCTTGAGCGCCAACGCACCACCAGCATGGTCGGCATCGGCATGGCTGAGCAGCATCAAGTCGATTTTGGTTACCCCCATTTTATGCAAGGCAGGCAGGACCACACGTTCACCGAGATCGGCATCACCGACCACAGGTCCGGCGTCGTAAAGCATCGTGTGCTGTCGAGTCTGCAACACAAACGCCAAGCCCTGGCCGACATCCAGTTGCCAGACTTCCAACTGCCCGTCCGGCACTCGTTCTCGCGGTGCGAACACCGCCAGCAACACCAGGGGCCAGCCCAGCACCCGCATCGGCAGGCCCGCAGGCAACAACAGCAACACCACCCCCAGGCACAGCAACAACCACAGCGGCCACGGCACAGCGTCGGGGATCCATGCCGGCTGCAAATGCGCCAACAAACCCAGCAAGCGGAACAACCCATCAAGTAGCCCACCGGCGAGCCAGATCAAGCCCTGCCCCACTACTGGCACTGGCAACAACACAGTGCCCAGCAGTGCCAACGGCAGTACCGCCAGGCTGATCCAGGGTACGGCGAAAAGATTGGCCAACGGAGCGGTGAGACTGACCGGCAGCCCCAACGCGATCAACGCAGGCAAGAGGCCAAGGGCAATCAACCACTGCGCCCGGCCCCAAGCCATCCATGCGCTCCAGGCCCCCAAACGGCCGCTGAAAGTGAAAATCAACACCGCCACAGCCGCAAAAGACAACCAAAACCCCGGGAGAAGACTGGCCAGAGGCTCCCACAGCAGTACGGCATTGAGCGCTAGCAACCAGGGCACCCACATGCCCAGGTGGCGATAGCGCAAACGCCATAGCAACACCACTGCCAGCATCATGCACGCTCGCTGCACCGGCACTTGAAAGCCTGCCAGAAGGCCATAACCCAACGCCGTCACAAACGCCGCCGCGCACGCCCAAGGTAACCAGGGCAAGGCCTGCGGCCACCAACCCAGACGCGCCAACAGGGCGATCAATGCGTAGACCAGCCCCGCCAACAGGCCAATATGCTGTCCGGAAATGACCAGCAAGTGCACGGTGCCGGTGGCCTGCAGTGTTTGCCAGCTTTCGCGCGCCAAGCCTGCACCGTCGCCCAGCACCAGCGCTATCAACTCCCCCTCCCGCCCCTGCGCATCAGCCTGCATCAACCGCTGGCGAATATCGCTGCGCCAGGCCCGCTCGGCGGGGGCCAGCAACTCGCCAGCCTTTACGCTGCCTGTACCGCCAATGCGCCGGGCCAACAAGGTTGCCTCACGATCCGGCCCATGGGGATTGAGCAAACCGTGAGGCCGCCTGAGGTTGACCGCCAGCCGCCAACGTTCACCACTGCTGACGCCAGGCCCTGCAAACCAACTTAATTGCAGACGTGACGGCAATATGGCACGTCGGGATTGCGCGCCCTCCAATTCGAAGCGTGTTGATCGACCGTCTTGCGATGGCAAGCCAACAACGGTGCCCTCCAACCACAGGATGCGACCATCGAGTTCGGGCGCAAGGCGATCATCCAGCGCCTGCTGGGCCGACAGACAAGCCCAACACAAACCCAATAGAAACAGTCCCAGCGGATACGTTCGCCCTGCCAGGCAAACAATGGCGATCAAGGCCAATACCAGCAGCCACCCGACCGATGGCAAAACGGGTAGAACACTCAGGCATAGAAGGCCCAGTGCCAGCGCCAACATCCCTGTGCGCATGCGTCGAAGCTCCAAAATAAACCCACACCCACAGGCTTAGATCAGCGCAGCCAAGCACTCACTCAATAATTGTCACAAAGTCTGTAATGGGGGGCTTTTAGATTCCGTGCATACTTGCCACTTCACCCAGTCGAGAGCCTACATGCCGCGTCGTCTCTTTAAACGCTACATGCCCGATCCGACCAGCATCAGGGAACATAAATCCTTACGCTTTCTCGGCCGGCTGTTGCACGACCCGAACCTTTGGCACCTGAATCGACATTCGGTTGCCCGGGCAATGGCTGTCGGCCTGTTCGCAGCGTTCATTCCCGTGCCCATGCAGATGTTGCTGGCCGCGAGCCTGGCGATCCTGGTGCGTGGCAACATGCCGATTGCTGTCAGCCTGGTCTGGCTGACCAACCCGTTCACCATGCCGCCGGTGTTCTATTGCACCTACCAGATGGGGGCCTGGCTCATGCAGGTTCCAGCCAGGACCCTGCCGGATGAACTCACCTTCGAATGGATCACCGGCCAGCTGTCGACCCTGTGGCAGCCATTCCTGCTTGGCTCGGTGGTCTGCGGCCTGCTGCTCGGCGCCCTGGCTTACTGCCTGACCATGCTCTACTGGCGCTGGTGGGTAGGCCGGCAGTGGCGCCGACGCAAACAGAAGGTATCAGGTACGCATTCCACGCCCACTGACCAGTAAGCGCACACAGCCTAAATACAACACGGCAGTGGCAGCGAGCATGAAGCTGATAGCCACCCCGATACGAATGTCCGAAACACCCAGGATGCCGTAGCGGAACGAGTTGACCATGTGCAGCACCGGGTTGGCCATCGATACGGTCTGCCAGAATGGCGGCAGCAGGTTGATCGAATAGAACACGCCCCCCAGGTAGGTCAGCGGCGTCAGGACGAAAGTCGGAATGATCGAAATATCGTCGAAGTTGCGCGCAAACACTGCGTTGATAAAACCCAGCAACGAGAAGATGGTCGCGGTCAGCACCACCACCAGAATGGTCACACCCAGGTGATGCACCTGCAGGTGGGTGAAAAACAGCGAAAGCATGGTGACGATCACCCCCACCGCCAGCCCGCGCAAGACACCACCCAAGGTGTAGCCGATCAAAATGGTGTGAGGCGACACAGGCGACACCATCAACTCTTCGATGGAGCGCTGGAACTTGCTGCCGAAGAAACTCGACACCACGTTACCGTAGGAGTTGGTGATCACCGACATCATGATCAACCCCGGTACGATGTACTCCATATAGGTGAAACCACCCATATCGCCGATCTGCCGACCGATCAGGTTACCGAAGATCACGAAGTACAGAACCATGGTGATCGCCGGGGGCAGCAGGGTCTGCGGCCAGATCCGGGTAAACCGACGCACTTCGCGATAGACGATTGTATTCAGCGCGACCAGATTGGCGCTCAATTCCGAACTCATACCGCCACCTTCGCCAGGTTTTTTTCCACCAGGGACACGAACAACTCCTCGAGACGGTTGGTCTTGTTGCGCAGGCTTTGAACTTCGATGTTCTGCAAGGCCAACTGACCGAACAGCGCCGTGATACCCACATCCTTGTCCACTTGCACTTCCAGCGTGTGCGGACTTGTTAGCCGGCACGGATAACCGACCAGGTTCGGTGCCTGGGGCAGGTCTTGCTTGAGATCGAGTAGGAAGGTTTCCACATGCAGCTTGCCGAGCAATGCGCGCATGCTGGTGTTTTCGACAATGGTGCCGTGGTCGATGATGCCAATATGCCGACAAAGCTGCTCGGCTTCTTCCAGGTAGTGGGTGGTCAGAATAATCGTGATGCCCTGCTGATTCAGCTCGGTGAGAAACGTCCACATCGAGCGGCGCAGCTCAATGTCCACACCTGCCGTCGGCTCGTCGAGAATCAACAGCCGCGGCTCATGCATCAGCGCCCGGGCGATCATCAGGCGGCGCTTCATCCCACCAGACAACGAACGCGACGGCACATCGCGCTTATCCCAGAGGCCCAACTGCGTCAGGTACTTCTCGGCGCGCTCCTTGGCCACCTTGGCGTTAATGCCGTAGTACCCCGCCTGGGTCACGACAATATCGAAGGTTTTTTCGAACTGATTGAAGTTGAACTCCTGCGGCACGACACCAATGCTGCGCTTGAGCGCTGCGGGCTGTCGATCGAGGTCGTTGCCGAAAATGCTCACCGTACCGCTGGTTTTATTGACCAGGGTCGAGAGAATACCAATGGTGGTGGACTTCCCGGCGCCATTGGGGCCGAGCAAGGCGAAGAAATCACCTTCGGCGACATCCAGGTCAATGCCCTTGAGGGCCTGGAAACCGTTGCCGTAGGTTTTGGTTAGCTGCCTTATGGACAGAGCAGAACTCATAGCGGATCGCGTACCAGTTTGAAGGGTTCAAGACGCGACCGGACAGGCCGGCCGCAGCGAATATGGCCATGGTGCTTGTCCAGGCCATACAAGTACAGTCATGTGTATCGATAATAACTATCAGCTTGACCGCTGGACTCAGGTCAGTGCTGTCATCACCGCGGCCTGGAAGGCCGGGCGCTCCTGCAAACGTTCGTACCAGGCGCGCAAATGGCGCATTTCTGGACGTTCGATGGGCATTTCGAACCAGGCGTAGGCAAAGCAGCCCAGCGGGATATCGCCCATGCCCAACTCGCTACCGGACAAGTAAGGTTGGCGAGCCAGGGCTTGATCGGCAATGGACAGCATTTGTGCGCAGGTTTTGTGCGCCGCGTTGATCGCCACCCAGTCCTGCTGCTCGGCGGGCGTTCGCAGAATCCCCCAGAACAGAGGCCGGAAGGGCGCGGCTAGCGATGACGTGGTCCAGTCCATCCATTTGTCTGCCTCGGCACGCTGGCGCGCGTCATCCACATACCAGCCAGATTCGGCACCATAGCGCGCCGACAGATACCGCACGATGGCATTGGACTCCCACAGCACCAGCCCGTCATCTTCGATCATAGGCACCAGGCCATTGGGATTGAGCGCCCGGTACTGGGGCTCGTTGACCAACCCAAAAGCCCCACCGGCATCTACCGACTCATACTCCAGCCCCAACTCTTCAGCGCACCACAGTACTTTCCTGACATTGGTCGAATTCTTCCGGCCCCAGATCTTGAGCATGACGACGTCCTGATGAATGTGCGGCCGTCCAGTCTACCGCAGACATCAGCCATGACAATTGCCCTACTCCCCCAACGAACTCCTGCAGCCACAACCTGTCACTGTTCTGACCAGCCGATTGTCGGATGCGGTCTAAGCTCTGATGGTTCGCGCAATGCCTTTTTCGTTTCACGGAGGAATGGACATGTTGCTGTTGTGGTTAGTAATTCTGGTGATCGGCGCCGCCTATATGGCCCACCGTCGCATCGCCGCCGTGCCTGCCCTGGCGGTGCTTGCAGCATATGTACTGCTGATGGGTATTTTCAGCCATGCGCCTGGCTGGCTGCTGGCGATCCTCTGGCTGATGTTGGCAGCCAAGGCCGCACTGGTACTGCTCCCCGACGTGCGTCGCCGGGTTTTCAGCGGCCCCTTGTTCGGATGGTTCAAGCGCACCTTGCCGCCCATGTCGCAAACCGAGCGTGAAGCTATCGATGCGGGAACCGTATGGTGGGATGGTGAACTGTTCAGCGGCCGTCCGAACTGGAACACCTTGCTCGATTACCCCAAGGCTGAACTGACCGCAGAAGAACAAGCTTTCATCGACGGCCCCACCGAAGCGCTGTGTGCCATGGTCAGCGACTGGCAGATCGGCCAAGACCTGGATCTGCCGCCAGAG
The DNA here is from genome assembly GCF_016881005.1 of Pseudomonas arcuscaelestis. GTDB lineage: Bacteria > Pseudomonadota > Gammaproteobacteria > Pseudomonadales > Pseudomonadaceae > Aquipseudomonas > Aquipseudomonas arcuscaelestis. The sequence continues at coordinate 68,903 of NZ_JACOPV010000005.1, read as the reverse complement.
GCCTGGGAGCACATCAAGTCCCATGGCTTCTTTGCCCTGATCATCCCCAAGGAGTATGGCGGCAAAGGCTTCTCGGCCTACGCCCACTCGCAAGTAGCGATGAAACTGGCCACCCGCAGCGGCGATCTGGCCTCGACGGTCATGGTTCCCAACTCCCTCGGCCCGGCTGAATTGCTACTGCACTATGGCACCGACGAACAGCGCCAGCACTACCTGCCGCGCCTGGCCCGTGGCGAAGAAATTCCCTGCTTTGCCCTTACCGGACCACTGGCCGGCTCCGATGCCGGCGCCATGCCCGATACCGGTGTTATCTGCAAAGGCCAATGGCAAGGCGAAGAAGTCATCGGCCTGCGCCTTAATTGGGAAAAGCGCTACATCACCCTCGGCCCTGTAGCCACCTTGCTGGGCTTGGCGTTCAAGGCCTACGACCCGGAACACTTGCTCGGCGAAGAAGAAGAGCTGGGTATCAGCCTGGCCTTGATCCCCACTGATACGCCCGGCGTCGAGATCGGCCAGCGCCACTTGCCGCTGGGCGCTGCCTTCATGAACGGGCCTAACAGCGGCAAGGATGTGTTTATCCCGCTGGAGTTCCTCATCGGTGGCCAGAGCATGCTCGGCAAAGGCTGGATGATGTTGATGAATTGCCTGTCGGTGGGCCGCTCGATCTCCCTGCCGGCAGTGGGTACCGGGGCAGCCAAATACACCAGCCTGGTGACCGGCCAATATGCACGGGTACGTGAACAGTTCAACGTACCGCTGGCGGCCTTTGAAGGCATTCAGGAATCACTGGCGCGAATCGGTGGCAATGCCTTTCTGATGGACAGCGCGCGGCTGCTAACTGCCAAGGCCGTGGACCTGGGCGAAAAACCCTCGGTGCTTTCCGCTGTGCTCAAATACCACCTGACCGAGCGTGGCCGCGAGTGCATCCAGCACGCCATGGATGTGCACGGTGGCAAGGGCATCATCATGGGGCCGAAAAACTACCTGGGGCGCAATTGGCAAGGTGCGCCAATATTCATCACGGTCGAAGGCGCCAATATTCTCTCGCGCAACCTGATGATCTTTGGTCAGGGTGCCATCCGCTGCCACCCTTTCGTGCTCAAGGAAATGGCCCTGGCCGGACGCGAAGACCACCATCAGGCACTCAAGGAATTCGATCAACTGCTTATGCAGCACATCGGCTTCGCAATCGGCAATGCCGCCAGCACATTGATCCTTGGACTGGGACTGGGCCATTTCGAGAGGGTTCCGGGCGATGCCCTCAGCCAAGGCTACTTCCGCGCACTCAATCGCCAGGCCGCAGCGTTCGCCATGCTTGCCGACATGAGCATGATGTTGCTCGGTGGCGAGCTCAAGCGCCGCGAGCGCCTCTCGGCTCGCCTGGGTGATGTACTGAGCAATCTTTACCTGAGCTCTGCCGCGCTCAAGCGCTATCACGACCTGGGGGCTCCGGAGCATTTGCAGCCACTGCTGCGCTGGGCCATGGAAGAGAGTCTGGGCCAGGCTGAAAAAGCCCTGGACCGTCTGCTCGACAACTTCCCCAATCGTTTCCTCGGCTGCGCCTTGCGTGCAGTGGTATTCCCTTTCGGCCGCAGGCATACCGGCCCGAGCGATGCCCTGGATGCCGAAGTGGCCGCCTTGATCGGACGCGCCAAGGGCGATCCGGCGCTAGAGGAACTGCTTGCTGGTTGCTACCGCCCGGTGGATGCCAACGATCCGGTCGGCGCCCTGCAGCACGCCTGCACCCTGCTCGATGAATGCGCACCCCTGCATAAAAAACTGCATCAGGCGCTCAAGGAGGGCAAGGTGAGCCCGACACCCGGTGAGTCGACAATCGACGCAGCCCTGCGCGCTGGCGTACTACACGCCACGGAGGCGCAAACACTGCATGCTGCCGAAGCGGCGCGGCGCACCGTGATTGATGTCGATGCTTTCAGCAAGGAGGCGCTACTGCCTAGCCCCGGCAAAATTCGTTAACGGCGGGACATCGGGCGCCGGGGGCCGTATACTCCCGCGCCCGTTTTGCTCAAGAGGATCGCCAGCATGGCTACCGATCGCCTGGAATATCATCTCGCCCTGCTTACCCACCTGCGTACCATCCTGGCTGCCTTGGGCGAAGCCGAGCAAGTACCGGAAGAAAGTCACGCGCTGTTTCTCGAGCGCTTCGATGACCTGATGCTACAACTTCCGGTTGATCCGGAAAGCACCTACCTGGGTCAGGATCTGATTTGCCAGATCATCCAACGCTACCCACAAATTGCCCACTTGGTGCCGCGCGATCTGTTGTGGTTTTTCGGCGGTGACTGCCTGCACTACATGCCTGATGAAGAGCAGATGATCTACCAGACCCTGGAAGAGCGCCGCTTTGAAGCCGAGGAGAATGACGAGCCGTTTGACTGGAACCAGGAAAAGCAGTTGTTGAGCATGTCCGACGACGACAGCAAGCACTGATCCGCACAGGCGGCAGGATTGAAAAGTTCTGCCGCCTCAGTCAGCAAACAAATTCCAGACGAAAAAAAACGCCGTTCAAACGAACGGCGTTTTTCTGTTTGGAGCGGGAAACGAGACTCGAACTCGCGACCCCGACCTTGGCAAGGTCGTGCTCTACCAACTGAGCTATTCCCGCAAATTTTGTAGCTGCCGATTTTACTCGGCGAGAAAAAAGGCAAACAACCCTTTGACTCATCACTACAGCGCTATTAAACGCTGGAGCGCCATATTTGGAGCGGGAAACGAGACTCGAACTCGCGACCCCGACCTTGGCAAGGTCGTGCTCTACCAACTGAGCTATTCCCGCAAAATGGCGTCCCCTAGGGGACTCGAACCCCTGTTACCGCCGTGAAAGGGCGGTGTCCTAGGCCACTAGACGAAGGGGACGACGCCCAAAACATGCAATGCATGTTTCAGTTACCAGAACCAACCATTAAAGGTGCATTCTGGATTTTTACAAGCCCCGCAATTAAGCAGTGCCTTTGTAAACTGGAGCGGGAAACGAGACTCGAACTCGCGACCCCGACCTTGGCAAGGTCGTGCTCTACCAACTGAGCTATTCCCGCAATGGCGTCCCCTAGGGGACTCGAACCCCTGTTACCGCCGTGAAAGGGCGGTGTCCTAGGCCACTAGACGAAGGGGACACACTACAACATTCACTCCCTGCCGCGTTTAGCTGTTCGCTTTACGCTGCAAGTGGCGCGCATTCTAGGGATGCTTTGGCAACCCGTCAACCCCTATGTATAAATTTATTTAAATCAATGACTTCCCTGCGCTTCGCAAGGATTCACAGACATCCGCACGCCTGAACCTTGACGTTTATTTTCTGGCACCCGCCATGGCTGAAACCCAACGCCTGCGGCGGTTTATGTACAAAATGCCATCATCGCGCCCACGACACCCGCCAAACAGCTCTATCCGCCCAAAAGCGAAGCCACTACACTCAAATGGTAAATCATCCTGTATGAGGCGTTAACGGTGACACCACTTATGATCACCCTGCTTATAGTTGCAGGGATCGCGTTATTGATCGTGATCGGCTACCTCAACAATGTGGTCGAGAACAACAAGCTTGAGCGTGCCCGGCTGAAAATCGAACTGGCCGACCGCTTGCGCCGCTGTGGCGAGATCACCGAAACCTTTCCTGGCCAGTTGATGAACCCGGCATTGAAACTGCTGTTGACCCGCCTCGAACTGAACATCACCCAACGCCAGCTGGCCCTGGACAAAAACAACCGCGATATCCGCGCGCGGATTGCCGAACTTGAAGGCCTGATCGCACAAGGTGAGTCGCTGCCGGTGAACAACCCACCGGCACCTATCCAGACTGAAGCGCGCGCCAAGGATGTACGCTTTCTACTTGAAGGCATGCACAACCAGATTACCCGTGCAGCTCAGGAAGGTTTTCTGCCCACCAACGAAGCCAAGTACTGGGTCAAGGAAATACGCCACATTCTGGTGCTGTTGCATATCGAGTTTTTCAATAACCTGGGCCAACAAGCCCTGCAGCAGAACCAGCCTGGGCATGCGCGCCTGGCCTTTGAACGCGGCGTTCAGTACCTGCGCAAGCAACAGGACCCTGCGGTGTATCGCGAGCAACTCGAGTACATGGAAAAGCTGCTGGCCCGGGCTAATGCCCAGGTCCTGAGCCAGCTTGAGCCTGCCGAAGACGAAGTCAACGAGCTGACTGAAGGCCTGAAGACCGATACAACTGAAGATTGGAAGAAAAAAGTCATCTACGACTGATCAGTGCGTGTTAATGCATGGGAGCCGGAATGCCTATCGCTAGGCACGCCCGCTCCCACTGGCAGGCCCTACCTCAGCAATCGGTCAGGCGCAAAAAGATCGCCGCCAAGCGCTCCAATCCCGCCTGATCCGCTGCACTGAAACGTGCAAGGCGAGGGCTGTCCAGGTCCAACACGCCAATCAACCGCCCTTCCTTTACCAGCGGAATCACCAGTTCGCTGTTCGATGCGCTGTCGCAGGCAATATGCCCAGGGAACGCATGCACATCTTCAACGCGCTGGGTTTCACGACTGGCCGCCGCCGCGCCGCACACACCTCGACCAAACGGGATACGCACGCAGGCAACCTGGCCCTGGAACGGCCCCAGCACCAGCTCTTCGTTGCGGTTGAGGTAAAAGCCTGCCCAATTCAAGTCTTCAACCTGACTGTAGAGAAAGGCCGAAAACTGCGCGGCATTGGCAATGAAATCACGCTCATCGGCAAACAGAGCTTCCAACTGTGCAGCCAGTAAGCCGTAGCCTTCCAGACCTGCGCCCGAGGCGTTGAGGTCGATCATTTTTTCTGCTCCAACAATTGCAGTCCAACCCAGTAGCGAGCGAACTGATAGGCACAACGGCCGTTACGGTTACCGCGACCGGTTGCCCAGCGCACGGCGAGAATGTCCAGCGCTTCACTTCGTTCCCAGGTCAGCCCTGCGCTGGCAGCCAGCTGGCCGATCCAGTGCTCGACAACATTGAGGAAATGCTCCTGGGTGAAGGGGTAGAACGACAGCCACAGACCGAAACGGTCCGACAAGGCAATCTTGTCTTCCACCGCCTCGTTGGGGTGGAGTTCACCGTCGATCATTTTCCAGTTTTCGTTATCACTCTGCTTTTCCGGCACCAGGTGCCGGCGGTTAGAGGTTGCGTACAACAGCACGTTATCAGGCGCCTGCTCCAGCGAGCCATCGAGCACACTCTTGAGCACCCGGTAGTCGCCCTCCCCGGCCTCGAACGAGAGGTCGTCGCAAAACAGCACAAAACGCTGGGGCAACTTGCTCAATTGCTCCACGACGCGCGGCAGGTCAGCCAGGTTATCGCGCTCGATTTCAATCAGACGCAAGCCTGCCTTGGCATGCTCCGCCAACAGGGCACGCACCAGCGAAGACTTGCCGGTGCCGCGCGAACCCCAGAGCAGCGCGTGGTTGGCGGGCATGCCATCAAGGAACTGGCGAGTATTGCGTCCCAGTTGCTCCCGCTGTTGGTCTACACCAATAAGATCGGACAGGCGCATGTCGAGGCTGACTTCCAGCGGCAGCAAGTAGCCACTGCGACCGTCACGCTGCCAGCGTGCGGCCAGGCACTGACTCCAGTCGATCTGCTGGCGCAGTGCAGGCAACAAAGGCTCAAGGCGGGCCAGCACGGTTTCGGCGCGCTCCAGAAACGAATTCAAACGAGAGTCCACAGCGATTCCTCAAGATAGATGCAAGGTCAACGGCATTGCTGAATGTGTGACAGAACGTGCCAGTTGCCGGGGCTGATCGGCTATGCTTGCGCAGCGCACGGAATGTGAAACTGGCTCGGGTCTCATGGATATCAAGTTCACCAATCGCCTGTCCTTCAAGCAAGCCCGGCTGACGGTCCTGGTCGGCTTCATCCTGGGTACATTGCTTAGTCTCATCCAGATCGGAATCGATTATGCCAGTGAAGACGCCTCCATCAACCGTGAGATGCAGGCGCTGCTGCAAATCAGTCACAACCCGGCCTCGCGCATCGCCTACAACATCGACGCGGAGCTGGCGCAGGAACTGGCCGGTGGCCTGCTGCAATCTCCGGCGATTATCCGCGCCCGCCTGATCGACAACAACGACACAGTGCTGGCCGACGTCCAGCGTCCACGCGAAGAAAGCCGTTACCGGTTTATCAGCGATTTTCTGTTCGGCGAGAACCGGCAGTTCGAACATCCGCTGTTTTTGAGCAGCATGCCGACGGAGAACCTCGGCACCCTCTACCTGGAAGTCGACACGTTCGCCTTCGGCAACCACTTCCTCAAGCGCGCCGAGATCACCCTGCTCAGTGGTTTCATTCGCAGCCTGGTGCTGACCCTGATCCTCATGGCGTTGTTCTACTTCATGCTGACCAAACCCCTGGTTCGCATCATCAGCGCCCTCGCCAACCGCGACTTGCGGCAACCGGAACAGTCCAAGCTGTCCTTCCCTCCCGGCCACGAGCAGGATGAGATCGGCGTACTGGTCAAAGTCGCCAACCAGCAATTTGTCAGCATGGCGACCGAAATCCAGCAACGGCGCAATGCGGAAAACCGCTTGACCACTTACCTGAACCAACTGGAGGACGCTGTTTCGGCCCGCACCAATGAGCTCAAGACCAGCAACGCGCGCTTGAGTCAAACCAATGACGAACTCGACGCAGCGCGGCGCCGAGCCCTGGACATGGCTCAGGCACGAGCGGCCTTCCTGGCCAACATGAGTCACGAGATTCGCACACCGCTCAACGGCCTGCTGGGAATGATTGCCCTGTCGCTGGACAGCCCGCTCAATGCCGAACAGCGTCAGCAGTTGTCGATTGCCCACGACTCAGGCAAGGTCCTGGTCGAGCTGCTCAATGACATTCTCGACCTGTCCAAATTCGATGCTGGTCAACTGGAGCTTGAGCGCATCCCTTTCGACCTTGGCGCCATGGTTGAAGACACGGCCAACTTGCTGTCGCAGAACGCAGCCCCCAGCGTCGAACTGACTTGCCTGATCGACCCACAATTTCCCGCCATGGTGCTGGGCGACCCCACCCGGGTGCGGCAAATCATCAGCAACCTGCTTTCCAACGCGCTCAAGTTCACCCGTTTTGGGCGTGTCGATGTACGCCTGCGCGCCCACCCCGGTGGGGTCCGCCTGGACGTTTGTGACACCGGTATCGGCATTCCCCACGAAGCCCAGGCGCGAATCTTCCAGCCCTTTATCCAGGCGGGTGCAGGTATCACCCGCCAGTATGGAGGCACCGGCCTGGGCCTGGCCCTGACCAACAATCTTTGCGAAGCCATGCAGGGCCGCCTGAGCATCAATTCGCAAGCCGGCTTCGGCAGCCAGTTCAGCGCTGAACTCCCTCTGCTCTGCCACTCCCCGGCAGTGCCCGCAGCCCCCCTGCACGGTAAAGTCGCCATCCTCACCAACCCAGGCAGCGGGCTGGCCGAGTTGCTGCAGATGCTGTTGCCGGGCTGGAGCCTGGACTATCGACGCTACGAACACGCCGAATCGATTGCCGAGCCCGCTCCCGACCTGTTGATTACCGACGACCTTGACAGCCTGCTCGACCTACGCCCAAAGATCGGCGCACCGATTCTGCTGGTAACCGCCTATGGCAACTTTCTGCCCAGCGACCAGGCCGCGCAACTGGCGCCATTACAACAACTGGCGCGACCGCTGGCACGCAACGCCCTGTACCAGATTCTGCGCCGCACACTTCATGGCACCGACAGTGCTCACGCCAACGCACAGAACGGCGCCTCGCACAGCCAACGCCGCGCCCGCATCCTGCTGGTGGAAGACAACCCGGTAAATCAATTGGTGGCAAAAGGCATGCTGGCCAAGCTGGGCTGCGAAGTGAATATTTCCGCCAATGGCGCCCAGGCCCTGGAGCAGTTGGAGTACACCGCTTTCGACATGGTGCTGATGGATTGCAATATGCCGGTCATGGACGGCTACGAAGCAAGCCGCAGAATCCGCCAGAGCGGACGCTGGCCTAACCTGCCAATCGTCGCCCTGACGGCCAATGCCATGCCCGAGGAACGTGAACGCTGCCGCGCCGCAGGCATGAATGACTATCTGGCCAAGCCCTTCCGTCGCGAAGAGCTCCTGGCCCTGATTGATCACTGGGTACCGCTGGTGACTACGTGAGCATTTTCTCGATCGACGCACTCAACGCCTGCGGCTTGGTGCTCGGCGCGTAACGCGTGACCTTGCCAGTACCCGGCTCGACAAGGAACTTGGTGAAGTTCCACTTGATATTTTGTGATCCGAACAAGCCGGGGGCGCGCTTCTTCAGTTCGGCGAACAAGGGATGAGCGCTGCCGCCATTGACTTCGATCTTGCGAAACAGCGGAAAGCTGACACCAAAATTCATCTCACAGAACTGTGCGATCTCCCTGGCGTCACCCGGCTCCTGCTTGCCGAACTGGTTACAGGGAAAACCCAGCACCACGAGCCCGCGCTCGCGATAACGCTGCCATAGCTGTTCCAGGCCCTTGTACTGTGGGGTAAAGCCGCACTGGCTGGCAGTATTGACCACCAACAGCGCTTTACCCTGAAAATCAGCCAAGGTCTTTTTCTCACCCGCCAGGGTGATGCAAGGAATACTCAACAATGCGTCGGCCATGACCCTATCCTCTGTTAGCGTGGAACCAGGTCCAGGCAGACCGAGTTGATACAGTAGCGCAGTCCGGTCGGAGGCGGGCCATCGGGAAACACATGCCCCAAATGGGCATCGCACTGCGCGCAAGTGACTTCGGTTCGGATCATCCCGTGGGAGATGTCACGAATTTCGATCATCGCACTGTCCTCGATCGGCTCGTAGAAGCTTGGCCAGCCACAACCGGAGTCGAACTTGGCCTTGGAATCGAACAGTGGAGCATTGCAGCAAATGCAGTGGTAGACACCCTCGGTCTTGGTACCGTTGTATTTACCGCTGAACGGCCGTTCGGTGCCTTTCAAGCGGCAGACGTTGTACTGCTCGGGATCGAGCATGGCACGCCATTGCTCCGCAGTTTTCTCTATCTTTTCCATATGCAGGCCTCGGCAGACTAAAAACCCCGCGTTGCGTCTTTTCCCCAACGCGGTCGGCACGTATATTATTGCGCCTCATCAGACATCAGTCTGGCACCCGCGTTACACGCTTTTCAAACGATTTCACAGCGCAGTGCGCGGCGATCTTTTCTAATCGGGATCACATCATGCAGGTCAGCAAATCGAACAAGCTCGCCAATGTCTGCTATGACATTCGCGGCCCGGTGCTCAAGCACGCCAAACGCCTGGAAGAGGAAGGTCATCGCATCCTCAAGCTGAACATCGGCAACCCTGCGCCGTTTGGTTTCGAAGCGCCGGACGAAATCCTCCAGGATGTAATCCGCAACCTGCCAACTGCCCAGGGCTACAGCGACTCCAAGGGCCTATTCAGCGCACGCAAGGCGGTGATGCAGTACTACCAGCAGAAACAGGTCGAAGGTGTCGGCATCGAAGACATCTACCTGGGCAACGGCGTGTCCGAGCTGATCGTGATGTCGATGCAAGCGCTGCTCAATAACGGCGACGAAGTGCTGATTCCGGCACCGGACTACCCGCTGTGGACTGCTGCGGTAAGCCTGGCGGGCGGCAACCCCGTGCACTACCTGTGCGACGAGCAAGCCGACTGGTTCCCGGACCTTGACGACATCAAGGCCAAGATCACCTCAAACACCAAAGCCCTGGTGATCATCAACCCGAACAACCCGACGGGCGCGGTGTACTCGCGCGAGTTGCTGCTGGGCATGCTCGAATTGGCACGCCAGCACAACCTGGTGGTGTTCTCCGACGAGATCTACGACAAGATCCTCTACGACGAAGCCGTTCATATCTGCACCGCCTCGCTGGCGCCAGACTTGCTCTGCCTGACCTTCAACGGTTTGTCCAAGTCCTACCGCGTTGCGGGCTTCCGTTCCGGCTGGGTGGCCATTTCCGGCCCCAAGCAGCACGCTCAGAGCTACATCGAAGGCATCGACATGCTGGCCAACATGCGCCTGTGTGCCAACGTGCCGAGCCAGCATGCCATCCAGACCGCCCTGGGCGGCTACCAGAGCATCAATGACCTGGTCCTGCCACAGGGTCGCCTGCTTGAGCAACGCAATCGCACCTGGGAGCTGCTCAATGACATTCCCGGCGTCAGCTGCGTCAAGCCAATGGGCGCGTTGTATGCGTTCCCACGCATCGATCCGAAAGTCTGCCCGATTCACAACGACGAAAAGTTCGTTCTCGACCTGCTGCTGTCGGAAAAGCTGTTGATTGTCCAGGGCACCGCCTTCAACTGGCCATGGCCCGATCACTTCCGTGTGGTAACCCTGCCGCGCGTCGATGATCTGGAACAGGCCATTGGCCGTATCGGAAACTTCTTGAAGACATATCAGCAATAACTGTCAAAGCCCTGCCGAAAGCCTGCATCCTTTCTGGTGCAGGCCTTACAGGCTGATTTCCCCTTCTGTAAGACCTGATGATCTCGCGTGCGGGATGATGGAATTCGACTGTAATACAAAGAAGTACACAGTTTGAAATAGTCGCCCGGTTGAATCACTCGAGCCCGCACCTTATATACCCCGGCATACGTGACACTTTTATCCGTCAGGAGAACGTAACAACCATGATGCGCATCTTACTGTTTGTAGCCACCAACCTTGCGGTTGTGCTGATTGCCAGCATCACCTTGAGCCTGTTTGGCTTCAATGGGTTCATGGCGGCAAACGGGGTTGACCTCAAGCTCGATCAGCTGCTGATTTTCTGCGCCGTGTTCGGTTTTGCCGGCTCGCTGATTTCGCTGTTCATCTCCAAGTGGATGGCGAAGATGAGCACGGGCACCCAGATCATCAGTCAGCCGCGCACCCGCCATGAACAATGGCTGCTGCAGACCGTTGAAGAGCTGTCCCGCGAAGCTGGCATCAAAATGCCGGAAGTGGGTATCTTCCCGGCCTACGAGGCCAACGCCTTTGCTACTGGCTGGAACCGCAACGACGCACTGGTTGCTGTTAGCCAGGGCTTGCTCGAGCGCTTCTCGCCCGACGAAGTACGTGCAGTGCTGGCCCACGAAATCGGCCACGTAGCCAATGGCGACATGGTTACCCTCGCGCTGATACAAGGTGTGGTCAACACCTTCGTGATGTTCTTCGCTCGCATCATCGGTAACTTTGTCGACAAGGTGATTTTCAAGAACGAAGAAGGCCAAGGTATCGCCTACTACATCGCGACCATCGTAGCCGAGCTGATTCTGGGTATCCTCGCCAGCACGATCGTCATGTGGTTCTCGCGTAAACGCGAATACCGTGCTGACGAAGCCGGTGCACGCTTGGCCGGTACCGGCGCGATGATTGGCGCTCTGCAGCGCCTGCGTTCGGAACAAGGGGTACCGGTGCATATGCCCGACACCTTGAACGCCTTCGGCATCAACGGCGGCCTCAAGCAGGGCCTGGCTGGCTTGCTGATGAGCCACCCACCGCTGGAAGATCGCATCGAAGCTCTGCGCCGTCGCGGTTAAGGGACAGCGCAAGGAACAAGGGCGGCCTCAGGGCCGCCCTTTTTTATGGTTGTTCAGGGAATTCCGGGAACTACGCACCGGGCCTGCTAGCGGGCGAGCACCGGAATGTGGCTCGAGTGGCGATGGGTATATCCGTTTGATGGGGGGTGACTCCAAACCGCTCACGCCAATGGATCTGCGTCTGGCTGTATGCGTCACTGACTACACAGTTGGCCGCCCGCGAGTGAGTACCGGAATGTGGCTCGTGTGTCGATGGGCATATCCGTTTGATATGGTGGCACCACTGGCTGGTTTCGCCTTTACGGCGACCCACTTTTGTCGGGGCAAAAGTGGGCAAACCCCCTGTCCCTGCATTCGGCCCTACGCTGCGCTCCGGGTCCCCTCATTCCACCCTTGCTCCCGCGGGGACCGCGCCGAAGGGCCGTCCTGGCCCTGCGGCGCTCGCCGGCCATCCATGGCCGTCGCCCCACTACGCAAGGGTTCCATTCGGCCTACTGAAGGGACGATTTGTGGCGTCTGCACGATTTGTGTAGGTAGAAGCACTGCAGCGGCAACGGCAACAGCAACAGCAACAGCAACAGCGAGGCGCTGGTGTGCAGCTTTTGCTTTTGATCTGGCTCTTCGTACATCGCCAGCCCAGACACCCTGGATCGTCCCTTCAGCAGGCTGAGTGTAGGTATTGCGTAGTCGGGTGCAGGCCATGGATGGCCTGCGAGCACCGTAGGGCCAGGACGGCCCTACGGTGCGGTCCCGACGGGAGCAATGCCGGAGCGAGGGGACCCGGAGCGCAGCGCAGGGCCGAATGCAGGGACACACGGTTTTGGTTCCTTTTGCCAAGACAAAAGGGACCCGCCGTAAGGGCGGAAGGGGCCAACAGCGGCGCCGCATTGAATGGATAAGCTCACAGACTCAATCCCAGCCCAGCCCAGCCCAGCCCAGCCCAGCCCCAAGATCATGCCCTGGGATTTCGTGAAAGACCTTTTTTATATCAGCGTTGCAACTGATAGACCCGCTCCAGCAAGCGCGTGGCGCCAGCCTGTTGGAATTTCGGACTCTCGGCCAGCACATCATGCGATACCCGCTCACGCGGCTGCCAGGCGGCGAACAGCGCCTGCACTTCGTCATCGACGACGGCAAACGGCGGCCCGTCGATCTGCGACTGGTCGTAGTCCAGGGTGATCAACAAGCCCTTCACCGGTGGCGCAAGCAGGGTCTGCAAATGCTCGACATAACGCACGCGCATAGGCGCGGGCAGCGCGATCAGTGCAGCTCGATCGTACAAAGCAGCACACGCGCCGACGTCCTCAGCGCGCAAGGCGAAGAAGTCGCCGCAGCGAATCTCAATGGCGTCGCAGCGAAAAACCTTGAACGGACCTTGCTGAGTGATCTGGGGCTGCAACTGATGCTCAGCGAAAAAATCCTCCACCGCACGCTCCGACAACTCCACGCCAAGCACCTGCAGGCCCTGCCCTGCCAACCAGAGCATGTCCAGGCTCTTGCCGCACAGCGGCACCAGCACGCGCGCTCCGGCTGCCACAGCCAACGCCGGCCAGTGCTGTTGCAGATGGGCGTTGACCTGAGACTGGTGAAAGCCGATCTGATTATTCTTCCAACGCGAATGCCAAAACTCTGCCTGCATGCCTCACCTCGATAAATTCGATCAAATACTGCGAAAACTTATATTAGATTTAGATCAATGCTTTGCCCGAAGATGAGCACATCTTAACGTCCGGAGCACCCTTATGCTGCCCAGCCTGTTCATTTCCCATGGCTCGCCCATGCTCGCCCTGGAGCCAGGTGCCAGTGGCCCTGCCTTGAAACGCCTGGCTGCTGCATTAAAACGACCCAAAGCAATCGTGGTGGTCTCAGCACATTGGGAAAGCCGGGAGTTGCTGGTATCCAGCAGCCCCAACCCGCAAACCTGGCACGACTTCGGCGGCTTCCCCGCCGCACTGTATGCCGTGCAGTACCCTGCCCCCGGCGACCCGGCCCTGGCTCAACAGGTAACAGAACTGCTCTGCGCGGCCGGCATGCCAACCCGCCTCGACCCCCAACGGCCCTTCGACCATGGCACCTGGGTTCCTCTATCGCTGATGTATCCGAACGCGGAGATTCCGGTGGTGCAGGTTTCCCTTCCCACACAACTTGGGCCGAAGTTTCAGGAACTGGTGGGCAGCGCGCTTGCGAGTTTGCGAGATGACGACATTCTGCTGATCGGCTCCGGAAGCATCACTCACAACCTGGGCGAACTGGACTGGCGCGCAGGACCGCAAAGCATTGAGCCCTGGGCGCTGGCGTTCCGGGACTGGATGATCGAAAAACTGCAGGCGGATGACACTCAGGCCTTGCATGATTACCGACACTTGGCCCCCTTTGCTGTGCGCAATCACCCAAGCGATGAGCATTTACTGCCCCTGTACTTCGCTCGAGGTGCGGGCACGAAGTTCGCAATCGTTCACCAGGGCTTCACCCTGGGGGCGCTGGGCATGGACATCTATCGCTTCGATTGAAATAGCCTGGGCAAAAAAAATCCCCGACTCAGTCGGGGATTTTTTTAGTGCTCGCGGATCAGTCTTCGCGATAACGGCGCAGCTTCAGCTGCTTACCGGCAACGCGAGTGTCCTTGAGCTTGGCCAGCAGACGCTCCAAACCCTCTTCCGGCAGTTCAACCAGGCTGAAGCTATCACGCACCTGAATGCGGCCGATTGCTTCGCGGGCCAGGCCGCCTTCGTTGAGGATGGCGCCGAGCAGGTTCTTGGCAGCGATACCATCACGCGCACCCAGCGCGGTACGGCAGCGTGCACGACCTTCGCCCAGCGGCATAGGTGCACGACGCTCACGCTCGCCACGGTCTGGACGATCGCCAGTGCGCTCACGCGGGGCGGAGGTCGGAACCAGCGGCTGCTCCTTCTCGACAGCTTCCAGGGTCAGGGCCTGACCGTTGGTAGCCTTGCGCAGCAGCGCTGCGGCCAGGGCACGCGGGCTGCAACCGATGTCGGCAGTCAGGCGATCGAGCAGATCACCATGGGTCGACTCGGCGTCGGCAACCAATGGCGCCAGGCTGTTGGTCAGCTTCTTGATGCGAGCATCGAGAACGGCCTGAGCATTTGGCAGACGCACTTCGGCAACCTTCTGACCGGTGACACGCTCGATCACTTGCAGCATACGACGCTCACGCGGCGTTACCAGCAACAGTGCACGACCTTCGCGACCGGCACGACCGGTACGGCCGATACGGTGAACGTAGGACTCAGGATCGTAAGGCATGTCAACGTTGAACACGTGAGTGATGCGCGGTACGTCCAGACCACGAGCGGCAACGTCGGTAGCGACGACGATGTCCAGGCGACCATCCTTGAGCGAGTCGATAACGCGCTCACGCTGGTTCTGGGCAATGTCACCGTTCAACGCTGCAGCTTTGTAGCCTTTGGCTTCCAGGGCACTTGCCAGGTCCAGGGTCGCTTGCTTGGTACGCACGAAGGCGATCAGCGCGTCGAACTCTTCCACTTCCAGCAGGCGCAGGACAGCGGAAACCTTCTGGTCAGCGTGAACCATCAGGTGAGCCTGCTCGATGGCAGTCACAGTCTGGGTTTTGGTCTGGATCTTGACGTGCTTCGGATCACGCAGGTGACGTTCGGCAATTGCACGGATGGAGGCCGGCAGGGTTGCGGAGAACAGTACGGTCTGACGGGTTTCCGGCATGGCCTTGAAGATGACTTCGAGGTCATCCATGAAGCCCAGCTTGAGCATTTCGTCGGCTTCGTCGAGCACCAGGTGATTGACGGTTGCCAGAACCTTCTCGTCGCGACGCAGGTGGTCGCACAGACGGCCAGGGGTAGCAACGACGATTTGCGCGCCATTGCGGATTGCTTTGAGTTGTGGGCCCATTGGGGCACCACCGTATACGGCCACCACGGTAACGCCAGGCATTTGCTTGGCGTAAGTTTCAAAAGCGGTGGCTACTTGCAGCGCCAACTCACGGGTTGGCGCCAGGATCAGGGCTTGCGGCTCGCGCTTGCTTGGGTCGATGCGGTGCAGGATTGGCAGAGCGAAGGCGGCAGTTTTGCCGGTACCTGTCTGCGCCTGACCGATCATGTCATGACCGGCAAGAATAATCGGGATCGATTGCTGCTGAATGGCCGATGGCTCTTCGTAGCCAGTAGCCAGAACGGCGGCAACAATACTTGGATGAAGATCGAGAGCGGCGAAGCCGCCGGTTTCCTGGGTCATGGGTCTGCCTCTAAGTGCATCCGCAAAGACCCATGCTCCAAAGCTGCGCATGCCTTGTAAGACTCGAAAGTCACCCTGGCAGCTTTGTCGGCGGGGATTTGCGAAAACGATTGAAGAAAAAAAGGAACGTCAGGGAGAGTCCGCAGGGCGGACGCGCAGCCGAAGCTGGCTTCGGAAATGCACTACCTAAACGAGGTCTGGTAAAAGACCGGCGCGTACTATACCTGAATTCCAAAATCGCGGGAGATTTTTTTATTCCAACACGCCTACCCCAAGCCACGGTACGACGGGCCTGGGGCGATGGGTTTGAAGACAGCTGAAACGTTTTTCTAGCGCCTGCTGCAAACACGTCTCAAGTAGCCGGGCGGATCGCTGCGATCAAGGCGTCCAGCGAGTAGCCAAGACGCGGTGCTAGCGCCGCGGCACGGGCCTGGAGCCCGGCCATGTCCAGTTCCTGATCGAGGTCGGCCGGAACGATAATAATCACATTGCCCTCCTTGACCGGCAGCTCCCAGTAGTGACGGTGATACAGCCCACGCAGCAAGGCGGCGCCCAACGGCTTGCCATCATCGCCGGCCCACTGATTGATCACCAGCCAGCCATCGGGATGCAACCGCTTCTGGCAGTCTTCGAGGAACCGCCACGCCAGATGGGCCACACCCGGCCCATGATCGGTATACAAGTCGACAAAGATCAGGTCGGCAGGCTCGGCTGAACGCAGCAACTCCATGGCATCGCCAATACGGATATACAGGCGCGGATCATCATCCAGGCCCAGATACTCGATGGCCAGGCGCGGTACATCGGGACGCAGTTCAATTGCCTCGACATCTTCCAGCGGCAGGAACTTGAGGCAGGCCTGGGTCAAGGTTCCGGCGCCCAGACCAAGAAACAGCGCGCTCTCGGGCGCGGCGTGGCACAGCGCGGCGATGAACATGGCGCGGGTATAGTCATATTCCAGCCAGCTCGGATCGGCGGTAAACACACAGCTCTGCTCGATGGCTTCACCGAATTCGAGAAACCGATAGTCCTCGACCTCCAGGACGCTGATGGTGCCGTATTGGTCCTGCACCTGGGCCAGCACCCGCTCCACCCGTTCCACTGTCATGCTGTCTCCCGGCTTGCGCCGCTGCTTCGAGCAAAACAGCCATTGTCCGTCAATGGCGCCAGTGCAACAAGGCGTGCCGCAACTGTTAACATGGCAGGCAGCCCCTTTCCGACCTGACCGAGCCCGTGATGAACCAACCCTGGAGCCCTGACAGCTGGCGCGCCCTGCCGATCCAGCAGCAACCTTCCTACCCCGACGCCGAGCACCTGCTCAAGGTCGAACAGACCTTGGCCAGTTACCCGCCGCTGGTATTCGCCGGTGAAGCCAGGGAGCTACGCCGACAGTTTGCCGAAGTCACCCAGGGCCGCGCATTTCTTCTGCAGGGCGGCGATTGCGCAGAAAGCTTCGCCGAGTTCTCGGCGGCAAAAATCCGCGACACCTTCAAGGTGCTGTTGCAAATGGCGATTGTCATGACGTTTGCCGCCGGCTGCCCGGTGGTCAAGGTCGGTCGCATGGCTGGGCAGTTTGCCAAACCGCGCTCGGCAAATGATGAAACCATCGCCGGGGTAACCCTGCCGGCCTACCGGGGCGATATCGTCAATGGCATCGGCTTCGACGAAAAAAGCCGGGTACCCGATCCGGAACGCCTGCTCCAGGCCTATCACCAGTCCACCGCCAGCTTGAACCTGCTGCGCGCCTTTGCCCAAGGTGGCTTTGCCGATCTGCACCAGGTGCACAAGTGGAACCTGGACTTCATTGCCAACTCGGCACTGGCAGAAAAGTACAGCCAATTGGCTGACCGTATCGACGAAACCCTGGCGTTCATGCGTGCCTGTGGCATGGACAGTTCGCCGCAGTTGCGTGAAACCAGCTTTTTCACCGCCCATGAAGCGCTGCTGTTGAATTACGAAGAAGCCTTCGTACGCCGTGACAGCCTGACCAACGACTACTATGACTGCTCGGCGCATATGCTTTGGATCGGCGACCGCACGCGCCAACTCGACGGTGCGCATGTGGAGTTTCTGCGCGGGGTGAATAATCCTATCGGGGTCAAGGTCGGCCCGAGCATGAACACCGAGGAATTGATTCGCCTGATCGATGTGCTCAACCCGGACAATGACCCCGGCCGCCTCAACCTGATCGTGCGCATGGGTGCCAGCAAGGTCGGCGAGCACTTGCCAGCACTGATTCGCAGCGTCGAGCGCGAAGGACGCAAGGTGCTGTGGAGCTCCGACCCGATGCACGGCAATACCATCAAGGCCAGCAGCGGCTATAAAACCCGCGATTTCGCGCAGATCCTCAGCGAGGTCAAGCAGTTCTTCCAGGTGCACCAGGCCGAGGGTAGCCATGCCGGTGGCATCCACATCGAAATGACCGGGCAGAATGTCACCGAGTGCATCGGTGGCGCCCGCCCCATTACCGAAGACGCCCTGTCAGATCGCTACCATACCCATTGCGATCCGCGCATGAACGCCGACCAGTCCCTGGAGCTGGCCTTCCTGATCGCCGAGACCCTCAAGCAAGTCCGACGCTGAAGGTGCTGTGGGCCAGTGCCGGGCGCAACCGCGCGGCGCTGGCCCGAGGGCAACCAAGCTGCAAGCGGCTCAAGCCCAGCCACCTCGCCATGTTCCACAGGCTGTCAGCCAGCGCTTGCACCCCAGCGTCATCCAGGCCCTGGACTTCCTCGTGCACCGCATGGATCGCCAGGCAGTCGCCGGCCCTATCTGCGCGCAAATCCACACGCGCGGTGATCCGTTCATGATGTAGAAACGGCAGAACGTAATAGCCATAGACCCGTTTGTGCGCCGGCGTATAAATCTCCAAGCGATAACGGAAATCGAACAGGCGCTCGGTACGTCCTCGCTCCCAGACCAACGAATCGAAGGGTGACAGCAATGCGCTGCAGGCGACTTTACGCGGCAGCCGCACAGCGCCCAGGCAATAGGCTGCCTGGGGCCAACCTTGCACGGAACAGACTTGCAGTTGCCCCTCCTCCACCAATTCGGCCACGCGAACACGGCTATCTGCCGGGCTGAGTCGATAGTAGTCGCGCAGGTCTTTTTCGGTCGCCACGCCCAAAGCAGTGGCCGCTTGCAGGAGCAACCCACGCTGTGCCTGCGCTTCGTCGAGTAACGGTTGCTGCAGCAGCGCCGCTGGCAACACCCGCTCAGGCAGATCATACAAACGCTCAAAACCACGTCGCCCGGCAACGGTGACCAGGCCCGCGGCAAACAACCATTCCAGCGCATGCTTTTCCGCGCTCCAGTCCCACCAGGGTCCGGCACGCACTTCGCGGGTGGACAGGCTACCGGCAGCTAAAGCGCCCCGAGCGGTAACGGCAGCCAGAACACGGGCAATGGTTGGCTGCTGCTCACGCCCGAACCGTGCCAGTTGCGGGTAGATACCCTGTCCTTGGCGAGCACGGTCCATGCGCCAACGGAGCATGGGATACAACGCCAGCGGCAGCAACGAAGCTTCATGGCCCCAGTATTCAAACAGTTTGCGCTGGCGCCGCTGACCCCAGGCAATCTGGTCAAGCAGCGCCTGTGGATAACTGCCCAGCCGCGAAAATATCGGTAGGTAATGCGAACGCACCAAGGCGTTCACCGAGTCGATCTGCACCACACCCAGGCGCTCCAACACCCGTTGCAGATGCGCGGCACTCACTTGTGAGCGCGGGGTGGGCCCGGCAAAGCCCTGGGCCGACAACGCCAGGCGACGCGCCTGCGCCAGCGAAAAGGATTGTGTGGTGGGCATGCCCGACTCCTTCAGAACAAGCCCACTTAAGGTAGTAGTGACGCCTGCCGGGCGCGACTCATTTTTTTAACGGGTCATCCCAGAATGGCCGCTCCACCTCTTGCAGCACGTCAACCCGGCTCATGCCGATATCGTGCAGTGCGGCATCACTCAGGCGCGCCAGTTCCATCCGTTGCCGGTGCAACTGGCGCCAGCGGGCCAACTGTTGAACGACTGCCTCAAGGGCATGGCTGAAGCCGCCAAGAGCAAAGCGCGGATGCATCAGGACAAGTGCTTTCTGACCTTTCATCGTCTTACCCTCCGTGTGGGATGACGTCAGTGTCAGCGCAGGCCTAAGATCAATCCAACGAATGTTTCTTATGCAATACATCTAGGAGATTGATGCCTTGTCCCAGTATCAGAGTATCGACTCCGACGTGCTGCGCACCTTCGTTGCCATCGCCGAACACGGTGGTTTCACCCGCGCTGGCGAAGTGGTGAACCGCACCCAGTCGGCCGTCAGCATGCAAATGAAACGGCTGGAAGAAGACATCATTCAGCGCCAGCTGTTCGAACGTGACGGCCGTCAGGTGCGCCTGACCGCCGAGGGCCAGGTACTGCTTGGCTACGCCCGGCGCATTCTCAAACTCCACGGTGAAGTGTTCAATACCCTGCGCATGCCGCACATGGTCGGCATGGTGCGCATTGGCACACCGGATGACTACGCCATGCGTTTTTTGCCCGGCATTCTTTCCAGTTTTGCCCAGGCCTATCCGCTGATCCAGGTCGAGGTTCATTGCGAAAGCTCGCGCCAACTGATGCAACGCCAAGACCTGGACATGACCATCATCACTTGCGAGCCCGGCCATGAAGTGGGTCAGTTACTGCGTCGCGAGCCTGCCGTGTGGGTTCAGGCCCAGGGTTTCTGCCCGCATGAGCACAATCCGCTGCCGCTGGCGGTTTTCAATACCGACTGCTGCTGCCGAACCTGGGCCTGCAACGCGCTGGATACGATCGAGAAGGAATACCGGATCGCCTATACCAGCGCCAGCACCCCGGCAATCATGGCGGTGGTCAGCGCCGGCCTTGCGGTCACGGCACAATTGCAGAGCCTGATTACCAGCGATCTGCGCGTGATAGGCGAGGCAGAAGGCCTGCCAGTATTGCCGACTGCCAGCATCATGCTGCTGCGCAACAACAGCAGCCAGTCACAGATGACCGACTGCATGGCCGACTACATCGTTGAAGGCTTCAGATCTTGAACGCCAACATCACCGCGCAAACCACCAGAAAGCCACAGAACAGTGAGCGCAGGACTTTTTCGGGCAGCGCGTGAGCCAGCTTGACCCCCCAACTGATGCTCAACAGCCCACCGACTGCCAGCGGGATCCCCATGCTCCACTGCACATGCTGGTGAATACCGTAGGTCAGCAGGGTTACGGCAGTACTGGGCGCCGCCAGCGCCAGTGAGAGCCCTTGGGCAACCACCTGTGTGGTACCAAATACACTGGTCAACACCGGGGTGGCCACTACCGCCCCACCGACACCAAACAATCCGCCAAGCACTCCAGCGCCTGCGCCCAGCACACCGAGCCAGGGCCATGGATAGCGCAGCTCAGTGGAAGGCTGGGTCTGGCGCATGAACATGCGAGCAAGGTTCCAGACAGCCAAGGCCACCAGGAACATGACAAAGGCAAATCGCATGGACTGGGCGTCAACGTCCACGGCCCAAATCGAACCGAGCCAGGCAAACACAAAGCTGGCAATTGCCAGCGGCAACGCGTGGCGCATCTCGATCCGGTTGCGCTGGTGATAGCGCCACAGCGCCAGCAGCACGTTGGGCACCACCATCACCAAGGCCGTACCTTGCGCCAGTTGCTGGTCGAGCCCGAACAACACACCCAGCGCCGGAATCGCAATAAGCCCGCCACCAATGCCAAACAGTCCTCCGACCGTGCCCAGTGCAGCGCCCAGCGCTATGTACATCACCCACTCAATCATTACGCCTCACCACAATTACAGTTTCACCAACCCAGTGGCCGCATGCTACCGACCTGATGCTAGCGGGGAAACGCATAGCAACGCACAATGGCTGTGCACATTACGCAAAAGCAGATCACAACGATATGAATCCAGATGCACTCACCGAGCAACTAGGCCTGTTCCTCGATGTACTGGAAAGCGGAAGTTTTTCGGCCACTGCCCGTCGCCATCCGCTGACCCCCTCCGCCGTGGCGCGACGCATCGACAATCTGGAAAGCGCAGTGGGCAGCCGCCTGTTCATACGCAGCACCCACGCTGTCCGCCCTACTCCAGCAGGTAATGCGTTTGCCGAGCGAGCCCGACGCATCGTCGAAGAGCTGCGCCTGGCGCGTGCCGAAGCGGTGTCGCTGAGCAACGCCCCGGAAGGCTTGATTCGGGTCGATGCCCCCGCGGCATTCGGGCGCCGCCATTTGGCGCCCGCTATCGCTGATTTTCTCGTGGCCTACCCAGGCCTCGATGTTCAGCTGCGCCTGATCGACAGTTTTGTCGACCTGCATGGCTCGCATCTGGGTGAGGTCGACTTGGTGTTGCGTGCCGGTCCCTTGGCAGATACCCGCCTGGTTGCGACACCGCTGGCGTACATGGTGCGCATCGCCTGCGCGAGCCCGGCCTATCTGGCTGCCCGCGGGGTTCCTGCCAGCCCCGCAGAACTGCCCGGGCACGACGGCCTGGACTGGGACGGCCTGGCCCCACCCTTCGCCTGGCGCTTTGTCGTCGATGGACAACTGCGCCTGTCCCGACCTACGCGCATGCGCATGAGCGCCAATAACGCTGAGACGCTGCTATTCGGGGCATTGGCAGGCCTTGGCATTGCCCATTTACCCACCTGGCTGATCAGCGAATACCTGCTGCGTGGCGAATTGCTGCCGCTGTTTTGCGAAAGCGGCCTGCCTGCCGCCGAGTCCAGCGGCATTTATGCCCTGCGCCTGGAACACGAAACGAACTCTCGTAGCCGTTTGTTGCTCGAATTTCTCAAGAGCCGCTTCAGCCCCGTCCCTCCTTGGGACCTGGCGCTGCAAAGCGAGCTGCACGGGTAGTCAGCGTACTCACTACCCGCGTGATAAATTCCAAGGATCTAATGAGTTAAAGGATACGCATGAACACCGACCCGAAAGCACCTGAACCCTGCCAGGAACTGCTGCTCGATAACCAGGTGTGCTTTGCCCTGCATTCGACTTCACTACTGATGACCAAGGTCTACAAGCCACTGCTGCAGAAGCTCGGGCTGACTTACCCACAGTACTTGGTGATGCTGGTGCTGTGGGAAGAAGAGGGTCTGACCGTCGGGGAAATCAGCCAGCGTCTGCTTACCGATCCTGGATCACTAACGCCGCTGCTCAAACGCCTGGAAGCTGAAGGCCTGCTCAAGCGGACCCGCAGCCGCGAAGATGAACGCGTGGTGCTGGTGCACTTGCTTGACCAGGGGCGCGCCCTGCAAACCGAGGCCAAAGCGGTTCCTCACTGCATTCTGGCCGCCAGCGGTGAAAGCATCGAGCGCTTGCAACAACTGCAGGCCGACTTGCTGGAATTGCGTGCAAACCTGCAAAAGAGCCTCTAAGCGCTAAGCTGGGAAGTGACCGCTGGTAAGTCGGTCAAAAAATTATCTTGCGCACTAAATAACTGTGCGCTAATTTAATTTTCGTCCCCACTCAGCGCTCCGGCGCAACTTTGAAAACGAGGCTCAAGATGCAAAAGGTCACTCCGCTGTACATTGCGCAAGCCAAGTCCACTGGCGGTCGCGACGGCAGCTCGCGCTCCAGCGACGGCAAACTCGAAGTCAAGCTGAGCACTCCCAAGGAGTTGGGCGGTGCGGGTGGTGAAGGCACCAATCCAGAGCAACTGTTCGCTGCCGGCTACTCGGCCTGCTTTATCGGTGCCCTTAAGTTCGTCGCCAGCCAGCAAAAAAAGGCGCTGCCAAACGATAGCTCGATTACCGCCAAAGTCGGCATTGGCCAGATCCCAGGTGGTTTTGGCCTGGACATCGACCTGCATATCGCCCTGCCAGGCTTGCAACAAGCAGATGCGCAAGCGCTGGTAGATGCCGCCCACCAGGTGTGCCCGTACTCTAACGCCACCCGCGGCAACGTTGATGTACGCCTGCACGTCACGGTCTGAAGATAAAACCCAGACGTAAAAAAACCCGGCCGAGGCCGGGTTCTTTATTCGCGCAGACGCCAGGTTTAAACCTTGGCGCGGCCCTTGTAGGAGCCACCTTCGCGGGTATCGATCTCGATCATGTCGCCGATTTCGATGAAGTCGGCAACGCTCAGTTCGGTACCGTTCTTCAGTTTGGCAGGCTTCATGACCTTGCCCGAAGTGTCGCCGCGAGCGGAACCTTCGGTGTAGTCAACCTGACGGACGATGGTGGTCGGCAGGTCAACCGAAACCAGACGCTCTTCGAAGAACACCGCTTCGCAGACGTCGGTCATGCCTTCTTCGATGAACGGCAGAACACCTTCGATGTCTTCAGCGTTCAGCTCGTACATGGTGTAGTCGGTGGTGTCCATGAACGTGTAGGTGTCGCCGTTGATGAAGGACAGGGTCGCTTCTTTACGGTCGAGGATCACGTCGTCCAGCTTGTCGTCGGCGCTGTAGACAGTTTCAGTCTTGTAGCCGGTCAGCAGGTTCTTCAGCTTGGTTTTCATGATCGCGCTGTTACGGCCCGATTTGGTGAATTCAGCTTTCTGAACCAGCCAAGGGTCGTTGTCGATACGGATCACGGTACCGGGTTTCAGCTCTTTACCAGTTTTCATTTGCTAGTTATCCGAATTTGGATGGATTTACAAAAATCGAGGCCGCATATCATAGCGAATTTCGGTAAAACTGTACCAGCGTCGTGGCGAGGTCCGGCTGAGCGGCCTGAGTGGCGCTCCAGCGCCGGGCATGCTGGTCGAGCTCACTCCAGTGTTCAAGCACCTGTTTCCACGGCTGGGCCATATCGCTGTCCATGTTCCAGGCTCGCCATAAATCCACAATTGCGCTTTTCGCTGGCGAGGAAAGCCCCTCGACGTAGTGATCCAGAAACGCCTCGAGCTTTTCCCAGTGGGCGTATTCTTCCTGAACATAGATGTGCCATAGCAGCGGACGCCCCGCCCATTGCGCTCGTACAAACGAGTCTTCACCACGCACGGCATTGAAATCGCAGCACCACAGCAGTTGATCGTATTCGTCCTGACTGACAAACGGCAGGATCTGCACGGTCAAGGCATCACGGGTGGCCACGCTGCCTACCTCCAGCTCATCCACCCCCAGCCAGGCCTTCACGTCGCCCAGCACCCGCCCTTCAGGTACCAGCAGGTGGTTGGGCCGGCTATCGGCAGCCAATGCCTCAAGCCAACTGGCCAGGCTCGAATTTTCGTAGGCAAATAGTGAAATCAGGCGGGCGCCGTCGACTGCAGTTACATTCAGACGCTGGAGAAACGCCTGGCGCGCGGAGGGATCCTGTTCGAATGCCTGGCGCCGCGCCAACAATGTGGCCTCACGCAACAGACCGCCAGTTTTTGCGCTAAAGCCGGGAAAGAAAAACACCTTGCGCAAGCCATTGGGCTGAGGGGAAGGCAAACCATGGCAGCCTTCCACCCAGCTTTCGGCACTCAGGTATTCCAGGTTCAGCCACAACGGTGGACGAGGACAGGCGAGCATTGCCTGCACATAGGCAGCCGGCAACTGACAAGCAAAGGCGCCAATAACTACATCAGCTACTGCCGTGCCCTGCCACTCAGGCAGCCAATGACAAACCTCGACCCCGCTATGCCATTGACGGGAGGCCTGGGCATCTGCCCCTGGACAGATTCGCGCGAAGGCATTCAAGTCGTCGACCCACAAGCGCACCGACAGCCCCTGTTCGGCCACCAATTGCCGGGCCAGACGCCAGGTCACGCCGATGTCGCCGAAGTTATCGACGACACAACAGAAAATGTCCCAGTCAGCTTTCATCGCTGGCCCCTTTGAAAAAAGCGCCGATTGTCCGGGTAAATCATCGCAGACAAAAGCGCACCACGGAAAAAACCCGTCGCGGCATGCCACAATGAGCACTTAAGCCATGGCCAGGAGGCCAGCATGCCCCGCCCGCGCGAATTTAAAATCACCTTGAAGCCTGTGCAACTGATCGTGTGCATTGCCTTGGGCCTATGGCTCGGAGCGGTCGCCATCACGTTGAGTATTTACCTGGCCTGGCGCCTGATCCCGGATACCGTCCAGCCCTTGATCCAGCATGCAGTTCCCCCAGCAAGTAGGCTCAACCCTGATACTGCGCCGCAACAGCAGAACCAGATGTTTGAACAGTACCAGCAGATTCTGCGCAACCAGCAGGTGCAACAGGCCCAAGACCAGGCTGAAGGCAGCCTGCGTAACCTGTCCAATCCCAAGTGTCAGTTCTGGCTCCAACAAAACCGCACGGCACCGACCGAAAAGAGCCGCGCGCTCGTCCTGGAATTCTGCAACTGACACCATGAACAAAGCCGAACTACTGCAACGCATCATCGACACCTTGACCTTCGACCTGGACGTCGCCCAGCGCGCGGCCCAGACCGCCTATGAAACGGCCACTGCCGAAGAGAACATTGCCGAAAACAAGTACGACACCCTGGGCTTGGAAGCCTCCTACCTGGCAACCGGGCAGGCCCGACGCATGGAAGAGATTCGCCAGGCACGAGCGGCGTACCAGCAATTGATGTTGCGCGATTACGACCCGGCACGTGGCATTCAAATCAGCAACCTGGTGACCCTGGAGGCCGAAAATGGCAGTTGCCAGCACTTGTTCATAGGGCCCGAAGGCGCCGGCTTGAAAATTGGCCAGGGCGAGCAGTTGGTGACCGTGATAACGCCCCGCTCGCCCTTGGGACAAAACCTGATGGGTAAGCATGAAGACGACGAAGTCAGCCTCACCCTGGCGGGTAAACAGCAGTGTTTTGTGGTGGTGAATGTCAGCTGATTACAGCCAGCAGGCTGAAGGCATTAAAGCAGTGCGCTGAACCGCTGCGCCAACCCCTGCGCAGCAAATTGCTCGATGATGAAATCGACAAACGCCCGCGTCTTGCCCGGCAGCAATTTGTGCTCGGCGTAATACAAACAAATGCTGCCGTCGTCCACATACCATTCCGGCAACACCCGAACCAGGCTACCGGCCTGAAGGTACGGCAGCGCGAACGGCATGCTCACCAGGGCCACGCCCAAGCCCTGCTGCGCCACCGCGCAGGCTGCTTCTGAGTCGCTCATAGTCATGCGCTGGCGAATGCCCAGTGGCACCTGTTCCTGCTGGCGATTGGTCAACGGCCAGGAACGCACCCGTCCGGTTTGCGGCGAGCGTATGAGGATACCGTCCAGAGCTTGCAGATCGGTCGGCTGGCGTATCGTTGGATGTTGCGCAAGGAAAGCCGGGGCCGCGACCAGAATCCGGTGAGCGGGTGTCAGTTTGCGCGCTACAACCCCCTGCGGCAGATCAAAACCGCCGCCAATTGCAGCATCGAAGCCCTGGCCGATAAGGTCAATCTGGCGGTTGTCAAAATGCCAGTCGGGACTGATTGCCGGATAACGCTGAATAAACTCGGCCAGCAACGGCACGATATACAAGCGCCCAAACACAGTGCCCATGCTGACTTTCAAGGTGCCGGCCGGTTGCCCTTCACCACTGGCAAGGTTGGCCACGGCATACTGGATTGTCTGGAAACTGCTGGCCACCTCCCGTAAAAAGCGCTGCCCGGCCTCGGTAAGAGTCAAGCGCCGGGTACTGCGCTGGAACAGCCTCACGCCCAGGCGCGCCTCCAGCCGGGCAACGTTCTTGCCCACCGCAGCGGGCGTCAGGCTCAGCCGCCGGGCCGCCTCGGCAAAGCTGCCAACCTCAGCGCTACGCACAAAGCACTCGATACTGCTGAAAGACTCCACGGCTTCTATTCCATACTTTTGGTTTACATAGACTATAGCGATTACCGGCTACTCAGAGGGTAATCTGTCGTCGATACTGAGGCCCATCCAAGGCATCCAGCCTTGTTCTTTCGGGAGCACCTCATGTCGACTCAAACTCGCCTCAACGGCAAAGTAGCCCTGATCCAGGGTGGCTCACGTGGTATTGGCGCGGCCATTGTCAAACGCCTGGCCGCCGAAGGTGCCAGTGTCGCCTTCACCTACGCCAATGCCACGGCACAGGCACAAGCGCTGCAACACAGCATCATTGCCGACGGCGGCAAGGCCTTGGCGATTCAAGCCGACAGCGCCGATGCCAACGCCGTGCAGCTCGCAGTGGCCAAAACCGTCGAGACGTTTGGCCGGCTGGACATTCTGGTCAACAACGCAGGCGTGCTGGCGGTCGCACCGCTGCTTGAGTTTGACTTGGAAGATTTCGACCGCACCTTGGCCGTCAACGTGCGCAGCGTTTTTGTCGCCAGTCAGGCGGCCGCCCGGCATATGGGCCAGGGTGGGCGCATCATCAATATCGGCAGTACCAATGCCGAGCGCATGCCATTTGCCGGTGGCGGCCCCTACGCCATGAGCAAGTCTGCCCTGGTTGGCCTAACCCGCGGCCTGGCGCGAGACCTTGGCCCCTTGGGTATTACCATCAACAACGTGCAGCCCGGGCCCGTCGATACCGAAATGAACCCGGCCAATGGCGAATTCGCCGAGAGCCTGATGGGCTACATGGCCGTGGGTCGGTACGGCACAGTGGAGGAAATCGCCAGCTTCGTTGCCTATCTTGCCAGCCCGGAAGCCGCCTACATTACCGGTGCCAGCCTGACCGTCGATGGCGGCTTCGCGGCCTGATCCCTTCAGTCGCCCTCCCGGTTCGCCAGGCTTTGCTCGATCATATCAACGAACGCCCGGGCAGCCGGCGTGGGGTTGGACGACCAGATTGCATAAAGATGGCGCTTTGGCGCATCACGTACCGCTACCGTCGCTACATCGCTGAAGCCACTGGCAATGCGCTCCGGCACCAAGCCTATGGCCAATTCGCGCTGGACGAACTTTTCCACCAGGCGAATGTTAGTCACTTCAAACTGCACGCGATGAGTCAGGCGCGCCGCGGCGAAGGCTTCATCGGTTTGTCTGCGAGCGCTGCTGCCGGCGGGAAAATCCACCAGCGGCAGATCGTGCAGATCAGACAGCGACAAGCGCGCCTGCGCAGCCAATGGATGGGCAAGCGGCAGCACCGCGACCAGTTCCTCTTCTGCGAGCAGGCGGTACTCGACACCTTGCGGAGGCTCCCCCGGCCAGATGCCGATAAAACCCACATCCAATCGCCGTTCGCGGACATCGGTAAGTAGCTGCTCGCTCTTGGCCATCAGCCAACGAATATCCACTTTCGGGTATTGCCGATGAAAGCCTGCGAGCAGATCAACCAGATCCAGTTCTGTCAGCGAAGTGATCTCGCCGATCGACAATTGTCCGCGTACCTCGCCGCAGGCTGCCGCCACATCCTCGGCTATTCGCCGGGTCGCTTCCAGTGCAGGGCGGGCGCTGCGCACAAAGGCTTCACCGGCAGGCGTCAGGCGCACCCGTCGCGAGCTACGCTCAAACAGGCTTACACCGAGGCTTTCCTCAAGCCGGGCAATCTGATGACTCAAGGCCGACTGCACCACATGGCACTGCTGCGCGGCGCGGGTGAAACTACCGGTATCGACCACCGCCAGCGCATACTCGATCTGCTTCAAGTTCATAGAACGATCTATTTTCAAGATGGATAGAATGAAAACGATACATTGGCGTCATGCTAGCGCATTTCCGATAATCTCATTTCCTAACTGCCACTGATCGAGACGGTCCATGACCACCTCCACTTCCACCTTGAGCCGCGGGCTCATCCTGCTGATGGCCACCGCCACCGGTCTGGCCGTAGCCAGCAACTACTATGCGCAGCCGTTGCTGCACAGCATCGCCGAGAATTTCGGCCTGACCACCGTTGGCGCCGGCGCCATCGTTATCGCTGCGCAACTGAGCTATGGCGCAGGCCTCCTGCTGCTCGCCCCCCTGGGCGACCTGTTCGAGCAGCGACGGTTGATCGTCAGCATGATCGCCATCAGCACCCTGGGCCTGTTGATAAGTGCTTTTTCACCGAATCTGGTCTGGCTGTTGCTGGGCACGACATTGACCGGCCTGTTTTCAGTGGTGGCCCAGATTCTGGTGCCCATGGCCGCAGGCTTGAGTGAACCGAACCAGCGCGGCCGGGCGGTTGGCACGCTGATGAGCGGCTTGCTGCTGGGCATTTTGCTTGCGCGCACAGCGGCTGGATTCATGGCTGAGCTGGGCGGCTGGCGCAGCATTTACTTGCTGGCGGCCGCCTTGATGGCTGTCTGTGCCATTGCCCTGGCGCGCGCCCTGCCTGAACGTCACCAGCATGCCGGGTTGCGTTATCCGGCGCTGATCGGTTCGGTGTTTCGCCTGTTCGTCGATGAGCCGGTTTTACGCCTGCGCTCGTTGCTCGGGCTGCTCAGCTTCAGCCTGTTTGCGTTGTTCTGGACGCCACTGGCGTTCCTGCTGGCAGCCGAACCCTACCAGTACAGCGACGCCGTGATTGGTTTGTTCGGCCTGGCCGGTGCGGCGGGTGCGCTGGCCGCCAACTGGGCAGGACGTCTGGCTGACCGCGGTAAAGGCGCGCTGGGCACCACGGTCGGATTACTCGCCCTGCTGCTGTCGTGGGTGCCCCTGGGGTTTGCCCATTCATCTCTGCTGGCGCTGTTGATCGGCGTCCTTTTGCTGGATCTGGCGGTACAACTGGTACACGTCAGCAATCAAAATGCTGTGATTGCCCTGCGTCCGGAAGCGCGTAATCGCCTGAATGCCGGCTACATCACCTGCTATTTCATGGGTGGTGCGCTGGGCTCGTTGCTCGGCACCCAGCTGTTCCAGACCTATGGCTGGAACGGTATCGTCCTCTGCGGGCTGGCGATCGGCAGCCTGGCCTTGCTGGTCTGGGCCCTGGCAGAACGTCAACGTAGCCTGCGGGCACGGACGGCTTGAGCCGCTACCCAGCGCATCAAGCCTGCTAAGATGCGCCCCCGCCTGCCGGCGCAATGCCGGCAGGCCTGACACCCAGCAGTCAACCGAAGTTACGCCGCGCAACAGCGAACAAAAGCTGGCGGCGCGCTTGCTGCCTGCTTTCAAGGAGCTTCTTGCATGACCCTGCTGCGCCCTCGCCTACCCCTGAGCCTGCTCGGTTTGAGTTTGGCCCTGCCCGCGTGTCCAAGCCTGGCCCAGGAGAGCATCACCCTGGCACCGCTGCAGGTGTCCGAGGCCTACAGCGAGGGCTATCAGGTACAGGAGGCCTCGGTTAGCGGTTTTGCCCCGGCGCCCCTGCTCGACACCCCAGCGTCAGTGGCGGTATTCAGCGAGCAATTGTTGGCGGACCGGCAGGTACGAAAGCTCAGCGAAGTGCTGCAGAGTGATGCATCCGTGGGCGAGAGTTACGCGCCGATCGGCTACTACGAAAACTTCAACGTGCGTGGCTTCGAGCTCAATGCTGCCAGCAGCTACAAGATCAATGGCCAGACCATTGCCGGTGAGCAGAACGTAGCCCTGGAGAACAAACAGCAGGTGGAGTTACTCAAGGGGCTGTCCGGCCTGCAAAGCGGCGTTGCCGAGCCCGGCGGGCTGATCAACTACGTGACCAAGCGCCCCGAAAACGTCCGTTCGCTAACCGTATCGAGCAACGATGATGGCGAGCGCTATATCGCCACCGACCTGGGCGGCTGGTTCGGCAGTGAGCGTCAGTTCGGCCTGCGCGCCAACCTGGCACACGAAGACATCCGCTCCTATGTCGACCATGCCGACGGCAAACGCGACTTTGCCGCGCTGGCCTTCGACTGGCAGATCAACCCCGACGCAGTGCTGCAACTCGATGCTGAATACCAGCAGCGCGAACAACGCTCGGTGCCGGGCTATCAACTGCTGGGCGGCACCAGCCTGCCGCACGATATTGACCCTCACGACCGCCTGGCCTACCAGCGCTGGGCCAAGCCGGTGACCATCGACTCCCTGAACCTGGGTGGGCGATTCGAGTATCGCTTCAACGATACCTGGAATGGCACGCTCAGCGCCTCACGCAGCAAAGTGGTGATCGATGATTACAGCGCCTTCGCCTGGGGATCGAGCGAGGGCGCCTACTTCAGCGGCGCCGGCGACTACGACATTTATGACTATCGCAGCCCCGACGACACCCGCCGTACCGACGAAGCGCAGGCAGCGCTCAATGGTCGTTTCGACTCCATGGGGTTAGCCCACGAGTTGACTGTCGGCGCCAGTGCGCAACGCCGCACCCTCGACCAACGCCCCTATTTCAACGAATGGCTCGGCAGCGGCAATATTTATCAGCCAACACCCGTGCTGCCACCGTCCAACAAAACCGTTGGCTCCAGCACGCGCCGCCTGGACAGTCGCCAATACGGCCTGTTTGCCAGCGACCGAATCAGCTTCAACGAACACTGGCAGACCGTGCTCGGCGCACGCCTGGTGCGGCTGGACGAAAAAACCTTCGATGAGAACGGTACCCCTGGCCGCCATACCCGCGACTACCAACTTCTGCCCAATGCTGCCGTGATCTACAAGCCACGCCCGGATATCAGCCTGTACACCAGCTACAGCAAAGGCATTTCATCCGGAGGCACAGCGCCTTGGTTCGCCACCAATATCGCCGAAATTCTTGCCCCCACTCTGTCGCACCAACTGGAAGTCGGCATCAAGCGTGACTGGCAGCGCGTGAGCCTGAGTGCAGCCTTGTTCCAACTGCGCCAGGCCTACCAGTATTCCCGCCCGGACGGCGCGGGCCACTTCACCTACGTGCAACAAGGCCAGCAAAAGAACATCGGCCTGGAACTGGGCGCCAGCGGCTGGGTCACCGAGCGCCTGCAGATCAATGCCAGCGCTGCCGCCATCCGCGCCCGGGTGAAGAACAGTGGCACCGCTGACTATGAAGATCACCAGGTGATCAACGTACCCAACTTCCGCGCAGCATTGCAGGCCGACTACAGCCTGCCGATTTCCGGCCTGGCCTTGTTGGGCGGGGCGCGCTACAGCGCCAGCAAGTACGCCAATCAGGCGGGAACAGTGGAAGTGGGCAGCTATGCCGTGTTCGACCTCGGCAGCCGCTATACGACAAAGTTAGGTGGCTACGACACAACGCTGCGGCTGATGGTCGATAACGTTTTCGACAAGCGCTACTGGCGTGATGCCGGTGAATACCTGGGCGATGCCTACCTGTTTCAAGGCGCACCAAGAACAGCGCGGCTCTCCGCATCGGTGAACTTCTAAACGTCCTACTATTCCCCGCGTATACAAACTGCCGGTAGGCGCGGGTTAGCCAGGTAACCGGCAGCACAGCGGTTGCAGCCTTATGGCTGCCCGCACAATGCAAAAAGCCCCCGACCTTTTCAGGTCGGGGGCTCTTCTAAATGTGGCGGTGAAGAAGGGATTCGAACCCTTGATACAGTTTCCTGTATACACACTTTCCAGGCGTGCTCCTTCAGCCACTCGGACACTTCACCGTTTCTCTTCAAGCTGTTCAGCCTGTCGAGGCGCGCTAATGTAGTCGAAAGAGGATTTGATGGCAAAGGTTTTTTTCAGAATTTTCATATATTTAAGCTGATCCAGCGAAAAAGTGCGGCGCACAGGGCAAAGTCGCCAATCTTTGGTGTGCTTCGGCAGCCCTCAGGTACCTGCACAGCGAATTATCCCCAGCCTGCACGGCAAAGCAGCCAATCGCTGACCGGTCAGTCAGTCACAGCGCTTTACCTCACCGTCCAGCCTGAGTAACGTCTGCCCCACTCTCCCTTTAGGAACTGTGTCATGAGTGAGCTGATTACCTACCACCTCGAAGACGGCATTGCGACCCTGACCCTGAACAACGGCAAGGTCAACGCCATTTCTCCAGACGTGATTGCCGCTTTCAATGCGGCGCTGGACCAAGCGGTGCAGGATCGTGCAGTGGTAATCATCACTGGCCAGCCGGGCATTCTTTCCGGTGGCTACGACCTCAAGGTCATGACCAGCGGCCCGAAAGAAGCCGTCAGCCTGGTCACCGCAGGCTCTACCCTGGCGCGTCGCATGCTCGCGCATCCGTTTCCGATCATTGTTGCCTGCCCAGGCCATGCGGTGGCCAAGGGTGCATTCCTGCTGCTTTCAGCCGATTACCGGATTGGCGTCGAAGGTCCGTTCAGCATTGGCCTTAACGAAGTGCAGATCGGCATGACCATGCACCACGCCGGTATCGAACTGGCCCGTGATCGCCTGCGCCACTCGGCCTTCCATCGTTCGGTGATCAACGCCGAAATGTTCGACCCGGCAAGCGCCGTGGATGCCGGCTTCCTCGACAAAGTGGTGACAATAGAGCAACTGCAGGACGCCGCACTGGCTGCGGCGCGTCAGTTGAAGAAGATCAACATGAACGCGCATAAGCACACCAAGCTCAAAGTGCGCAAAGCGCTGCTCGATGCGCTGGATGACGCGATCATCCGTGACCAGGAACATTTGGCCTGACCCCTACCAAGGCCTGATTGCTTTTGTTTACAAATCAGGCCCCTACGACCGCATTGAGCGTTTGCCCACGCAAGTGCACACCCGTACACTGCGCCGCGTTTGCCAATTGCGAGTCGTAAAATGCTTTTTCTTACACGCATGCTCTTGTTGGGGCTGCATTTTGTTGTGATCGGCGTGGTCGGTGTATTGATAGGCCTGTGCCGGCCATTCAATCCGGACAACAGCCGAATTTTCGCCCGTCTCTACGGCCTGCCAGCCACCTGGCTGATGCGCCTAGATGTAAAGGCGGAGGTCGGCCCGTTGTTCGACCAGCCTCCCGGCTGTGTGATCGTTGCCAATCACCAATCCAACCATGACTTGTTCGTGCTGGGGCATGTGGTGCCGCCACGTACCGTGTGCATCGGCAAAAAGAGCCTGAAGTGGGTTCCGCTGTTCGGCCAACTGTTCTGGCTGGGCGGCAATGTGCTGATCGACCGCGGCAACTCCTACCATGCGCGACGCGCCATGCAGACCACCACGCGCACCTTGCGTGAAGATGACACCTCGATCTGGGTGTTTCCCGAAGGCACCCGCAATGCCGGCGAGCAGTTGATCCCGTTCAAAAAGGGCGCCTTCCATATGGCTGTAGAGGCCGGCGTGCCGATCGTACCGGTGTGCGTCAGCCGCTACGCCTATCGCCTGAACCTGAACAGCTGGCGCCGCAGCAAAGTCATCATCCGCTCCCTGCCCCCGATTCCCACCAGCGGCCTGACCCAACAGGATGTTCCTGCCCTGGCTGAACAATGCCGCATGCAGATGCAACGCTGCATCGACTTGATGGAAGTGGAGCTGCAACAGGCCTGAACGGTTGCTCAATTCTGCGGGTCAGACCAAGCTACTGGCACGGTCATCAGAATAAGCGAGCTACCATGGGACGCGTCGTAGCGGCGGCGGTATACAGCGCCGGCAGAAAAGTCACCAATATCAGTATCGATGAAGGCAGCCTGTGGGCCAGCAAGCCTGGCCACTTCGTCTGGATAGGGCTGGAAGAACCCAACGCCCAGGAACTCGCCAACCTGCAATGCCAGTTCAACCTGCATGAACTGGCCATTGAAGATGCCTTGGAAAAACACAGCCGGCCGAAGCTGGAAACCTTTGGCGACGCACTGTTTATCGTCACTTATTCGCCGGTACGTCACGAAGGCAAACTGGAATTCATCGAAACCCACATCTTTGCTGGTAATGGCTACATCATTACCTGCCGCAACGGTCACTCCAAATCCTATGCCCTGGTCCGCCAGCGCTGCGAGGCACGACCATTGCTGCTAGAGCATGGCGAAGACTTCGTGTTGTATGCCCTGCTCGACTTTGTCACCGAAAACTATCAACCGGTCAGCGAAGCCATTCACGGCGAAATCGAAGAGCTGGAACAGAGCGTGCTCAGCAATTCGCTTCAGGAAGATGACATTCGCCGCCTGCACAGCCTGCGTCGTGACCTGTTGCGCCTGCGCCGCTACGTGGCACCGATGGTGGAGATCAGCGAAGAACTGCAACGCCTGGCCTTCCCGTTCATCGACAAGAACATGCGCCCGTATTTTCGCGATGTGCAGATACACGTCACCCGGCAGATGGAAGACCTGACCGGGATTCGCGATATTGCCAGCCAGACCATCGAGATCGGCATGCTGCTGGAGTCATCACGCCAAAGTATCGTGCAACGCAAGTTCGCCGCCTGGGCGGCGATCCTGGCATTTCCCACCGCAGTGGCGGGAATTTACGGGATGAACTTCCAGAACATGCCGGAGCTGAGCTGGCATTACGGTTACTTTGCCGTACTGGGCGGAATCGTCGTGGGGTGCACGGCGCTATTTGCCAGCTTCAAGCGCTCAGGCTGGCTTTAGCCAGCTGTTGGTGCGCAACGAAGCGCAGCATCCATTCGCCGACCAAGCCACCCTGGTGCTCTTGCGTCAGGCTGGCCACCGCTTTCTGGTAGACCTCCTGGCCCAGGCTCTGCTGGCGCAGGTCCAACAGCGCCCGCGAATAGTCGTGGACGAACTCCGGATGGCCCTGGAAGCACAGCACCTGATCAGCGATATGGTAGGCCGCATACGGACAGAAATCGCTGGAAGCGATAACCGTGGCGTTGGCCGGCAATTCAGTGACCTGGTCCTGATGGCTGATCAGCAAGGTCAGCTCGGAGACGGTCGGGTCCATCCAGGGGGCCTTGCCCGCCAACTGGTAGCGATGCACACCCAGGCCCCAGCCCTGGGATGAGCGTGCAGTCTTACCGCCCAGCACCAATGCCAGCACCTGATGCCCGAAACACACACCCAGCAACTTGTCGCCCCGGTTATAGCGCGCGAGCAAATAAGCCTTCAGGGTTTCAATCCACGGATCGGTACCGAAAGAGTCGGCTTTGCTACCCGTTACAAGGTACGCGTCAAACACTTGGTCATCGGCGGGATAGTCGCCATTCATCACGTTGAACACGTCAAACTCGGCCGCAATCGGCTGACTTGCGAACAACTGCTCGAACATCCGTCCGTAGCCCTGATATTGATCGACCAACTCGGGTCGCAGGACGTCGGTTTCCAGGATGCAGATGCGTAGCGACATAAAAATAGTCCTGAACGACAAAGGCGGGATTGCCCCCTAAAGCCTGCCCCGAATAAGGCTTGTAAGCAAGTATGATGCGCTGACGAACGGTCATTTTTAATGCACTCGGGTGCAGAACCTTTGCAAGCGTCTAGCAAGGGGGATAGTTACTAGATGGCATAAGGCCTCATAGCAAAATACGCAGGGCTGGCTATATATAAATACTAAAGCGTTCTAAAACATGGGTGACGTTGACCCTAAGGTTAGAGGTATACCCAATAGCAGAGGTTCGCGTCTGGACGTCAAACCGCATTAACCATGTTTGCCGGATCGACGACAAGGAAGCCACTGGGCACTCAGGAATAACAACAAGAAGGCGGTCAGCCATGTTCAAACAACATAAAGTACGTCAAGCCGGGCTCATTTTATTCGCCACCACCTTACTGCTGATTGTGCCGAACCTGTCACGCCTGTTCGGTTGAACGGCACTATGGCTCTCTACAGCCCTGCGCGGGTACTCTGCCAGCCCTGACCTGCTGGAGCGTACCCATGCGCCACTACCTGATCCTTTGCCTATTGCTGCTCGGCTTGCCCGTGCAGGCGGCCGAACTCGTGCTGGAGCTGGCGAAAGGCAGCCAGCACTGGCAAACCGCACAGTTGCTGGCCCATCCCAACGCAGAGGATATTCAGGTCGATAACGATGTCTCGTACAAAAAAACCATGCATTATCGCGCCGTACCTCTAGCGGCCTTGCTTGAAGGCATAGCGCCGGAGGATCACCTTCAGGCCGTGGCCGATGACGGCTTTGCCGCGGAGATGCCAGCAGCCCCCTTACTCAAGAACGGCCCAGCCCGGGCCTGGCTTGCGGTTGAAGACCCGGCCAAACCCTGGCCTGCACTGGGCGCCGGAAAACACAGCGCCGGCCCGTTCTACCTGGTATGGACCAACCCGCAAGCAGGCGGCATCAGCCCTGAGCAATGGCCCTTCCAGGTTGCCAGCATTCGGCGCCTGGCACCCGTTGCGCAACGTTTCCCGGCCTTGCTGCCGGATCCTCGACTGGCCAGCGACGACGCTAGCAACCGAGGCTTTGCCCTGTTCCAGAAAAACTGCCTCACCTGCCACCGCCTCAATGGCGCTGGCGACGCACAGTTCGGTCCGGACCTGAACCTGCCGCACAACCCTACCGAATACTTCCAGCCAGCCTTCCTGCGCAGTTACATTCGCGATCCGCAAAGCCTGCGACGCTGGCCACAGGCAAAAATGCCCGGTTTCAGTGCTGACGTGCTCAGCGATCCGCAGCTCGATGACCTGCTTGCCTACCTTACGCACATGGCCTCGCGCAAACAGCCCTGAGGTTTATTGCTGTTGAGCGCTTAGGCCGGGCAGCACCAGAACCTTGGCGTGCATCTGCTCGAAACCGCCACCACGACGCATGCCTCGAACCGGACAGGCATCGAGGTAGTCCAGGCCAACCGCAAGCTTGAGATGGCGCTCGGGCCTGGCCAGTTGATTGGTGACATCGAAGCTATACCAGGCACCGTCCAGCCAGGCTTCAGCCCAGGCATGGCTGGCCATTTCCTGGTTTTGACTGTCAAACAGGTAACCCGACACATATCGCGCCGGCACGCCCAGGCTGCGCACGCAAGCAAGAAAGGCGTGAGTGTGGTCTTGGCAGACACCAGCGCCTGCGGCAAACGCCTGGGCGGCGCTGGTATCGACTGCGGTGCTGCCGGGGCGGTAGGCCATGTGCTGGTTAAGGGCGCCCATCAGTTCGATCAACGCCGAACGATTACGCTGCTTGCGGCAGAGTTGGCTGGCGAAAGCGCGCAAGGCTTCGTCAGGCTCGGTCAGGCGAGTGAAGCGCAGAAAGGGCAACGGTGATTGCGCATCATGTTCGGTTTCACAGGTTTGATCGATTTCCACCAGACCACGCGCACTGATAAACAGATCCGAATGGGGCTCTTCCAGGCTCAACACATGGAGGATATTGCCGAACGGATCTCGCTGCGCCCGCACCGGCCGTGGCAAGTCCAATTGCCAGCTCAATACGTGCTGACGGTCACTGTCACTGGGCGTCAAGCGTAGGTACTGGATGCTGGTGCGCACCTGATCTTCATAGTGGTACGCGGTTTCGTGACTAATGGTCAGTCTCATACGGCCTCCAGGTAAGCGCTTTGGATGGCATTGCCCAACTGACGTACCAGCGGAATGTACTGAGTCAGCCAGGGGTGCAAGCCTTCGGCGAGAATTTCATCGATGCCGGTGTAGCGCAGCCGCGCATCCACCTCGGCGGCCAGGCGCTGAGCCGCACGACCATTACTGCCCGGCAAACTGGCCAGGATCAGATCGATTTCCTCAGTACAGGCCCGCAGCGAGCGCGGCACATCGGCGCGCAACAGCAACAGCTCAGCCACATGGCGGGCTGCCGGTGCGTCGCGATAAATCTCGGTGTAGGCCTCGAATGAAGACAGCGCCCGCAACAAGGCACTCCACTGGTAATAGCCACGGGCCGAGCTGTCACTGACTGCCTCGGCTTCATCGCCGAGCATTTCGTAGCGGGCATCGAGCAGGCGCAAAGTGTTGTCGGCACGCTCGATAAAGGTGCCCAGGCGAATGAATCGGAAGGCATCGTTGCGCATGATGGTGCCGTAGGTTGCACCACGAAACAGGTGCGAGCGTTCCTTTATCCACTCACAAAAGCGGCTCAAGCCGTAGCGGCCCAGGCCTTGCTCAGCAATGCCGCGAATCTCCAGCCAGGTGGCGTTGATGTTTTCCCACATGTCAGCGGTTATCCGCCCGCGTACCGCATGGGCGCTGGCGCGGGCCGCCCCCAGACAGCTGTAGATACTTGCCGGGTTATCTGGGTCCAGGGCAAAAAAGTGCAACAGGCGCTCGGCATGCAACTGCCCGTGACGCTCAAGATAATCATCCAGGGTGCCAGTGATCAGCAGTGGCATGGCCACTTCTTCCAGGCCGTCGCCGCGACCGTCCTGCGGCATCAGCGACAGGGAGTAACTGACATCGAGCATCCGCGCCAGGTTTTCCGCTCGTTCCAGGTAGCGCGACATCCAGTACAAATCTGAGGCAGTTCTACTCAACATGGCTTAATCCTCGACCACCCAGGTGTCCTTGGTACCGCCGCCCTGAGACGAGTTGACCACCAGCGAGCCTTCGCGCAGCGCCACCCGAGTCAGGCCGCCGGGCACCACGCGGGTTTCGCGGCCAGACAATACAAACGGGCGCAAATCGATGTGTCGAGGAGCAATGCCGTTTTCGACAAAGGTCGGACAGGTGGATAGCGACAGGGTTGGCTGGGCGATATAGGCCGCAGGTCGCGCCTTGATCCTGGCGGCAAACGCTTCGATTTCGGCCCGCGTCGCCGCCGGCCCCACCAGCATGCCGTAGCCACCCGAGCCCTGGGTTTCCTTGACCACCAGCTCAGGCAGGTGCGCCAGCACATGGGACAGCTCTGCGGGTTTGCGGCACTGCCAGGTCGGGACGTTCTTGAGGATCGGCTCCTCATCCAGATAGAAACGAATCATGTCGGTGACATAGGGATAAACCGACTTATCGTCGGCCACCCCAGTGCCGATGGCGTTGGCCAACACCACGTTGCCGCAGCGATAGGCCGAAAGCAGCCCTGGCACGCCGAGCAGCGAATCAGGATTGAACGCCAGGGGATCGAGGAAAGCATCATCCAGGCGCCGATAGATCACATCCACCGCCTTGGGGCCATCGGTGGTGCGCATGAACACGCGCTCATCGCGCACGAACAAGTCGGCACCTTCCACCAGTTCGACGCCCATCTCCCGCGCCAGGAAGGCGTGCTCGAAAAAAGCACTATTGAAGCGCCCAGGGGTAAGCACGACCACGCTGGGATCATCCAGGGGGCTGGCGCTGTTCAGGGTATCGAGCAACAAATTGGGGTAGTGATCGATAGGTGCGATGCGCTGGGCGGCAAACAGCTCAGGGAACAAGCGCATCATCATCTTGCGGTCTTCGAGCATGTAGCTGACGCCACTAGGGGTACGCAAATTATCTTCGAGCACGTAATAGCTACCATCGCCATCACGGACCAGATCGATACCAGAGATGTGCGAGTAGATATCCCGATGCAGGTCCAGCCCCTGCATGGCCAATTGATACTGATCGTTGGCCAGCACCTGCTCTGCCGGGACGATTCCAGCGCGGATAATGCGCTGGTCATGGTAAAGGTCGGCCAGAAACAGATTCAGGGCTTTAACCCGCTGAATACAGCCACGCTCGACCATGCGCCATTCGCTGGCCGGAATACTGCGTGGAATGGTGTCGAACGGAATCAGGCGCTCGGTACCCTGCTCGTCGCCATAAAGGGTGAAAGTAATCCCGGCGCGATGGAACAGCAGATCGGCTTCGCGCCGACGCTGCGCCAGCAATTCCGGCGGGGTGTCGGCCAACCAGCGGGCGAATTCCCGGTAATGAGGACGGACCAGGCCGTCAGCGCTATACATCTCATCGTAAAAGGTGCGGATCATGCCGAACTCCTTGTCACCCGTGCACCCAGGCCATCGCAAGCCTCGTGCCAGCGGCATTAATCCTTTAATTTCAATAGGTTGTATTTTGAATAAAGAACGGTTGCACCAGATGCGTGCAACCGTTCGATCACGTTGGTAGGCGACGCTTCATTGCGAAGCGTTGTCAGGCCAGCTGGCGTTCCTGTTTCACGCCCCAGCCTTCGATTTCACCATCCAGGGGGGCGATCAACGCTTCGAAGTCCTGTTCGAATTCGTCAATGCCGCCATAAGTGGCGTACATCACCTTACTTAACTCCAAATGCCAGGCGCCATCGTCACGCTCATGGATCTGAGCGCTGAGCGACTCCCCACGAAACTGTCCTGCTGCCCGTCGTGCTCGTGCCTCATCGGGAAAAACCGCGTAGAACTCAATGGGATGAATCTGGGCGAAGTTAAAGCCACCCTCTTTCATCTGACGCAGCACTGTGCTGCTGATGTCCTCGTATTGGCTGCTCATGAATCGTCCTCCTAACTACCGATGGATAGACTTTCAGTGCAAAACGCACCTGCCCGCCACACAAATCGTGCGGGGGCAATTCGAGCTGATGCATGACGTGGATCGGCAAGTCCGGGCAGCCAAAAAAACGGCCCGACCTTGATTGCAGCGTAGCGCGAAGTTGCCAAGCGCGCCAACTAGAGGCCTCAAGGCGCCTCGTTTATCGAGGTTATCTCCACCCCACTCTGCTCTTTCAGCCATTTGGCAGTGGGCATTGTGGCGCGATCCTGGAAATCATTGAGGTCCAGCTCATCCATGACCGGATACAGATGGGCGCGTATCAGCCGCGCCGCCTCCTCGATACCAGGTTCCTGCTCGGACATGAATGGCAGCGAGGTGCGCTCGCCTTTCTGGTCAACAAAGGTAATGACCCAGGCTTTCATTGGACTCTCCTCTGCTTCGACGTTCCAGGTAAATCTGCCTACTTCACGTTGACCGCGTCGAGTGAAAAAATGTTCAGACAAAGGTTCCAGCGGCCATAAAAAAAGAGGCCCGAAGGCCCCTTTCTGAGTGCAGCGCGGACAATGTGTTACTCAGGTGTACCGTGGACAACGCCTGCGGTGTTATCCAGCAAGCTCTTGGTTGCCGTCTGGATAAACGACTCAAGCTTGTGGGTCAGTTCCTGTTGATCCGGGCTTTCGATCAGTTCGGCCTTGAAGTTGGCCCCCAGCTCATAGCGATACATGCGCGGCGACATGT
Source organism: Pseudomonas arcuscaelestis (assembly GCF_016881005.1). Lineage (GTDB taxonomy): Bacteria > Pseudomonadota > Gammaproteobacteria > Pseudomonadales > Pseudomonadaceae > Aquipseudomonas > Aquipseudomonas arcuscaelestis. The sequence continues at coordinate 26,567 of NZ_JACOPV010000005.1, read as the reverse complement.
CCTTGGATTCGATGAGGATACGATCCCCCTTCACCAGGCCAACAATCTGCTCACTGCCCGAAGGCTTGATCATGCCGAAGCCCTGATCGCCAGCCGGCAGGTTGAGCAAGTCACGGCCCCAACATTGGTGACGGGTTTCACCACCCAGGCGCCCCATGATGGTCGGTACGATGTCGATCTGCGTGCCGACGGTGTGGTTGACCGCACCGAATTTTTCCTGGATGCCCGGCGCAATCAGCAGCAGCGGCACGTTGAAGCGGCCCAGATCCAGCTCGGTGACTTGCTGGTGGTTGCCAAAACCGTGGTCACCCACAATCACGAACAGGGTCTCGTTGAAGTACGGCTCTTTACGTGCCTTCTCGAAGAACTGGCCCAAGGCCCAGTCCGAATAACGCATGGCGGTCAGGTGTTGATCCAGGCGCCCCTGGCCGGTGACCGGCTCCACTGGCAACTGCGCAGGCAACGCGTAAGGCGTGTGGTTGGACAGGGTTTGCAGCAAGGCGTAGAACGGCTTCTTGCCGTAGTTTTTGGCCAGCTCTTCGGCGCCACGGTCGAACATGTCCTGGTCGGACACACCCCAGGTAGGGTCGGAGAACACCGGATTGACGAAATCATTGCGACCGATAAACGTGGTCATGCCCTGATTGCCGAAGAACCCCGACTGGTTGTCCCAGGCGAAATCGCCGTTGTAGACATACACGTCGTCGTAATCACGCGCACTGAGCAGCGCTGGCAGGCCAGACAGCTTGTGACCGCCTTCGGGTGTCTGCATCAGGTATTCGAAACCTGGCAGATTCGGGTAACAGGCCATGGTGGCGAACATACCCTGGTGGGTATGGGTGCCGTTGGAGAAGAAGCGGTCGAACAACAGCCCTTCTTTGGCCAGCTTGTCGAAGTACGGGGTGATGTTGTTCGGGCTGCCCAGCGCGCCAACCGAGTGGCCCGCGAAGCTTTCCATGAGGATCACAACAACGTTCTTGATCGGCAGGGTGTTGGCGGTTGGTGGGGTGAAATCACGGCGCACGGCTGCGCTGTCGGCATCGACCAGCTTGTCGTTGTCGGTCAGCAGCATGTCACGCACCGTCTGGGTTGCCAGGGTTTGCTCGATGGTTGATTTCCAGACATTGGCGCGGTCTTCACCGAAACGGCTCTTGGCCGCATCGATCAAGGTCAGGGTGCCATTGAGGCCCAACTGGTTGACGAAGTTCGAATCGGTGGTGAAGGCATCCCCCCAACGCATGGGTGGGCCCTGACGCAGCGTGCCGCGCGCGGCGATTACCGCCACCAGCAGGATCATGAAGAACACCACGCCACGCACATACCATGGCGCAACGGCGCGGGTGTTTGCGGTTTGATTCTGATAGGCGCCACGCGGGCGGGTCAGGCGGTCGATGCCTTTGAACAGCAGGCTCAGCAACCAGGTGCCAAAGGCCCAGGCCAACAGGTAGCGCACCACCGGGAAGCCGTACCAGAGCATGCTCAGTACGGTTTTTGGATCTTCCTTCACATATTGGAACACCAGGCCGTTCAGGCGTTGATGGAACTCGCGATAGAAGTCCAGTTCCATCAGCCCGAGGAACATGACAATGCTCGAGGCCAGGGTCAGCCAGATCCGGAACAGGCCGCGGGCAGCCATGGCCCGTGCACTGAGGGTGGCCAACAGCAGTGGAATACTCAGATAAACGACAACCCGCAGGTCAAACCGCAGGCCATTGAGGAAACCCTCGGCCACGGTCGACATCGGCGTGTCGCCGATCATGTCGCTGTTGTAGATGAGCAGAGCCAGGCGTACCAGGCTGAGCATGACCATGATCACCAGGCCACACAGCAGGGTGTAGGCCAGGTGCGATTTTAGCGTCGGTTGCAGCGGGCGCGACGCAGCCCGCTGATCACTCAAGGCGTCCGTGTTAGCCATGGATTGGAAGATCCCTAGGATTCAGATTCAAAGAAGGCAAAAAAGCGAATCGGCAAATGTGCACTAAACCCAGGTCCAATGCACGGCCATTCGGCGAACGGATAATTGCGCGCGCGAATTCTCCATAATCGAATGTGAAAATTTCGTTGAGTGACACGCCGGGTAACGACTTGCGGTAAGGTAGCGAGTACTTCATCGCCCAGGCGTCATGCCATGTACTACCGCTATCAGCCCAGCCCGCTTGGCCCACTCTTGCTCGCGGGGGACGAACAGGGCCTGCATCTGATTCACATGGATGCTGCCCAGCCATGGGCGCTTTCAAGTGCCTGGCAACCCGCGCATAGCCAGCTCGATGCAGTAAGCCGTCAGTTGGATGAATACTTCGCTGGCAAACGGGAAACGTTCGATGTACAGCTGGCACCGATGGGTACAGCTTTTCAGCGAGAAGTCTGGCAAGCCTTGCAGCGCATTCCCTACGGCACGACCTGCAGCTATTCAGTCCTTGCGCAGCAAATCGGCCGGCCCCGCGCCATCCGCGCCGTCGGTACCGCCAATGGCGCCAACCCCATCTCGATCATCGTGCCCTGCCATCGCGTGATTGGCAGCAATGGCACCCTGACCGGCTATGCCGGTGGCGTGGAGCGCAAGCAGCAATTGCTCGAGCTTGAAGGGGCGTGGCTCATCTGATCCGCGGTGCCCCGCTGCCACTGGCGAGGGGGCATTTCTGCAAATCTATCGTGGGGAAAACCCACTGCTGCCGCCGCGCGGCCCGGCAATGGCCCAGATGATCAGGCCGAGCACCGGCAGCAACAGTATCAACAGGATCCAGAGGATTTTTGCGCCCAAACCCGCGCCACTCTTGAGCACGTTGATGATCGCCCAGATATCCAGTGCCAGGATTATCAGGCCCACCAGGCCATTGAATGTAGATCCCATGCTCTTGCTCCTTTGGTCGAGACTGCCCAAAGGATAGCTGGCTATGACGCCCATAGACGCTAATGGTTGGCTGCCAGGCATCGGCACTGGTTAAACTTGGGGCATTGACCCGTTTCAGTGAGGTATCTATGCCATCAGCCCACAGCTCCAGCAGCCCCGCCCCGGCATCACTCTGGAATGCCTGGCTGCAGCAGGCGCAATCCAGCCCCTGGCTGAGCGCAGGGTTGGGTTTGAGCCTGCTGGTTGTGCTTGGCTTGCTGATAGCCAGTGCCTGGAACGCCGTACACGGCGATCACCAGGAAAACCTGCATATGGCCATGCTCGGCGGCCTGGCAGGCTTTGCCGCCACCGCCCTGGGAGCGATGATGGCGGTGGTACTGCGCGAAGTCAGCACCCGCAACCAGGATGTGATGCTCGGCTTCGCCGCCGGCATGATGCTCGCCGCCAGCTCGTTTTCATTGATTCTGCCGGGCCTGGATGCGGCACGAGAAATTACCGGCAATGGCCCCTACGCGGCGTTGACGGTGGTGGTCGGCATGGGGCTCGGGGTTTTGCTGATGCTTGGCCTGGATCGTTTTACCCCGCACGAACACGAAAGCACGGGGCCTTGCGGCCCGCAGGCCGATCGGATCAACCGTGTATGGCTGTTTGTGCTGGCAATCACCCTGCACAACTTGCCTGAAGGCATGGCCATTGGTGTCAGCTTCGCTACGGGTGATTTGAATGTAGGCCTGCCGCTTACCAGCGCCATCGCCATTCAGGACATCCCCGAAGGCCTGGCGGTGGCGCTGGCCTTGCGCGCCACAGGGCTTTCCACCCTCAAGGCCGCATTGGTGGCAATCGGTTCCGGCCTGATGGAACCGATTGGCGCTGTGATAGGCCTGGGGATTTCCACCGGGTTTGCCATTGCCTACCCCGTGAGCATGGGCCTGGCAGCCGGCGCGATGATCTTTGTGGTGTCCCACGAAGTCATTCCGGAAACCCACCGCAATGGCCACCAGACCTCGGCGACCCTTGGCCTGATGGGCGGCTTCGCGGTAATGATGTTCCTCGATACCGCCCTGGGTTAAACGTGTACAGCCACCCGCAGCGCTTCCAGTGATGGCGCTGCGGCAATACCGACTTCGGCGCACAGTTCGAGCACCCGCGGCAGGTCATTGGCGCCGACCATAACCACCTGCAGTTCGTCATCAAGCAACTGGCTGAAGTTCATCAGCACATAGCCGCCGGCTTCTTTGTTCATCGCGCCCATTTGCACCTGGATCCGGTTGAGCGCGGTCAAGGGTTCGACCTTGGCCAATTGCTTGGGCTTGAGGTTGAAGGCCACGCTCTTGTCGAAAGAATCGACGATTTGCGCGAACAGGTCCTGGTAGCTATCGGCCTGGAACAGCACGGTATCTGGCAAGCTGCCAACCACTATCCACTCCCCGAGTGTGATCGGAAAGCTGTCGTCGTAGTTGATATCTGGATTGTTGGCGAGGAAGGCTTGTGGGTCGGCAAAGGCCTGGGACGCTTCTTCGGCAATGCGCTCGATATCGTCTTCGCGCATGCAGCCGGCGCTGATTTTGCCGATGAGTTCGACCAGTTGGGTTTTCATGAAGGGGCCCTGCGACGCTGAAAAAAGTCGCCAAGGATAGCCGCAAAAGGCCCCCGGGGGTTAGCCGGCCAGCGCTTGCAACTGCGCAGTGGTATCAACGGCGCCCATTGCCAACGCAGCGCCGAGCGCGGTAACGCCCGTGGCATCCTGGCGCTGGGCATCGGCGCCCTTGCTCAACAGGTAATCGACAATCGCGGTGCGGTTGAACATGGCCGCCATCATCAACGCGGTGCGACCATCAGTAGACGCCGAGTCCACCGCAACGCCTTGCTCTACCAGCAGCGTCACCATCGCCAGGTCACCTTTGAATGCTGCACCGGCCATGGGCAGCTGACCATTGTCATTGGCGATTTGCGCATCGGCGCCGTGCTGCAGCAGCACGGCTACCGCGTCCAGATGCCCGTGGTAGCAAGCGAGCATCAGCAAGGTGTCGCCCTTGTGGTTGCGCAGGTTGGCAGGCAGGCCTTTGTCGAGCAGACGCCCAAGCATCTCGGCATCGCCCTGGCGTGCCCGGTCGAACACCTGCTCGGCGAATGCTGCAGCCTCGTCATCATTCATGGGCGTAGGGCTGCGTTGATCAGACATGGGGAACCTCCTGGCTTACGGAAAGCCCAAGTATTTGTCAGTAACGCCGTGAGGTCCACTGTGGATAACTCATGGTGCCGACAGAGCCAATCTATTGGCGAAGGGATCTTGCAAAATGCACTGTGCAAATTGCACGACCTTGCACAATGCATGGGGCGCCCGCCCGCATTTATATTTAAGTCGTTGATTTATATAGACTTTATTTCAATAAAAACCTGGCACAGTCACTGCAACCATCACTCCATGTCTGCCACTAACAGCCAGGAGTCGATATGGACCTCATCCAGGAAAAATTTGCCTCGGTATTCGCCGCCTACACCGTTGTCACTCAAGCGCGGCCCGACGGAGGCATTCTGCTGACCTTGCGCGCAGCAGATGGCAAGCAGGTAAAGCGCTCGATTTCGTATGGACAACTGCACTGCGCTGAACAGCTGACGTGGGCGATCAGTGCGATCCGCCGCGACTTGGCCGAACAAGCCAGTGAGCTGCCGGTAATTTCTCGGCTGCAGAGCCAACAGCGGTTCGCCCTGCCGACTTACCGCTAAGCCTTAACCCCCCCTTCACAAACAAGGCCAACCCCAACAGGACGTCGGGTTGGCCTTTTTGTGAAACCTATCTAGCAGCCGCTGCCCGCTCTACCGATCAATCATCGAGGCGTGGATAACGCTCGGCAATTTTGTCGCCAGTAAGATCTACCGCTTGCCCTTCTGGGGCGTTGAACAGGCGAATGGCAACGAATCGCGGTTCATCACCCATATCGACCCACAGCCTGGTGCCAGCCGGCACGCCGATCAAATCGCCCTTCTCGCACAGCACTGCGTAGATGTAATCGTCAATGCGCAGGCTGAACAGTCCGCGTCCGGCAGCAAAAAAGCGCAGCTGGTCTTCCTTGCACGTATGCTCATTGCGCAAAGCGCCATCCACTTCACGGATTACATCGACATGGGCGTACCCGCGTTCGGCCAGCAATGTGTCGATGCTCGACCGGTAGGCTTCGATGATGTGTTGATCGCCAGCACCGGGCTGGATCGCAGAGTCAGCTTGCCAACGCTCGAAACGCACAGCGTGCTCAGCCAGCGTGGCAGCGATGTCCTCAAGGTGGGTCAGCACCTTGTTGGGGATGTCGGGGGTGGACTGGTGGTAAACGGTCAGGCTGCTCATTAAAGGCGCTTCCTATGTCTGGGCATCTTTCATCTGGGTCGCAATGATAACGGCTGCGGCCAGGGCTGCGATGCTGGCAATACTAAAGGTGGTAGTTGCACCCAACAGGTTCCAGCTGTAGCCGGAATACAGAGCGCCCAAGGCCCCGCCGGTTCCGGCCAAGGCTGCGTACAGGGCCTGGCCCTGCCCTTGCTGACGCGCAGCAAAACTACGCTGCACAAAAGCGATGGCCGCGGCGTGGAAGCTGCCGAAGGTGGCGGCATGCAGCACCTGGGCAAACAACAGCACGGCCAGGTGCTCGGCATAATTGCCCAGGAGCAGCCAACGCAGGGCCGCCAGGATGAAACTGGCCATCAGCACCCGGCGCAGCGATACCCGCGCCAGAATCCAGCTCATGCCCAGGAACATCAGCACTTCGGCCACCACGCCCAACGCCCAGAGCATACCGATTACCCCACGGCTGAAGCCGAGTTGCTCCAGGTGAAGGGTTAGAAAGGTGTAATAGGGGCCGTGGCTGAGCTGCATCAGTGCCACACAGACATAGAAGGCGGCTACGCCGGGGCGGGTCAACTGCTTGAGAAAACCGCCATGGCTTCGCTCATTCTGCCCCGGTGGCTGGGCGTTCGGCACCCAGAAGCTGGCGAGCACGATACCGGCCATGATGACCACCAACGCCTGCGGATACACATCCAGGCTCAAGCTATCGAACAGTCGCCCAAGGCCGACCACGGTCAGAATGAAACCAATCGAACCCCACAGCCGGATCTGGCTGTAGCGCGACGTCTGACCCTGCAAGTGCGCCAGGGTGATGACCTCGAACTGCGGCAACACCGCGTGCCAGAAGAACGCGTGCAAGGCCATGACCAGCGCAAGCCAGGCATAGCTTTTGGCAAAAAAGATCAGTGAGAAGCTCAACAGTGTGAACAGCGCGCCAAGGCGCACGATCAACAGGCGTTGACCGCTGCGATCACCCAACCAGCCCCATAGATTGGGCGCGATACAGCGCATCAGCATGGGGATGGCAACCAATTCGCCGATGCGCGCGCTGGAAAAACCCAGATGATGAAAGTACAGCGCCAGAAACGGCGCTGTAGACCCGAGCAAGGCGAAGTAGAACAGGTAAAAGCTGGACAGCCGCCAGTAGGGAATCGGCGCCACGGCTCAACACGCCGCAGCGCGCATGCCAAAAGCCTGCATTACAGCTGGCCCAGTACCGGCGTGGTCACCCGTACATCGGCGTTCTGGCCGCGATGACGCAGCAGATGATCCATCAGCACAATGGCCATCATCGCTTCAGCGATTGGCGTGGCGCGGATGCCGACGCACGGGTCGTGGCGACCTTTGGTGATCACTTCGACCGGGTTGCCATCGACATCAATCGAGCGACCTGGGGTGGTGATACTTGAAGTGGGCTTCAAGGCCAGGTGGGCAACGATCGGCTGACCGGATGAGATTCCGCCGAGAATGCCACCGGCATTGTTGCTGAGAAAACCTTCAGGGGTCATCTCGTCACGATGCTCGGTACCACGCTGGGCAACGCTGGCAAAACCTGCACCAATCTCCACCCCCTTCACCGCATTGATGCTCATCAAGGCGTGGGCAAGCTCGGCGTCCAGGCGGTCGAAGATCGGCTCGCCCAGACCTGGCATGACACCTTCGGCGACGACCGTGATTTTTGCGCCAACCGAATCCTGGTCACGGCGCAGTTGATCCATGTAGGCCTCCAGCTCCGGTACTTTGTCTGGGTCGGGGCTGAAAAAGGCATTTTGCTCGACCGAGTCCCAGGTTTTGAACGGAATCTCGATCGGTCCCAGTTGGCTCATGTAGCCACGGATGCGAATGCCCTGGCTGGCTAGGTACTTCTTGGCAATGGCACCTGCAGCCACACGCATGGCGGTTTCACGCGCCGAACTGCGACCACCGCCACGGTAATCGCGCTCACCGTATTTATGGTGATAGGTGTAGTCGGCATGGGCAGGGCGGAAAAGATCCTTGATCGCCGAATAGTCCTTGGACTTCTGGTCGGTGTTACGGATCAGCAGGCCGATCGAGCAGCCTGTAGTGCGCCCTTCGAAAACCCCGGAAAGGATTTCGACTTCATCGGCTTCCTGACGCTGGGTAGTATGGCGACTGGTGCCGGGTTTGCGCCGGTCGAGGTCGTGCTGCAGGTCAGCCAGGGAAATTTCCAGGCCCGGCGGACAGCCGTCGACAATGGCGACCAACGCCGGACCATGGCTTTCGCCAGCGGTGGTGACAGTGAACAGCTTGCCGTAGGTATTGCCGGACATGCAGGACGCTCCGCGAATCAGCCTGATTTTAACAAGGCCGCCAGTATACGCAGGCTAACCCGTGAGTTCATCCCTGACAGCGAACCTTCTGCCCGCACTTGGGTCCAAAATCCATCTCCTCGATAGTGGCCTGATGATGCTGCGTGTTTTTGTGGTATTTGCCCTGCTGTTCAGCGGCCTGGTTCACGCTGCTGCCCCCACCGTGCTGCAACGCCCGATCAGCCTCGATACCGGCAGCGGCACGCTTTATGGCAGCCTGCTGTTGCCGCGCACCGAGCAACCGCCACCGGTGGTGCTGATTATTCCGGGGTCCGGGCCTACTGATCGCAATGGCAACAGCCCCGACGGTGCCCACACCGATAACCTCAGGCAACTGGCGCTGGTACTGGCAAAAAACCGCATCGCCAGCGTGCGCTACGACAAACGTGGCGTAGCCGCCAGCCGCCCTGCCACCCCCGATGAACGCAACCTCAGCGTCGAACGCTATGTCGCCGATGCCGTGGCCTGGAGCCGTGCGCTCAAGGCTGATCCACGTTTTGGCCCGTTGATTCTGCTGGGCCACAGTGAAGGCGCACTGATCGCGAGCCTGGCTGCCGAAGCGAGCGATGCCAGCGCCGTGATCAGCGTGGCCGGTAGCGGCCGGCCTATCGACGAGGTATTGCGCGCGCAGCTCGCCGATCAGGTACCAGCTCGCTATCGCCAACGTGTGGGGCAGATACTCGACAACCTCAAGGCCGGACACCCCGCCTCTGACGTACCGCTGCCCTTGCAGGACGTGTTGCGCCCCAGCGTTCAGCCTTACCTGATTTCGTTGTTTCGCCAGGACCCCGCGGCCGCATTCGCCAGCGTGAAAGTGCCTGCCCTGATCATTCAGGGCACCCACGATGTTCAGGTCGATGTGAGCAACGCCGAACGGCTCAAGGCCGCCAAGCCGGATGCCGAACTGGCCTTGATCCAGGGCATGAACCATATGCTGAGGATCGCACCCCAGGCGGCCAGCCAGCAGCGCGACAGCTACTTGAACCCTAAATTGCCGCAAGCCAGCGAGCTGGGCACCCGCGTGGTGGATTTTATCCACCGGCTGCCCGCCGCTTGAACGAACTTCACGGAAATTCAGCCTCCAGTCCCGCACGATTCTGCCGATAAGCCGATGCTGGCATCGTGATTATGTCCAGCTTGCTGTGCATAAGAGGATTGCCGTGATGACTCAAGCCGCCCCCCAGGACGCCCCGGAAACCACCGAGGTCGCGCCCGAACCCGCCCCGCTGCCGTGGGCCGAGGTGACTGCGGAACATTTCCAGCTGCTGCGCCTGGCGCCGCTGCCTACCGACCGCAACAGCGGCGCGCGCCCATTGCGCTTTGTCCAGTACGGCTATGCCGAACGGCACAACAAGGAGACCAGCCTGCTGCGCATGGTCATCCAGTTGCCAGGGCAGAAAGTGCGCAAGGAGCAGAACTGCCTGGATATCTGGGTGGATCATCAAGAGAAGCGCGTCCATATCGGCCCCGACAGCGGCTTGCAACTTGAACCCTTGAACCGCGGCCTGGGCGGCTTCCTGCTGTCCCAGGCAATTGTCTGGGCGCAACGCAAGTGGTCGCATTACCGCGTTGACGGGGCCGCACTGGCAAGCAAGGACGCGCTCAATGAAGACACCCGCCAGCGGCGAGATCGCATGTTGAGCAGGCATGGCCTGGAGGTTGAGTACGCCGACGCCCAGCATCTGAAGGGACGCTACGTCGAGGTGCAGGTCGGCGAACTGAAAGGCGGCTGGAACAACGACAAGGTGCAACGGGTTGAAATACTCGATGCGGCGCACATGCTGCAACAAGCCGAACAGACCTTGCAGGAGAAAGACGCCCAGCTTCGCGAGCGCGACGAGCGTGTCAGCAAGTATCGCCGTGAAGACAGCGGGCTGCGCTTCACCATCACCTGCCTGGTGGCCTTTGCGGTGTTTCAGGCCGGGTTGTTGATCTGGATTGCAACGCACTGAATACATCGCGGGGCACGCCCCGCGATGAAATCCTTGCTTAAACCCTCGAAGCAAACACCTGCTGATGCTGGCGGCACTGCTGCGCCGTCAGCATGAACACGCCGTGCCCGCCACGCTCGAACTCCAGCCAGGCAAAGTCCACTTCCGGGTACAACGCTTCGACGTGAACCTGGCTGTTGCCGACCTCGACGATCAGCAGCCCTTTATCGGTGAGGTGATCCGCAGCCTCGGCGAGCATGCGCCGTACCAGGTCCAGACCGTCGTTGCCACAAGCCAGGCCCAGCTCCGGCTCGTGATGGTATTCCTCCGGCATGTCGGCAAAATCCTCAGCGTCGACATAGGGCGGATTGGACAGGATCAGATCGAAGCGCTGCCCCGGCAAACCGCCGAAACCATCACCTTGTACGGTGTAGACGCGCTCTTCCAGGCCGTGACGCTCGATGTTCTGATTGGCTACTTCCAGCGCTTCGAACGACAGGTCGGCCAGCACCACCTCGGCTTGCGGGAATACCTCGGCGCTGACAATGCCAATGCAACCAGACCCGGTACACAGGTCGAGAATGCGCGCAGGCTCGCTGGCCAGCCACGGCTCGAAGCGCTTCTCGATCAGCTCGCCGATGGGCGAACGCGGGATCAGCACACGTTCATCGACGATAAAGGCCAAACCACAGAACCACGCCTCGCCCAACAGATAAGCGGTAGGCACGCGGTCTTCGATACGGCGTTTGAGCAGGCGCTGCAGATTGACCAGCTCGTCGTCTTCAAGCTGGCAATCGAGGTAGCTGTCGGCAACCTCCCAAGGCAAATGTACCGAGCCCAGCACCAGAAGCCGTGCTTCATCCCAGGCGTTGTCGGCACCATGGCCGAAAAACAGGTCATGCTCATGGAAACGGCTGACAGCCCAACGGATATGATCGCGCAGGGTGCGCAGGCGAGAAGTGATCACAACAGACTCCTTGAAAGACGACCTGCAATTCTAACAGCCCGGTCACAGAAAAGGTCGCTGAAAACGGTGTGTAAGTGATTCGCTGGCATGGCTGCAGGCCACTAACCACGCTGCTTGTACGCGAAGCGATTCACATAAGTGCTCAGGCAGGGGACAATAGGTTGAAAAGCCCTATCCAAAGGAGCCCTTGATGTCTGTTCCAATGACGATGTTCCACCTCAGCGGCCGTGGCTATCCGCCCGCCAAGCTGAGCAATGCCAGCCTGCTCATTATCGACGCGCAAAAAGAGTACCTCAGCGGTCCTCTGGGACTGTCGGGCATGGAAGACGCTGTGAAGAACATCGCTAAAATGCTCGAGGCTGCCCGCAAGGCCGGTCGCCCGATCATCCATGTGCGCCACCTGGGTACTGTCGGTGGCATGTTCGACCCACAAGGGCCGCGCGGTGAGTTCATCCCAGGCCTTGAGCCACAAGGCGATGAAGTGATCATCGAGAAGCGCATGCCCAACGCCTTCAAGAACACCACCCTGCATGAAACCCTGCAGAAGTACGGTCACCTTGACCTGATTGTCTGCGGTTTCATGAGTCACTCCAGCGTCAGCACCACGGTACGCCGTGCCAAGGACTATGGTTATCGTTGCACCCTGATCGAGGATGCCTGCGCCACCCGCGACCTGCCGTTCAAGGATGGTGTGATTCCCGCTGCGCAGATCCAGCAAAGCGAGATGGCGATCATGGCCGACAACTTCGCTTGCGTGGCGCCCACCAGCAGCCTGATCTGATCAGCCGTCTGGCAGACTCGCGGAACCACCTTGCGGCAGTTCGGTCAAAAACCGGATATCCACAGAGGAAATTGGCATGAAGTTGTCCAACGGTTTCGATGCCAAGCGCTTGCGCCAGCGCCAACCCAGCAATTGGGGCGCGCGCATGGCGGCGGCGTTTTCGGCACTGTTGGCCACCCTCGGCGTGCTGCTGGCCATGGCTGGCGCCGCCAGCCTGCTGGGCAATGTCCCGGCACTGGCCGAGCTTAACGCCAGTCGTGCAGGTGCCGCCGTGGTACTTGCCGGTGGCCTGTTGCTGTTGTACCTGGGTGTGTTGTTCTGGCGACGCAGTCGTCTGCGCTTGCGCCGCAGCCGCGAACTGAACCTGTCGCCCCACCTGATGAAGAAACACGATTGACTGCAACCTGAGGAGGAGTCGCGTAAACTGCGCCGCCCAGGCGGAGGCTTACATGCAAGACGACGATTTTTCCCTGTTCAAAAGCGAGATGCGCGGCGTCAAGCCGATCAAGCATGATCGCGCCGAAGTCGGTAAACCCAAGGCTGATCGCAAGCAGTTGGCGGGCCTGCGCCAGGCTGCCACCGTGCGCAGCAACCAAAGTGTGGTTGATGGCTTGTCGGATCAGTTTGTCATCGACGTCGGCCCCGAAGACGACCTGCACTGGAGCCGTGATGGCGTGCAGGAAAGCCAGATGCGCAAGCTCAAGGCCGGCCAGATCGGCTTCGAAGGCAGCCTCGACCTGCATGGCATGAACGTGGAAAAGGCCCGTGAAACCCTCTGGGCGTTTCTTGCCGAGGCGACTCGCTTCGAAGTCCGCTGCGTGCGGGTCACCCACGGCAAGGCAGTACGCCTGGATGGCAAGAAACCGATGATCAAGAGCCACGTCAACACCTGGCTGCGCCAACACCCGCAGGTACTGGGTTTTACCTCGTGCCAGGCCCGCCACGGCTGCACCGGTGCAGTCTATGTAATGCTCAAACGAACCATGCTCGAAGGCCGTGACGAGTAACGCCGTGCTTGCAGCGCCGCCACAGCCGCCGTACCCTTCGCGTTTGCGATAATTCCCCACAGGTAGATCCATGTCCCTGGAACAGAACTACACCGCTATCCTCGGCCAAATCGGCGAGGACGTCTCCCGCGAGGGCCTGCTCGACACGCCCAAGCGGGCAGCGAAGGCCATGCAGTACCTTTGCCGCGGTTATGAACAAACCCTGGAAGAAGTGACCAACGGCGCTTTGTTCAGCTCCGACAACAGTGAAATGGTCCTGGTCAAGGACATCGAGCTGTACTCGCTGTGCGAACACCATATGCTGCCATTCATCGGCAAGGCGCACGTCGCCTACATTCCCGATGGCAAAGTCCTGGGCTTGTCCAAGGTTGCACGGATCGTCGACATGTACGCACGTCGCCTGCAGATCCAGGAAAACCTCAGCCGCCAGGTTGCCGAGGCGATCCAGAAAGTTACCGGCGCCCTGGGCGTAGCAGTGGTCATCGAAGCCAAGCACATGTGCATGATGATGCGCGGTGTGGAGAAACAAAATTCGACGATGATTACTTCGGTGATGCTCGGCGAGTTCCGCGAAAATGCCGCGACTCGCAGCGAGTTTCTCAGCCTGATCAAGTAATCGGGCCTGCTTGCAAGCCGATCCTTGGGGTCGGCTTTTTTCATTCTGAGGAGTTGTCATGATCGTCAAAGCACTGCGTGTCGGCCTCGGCCAATTGATCGTCTTCGGCGATTGGGTCAGCCGCCCGGCCAAGCTCAAGCGCGACCCGGCTGCCCAGGCACTGGTTGAACAGCAAGCCAAGGGCCTTAGCCTGTACCAGTTTCACGCCTGCCCTTTCTGCGTGAAAACCCGTCGCACCCTGCACCGCCTCAACGTGCCGGTTGCCCTGCGCGATGCGAAGAACAACGAACAGGATCGCCAGACCCTGCTCAACGAAGGCGGCAAAATCAAAGTCCCGTGCCTGCGCATCGAGGAAGACGGCAAGACCACCTGGATGTACGAATCCAAGGTGATCATCGATTACCTCAACAAGCGTTTTTCCGCCGCCTGAGGCAATCGAGCAAACCTGTGGGAGCGCTGCGTTTAGCCGAGCATCGTCACGTGCCGTGGATGACTGGCGACGCGCTCCAGCCAGGCCTGAATGCCCGGATACGCGTCCAGGTCAAAGCCACCCTGCTGGGCTACATGGGTGTAGGCGTAGAGCGCGACATCGGCAATCGAATAGCGGTCACCGACCAGATACGGCGTTAGCTGCAGCTGCTTTTCCATTACCCGCAGGGCTTTGTAGCCGCCCTTGTGCAAGGTTTTGTATTCCTCAAGGCGCTCTTGCGGCAGCCCCAGGTAAAACTGGATGAAACGCGCCACGGCAATATACGGCTCATGGCTGTACTGCTCGAAAAACTGCCATTGCAGCACCTGAGTGCGCAAGCGCGGTTCGGTGGGCAGGTATTCGCTGCCATCGGCCAGAAAGTTGAGGATCGCGTTGGACTCCCACAGGTAGGTGCCGTCTTCCAGCACCAACACCGGCACTTTGCCGTTGGGGTTCATTTCGAGAAATTCCGGGGTTTCCGTTTCACCCTTGAGGATATCCACCGCGTGCCACTCGTACGGCAGATCAAGCAGATGCAGCATCAATTTGACCTTGTAGCAATTGCCCGACTGGTAATCACCGTAGACCTTGTACATCACTCCCCCCGTTCGATGGCTCATCCTGCTCGCCGCCCATAGTTGGCGACTGTACGGCTAAATGCAATGCCTGCTGTATGACAAAGCTCAGAGAGCTGCGCGTTAGTCTGCAAAATCTGCTTACACCTAGCACAAGGACTGCACCATGCCCGATGCCTCTTCCGCGCAATTGCGCCCATTGGCTGACACCTCACCCTCTGCCGTGGTCGCAGGCTTCATTGCCATGCTTACCGGTTACACCAGCTCCCTGGTGCTGATGTTTCAGGCTGGACAGGCAGCCGGTTTGACCACTGCGCAAATTTCTTCGTGGATCTGGGCGTTGTCCATCGGCATGGCCGTGTGCAGCATTGGCCTGTCGCTGCGCTACCGCACGCCGGTGACAGTTGCCTGGTCGACGCCGGGCGCCGCACTGCTGATCACCAGCCTGGGTGGCGTGAGCTACGGCGAAGCAATCGGCGCCTATATCACCTGCGCTGTGCTGGTGGTGATCTGCGGGCTTACCGGCAGCTTCGAGCGCCTGGTCAAACGCATTCCCGCGTCTTTGGCGTCTGCCTTGCTGGCCGGCATTTTGTTCAAGATCGGCAGTGAAATCTTCATCGCCGCCCAACACCGCACGACTCTGGTGCTGGGCATGTTTTTCAGTTATCTGTTCATCAAACGCTTGTCGCCGCGCTATGCCGTGCTTGCTGCGTTGCTGGTAGGCACGGCACTATCCGGCGCCATGGGTCTGCTGGACTTCAGCGGCTTCAACCTGGAAGTGGCAACGCCCGTATGGACAACACCCAGCTTCTCCCTGGCGGCCACCATCAGTATCGGTATACCGCTGTTCGTGGTCGCCATGACGTCGCAAAACATGCCAGGGGTGGCAGTGCTGCGCGCCGACGGCTATCAAGTACCAGCCTCGCCGCTGATCTCGGTGACAGGCCTGGCCTCGCTGGTGCTCGCGCCCTTTGGTTCGCACGGTATCAACCTCGCCGCTATCAGTGCTGCGATCTGCACCGGCCCGCATGCACACGAAGACCCGAACAAGCGCTACACCGCTGCGGTTTGGTGCGGGATTTTCTACGGCATTGCCGGCGTCTTTGGCGCCACCCTGGCGGCCCTGTTCGCCGCCCTGCCCAAGGAGTTGGTACTGTCGATTGCCGCCCTCGCTTTGTTCGGCTCGATCATGAACGGCCTGACGGTGGCGATGAACGAAGCCAAGGAGCGTGAAGCTGCGTTGATTACCTTCATGGTGACCGCTTCGGGCTTTACCCTGTTCTCGATTGGCTCGGCGTTCTGGGGGATTGTCGCGGGGGTGTTGACCCTGATGATTCTCAACTGGCGCAAAGGCATCTAGCGATACCAACACCGCTCCTAGCGGGTGCGTTGGAAGAATGCCTGGGCACGCTGGTCCTGGGCGTAGGCGACATTGATCCGCAGCCAGTCACTGGCAACCCCCTGCGGATCAAACGCACTGCCCGGCGCCACTAACACCGAACACGCCAAGGCCAACCGGTTGAGCGCAGCGAAATCCCAACCGGGACGGCGCGCCCATACAAACATGCCACCGTAAGGCTCGGTGAACACTTCCCAGCCACAGGCCTCCAACTGCCCCAGCGCCTTGGCCATATGTTGCGCCAGGCGCGGGCGCAGGCGTGCGACGCTTTTACGGTAGGTGCCGCTGGCCAACATCTGCGCCACTACTTGTTCGGTGAAGCGCGAAGTACCGAGACCGGCGACCATCTTCAGTTCAGCCAGGCGCGCTATCAGCGCCGGCTTGGCCACCAGATAGCCACAGCGCAGAGAACTGCTCAGGGTCTTGGAGAAACTGGCAAGGTAAATGACCCGCTGTTCGGCATCCAAGGTGGCCAGCCGCGTGACCGCGCCATCCTGGAAGTCGGCATAGATATCATCCTCGATGATCTGCACATCATGTTCCCGGGCAAGCTCGAGCAGGCGATAAGCAACCTTCGGCGTCAGGCTACTGCCGGTGGGGTTGTGATACAGGCTGTTGATGTACAGGCATCGAGGGCGATGACGCTTGAGCAAGCCCTCCAGCACCTGCAGGTCCGGGCCGCTGGGCGTACGCGGCACCTCCAGCATTTCCACCTGGTGGTGGCGCAGCAGGTTGTACAGGTTGTAGTAGCCGGGGCTCTCTACCAGCACCTTGTCACCTGGCTTGAGCAGCGTACGCACAAGCAGATCCAAGGCATGACTGGCGCCTTGGGTGGTAAGGATTTGCTGGGGACTGACCTGGATACCGATCTGTCCCAAACCTTTATGCAGCTGGCTACGCAAAGCGGCCAGGCCCAAGGGAGGACAGTAATCGAGCAAGTCCTCGATAGGCCCACGGCTGACGTGGCGTACCGCCTGGGCAATTGCATCGGTGGCCCGCCAACTGTCGGGCACCCAGCCGCAACACAGCTTGAGCAGACCGGGGCGCTCTTCGCTGAACTGCTGCCAACGACTGTCGAACGCTTCATCGCGTACGGGATGGTCAACAACGGGTTCACTGCGCCGAAGCTCGGCGACGAAGAAGCCGGCACCATGCCTGGCCTCCAACAGCCCCGTCGCAACCAGACGGTCGTAAGCTTCAATCACACACGACTGGCTGACTCCTTGCTCTTTCGCCAGTTGACGAATCGAGGGCAAGCGAGTGCCCGGACGCAGACGCTGCTGCTCAATCCACTGCAACAACTGTTCAGCCAACTGCTGTACCAAGGGGGAGGACGATTGGCGATCGAGCGTCAGATTCATGGGCGAAGTGTTCGTTGATTTTGTCCAAACAGTTAACCACAAATCCCCCGCCAGTGTGCCTTGTGAGGCCCTGTTGATCGCCGGATAGTCGCGGCATCAACAAGGAGCCTTACATGCCCACTCAGCGTTCGCCGGCGCTACTCGCCTTCGCCCTGTGCCTGATTACCTTCGCCGTTAATCTGCAAGCACCGCTCTACACCGTTTACGCCGAGCTTTCCGGCAAGGGCGCCGCCGCCACGGCTGTGGCCTTTTCGGCCTATGTCGCAGGTGTGGTGCCAGTGCTGTTGCTACTCGGCGGCCTTGCCGACCGGGTAGGAAGGCGTCCATTGATTATGCTTGCGCTGATGGTATCGATGCTCGCCACGGTGCTGATGCTACTGGCCCCTACCCTGAACAACTTGGCCCTCGCGCGCCTGCTTCTGGGGATAGGCACCGCGCTGGCGTCTGCGACCGCGACGGCCTACATGAGTGAGTTGATGCATGAGGCTGACAGCCAACACCCCGCCACTTGGGTGACGGCAAGCACGTCGCTGGGGTTCGGCCTGGGCGCGGCACTGACCAGCCTGTTCTTGCTGCGTGGCCCCACCCTGGCGCCCGACAGTTTCTATCTGCATCTGATATTGGCCGCCCTGGCACTGCTGGCCGTGTGCAGGCTGCCAGATCAACGTCGAGATACCCGCGGCGCCTGGTTGCGCTTGCCCTGCTATCCCGCCGGCAGCCTGCCCTATGGCCTGGCCATCCTGCTGGCCTGGGCCTGTGTTGGCCTGGTGATCGCCTTGTTACCTTCGATCCTCAAGCAGCATGATTTGGCCAACTGGTCAGGGTTCTCGACCTTCTGCGTCATCAGTTGTGGCTTGCTGTTCCAGCCCCTGGCTCGGCGCATGCCACCGGCCAAGGCCACCCTGCTCGGCCTGATCGTGTTGCCGTGCAGCTATGCGCTACTGGCCTGGGGCGCCGACAGCGGGCATTTGCTGGCCGTACTTCTGGGCACCGTGGCCGCCAGCAGTGCCTGCTACGGCTTTATCTATCTGGGGGGATTATCAGCGGTGAACGTGCTGGCAGGTGTTGAGAAAACCCGCGCCAGCGCCGGTTTCTTTCTACTCGCCTACCTGGGCTTCAGCCTGCCGGTGATTTTCACCGGGCTAGTGGCCGATCACCTTGGGCCTAGAATCGCCCTGCTGGTGTTTGGGGCTGGATTGCTGCTCGGTTGTGCGTTGGTGGGTGTTCGACTGCTGATTCAGGAACAGGGGCAAGAACGGCAAGCCGTTGTCCCGTGACGCGTTCTTTGGGCCAGTTGAACTGGCCCGCTACGCAGGCAAGCCGCTCAAATCGCCGTCGCCCCACCATCCACCGCCAAGGCCTGACCGGTGGTGAACGCAGCCCCATCACTGCACAGGTACAACACCGCGCTGGCGATCTCCTCAGCCTTGCCGATACGCCCCACCGGGTGCATGGCTGCAGCAAACTCTGCCTTGCGCGGGTCGGCCTCATAGGCGCGGCGGAACATATCGGTATCGATGACCGCCGGGCACACGGCATTTACGCGGATTTTCTTCTTGGCATACTCGATGGCCGCCGATTTGGTCAGGCCAATGACGGCATGCTTGGAGGCACTGTAGATACTCATCTTCGGCGCGGCACCCAGGCCGGCGACCGACGCAGTGTTAACGATAGCGCCACCGCCCTGGGCCAGCAGCAGCGGCAACTGGTACTTCATGCACAGCCACACACCTTTGACGTTTACGCCCATGATGGCGTCGAACTCAGCTTCGCTGCCATCCGCCAGACGCCCTTGCTCAATCTCGATACCGGCATTGTTGAAGGCATAGTCGAGACGACCGTAAGCCTCGAGCGTAGTGGCCATCAAATGCTGCACATCGGCTTCGCGGGTAACGTTGCAGGATACGAACAGCGCTTGTGCACCCGTCGCCCGGATCAACTCGACCGTGCCCTCACCCCCGACTGCGTCCAGATCCGCTACCACCACCTTCAAACCCTGGGCGGCAAACGCCAAGGCTGTCGCCCGCCCGATACCTGCCGCACCGCCGGTCACCAAGGCAACCTGGCCGGAAAAAGTCATGCTCATCGTTAGCTCCCGCAACATAGTGAGGTGATGCCCGGAGTCTATGCAGACGAGCTCATGGTTGGGCAGCATCATCAGAACGCCAGTTGAAGGGGTATCGGCTTGGGTGATTATCAGCACACTGACGAATCAGCGTTGTGTATCGTGGTGTATTCGCTGCACGGGTAAACCTTGCCGGAACCTGCGCCAGGGTCTATCAACAACCTTTGCCCATTCTTTGAGAGCCCAGCCATGACCACCCAGACCAACCGCCGCTTTCTGCTCGCCAAACGCCCGATCGGAGCGGTCAGCCGGGACGACTTCACCTTCGAGCAAACGCCGGTCAGTGAACCCGGCGAAGGCCAGGTGCTGGTGAAAAACCTCTACCTGTCCCTCGACCCGGCCATGCGCGGCTGGATGAACGAAGGCAAGTCCTACATTCCACCGGTGGGCCTGGGCCAGGTCATGCGCGCGCTGGGTGTCGGCGAAGTTATCGCGTCCAAGCATCCCGGCTTTGCCGTAGGCGACCACATCAATGGCGCCCTGGGTGTGCAGGACTATTTCGTCGGCGAACCTCAGGGCTTTCACAAAATTGACCCAACACTGGCGCCCCTGCCCCGCTACCTCTCGGCCCTGGGCATGACCGGCATGACCGCCTACTTCGCCCTGCTCGACGTTGGCGCACCGAAAGAAGGCGAAACCGTGGTGCTGTCCGGCGCTGCCGGCGCGGTGGGCAGCATTGCCGGACAAATCGCCAAGATCAAAGGTTGCCGGGTAGTGGGCATTGCCGGTGGTGCAGAGAAATGTCAGTACCTGAAGGACGAACTGGGCTTTGACGGCGTAATCGACTACAAGGCCGAAGACGTGCTTGAAGGCCTTAAACGCGAATGCCCGAAAGGCGTCGACGTTTACTTCGACAACGTCGGCGGCGATATTCTGGACGCTGTACTCAGCCGTTTGAATTTCAAGGCGCGGGTAGTGATCTGCGGTGCTATCAGTCAGTACAACAACAAACAGGCGGTAAAAGGCCCGGCCAATTACCTGTCACTGTTGGTGAACCGTGCGCGCATGGAAGGTTTTGTAGTGATGGACCACGCTGCCAACTATGGCAAGGCGGCGCAGGAGATTGCCGGCTGGTTGGCAACCGGCAAACTGAAGAGCAAGGAGGATGTGGTCGAAGGGCTGGAAACCTTCCCCGAGACGCTGTTGAAGCTGTTCAACGGGGAAAATTTCGGCAAGCTGGTACTTAAGCCCTGATTTCTGCGACCACTGCCGCCAGCGCCTGGGCCGGATCGGCGGCCTGGCTGATCGGGCGACCGATCACCAGGTAGTCGGAACCGGCATCCAGCGCCTGTCGCGGGGTCAGGATACGGCGCTGGTCGTCCTGAGCACTGCCAGCGGGGCGAATACCCGGGGTCACCAATTGCAGTGACGGATGGGCCGCTTTCAGCGCCGGGGCTTCCAGTGCCGAACACACCAAACCGTCCATTCCGGCCTTCTCAGCCAAGGCAGCCAGACGCAGCACCTGCTCTTGCGGTTCGATATCCAGACCGATACCGGCCAGGTCTTCACGCTCCATGCTGGTCAGCACCGTCACACCGATCAGCAGCGGTTGTGGACCAGAGCGCTGGGCCAACACTTCACGACAGGCCGACATCATACGCAGGCCGCCGGAGCAATGAACGTTGACCATCCACACGCCCATTTCCGCAGCGGCTTTAACTGCCATCGCCGTGGTGTTGGGGATATCGTGAAATTTAAGATCGAGGAACACCTCGAAGCCCTTCTCGACCAGGGTTTCGACAATGCCTGATGCGCTGCTGGTGAACAGCTCCTTGCCGACTTTTACCCGACACAGGGAAGGATCGAGTTGCTCCGCCAGTTTCAGGGCGGCGTCACGAGTAGGGAAATCCAGGGCGACGATGATGGGCGTCTGGCAGGCGGACATGGGCTGGTCTCTTGGCAAGTCTTGAACGGCGCGCATTGTAAACGAAGCAGCGGCCTATGGGGGGCCAATGATCGCGAATTGGCCCGCCAGGAAGCAGCCCTCTATAATTGAACCAATAAATGATCCATTGGCTCCAAATTATTGAGCGCAACGAACGTTACTGTTCGAAGGAGGACTACATGCCCTGGTATGCCTGGTTAATACTAGTACTGGCGCTAGGTTCCATCGTCGGCGGCCTGATGCTGCTGCGTGATACTGCGAAAAAGCTGCCTCTGACCGAAGAGCAGCTTAAGCGTGTGCATGAGCGTAATGCTGAGATGGATGCGAAGGATGCGCAGGATCGATAACTCCGGTAGTGACTACTCGGGTTCGCGCATAACCTGTCACGTGCGGTGGCAGCGCTTCACACGCCTTAAAAAAGCCAACCGGTCCGCCACATCGGATGACGACGGTAAGCACACAGGCTAACTCTCGACACCTTCAACCACAGCCCCAGTAGCAGCGAGTTTGCCCTAGGATAAAGTTACAACAGCCGCCCAATACCCAAGGCAAACCCGCCCACTTAAATCAGCTTTACGGGTATCACTGACTAACCGTGAGCCTATCGCGATTACGATCCAGCAACGCCTTGCCGATCCCCTTGATCTCCAGCAGCTCATCCACCGAAGCGAACGCACCATGCTGGTCACGGTAAGCAACGATTGCCTCGGCTTTGGTTTTACCGATACCCATCAGGGTGGACTGTAGCGTTGGTGCGTCGGCAGTGTTCAAGTCCAATTGTGGGGAGGTTTGCTGGGTAGCTACTACGGGGATTGGGGTTTTTATTGGATCAGAGGCCGGGGCTGCGCTGAGCGTGAAGGAAACGCTGGCGAAGAGAGGGAGCAGAAGGTAG
This sequence comes from Pseudomonas arcuscaelestis, assembly GCF_016881005.1. Lineage (GTDB taxonomy): Bacteria > Pseudomonadota > Gammaproteobacteria > Pseudomonadales > Pseudomonadaceae > Aquipseudomonas > Aquipseudomonas arcuscaelestis. Next base: position 4,038 of record NZ_JACOPV010000005.1, on the reverse strand, counting down.
GACAGAACGGTGTTGCGCATGAGGTGAAACTCCTAGGTGATTGCAAAGGCAGCTTTTCCTTGGCTGCCTTTGAAACCTAGAACGGGATTGGGGAGAGTCAAATTGTGAGGGGGTGGGATGTGTTACTAAATTGGGCGAAGGTGGCTGTCAGATTCTTTGTGTGCGGGCCGACAACGGCCTGCCGTCACGCAGACCATGATTTCACCAGGTCGGCCTGATGATCCGATCTCCGTACAGATCGCAAATTGATTCATCACACTTTTCCAGTCATGGGCAGCCAAGCCCCAGTTCGCTGCGATGTTTCGCAGCCCCAGTCAGATTGGTTTGGGCGCCGCATCGTCGTTCGGGAAGTAGCCACGAGTTTTTATGATCTTGCGTAACTGAGCATCGACGCTCTCAATGGCGTTGGTTGCGTAAATCACCTTCCGGATGGCAGGCGGGAAAACAAAGAATGTAATCACTCGATCCTAAGCTCATCTCCAAGCCGCTACCACCGATGGATATTGCTTACCCCACGGCCCGCTCTAAAACTCATCCAAAGCCTGTTCAGCCGCTTGCACGTTGATTGCCTGGTAAATAGATTTGAGAACTTTGGCCAATGCCCGCTGCTTGTCCCATGCCGCGCGATCAAGGCAGTTGCGGATCAGATGCACAATGCATATCTGCAATGTCGTCTCCGGAAACACCACACCGAGGGCTACTCGCATGCCTTTAAGTCCGCTGGTCACAGCAATCAGCACGCCCTCGACACCGCAAGTCTTGAGGTCGTTGAACAACTTCATCCAGAACTTGGCACCCCCGGTGTTCTCGATCCAAATTCCCAACATATCGCGCGTGCCTTCGGGTAAAACACCTAACGCCAAGTAAATCGCCTGGTATGGACCAAGCCCTCTTAGTGGATTTTGACCTGCAGGGCATCAAAGAAAATGACGGGGTACATCGGCTCCAGTGGCCGCTGTTGCCATGCTCCTATTTCTTCCATGACCTCGCTGGTTAGAGAACTGATGAAGTCGGGCGAAGCGTCTGTTCCGTAATGTTCGGACAGAAACACACGAATTTCCCTGACCATCATTCCCCGGGCATACATGGCGATGATTTTGTCTTCGAAACCTGTATAGCGGCGCTCATGCTTCGGGATAAGAATAGACGAAAAACTGCCTTCCCGGTCGCGAGGAATAGCCAGCCACAGCGGGCTATCGCCGGTTAGCACTGTTTTGCCACTTTTGCCGTTGCGTTGATTGATTGTAAGCGCTCCACAAACCCCACCGACTTCAAGATGTGTAGTGCGCTCAGCCAAGCGATATGGGTGAGCAGTTCCACGGCAGCAAGGCTTCGTAGTCTTCAACCGAAGCCGCCATTGGCAGGCGTTCGAGTGCGTGGCGTAGCCACGCATAGGGCTCTTGGCCGTTGGCTTTGGCAGTCTCGACCAGGCTGTAAAGTTGAGCACTGGCCGTCGCGCCCTTGGGCGTGTCGCTAAACAGCCAATTCTTTCTTCCGATCACGAAGGGGCGGCTCGTGCGCTCAGCGGCGTTGTTGTCGAGCGGCAGGCAGCCTTCCTCGACGTATCGCTCCAGCTTGCTCCAGTTATTTGCCAAGTAACTGATGGCTTTGCCCAGGGCATTCTGAGCAGTCACCTGTGGCTGCGTCTTTTCGATCCAGCTTTTCAACTGAGCCAGTATCGGCAGGCTTTGTTCGTGACGACCGATCTGACGTTCAGCGTCGTCGCAAGCTTTTAGGTCGCGTTCGATGCCGTAAAGCTTGTTGATCAGATTCAGCACGATATCCGCGCGCCCCGTTTTACCTTTGGGCTGCACTTTCTGTGCTTCAACGAATTTACGACGCGCGTGGGCCCAGCATCCTAAACGCTCAACTCCAGCTTGGGCGCCCAGCGCGTTGTAACCGGCATAATCATCGGTCATGACGTAGCCACGATAGCCCTCGAGCAGGCGCATAGGCACTTCCTGCGCCCGGCTGGTCGAGTAGTCAAAAAGGATGACCGGCTTATCCGGCGGGCCGCCGGTTTGCACCCACATCCATGACTGGCTGCTCGGCTCACGGTCAGGCTCTTTCAACACCTGCACCCGCGTTTCATCGCAATGGATGACGCGGCTGGCCAATAGGCTGTCGCGCATCAAATTCAGCAGCGGCTGAAAGTGCTCGCGGCACTGGATAACCCAGCGCGCCAAGGTTTGGCGCGGGATATCAATGCCGTGGCGACCCAGCACTTTTTCAAAGCGGTGTAGCGGTAAACCGTCCACATATTTGGTGGTCAGCAGCATCGCCAGAACGCTCGGGCTGGCCATGCTTTTTTCAATCAGTTGAGCCGGCTTGTCAGCAGTGACCGGCGCCATCTCGCAGTTGCGGCAACCGTAGACTTTACGAACGTGTTTGATCACCCGGATCTGCATCGGCACGATTTCAAGCTGCTCGCTGATTTCCTCACCAATGGCGTGTTTGCGGCAGCCGCAGATACAGGTCAGTTCATGCTCGGGCAGTTCGTGGATGACTTCGATGCGCGGCAGATCCGCAGGCAGTGGCTTGCGCTTGCTACGGCGCTTGGCGAGTGCGTTGATCTCTTCTTCAGCGGTCTCGCACGCCAACTCGACCTAGTGCTCCGCTTCATAGAACAACGCCATTTGAGGCGTTGCAGGATCGACGGCCTGCTCCGATTTTCGGCCAAACAGTCGCTGCCTCAGCAATGCAACTTGTTCTTCGAGCACGCCCATCCTGGATTGCATCTTCGCAAGCATCTGCTTGAGCAATTCAGGATAATCAGGAAGGTTGTCGGGCACGAAATTCATGCCCTGGATTATACCGAATCAGGCCACGAATCGTGGCGTCAAAACCTGATGAGGACGGTTACGCCAGAGGTCAAAACCGTCGAGCATCCAGTTGAGTTCCTGGACAGTCAGGACAATCGCTTCGTCCGTCGCGTCAGGCGACGTTTTGAAGCGCTCGGACTCCAGACGCTTGAACCAAAGGCAAAAGCCGTTGCGTTCCCAGTACAAGATCTTCACGCGGTTGCGTGGCTTGTTGAGGAAAACAAAAAGCACTGGGTCAAAGACCGCGACTTTAATATCCAGCTCGACCAACGCAGCCAGGCCGTCAATGGATTTTCGGAAGTCCACGGGCTTGGGGTAGAGGTAAACTTTTTCGACTTTGGCGTCGGGTCGCATCATGGCGTGCGGGCTCCAGAAAGAGATCGGGAGCACAGCATCGGAGATCAGCTAAGCGCTTTGAATGTGGGGTTCATGGAGCGCTTACGCCTGTTGCGCCATGACAGCGGTCTATTGCGGATTTTCCATTGTCTCGGGGGCAGCGCTCAGGTATAGCGACACACTAGCGAAGAGAGGAAGCAGCAGATAGGACAGGACAGTATTGCGCATGAGTAAGTCTCCCAGGATGGTTACGAAGGCGGCTTTTCCATAGCTGCCTCTGAAACCTAGAACGACCTGCTTGAGAGTCAAACTAAGGCCCACGGAAGATTTTTTACCAAATCAGACGAAAATCGCATGTTAGACGCAACCCCTTGGGGTATGGGCGTTTCAACCTAACTGGGAGCGTTAAAGATAACCGCAGAACAACGTTAGCAAATGTAATGAGATTCCAGGATTGAATCGCCCCTGGTTTCCTAGACACCTCCTAGCCTCATAATGAGGCCCACATAGGAGGTGCCATGAGTCGTCAGCGTTACCCCGAAGAATTCAAGATCGAAGCGGTCAAGCAAGTGACCGAGAAAGGCAAACCCGTCGCCGATGTCGCCCAGCGCCTGGGCATGTCCGTGCACAGCCTTTATGCCTGGATCAAGGTCTACAGAAAGCCCCAAGAGCAGCGTCAGCAAGACGATCAGCACGCCGAACTGCGCAAACTGCGCGCTGAACTCAAGCGCGTGACGGAAGAGCGAGACATCTTAAAAAACCGCCTCCCCGGCGCTCCGCGGCCCATTGGGATAGAAACACTACGTACTACACTTACATTTCTGGACAGTGGTCGCTGGCTTTTTGGAGGCTAAGTCCCCGTCAAAAAACTTGACCCAGG
>NZ_JACOPV010000049.1 GCF_016881005.1 Pseudomonas arcuscaelestis | reverse complement strand
GGGATCAATGCCTCGGCCGCCAGCCACCTGCAGCAACTGAGCTTTATTGGCGACTGGCAGCAGATGCCGGTGGGCGCCACCCTGGGCTACAGCACCGTAGAAATGAGCCGCACCACCACCCAGGACGATCGCGAGTTGATCCGCAACGCCCGGTGCGTGGTGAAACGCGAGCTGCCCGCCAGCAAAATCAACGGCGACCTGAGCGGCACGGCCAAGGAGCTAAACTGCAGCGTCACCGGCGAAAAATACAGGGCCACCAGCACCGCGTTTTACTTGCAGGACTACGGTTACTTCTTCACCAGCCAAAGCGACAGCAACGGCACCAAGATGCGCAACACGCTGATCAAGGCACAATAACCCGGATCAGTGCCGCTCCAACACGCGCCGACTGGCAAAGCTGAAGGCCAACACCGCAAAAATCAGCACGCCGGTCGCCACCTGCTGCCAGTAGAAGTTCCAGCCGATCAGCAGCAGGCCGTTGGCGATCACGTTGATAAACAGCACGCCCAACAGGGTGCCGGGAATGTTCGCCCGGCCCTGTCGGCTCAAGGTGGTGCCGATAAACACTGCGCCAATCGCATTCAGCAAAAAGGCGTTGCCAGACAACGGCACATACGCGCTGACTGTCGAGCTGAGCAACACCCCCGCCACCCCACACGCCAACGCGGTCGCCAGCGCCACCACGGTGACGACGCGCCGCACCGACAGCCCAGAGTAATACGCCAGCAACGGCTGGGTGCCCTGGGCCAGCAACTCGCGGCCCAGGCGCCCGCGCGCAAGGGCCAGGCCGTAAAACAGCGCCAACCCCAAGACCACCAACAATGGCGTCAGCCCGGTCAGTTCAGGCTTCAAGCCTTGGGCGATATAGATCGGTTGGCCGCCATCCGAGAGTAATTGCTGCGCGCTGGTACCGATAAACAGTGTGCCAAGGGTCGCCAGGAACGGGCTGATCCGCAGCCCGGCAATCAGCCCCGCATTCACCACCCCCACCAGCAGCGCCGCAACCAGCGCACCCGTGGCCGCGAACGCCCAGCCGTGCCCGCCATTGAGCAGCACCACGAAACTGAAGCTGGCAAAATCCAGCGCCGTGCCCACCGACAGGTCGATGCCACCGGCCGCCACCGCGTAGGTCATGCCGATGGCGACAATCGCCAGCAATACGAAGTTGTTCAGCACCAGGCTTTTCAGGTTGCCGCTGCTCAGAAAACCCGGTGCCTGTAGGGCAAACACCACAACGATCAGCACGAACACCAACGGCAAGGTCAGCGGCAACAACGCACGCGGGTTCATGAGCGGGCTCCACGATTCAATGCGCTGGACGCAGCCACCACAGACAAGATCAACACCCCCTGCACACCATTGACCCAGAAGCTCGATACGTT
>NZ_JACOPV010000048.1 GCF_016881005.1 Pseudomonas arcuscaelestis | reverse complement strand
CCTCAGCCTCGGTCTGTCCGACCACTACAAAAACGCCGGGCATGATTTTCAGCGAATTCTCATCGCGTCCGTACGCTTGAAGACGGCCCTTGAGGTCGGCATAAAACGTCTGGGCATTCTCCAGTGACGTCTGGGCGGTAAACACCACCTCAGCAGTTTGCGCCGCCAGCTCACGACCGGTTTGCGAAGAACCCGCCTGCACGATCACCGGCTGGCCTTGAGGCGAGCGCGCTACGTTCAGCGGGCCCTTGACGCGAAAGTGTTCGCCCACGTGGTCCAGCACATGCAATTTGGCCGGGTCGTAGTAGTTGCCGCTGGCCTTGTCGCGCACAAAGGCGTCGTCTTCCCAGCTGTCCCACAGGCCGGTTACCACCTGATGAAACTCGCGGGCGCGGCTGTAGCGTTCGCCATGGCCCAGGTGTTCATCACGGCCGAAATTCTGCGCTTCGGCGGCAGCGTCCGACGTCACCAGGTTCCAGCCCGCGCGCCCGCCGGACAGATGATCCAGCGAGGCGAATTTGCGCGCCACATGGTAGGGCTCGTTATAGGTGGTGGTCGCCGTGGCGATCAGGCCGATGTGGTCCGTCACTGCACTCAGCGCCGAGAGCAAGGTCAGCGGTTCGAAATGATCCGAACGCGCCATATGGCTGGCGATCTCACCCGTGGCGGCGGCAACGCTGTCGGCCACGAACAGGGCATCGAATTTCGCCGCCTCAGCGACGCGCGCCAGGTGTTTGTACTGGGCGATATTCAGCCCTGCATTCGCCGGCACATCCGGGTGGCGCCAGGCGGCGACGTGGTGCCCGGTGGCCATGAGGAAGGCGCCGAGTTTCAGTTGACGGCTCATGTTTAGAAGTCCTTGCGCAGTTGCACGCCGAAGTAACGTTCATCGTCACGGGGCACGGCGCGGTAGATGTAGTTGCCGCCGCTGGCCAGCATCGGCGAGTAAGACTTGTCGGCAAGATTCTTGGCCAGCAAGGCCACGCGCCAGCCGTTGGTGTAGTCGGCCAGGGCTACGCTGGCGTTCCAGATGCCGTAAGCCCCTTGCTTGGTGTCGACGTTCTGGCTGATGTCGTACTGCACTTCGCTTTGCCAGCTGTAGTCGGTGCCCAGTTCGATGTCCAGGCCGTTATCCAGCGGGATGCTGTAGTCGGCGCGTACGTAGCTTTTCCAGTCCGGGCTGTAAGGCAGCGGCTTGCCGTTGACGTTGCACGTAGCCGCGGCACCCGCCGGGCAGGCGAATTCATCGATGCGTGCACGGGTGTAGGCCAGGGCGCCGGAGAGCTTGAGTTGCTGGGTGGCCTGCAAGGCGTAATCCAACTCGACGCCTTCGGTGCTGACGCTGCCGGCGTTGATCAGGCGGGTCACTACCTGGCCGGCGACGGTGTCGAAAAAGTTGGCCTGGTAGTTGTCGTAGTCGCTGTGGAATACCGCGAGGTTAGTGGTCAGGCGATTGTTCCACGCGGTG
>NZ_JACOPV010000047.1 GCF_016881005.1 Pseudomonas arcuscaelestis | reverse complement strand
GTTCAGCCTGAATGATCTGGTGCTGCCGATTTTCGTCGAGGAAGAGATCGATGATTTCGTGCCGATCAAAAGCATGCCCGGTGTGATGCGCATCCCCGAGCGCAAACTGGCCAGCGAAATCGAGCGCTATGCCCGCGCCGGCATCAAGTCGGTGATGACCTTTGGCGTGTCCCACCACTTGGACGCCAGCGGCAGCGACACCTGGAAAGAACGCGGCCTGGTCTCGCGCATGTCCTCGATCATCAAGGACGCCGTGCCGGAAATGATCGTGATGTCCGACACCTGCTTTTGCGAATACACCGACCACGGCCACTGCGGCGTGATGCACGGCGCCCATGTCGACAACGATGCAACCCTGGTCAACCTCGGCAAACAAGCCGTAGCTGCCGCCCGCGCCGGCGCCGACGTGATCGCACCCTCGGCTGCCATGGACGGCCAGGTCCAAGCCATCCGCCGCGCCCTGGATGACGCCGGTTTCACCCACATCCCGATCATGGCCTACTCGACCAAATTCGCCTCGGCCCTCTACGGCCCGTTCCGCGAAGCCGGCGGCAGCGCCCTCAAGGGCGACCGCAAAAGCTACCAGATGAACCCAATGAACCGCCGCGAAGCCGTGCGCGAATCATTGCTGGACGAACAGGAAGGCGCGGACGCGCTGATGGTCAAACCGGCCGGTGCCTACCTCGACATCATCCGCGACATCCGCGAAGCCTCGCGGTTGCCGGTGGCGGCGTACCAGGTGAGCGGTGAGTACGCGATGATCAAGTTTGGCGCACAGGCGGGGGCGATTGATGAGGATCGCGTGGTGCGCGAGACGTTGGGGTCGATCAAGCGGGCGGGGGCGGATTTGATTTTTACGTACTTTGCGATGGATCTGGCGTTGGCGGGGATCTAACACCCGCTGCAATTCAAAATGTGGGAGGGGGCTTGCCCCCGATGGCGGGGGATCAGTCAGCACATCTGGTACTGACACACCGCTATCGGGAGCAAGCCCCCTCCCACATTTGGATCTCATCTCTCTTGAGATCGTGTTCTTTCTACTGAGCCTTGCAGCCACGGCCGATCAAATCATCGGTGGCCACCCAGTAAACCAGGCCTTCCTCGCCTTTTGTGTGAAACGCCAATTGGTCGTTGGCATACAGCACACCCGAGGCGGCAACGTCCTGCTTCAGGCGATAAACCTGGTCGGAACCGCCGAGGCGTACATCCACCTCGGATTTAGCTTGGTTGGCAAAGCGCCAGTTGACCTCGGCCTTGCTGTCGCAAGTCCAAGTGGTCCACTTGTCGGCAGGCTCTGCTTTGCTAGTGAACATGTTCATGCTGCTGCAACCGGCCAACAGGGCCAATGCAGCCAGGGCGAAAACGCCTTTCATTGCCAATCCTCGTAGGGCGACCCGTGGCCGCCAATTGATCAGACCCGTCAAGGGCAGCCCTGTTCCTGACCGTTGGGCGCGGCGTCGTATCTCTCCAACCGCTCATTGCCGATGC
>NZ_JACOPV010000046.1 GCF_016881005.1 Pseudomonas arcuscaelestis | reverse complement strand
GGTACGGATGGGTTTCGCCGGGGTTGTTGCGGATGTCCTGATTCAGCTGGGCTTGGGTCCAGATGTGGCGAGTGAAGTGCTCGCCAGTGACCTGATACTCATGAAAGGTTTGCTCGACGCTGTCCCACACATATAACCAGCCGTCACGCAGTTGGCGCAGGGTGTAGCTGCGGGTTTTCAGCGTGGGCAGTTGCCCCTGCCAGTTCGGTGGCAGCGGGTTCGGTCCTTGGTTGCTGGCTTTGCTGTGCGGGGACTCATCCAGTGCATAGCGCACCGGAAAGATGCTCACCTGCGGCTGCCTGAACGCGCATTGGGCTACATCGAAGGGTGTGTTGGTGAATTCCTGGTTGCGCCTGGCACGGTGCAGTTCGGCTTCAGAGGCGGGCTTGTGCATCACACGTCCTTGTTCAAATTGAGGTTCCAGCAATCGTTATCCATCTGCTGGATACGCATCTCGGGGGCGAGCTTTGCAAAGGCGGGTGTTTGGCTCAGCCACTGTTGGTAGGGGGTGCTTGGGGCCACGGCAAACTCCGTACCCCAACGCAGGCTGTATTCAATCCAGATCGCCAGGCTGCGCTCGCTGATTAGTCCCCATGCCTGTGCGTCGTTCAGGCGCTCTTCGTACCACTGGCTAAGTTGGTTCTTGTTAATGCGCGCCAGGTGCTCAGCTTGGCTCTGCGCAAAACTGCGATGCAGGCGCTCCACAAATCGCCAGCGTGCCGCCTGTGTAAGCGCAGCCAGTTGCGCCTCACCCAGTCCGGCGTATGACTCATGCCATTCAAGCGCCGGCGCTGTTCGGGAAAAGCTGCGCCATTCGAGCGGCCCGGTGCGCTCCCAGGCATGGGCAAACTCAGGTGTGAACCACGTTTCTATGGGGCCAAGCACCCCATCCAACGGCTTGTCCGAGTAGCTGCCCAACCAGTAGCGCGTGACCAGCGGGTCGGCGAAACGCAGCAGCCCTTTACCGCCATGTACATCGGTTGGCGCTATGAAGCGTCGCAAGTGATCGGCTACGGTACTTATCGGTGCCGGGCTATAGAAAAGGCTCGCGTCAGCGTGCCCCGCCTGGCGCTGCAACGTGCTGTCGATCAACGTCGATGAGCGTGGAAGCGACACCAGCAGCGGACCCAACTGATTCAGTTCCGCCCAGCGTGTGCTCAGGTACAGCGGATGGATCTCAAGCGGCTCGCCGAGTTGGTGCAAGTCAGCAATAGCATTGGCACGCAGCACACCGTCGATTAACAGGTAGTTGGCATGTGAAAGGGTGCTCACTGGGCGTTCTCCTGTGCAGCGCGATCACAGGATTCGCAGCGCGGCAGGTTTCGCAGCAGCGAGCGCTGTTGGGCCAGGGCATCCAGTGGCAGCAGCGCTGGCGTGGACAAACCGTCCAGCTCTCCAGGCAGCAGGGGCGCGGCGGCAGTCCCGATAGCAGGGGCACCACCGAGCTGAATCGGGCTGCTGCTGAAAATTCCGCCGGGCGATATGACCAGATGCTGGCCACCCACTTTCAAGGTGATGCCGACGCCTGCGTCGAGAATCAGTTGCGCACCCGCCTTGAGGTGGGC
>NZ_JACOPV010000045.1 GCF_016881005.1 Pseudomonas arcuscaelestis | reverse complement strand
AAAACCTGATCATCGGCGGCATGAACGACAACACCGTGCTGGGCGGCGTACGAGCGACTGAAAGCGCCGGCTTCAAGGCGGCCAACGTGATTGGCATCGGCATCAATGGCACCGACGCCATCGGCGAGTTGAAAAAGGCTGACAGCGGCTTCTTCGGTTCGATGCTGCCAAGCCCACATATCGAGGGCTACAACACCGCGTTGATGATGTACGAGTGGGTCACCAAAGGCACCGAGCCGGCCAAGTACACCGCCATGGATGAAGTGACGCTGATCACCCGCGCCAACTTCAAGGAAGAGTTGACCAAAATCGGGCTGTGGAAATGACCGGCGCGGCCCTGCGCTTCAACGGCATCGGCAAGGAGTTTCCCGGTGTGAAAGCCCTGGCGCAGATCAGCTTTGAAGCGCGGCCGCACCAGGTACACGCGTTGATGGGCGAAAACGGTGCGGGCAAGTCGACGCTGCTGAAAATCCTTGGCGGCGCGTATATTCCCAGCGCTGGCACGTTGCAGATCGGCGAGCAGGCCATGGCCTTTAAAAACGCCGCTGACAGCATTGCCAGCGGCGTGGCGGTGATTCACCAGGAGCTGCACCTGGTGCCGGAAATGACCGTGGCCGAGAACCTGTTTCTCGGGCATCTAACCACCCGATTCGGAGTGGTCAATCGCCGCCAGATGCGCAAGCAGGCGCTGCCGTGTCTCAAGGGGTTGGCGGATGATATCGACCCAGACGAGAAACTCGGTCGCCTGTCCTTGGGCCAGCGCCAACTGGTGGAAATCGCCAAGGCGCTGTCCCGTGGCGCCCATGTAATCGCCTTCGACGAGCCCACCAGCAGCCTGTCGGCGCGGGAGATCGACCGCTTGATGGCGTTCATCACGCGCCTGCGGGACGAGGGCAAAGTGGTGCTCTACGTGTCGCACCGCAGGGAGGAAGTGTTCCGCATCTGCAATGCGGTCACGGTGTTCAAGGACGGCCGCTACGTGCGTACGTTCGAGGATATGAGCGCGCTCACCCATGACCAGTTGGTGACCTGCATGGTCGGCCGGGATATTCAGGACATCTACAACTACCGTCCGCGTGAGCAGGGTGAGGTGGCGTTGAAAGTGGATGGGTTGCTCGGCCCTGGTTTACGCGAGCCAGTCAGTTTTCAGGTCCGCAAAGGCGAGATTCTCGGCCTGTTCGGGCTAGTGGGGGCAGGGCGCACTGAGCTGTTTCGCCTGCTGAGCGGCTTGACCCGCAGCACTGTCGGCCGCCTGGAACTGCGTGGCGAAACCCTGCAATTGCGCTCACCCCGCGACGCCATTGCCGCCGGTGTGCTGCTGTGTCCGGAAGACCGCAAGAAGGAGGGCATCATCCCGCTGTCCAGCGTGGCCGAAAACATCAACATCAGTGCCCGTGGTGCGCATTCGGCCTTTGGCTGGTTGTTGCGTGACGGCTGGGAAAAGGCCAACGCCGACCAACAGATCAAGGCGATGAAGGTCAAGACGCCCAACGCCGAACAGAAAATCATGTACCTCTCCGGCGGTAACCAACAGAAGGCCATTCTTGGCCGCTGGTTGTCGATGCCGATGAAAGTGCTGCTGTTGGATGAACCCACGCGGGG
>NZ_JACOPV010000044.1 GCF_016881005.1 Pseudomonas arcuscaelestis | reverse complement strand
CTTCAACGTTCATGTCACGGTTGGCGATCATCGCGAAGCGCACCTTCGCGCGGCCTTTGTCCAGAACGTATTGTTCAGCAAACGCCGACAAGGCCATGCGTGCACCTTCATCTTCTTTCATGTCCAGAGACAGCTCATAGCGAACCACACCACTGTCTTTCTGGGCATACAGATTGTTCTGGCCTTTGACCGGCGCAACATCGCCTTGCTCATCGCGGATGCCAGCTTTGATCAAGGTCTGGCTTTTGTTGATCGCTTCGGCCAGCTTGAAGGACCAGTTCCCCTGTACACCCTCCTCAGCGCTATCAATGGTGATTGCCACCGAATGCGCCGCACTCTCGCCTGCTGCCGTGAAGGCACGGGCCTTGACCTTGTCGCCAGCCAACAGGGTGTTGGACGGCACAATACTGCCCACGTTACTCCAGCCGCCCGGCAACTCGGCTTCGGCAATGATGTTCACGTCGACCACGTTATAGAACGCGGCATCCGTGTCGCCAACGGTCCAGATACCCAAAAGAATGTGGGAGCCGTTTTTGTCTTGTGGAATGACGCATTCGTGCTTGGCGCCAGGTGCCGGCAGGACGTTGCCACCGTCAACCGTGCAGAACGGGGTGCTCTCAAACGAGGTACGCGCCAGTGGCTGATTAGCGTTCCAGCCGTTGCGGGTGATGAAGTACTCATGCTTGGTCGCCGGATGCGGCGCGGTGTACTTCCAGTCGAATTTTACAGTGCGATCCTTGATTTCAGTCTTGTGCCAACGCGTGGCCGACTGAGCGTCGACGGCAGAAAACAGGCCATGACCGCCACTGGCAATCTTGCCATCAATCGGCCCCTGCAAAGGCGCACCGCCTACGCCAGCCGGAAACCCCTTAAAGGTTTCACCCACGCTTTGCGGCTCGTACTGAGCACCGCCGCAGTCTTTATTCAACCCTTTCTGGCATTGGAAAGCGCGGGAAGGTGGGTCATTCAAGTAACCATGTGCCATGACACTTTGCATAGGTAGTAACAATGCACTCGCCAGAACCAATGAAGACGCACCGCCCCATTGCGAAAAATTATTTTTAATCATAACTACGGAATCCTACGATTAATATTTGGTAAAGAACTCACACTCAAATGGTGCGGACGATGCCTTGAAGAGTTATCGAACGACAACCGACGGTGATATTCGCGAAAACAAGGAATGATGGCTGTAGGGAAAGTCTTAGAAATAACTTTCAGGTACAACAATGCCCGACGAAGATAAACAACGTGCTGGCGATTAAAAATACAAATACTTTGAAATAGACAATAAAAAACCCATCACTTCAATGACAACAAAGTGATGGGTTTCAGGTGGAGACTATTATTGGTGGTATTGCGCGGACAGCTCGTGCACAGCCTGCAGGAACGCGCCCGCATGTTCCGGATTAACTTCCGGTGTAATGCCATGCCCCAGGTTGAACACATGCCCGGTGCCTGTGCCATAGCTGGCCAGGATGCGGCCCACTTCGGCGCGGATCGCTTCGGGCTTGGCGTACAGCACCGTCGGGTCCATGTTGCCCTGCAGCGCAACGCGGTTACCCACGCGCTGACGGGCTTCGCCGAGGTCGCAGGTCCAGTCCAGGCCGAGGGCGTCAGCGCCGGCATCGGCGATGCTTTCCAGCCACAGGCCGCCGCCTTTGGTGAACATGATCACCGGCACTTTAC
>NZ_JACOPV010000043.1 GCF_016881005.1 Pseudomonas arcuscaelestis | reverse complement strand
ATGCTGGCGGGTGACGGGCATCTGCGACCACTGCGCTATTTGCAAGAGCAGCAACAATCCACTGGCCCGCCACTGCTAACGCCGCAAGCAGCCTTTATGGTGCGCGACATGCTGCGCCGCAACCCGCGCCCGGATGGTTTGCCCGGCCGGCACTGGCGCGCGGCGTGGAAGACCGGCACCTCCTGGGGTTTTCACGATGCCTGGAGTGCGGGGCTGGTGGGCCCGTACGTATTGGTGGTGTGGGTGGGCAACTTCGATGGGCGGCCAAACCCGGCGTTTATCGGCGCCAAGACCGCTGCGCCGCTGTTCTTTCGCATTGCCGACGCCCTGCCGCTGGCCTTGCCGAACGTTGTGATCAAGGCCGACAAACCGCCCGCCGGGCTGGTGCGTATCGACGTGTGCGCCGCGTCTGGCGAGTTGCCCAACCGCTGGTGCCCGCAAACCCGCAAGACCTGGTACATCCCCGGTGTGTCGCCGATTCGCGTGTCCAACCTGCACCGCCCGGTGCTGATCGACACCCGCACCGGCAAGGCCGCCTGCCCGCCGTTCGAGGCGCAATACACCCGTGAGGAAGTCTTCGAGTTCTGGCCCAGCGACGTGCAACGCCTGTACCGCGCCGCAGGCTTGCCACGTCGCACGCCGCCCAACGTGATGAAAAACTGCCAGCCCAACCGCATCAGCGACGGGAGCGAAGCACCCCAAATACGCTCGCCACTGACCCAGGTGAGCTACCAGTTGCGCCTGTCTCAACCGCAGGAAAGCATCCCGCTGAACGCCAATGCGGCCAGCGATGCGACAACGTTGTATTGGTTTGCAGACCAAACCTTGATTGGTCAGGGCCCGCCGCAGGCCACGTTGAACTGGCGGCCGGGCAAGTCGGGGGAATATCGGTTGCGGGTGACGGATGATCAGGGGCGCAGTGCGGGTCGGGGGTTGCGGGTGGAGTTTGTGCCTTAGAAAACTCGCTCGCTATCGTGAATTGGGAGCTCCAGATAGTAGGACTCTCCCCCGCCCACCGCGCCCGACAACCAACCCCATACAAAGGCAAGAGTAGTAAGCCCGGCGTCATCAACACCGACAGTGCCACGCGACCAGCCGGCCAATAACTCCCCTTCTGTGGTCAGGCACTGATAAAGCAATTGGATAGTATCTGGGCCTGTCACACGCCCAATCTGCTGACCGCTGCGAATCCGGCCACCCTGATAGGTGCCCGAGATGGCTACGCCGTCGACCTGGTAATGAAATACCGTGCCTGTGCCGGAGAGGCCCTGGGTGTTGTTGGCGACTGAAAAGCGGCGATTGTGCAAACGTTCGCCGATCAGGGAAGAGGGTGTGTGCATCGGGTTCGAATCCTTTCGTCGAGCCGGGCCTGGAGACCCGGCGGGCCTCCAGGGTGTCGCGTGTTACTCCACCGTGACCGATTTGGCCAGGTTACGCGGCTGGTCGACGTCGGTGCCTTTGAGCACGGCGACGTAGTACGACAGCAGTTGCAACGGGATGGTGTAGAGGATCGGCGACAAGGTGTCATTGATGTGCGGCATGTTGATGACGTGGGTGCCTTCGCCGTTGGTCATGCCGGCTTTTTCATCAGCGAACACCACTAACTGGCCGCCACGAGCACGTACTTCCTGCAGGTTGGATTTGAGTTTTTCCAGCAGTTCGTTGTTCGGTGCCACGGTGACCACCGGCATGTCGTCATCCACCAGGGCCAGTGGGCCGTGTTTTAGCTCGCCAGCAGGATAAGCTTCGGCGTGGATGTACGAGATTTCCTTGAGCTTGAGAGCGCCTTCCATCGCGACCGGGT
>NZ_JACOPV010000042.1 GCF_016881005.1 Pseudomonas arcuscaelestis | reverse complement strand
ACTGGTTGGTGCTCGACGGCAACGATCCTTACCTGGCAACCGCCAGCGAAGACGGCATCCTCAACCGCTGGCTGTTTGCCGGCGGGGATCGTCAGGTTCGCGATGTGATGGTCAATGGGCAGTGGGTAGTGTGTCAGGGGCGTCATGCTCACGAGGAAGAAAGCGCCCGGGCGTTTACCGAGGTGCTACGAACGTTGTTGGGCTGACGCGTTGGAGATGCCTTGTTCTTGTTAGCGAGCAAGGCATTTTCCGTCAATCGTTCTACGAACGCGTAGTTTTCTTTGGCATGAGCATCGCAGGCGCAAATGCACCAATCAGCGCCGGCCAAAGAACAAGGGGATATTCATCAACCCAACTGGATACATCGCCAATAAAGAACAATTTTTCACGCAAAACAAGACCAGAATGAAGCGCACCAAGAAACGAATTAAATATAAAACAAAAAAAACTCCGCGACAACTCAAGTCTGGACCGGTAAAAAAAACCTTAAAAAAATAACCGAGCCAGATCCCAAGAACTAGAAATATCAAATAGAGCAGAAGCATCATCGCGCCAACTCACCTTGAATCGCCATCACGCTCTCCATGTTGGTCACACCTTCCACCGCAAGGGCGGAAACACTTGCCCCTCTAAATGAATGAATATAATCATTAGGCATATAATAGAACAGACGCCAAGCACCAGGCCTTACAATAAGCCGAAATGAGCTATAAGCAGAAAGACCCAGATCCGTAGCAGAATACGCAATATTACCTTCAGCCTTAGTTCCGCCTAGCGACTTGGATATATTCTGATACCCCTTCCTTACCGGACCCTCCACATCAGAGCGACCCTGCAAAATATTTCTTCCACTCTCATAAATGTTGTTGGCTCCATGCGCCATTAAAGGAACTCCCGCCACAAGACAAAGCGTGCCCACCGAGGCGTAGCAGATACCTGCCCCAGTTGCCACCTGCGCAGCACCGGCAATTGCCCCGATGCTTTTCCTACCTATTTCGAGTGTCTGTGCCGCCAACCTGCGTATCGTTTGGTTGAGTTCGGAAAGCCCCTGCTCAGGCGTCTTGCTACCACACGCCACATCATCGACCACCCGCTTGGCGTAATAGGCAAACTCCCGATTGAACTGCATGCGCAGCCTGCCATCGCTCAGAAGTCGCGCACTTGAAGTACATGCTTGCTTCGTCAAGCGCACCGCCGCGTCGCTCACCTCCCAATAGTCATTACTGTCCAAGGGAAAGGGTGATGGGCGGCGGCTCATTCGTCTTCGCCCCAGTAACAAGAGCCACTGGTTCCAGCGAGATGGTGGGTCCAGATGATACTGCGATAGCGAATGGAAAGTTGCTCTTGCATTTCAGCCTCACTGTGCAGAATCGCATGAGGCATATCGAATATTAAATCGGCGACCTGCGCCTCGCCCAACTTAATGGTATAAAACTTCTCTTGTGTGCCGAAGGCTGAGGTACGATAGAAGCTGATCGTGCAATCAATGGCTTCCCGATTGGTCAACGCCTGCGCCAAGAGCGGTGATGATTTATCAATGTTTTTGGTGATAACGATCGGACCATGTGTGGTGCGCTTGATATTGCCGACATTTGTCATGCCGTGATTCATTGCCAATACCATTATTTCATCGGCATGCCCGGCTTGGCATTTGTTGCCAATCGACTCCTGACTTGAGCACCCGGCGGAAATA
This sequence comes from Pseudomonas arcuscaelestis, assembly GCF_016881005.1. Lineage (GTDB taxonomy): Bacteria > Pseudomonadota > Gammaproteobacteria > Pseudomonadales > Pseudomonadaceae > Aquipseudomonas > Aquipseudomonas arcuscaelestis. The sequence continues at coordinate 238 of NZ_JACOPV010000042.1, read as the reverse complement.
AGCCCTTGCGTCTTACCTGTGATGGTTATGTAGCCGTGACTAGCCATTGGCTTTACTCCCTGCGATCAGAGAGTGAAGCCTAATTCGTGGCTATTAGATGGTATGTAGGATGCTTCCGTAATTTGTTACGAGCGCAGGATTAATCAGCAATTGCAGGGCAAGCCTGCACCGGCCAATGATCAGAACCAGTGTAAATGGGCTTGCCCCGCACTAAGACCTCACTGCTTATGTGCAGCAA
>NZ_JACOPV010000041.1 GCF_016881005.1 Pseudomonas arcuscaelestis | reverse complement strand
AGCGTCGAGGCCCTGGAATGGGATGCCGGCACGGCTCAACTGGACCTGACCCTGGAAACCCAGGATAGCGACCAAGGGCTGACGGCAGCGTTGATCTACGCCAGCGATCTGTTCGAGCACAGCACCATCGAGCGCATGGCGCGGCATTGGCTCAATCTGCTGCGCGCTATCGTCACCACCCCGCAGGCCAAGGTTGCCGAGCTGGCGCTGCTCGATGCCGAGGAAACGGTGCAGATCGTCGAGCAGTGGAACGCCACCGCCGCTGAATACCCACTGGATACGCCTGTGCACAGGCTGATTGAACAGCAAGTGCAGGCCACCCCCGACGCGCCCGCCTTGTGCATGGGCGCACAGCAGTTGAGTTACCGCGAGCTGGACCAGCGCGCCAACCAGCTGGCCCATCAGTTGATCGCGTTGGGTGTCGGCCCTGAAGTGCTGGTCGGTATTGCTGTTGAACGCAGTCTGGACATGGTCGTCGGCCTGCTGGCGATTCTCAAGGCGGGTGGCGCTTATGTACCGCTGGACCCGGAATACCCCGAGGAACGTCTGGCCTACATGATCGAGGACAGCCGCATCGGCCTGCTGCTGAGCCAGTCGCATCTGAACCTGACGTGCCCGCAACATCTGACGAAATTGAACCTGGACACCCTGTCGCTGGAAGACTTTTCGGTTCAACCCCCTGCGGTCGACGTCGACCCCGAACATCTGGCCTACGTGATCTACACCTCCGGTTCCACCGGCAAGCCCAAAGGCGCCGGCAACCGTCATAAAGCCCTGAGCAATCGCCTGTGCTGGATGCAACAGGCCTACGGCCTGGGCGCAGGCGACACGGTGCTGCAGAAAACCCCGTTCAGCTTCGACGTGTCGGTATGGGAGTTCTTCTGGCCGCTGATGACCGGTGCGCGCCTGGCCATGGCTGCGCCGGGTGATCATCGTGACCCACGACGGCTGGTAGCGCTGATCCATGCCCATCAGGTCACGACCCTGCACTTTGTGCCGTCGATGCTGCAGATGTTCCTGCTCGACGAGCAGGTCGCCAGTTGCACCGGTTTGCGCCACATCATGTGCAGCGGCGAAGCATTGCCGGTGGACGCTCAAGCTCAAGTGTTGGCGAAACTTCCGAATGCTGGCCTGTACAACCTCTATGGCCCGACCGAAGCGGCCATCGACGTTACCCACTGGACCTGCCGCGACGAAGGCCGCGATGCCGTGCCGATCGGTGCGCCGATTGCCAACCTGCAAACTTACGTGCTCGACGCCGAATTGAAGGCGTTGCCGGTGGGTGTGGTCGGCGAGTTGTACCTCGGTGGCGTAGGCCTGGCGCGCGGTTATCACCGCCGTGCGGCACTCACCGCCGAGCGCTTTGTCACCAGCCCGTTTGGCAACGGCGCGCGATTGTACCGCACCGGCGATTTGGCCAGCCAGCGTGCTGACGGCTTGATCGAGTACCGAGGGCGTATCGACCATCAGGTGAAGATCCGCGGCTTGCGCATCGAGCTGGGCGAAATCGAAGCACGCCTGATGGAACAGGACGCCGTGCGCGAGGCGGTGGTACTGGCGATCGACGGCGCGCTGGTGGCTTACGTGGTGCCTGCTGATTGGGCCCCGCAGCACCAGGAAGCCCTGCGCGATGCGATTCGCGAGCCGTTGCGCCAGGCCTTGCCGAATTACATGGTGCCGGCACAGTGGCTGTTCATCGAACAGATGCCCCTGAGCCCCAACGGCAAGCTGGAACGCAAGGCCCTGCCCAAGCCAGACGCCAACCGCGTGCAGAAAAGCTACGTGGCCCCGCGTACGGCCGTAGAGCAGCAGATCGCGGCGATCTGGCAGGACGTATTGAAGATCGAGCGAGTAGGGTTGGCCGATAACTTCTTCGAGCTCGGCGGTGACTCGATCATCTCCATCCAGGTGGTCAGCCGCGCCCGCCAGGCTGGCATTCGTTTCAGCCCTAAAGACTTGTTCCAGCATCAGAC
>NZ_JACOPV010000040.1 GCF_016881005.1 Pseudomonas arcuscaelestis | reverse complement strand
AGGGCAACAGCATTGCGGTGCTCGAAGCGCAAGACCAGCGAACCGTGGGTGCCGACCGCAAGGTCGAGCTCAAGGCCAATGACTACCTGCAGGTTGCCCACAGCAGCCATGCCCGTATCGGCCAAACATTGGCGATTGAAGCCGGGCAACAAGCCCACCTCAAGGCGGGTGCGCAACTGATTCTCGACGCAGGCGTCGGCATCACCTTGAAAGTGGGTGGCCAGCATCTGGTCATATCGCCCGGCGGAATTTTCAGCAGCAGCCCGATTCAGCTCGGTGCCGCCCCTGCTATCGGGACTGCCGCCGCGCCTGTCCTGCCGGGAATGCTTGAGGCGCTGTCGACACCCGCGGCGTTGCCGCTGCCTACCGCGCAGCTTTATCAACAGCAGTCGAAGGCGGGCAAGCTTTTGCCGATCGCTGGCTGCCAAATCGATGCGTCTGGCTGCTGCCCAATCCACGCCGCAGGTAAGCGCGAATGATCAAGTCCATCCCATCGCCATTCCAGACGCCGGCGCAACCAGGTGTGTTGTGCGCAATTCTTGATGCCAGCGTTGACCTGGATCTGCACATCCATGCGGAGCAGGCTGTGGCATTGTTCGACAACACTCCCTATGCAGCGCTGCAGCAGGTTGGGCCAGTGGCTTTGCTGTGCCCACCTGACGCTGCATCGATGCACTACGCCAGCGAGCTACTTGAGCGGGCTGACGCCGGCTGCGTGGCCTACTTGGAAAATACGCAGTGTTTTGAGCAGGCTGTGGAGCATTGGCGAAGTCTTCTTACCGTCAGCACGGACGACGCTCCGGCACAGTTGATGCGTTTTTTTGAACCGCGCTGGCTGGAGCCTTTACTGCATAGCCTGAGTGAAACCGAGCGGCTGCAGTTCCTGGGGCCGCTCAGCGCCATGGCGTGGCGCAACGAGTTGGGCTGGCGCCATCTGCCGCGTCCAGTTGCTCAATCGAGCCCTCGCCAGCAAGCCCCGGGCTGGTTGCATGTGGGCCGTGAACGCCAGGCAAAGATGGAGGAGCAGCGCTTGCAAGTACTGGCCATCCGCTTTGCCGAGGACTATCGGGGGGTAATCGATGTGCCTGAGCCGAATGCCTTCGTGTTTCGCCAACTCTGCGCTGCACAGCAAGCAGGCTATATGCAAACGGCCGAGCAGGAGCGGTGGTTGCGCCTGGCGCTGATCAAGGGCGATGGCTTCTGGCGTCAATTCCCGCATGCCCAATTACTCGCCCGGGATGATCTAAGCCTTGGCGACAAGCTGGACACGCTCGAGCAAATCTAAGCACAAGGACGATGACAGATGAACAGCACGTACACGGTCAAGAACGGCGACACCCTGGGCGCGATTGCGCACAAGCATGACACCACCGTCGCGGACCTTCAGGCGCTCAACCCATCAATCAGCGACCCCAACTATATCAAGCCCGGTTGGCAGCTAAAGCTTCCCGGCGCACCTGCAACCGTTGAACTGCCGCCACCCATGCACGCGCACAATACCAGTTCCATCACCGTGCAAGGGCAGCCGCAGTGTGACGAGGAACTGGTTGATGTTGCCCACATCACCGGTGAGCGGGATTTTTTTGTGCTGACAGAAAAGCAGTCCAAAGCACTAAAATTGGAAATCGACCGGGTGCAGACGCTGATGGATGCGTTGCACCAGAACCTGGCCGAAGCGCTGCCGATTACGCAGTGCAAATTGCCGCAAGATCCCCATGCCTATTGCACCTGCACCCGCTGCGTCAAGGATGCCTGGGCGCTCAAGGCCCAAGGCGCGGGGCTGCTAATGCGCCAGGACAGGCCGCCACAAGCCAGCCCTGCGCCTTTGACTACCGACAAAGACCTGCAAGGGCAACTGGCGACCCTCCAACAAGCGCGTGACTGGTACCAACGCTACTCGCCCAGCCTTGTCGGCGCTACGCGACTCGAAAACAATTGGCAGGCCTTGCAAGCAAAGAAGGTCAAGCAACTGGACGAGGAAATTGCCCAGTTACGAGGACAACTGGCAGCGCAGATTCAAGCTGAACCAGAAGACAGTTCAAGCAACGCCAATGGCGCCGCCCCGGACCGCAAATACGGCAGGGGCCGCGTTGTTGAAAGTGAGCGCGGCAAAAAAGCCACGACTGGGGTCTCGGTGGTAGAGATCATTCTGTTCAGCGACCCCAGCCGCCGCCATTTCATCTCCATCCCCTACCGTGAAACAACCACCTGGAACGTTCGCGTCTCTACCCAGGTTATGGCGGGCAAGCCTTTCAGCAAACAACTGGCAAAAGACCTGATAACGGACATCAAAGAGGCCGTCGACAGTGGGCGAAAAGCCGGGCCCCTGGGCAACCTTGAATTCAAGCTCAGCAGTTGGGGCAGTGCAGAAGACAACCTGCTCAACGCCTTGCACAAAGAGCTGTCCTGGACGTCCAACCAAAGCGATGCGTCCCGCTATGCGGTAACTGCCGAAGCCCACGCTTTGCGCTTTGCCGCCAGTGCCAGCGCAGGGGTCAATAGCTGGGATCCTAAAGAAGGAAATATAGACGTCGGCGTAAAAGGCAGCGCGGCATTCTCCCTTGCTGAAGGGTCAGCATCACTGGTTCGCTATTTTCCGAGCCAGGGCGGGTACGTGGCGAGCATGTCATATCGCAATGCCCTGGGCCAGGAAGTGCTTCATCCCATGGGGGTGTTTCGCATGAGCGGCAAGTTGGAACTGTCGTGTTTTGTCGGCGCCACTGTGCAAGGGGAAGCTGGGGTCAATGTGCAGTACAAGCCTACCGAAACCTCAGCGGGTGCTACGGCACTGCTTGGCACGCCGACGATGGAAGTGGGGACTGGCGGCAACATTGGCGTTAAAGCGGATGCGTTTGCTGGGGCGCAGGCGGGTGGGGCGTTGACTGGCGCTCTTGAGTGGGTTGAGCCGGAAAAGCAGGGGGTAGGAAATATAGTAATTGGTCAGGCGAATGCGAGTAGTAGTTGGGTGTCTTTGGCTGAGGTGAAGGCGGAAGGGAATGTTGCTTTTGGTGTTGGTGCTAGTGGTGAGTTTGGGGTCAGCATTGCCAACGACCGACTGGCAATTAACTGTAAGGCTTCTGTGGTTTTTGGCCCCGGCGCCGGTGGCGGATTTGCTTCGGTAATGGATATCGAGCACGTCGGGAAATTAGCTTTAATGTTTTGTGATGCATTGGCCGAAATGAACTACAGGTTTTTGTTAGGGGTTACAGAGGGAGGGCGGCCTCAAGGAGCAAGTGCAACAGTCAGTTAAAAAATCGGAGCGTGCTAATTACGAAATTGAACGAGATACCGCCTCCGAAGCATCGCGATCGTTTGGCGTCTGAGCGAACCGAGCCATCCC
>NZ_JACOPV010000004.1 GCF_016881005.1 Pseudomonas arcuscaelestis | reverse complement strand
TCAATACTGCTTGGGTTTTGAGAAAACCCTAAACTTGGCTCAGCAATCTCAAATGACTAATTCGAAGTCTTTCGACTTCTCGTGCAGTCACTTGTGATGCTGATAATCTTTCTGACTATCAGTCTGATCCACAAGCACCCACACGAATTGCTTGATTCGATTGTTAAAGAGCGTTGGCTGAAGTCTTTCGCTTCAACCGAGGCGCGCATTCTACGCTTTCCTCAAAGTGTGTCAAGCGATTATTTTGAAGTTTTTCAGAATTTCTCTTTCAACTTCAACCGCTTAACTCGCTGCGATCTCTCGTCAGCGGGAGGCGAATTCTACAGCGTTTCAATTCGCTGTCAACTACCTTTTTCACCGCTGCCGATCTTTCGATCGAAGCACTTCCAGCACTATCTGAAACATCTAACTCATTGAATCTCAAGGAGTTTTCCGTTCCGACTACGCCGGAAGTGGGGCGAATTATAGACACATCCGCAGGGGCGTCAAGGACTTATTACAACTTTGTTTCAAGAGGGACATTTCGACTATAAGAAGCATGCTGCAAGGAGAACCGCGAACACCATGCTCCTCTTGCAGCTTATCGCTTAAAGCTTGCCGCCCTTTATATAGCTTTGAGGGTAATACGAGCGAACGCCTTCTTGCCGGCCTGACAAACATGGGTAGAGCCCAAGGCAAATACGAAGCCACGGTCAACTACCTCACCATCGACCCGCACGCTACCCGCGGCAAGTAGATCGCGTGCTGCTGCAGAGTTCTTGACCAAGCCCGCCTTATTAAGGACAGCGGAGATAGGCATTTCCTCACTCGCCTGCACCTCGACTTCCGGCAGGTCCTCCGGCAGCTCGCCTTCCTTCATGCGGTTGCCTGCGCCGCGATGGGCATTTACAGCGGCCTCTTCACCATGGAAGCGCGCAACAATCTCTTCGGCCAGCTTGATCTTGATGTCACGCGGGTTCGCGCCGGCTGCAACATCAGCACGAAAGGCGTCGATTTCTTCCATCGAGCGGAAGCTCAACAACTCGAAGTAGCGCCACATCAGCGTGTCGGGAATCGATACAAGCTTGCTATACATCACCCCCGGCGCCTCCTGGATGCCTACATAATTACCCAGGGACTTGGACATCTTCTTGACGCCATCCAGGCCTTCGAGCAACGGCATGGTCACGATGTTCTGGGCTTCCTGGCCGTACGAGCGTTGCAGCTCGCGCCCCATCAGCAGATTGAACTTCTGATCGGTACCACCCAGCTCGACATCGGCCTTAAGCGCAACAGAGTCATAACCCTGTACCAACGGATAGAGGAATTCGTGAATAGCAATCGGCTGATTGGTGGTATAGCGCTTATCGAAGTCATCGCGCTCAAGCATGCGCGCCACGGTGTATTGCGAGGCCAGTCGAATGAAGTCTGCAGGCGAGAGCTTGTCCATCCAGGTAGAGTTGAACGCAACCTCAGTCTTGGCCGGATCAAGAATCTTGAATACCTGCTGCTTATAGGTTTCGGCGTTATCGAGCACCTGCTCGCGAGTCAGCGGCGGGCGCGTGGCACTTTTACCACTCGGATCACCAATCATGCCGGTGAAGTCACCGATCAGGAAGATCACCTGATGCCCCAGATCCTGGAACTGGCGCAGCTTATTAATAAGGACGGTATGCCCCAGGTGCAGGTCGGGGGCGGTAGGGTCGAAACCCGCTTTGATCCGCAGTGGCTGCCCACGCTTGAGCTTCTCGACCAATTCGGACTCGACCAATACCTCTTCCGCACCACGTTTGATCAGCGCTAGCTGCTCTTCAACCGACTTCATAACAGACCCGCAGGCTCAGATTCAAAGGGACCCAACCATACAAGATCAGCCATCAATTACAAGTTTTTGCCCCGGATGTGACCCCGTAGCCGACTGATGACGTCTGCGCGCTTGCGCTGAAAGGGATTTGGTTATATTTTATACAGTTATTTCATCTTCATCATGTCATTCATCTTTTCCAATTCATCTATTTCAAAGTCAATTCATCTATGACCAACGAACCGCCTAAAGCGCCCCCGCTTTATCCGAAGAGCCACCTGTTGGCCGCCAGCGGCATTGCCGCCCTACTCAGCCTGGCCTTGCTGGTGTTTCCATCCAGCGAGGTGGAAGCCAAGAAAACCACCCTGAACCTCGAGCTTGAAAGTCCTGCCGACCAGCTCAAGCAGGAACAGGAAGCCCCACTCACCCAAAGCGTCGAAGCGCCTGCCGCTTCTCCGTTCGCCCAAATCGACAACAGCAGTACGCCGACCGAGGACACCGCCAAGGTCGAGGCGGTCCCGGCTGCTGCATCTACCCCAGCCAAAGATGATGGCCAGCATGAGCTGACTGTTAGCCGCGGCGACACGCTTTCGACCCTATTGGCCAAGGTCGGCCTACCAGCCGCCACCGTTCACGAAGTACTGACCAGCAACAAGCAGGCAAAGCAGTTCAGCCAGCTTAAAAGCGGCCAAGTACTGCAGATCGAGCTTGATAAAGCAGGACAACTGAGCAGCCTGCGCAGCAAGGTCAGCGACCTGGAAACCATTAGCCTGACTAAAAGCGCAAACGGTTACGCATTCAATCGCGAGGTCAGCAAACCAGTAGTTCGCTCGGCCTACAGCCACGGCGTGATCAAGAGCTCATTGTCAGCCTCCGGCCAGCGCGCAGGCCTGTCCCACAGCCTGACCATGGATATGGCGCGGATCTTCGGCTATGACATTGACTTTGCTCAGGATATTCGTCAGGGCGATGAGTTCGATGTGATCTACGAGCAGAAGGTCATGAATGGCAAGGTGGTAGGCAACGGCAATATTCTTTCCGCGCGCTTTACCAACCGCGGCAAGACCTACACTGCAGTCCGCTATACCAACAAGCAAGGCAACACCAATTACTACACAGCTGATGGCAACAGCATGCGCAAGGCGTTCATCCGTACTCCGGTTGATTTCGCCCGCATTAGCTCGCGCTTTTCTGCAGGTCGCAAACATCCAATCCTGAACAAGATCCGTGCGCACAAAGGTGTTGACTACGCAGCGCCACGAGGCACGCCAATCAAGGCTGCCGGTGACGGCAAGGTACTGCTGGCAGGTCGTCGCGGGGGTTATGGCAATACGGTCATCATCCAGCACGGCAATCGCTATCAGACTCTCTACGGTCATATGCAGGGTTTCGCCAAGGGCGTGAAGACCGGCGGCTCTGTGAAACAGGGTCAGGTCATCGGCTATATCGGCACCACTGGCCTGTCCACAGGTCCGCATTTGCACTATGAGTTCCAGGTTAACGGCGTACACGTCGATCCGCTGGGACAAAAGCTGCCAATGGCCGACCCAATCGCCAAAGCCGAGCGTCAGCGTTTCCTGCAGCAGAGCCAACCCCTGGTTGCTCGTATGAACCAGGAAAAAGCCACTTTGCTCGCGTCAAACAAGCGCTAACCAGTGGCTCTTTATCTGGGTGTGATGTCCGGGACCAGCCTCGATGGCCTGGACATTGCCTTGATCGAGCAGGAGCAACACACCCGCCTGCTCGCGACTCATTACATACCGATGCCCTCCAGCCTGCGCCAGGATCTCCTGGACCTGTGCAGCAGCGGGCCGGATGAAATTGCCCGCGCCGCGCTGGCAGAAGCGCAATGGGTCCAGCTAGCAGCAAAGGGTATCGCTGATCTACTCCATAGCCAGAACCTAAAGGCGACTGATGTTTGCGCCATTGGCAGCCATGGCCAAACCATTCGCCATGAGCCTGCACGTGGTTTCACCGTACAAATAGGCAACCCAGCCTTATTGGCCGAACTCACCGGAATCTGCGTTGTAGGCGACTTCCGGCGCCGCGATGTAGCAGCTGGCGGCCAGGGCGCGCCGTTGGTTCCTGCGTTCCATGAAGCGCTGTTCGAGCATCAGGGCCAGCGACTGGCCGTTTTGAATGTCGGCGGATTCAGCAACCTCAGCCTGATCGAACAAGACAAACCTGTCAGCGGTTTCGATTGTGGCCCGGGCAACGTGCTACTCGACGCCTGGGTTCAGCAGAAGCAAGGCCACAGCTATGACGCTGACGGCGCCTGGGCAGCTACAGGCCGAGTTGATGTCAACCTGCTGGTTAGCCTGTTGAGTGATCCATTTTTCGCCGGCACTGGCCCGAAAAGTACCGGCAGGGAGGTGTTCAACCTGCCTTGGCTGATGCAGCACCTGGCCAAGCAGCCGCTGATTGCCGATGCCGATGTGCAGGCCACTCTGCTGGAAGTGACTGCTCACAGTATTGTCAGCTCGCTGCAAGCAGCACAGGAAGATACCCAGGCGCTACTGGTCTGCGGCGGCGGGGCCCACAACGCAACCCTGATGCGTCGCCTGGCAGCCCTTCTACCGGGCGCACTTGTCAGCAGCACAGCTGCCCACGGTGTAGATCCAGACTGGGTTGAAGCGATGGCATTCGCCTGGCTGGCGCATTGCTGCCTCCACGGCATACCTGCCAATCGCCCCAGCGTTACCGGCGCCCGTGGAGCAAGAGTGCTGGGCGCCATCTACCCAGCCTGAGGCACATGGCAAAACGCCGCGCTTGTGCGCGGCGTTTGCAAATACTCACTTACCTAGCGATCAAATCGAGAACGACGAGCCGCAACCACAGGTGGTGCTGGCGTTCGGGTTCTTGATAACGAAACGCGAGCCTTCCAGGCCTTCCTGGTAATCCACTTCGGCTCCTGCCAGGTACTGGAAACTCATTGGGTCGACCACCAGGGCAACACCTTCGCGTTCGACGATGGTGTCGTCTTCAGCGACATCTTCATCGAAAGTAAAACCATATTGAAAACCCGAGCAACCACCACCTGTTACGAATACTCGCAACTTCAGGCGATCATTGCCTTCTTCATCGACCAGGGTCTTCACCTTGTGAGCTGCACCCTCAGTGAACTGCAAAGCTACAGGGGTGAAGGATTCTACGCTCATGCTGACTATCTCCCGGCGCTATGCCGCCATAATGCGTGATGGTGCGCATTATCCGCTTCTCCGAGAAAATCGGTCAACAATACAAAAGCTGCAAGGGGCAAGCTGCAAGCAATAAGGCGACCGTACAGGTCGCTCACTACAGCTTGCAGCTAGAGGTTTAAGGCAGCAGGCCCGCGTGAGAAAGCCCCATGCGCTCATCCAGGCCGAAAAGGATATTAAGGTTCTGCACAGCCTGGCCCGATGCGCCTTTGACCAAGTTGTCGATTACCGAAAGAACCACGACCAGGTCACCGTCCTGAGGGCGGTGTACGGCGATTCGGCAAACGTTGGCACCGCGTACGCTGCGGGTTTCCGGGTGGCTACCAGCAGGCATTACGTCGACGAACGGCTCATTGGCATAACGTTTCTCGAACAGCGCCTGCAGATCGACCGATCTGTCGGCAACTGTCGCGTATAGCGTGGAGTGAATACCACGGATCATCGGCGTCAGATGCGGCACGAAGGTCAGGCCCACATCGCCGCCAGCAGCCCGACGCAGGCCCTGGGTAATTTCTGGCAGGTGGCGGTGCCCTTTGACCGCGTAGGCCTTCATGCTTTCACCCGCCTCGCAGAACAGCGAGCCAACCGCAGCGCCACGACCTGCGCCACTGACGCCAGACTTACAGTCGGCAATCAGGCGCGAGGCATCAGCGATGCCGGCCTCCAGCAGCGGCAGGAAGCCCAACTGAGTTGCTGTCGGGTAGCAACCCGGTACGGCAATCAGGCGAGCCTGGCGGATCTGTTCACGGTTCACTTCCGGCAAGCCGTAGACGGCATCCTTGAGCAATTCCGGCGCACCATGGGGCTGGCCGTACCATTTGGCCCACTCATCAGAATCCTGCAGGCGGAAGTCCGCAGACAGGTCGATGACCTTGGTGCCTGCCGCCAGCAACTCTCCCGCCAGGGCATGAGCGACACCATGAGGCGTAGCGAAGAATACGACGTCGCAGGCAGCCAGGGTTTTCGCGTCTGGCACACTGAAAGCCAGGCCGTCGTAGTGGCCGCGCAGGTTTGGGTACATGTCGGCAACCGCCAGGCCAGCCTCGGAGCGCGAAGTGATTACCGCCACTTCCGCTTGTGGATGCTGTGCCAACAGACGCAGCAACTCGACGCCGGTGTAACCCGTGCCGCCAACGATACCGACCTTGACCATAACGCGTGCCCCTTATCAACGAACCAACAGGAAAGCCCACGATAATAGGGGGCCGCAAACACGCCCACAACTGTTGAGATGGCCCGCGAGGCGCCTAGCCTCTACTATCTGACGACCGTGAACCCTGAAGGAACTCAACTCCATGCTTTTTCTCTGGATCAAAGCGCTGCATATCGTCAGCGTGGTCTGCTGGTTTGCCGGGCTGTTCTACCTACCGCGCTTGTTCGTCTACCACGCGCAAAGCCAGGACAGCATCAGCCAGGAACGTTTCATCGTCATGGAGCGCAAGCTGTATCGCGGCATCATGCTTCCGTCGATGATCGCCACCCTGGTCTTCGGAATCTGGCTAATGAGCCTGACGCCAGGCTTTCTCAGCCAAGGCTGGATGCACGCCAAGCTCACCCTGGTCATTCTATTGATCGGTTACCACCACATGTGTGGCGCGCAACTCAAACGCTTCGCCCGTGGTGAAAACACGCGCAGCCATGTGTTCTACCGCTGGTTCAACGAAGTACCGGTTCTGATCCTACTGACCATCGTAATTCTGGTGGTGGTCAAACCGTTCTAATCTCAAACCTTATTCAGCCTCGGGAAACCTGCCATGTCCCTGCCTGCACAGCTCGACCAACGTCTGCGTCTGCCAGTAGTGGCGGCGCCGATGTTTCTGATCTCCAACCCGCAATTGGTACTGGCCTGTTGCGCCAATGGCGTTATTGGCAGTTTTCCTGCGCTGAACCAGCGTGACAGCAATGGTTTCAAGGTCTGGCTGGAGGAGATCGAAGCGGGCTTGGTAATACTGAAGAACCCCGCACCCTATGCAGTCAATTTGATCGTGCATCAAAGCAACCCACGCCTGCAGGCGGACCTGGCGCTATGTGTTGAACACAAGGTACCGATCGTGATCACCAGCCTCGGTGCAGTAAAGGAGATCGTCGATGCAGTGCACAGCTATGGCGGCTTGGTGTTTCATGACGTAACTACACGGCGCCACGCCGAGAAAGCCGCAGAAGCTGGGGTCGATGGATTGATTGCCGTCGCAGCGGGCGCTGGTGGCCACGCAGGCACCTGGAGCCCGTTCGCCCTGGTCGCCGAAATCCGGCAGTTCTTCGATAAAACGCTGTTGCTTGCCGGCAGCATTAATCATGGCCATGAAATCCTCGCCGCCCAATTGCTTGGCGCGGACCTCGCCTATTTGGGAACCCGATTCATTGCCACCCATGAAAGCCATGCTTCAGGCCCCTACAAAGAAATGGTGCTACAGGCTAAGGCAGCCGATATTATCCACACCGCTGCAGTTTCCGGGGTGCCTGCCAGTTTTATACGCCAAAGCCTGGAAAACGCCGGCTTCGACATGGCAGCACTGCGCAGCCATACAGAAATCAAGCTCAAACCCATCGATGACGAAGCCAAGGCCTGGAAGACCGTCTGGTCTGCAGGACAAGGCGTCGGCACCATTGACGCGCTTTGCTCGGTAGAGCAGCTGATAACCCGCTTGGATGCCGAGTATCGCCAGGCGCAATGTTCAGCCGTAGCCCTTGGCCAGCGCTGGCCTGCCGGACGCCTGTAAACTTGACCTTTTACCCCTTCCCGCCTGGAGAATTGCATGACCCGTTACGCCATGATCACCGGTGCTTCCAGCGGCCTCGGCCTGGCACTGGCCGAGGCGCTGGCACGTCGGGGACGCAATCTGATTCTGGTGGCCCGCCAACGTGACCCGTTGGAAAGCATCGCTATCGAGCTGACTCAACGCTTTGGTGTTGAAGTGCTGTTTCGCGCCTGTGATCTGGGCGAACCTTTGCGCTTATCTGGATTTCTACTGGAACTTGAAGAAAGCGAGCGATACATCGACCTGCTGGTCAATTGTGCGGGCATTCGCACCTACGGACCGTTCCTGGCTCAGGAATGGGGAGACGAGCAAGACCTGATTGAGGTAAACATCCTCGCCCTGACCCGCCTTTGCCACGCCTTGGGCAATGCAATGGCCGTACAAGGCGGCGGACAAATCCTCAATGTTGCATCTCTGGCAGCCTTTGCTCCTGGCCCATGGATGAGCAGCTACGCAGCAAGCAAAGCCTATGTACTGCACTTCTCCGAAGGTCTTCGCGAAGAGCTCAGACGTACGGGAATAAAAGTCTCGGTATTGTGCCCAGGCCCAGTGCGCTCACCGTTACGTCGAGTTCCTCGCCTGGAAAAGGGCCATCGGGCCCTAAGCCCCGAAGAGGTAGCGCTGCATACCGTACGCGCCCTGGACAAAAATCGCGCACTGATCATTCCAGGTCGACGCAACCGCTGGCTGGCCTTCGCGCCGCGCCTTTTGTCGCGCTGGATCACACGCAAGCTGACCGGTGCCATCAATCAGGCCTATAGCCCACGCTGAGCGCACAGGGCTGGGCGCCGGCTCCCAGCCTGAGTACACTCAGGCACGACCCCTAACATGGAGCAACCGTAGTGGAAACTCTGTTCACCAAGATCATCAACCGGGAAATCCCGGCCAAGATCATCTACGAGGACGACCAGGTTCTGGCCTTCCACGATATCGCCCCGCAGGCACCCGTGCATTTTCTGGTCATTCCGAAAAAGCCGATTCGCACCCTCAACGACCTTACCGAGGACGACAAGGCCCTGGCCGGACACATTCTGTTCACCGCCCAGCGGCTGGCCAAAGAGCAGGGCTGTGAAGACGGCTTTCGCGTAGTCATGAACTGCAACGAGCTGGGTGGCCAGACTGTTTACCACATTCATATGCATGTGCTTGGCCAACGCCAAATGCATTGGCCGCCGGGCTGATCCAGAACAAGAACGATCATCTCGATTGCGGTAAACTATCGGGCACATTCTTGCGGAGGTGCCCGATGGCTACCGAACGTCACTATTCGCCGCTCGACCGCTTGTTGCTGCAGGCCGATACTGCCATGCGTACCTTGCTGCCCTTCAGCGGCCAACCATCCCGCCCGTCACCGGCAATCATCCAGCCGGATGCAAGCCTGGACGATACCCAAACCCGCCATGTCGCCGGGTTGATGCGTATCAACCATACTGGCGAAGTCTGTGCGCAGGCGCTGTATCAGGGTCAAGCCTTGACCGCCAAACTGCCACAAGTGCGCAAGGCCATGGAGCACGCCGCTGAAGAAGAGATCGACCACCTGGCTTGGTGTGAACAACGCATCCGTCAGCTTGGCAGCCATCCGAGCGTACTCAACCCACTGTTCTACGGCATGTCGTTCGGTATTGGAGCGCTGGCCGGTCTGGTCAGCGACAAAGTCAGCCTCGGTTTCGTTGCAGCCACCGAGCACCAGGTGTGCAAGCATCTGGACGAGCATCTGGAGCAGATTCCGGCCGAGGACGAAAAATCCCGGGCTATTCTTGAGCAAATGCGTGTCGACGAAGAACAGCACGCGGAGTCAGCACTGGAAGCCGGCGGTTTCCGTTTCCCTGCCCCCGTGCGTTTTGGCATGAGCCTGATGGCCAAGGTCATGACCAAGAGCACCTACCGTATCTAGGACACACTATGGCAGAACGCTTCGATGCCAAGGACCTGGCCCGCGCTGTTAGCGCAGGCGTTCTGAACCCGGGCCAGGATAAAGCCCTACTCGACTTCCTCAAGCGCCAGCCTGCAACGCAGGCCAGCTTTCAACTGGCCCATATTGCCTTCTATTTCGGTGCCTTGCTGATAATGGGCGCCATGGGCTGGCTACTCAGCGAAGCCTGGATGCGCGTCGGTGACAGCGCACTATTGCTGATTGCGCTGATCTATATTGGTGGTTTTACCTTGGTCGGCCTGCTTATGCAGCGCCGCGGTCAAATCGTCCCCGCCGGCGTACTCGGCGCGGTAGCCGTGAGTATCGTGCCGCTGGCTGTGTTTGCTATAGAGCGCCTGACGGGCTTCTGGCCACTGGAAGACACGCAAAGCAAGTATCACAACTACTACACCTACGTGCAGGGCGGCTGGCTGCTCATGGAGGCAGCTACGGTTGTTGCTGGCCTGCTGATGCTACGCCTGATCCCCTTCCCTTTTATCATCATGCCAATTGCCGGGGCGCTATGGTTCATGTCCATGGATCTGAGCGAGTGGTTCTACGGTGACAGCTTCGATTGGGACCAACGGCTCACGGTGTCGCTATGGTTCGGCCTCGCAGTGCTCCTGGTCTTTCTACTGATCGATGGACGCACCCGCCAGGACTATGCCTTTTGGGGCTACTTGGCTGGACTGCTGGCGTTCTGGTTGGGGCTGAGCATGATGGAAAGCGACAGTGAATTGAGCAAAGCGCTTTATTGCCTGATCAATCTAGGCCTGATGGCATTGGCGGTGTTGTTGCGCAGAGCGATGTTCATGGTCTTTGGCGCCATGGGCGTGGCGGCGTACCTGGGCTACCTGTCGTACGACGTATTTGCCGAGTCACTGCTGTTTCCAGTGGTACTGACCTTGATCGGGCTGGGTGTGATTGCTTTGGGTGTGTTTTACCAAAAACATCGAGAGGCCTTGAGCGTTCGGCTTCGTGCATTGATGCCTGATAGCCTGCTGCAATTCTTGCCAGCCCTGCGTCGTTGACGTCTCGATGATTGGCTTTGACAATGGATCTGGAGACGCGGCGGATTGCGGGGCAAGCCCGCTCCCACAGTGGTTGAGTTCACCCAAGGGAGCGGGAGCGTTTTAACCGAGTTCGACAATCTCGTAGCTGTGGGTGATTTCGACACCCGCTCGACCAAGCATGATCGATGCAGAGCAGTACTTCTCCGCCGAAAGCTCCACGGCACGCTTCACTTGGGCATCCTTGAGTCCGCGGCCCTTGACCACGAAGTTCAGGTGGATCTTGGTAAAGACCTTCGGATCCTCGCTGGCGCGCTCGGCCTCCAGGAAAGCTTCGCAGCTTTCCACGGCCTGCCGGGATTTTTTCAGAATGCTGACGACATCAAAGTTGCTGCAGCCACCGAGCCCCAGCAAAAGCATTTCCATGGGCCGCACACCTAGATTGCGACCGCCAGCCTCAGGTGGTCCGTCCATCACTACGACATGACCGCTACCCGATTCGCCCAGAAACATGGCTTCACCTGCCCACTGGATACGCGCCTTCATCTTCCGGACTCCCTTGTTTGAAAAAGGCTGCCAGCTTAGACCCAGAAGGGCTCGCGGAAAAGCTCAAGCATCAGAGTAAATCTGCCGATACAACAACAAGTGTCTGATAAGCTGGCGCCAAATCACTGGCGCGCGCCGCCAGACTACCTATAAAAGTACACAAGCGTCGCCTCTTACCGGGATTCAGCCATGGTTGCCTCAGCCCTTCCAGCCAAGATCAAAAACATCGACAAGTTGCTCGCTCATTGTCAGCGCCGCCGTTTTGCAGCCAAAAGCAATATCATTTGCGCAGGAGACAAATCCGATACGTTGTCGTTTATCGTCAAAGGGTCGGTAACGATCATGATCGAAGACGACGATGGCCATGAAATGATCATTGCTTACCTCAACAGTGGCGATTTTTTCGGTGAGTTGGGTTTGTTCGAGCCGGTTGGTCAGGAACAACCTCGCAGTGCCTGGGTGCGAGCAAAGAGTGAATGTGAAGTTGCCGAGATCAGCTACGAAAAATTCCGCGAACTGGCCCGCCAGGACACCGACATCCTTTATGCCTTGGGCAGTCAAATGGCACAGCGCCTGCGCAACACCACGCGCAAGGTGGGTGACCTGGCGTTCTTCGATGTTACTGGGCGCGTGGCCCGCTGCTTGTTGGAACTGTGTAAGCAACCCGACGCAATGACTCACCCAGATGGCATGCAGATCAAGATCACCCGCCAAGAGATAGGTCGCATCGTAGGCTGTTCAAGGGAGATGGTCGGCCGCGTGCTCAAAGATCTTGAAGAACGCAGCCTGGTTCACGTCAAAGGAAAAACGATGGTGGTTTTCGGCACTCGCTAGTCGCGTGCGATACCTTCGATCACATGGGTGTAGGCCTGGCCAAGACGTTCAAGCAAAGGTGCATCAGGCACTACTTCATGCAGGGCAATGTGACTGTCGGCAAGGCATCGCTGTTCCAGCTCACAGCATTCATTGAAGCGATTGACCGCAGCCACCATCGACTCGCGTTCGTTATCGAGCAACAAGGCCCCGTGCACCAGCACCACCGGCCGCTTGCCGCCCAGCCCCTGGCGCCAGCGCTGGGCAGTGCCAACCAACTTGCGACCGTTCAGGTTAACGTTGTAGCGGCCATCACAAAATGCGCCTTCGATCTCGCCTACCGATGCCAATCCACCCCATTCGCGCAGTACCTCACATAGGGGCAGGCACAATCGCTCGTAAGCGTTCTCGATGCGGCCATGATCGCCTTCACTACGCGGCGCCACGTAGATCAGGGCAATATTGATCACTGCTGGTGACTGCGGCACTGGCTCGCCGCCGGTCTCGCGCAACAGGACCGGCCACCCAGCAATCGCAAGTTCTGCGCAGGCCGCCTCAAAACCCTCAAGGCGACTCATGCGGCGCGGCATCACCAGCGCACGATCGGTTGGGCGCCAAAACAATAAACCGTAATCGCGTTCACCCTTGCACACCGCCGCCAGCAATTGCTGCTCGGCCTGCAGCCCCGCCTCGACAGTCACATCCATTATTTGATCAGTCATCGGAATAACCTTAGAGATACAAAAAAGCCGGCAATTGCCGGCTTCAGTGTCGAATCAGTCCAGTCCTGGTACCAGGTTCTGCACCGCGCGCTCAGGGAAGAACAGACGTTGCAGCTCCAATCCCGGATGCTCGGCACGCATGAAGGCTTCACCGACCAGGAACGAGTACACCTCGTTGATTTCCATTAACTCGACATCCGCGCGATTGAGGATACCGCTTTCGGTAATGGCCAGACGATCGCGAGGGATTCGCGGCAGCAGGTCGAGCGTGGTTTCCAAGCTGACCTCAAAAGTATGCAGGTTACGGTTGTTTACGCCGACCAGCGGAGTGTCGAGGGTTTTCAGTGCCCGCTCCAGCTCATCGCCATCGTGGACTTCAACCAGTACATCGAGGCCGACACTTTTCGCAGTTGCGGCCAGCTCGGCCATCTTCACATCATCGAGCGCCGAAACGATCAACAACACACAATCTGCGCCCAGGGCACGCGCTTCAACGATCTGGTAAGGATCGATCATGAAGTCCTTGCGGATCACCGGCAACTTGCAAGCTGCGCGAGCCTGCTGCAGGTAAACGTCGGCACCCTGGAAGTAGTCGACGTCTGTCAGCACCGACAGGCAGGTCGCACCGCCCTTCTCATAGCTGACTGCAATGTCAGCGGGCGCAAAGTTCTCCCGGATAACACCCTTGCTCGGAGAAGCTTTCTTGATCTCGGCGATGACTGCCGGCTGCTTGCGCTTGGCCTGTTCGATCAGTGCATTGGCAAAGCCGCGCGGTGCATCCGCAGCGCAGGCAAGGCGCTCAAGCTCGGCCAGGCTGACTCGCGCACTGCGCTCAGCGACTTCCTGAACTTTGCGCGCCAGGATGTTTTCCAGAACCGTCGGTACACTCATCCTTCATTCTCCAACTTGAATACGGCGGTGAAAGCGCCCAGTTCTTCGAGTTTTTCCCGAGCAAGCCCAGTATGCAGTGCGTCATGGGCCAGCTCGACACCTTGCTTGAGGCTCATGACATGGTCGGCGGCATACAACGCGGCGCCGGCGTTAAGCACGATCATTTCCGCAGCCTTTTGCCCGTTCTCGGTCTTGCGGCGTCCCAACGCGTCGCGGATCAATTCCAGGGATTTTTCCGGACTTTCCACTGCCAGGCCATGCAGGCTTTGGCTTCTCATACCAAGATCTTCGGGCTCTACCCAATACTCGGTAATTTGGTCATTCCTGAGTTCGGCAACGAAGGTTGGGGCGGCCAGACTGAATTCGTCCAGGCCGTCCTTGGAGTGCACCACCAGGACATGCTTACTGCCCAGGCGCTGCAACACTTCGGCCAGCGGCCGACACAGCGCCTGGGTAAATACGCCGACCACCTGATGCTTCACACCGGCCGGATTCGTAAGCGGGCCAAGCATGTTGAAAAGCGTACGCAGGCCCAGGTCGCGGCGCGGCGCAGCGGCATATTTCATTGCTTTGTGGTGGGTCTGGGCGAACATGAAACCAATACCGACGCTGTCGATACAACGAGCAACCTGCACCGGCGTCAGGTTCAGGTAGATGCCAGCGGCCTCAAGCA
Source organism: Pseudomonas arcuscaelestis (assembly GCF_016881005.1). Taxonomy (GTDB): domain Bacteria; phylum Pseudomonadota; class Gammaproteobacteria; order Pseudomonadales; family Pseudomonadaceae; genus Aquipseudomonas; species Aquipseudomonas arcuscaelestis. The sequence goes on along the minus strand of NZ_JACOPV010000004.1, from coordinate 441,890 downwards.
GGTCAGCACTGCCGCTCTTTCCAGAAACAGCACGGTTACCATGCTTGGCCACCGTGCAGCCGGCAGCGGCAACAACAAAAGCTGAAGCTGTAGATACGTTGAAGATATTCGCACCGTCGCCACCGGTACCCACAACATCAACCACTTGGTCGAGCGTATTGAGCTCAACCTTATCCGCCAGCTCACGCATGACCGAGACCGCACCAACGATTTCGTCGATGCTTTCGCTCTTCATGCGCATGCCCATCATGAACGCGCCGATCTGCGCTTCGCTGCACTGGCCAGTCATGATTTCGCGCATTACGTCGCGCATCTCTTCGGTGCTCAAATCCAGATGACCGACAATACGGCCAAGGGCGCTCTTGATATCCATGATCGTTCCTTAGCGGTGGCCGCCGGTCTGTTTGAGGAAGTTGGCGAACAGCTCGTGGCCCTGCTCGGTAAGAATCGACTCAGGGTGGAATTGCACCCCTTCTATATTCAGTGTCTTGTGTCGCAAGCCCATGATCTCGTCTATCGAGCCATCTTCCAGTGCAGTCCAGGCGGTGGGCTCAAGGCACTCGGGCAGGGTTTCGCGCTTGACCACCAATGAATGGTAGCGGGTTACGGTCAACGGATTGTTCAGGCCTGCAAATACGCCAAGATCCTTGTGCAAAACCGGGCTGGTCTTGCCGTGCATTACCTGGCGGGCACGCACTACATCTCCACCAAAGGCCTGGCCAATAGACTGGTGACCCAGGCATACGCCGAGAATCGGCAGTTTGCCCGCAAAGTGCAAAATGGCTTCGATGGAGACACCGGCTTCGGTCGGCGTGCAGGGGCCGGGCGAAACCACTATGCGCTCGGGGTTCAGGGCTTCGATTTGAGCAATGCTCAGCTCATCATTGCGAATGACCTTGACCTCCGCACCCAACTCGCCAAGGTACTGCACGACGTTGTAGGTGAAGGAGTCATAGTTGTCGATCATCAGTAGCATCTGGGTTCAACCTCTAGAATCAATTTCGCCGGGTGTACAGGCGCTAGGCGGCGCGCTTGGGGCGCCGCGATTTTGATTAGCTGCGTGGCGTCTGTTCCGCCAGCGCTACGGCCCGGAACATTGCCCGGCGCTTGTTGATGGTCTCTTCCCATTCCAGTGCAGGTACCGAATCGGCAACAATGCCGCCACCGGCCTGTACATGCAGCTCGCCATCCTTGATGACCGCAGTGCGAATCGCGATTGCTGTGTCCATGTTGCCATTCCAGGCAAAGTAACCGACCGCACCGCCGTATACGCCGCGCTTGACCGGCTCAAGTTCATCGATGATTTCCATGGCGCGAATCTTTGGCGCCCCGGACAAAGTGCCTGCAGGCAGAATTGCGCGCAGCGCATCCATGGCGCTGAGGCCCTCCTTCAGTTCACCGGTAACGTTGGAAACGATGTGCATGACGTTGGAATAACGCTCGATCACCATCTTCTCGGTGACCTTCACAGTGCCGGTGGTCGACACCCGGCCAGCATCATTGCGGCCCAGGTCAATCAGCATCAGGTGCTCGGCGATTTCCTTGTCGTCCGACAGCAAGTCTTCTTCAAGCGCCCGATCCGCCTCTTCGGTTGCACCACGTGGACGAGTGCCAGCGATGGGACGAACAGTAACGAGGTTGTCTTCGACCCTTACCAGTACTTCAGGTGAACTGCCGACGACATGGAAATCACCGAAGTTGAAGAAGTACATATACGGTGTTGGGTTGAAACAACGCAGGGCGCGGTAGAGATCAATCGGCGCGGCCTTGAAGTCGATCGACATCCGTTGGGACGGTACGACCTGCATGCAATCGCCCGCCAGGATGTACTCCTTGATGGTATCGACTGCACGCTCATAGTCACTCTGGGTAAAACTGGAGCGGAAGGTCGGCTCAGCAGCTTGCGGACCACCCAGCTCCAGGCCCCGACGCGGCGTAATCGGGTGACGCAGTTGTTCAAGCAAGCCTTCCAGGCGCTGCAGGCCGCTTTCGTATGCCTGTTCCTGCGCTGGGTCGACCAGCACAATGGCGTGCATCTTGCCCGCCAGGTTATCGAACACCACGACGGCATCGGAAACCATCAGTAAAATGTCTGGTACACCCAGCGGATCAGGATTCGGGCACTTGCCCAGGCGCTTCTCTACGTAGCGTACACAGTCATAGCCGAAGTAACCCACCAGGCCACCGTTGAAGCGCGGCAAACCGGCAATGGTCGGCACGTTGTAGCGTTCCTTGAAGGCCTCGACAAAGGCCAATGGATCGTCCACATCGTGACGCTCGATCTCTACGCCATCATGGGTGATTCGGACTTGATGGTCATGCACGCGCAACACCGTGCGGCAGGGCAAGCCAATAATCGAGTACCGCCCCCACTTCTCACCGCCCTGCACAGACTCGAGCAAGTAGGAATTGGGTTGATCAGCCAGTTTCAGGTAGATCGACAGCGGCGTGTCGAAATCGGCCAGCGTCTCGCAGGCCAGAGGGATACGGTTGTAGCCGGCAGCAGCCAGGCGCAGGAACTCTTCGCGGGTCATGATAGCCTCGTGGCAAACAGCAAATAGGTCAGACAGGCAAACGGGCCGACAAGGGTCGGCAGGGAACAGTCAGGCGCGCCAACGCCAACGGGCCAAGGCCTTGATGACTTTCATCCAGAGTTTGCTGGTAACCGCCACGATGGAATCTCTATCTTTGGGGGAATGAACGTCCGTCAACGTTATCCCAGTGGCCGCATCTAAGCAACCAGGCAACAGTGCGCGCAGATCATCAATAACCAGGCAAGGGGCTTCATCGCTGATCGGACGCCCATGGTTGTAACCATAGGTCAGCCCCACGCACTTGACTCCAGCAGCCTTGGCCGCCAACACATCACTGCGCGAGTCGCCGATAAACAAGGCCTGATCAGCGGACACTCCAGCCATTTTCATGACAAACAGCAAGGCTGCCGGATCTGGCTTTTTCTGTGGCAGGGTGTCGCCACCGATGATCCAGCGAAAATAACGGCCAATCTTCATTTGATCGAGCAACGGCGCGACGAAGCGCTCCGGCTTGTTGGTAATCAGGGCCATTTCCACGCCCTGCTTATGCAACCACTTGAGTGTGTCCCGCACACCGGGATAAACCACCGTCAGTTCGTGATTGTCCGCATAGGCCTGCATGAACAGTTCCAGGCCTTTTTCTGCTTCGTCCTCATCGACGGCGGTGTAGTCCAGGCCGCCCGCCAGGGCCCGGCGCACAAGCACCGGGGCACCGTTTCCAACCCAGTGGCGCACGGCCTCAAGGCCCGCGGGCTTGCGCCCCATTTCGAGCAGCATTCGATCCACCGCCGCGGCCAGGTCTGGAACCGAATCGATCAGAGTACCGTCCAGATCGAACATCACCAGCCTGGGCAGCGCCCCGGGGAATAGCTGCTCGAAGCCACTCATGGGCGAGCCAGGGCCAGTTCGGCACGCATTTTGGCGATAACCTCCTGGTAGTCCGGCGTATTGAAGATCGCCGACCCTGCAACGAAGGTATCGGCACCGGCGGCAGCGATTTCGCGAATGTTGTTCACATTCACTCCGCCGTCGATCTCGAGGCGGATATCACGGCCGCTGGCGTCGATCAGCGCACGTGCTTCACGCAGCTTGTCGAGTGTGCCAGGAATGAATTTCTGACCGCCAAAGCCTGGGTTGACGCTCATCAACAGGATCATGTCGACCTTGTCCATCACGTACTTGAGGGAATCGAGCGGGGTTGCCGGGTTGAACACCAGGCCAGCCTTGCAACCGCCGTCACGAATCAACTGTAGTGAACGATCGATGTGCAGGGTAGCTTCCGGATGGAAGGTAATGAAACTGGCTCCTGCCTCGATGAAATCGCCGATGATACGGTCAACCGGGCTGACCATCAGGTGCACGTCAATCGGCGCGGTAACGCCGTATTTGCGCAGCGCGGTGCAGACCATAGGGCCGATGGTCAGGTTGGGAACGTAGTGGTTGTCCATCACATCGAAGTGAACAATGTCGGCACCAGCGGCCAGCACATTGTCGACTTCTTCACCCAGGCGGGCGAAATCGGCAGAAAGAATGGAGGGGGCAATAGCGTAGGGCTGCATGGCGCACCTGTAGGGCAGAATCACGGTGGCGCGCATTGTACCTCAGGGAAACGGTCACCGGCTGACCGGTATCAAACCGTACGACAGATGCAGCCCACTCCCACAACGGGAGCGGGCTTGCAACGCGATACCGTCAGCCAGGCTGCTGAGTACGCAGTTTTTCGCTACGCCCACGCAGCCATTCGAGGGTCAGCAGCAGCAACACCGAAAACGCGATCAACAGGGTCGCCGCCGCGGCGATGGTCGGGCTGAGGTTCTCGCGGATGCCGCTGAACATCTGCCGAGGCAAGGTCGCCTGTTCAGGGCCGGCCAGGAACAACGTCACGACCACTTCATCGAACGAAGTGGCAAAAGCGAACAAGGCACCAGAGATCACCCCGGGGGCGATCAACGGCAAGGTCACGCGGCGAAAAGCGGTAATAGGCGAGGCGCCGAGGCTGGCTGCCGCACGCACAAGGTTGTAGTTGAAGCCCTGCAACGTCGCCGAAACGGTGATGATGACGAACGGCACACCCAGTACCGCATGCACCAGAATCAGCGAAATGAAGCTGTTGCCCAGGCCCAGCGGTGCAAAGAACAGATAGCTGGCCACACCGATGATCACCACAGGCACCACCATCGGTGAAATGACCAGCGCCATGATCAGCGGTTTGCCAGGGAAGTCGCCCCGGGTCAGGCCGATCGACGCCAGGGTACCGAAGATCATCGCCAGCACGGTCGCCGCCGGGGCGACGATGATGCTGTTCTTCAAGGCCCGCATCCACTCGGCCGAGGCGAAGAAGTCGTGGTACCACTGCAGGGAAAAACCTTGCAGTGGATAGACCAGGAAGCTGCCAGAGTTGAAAGACAGCGGAATGATCACCAGAACCGGCAACACCAGGAACAACAGGATCAGCCCGCAAAGGATGCGCAAACTGTAGAACCAGACCCGCTCGACGGGCGACATGTAAGGACTCAGCATGACAACGCTCCTCAGCTCAGGCGCAGACGGCTGGCGCCGACCAACCAGCTATAGATCAGGTACAGAATGACGGTAGCGAGCAGCAATAGGCCGCCCAGCGCAGTAGCCATGCCCCAGTTGATGCTGGTGTTGGTATAGAAGGCCACGAAGTAGCTGACCATCTGGTCATTTGGACTGCCGAGCAACGCCGGGGTGATGTAGTAGCCGATGGCCAGGATGAACACCAGCAGACAGCCCGCACCTACACCTGCATAGGTCTGCGGGAAGTACACCCGCCAGAAACTGGTGAAGGGGTGGCATCCCAGAGAGATGGCTGCTCGCATGTACGTGGGTGAGATCCCTTTCATTACGCTGTAGATCGGCAGAATCATGAACGGCAGCAGAATATGAACCATGGAGATGTACACACCGGTACGGTTGAACACCAGCTCCAGTGGTTTGTCGATGATACCCAGGGCCATCAACGCACTATTGATCAGGCCACCTGACTGCAGCAGCACGATCCAGGCCGCAACTCGCACAAGGATCGATGTCCAGAACGGCAGCAGCACCAGAATCATCAACAAGTTGCTTTGCCGGGTCGGCAGGTTGGCGAGCAAGTACGCCAACGGATAAGCCAATACCAGGCAGAGTGCAGTGATAACGAAGCCCATCCACAGGGTGCGGGTGAAAATATCCAGGTAGATGGACTGGTCCGGCGTAGCCTTGGCCAACTCGCCAAGGTCGTCGATGCGGTGGTCCACCGACGCCAGCAGATAGAATGGTGTGACGCTACTGGTGTTACGGCGAATTGCCTGCCAATAGGCCGGATCGCCCCAACGCTCGTCCAACTCCTGCAGCGCTTCTTTATACGAAGCCGGCTCGGTCTTGAATGGCAAAGCTCGGGCAGTTTTCGCCAGCAGGCTGCGATAGCCGGCCAGCTCCATGTTAAGTCGTTTGGACGTATCGCCAAGGGTCTGGTTCTTCCGCGCCTGGCCCAGGTCTTCACTCAATGCCTTGTACACCGACTCACCCGGCAGTCCTTTGCCGTCCCATTGCTCAACTGCTGCAACGGTCTGCGGCAAGCCATTGACAACTTCCGGGTTACCGACACTCTTGTAGAGCAGCGCGGCGATGGGCACCAGAAAAACCAGGAGCAGGAACAGCGCCAGCGGTGCGATCAGGGCTTGCGCCTTCCAGCGGTTGACCCGCTCGGCACGCGCCAGACGCTGCTTGAGGGTGGAACCGGCGCCTTCATTCAGGGGCACTGCGATGGCCATAGCGAACTCCGAAATCTTGAGAACAGGAAGCGTCGGCAACAGGCCGACGCTTCATCAGCCGACCTTACTTGGCAGCCCAGGCGTTGAAGCGTTGCTCCAGCTGCTCACTGTTGTCAGCCCAGAAGGTGACATCGATCTGCACCTGGTTGGCGATGTTTTCCGGGGTGGTCGGCATGTCTTTCTTGACCTCGTCGGAAAGCAGGCTCACCGCTTTGGAGTTGGCCGGACCATAGGCAATGTTTTGCGAGTAGGTCTTCTGTTGCTCAGGCTTGACCGAGAAGGCGATGAATTTCTTCGCATCTTCAGCGTTCTTCGCACCTTTTGGGATGGCCCAGGCATCGAAGTCGTAGATGCCACCGTTCCACACCACTTTCAGGTTGCTTTCTTTCTGCACGGCGGCGATTCGGCCGTTATAGGCCGAGCTCATGACCACATCACCCGAGGCCAGATACTGAGGCGGCTGCGCACCTGCTTCCCACCACTGAATGCTTGGCTTGAGCTCGTCGAGTTTCTTGAAGGCACGGTCCTGGCCTTCCTTGGTACCGAGCACCTTGTAGACATCTTTTGGCGCAACGCCGTCAGCCATCAAGGCAAACTCCAAGGTGTACTTGGCGCCCTTGCGCAGCCCACGCTTGCCCGGGAACTGCTTGGTGTCCCAGAAATCGGCCCAACTGGTCGGAGCGGTTTTCAGTTTGTCCGCGTTGTAGGCCATGACGGTGGACCAAACGAAGAAGCCGACGCCACAGGGTTGAATCGCACCTGGAACAAAATCTGCCTCGTCACCGAACAGCGCCGGATCGAGTTCTTCGAACATTCCCTCATCACAACCGCGGGCCAGCTCTGGAGACTCGACTTCAACCAGGTTCCAGGACACGCTTTTGGTGTCGACCATGGCTTTGATCTTGGCCATTTCACCGTTGTATTCGCCAGCAACGATCTTGCCGCTGCCCGCTTTTTCCCAAGGCTCGTAGAATGCCTTGGTCTGGGCGGCCTTGTTGGCGCCACCAAAAGAGATCACGGTCAGATCAGCCGCGGCCATGGCCTGGCCCGCTGCAAACAGCCCCAGCGTCAGAGCGGTCAACTTCAAGTGTTTGAGCATTATTATTCTCTCCACAGTACAGGGTTGGTGAAGCAAACCTTCAATTGGCTTCCAGAATCGGATCAAGCGCGCGGGCGTGCTCCACTTCCCAGCCAAGCGGTACCACATCGCCTACGGCCAGGGCCGGATCGAGCTCGGCAATAGGCTGTTTCACAAAGAAATCGGCCTTTCCGCACACTTCCAGACGAACCCGTACGTGGTCGCCCAGGTAGATGAATTCGGCTACCCGACCAGAGAACCGGTTAACACAGCTCTCGCTATGACCGTTCAGGCGTACGCGCTCGGGACGAATGGAAAGGGTCACGGGCTCACCGCTCTGACCGACGTTCACGGCCAGCGCTTCGACCTTCTCGCCACGAGGAAGCTGCACCAGGCAACGCTCACCGTCCTGACTGATCAGCCGGCCATTGATACGGTTGTTTTCACCAATGAAGTTGGCGACGAAGGTGTTTTTCGGCTCTTCATAAAGGGTGCGCGGATCGGCGATCTGTTGAATCTCACCTTGATGGAACACCGCTACGCGATCGGACATGGTCAGCGCTTCGCCCTGATCATGGGTCACATACACCACAGTGACGCCGAGGCGCTGGTGAAGGTGCTTGATCTCCATCTGCATGTGTTCACGCAGTTGTTTGTCGAGCGCACCCAGCGGCTCATCCATCAATACCAATTGCGGTTCGAACACCAGCGCACGGGCCAGGGCCACACGCTGTTGCTGGCCACCCGACAGTTGACCGGGGTAGCGCTTGGCGAAGGCGTCAAGCTGAACCATGTTCAGCACGCGTTTGACGCGTTCGCTGATGTCGGTTTTGCTCAAGTTACGCACACTCAACGGGAAGGCCAGGTTCTCAGCCACGGTCATGTGCGGAAACAATGCGTAATTCTGGAACACCATGCCGATGTCGCGCTTGTGCGGCGGCACGTTATTGATTGAGCGGCCTGCCAGCTGGATTTCACCGGCGGTGGGCGTTTCAAAACCTGCGAGCATCATCAGGCTGGTGGTCTTGCCGGAGCCGGAGGGACCGAGCAAGGTGAGGAACTCGCCTTTGCGAATATCCAGGTTGAGGTCTTTGACGATCAGCGATTCGCCGTCGTAGCTCTTCTGCACACCACGGAAGCTGACCAGCACTTCGCCGGCTGCAGCGCTCGAATTCACCTCACTCATACCTGTACCTTCTTGTTGGATGACTGCCGTGTTCACAGCCTAGTGAAGGGACCGACGGCCGCAAATCGGCACTCAGGAGAGATTTCCATCAGCAAGATGGAAGGGCTGGGGTAGGGATTGCCCTACAAAGATGGCGTTTTTGGATATGTGCCAGTGAAATAGAAACTATCGCGGGGCAGGCCCGCTCCCACAACAGCCGATTTGTAGGAGCGGGCTGGCCCCGCGGTTCAGTAGACACAGCGTCGCTTCTGGAACACTCAGAGCAACTTATGCTCCATGGCGTACTTCACCAGTTCTGCCAGCGAGTTCACATTGAGCTTCTGCATCAGACGCGCCTTATGGGTGCTGATGGTCTTGTTGCTTAACGCCAGTTGCTGGGCGATGTCGTTGACGTTAGCGCCCTGGGCCAAGCGCTCGAATACCGAGAACTCTCGCTCCGACAGCAGAGAGTGCAACGGCCGGGAGTCAGTCAATCCGACTTCGAAGACCATACGGTCGGCCAGGTCCGGATCGATGTACCGCCCGCCCCCAGCGACCCGTCGAATCGCGGTCAGCAGCAGGGCCGGGTCGCTGTCCTTGGTGGCGTAGCCTGCGGCACCGACCTTCAACGCCCGCGCCGCCATCTGGGCTTCGTCGTGCATCGACAGCACCAGGATCGCTGGGGGATTGTGTAACGCACGTATACGCGGAATCGCCTCAAGCCCATTGACCCCCGGCATGGAAATATCCAACAGCACGACTTCACAGTCGGTATGACGCAGGGTCTCCAGCAGTTGCTCACCGTTAGCGGCCTCCCCTGCTACCTGCATGTCCTTGGCCAGACCAATCAGCTGCTTGATGCCTTCACGGACAATGGTGTGGTCTTCGGCAACCAGAACTCGAATCACATTACCGCTCCTGTTTCAGGGGAATTCCCACACTTAGGCTGGTGCCTTCGCCGGGTTCACTCTCAAGGATCATTTGCCCACCCAGCATGAGCACGCGCTCACGCATGCCTACCAAGCCAAAGGAAGTCGGGCGGCTTTCCTCCGGGGCAAAACCAATGCCGTCGTCAATGACTGTCAAACGCAGGATCTGACTGTCAAGGCTTAAGCTGATCTGCACAGTATGCGCCTGCGCGTGGCGCATGATGTTGGTCAGGGCCTCCTGCAAGATGCGAAACAGGCCAATGGCCTTGGCATCGCTTAACGCCGGCAGGTTTTCCGGCACCTGCACCAGGCACGGTATCTGCGTACGCGCCTCGAAACGCCGTGCCTGCCACTCGATTGCCGAGGCGATGCCGGCATCCAGAATCGGAGGGCGCAGAGCCGTGGCGACATCGCGAACCAATTGGAACAATTGAGCAATCAATCGCTTCATGCTCGACAGGCGCTCATTGAGGCCAGGATCGAGATCGGCGTAGGCCAGTTCACACATGGACGTTTCCAGCTTCAGCACTGTCAGCATCTGCCCCAATTCGTCATGCACCTCCCGGGCAATTCGCCCTTTCTCCTCCTCACGAACACTTTCCATGTGCGCCGACAGTTCGCGTAATTGTTCCTGAGAGCGGGCCAGTTGCAGTTCGATGCGTTTGCTGGGGGTGATGTCCCAGACCACGCCATCCCAGACCACCCGGCCATCGCCCAAGCTGCGGGCACTGGCTTTGATATCGGCCCAGCGCTGTTCACCGTCGCGGGTCAGGATTCGTCCTTGCCAGGACCAGTCGCGGTCGGTGGCCAGGGCGAGGTCCTGGACTTTGTGGTAGTCCGCGCGATCTTGCGGATGAACCAGGTTGCGCAAACCCATGTCCGGGTGCTGCAACGCAGCCGGGGTGTAACCAACCAACGCCTCGCTGCCTTCGCTGATATAGGGAAACTCCAATTCCCCCTCGGCCGGGTTACGTTCGAGCCGGAAAACCAGACCCGGAACGTTGCCAGCTATACCTTTGAGTCTGGCCTCACTTTCGCGCAAGGCTGCCAGCGCCCGGCGACGCTCAGTGACATCGGTCAGAAAGACCACCAAGTACTCGGCGTCGCGAAAACGTAGAAAACTCAGCGATACGTCCACTGGCAGAACACTGCCATCGGCCCGCACGCATTGGGTTTCGAAGTGCTGAGCGACATCGTTGCTGCTGCGCGCGCCCTTCCACAGTTCGAGCCAGCGATCCATATGCAAACCGGGCTCGAAATCGATCAGCGGCCGATCCACCACCGCACCCTCGCTGTAGCCGAGCATGCTTTCAGCTGCGTGGTTGGCGTAGCGCACGTGACTGTCCCAATTGACCCAGAGAATGCCTACAGTGCTTTGATCGATGGAGAATTGGCTCAAACGCAACGCCTCTTCCCGCGCCCGGCGCTGGTTGATGGTTTCCCGTGCGGTCAGTAGGTTATGTTCCAACTGATGCAACTGGCGGCGCTGCCAAATCACAATGGCCATGCTGCTGAACAGCAAAGCGGCAAACAACAAGCTCAGGTTTTGCCAGAATCCAGGCGACTCACTCAGTCTTGGGTACTTGGGCTCCAGCCAGCGTTGATGCAACTGTTCCAGGTCCTTGGCCGGTATCGCTTGCAGGCCGCGCTCAAGAATATCCGCCAGTATCGGCCAATCGCGCCGCGAAGCGACCCGCAAAAGTTGCGGCAAACCAATGTCACCCACAACCGCCAGGTCGCTGAACTCGCTCTCTCGCGAGAGTCTGCTCAGTTGCGCCTCATCGATCACCGCATATCGGGCTTGCTCGCTGAGCACCAGTTGCAGTGCCTCGCGCTCTTGAGGAACACCTTGCAGGTTGAGGTTCGAATACGTGGCTCGCAGATAGTCAGCTACGGCACTTGGCATGCGTACTGCAACGCGCTCATTGTCGGTGAGTTTTTCCAGATCAACTGCCACAGCGCCCGTGCGCGGGCCGACAATCAACTGCGGCACACGCATGTACGGATCACTGAACAACCACAAACGCAAGCCAGCCGGCGTCTGGGTCAGGCCGGGGGCCAGATCGATCTCTCCGGCCCGCAGTGCTTGCTCCAGGGCAGCTTGATCCGTGAAGTTGCGCCACGTCAGATCCAACCCCAGCGACTGCCCCAGCCAGTTCATCAGTTGCACATTGACCCCGTACAGTTGCTGGAGACGACGATCGAACTGAGCAAAGGGCGCCTGCAGCACCAACCCTACCCGCAGGCTGCGATGCTGTTCGAGCCACTGCTGCTGTGCGGGCTCGAGAACCACAGCCGGCGGCGGGACCGCAGGAACCGCCCACACAATCAAGGACCAGCAGAAACAGCCGATAAGCAACAGGCAGCGCACTGATTTCATCTAAACGCTCATCAAGCAATGGATGGCCACCGAACATGGCCGTCCCGGGCAAATACTATTAGGCTGCCGGTATAACTCTGGCCTGGATAAATCCATGTTCGCACTTTATCGCACGACGCTACCGGCGTTTTGCCTTTCACTGATACTACCTTGTAGCGCACTCGCTGCTGCGGGCGAAACTGCGCAAGCATCGACCAACGAGCAGCCGCCGGTTGTCCAGCGCCAACCGTTGGCCGAGCGCAGCCAAGAAGATGCCCTGGCACTGAAACGACAAGTGCCCCGGGACGAGCAGCAAACGCTGCAAGCAGGCAGTGACAGTTTTCTCGCCCTATGGAAGCCCGCCAACACCAGCGAGCCGGAGGGCGCGCTGATTATCCTCGCCGGTGCAGGAGAGACTGCTGACTGGCCGAAAACGGTCGGCCCCCTGCGCCGCAAATTTCCGGATGGTGGCTGGCACAGTCTGAGCCTGAGCCTGCCCGATCTTCTGGTCGACAGCCCGCAAGCCCGCGTCGAAACTGCACCAGCACCGAGTCAGCCGGTGACCCAGGGCCAAAGCGCGCCGGCCAAGGATACCCCTGACAACGCCAATGCCAGTGTCGAACAAGCGACAGCCGCAGAAGGGGAAACCAGCGAGAACGCCAGCCAACCTGCATCCTCCAACAGTGATGACAAAGCGGATGCTGAACGAATTTTCGCGCGTTTGGATGCAGCCGTTGCCTACGCCCAGCAACACAATGCGCGCAGGGTCGTACTGCTTGGCAATGGCAGCGGTGCCTACTGGGCCGCGCGCTATATCAGTGAACGGCAACCTGCGCAGATCCAGAAGCTGGTAATGGTCGCAGCGCAGACCCCAGCGCGGGCCGAACTGAGCCTGGATGTGCTGGCACCGTCACTGAAAGTACCTACGGCAGACTTCTTCTATACCAATCAGGAACAGGCGCGGCAGGCGGCAGAATTGCGTTTGAAAGCCAGTAAACGCCTCAGGGACAGCAACTATCGCCAGGTCGGGTTGACCGCCATACCTGGTAATAGCACGGCGGAGCAAGAGCAACTGTACCGTCGGATCCGAGGCTGGCTAAGCCCGGAAAAAGCCGACTAAAAACCACGACGCTGGCGGATGACCGCGTACGCCTGATGCAAATCACGTGTGCGATCTGTGGCTTCACGCACTTGGGACGGGCTTGCGCCGCTACCCACCAATTTGTCCGGGTGGTGGCGGCTGAGCAACCGGCGATAGGCCTGTTTGATCTGCGCAGGCTCCGCATGTTGCTCCACGCCCAGCAAGCGCAAGGCTTGCTGATAGCCGAGGCCCGCATCGGACAAGCCATGCCGCTGAGGTTCATACTCCAGGGCCAGCGCCTGGACTTTGGCTGCCGACCATCCCAGTTTCTGCCCCCAATCGAGCAACAGCTCACGCTCGTGACGCCCCGCCCGACCATCAGCCCAGGCCATGCGCCAACAAGCCCGCAGCATCCCTTCGGCAGCATGAGGTTGCTGCTTCAGACGCAGCAGGTAATTGCCCAGGCGGTCTTTACCGTTCTTGCCGCGGTTGAACGCGGCGATGGCTCGACGACGTTCAGGCTCGCCCATCTCCAGGCGATACATTTCCTGCCGCGCTTGCTGAATGTGCCCTTCGCCCACGCGGCCATCGCTCTTGGCCAAACGACCAAGCAGAACAAACAGCACCTCGTCGTCACGCAGTACCGGACGCCCACCCAAGCGCTCACGAACATGGGCCCAACTGTGCAATTGCATACGGCGATCCATCGCCTGACCCAGCAGCGCCCCCAGCAATGCCCCAGGAATGCTGGCAATGGCGAAGCCGGCCCCGGCACCAATCACTGTGCTCGGCCACAACATATCAGCGGCGTCCTTTGATCAATTGCTCGGCTTGCGCCAGCCTTTCCAGGGTTCCGACATCCACCCAGCAGCCTGAATAGTGCTCACCCGTGACCCGCCCCAGGTTCATCGCATCGCGCAGCAGCGGTGCCAATTTGAAGGCACCCGCCTCACAGCCATCGAACAAGGCAGGATCGATGACGGCTATGCCGCTGTAGGTCAAGGTGGCTGCGTTCTCCACCCCGTCACTGACAAGTCCTTGCTGCAGGCAAAAATCACCTTTGCCATGATGGCCGGGGTTGTCGACCAGCACCAGGTGGGCAAGGCCGGCAGGCTTTTTCGGCAGTCTGGAGAAATCGTATTCGCTCCAGACATCGCCATTAACCAGCACAAAAGGTTGCTTACCCAGCAGAGGCAGCGCCTTGTAGATGCCACCACCGGTCTCCAGTGGTTCACCCTCCGCCGAATAACTGATGCTCAGCCCCCAGTCGGCGCCGTTGCCCAGGTGAGCCTCGATCTGGGCCCCCAGCCAGGCATGATTGATCACCACTTCCTTGAAGCCCGCTGCCGCCAGGCCACGCAAGTGGTACTCGATCAGCGGCACGCCGGCCACCGACACCAAGGGTTTTGGCGTATGCAGGGTGAGCGGCCGCATCCGCTCGCCCTTTCCCGCCGCCAGAATCATCGCCTTCATGGACGCGCTCCTGCAGCTGCCTGCAGACTTTCAATCAGCTCATCAAGCTCGGCCAGCTCAGGGCGGCGAGCGATCACTTCGTCTATATAGGCAAAGAAGCGCGGCACATCGCCCAGGTAACGCGGCTTGCCATCACGGTGGCAGATTCGCGCAAAAATCCCGATGACCTTGAGGTGGCGCTGTACCCCCATCAAGTCGCTGGCACGATGGAAGTCCTCAAAATCAGCCTGGACCGGGATGCCTTTGGCTTGGGCCCTTTGCCAGTAATCTTCGAGCCACCCCTGCACGCGTGCTTGCGGCCAGCTGAGGAAGGCGTCCTTGAACAGGCAGGTGATGTCATAGGTGACTGGGCCGTAAACGGCATCCTGAAAGTCCAGCACACCTGGATTGGGCACGCTTTGCATAAGGTTGCGTGGCATATAGTCGCGGTGCACCAGCACTTTTGGCTGGGCCAGAGCGCTGTCGATCAGCACTGTACTGATACGCTGCCAGGCAGCCAGTTGTACATCGGTGAACGCCACGCCCAGTTCACGGCCCACATACCACTCGGGAAACAACTCAAGCTCGCGGCGCAACAGCGCCACATCGTAGCTTGGCAACGGTGCTTGCATCGGCAATTGCTGAAGTGCCAGCAACGCTTCAATAGCATCATCGAACAGGCCATCGGCGTTATCCGCGTTGATTACATCCAGGTACGTCTGGGTGCCCAAGTCGCTGAGCAAAAGAAAACCGCGCTCCAAATCTTGCGCGTGGATAACCGGAACATTGACCTTGGCGGCGGCCAGCAAGTGGTCGATATCGACAAAGGGACGGCAGTTTTCCTGAGGGGGTGGCGCATCCATCACCACAAAACTGCGGCCTTCAGCCTGCCAGCGGAAGTAGCGGCGAAAGCTTGCGTCGCTGCTCGCAGCGGTCAGGCTAGCGGTCGGAACAGCACCCCAGCCCTGTTTCTGAAACAGATTCGCCAGTTGTTCTTCGAGCCAGACAGTAAGGTGTTGCAGGCGTACATCATGATCAGGCATTACAAGGGTCTCCGACGGCCCTAGCCGTCAAGCGGGTCATGCTTTATTATCCAGCATCTTTTTCAGACCATCGAGAGGCGTGCGGCCCCACACGCGGGCAGATGGCACGCAGGAAGCCCGGACTAATAAGATGGCATTGAAATCCCCCGCGTTTCGTAAAAAATTCCCGTTGCTGGTCACCGGCGGTCTGCTGGCACTGCAACCTCTGGCAACCTCGTACGTGGTCGCTGCAGAGCAGTTCGACTGCCAAGTGTCCGCTGCCGGAGGCTGGGACTGCAAGCCCAAGACCAACGCTGCCACGCTGCCACCACGCCCGGTGCACCCTGGTGCAGCCGTCAGTGCGGCTGGTGAAGCCACGGGTGAGGCCGGCGAAGCCGCTGCTGAATCCGGCAAAGGCCAGATGCTCGTTACCGAGAGCAAGGGCCGTGGCCTCAAGTCCCGCAGTGACGATTACAGCCACCTGGACTGGGTTCCGCGTGACCAACTGACGCCTGCGCAACTTGCCGAAACCGGCCCGTACTGCGCGGGGGCCTATATCGAGCCGACCCGTCCTGGCATGACTGACACCACGCCAAAGGACGAAGCACCGACCTTTATCGGCGCCAAGGTTTCCCGCTACCAGCAGGAGCAGCAGATCGCCACCCTCGCCGGTGACGTGGTCATGCGCCAAGGCAGCATGCAGGTCGAGGCCGACGAGGCCAACTTGTATCAAGCAGAGAACCGAGGCGAGCTGAGCGGTAACGTCAAGATCCGCGACAATGGATCGCTGGTTGTGGGCGATCATGCCGACATTCAGCTCGACACGGGCGAAGCCAAGGTCGACAACGCCGAATACGTCATGCACAAGTCGCGTATTCGCGGTAACGCGCTTTACGCCAAGCGTGCCGAGAACGCCATCATCCGCCTCAAGGATGGTACCTACACAACCTGTGAGCCGAACAGCAACGCCTGGCAGCTCAAGGGCAACAACATCACGCTGAACCCGGCCACCGGCTTCGGCACCGCGACCAACGTCACCCTGCGGGTCAAGGATATTCCGGTGTTCTACACACCTTATATCTACTTCCCGATCGACGACCGTCGCCAGTCCGGCTTCCTGCCGCCATCGTTCAGTACCAGCAGCGACACCGGCTTCATGCTGGTTACGCCGTACTACTTCAACCTGGCGCCAAACTACGACGCCACCTTGTATCCACGCTACATGGCCAAACGTGGCATGTTGATGGAAGGCGAGTTCCGCTACCTGACCAAATCGAGTGAAGGTCAGTTTGGTGGGGCTTACCTGAATGACAAGAATGATGATCGTAAGGAACAGACCGACTACAAAGATCAGCGTTGGATGATCAACTGGCAGCACAAAGGCGGCCTCGATGAGCGTCTGCTGGCTGAAGTCGATTACACCGATATCAGCGATCCGTTCTACTTCCAGGATCTGGAATCGGAGCAGATTGGTGTCGAAAGCAAGGACTATGTCGATCAGCAAGGCGCGCTGACCTGGCGCGGTGACAGCTACATGGCACGCGTGAACATGCATGCCTACGAGATGGCGACCATCTCCAAGATCACTCCGTATGATCGTTTGCCGCAGATCACTTTCAATGGAATGCTGCCGTATCATCCCGGCGGGCTTGATCTGAAGTACCAAACAGAGGCCGTTCGCTTCGACCGTGACCTCAAAAGCGGCCAAGTGTTTGATGAAGATGGTAACTTGGATACCAGCGTCCGCGCCGATGGTGGGCGTATTGACCAGAACGTTTTCGGTCTAGCACGCGCAAATGGCGACCGTTTCTACGCGGCCCCAGAAATCAGCTTGCCACTGAACGCGACATACGGTTACCTGAAGCCATCCATCAAATACACCACTACACATTACGAACTGGACCTGGACAGCCAGGGCAAGCAGCAGGCCGCTACCGGCTCCGATCTACGCGGCAGGTTCAGCAGCACCCAAAATCGAAATGTGCCGATCTTCAGCGTCGATAGCGGGCTATATTTCGACCGCAATACCCAGTGGTTCGGCAAGAACTATCGCCAGACATTGGAACCACGCCTCTACTATCTGTATGTACCTTATGAAGATCAGAAAGACATTCCGGTTTTCGACACAGGTGAAAGTACGTTCAGTTACAGCTCGCTATTCCGTGACAATCGCTTCAGCGGCCGCGACCGGATTGGTGATGAGAACAAATTGTCTCTGGGCATAACCAATCGCTGGATCGAGGAAAATGGCTTCGAACGTCAACGCTTCAGCGTAGGTCAAGCGTTATACTTCAAGGATCGAAAAGTCCAGTTGCCAGGAATCGACTATCGCACTCGCGACGACTCACTCTCGGATGTATCGCCGTATGCACTGGAATACGCATATCGCTTTAACCGCGACTGGCGCTTCAATTCCGACTTCAACTGGGATCCAGATAGCCGTAGCACCCGCTCTGGCAGCGCAATGTTCCACTATCAGCCTGAAGATAACGTAAACAAGGTGGTCAACCTTGGTTACCGCTACCGCAACGACATGGTCCGCTATGATCAGGCGACGGGTACTTGGTCCGCTGGCGGCAACAGCGACTATGGCACCCCTGGTAGCCCTAACTACGTCAAGGACTACTACAAAATCCAGCAACATGACTTCTCGGTCATGTGGCCGATTGTTCCACAGTGGAGTGCAATCGCTCGCTGGCAGCATGACTACAGCCAAAACCGTACCTTGGAAGCCTTCGGTGGCTTCGAATACGACAACTGCTGCTGGAAGCTGCGTGTGATCAACCGTTACTGGATCGATTACGACGATTTCAGCCAGGCAACACCGCAAAACGAAAAAGGCGACCACGGCGTCTTCCTGCAGATTGTGCTGAAAGGCCTCGGCGGCGTAGTGGGCTCAAAGGTCGAGTCGTTCCTCGATCAAGGCATTCAAGGTTATCGTACACGTGAAGACCAAGCTTACTGATTGTCTGCGCCCGCTATTGCTGGGCGCTGTATTGCTGAGCAGCACGGCGCATGCCGCCGTGCAACCTCTGGATAGCGTTGTGGCCATCGTCGATAACGATGTGGTCATGAAAAGCCAGCTCGACCAGCGCGTGCGCGAAGTTGAGCAGACCATCGCCAAGCGCGGTGGCTCTGCCCCACCTCCCGGCGTGCTCGACCAGCAGGTGCTTGAACGCCTGATCGTCGAGAATCTGCAACTGCAGATCGGCGATCGCTCAGGTATTCGCATCACCGACGAGGAGCTCAACCAGGCCATTGGCACCATTGCCCAACGCAACGGTATGAGTATTGAACAGTTCCGCTCGGCCCTGGCGCGTGACGGTCTGTCCTATGACGATGCCCGCGAACAGGTTCGTCGCGAGATGATCATCAGCCGCGTGCGTCAACGCCGAGTCGCTGAGCGCATTCAGGTCTCGGAACAGGAAGTGAAGAACTTCCTCGCCTCGGACATGGGCAAGATGCAACTGTCCGAAGAGTACCGCCTGGCCAATATCCTTATCCCGACCCCGGAGAGCGCCGATTCGGCTGCAATCCAGGCCGCGGCCAAGCAAGCTGGTGAGGTTTACCAGCAGCTCAAACAAGGCGCCGACTTCGCCCAACTGGCGATCGCCCGTTCGGCAAGCGAAACCGCGCTGGAGGGTGGCGAGATGGGCTGGCGTAAAGCGGCTCAATTGCCTCCTCCGTTCGACCGCCTGCTCAGCTCCATGTCGGCTGGCGAAGTGACCGAGCCGGTTCGTACCCCAGGCGGCTTCATCATTCTCAAGCTGCAGGAAAAACGTGGCGGCCAGAGCATAGTGCGTGACGAGGTGCATGTCCGCCATATCCTGATCAAGCCAAGCGAAATTCGCAGCGAAGCGGCTACCAAGGAACTGGCTGACAAGCTCTATGAGCGCATCCAGAACGGCGAAGACTTTGCTCAATTGGCAAAAAGCTACTCCGAAGACCCAGGTTCGGCCCTTAACGGCGGCGACCTGAACTGGATCGATCCGAACGCCCTGGTCCCGGAATTCCGCGAAGAAATGGCCAGCGCCCAACAAGGCCAGGTCACCAAGCCATTCAAGACTCAATACGGCTGGCACGTTCTTGAAGTCCTTGGCCGCCGCGCCACGGACAGCACCGAGCAAGCGCGTGAGCAACAGGCAATGAACGTACTGCGCAACCGCAAGTACGATGAAGAGCTGCAGACCTGGTTGCGTCAGATCCGTGACGAAGCCTACGTCGAAATCAAGCTTCCTGGCGTCGACCAGGGCGCCCAGTGAGCGCCCAGCGCTTTGCTCTCACGCCCGGCGAACCAGCCGGCATAGGTCCAGACCTGTGCCTGCTGCTCGCCACGCAAGCCCAGCCTCACCCCCTGATTGCCATTACCAGTTGTGACCTGCTCGCTGAGCGTGCCATACAACTGGGTGTGGCCATCAATCTGGTGCCGGTACTACCCGAACGTTTTCCCGACCACCCAGCCCCAGCCGGTAGCTTGTATGTATGGGATACGCCGCTGCAGCAGCCGGTGGTGGCTGGCCAGCTGAATAAAGCTAACGCCGCTTTTGTGCTGGAGACCCTGACGCGAGCAGGGCAAGGCTGCCTGGACGGACACTTTTGCGCGATGATCACCGCACCTGTGCATAAGGGCGTGATCAACGAAAGCGGTATCGCCTTTTCTGGCCATACCGAGTTTCTTGCTGACCTCACCCATACCGCCCAGGTGGTCATGATGCTGGCCACTCGCGGCCTTCGCGTAGCGCTGGTGACGACTCACCTGCCTTTGCGCGAGGTAGCCGACGCCATCACGCCGGATCGCCTGGAGCGAGTCACGCGAATACTGCATGCCGATCTGCAACAAAAGTTCGGCATCGCCAACCCGCGCATCCTGGTGTGCGGCCTCAATCCGCATGCCGGTGAAGGTGGCCATCTGGGCCACGAAGAAATCGACACCATCGAACCCACATTGGCACGCTTGCGCAACGAAGGCATGGACCTGCGTGGCCCACTGCCTGCCGATACCCTGTTTACCCCAAAATATCTGGAGCACTGCGATGCGGTGCTGGCGATGTACCACGACCAAGGCCTGCCCGTACTCAAGTACAAAGGCTTTGGCGCAGCAGTCAACGTGACCCTGGGCCTGCCGATCATCCGTACATCGGTCGATCACGGCACCGCCCTGGATCTGGCCGGCAGCGGCAAGATCGACACCGGCAGCCTGCAAGTCGCCCTGGAAACCGCCTACCAGATGGCCGAGACCCGAATATGAGTGAGCAATACCAACACCGGGCGCGCAAGCGCTTTGGCCAGAACTTCCTTCACGACGCTGGCGTCATCGACCGCATATTGCGCTCGATTCATGCCAAGGCAGGTGAACGCATGCTGGAAATCGGCCCGGGCCAGGGCGCCCTGACCGAAGGCCTGCTCAATAGCGGCGCCCAGCTTGACGTGGTCGAACTGGACAAGGACCTGGTGCCGATCCTCAATCAGCAATTTGCTGGTCGTGACAATTTCAGTCTGCACCAGGGTGACGCCCTGAAGTTCGACTTCACCACCCTGGGCGCTGCGCCGAACAGCCTGCGCGTGGTTGGCAACCTGCCATACAACATCTCCACGCCGCTGATTTTCCACTTGCTGTCCAACGCCGAGCTGATCCGCGACATGCATTTCATGTTGCAGAAGGAAGTAGTCGAGCGCCTGGCTGCAGGGCCTGGCGGTGGCGACTGGGGCCGTCTGTCGATCATGGTGCAGTACCACTGCCGGGTCGAACACCTGTTCAACGTCGGCCCTGGCGCATTCAATCCGCCACCGAAAGTCGACTCGGCAATCGTTCGTCTGGTTCCACACCAGACCTTGCCGTTCCCGGCCAAGGACCACCGACTGCTTGAGCGCATCGTTCGCGAAGCCTTCAATCAACGCCGCAAGACCTTGCGCAACACGCTCAAGGCCCTGCTCAGCAGCGAAGCCATCGAAGCGGCCGGTGTCGACGGCAGCTTGCGTCCCGAGCAGTTGGACCTCGCCGCTTTTGTCCGCCTCGCCGACAAACTGGCCGAGCAGCAAGGCGCCTGACAAGCGCTGCAATGGCCAGTCATGCCTGCATGACTGGCCGGCAACCCCGCCAATAGCCTAGACTGGACGCCATTGCCGTATTAGCGTCTGTTTCCAAGGCCCCTTGCATGTCAGATCCCCGCTACCAGATCGACGTCAGCGTCGTGACCCGCTTTCTCAAAGAACAATCCGACCCAGAGATCGACCGTTTCGCCTTTGCCTACACCATCACCGTGCAGAACAATGGTTCGATTCCAGCCAAGTTGATGTCACGTCACTGGCTGATCACTAATGGCGATGGCCAGGTGGAAGAAGTAAAGGGCGCCGGCGTAATAGGCCAGCAACCGCGGATCGAACCTGGTAACAAACACACCTATAGCAGTGGCGCGGTCATCAGCACCCAGGTGGGCACCATGCAAGGCACCTATCAAATGCTGGCCGACGACGGCAAGCGCTTTGATGCCACCATCGCACCCTTCCGCCTGGCCGTTCCTGGGGCTCTGCACTAATGGCTGTCTATGCAGTCGGCGACTTGCAGGGGTGCCTGCAACCGCTGAAATGCCTTCTTGAGCGCGTCAACTTCAATCCAGCAGTCGACCGCCTGTGGCTGGTAGGCGATCTGGTCAACCGCGGCCCGGAGTCCCTGGAAACCCTGCGGTTCTTGTATTCGATACGTGATTCGCTAGTCTGCGTCCTCGGCAACCATGACCTGCACCTGCTGGCAGCGTGGCATAACATTGAGCGCCTGAAAAAAAACGACACACTGCGCGAGATTCTCCAGGCGCCAGACGCTGGCGAACTCCTGGACTGGCTACGGCGGCAAAAGCTGCTGCACTACGATGAACAGCGTGGCGTGGTGCTGGTGCATGCTGGCATTCCTCCGCAATGGACATTGGGTAAAGCACTGGAACATGCCAGCGAAGTAGAAGAAGCCCTGCGCGATGACAATCGCCTCAAGCTTTATCTCGACGGCATGTACGGCAACGAGCCGAACAAGTGGAGCAAGAACCTCAGCGGCGTAACGCGCCTGCGGGTGATCACCAACTACTTCACTCGCATGCGTTTTTGCACCAGCGAGGGCAAACTCGACCTAAAAGGCAAGGAAGGCGCAGACACCGCACCGCCTGGCTACAAGCCATGGTTCGCGCACAAGGGCCGTCGCTCACGGCATGTAAAAATCATTTTCGGTCACTGGGCTGCCCTCGAAGGCCGCTGCAACGAGCCTGATGTCATTGCCCTGGACACTGGATGCGTGTGGGGCGGCGCCATGACCCTGTACAACGTCGACAGCGGCGAAACGCATCGTTGTGAATGCACCGACGAGGGCACTCCCGGCCCCCAGCCAACCTCCACACTACCGACTAAACTGAACGACCAGCCCTGAAGGAAAGCCGCCCCATGAGCGAATTCAAACGCATCCCTCCCGAGCAGGCCCAAGCGCTACGTGAGCAAGGTGCGGTCGTGGTCGATATTCGCGACCCGCAAACCTATGCCCTTGGCCATATCACCGGCTCCACACATCTGGACAACCATTCGGTGGCAGAATTCATCCGCGGCGCCGACCTCGATGCGCCAACGGTGGTCGTCTGTTACCACGGCAACTCGAGTCAAAGCGCCGCTGCATATCTGGTCAGCCAGGGTTTTTCCGACGTCTACAGTCTCGATGGCGGATTCGAGCTGTGGCGTGGCACCTATCCAGCAGAAACGGCTCAGGGCAGCACCGAATAATTTTTTTTCTTCTCCTGCAGCCCGCGCCCCGTGCGGGCTCGCGCCGTACCTGACGAACGGTCACCTGCAACAATTCATCCAACCGCCCTTGACCTCGCCGAGAACCAACTATCCTTAAGCCCAGGCCATCCAAAAAGGGGAGAGCCGGTACACCGGCGTGCGGGTCATCGGTAGCGATTCACAGGTGTTCTGGGGGGTATACAGCAATCGGTAGTGCCGATTGCATGCCAGCATCAGCTGACTGATCCGGCGTCGGCTCCACGTATCGAGCGAGGTGACGTCATGAGTATTTTTAGCCACTTCCAGCAACGTTTCGAGTCCACCCGTCAGGAAGAACTTTCGCTGCAAGAGTATCTGGAGCTCTGCAAAAGCGATCGCAGCGCTTACGCGTCGGCGGCCGAACGCCTGTTGATGGCCATCGGTGAGCCGGAACTGGTCGACACCTCGAATAACTCAAGGCTGTCGCGAATCTTCTCCAATAAAGTAATCCGTCGCTATCCAGCCTTTGAAGATTTTCATGGCATGGAAGAGTGCATCGATCAGATCGTCTCCTACTTCCGCCATGCTGCCCAGGGACTGGAAGAAAAGAAGCAGATTCTCTATCTGCTCGGACCGGTGGGTGGCGGTAAGTCCTCGCTGGCAGAGAAACTCAAGCAACTGATGGAGAAAGTGCCCTTCTATGCAATCAAAGGCTCTCCTGTATTCGAGTCGCCTCTGGGCCTGTTCAACGCCACAGAAGATGGCGCGATCCTGGAAGAAGACTTTGGCATTCCACGGCGTTATTTGAACACCATTATGTCGCCTTGGGCGACCAAGCGATTGGCCGAATTCGGGGGCGATATCAGCCAATTCAGGGTGGTCAAACTGCACCCCTCGATTCTCAACCAGATCGCCATAGCCAAAACCGAGCCGGGTGACGAGAACAACCAGGACATTTCCGCCCTGGTGGGTAAAGTCGATATCCGAAAACTCGAGGAGTACCCGCAAAACGACGCCGACGCCTACAGCTACTCAGGTGCGCTTTGCCGGGCCAACCAGGGTTTGATGGAATTCGTCGAGATGTTCAAGGCGCCCATCAAGGTTCTGCACCCACTGCTCACCGCCACCCAGGAAGGTAACTACAACAGTACCGAAGGCTTGGGCTCAATCCCCTACTCCGGGATTCTGTTGGCCCACTCCAACGAATCGGAATGGCATAGTTTCCGCAACAACAAGAACAACGAAGCGTTCATCGACCGGATCTATATCGTCAAAGTACCGTACTGCCTGCGGGTCAGCGACGAGATAAAGATCTACGACAAACTGCTGTTCAACAGTTCCCTGGCCAAGGCCCATTGCGCCCCGGACACGTTGAAAATGCTCGCCCAGTTCACCGTGCTATCGCGGCTGAAAGAACCGGAAAACTCGAACATTTATTCGAAAATGCGCGTCTACGACGGCGAAAACCTCAAGGATACCGATCCCAAGGCCAAATCGATTCAGGAATACCGTGACTCTGCGGGTGTCGACGAGGGCATGAATGGCCTATCGACTCGATTTGCCTTCAAGATCCTGTCGAAAGTCTTCAACTTCGATCCACACGAAATCGCCGCGAACCCGGTGCACTTGTTGTATGTGCTTGAACAGCAGATCGAACAGGAACAGTTCCCAGCCGAAGTACGTGAACGTTATCTGCGCTACCTGAAAGAGTACCTGGCGCCCCGCTACATCGAGTTCATCGGCAAAGAAATCCAGACTGCCTACCTTGAGTCCTACAGCGAGTACGGCCAGAACATTTTCGACCGTTATGTGCTGTACGCCGACTTCTGGATTCAGGACCAGGAATACCGCGATCCGGAAACCGGCGAGATCCTCAACCGCATCGCCCTCAACGAAGAACTGGAGAAAATCGAGAAGCCGGCTGGCATCAGCAATCCGAAGGATTTCCGCAACGAAATCGTCAACTTCGTGTTGCGTGCCCGCGCCAACAACAATGGCAAGAATCCAACCTGGCTCAGCTATGAAAAACTGCGGGTAGTGATCGAGAAGAAAATGTTCTCCAACACTGAGGATCTGCTGCCAGTCATCAGCTTCAACGCCAAGGCGAGCAAAGAGGATCAACAGAAACACAACGACTTTGTTACCCGAATGGTGGAACGCGGTTACACAGACAAGCAAGTTCGGCTGCTATCGGAATGGTACCTGCGGGTCAGGAAATCCCAATAAGCGGCAAGCTGCACGCTGTCAGCTGCACGTCCGGCGCATACATCCGCTATGCGCCTGGCTGGCGGCGGCAGCGATGCCCTTTCTTGCCACTTGAAGTTTGCAGCTTGCAGCTACCGCCTACTCCCGGAGGGGCCTATGAGCTATGTAATCGACCGACGCCTGAACGGCAAGAACAAGAGCACGGTCAACCGCCAGCGTTTTCTACGGCGTTACCGTGACCACATCAAAAAAGCCGTAGAGGAAGCCGTAAGTCGCCGCTCCATCACTGACATGGAGCATGGTGAGCAAATCAGTATTCCAGGCCGCGATATCGACGAGCCGGTGCTTCATCATGGTCGGGGTGGCAAACAGACCGTGGTGCATCCTGGCAACAAGGAGTTCACCGCCGGTGAGCACATCGCCCGACCTCAAGGTGGCGGCGGTGGCGGTGGTCGCGGCAAGGCAGGCAACTCTGGCGAAGGGATGGATGAGTTTGTCTTCCAGATCACCCAGGAGGAGTTCCTCGAATTCATGTTCGAGGATCTGGAGCTGCCCAACCTGGTAAAGCGTCACCTGACCGGGACCGACACCTTCAAAACCGTGCGCGCCGGGATCAGCAACGAAGGCAATCCCTCGCGCATCAACATCATTCGCACCTTGCGCTCAGCTCACGCACGCCGCATCGCTCTCTCCGGAAGCAGCCGCGCGAAGTTGCGGCTGGCACAGGAGGAACTGGCGCGCCTAAAGCGGGAAGAACCAGACAACTTCGGCGATATTCAGGAAACCGAAGCCGAAATTGAACGGTTGAGTGCACGCATCCACCGTGTGCCCTTCCTGGATACGTTCGACCTCAAATACAACCTGCTGATCAAACAACCCAACCCTAGCTCCAAAGCGGTGATGTTCTGCTTGATGGACGTTTCCGGGTCGATGACCCAAGCCACCAAAGACATTGCCAAGCGCTTTTTCATCCTTCTGTATCTGTTCCTCAAGCGCAATTACGACAAGATCGAAGTGGTGTTCATTCGCCACCACACCAGTGCCCGCGAAGTCGACGAAGAAGAATTTTTCTATTCTCGGGAAACCGGTGGCACCATCGTTTCCAGCGCCCTGAAATTGATGCAGGAGGTCATGAGCGAACGTTATCCGGCCAATGAATGGAACATTTATGCAGCCCAAGCCTCGGATGGTGACAACTGGAATGATGACTCGCCGATCTGCCGCGAGATTCTGACCAAGCAGATCATGCCGTTCGTCCAGTACTACACTTACGTTGAAATCACTCCACGCGAGCATCAGGCACTGTGGTTCGAATATGAACGTATCGGCGAAGCTTTTGCCGACACGTTTGCCCAGCAACAGCTGGTATCGGCCGGTGATATCTATCCGGTCTTCCGTGAACTCTTCCAGCGCAGGTTAGTGACATGACCGCTAGAGAGCAGAAGCGCCAACCGCTATCCACCGGGTCCGAATGGACATTCGAACTGATCCAGGCCTATGACCGGGAAATCAGCCGCCTGGCCGAGCGCTATGCCCTGGACACTTACCCTAACCAAATCGAAGTGATAACGGCTGAACAAATGATGGACGCCTATGCGTCTGTCGGCATGCCGCTTGGCTATCACCATTGGTCCTACGGCAAACACTTCCTCAGTACGGAAAAGTCGTACAGCCGAGGCCAGATGGGTCTGGCCTACGAGATTGTGATCAACTCCGACCCCTGCATCGCTTACCTGATGGAAGAAAACACCATCTGCATGCAGGCACTGGTGGTCGCGCACGCCTGCTACGGTCACAACAGTTTTTTCAAGGGCAACTATCTGTTCCGCACCTGGACCGATGCCAGCTCGATCATCGACTACCTGGTGTTCGCCAAGCAGTACATCACCCAATGCGAAGAACGTCACGGAATCGACGCGGTGGAAGATCTGCTCGACTCCTGCCACGCCCTGATGAATTACGGTGTAGACCGCTACAAGCGCCCCTATCCAATTTCTGCCGAAGAGGAACGGCGCCGGCAAAAAGAGCGCGAAGAGCACCTGCAAAAGCAGATCAATGACCTGTGGCGAACCATCCCCAAAGGCGCAGATAAGAACAGCGATCGAGATAACGCCCGCTTCCCAGCCGAACCCCAGGAGAACATTCTCTACTTCATCGAGAAACATGCCCCGCTACTGGAACCCTGGCAACGCGAGATCGTACGCATCGTGCGCAAGATCGCTCAGTATTTTTATCCGCAACGCCAGACCCAGGTGATGAACGAAGGCTGGGCAACGTTCTGGCACTACACCCTGATGAACGACCTGTACGACGAAGGCCTGGTGACCGAAGGCTTCATGATGGAGTTCCTGCAATCGCACACCAGCGTGGTGTTTCAACCTGGCTTCGATAGCCCCTACTACAGCGGCATCAACCCTTACGCCCTGGGCTTCGCCATGTATCGGGACATCCGGCGCATGTGTGAGAACCCAACCGAGGAAGACCGCCGGTGGTTCCCCGACATCGCCGGCAGTGACTGGTTGTCGACCATCAAGTTCGCCATGAGCAGCTTCAAGGACGAGAGCTTCATCCTGCAGTACCTTTCTCCTACAGTGATCCGCGACCTCAAGCTGTTCAGCATCCTCGATGATGATCAGCGCGATGACCTGTTGGTGCCAGCTATTCATGACGAAAGCGGCTACCGGATCATTCGTGAAACGCTTGCAGCCCAATACAATCTCGGCAATCGTGAGCCCAACGTGCAGATCTGGAGTATCGACCGTCGCGGTGATCGCTCCCTGACCCTGCGTCACCAACAACACGACCGCAAGCCACTAGGCGACTCGACCGAGGAGGTTCTCAAGCACCTGCACCGCCTGTGGGGCTTTGATATCCATCTGGAGACCCTGCAGGGTGACCAGATCATGAAAACCCACCATGTGCCGCCCAAGGGCGAGCACGGCGAAGCAGAGTACGGACGCCTTGACCTGGCAGTCGTGCATCTGTAGGCCAACCCTCCGTTGCCGCCATACAGGTTATCCTGTGGCATCAACGGAGGATTTTCATGCACATCTACAAAGTCGGCGGCGCCGTACGTGACCGCTTGCTCGGCCAACCGGTCAGTGATATCGACTGGGTGGTGGAAGGGGCGAGCGCAGAGCAAATGCAGGCGCTGGGCTATCGACCTGTGGGTACCGACTTTCCGGTGTTCATCCATCCCAAAAGCGGCGAAGAGTACGCTTTGGCGCGTACTGAACGGAAAAGTGGCCGCGGTTACGGTGGCTTCACTTTCCACGCAAGCCCTGAGGTAACACTCGAAGAGGACCTGATCCGACGCGATCTGACGATCAACGCCATGGCCGAGGATGAGCAGGGAAATATCTGCGATCCTTATAACGGCCAAAAGGACCTGGAAGCGCGCATTTTACGTCATGTATCCCCGGCATTCGCCGAAGATCCGTTGCGGGTCCTGCGTGTTGCCCGGTTTGCCGCACGCTACGCCGGATTGGGCTTCACGGTAGCCGCGCCAACCATTGAGTTGATGCGTCAACTCAGTGAATCCGGTGAACTTCAGGCGCTTACCGCCGAACGCAGCTGGAAGGAAATTGCCCGGGCACTGATGGAAGACCAGCCGCAGGTTTTCATTCAGGTACTGCGCGATTGCGCAGCACTGAAAGAATTGATTCCGGAGCTGGAAGCATTGTTTGGCGTACCTCAACCACCGGCCCACCACCCGGAAATCGACTGCGGTATACACACCCTGGCCGTTCTCGAACAAGCGGCACGGCATAAGCAGCCGCTGAGCGTGCGCTGGGCCTGCCTGCTCCACGATCTAGGCAAAGGGCTTACCCCTGAGGACGAATGGCCCAGGCACATCGCTCACGAGCATCGTGGGCTCAAACTCATCAAGGCGGTAAACCAGCGCTTCAAAGTGCCACGCGACTGCCAGGAACTGGCATTGCTGGTCGGCGAATACCATACCCATTGCCATCGCGCCCTGGAGCTCAAGGCATCGACCCTGCTGGGCTTACTGCAAAGCTTCGACGTTTACCGGCGGCCACAGCGTTTCGAGGAGTTTATTGCAGCCTGCGAGATGGACGCACGAGGACGCAAAGGGCTGGAGCAGCGCGAATATCCACAGGCTGACTACCTGCGCGGCGCCGCGGCTGTAGCGCGTGCGGTGCAAGTGCAGCCGCTGGTACAGAAAGGTCTGACCGGACAAGCCCTGGGAGAGGCGCTAAAGGGCGAACGACTGAAAGCTTTGAAAGCCTACGTCAGCATTGAATCTTGATCGCAAGGCAAACCCGCTCCCGCTCCATGCATGACCGCTAGGAGCGCGCTTGCCCCACGATAGTAAAGTCAGAGTCCGGTCAGTTGCTGTCCACGCCACTCAAACGGCACCGGTGCCAGCACCT
This sequence comes from Pseudomonas arcuscaelestis, assembly GCF_016881005.1. Classification (GTDB taxonomy): domain Bacteria; phylum Pseudomonadota; class Gammaproteobacteria; order Pseudomonadales; family Pseudomonadaceae; genus Aquipseudomonas; species Aquipseudomonas arcuscaelestis. The sequence continues at coordinate 412,158 of NZ_JACOPV010000004.1, read as the reverse complement.
GATCGATCCTTGCCTCACTCCACAATTGCCCCATGGTTTTCCCGGCGCCCGGATGTAACAAATCCGGCGCGATCAATGCCAGCGGCCAGAGAACGAAGGCATTCTTGAGAATTTCGGCGCGCGGCAGCACCAGGCCATCGAAACTACCATGCATGTCGTTGTACATGAGCACGTCGATATCCAGCGGCAAGCCTTTACGATCTGGCGCATAGCGGCCATTGTCTGCCTCGATGAACTTGAGCCGGCGATCCAGCTCCATCAGCGGCAAATCAGTCAGCCCGGTGACCACCAGATTGATAAATGGACCACTCTTGATCCCAACAGCCTGGCTTTCGAAAACCGGCGAACAGTGCATGTCTTGCAGAAAGCCAGCCAGGGCGTCGAGCCCCGCACACAGGTTCCGCTCACGCTCGACATTGCTGCCAAGACCAAGGTAAACCCGGCTCAGAGACATCCGCGCTCGATCTCCACGCCGACTCCTGTGGCTGCCGAAACAGCACCAGGCTTGGTCAATTTGAGCTGCAGCCAAGGAATCTGGAACTCACTCATCAGCACCGCGGCAAGGCGCTCGGCAAACGTCTCAACCAATTGAAACTCCGACTGCTCGGCGAACGCCTGGATCCGTGCGGTCACACTGGCATAGTCCAGTGCCAGGGTCAGATCGTCACCGGCTGCGGCCGGACGGTTGTCCCAGGCAAAACGCAGGTCCAGACGCAGGCACTGGCGAATACCACGCTCCCAGTCATAGGCACCGATAACGGTGTCGACTTCCAGGCCCTCGATGAACACTCTGTCCAAGCACTTCTCTCCACTGCACGACAAGGGCGACTTGCGCCGCTAGAATCAGGGCGTCCTCGCCCGGAATAGTTAGCATGTTTTGGTTACTGGCGCTGCTCGCCTACCTGCTTGGCTCGCTGTCCTTTGCCATTCTCCTGAGTCGCCTCAATGGCAGTCCGGACCCACGCATGAGCGGTTCTGGCAATGCCGGGGCAACCAACATGCTGCGCCTGGCCGGCCGCAAGCTCGCGGTCCTGACCCTGCTTGGCGATTTGTGCAAGGGCGTATTGCCCGTGCTAATTGCCAGTTATGCCGGCCTTGATCTGCAACAACAGGCCTGGATTGGCTTGTGTGCGGTCATTGGCCATTTGTTTCCGGTGTACTTCTGCTTCCGTGGCGGCAAAGGTGTAGCCACAGCCGCCGGCCTCCTTCTGGGCCTGTATCCTCCAGCAGCACTACTGGCTGTGTGCGCGTGGCTGCTGACGTTCTACCTGACCCGCACCAGCTCCCTGGCCGCGTTGATCGCCACACCGCTGACGCTACCACTGCTGGCCTGGCGCGAACCTGAGGCGCTATTGCCAATCAGCGTGCTGACAGTGCTGATAGTCTGGCGACACCGCGGCAATTTACGCGACCTTTTTGCCGGCCGCGAACGGCATTTCTAAATCTTCTGCATGAGCGAAGCTCATCACAGCGGCACCAACTGCTCCATTGGCCAACGTGCTTGCACGCTGATAGCAAGGCTCTCCTGCTGCCCCGCCGCCAGTCGTTGGCAACCGGCATAGGCGATCATCGCGCCATTGTCGGTGCAAAACTGCGGGCGGGCGTAGTAAACATTGCCCTTGAGGCCCGCAAGCATCTCCTCCAACGAAGTACGCAGCGCTTTGTTGGCACTCACCCCGCCTGCGATTACCAGGCGCTTGAGTCCGGTCTGCTTCAAAGCGCGCTTGCATTTGATGGTCAGAGTTTCCACCACCGCCTGCTGGAAGGCCAGCGACACGTCGCAACGGGTTTGCTCGCCGTCGTCTCCAGCCTTCTGGCACTGCTGCCAGGTATTGAGAGCAAACGTCTTGAGGCCACTGAAGCTGAAATCCAGGCCCGGACGATCGGTCATTGGCCGTGGGAAAACAAAGCGCCCCGGGACGCCTCGGGTGGCCAACAAGGCGATTTCCGGCCCCCCCGGATAATTCAGCCCCATCAACTTGGCGGTCTTGTCGAATGCTTCGCCTGCGGCGTCATCCAGGGTCTCACCCAGCAGCTCGTATTGGCCTATGCCATCCACGCGCACCAACTGAGTGTGCCCACCGGACACCAGCAACGCGACGAACGGGAACTCAGGGGGCTGCTCCTCCAGCATTGGCGCAAGCAAATGGCCTTCCATGTGGTGCACCCCTAGCGCCGGGATACCCCAGGCGAAGGCCAAGGCCTGGGCACACGAAGCGCCCACCAACAATGCGCCTACCAAACCCGGACCTGCGGTATAGGCAATGGCATCGATTTCGGTGGCGACACAGTCGGCTTCGGCCAGCACCTGGCGGATCAACGGCAGCATACGCTTGACGTGATCGCGTGAGGCGAGTTCCGGCACCACGCCGCCATAGGCACGGTGCAAGTCGATTTGACTGAACAATGCATCGGCCAAAAGACCGCGTTCACTGTCGTATAATGCGACGCCGGTTTCATCGCAGGATGTTTCTAATCCCAGTACTAGCATGGGTCTGCGCCTTGTTGAGGCTGAATTCGAAGGCGCGCATGATAGTCCCCACTCCCGATGCCGACCAGCGGTTTTCGATCAGAGGCTTTGCATTCCTGCTGGCTAAGGGTTAACATCCGCAACCCTTAAAAACCGACGTTCTCCAGTGCACAGTTTTGCCACGAGTTCGTTGACCCCCGGTAATGAATGAAGGTAGCTCTGGATGCCAGCCGTCAAAGTTAAAGAGAATGAACCCTTCGACGTAGCTCTGCGTCGTTTCAAGCGCTCCTGCGAAAAAGCCGGTGTTCTGGCTGAAGTTCGTAGCCGCGAATTTTACGAGAAGCCGACTTCTGAGCGTAAGCGCAAAGCAGCAGCCGCTGTTAAACGTCACGCCAAGAAAGTTCAGCGCGAACAGCGCCGCGCCGTTCGTCTGTACTAATACAGACGTCCGTCGCAAGCTTCTGCCTAGCCCGGCCCTAAAGCCGGGCTGTTGGCAGCAGTCGCTTGATCCTTAGGTCTTAGGACCCAAGGCGTCGCATTGCTCTGCAATGTGACAACCTGCCTGAATCGTCAGAACTGGTTTTACCGCCAGCTGTGCACGTCGTTACTGACGAGCCTTAACCGGCTGCAGACGAGCACGTCTTTCCGAATTTTGTGTTTCCCCATTCGACATCGCTCGAACGCGAAGCCGTCCCTGCAGCATTAGCGATTACACTTGTTTATCGCCTGATGATGAGAGTGCCATGGCCGGGCTGATTCCCCAAAGTTTCATCGACGACCTCCTCAACCGCACCGACATCGTCGACGTGGTGAGTTCGCGCGTGCAACTGAAAAAAGCAGGCAAAAACCTCACGGCCTGCTGCCCGTTCCACAAGGAAAAGACCCCATCGTTCAGCGTAAGCCCGGACAAGCAGTTTTATTATTGCTTCGGTTGTGGCGCGGGGGGCAATGCCCTGGGCTTCATCATGGACCACGACAACCTGGACTTTCCCCAGGCCGTCGAGGAACTGGCCAAGGCTGCCGGCATGGAAGTGCCTCGCGAGGAAGGTGGCCGCGGGCACAAGCCTCGGCAACCCACCGATTCCCCGCTTTACCCACTACTGGAAGCGGCTGCCGAATTTTATCGTCAGGCCTTGAAAAGCCACCCGACGCGCCGCTCGGCCGTGGAGTACCTCAAAGGCCGCGGCCTTTCCGGCGAAATCGCTCGAGATTTCGGCTTGGGCTACGCCCCGCCAGGCTGGGACAACCTGTTCAAGCACTTGAGCAGCGACACGCTGCAACAAAAGGCCATGATTGATGCCGGCCTGCTGATCGAGAATGCCGAATCGGGCAAGCGCTATGATCGCTTCCGTGACCGGGTCATGTTTCCGATTCGCGACAGTCGTGGCCGGGTTATCGCATTTGGTGGTCGGGTGCTGGGCGACGACAAACCCAAATACCTGAACTCCCCCGAAACCCCTGTGTTTCACAAAGGCCAAGAGCTGTATGGCCTGTACGAGGCTCGAAAATTCAACCGCAACCTCGATGAAATCATCGTGGTTGAAGGCTACATGGACGTTATCGCTCTGGCCCAACAAGGCCTGCGCAATGCGGTTGCAACCCTCGGCACAGCCACAAGCGAAGAACACCTCAAGCGTCTTTTTCGGGTAGTGCCTAGCGTGTTGTTCTGCTTCGACGGCGATCAGGCGGGCCGCAACGCTGCCTGGCGTGCCCTGGAAGCCGCCCTTTCGAGCTTGCAGGACGGCCGCAAAGCGCGGTTTTTGTTCCTGCCCGAGGGCGAAGACCCGGATACCCTGATTCGCGCCGAAGGCACCGATGCGTTTCGCGCTCGAATCAACCAGCATGCCCAGCCCCTGGCCGACTACTTTTTCCAGCAGTTGACCGAAGAAGCCGATCCTCGCTCACTTGAGGGCAAGGCGCACATGGCAACGCTGGCTGCACCGTTGATCGAAAAAGTGCCCGGCGCCAACCTGCGCGCATTGATGCGCAATCGGCTCAAGGAAATCACCGGCCTGGACAATCAACAGGTCGAGCAGTTGAGCCACAGCGCTCCTGCCGAAGCCCCCCCAAGCTACGACCCAGGCATCGATTACGATGCCATTCCCGACTACAACCCCGATTACGGCGACTTCCACCAACCCGACTACGCACCAGCACTACAACAGTGGACGCCAAGCAAGGGAGGCAAGAAGAAGTGGGAAGGCAAGCCGTGGGACAAAAAAGGTAAACCGTGGGAGCGCAACGGCCAGCGCCAGGATGCACCGCCGCGCGTACCGACTTCGGTAGAACCCCCGACCTTGAGCGCCTTGCGCACCTTGCTGCACCACCCGCAGCTAGCCAAAAAGGTCGAAGATGCTGGCCATTTCGCAGCCGAAGAACATGTCTACGCCCAGCTCCTTGTGGCCTTGCTGGAGGCGTTGCAAAAGAATCCTGAGCTACGCTCACTACAGCTGATTGCACGCTGGCACGGCACCGAACAAGGTCGCTTGCTACGCGCATTGGCAGAAAAGGAATGGCTAATCGATGCCGACAACCTTGAACAACAGTTTTTCGACACTATAACTAGCTTGTCAGCTCGCCAACGCGAGCGAAGCCTGGAACATCTGCTCAGGAAAGCACGTCAAAGTGAGTTGAGCGCAGAGGAAAAAAATCAGCTGCGCGACCTGTTAAGCCGGAATGTTCACGCACAAACCCCGACCTCAACTGGCGCGTGAGGTCCTAGCTCGGGTATAATCCTCGGCTTGTTTTTTGCCCGCCAAGACCTTCAGTGGATAGGGTGTTATGTCCGGAAAAGCGCAACAGCAGTCTCGCATCAAAGAGTTGATCACCCGCGGTCGTGAGCAGGGCTACCTGACTTACGCGGAGGTCAACGACCATCTGCCAGAGGATATTTCAGATCCGGAGCAGGTGGAAGACATCATCCGCATGATCAACGACATGGGGATCAACGTATTCGAGAGTGCTCCGGATGCGGATGCCCTTTTGTTGGCCGAAGCCGACACTGACGAAGCTGCAGCTGAAGAAGCTGCTGCTGCGTTGGCGGCTGTGGAAACCGATATTGGTCGTACGACTGACCCGGTCCGCATGTACATGCGTGAAATGGGTACCGTCGAACTTCTGACCCGTGAAGGCGAAATCGAAATCGCCAAGCGTATCGAAGAAGGTATTCGCGAAGTCATGGGGGCTATCTCCCATTTCCCGGGTACTGTCGACTACATTCTCAGCGAATACGATCGAGTAACCGCCGAGGGCGGTCGCCTGTCTGACGTTCTCAGTGGCTACATCGACCCGGACGACGGCATCGCCCCTCCGGCCGAGGTTCCGCCGCCTGTCGATCCGAAAGCTCCGGCCAAAGCCGAGAGTGAAGACGAAGACGAAGAGAAAGAAGAGACCGAGGAAGAGGAAGAGACCGAAAGCGGTCCCGACCCAGTCATTGCTCAGCAGCGCTTCGGTGCCGTTCAGGAACAACTGAACGCAACCCTCAAAGTGCTGAAAAAGAACGGTCGCCAGCACAAGGACAGCGTCAAGGCGATGCTTGAACTGGCAGAGCTGTTCATGCCGATCAAGCTGGTGCCAAAGCAGTTCGAAGTATTGGTCGAACGTGTTCGCGGTGCCCTGGATCGTCTGCGCCAGCAAGAACGCGCGATCATGCAACTGTGTGTACGTGATGCACGTATGCCTCGTGCTGACTTCCTGCGCCTGTTCCCAAGCAACGAGACGGACCAGACCTGGAGCAGTGATCTCTCCAAGCGCAGCGCCAAGTGGGCTGCAGCGCTGGGCGAGAAAAACGATGCCATCGTCGCTTGCCAGCAGAAGCTGATCGACCTGGAGAACGAAACCGGTCTGACCATCGCCGAGATCAAGGACATCAACCGTCGCATGTCGATCGGTGAAGCCAAGGCTCGTCGTGCAAAGAAAGAAATGGTTGAGGCTAACCTTCGTCTGGTTATCTCCATCGCCAAGAAGTACACCAACCGTGGCCTGCAATTCCTCGATCTGATCCAGGAAGGCAACATCGGCTTGATGAAGGCAGTGGACAAGTTCGAATACCGTCGCGGTTACAAGTTCTCGACCTATGCCACCTGGTGGATTCGCCAGGCGATCACCCGTTCGATCGCCGACCAGGCTCGCACCATCCGTATTCCGGTGCACATGATCGAGACGATCAACAAGCTCAACCGAATTTCCCGGCAGATGCTGCAGGAAATGGGCCGTGAACCGACCCCGGAAGAGCTGGGTGAGCGCATGGAAATGCCTGAGGACAAGATCCGCAAGGTATTGAAGATCGCCAAAGAGCCGATCTCCATGGAAACCCCGATCGGTGACGACGAAGATTCGCACCTGGGTGACTTCATCGAAGACTCGACCATGCAGTCGCCAATCGATGTGGCCACAGTCGAAAGCCTCAAGGAAGCGACCCGTGACGTGCTCTCCGGTCTGACCGCACGCGAAGCCAAAGTGCTGCGCATGCGTTTCGGTATCGACATGAACACCGACCACACGCTCGAAGAGGTCGGCAAACAGTTCGACGTGACCCGTGAACGGATCCGTCAAATTGAAGCCAAGGCGCTGCGCAAGCTGCGCCACCCGACGCGAAGCGAGCATCTACGCTCCTTCCTCGACGAGTGATGACAGACCCCGGCCTAGGCCGGGGTTTTTCTTTTGTGCAAAGCACTCTTTCATCCCCTCGCCACACCCTATCGTAGAAATGCCCGTCTACACTCGAATCAGTTCACCTGTGTGACGAGGCCGATATGCCCAGAATGCCGGCCCTTCTGTTGCTGTTCCAACTGATTTGGAGCACAACGGCCGGCGCCTTGACCCTGACAGAGGAAGAAAAAGCCTGGCTCAGCGCCCACCCGCAGCTGCGCCTAGGCGTCGACGCATCCTGGCCACCGTTTGAGTACCGCGACCAGGACGGTCGCTACCAGGGATTGGCTGCCGACTACATTGCGCTGTTTCAAGAGCGGCTGGACATAACCTTCAAGCTGGTCGAGCCGGCCACCTGGACGGCTGTGCTGGAGCAGGCCAAGCAAAACAAACTAGACCTGCTCCCTGGTGTCATGTCGACAGCGGAACGTCAGCGTTTCCTGGCATTCACCCGCCCTTACCTGGACTTCCCGATCGTCATTCTGGCCCATAAGGGTGGCCCTCAGCCTCGCAAACTCAAGGACCTCTATGGGCTGAAAGTGGCCGTTGTAGAAAATTATGCCCCCCATGAATTACTGCGCAGCCATCACCCTGACCTGAATCTGGTAGCAATGCCTAACGTCAATTCCGCGCTGCAAGCCCTGGCCATCGACGAAGTGGATGCCGTGGTTGGCGATTTGGCATCAAGTATCTGGAGCTTGCGCCAACTCAAGCTGGACGGGCTGTATGTAAGCGGCGACACCTCTTACCGATATCAACTGGCCATGGCGGTACCTCGAGAGCAGAAAATCCTCGTCGGTATCCTCGATAAAGTCATGGCAGACATGAGTGCGAGTGAAGTCAGCGATATTCAGGAGCGATGGGTGGGCAAGGTTCTCGACCATCGTACCTTCTGGACTGACTTATTGATCTACGGCCTACCCGGCATCTTATTGCTGGTCGGCCTGTTAGTGGCGGTGATCAGGGCCAATAGACGGTTGAGCTCCGAGATTTCCCGACGTATCGCCCTTGAGCAAGAGCTGCGTAGCAGCGAGTACCACTACCGCGGCCTTATTGAAAGCCTGTCGGCCATCGCCTGGGAAGCCGACGCCAATGACTTCAAGTACAGTTATGTCTCACCCCACGCGGAGAATCTGCTCGGCTACCCACTAGGCCAATGGCTACGTCCGGGCTTCTGGCGCAGCATCATTCATCCCGACGATGCACTTTGGGCTCAGGCTTACTGCGACAGTGAAACTGCCGCCGGACGTGACCACAGCCTCGAATACCGGGTCATTCGTGCCGACGGCAGTAGCCTTTGGGTGCGCGATATCGTCAGCCTGATCGAACATGGACACACGCCAGTAATGCGCGGGCTGATGATTGATATCAGCGAAACCAAGAACGCCGAAGATGCCCTGCGCCTCTCCGAGCAGAAATTTGTCTCGGTTTTCCAGCAATGCCCAGACATCCTTCTGATTGCCCGCCTCAGCGACGGCTGTCTACTGGAGGTCAACGAAGCATTTGAAGAGCAAATCGGCCTGAGTGCAGCAGAGGTCATCGGGCGCACGACCACGGAACTGAACATTTGGGGAGCCGATGGCAGTGGCCCTGGACTGCTCCTGCGCCTTCAATCAGGCAGCATCCGCAACCTGGAAACGCTGTTGCGCCGCAGCAACGGCCAGTTGTTCACCGGCCTGATATCGGCAGAAACGTTCGAGCTCGACAGCACACCTGCACTGGTGGTAGCCGTGCGTGATATCAGTCAGCTCAAGGAAACCCAGGAGCAACTGCAAACCTCCGAAGAAAAATTTGCCAAGGCTTTCCACGCATCCCCCGATGGCCTGCTGCTCTCACGCCAACGTGACGGCATGCTGCTCGAGGTAAACGACGGTTTTTGCCGCCTGACCGGTTTCGACAGTCGCATGTCGCTGGATCACACCTCACTTGACCTGGGTATTTGGGTCGACCTCAACGAACGTCGGCGCCTGTTGGAGCTGCTGAAAAAAGACGGCTTCGTACGTGATTTCAGCTGCCATATCCGACGCAGTGACGGACAGATCCGCCTGTGTGAGCTATCTGCCCGCCCCTTACCGATCGGCAGTGAAGACTGCATGCTGACCATTGCCCGGGACATCACAGAGCGCCACCTGATGCAGGAAAAACTGCAACTGGCCGCTACAGTGTTCGAGAACACCGCTGAAGGCGTGCTGATCACCGATACCGAACAACACATCAGTGCTGTGAACCGAGCGTTCAGCGAAATCACCGGGTACAGCGAATTCGAAGCCCTGGGCCAGACGCCACGCCTGCTCGCCTCGGGCCAACACGACAGCGCCTTTTACGTATCAATGTGGCACCAGCTGACCGCTGAAGGGCATTGGCAAGGCGAGATTCAGAATCGCCGAAAAAATGGAGAACTTTACCCTAGCTGGCTGACCATCAGCGCCGTGCGTAACAGCGAACGGGTTATCACCCATTTCGTCGCGGTATTTGCCGACATCTCAAGCCTCAAGCATGCCCAGGCAAAACTTGATTACCAGGCGCACCATGATCCGCTCACCGGATTGCCAAACCGCACCCTGTTCGAGAGCCGCCTGCAAGCTGCCCTCACCTGCGCCCAGACCTCTAAACGCCAGGGAGCCGTGTTGTTCCTCGACCTGGACCGCTTCAAACATATCAACGACAGTCTCGGTCATCCCGTCGGTGACCTGCTGCTCAAAGGCATCGCCCAGCGCCTGAAAGAACAGGTTCGAGACATCGACACCGTGGCTCGCCTGGGCGGTGACGAGTTCATCATTCTCCTGCCTGGCCTGCATCAGCCTAGCGATGCAAGCCACATTGCGAACAAGTTACTGGCCTGCTTCAGTGCTCCTTTCCAGGCCGGCGAACACGAGTTTTTCACCAGCGCCAGCATCGGCACCAGCCTCTACCCACAGGACGGCAGCGACGTTGCTTCTCTGATCCGCAACGCCGACGCAGCGATGTATCGATCCAAAGCCAAGGGGCGCAACCGGGTCGAATCCTACACCCGCGACCTGACCGCACAGGCCAGTGAACGCATCGCCCTGGAACACGAACTGCGCCGGGCAATCGAGCGCAACGAGTTGAGCCTGAACTTCCAACCAAAATTCAGCCTGAAGACCCAGAGCCTTGTTGGCGCCGAAGCACTGATTCGCTGGACACATCCGCTGTTTGGCGAAGTCCCTCCCGAACACTTCATCGCCCTGGCCGAAGAAAACGGCATGATCCTGCAACTGGGGGATTGGGTCCTGGAAAAAGCCTGCCAACAGATGCAGGCCTGGAAAAAGCACTACCTGCCGTTCGGTCCCTTGTCGGTCAACCTCGCCGGCGCCCAACTTCGTCAGCCAAGCCTGATAAAGCGTATCGAGCAACTGTTGAAGACCCATCAACTCAAAGCCGGCGACCTGCAACTGGAGATCACCGAAAACTTCATCATGAGCCAGGCTGAAGAAGCCCTGGCCATCCTCCATCAACTCAAACACCTGGGCGTACAGCTGGCCATTGACGACTTCGGCACAGGCTACTCCTCCCTGAGTTACCTCAAGCGCCTGCCGCTGGATATCCTCAAGATCGACCAATCGTTCATTCGCGGGCTACCGGATGATCCTCACGATGCCGCCATCGCCCGAGCGATCATCGCCCTGGGACGCAGCATGCAATTGACCATCATTGCCGAAGGCGTCGAGAACCTGGCTCAGCAACGATTCCTCACCGCCGAAGGCTGCGAACAGATCCAGGGCTACATCATCAGCCTGCCTTTAGCAGCCGACGAATTCGCCACAACGTTTCTTCGTATAGCAGTTTCGGATCTTTCGGATGGCACAGCCCGCAAACCCTCGTTATAATCCGCGACCACTGGGGCCTATAGCTCAGTTGGTTAGAGCAGAGGACTCATAATCCTTTGGTCCACGGTTCAAGTCCGTGTGGGCCCACCAATAAAATCAACGGCTTACGTCATTTCGGCGTAGGCCGTTTGTGTTTATAGACTCAAATCTCTAACGAATTGCTAAACGAATGCTGGCAGCTGCCAGTCATCGACACTTGAGTGCCACTTCTGGCCCGATGCTTTTTAATTACGCACAAAAAAGCCCAGCAACTGCCAGGCTTGGTTGAAAGATGGGCGGTACGATCACGCGCGCGATGGTGCCATAACCTCAACATTACTCAGGGTCTCATGGGGTTGGCCTCAGCAATCCTCAAGTTTGCTTGCCGGTTTACGCCTCGGTCCGGTCGATAGGCCACCATGCAAGCGACAACGGCCACTGGCGTATAGATCTCGGCGCTTGCATGGCGTACCCGCTCGGGTTTTGGCCCCGCATGTCATGCCGCGCAGCTCATCAGGGAATGGCAGGCTACAGGGTTGCCCGCGCTGCATCCGTCCTGCAAACCAGGCCAGCATAACCGCCTTATTGGCTCTGTGATACGCCTTCCACAGCTTGCGCAATGCGTCCTGTTGGCTGGTCATGGTTCCTACCTTTGTTCTGTTCCTGTTCAGCTATGCGGTGCAGGAAATTTGCGCCGTTGCGCCGATCCGCGCCGATCCCGGTTTTCAGGACTGGCGCGCAAGGCCAGCCCGATAGGGCGATGCGCCGCTGCGCTGACGGGGGGTATGGGGGGCAGCGCGGCGCACTTTTTAGCCTTCATCACTGGCGCTCTGCTTGTCGTTTTGCGTCGATCCCTCAGCCAGTACTAGCCTCACCCGGTCTTTGCGTTGTGGTGTGCGGTAATTCTCCTCACGCACTCGGCCTGAGCGGCGCAGCGCTACCAATGCACGAGCCGCCCGCTTGCTGCCTGCGCTCCCCCTGAAGGTCTGCCCATACTCGGGCAAAGGCTCCAGCGCTTTCATGGCTGAATGCGCGCCCGGGGTCAGGCTGGCCGGAACGTTAATGCCTGCTTCAATTGCAGCTCGAAGGGCGCGGACAATCTCGGTTTGGTCGAAGTGCTCAGTAGTCAGCATGGCCCCATCGCTTCCGGCTTCAGGCATCAGTACATCATCTGTGAACACTAGGCGCAGTGGGTCGGCTCGGGTAGATAGGTTGGCTTTTTCATGTTCGAGCACAATCGCGCCATCTTGCTCCGTGAGCGCTAGACGTGACCGGGCGCTGTTGTGCCAAGCTGTGGAACCGCTGTAGCTGTTGCCCTGGCTGCCATTGCGGGCGGCTGACTTGTCGATATGCGCCAGCAGCACCACAGCCGCATCATGATTGCGCGCTATGGTCGCCAAGGCACGGACAAAGGCACGGACGGCGCGGCGGCTGTTTTCGTTGGCGTCGAATGCGTCTGAAGCGTTGTCGATGATTATCAACCCAGCACCTTGCGCACACTCGGCAAGCTCACGGAATGCCCTTGTAAACTCTGGCTGTGCGTTAAAACCATCGCCCTCGGTCATCAGTGCAGAGAACGCCTGCGTGCCGTCCAGCAGACTCATATGTGGCAACACCTCGTCAGACTCCAGCTTGAACGCTTCAATAATCCGGCGCAGACGTAGGCGCACAATGCTTGGCTCGTCCTCCAGGCTCACGAACAGCACCGGCAAGCGCTCGGTATCATGCCCAGCAAACGGACGGCCAGCAGCCACATGCGCACCTATTGCCAGCGCCAGACTCGACTTGCCGATGCCACCATGCCCACCGAACAGAGTTACATGGCGACGGGGCAGCCAAGGCTTTACGGCAAAGCGCACAGGCTCCAGGCTGGCGCTCATTACGTCATCAAGCGCAATGGCAATCAGTGCCGGCTCGGGGATCGGCTCCAGAAACTCGGGAACATAAGGGCGGTTAGGCACAGTACGTGTTCGCTTGTTTTTTTGCTGAGCTTTATCGGGAGTGAGGCCGTTAGCCTTAGCCGCTGCAACAAGCATTTCAGGCGTCCAAGGTTTATCGTCGGGCAATCGGCCAGAATCAGCAGGCGGCGATCCAGCAATGGGATCATCATTCACTTGGTCGATGTGCTGACCATTGTCACTCTGCATGGCCTCCATGTCGGTATAGGCATCCACGGGAATCTGTTCCCAGTCGGGCGGCGTAAGGTCGCTCATGTTCACGCCTCCCCGGTGGATTGCTGATCAATCGGGCCAGCGAGGTAATACTGCGCGATACCGTGATGGGTACGCCCTTGGTCGTCAGTTTTGCTTATACGTACGGCGTCTATCGCATGGCCACGCTCTTTCAGCTCCTTAATACGTGCGGCGGGCATTAGGATATTCAGCACACGGCGGGCTGTGATTGTGTCTATCGGGCCAAGTTTCAGGCGTGCGAGAAGGCGGGCACGTTGGGCGCTGGTGCTGCTATGATCGGGGCGCGTTGAACTATTAGGGCTGGCCTGTTGGTCGGCCTTATTCTTGTCTGTCATCTCATGCCACCTCGCCCTGACGGGTGGCCAGCCAAGCATCAAGCTCAGACTTGCGGTAGCCCACTGCACGAGCGCTCAATTTAATCTTGCGCGGGAAGTCTGCGGTCTGGCTCAGGCGCCAAAGCGTGACAAGGGAAATGCCGCCCAAGTAATCGGCGGCTGATTGGTTGCTGCGGATGATGTCGGATTGATGTTGCATATTGTGAAGCCTCCTGTAATGAGAGACCTCAAGCTATTGGCACCGGCTTTGACGTTCAGGGGTCAACAATTCAGTTCATTTCTGATCTTTTTCCCAGCACTCCACGATTTTAGGGGCTAGCTCATTTGACGGGGAGTTATCTAGCAGCAGCGTGCAGCGGCAGAATAGCCGGGCCTTAATGATGTTCAGTTCCGCGATATCGCTAGCCATTGCTGGCCTCACAGACGCATCAGTGCGCTGAAACCCCGATCTCTTAAAGTCACGAACCATGCGCTTGATATTCGGCCCACTAAGCCCCGGAACACCATCCACGCGCAGAGGGATTAGCTCCTCTGTTAGATGCGCCGATATGCGCTCATAGCGTTCATCGGTTAGGCCGCCTTTGAACCTCTCGTCCATATGGAAGCAATACCACGCCCACATGGTGAGCGATTCGTGCTCATCCTTTGGCCGGCCCACTTCGTTGTGCCAGCCTTTCGCTCCACCTTCTAGCTGGCGCTGCAATCCATCGAGGATGAAGTTTTGCAGGTCATCAGGGACGCTCATTCCGTGCTTACGGCGCCGGATATATTGGCGCAATGCGCGCTCAGCATCTTCACGTCCGACTTTCTCGCCTCTCAGTGCTGAATAATCATCACCTGACCTGATACGAAACATCATTTGGCCAACTCCTTAACCGTCCCAGTTCCAAAATGTTTGGCCATCACACACGCCCCCGCAGTTGCACCACGTTGCCCGCAGGCACGACTCCCACAAGGTCATCCAAGTAGCGCGCCCACCTGTCCAAATCAGCGCGCTTTTCCGGTAGATAGCTCCAACGGTCATAGTGCTTTGCCTGTACCCCGCTCCGACCATGCGACAGCAGCCAAGCGCGGCGCTCCTGATTCACGCCCAACGCTGCCAAATGGGTTTCGATAGTTGCGCGCATGTTGCGCCAGGTGAAACGGCGGGCCTTGCCCTCTCCCGCCAGGCGTTCACCTAGACCCTGAAAAATATCCAGTGCAGTACCCGGCGCAATCGTCACTTTGCCTCGCAGAGAGAACGGGCCAGGGGCTTTACCTTCGCTCTCTAGGGCTAGCAACGGGGCCAAAATCTCGCCCAGACGTTCGACCATTGGCAGAAGATGCTCACGCGGCGGGGTGCCCTTTCCACCTTTCAGATCCAGCAAACGCATTACCGGGCCATGCTCGCCATCGTCGTATAGGTCCTGCCAAGTAACACGGCAAAGCATTTCCACGCGCTGCCCGGCGAGATAAAGCATGGCCTTGGCGATAGCACGGCGACGCTCAGGTAGATCCTCGACAGCGAGAACGGCAGCCCTCAATTCATCCTTGGTCAGCGCCCAAGTGTTCGCCTGGTTAGCGCCCTCGATGGTCGGTACGTCACGCGCCGGATTGAATTTCAATCCATATTGAACGGCGTCACCCGCACGCAGTGGGTTAAGGTCGTTCGCCAGCCCAAAGGAGAATGCCGCTTGCAGATAGCTGCGTAGCTTGTCCGCTTGGCGCTTCTTGCCATTGGTGGCGTTAGCTGTGGTGAGCCGCACCCCGCGCCCTTTGCTGGCGGCTGGCCGGTTTAGGCAATGGCGCAGAAGCTCAGCAATATCACCGGGCTCGACCTCCTTAGCTTTACGCGCGGACAGCTCAGGAAATGGGGTTAGCACGTTCAGTTTTAGAGCGCCGCGCACTTCCTTGGCACTGGTCTTGCCACGTCTTTCCATATCCTCGACATAGGCGTCGAGCAACTGCGCAAAAGTGCCTTGCCTGGCCTCCAGATTCGCGGCTCGCTGCGCGGTGCGCTGGCGTTCACTTTGGGCGTTCTGGTAATCCTCAATGGTAGAGAACCCGCGCACCTCCAGCGACCTAGCAGCGGCATAAGTCCGCCAATCAGTCAGGGGCCTATCGGTATAGCTGCCCAGCTTGAGCCTCTCTTGCTTACCGTCACGGCGCAGACTCAGATAGACCAGTATTCCACTAATCCTGCGTTCAAAGATCAGCGAGCCTGAGCCCTTCACGTCCAGCGCCTCGGACAAAGTGCCTTTTTTCAAGGCATTGATTCTGCTGTGAGCTAGTTTCTGCGCCACTTTCAGCCCCTAAAACCGCTTAACGAATTGCTCAACGAATGCCAGCAATATAGGGGATTTTTGGGAAATGTCACGAAACGAATGATCTGGCCAAAAGCCTTGTATTTACTGGATTTATTACTCCATAACGTTACACAAAATTAAGCAATCTTATGCCTCATAATCCTTTGGTCCACGGTTCGAGTCCGTGTGGGCCCACCAAACAGAAAGCCGCGCATTGCGCGGCTTTTTTATGCCCGTAAGGAAAACGCCGCCACTACCAGTGTTAGCCACCTCTCGACTTACACCGGATGATCGTCTTACAAGCACGTGACAAACGGGGCGAACGCATTGCTAACTCGTTGATTCAAGACATCTTTCAATAAAGCAATTGGCCATCAGCGCCACGGATGGCTGATATCCCGGTAGAATGCCCTGCGCGTCCCTGCGAGCTGCCAACGCAGCAGGGACCATAGGTTCAAAGCACAGCAGTTTTGGTGGCGGGGGACTCCATGGAGGTCGCCAAAACGACGATTGAAAGACACGTGCGGTACACGTGCATTCCATTAGCTAAGATCAAGATGAGGGCTCGTACGCTTGAGCGCGCCTTCTGCAGATGTGAGCTGCGAAGTACTCATGCGGTACAGTACAACTTAGGGGTTTTTGTTTATGTCTGCTCAGCGTCACGATGCTACTGATTCGCCGTTGGTGACAGTGATCATCGCGTCCTACAATCATGCGCGTTATATCGAAACGTGCATCAACAGCGTCATTAACCAGACTTATAAGAATATAGAGTTACTGGTCATCGACGATGGTTCCAAGGATGACAGCCAGGCAATTTTGCAGCGACTGCAAGCGCAGCACGGTTTCGATTTGAAGTTGCAAGCCAACCAAGGCCTGGCTCGCACCCTGAATGATGCAATTGAGCGCGCACGCGGTGAGCTGATTGTGCCGTTCGGCTCCGACGACATTATGTTCCCCCATCGCATCGCCACCCAGGTCGAGTACATGCGTGACAAGCCTGAGGTGGGGATCTGCTCGGCCAACATCGAAACCATCGACCAGGATGGTAAGGTGATGGGTCCTCGCGAGCAGCGTAAGCGCAATCTGCCCTTTCGCCGCCTGGATTTCGATGATCTGTTTCTCGACCGCAAGCCTGGGCCAATGGCAGCAACGTTGATGCTGCGCCGTGAGGCCTTGGATAAAGTGGGCGGTTTCAATGCCAATATCCGCCTGGAAGACGTCTATATCGAGCTGGCAATCACCCGCGCCGGTTACTTTATTGACGTGCTCGGCGAGGTGCTGGCTCAGTACCGCGACCACCCCAGCAATACCTTCAAGAACGGCCGCTTCATGGTGGATAACGTACTAAGGACGTATGAGGTGTTCCGCGATCATCCACGCTACGAGTGGGTGTGCATGAATTTCCGTAACTCCATGCTGCTCAAGTACGCCAACCGCGATAAGGCCCTTGCCCGGGAGATCCTGGCGGAAATCCCGGTCAAGTTCTGGAACAAGAAAACCTTGCGCGGTATGTGGCGACTGATCAGCTCTGCGAAGATGCGCGGTCACGCTTCCAGTAAATAAGCGATTGCCCGTAAACCATCGCCAACGGTAGCCAGATCAAGAACCAGTGTTCTTTTGGGCGTGACATGAAGGCGCTGCCTTCAGTCAGGCCCGAGGCGAAACCGAACACCAGCCAGGTGGCCGCCAGGGTAACGGCTGGATGCTTGCGATAGATCCAGCTGAAATACATCGCCAGGCCATAAAGCGTCATCCACAGCACCAATCCTACGATACCGCCCGCGTACAACACACCCAGCTCAATGTTGTGGGGGTCGGAAAGCTTGCGTATTCCGGGAATGGCCACCGTCATGGGGCTGTCGTATCCATGGCCCAGCCATGGGTGCTCGCCAATCTGGCGCAACGCGTCCATCCAGATAGCCGGACGGTAAGAGATACCGCGCTGAGTGACCGCTTCAGGGTGAAGAATCGCGACGCCCAACAAAGCCAGCGCCGCCAACCCCAGCGCAATCATCCCGCGACGTCGATCGCCGACGATCAGCAACCAGATCAGCGCCCCCGCAAGACCAACCAAGGGTGTCCGTGAACCAGTGGCAAGGATGGCAGCGCCTAGCAGCGCCAGGCAAATAATCGGCAAAGGACTCAGTGGGCTCCGCGCCTGAAACCACGAAGCCAGCCAGAATGCAGCGAATGCCCCAAAGACGTGACCAGTGAGAAGCGGGTTGTAGAGCGCGCCGTACCCAGTCAGTCGGTAACGAAAGATGGAAGGGGTGTTGAAGGCGAAATACAGAAGCGAAAGCCCCGCAGCTACAGCAGCGATGATAGCTGCCAGGCGCGTGAGCTGCCCAAGGCGCTCAGGGGTACGCAGGGCAATGATGCCTGCGGCAAACATCAGCATGGCAATGTACAGCGGGCGCTTGAGCAAGCTGCCGACCGAGTTCTCGGTATCGGACCAGGCAAGACTCAGCATGGTGTAGGCGCTGAAGGTCAGGAAAGCAATAAATAAAGGGTTACTCGTCAGGGGCTTGAGCAAGCGCGGACGCAGGATCAAGGCCAGCAGAGTTGGAAAGGCGAGAAAGATATAAAAGGATTTATGGTAGTGCGGGCGCTCCCAGGCCCAGAACATTCCTGTCAGCGTGACCAGCCAGCCAAGCGGCAGCAAGTAGCCAATGATTAGATTCCCCAGACGCTGGGGGGTGGATTGGGTCAATACATCCGTTGACATGAAGCGTGCTCGTCAAGTTGAGAGGCTAGATTGTATGTGTTGAGCGAGCTTGTAGCGAGGCTGAACCCGCACTAGCACACTCCAGCACAGGTATTCACCGCGTGAGGAAGCTTGCCGGGCAGCGTGGGGTATGGATAGGCTAACGGGTTTACCTCGTCCGCCACGCTACGCGCCAACCCAGAGAATATCCATGTCCGACAGTCGCCCCATCGCCCTCGATGAAATCGACCGCCAACTGATTTCGCTCTTGCAGATCAATGCCCGCGAAAGCGTTGCCATGCTTGCCCGGCAGTTGGGCATCGCCCGCACGACTGTCACCTCGCGCCTGGCGCGACTGGAAAAAACCAAGGTCATCAGCGGCTATGGCGTGCGCCTTGGACAGCGTTTGATTGACGGTGGGTTGCAAGCCTATGTCGGGATCAAGGTGCAACCACGCTCGGGCAAGGAGGTGGTACGCCGCCTTGGTGCCATGGGCCAAGTGCAGCAGCTCTGTGCAGTGAGCGGTGAGTTTGATTATGTGGCCTGGCTGCGCAGCGATTCGCCGGAGCAGTTGGATCAGTTGCTGGATCAAATCGGCAGTGTCGAGGGTGTGGAGAAGACCACCACTTCGATCATTCTCAGTAGCAAGGTGGACCGTGGCTGGAACTGATCGCGAGGCAAGTCCCCTACTAGCGCAGTTGTCGATATGACGGAAGCGACATGCAAATAGGCGACTTGAAGTGCAAATAGACGACACTCTGCTTCTTAATTACGTAACTCACACGCTCTAAACTGACCGCCAGCGTTTTCTATACTCAAGCTTCGCGTGCAGCGCAGCCCTGGCAAGGTCATCCCATGAATAAGAATAATCGTCATCCCGCCGACGGAAAAAAACCTGTCACCATTTTTGGCCCGGATTTCCCGTTCGCTTTTGATAACTGGATTGAACACCCGGCCGGCCTGGGCAGTATTCCGGCCGAACGCCACGGTGAAGAGGTGGCGATTGTCGGTGCCGGTATTGCCGGCCTGGTAGCGGCGTACGAGCTGATGAAGCTCGGCCTTAAGCCGGTGGTGTATGAAGCGTCGAAGATGGGTGGCCGACTGCGTTCGCAAACCTTCGAAGGCACCGATGGAATCATCGCCGAATTGGGCGGCATGCGTTTCCCCGTTTCCTCCACTGCGTTCTACCACTATGTAGACAAGCTGGGCCTACAGACCAAGCCTTTTCCTAACCCGCTGACACCCGCTTCGGGCAGCACGGTTATCGACCTGGAAGGCCAGACCCACTACGCCGAAAAACTTTCGGACCTGCCGCAACTGTTCCAGGAAGTTGCCGATGCCTGGGCCGATGCGCTCGAGGAAGGTTCCCGTTTCGCAGAGATTCAACAAGCTATTCGCGACCGAGATGTGCCGCGTCTCAAGGAACTCTGGAACACCTTGGTGCCGCTGTGGGATGACCGCACCTTCTACGACTTCGTCGCCACCTCCAAAGCCTTTGCCAAACTCAGCTTTCTGCACCGGGAAGTGTTCGGTCAGGTCGGATTCGGCACCGGCGGCTGGGACTCGGACTTCCCTAACTCGATGCTGGAAATCTTTCGCGTGGTGATGACCAACTGCGACGACCACCAGCATTTGGTCGTAGGTGGCGTCGAGCAGGTTCCGCTGGGCATCTGGCGCCATGTGCCCCAACGTTGCGCCCACTGGCCGGAGGGCACCAGTCTCAGTTCACTGCACCGGGGTGCGCCGCGTCCTGGGGTCAAAAGCATTGCTCGCCATGCCGATGGGCGACTGGCGGTTACCGACAATTGGGGCGACACTCGCCACTATGGCGCCGTGCTGACAACCTGCCAGAGTTGGTTGCTGACCACCCAGATCGAATGCGAGGAATCGCTGTTCTCGCAAAAAATGTGGATGGCCCTGGACCGTACCCGCTATATGCAGTCGTCGAAGACCTTTGTCATGGTCGACCGGCCATTCTGGAAAGATAAAGACCCAGAAACCGGCCGTGATCTGATGAGCATGACCCTCACCGACCGCCTGACCCGTGGTACTTACCTGTTCGACAACGGTGACGATAAGCCGGGGGTGATCTGCCTGTCCTATTCCTGGATGAGCGACGCCCTGAAGATGCTTCCGCACCCGGTGGAAAAGCGTGTAAAGCTAGCCTTGGATGCACTGAAGAAAATCTATCCAAAAGTAGACATCGCCGGGCACATCATCGGGGATCCGATCACCGTGTCCTGGGAAGCCGATCCGCATTTCCTCGGTGCCTTCAAAGGCGCCCTGCCCGGCCACTACCGCTACAACCAACGCATGTACGCGCACTTCATGCAGCAGGAGTTGCCTAGCGAGCAACGCGGTATCTTCATCGCCGGTGATGACGTGTCCTGGACTCCAGCCTGGGTCGAAGGTGCCGTGCAAACGTCGCTCAATGCGGTGTGGGGTATCATGACTCACTTCGGGGGGCACACCCATCCGGATAACCCAGGCCCAGGGGATGTGTTCCACGAAATCGGCCCCATCGCCCTGGCCGACTGACGGGAGTAAGGCCATGCGCATCGCGCTGTATCAAGGTGCACCGCAACCATTGGATGTACCCGGCAACCTCGAGCGCCTGCACCAGCAGGCGCAGCTGGCAGCCGCCCGCGGTGCCGAGTTGCTGGTATGTCCGGAAATGTTCCTGACCGGCTACAACATTGGCAGCGAAGCAGTGGCACGTTTGGCCGAGGCCGATGACGGGCCGTCGGCCATGGCCGTGGTGGAGATAGCCCAGAGCAATCGCATCGCCATTGCCTATGGCTATCCGGAACTGTCCGACGACGGTCGGGTGTACAACGCGGTGCAACTGATCGACGCTCACGGCAGCAGCTTGTGCAACTACCGCAAGACCCACCTATTTGGCGGTCTGGACCGGGCCATGTTCAGTCCAGGTCCAGACCACTTTCCAGTCGTGGAACTGAACGGATGGCGCCTGGGGTTGCTGATCTGCTATGACATCGAGTTTCCAGAGAGCGCTCGGCGCCTGGCATTGGCCGGCGCTGAATTGATTCTGGTGCCCACTGCGAACATGGTGCCCTACGATTTCGTTGCCCAAGTCACCGTGCGCGCCCGTGCCTACGAAAACCAGTGCTACCTGGCATACGCCAACTACTGTGCAGCAGAAGACGAGATCCACTATTGCGGGCAAAGCAGTATCGTCGGCCCCGACGGCAGCATTCTGGCCATGGCCAGTCGCGACCCGTGCCTGCTGATGGCAGACCTGGAGCTGCAACGGGTACATGAAGGCCGCGCCAACACTCCTTACCTGCACGACTTGCGACCCGAGCTGTATGGCGATCCGCGCAATCGCGGATAATCCGTTAGCATGACGGTTCGCGCTTCAACGGAACCGTCATGCCCAGCACTGTGCAACACCTCACTCTCGACAATGGCCTGCAAGTCACGCTACGCCATGCCCCGCAGCTCAAGCGCTGTGCGGCCGCGATACGGGTGATGGCAGGCAGTCATGACGCCCCACCTACTCATCCGGGCCTGGCCCACTTTCTTGAGCACCTGCTGTTTCTGGGCAATGACCGCTTCCCCCTCGACGATGGCCTGATGCGCTATGTGCAACGCCACGGTGGGCAAGTCAATGCAAGCACCCGCGAGCGCACCACTGACTACTTTTTCGAAGTCCCGCAGGCAGCATTTGCCGGTGGGCTCGAGCGCTTATGCGAAATGCTCGCCCGTCCGCTATTTGATTTACAGCGCCAGTCGCGCGAGCGCGAAGTGATTCATGCCGAATTCATCGCCTGGTCACGCAATCCTCAAGCTCAGGCGCAGTTTGCATTGCTGCAGAGGGTTTCCAGGGGGCACCCGCTGAGTGCTTTCCATGCAGGCAATCGCTATAGCCTGCCGATCCACTGCCACGCCTTTCAGACGGCCTTGCGAACGTATCACCAACGTTTCTACCAGGCCGGACAAATGGTCTTGAGCCTGAGCGGACCACAAAGCCTTGAACAGCTACAAACCATGGCATGCGCTGCTGCCAACAATTTCGCCACAGGCGAACGAGTAGAACAGGCCGCAGCGGCGCGACTTGCCGACAACACGCTCACACCACAGCGCAGTGAGCAGCAACTGGACCTTTTGCACGCCATCGAAAACCAGCCTACGGGGATGGAACACGCCATCGAATTTCTCGCCACCTGGCTCACCGATGCGCGCCCCGGCGGGCTGCTGTCAGCGCTACGTCGGCGAGGCTGGGGGCAAGCACTGGAGTTCTCGTCCCTATACAGCTTTGCAGGGCAGGCGCTGCTGCACACCCGGCTGAAGCTTAACGGAGGGGCCACAGATACGCAGGTACGAACGCTGCTTGCGGATTGGTTGAGGTTTTTCCGCGACGTGGACCGAACTTCGATAAACCAGGAGTACGCAAAGTTACAGCGCCGTCGTGCACAAACCGCCACAGCCTTGGAGTTAGCCTGTCGTGACAGCGCCTCTCGCCCCTATCAGGCCCTGGACACCCAAGCCGAGCAAGCCTTGAACAGTTTGCTCGAGGCGCTTGTGCAGCACACCTTGCCGTCGGCCACCGAACAGTGGCATTTGCCCGCTGCAGAGCCGTTGCTCGCGGTACATCGACCTGCTGATCAGTACAGCCACGTAACGCCTACAGGCTTATCCATCAGTTCGCTGCTGCCGCCGATGCGCCAGCAAGGCTTTGTCTACGTGCGCTGGCAAGTTAGCGCGGGAATCGATGAACGACTCTGGCAGGTGCTCGACCGCGCATTGCAGCCACTGCGCGAGCGCGCAGAAAGAGCCGGGGTGACATTACAGTTCGATTCCTGTGCCAGGTTCTGGCAGTTACGCTGCACGGGCAGCCCTGACGCTGTCGTTGCGACAATGGCAGAGACCCTGCACGCACTGCAGCATCCAGATGCCTCCAGCTGGATTGCGAGGTCTGCCGATGAAGTCGATAAGATGCCAATCCGTGCCTTGCTCCGGCAACTTCCCGAGCAACTCATCGGTGGCCCCGACGCCACCCTGCACGCAGGCGAAGTTTGTCAAAGCGATCTCCAGCGGCTCTGGGCCCACGCTCGTTGGCAGGCAATGGCAACAGGGCTGGACGAGCTTGCACAGCAAGCCCTCAACAGTGTGCTGCAAGATATACCCGGGAAGCCGGGACTGCTTTGCCCCGCGCCTGCGAAAACTGCGCGCGCTTGGCAAATGCTGCCCCCTGCGGCCAATGAACAGGCTGTGCTGCTGTTCTGCCCGTTATCCAGCGAAGACGAAGCCTGCGCACGCTTGCTGGCACAGCACATTCAGGGGCCGTTCTATCAACGCTTTCGCGTCGAATTGCAGCTGGGCTACGCCGTTTTCAGCGCCTTCCGTCAGATCCAGGGCATCAACGGGCTGGTGTTCGGCGTGCAGTCACCGAATACAAGCCATGAGCAAATCCTCACGCATATCCATGGGTTTCTCACCGCGCTGCCTTCTACCCTGCACTGCGACGCCGGGATCCGCCAAGCACTGGCCGAACAAATGAGCGAGCCGACAATGAGCAACGCCGAGGTCGCCGAGTGGGCCTGGCAGGCGCTCTTGGCTGGGCGAGGCAAGGCGTCCTTGCACGCACTTCAACAACAGATTCACGCCGTTGATGAGGTAACGCTGCGCCAGTGTGCAGATGACCTGCTGCACGCCAAGCGGGGCTGGCTGTGCCTGGCCAATGGTCCAGCACCTCTTCACGGCAATTGGTCGAAGCACTGATTCTTACTGAATATGTAACGACGTTTATCGAGGATTTAACCATTCAGTACGTAGAATTTTAGTAAGATAGCGCAATCCCAGCTATTTGAACCCCTCATGACCCGAGAGGACTAAATAGGTAGCTGTCAAACCCCAGACCCATCCGGAAGGAGTCAATCCATGTGGACCAAACCTGCTTACACTGATCTGCGTATCGGCTTTGAAGTGACCATGTATTTCGCAAGCCGCTGAGTCAGCCTGCGGTACAACGCCTCGGTCAGCCGGGGCGTTTTTATTTCAAAACCCGGCAGGAGCAGCTATGTACATCCAGATTCTAGGTTCCGCCGCAGGTGGCGGTTTCCCGCAGTGGAACTGCAACTGCGTGAACTGCAAAGGCTTTCGCGACGGCACATTGCGCGCCACGGCGCGCACCCAATCGTCGATTGCCCTGTCTGACGACGGTATTCACTGGGTACTGTGCAACGCCTCGCCGGATATTCGCGCACAACTGCAGGCGTTCGCGCCCATGCAGCCCGCGCGCGCCTTGCGCGACAGCGGTATCAACGCCATTGTTCTGCTCGACAGCCAGATCGATCACACCACCGGCCTGCTGAGCCTGCGTGAAGGCTGCCCGCATCAGGTGTGGTGCACCGAGATGGTCCATCAAGACCTCTCCAGCGGTTTTCCCTTGTTCACCATGCTCAGTCATTGGAATGGCGGCCTGCAATGGAACCGCATCGAGCTACAAGGCAGCTTTGTCGTCGAAGCATGCCCGAACCTGCGCTTTACCCCCTTCCCGCTGCGCAGCGCAGCCCCGCCCTACTCGCCACACCGTTTCGACCCACACCCAGGCGATAACCTCGGCTTGATGGTCGAAGACCTGCGTACCGGTGGCAAACTGTTCTACGCCCCGGGGCTGGGCCAGGTGGACGACAATCTGCTGCAGATGATGGGTGACGCCGATTGCCTGCTGGTGGATGGCACCTTGTGGGAGGACGATGAAATGCAGCGCCGTGGTGTCGGCACTCGCACCGGCCGCGAAATGGGTCATTTGGCGCAGAATGGACCGGGTGGGATGCTGGAAGTCCTTGAGGGTTTTCCAACCCAACGCAAGGTGCTTATCCACATCAACAACACCAACCCGATTCTCGATGAAGACTCGGCCGAACGCGCCGAACTGGATCGCCGTGGCGTCGAAGTAGCCTTCGACGGCATGAGCATCACCCTTTAGCAGGAGCTGACATGAGCGACGCCACAGCGCTGTCCCCCGCCGAATTCGAACATGCCCTGCGCGCCAAAGGCGCGTACTACCACATCCATCACCCCTATCATGTGGCGATGTACGAAGGCCGGGCCAGCCGCGAGCAGATTCAGGGCTGGGTAGCCAACCGGTTCTACTACCAGGTCAACATCCCCCTCAAGGATGCGGCAATTCTGGCCAACTGCCCGGACCGCGAGATTCGTCGAGAGTGGATCCAGCGCCTGCTCGACCATGACGGTGCGCCTGGCGAGGACGGTGGCATCGAGGCGTGGCTGCGCCTGGGCCAGGCGGTAGGGCTGGATCCCGAGCAGTTGCGCTCCCAAGAGCTGGTGCTTCCCGGTGTACGCTTTGCTGTGGACGCCTATGTGAATTTTGCTCGCCGTGCCAGCTGGCAGGAAGCCGCCAGCAGTTCGCTGACCGAACTGTTTGCCCCGCAGATCCACCAATCGCGCCTGGACAGCTGGCCGCAACACTATCCCTGGATCGACCCGGCTGGTTACGAGTACTTCCGTACGCGCCTGGGCCAGGCGCGCCGAGATGTCGAACATGGGCTGGCAATCACGCTGCAGCACTACACTACTGTTGAGGGCCAGCAGCGCATGCTGGAGATCCTGCAGTTCAAGCTGGATATTTTGTGGAGCATGCTCGACGCCATGAGCATGGCCTATGAGCTGAACCGTCCGCCCTACCACAGCGTTACCAGCGAACGGGTCTGGCACAAAGGAATCACCTTATGAGTTTTGATCGTACGCAAACCCCAAAATGGCGCCCTGGCTACCGCTTCCAGTACGAGCCGGCGCAAAAGGGACATGTCTTGCTCTACCCCGAGGGCATGATCAAACTGAACGAAAGTGCAGCCCTGATTGGCGGGCTGATCGATGGCCAGCGTGATGTTGCCGGGATCATTGCCGAGCTGGACACGCAATTCCCCGGGGTAGCCGAGCTCGGTGATGATATCGAGCAGTTCATGGAGGTCGCCCGTGCCGAACACTGGATCGTCCTTGAGTGAAGTACCGGCCAAGCCTGAGGTCGGGTTACCGCTGTGGCTGCTGGCCGAGCTGACCTACCGCTGCCCACTGCAATGCCCCTACTGCTCGAACCCATTGGATTTCGCCGCCCAAGGCCAGGAACTGAGCACCGACCAGTGGTTCAAGGTTATGGCCGAGGCCCGGGAAATGGGCGCCGCACAGCTGGGGTTTTCCGGTGGCGAGCCGCTGGTGCGCCAGGACTTGGCCGAGTTGATCGGCGAAGGCCGGCGCCTGGGCTACTACACCAACTTGATCACCTCCGGCATCGGGCTAACCGAGGAAAAAATAGCGACCTTCAAAGAAGCTGGCCTGGACCATATCCAGATCAGTTTTCAGGCCAGCGACGAACAGGTGAACAACTTGCTGGCCGGCTCGAAAAAAGCTTTTGCACAAAAGCTCGAGATGGCTCGAGCGGTGAAAGCTCACGGCTATCCGATGGTGCTCAATTTCGTCACCCACCGTCACAACATCGACAAGATCGATCGCATCATTGAGCTGTGCATCGCGCTTGAGGCCGATTTTGTCGAGCTGGCCACCTGCCAATTCTACGGCTGGGCCCATTTGAACCGGGTCGGCCTGCTACCAACCCGTGCACAGCTGGAGCGCGCCGAACGCATTACCAATGAGTATCGCGAGCGACTCAAGGCGGCCGGTAATCCGTGCAAGCTAATTTTTGTCACACCCGACTATTACGAAGAACGCCCCAAAGGCTGCATGAACGGATGGGGCAGCGTATTCCTTACCGTGACACCGGATGGCACCGCCTTGCCTTGCCACGGCGCGCGACAACTACCGGTGCAGTTCCCCAACGTGCGCGATCACAGCATGCAGCACATCTGGTACGACTCATTCGGTTTCAACCGTTTCCGCGGTTATGACTGGATGCCCGAGCCGTGCCGCTCCTGCGATGAAAAGGAAAAGGACTTCGGCGGCTGTCGCTGCCAGGCCTACATGCTCACCGGTGACGCCAGTAATGCTGACCCGGTCTGCGCCAAATCTGCGGACCACGGGATTATTCTCAAGGCCCGCGAGGAAGCCGAGCACGCCCAGTTGAACATTGATGAGTTGACCTTCCGCAATGAGCGTAACTCCCGAGTCATCTTCCGCGGCTGAGCGATTCAGCGCCGAACAGGCAGTCGCTGCCGGCACCGATTTCGCCGAATTGAAGGTTGGGCCGCAAGGCCTGTTCTGGAATGAGTTCCGTCCCCGCGATGGTGCTTGCCGAGTCTGGCACTGGCGCAACGGCCAGGCGCACTGTCTGACGCCGGATGGCTATAGCGTTCGCAGCCGCGTCTATGAATACGGCGGTGGCAGCTTTTGCCTGAACGATGAGGGCTTGGTGTTCGTCAACGAGGCCGACCAACAACTCTACACCCAGGATCTGCTCGGCGGCCTGCCTCAACCGCTTACACAAGGCGAGCGTCGTTACGGTGATCTGCGCTGGGCTGCTGGTCAGGTTCTGGCCGTTGAAGAAACCCATTGCGCAGACCGAGTGGAACATCGCCTGGTGGCAATAGCCCCGCAATTGCGCGAGGTGTTGGCCCAAGGTGCGGATTTTTATGCCGCACCCACCTTGAGCGATGATGGCTCGCGCCTGGCGTGGATCGAATGGAGCAGGCCCGACCAGCCCTGGACCGCTACGCGGCTACTCTGCAGTGTGCGCAAAGCTGATGGTCAGTGGGGACAGCCACGCTGTATCGCAGGCAACCAAGGGCCAGCGCAATCCCTGCAGCAACCGCGTTTCGACAGCCATGGACGCTTGTATTGCCTGTCAGATCGCAACGGCTTCTGGCAACCCTGGGCAGAAACTGCACAAGGCTGGAGCGCCCTGCCTGCCGCACATGCCGATCATGCCGCCGCACCGTGGCAATTGGGCGCCAGCACCTGGCTTGGGCTGGATGAACACCACTATCTGGCTACCTGGTTCGAAGATGGCTTCAGCCGTTTGGGTCAGTGCCACAACGATGGTACCCAGCAACTGATAGACACGCATTACAGCCGTTTACGCTGCCTGGACCTGGATCAGGACTTTCTCTACGCCATCGCTGCGTCACCGACCCGCCCGTCGGCTGTCATTGCCATCGATCGCGTCAACCATTGCGTAAAAGTGCTGGCGGGTGGCGCACCGCCTTTGCCTGCAGAGCGCATCAGCTGTCCGCAGCCGTTGCGCTATCCCAGCGGTAACGGCATCGCCCACGGTTTCTTTTATCCGGCGATGAACGATGTACAGCGCCCGCCTCTGATCGTCTTCGTGCATGGTGGACCAACCTCGGCCTGCTACCCGGCCCTTGATCCACGTATTCAATACTGGACCCAGCGCGGTTTCGCCGTGGCCGATCTCAACTACCGCGGCAGCAGCGGCTACGGTCGGGCATACCGCCAAGCCCTGCATCTGCGCTGGGGAGAAATAGATGTCGAAGATGCCTGTTCGGTGGTTGCGCACTTGGCCTCACGTGGCCTGATCGATCCGGCCAAGGCATTTATTCGCGGCGGCAGTGCCGGTGGCTACACCACACTTTGCGCGCTGGCCTTTCACTCTATATTCCGCGCTGGCGCCAGTCTTTATGGTGTCAGTGATCCCCAAGCCCTGGCTCGCGCAACGCACAAATTCGAAGGGGATTACCTGGACTGGCTGATCGGTGATCCGCTCAAGGATGCCGAGCGCTATAAACAACGCACACCGCTGTTGCACGCAGCGAACATCAAGGCACCGGTGATTTTCTTTCAGGGGGAACTGGACGCCGTGGTAGTGCCAGAACAGACACGCTCAATGCTCGCGGCCCTCAAAGCCAACGGTATTCGTGCCGAGGGGCATTTCTACCCCTCGGAGCGCCACGGTTTTCGCACGGCGGCCAACCTTGCCCACGCGCTGGAAGAGGAATGGAAGTTTTATCGGCAGGTGCTGGAAGACAACTGATGGGTTGGCTTGGCCATGTGTGCACTGCCAGCACCGTTGAAAGTTATCGCTTGGCGATGATGTACACCGCATGGACGATGCCCGGAATATAGCCCAGCAACGTCAGCAGAATGTTGAGCCAGAAGGCGCCGCCAAAGCCGACCTGCAGGAATACGCCAAGTGGCGGCAGGAGAATGGCGATGATGATGCGAATAAAGTCCATTGGGCAGTTCCCTTCAAAGATGTACTAGAACTGACTGTAGCGCTGCCCCAGGGTTCAACCCACCCAGAGCAGATAAAAAAACGCCCCAGGCCAAAAACTACAGGCCCGGGGCGATGCGCAGGAACGCGAGACGGTTCGGTTACTTCACCAAAGGTGAAAAAAATCAGGCAGTGGCTTCACGCCGCTGGTGCTGTTGCGCCGAATGCACCCGGGCAAAAGCCCTGGCCAGACGCAACAGCATTTCATCGATATTGCCCTTGCTTACGGTCAGTGCTGGCGACAAACGCAGCACATCGGCTTGCGGCGCATTGAGCAGCAGTCCTTCATGCAGGGCGGCCTTGACCAGTTCAGCGGCATTGTCTTCGCTAAGCTGCAGCGCCCACAACAGGCCCTGGCCGCGTACTTCGCTCTGTCCATAGCGGCCGGCGAGGCGGCTCAAGCCATCGCGTAAATGGCGGCCGGAGTCCTGAACTTGCTCGAAAAAGCCCGGCTCCAGCACAGTCTCCAATACCGCAAGACCGGCAGCACTCATCAGCGCATTGCCATGGTGGCTGCCTTCAAGTTCGCCCGCTTCGGCGCAGCAGGCACTGCCACGGGCCAGTAAAGCGGCCAGTGGTACACCACCCCCCAAGCCCTTGCCCAAGGTGATGATGTCGGCGCGCACGTCGTAGGTTTGCTCGGCGAGCAGTGCGCCACAGCGGCCGACACCGGTCTGCACTTCATCGAGAATCAACAGGATGCCCAACTCACGGCATAGACGTTCGACGCCCTTGAGGTAGGCAGCAGTAGCCGGAATGACACCGGCTTCGCCCTGAATAGGCTCAAGCATGATCGCCACGGTGCGCGAATCGACAGCGGCGTGCAGCGCCTCCAAATCATTGAAGGGTACCTTGCTGAAGCCTGGCAGTTCCGGCTCACAGCGAATGCACTGTGAAGGATCGGAAGCCGACAACGCACCCAGGCTCCGGCCGTGGCAGCTCTGGCTTGCAGTAATGATGTGGTAGGCGCCGTTACGGTGCAGCTGACCCCATTTACGCGCCAGCTTGATCGCCCCTTCGCAGGCTTCGGCCCCGCTGTTGAGCAGATAGGCCTGATCACTGCCCGTACTCTGGCAAAGCAGACTTACCAACTTGAGCAAGCCACGATTGTGAAAACCGGCACCCGGATTGATCAACGCCTGGGCCTGACTGCCCAAGGCTTTCACCAGCACACTCGGGCTATGGCCGAGGCTGTTGACTGCACAGCCTTGCGTGAAATCGAGATAAGCGTGACCTTCGCTGTCCCATAGCCAGGAACCCTGGCCGCGGACAAAAACCTGCGCTGCGCGTTCAGTGGCAGGCATCAGGTAATCAATAGGAAGCACCTCGGGGCTGGCAGCAACCGGCACCGGCTTGGGCTCGGCCACAACGGGCGCTGGACGTCGAAAATTGAACAAATTCATATTTTCAACCCTTTTGCCAAGCCTATGTAAACAACATCCCGATACATGGTGTTCATCGCGCCTTGTGGCCCTGCAAGCCTTGTGAATACGGGATAGACTAGGCGTATTAGCGGCTAACAGCCATTTGGTTTTTCGAGCATTTTTGATAAGTATTACTTATGGATTTTCGCCAACTGCGTTATTTCGTCGCGGTGTATGAAGAGGGCCATGTCGGGCGGGCCGCCGAGCGCCTTTCCTTGTCGCAACCGGCGCTCTCGCAACAGATTCGGCAACTGGAACACAGCCTGGATGTCAGCCTGTTCGAGCGCAGCAACAAGCGCTTGCTGCCGACCCTCGCTGCGCACACGTTATACAACCATGCCCTGCCCCTGCTCGATGGGCTGCAACGGGCCCGCGAGGCGCTGCGCAACTTCAAGGGACAATCACTGCGCACTCTGGCCATTGGTGTATTGCAGATTGTAAGGCCGAGCCTGGTGCCACAGCTTCTGGATCGAGTGCGCAAGGCTCAACCCAACCTGGTAGTACAAATTTACGAGCTGTCGGGGCTGGAGGTCGAAAGGCGCTTGCTCAATGGCACGCTGGATATCGGCATCAGCTACCTGCCGCCACGCCAACCAGGTCTACACGGCTTGATGCTGTACGAAGATGAGCTGCAGCTTGTAATCCCCAAGACTCACCCTCTGCGGGAATTCAAGAAGGTCTCGCTTAAACAGGCGGCAGAGTTGCCCATGCTGCTGCTCGGCGAAGAGTTCCAGGTGCGCCAGATCTGGCAGACGCAACTGGCCAACCTCGGACGGCGACCGCACGTGCAGGCAGAAATGAACAACATGGCCGGTATTCTCGACAGTCTCGGTCACACCTCCCTCGCAACAGTGCTGCCCGGGCGCGCCAAGGAAGTGGTCGAAGACGATCAGGAACTGCTCTGGAAGCCGCTGAGCGAGCCTCGCGTGCCACTCAAGATAGGCCTGGTGTTTCGAGATGCGCAGCGCCAGCAGGCCACTGTCGAACTGTTGCGCACACTGCTGGAAGAAGAAGCTGATCCGAGGCAGATGGGGGTATCACCGCTGGATGTGCTCGGCTGACGTGGACCCGGACTTTTCTGCAGGCAAAAGAAAACCCCGCCGAGGCGGGGTTTTGCAGACTGTTTCCCTGACATCCATTTCGCCCCACCATCCTGGCAGGAATCCTTCGTGTCCGTGTTCTATCCTTGGCGCTTCCTGCGCTACGTCCATGCAAGTAGATTAGCGGTGGATCCAATCTTTCGATAGAGGCGAAAAGTCACCACGTCGTGTAGGAAAAAGCTTACACGACGTGAGGCTATCAGAACTGTGCGGCATCCAGCAGATACAGCGATTCGCTACCGGCTTTCACCGAGGCGCTGAGCGAGTGAATCCGCGGCAGCAGGCGAGCGAAGTAAAAGCGAGCAGTGCCTAGCTTACTGGCATAGAAATCATCTTCGCCATGCTTGGCCATCGCCGTGCGCGCCATAAGCGCCCACATATAGGCGTAGGCGGTATAGCCAAACGCTTGCAGGTATTCCACCGATGCAGCGCCGATTTCGTTGGGGTTGTTCTTCGCTCGATCAAGCACCCAGGCAGTCAGGTCATCCAGATTGTCCAGGGCAGCGTTCAGCGGCGTGACGAACTCGCTCAATTCATTGCCAGCAGTGGCGGTGAAATGGCGAATTTCGTCGGCGAACAGCTTGTACAGAGCACCGCCACTGCCTACTACTTTACGGCCCATCAGATCCAGCGCCTGAATACCGTTGGTGCCCTCATAGATCTGGGTAATGCGCACGTCGCGAACCAGTTGCTCCTGGCCCCACTCACGAATGTAGCCGTGACCGCCGAAGACTTGCTGACCATGCACCGTGGTCTCAAGGCCCAGGTCGGTCAAGAAAGCCTTGGATACCGGGGTCAGCAACGCGACGAGTTCCTCGGCACGCTTGCGGGTCGGTGCATCTTCGCTGTACTTGGCGGTGTCCAGTTGCATGGCTACATAGGTAGAGAACGCGCGACCACCTTCGTTGAACGCTTTCATCGTCAGCAGCATGCGACGTACGTCCGGGTGAACGATGATCGGGTCGGCCGCCTTGTCCTGGGCCTGCGGCCCGGTAGGGGCACGACTCTGCAAACGGTCACGCGCATATTCGATAGCATTTTGGTACGAGCGCTCTGCCGAAGCCAGGCCCTGGATTCCTACGCCAAGACGCTCGTAGTTCATCATGGTGAACATGGCCGCCAGGCCCTTGTTGGGCTCGCCAACCAGATAGCCCACCGCTTCGTCGAAGTTCATGACGCAGGTGGCCGAAGCCTGGATACCCATCTTGTGTTCAATCGAACCACAGTTGGCCGGGTTGCGCGCACCCAGGCTGCCGTCGGCGTTGACCATGAACTTGGGCACCAGGAACAGGGAAATGCCCTTGGGACCCGCGGGTGCATCCGGAAGTTTGGCCAAGACCAGATGAATGATGTTTTCAGTCAGGTCGTGCTCGCCACCGGTAATGAATATCTTCGTGCCACTGACTTTGTAGCTGCCGTCAGCCTGGGGCTCAGCCTTGGTGCGAATGATGCCCAGGTCGGTACCTGCGTGAGGTTCGGTCAGGCACATGGAGCCAGCCCAGATACCGGCATACATGTTCGGCAGGTACTTTTCCTTGAGCGCTTCGCTGGCATGGGCGTTGATCGACAGGCAGGCGCCAGCGGTCAGCATTGGGTATAGCCCGAACGCCAGGCTCGAAGAGTTGACCATTTCCTCGACCTGGGCCGAGATCACCTTGGGCATACCCATGCCGCCATAGGCAGGATCCCCACCTACACCCACCCAGCCACCTTCGGCGTAAGTTTTGTAGGCTTCGATGAAACCGGCTGGCGTGCGCACAGCGCCGTCGTCCCAATGGCAACCCTCTTCGTCACCGCTGCGGCTCAGCGGCGCGATGCTCTTGCCAGTGACTTTGCCAGCCTCCTCCAGCACCGCCAGGGCGGTCTCCTCGTCAACCGCATCCGCCAAACCCGGCAACTGAGCCCAGAGTTTGGCGACTTCGAAGACTTCATTGAGGACGAAGCGCATATCACGCAGGGGCGCTTTATAGTCAGCCATGGCAACCTCTCACACTTGAGTCGGGGACGGTCCCGCAGGACCGTGTCACTGTTATGCGAGCAGTGTAACCGAACAACTTTTGCGAGACATAGGGTCATCACATGACCAGGCAGTCAAATCAAGTCACGCCGTGCGCACAGCCCCGCGCTTGGCTTGGTACCCATGAGCCATGACGCAATTGCGACCCGCGCCCTTGGCGCTGTAGAGCGCCTGATCCGCCGACTTGAGCACTGCATCGGGTGAGCGATGATCGATGAGGCGCTCGCTCACCCCAATGCTGATAGTCACCGATACGCTCGCTGCGCCCGTCCCACTGCGTCGTTGACGACCTTGTTGATCGTCCTGAGGACGGTTGTCCTGGTTACGCAACTGGATGTTGTAATTGGCGATCACTTCACGCACCGCTTCCAGGTGCGGCATGCATTCCTCGATGCTCTTGCCGGCGAACACCAAGGCGAACTCTTCACCGCCATAGCGATAGGCTCGACCGCCACCGGTGACCTTGGACAGCTTGCTGGCGACCAGGCGTAGCACCTGGTCGCCAACATCGTGACCGTGGGTATCGTTGAATTTCTTGAAGTGATCGACGTCAGTCATGGCCAGCACGTAATTGCGCCCCAGGCGCTGCATACGCTCATTGAGTGCTCGACGGCCAGGCAAGCCGGTCAGCTCATCACGGAAGGCCATTTGATAAGCCTCGTGGGACACCGCAGCAGCAATCATCAACATCACCTGACTGCACATGATGTTGAGGGTGAAGGGTAGGATGAACGTCTTCGGCAGCATCCAGAATATGCCGATCAGGCCTATGACCTGTGCGGCATGCAAGGGCCTCGGCTCACGCAGGTATTGCACCACCAGCACGGCGAAGGCGACGAAGAACACCGGATAGGCCAGCTGGATCAAGCTCATCCATTGACCGTGCAGGGCAGGCCAGCGAATCTCGGCCAGCCACCCCAGCAGTGCCTGGGGAAAACTCTGCTCCAGGCCCAGGGCAACACTGCCGACAGCCAGTAGCACCGCGAAGCGTGCAACCATGTCCTGGAACAGATGCGTGCGCTCCTGCCAGGCGCCGTATAGCGCGAACATCAGCGGCAGCAGCAAACAGACAAGATGGAACACCACCGCTGCGTCTTCACGGACAAGGCCATTGTCGCGGTAGAAATCGGTTTGGGTATCGAGCAGAAAATAGGCGATGTACACCGTGACCATCAGAAACAGTTCACGCTGACGGCGATAAACAGCGCAGTAGGCGCCACCCAGTAACAGCACCAGGGTAGGCAGGACATTGAACAGCGATGTGAAGAAGACACTCAGGTCTCTGACATAAGCGGCGGCGAGCCCGGAAACCAACAGGCAGACAGACGGCAAAAAGTGACTTGGTCGTACAGCGGATAAACGAAACAAGGGTAATCTCCGACCCGGCAGATCAATAATGGCATTGTGCCTTTAATGTGTCGGCAGCGCACATGAATAGATGAATACACTTGGTCGGAACTGCATAACTCTTTTCCCGAGCGTTTACCCTGCACTCGGATTTCACCGTCGCTGCGCGCCCATTCCTACGCTTTATGCAGAAAAAAAAACGCCTGCCGATTAGGGCAGGCGTTTTTCGCTACAGCAGATGACTTAGTACGAAAGACCGAAATGCTCTTCGTTCATGTCCATCAGGTTATTGGCACCCGACAGCATCGTGGCAACATGAGTGCGAGTACGCGGCAGGATACGCTGGAAGTAGAAGCGTGCAGTCTGCAGCTTGGCGGTGTAGAACGCTTCATCGCTAGTGCCGGCAGCTAGTTTCTCGGCAGCCAGACGAGCCATGTCGGCCCAGAAGTAAGCCAGGCAGGCGTAACCGGAATACATCAGGTAGTCCACCGAGGCAGCACCGACTTCTTCGCGATCTTTCATCGCAGCCATACCAACCTTCATGGTCAGCTCGCCCCACTCTTTGTTCAGTTGGGCCAGCGGTGTGACGAACTCGCTGATAGCTTCGTTGCCTTCATTGCCCTGGCAGAACTTGTGCACGATCTTGGTGAAGCCCTTGAGTGCTTCGCCTTGTGTCATCAACACTTTACGGCCGAGCAGGTCCAGTGCCTGGATACCGGTGGTGCCTTCGTACAACATCGAGATACGGCTGTCGCGAACGTTTTGCTCCATGCCCCACTCGGCGATGAAGCCGTGGCCGCCATAGATCTGTACACCGTGGTTGGCCGACTCAAAGCCAACTTCGGTCATGAATGCCTTGGCAATCGGCGTCATGAACGCCAGCAGGGCATCGGCTTTCTTCTTCTCTTCTTCGTCCTGGCTGTACTTGACGATGTCGACCTGCTTGGCAGTGAAGTAAACCATGGCGCGGTTACCTTCAGCGAAGGCCTTCATGGTCAGCAGCATGCGACGTACATCCGGGTGGACGATGATCGGGTCAGCAGCTTTTTCCGGCGCTTTGGGCCCCGTCAGCGAGCGCATTTGCAGGCGGTCGCGAGCGTATTTCAAGCCACCCTGGAACGCTACTTCAGCATGTGCCAGGCCTTGCAGTGCGGTACCCAGGCGCGCAGTGTTCATGAAGGTGAACATGCAGTTCAGGCCTTTGTTGGCCGGGCCGATCAGGTAGCCGGTAGCGGCGTCGAAGTTCATCACGCAGGTGGCGTTACCGTGAATGCCCATCTTGTGCTCAAGCGAGCCACAGGACACTGCGTTGCGCTCACCCACAGTGCCTTCGGCGGTCGGCATGAACTTCGGCACGATGAACAGGGAAATGCCTTTGGTGCCAGCCGGTGCATCCGGCAGGCGTGCCAGCACGATGTGGACGATGTTGTCGGCCATGTCGTGTTCACCGGCCGAGATGAAGATCTTGGTGCCGGTAACTTTGTAGGAACCGTCGGCCTGAGGCTCGGCCTTGGTGCGCAGCATGCCCAGGTCGGTACCGCAGTGAGGCTCGGTCAAGCACATGGTGCCGGTCCACTCGCCGGACACCAGCTTGGTCAGATAGGTTTCCTGCTGCTCGGGCGTACCGTGCTCGGAGATGGTGTTCATCGCCCCGTGGGACAGGCCAGGGTACATGCCCCACGACCAGTTCGACTCACCCACCATTTCGCTGACTGCCAGGCCCAGCGACTCGGGCAGACCTTGACCACCGTGGTCGACGTCATGCGCCAGGCTTGGCCAGCCGCCTTCGACGAACTGCTTGTAGGCTTCCTTGAAACCGGTCGGGGTCTTAACACCCGACTCGCTCCAGGTGCAGCCTTCCAGATCACCAACGCGGTTCAGCGGAGCCAGAACCTGTTCACAAAACTTGGCGCCCTCTTCAAGAATGGCGTTAACCATGTCTGGAGTGGCGTCCTGGCAAGCCGGCAGGCTCTGATAATGCGCTTCGTAACCCAGCAGCTCGTCACGAACGAAGCGAATATCACGCAAGGGGGCTTTGTAATCCGGCATAGCGATGAACCTCTGCTGATGAATCCTGGATAGGGAGACCGCGACAGACCGACCAGCGCTTGGCGACTTTCGGTCAAACAGTTGTTTGAAACATACGTTTACGTCGAAAACTTGTCAAGCGTCAACCAGGCAGCGGTTCACGCGTGCAAGACTATCCCGTTCAGCCAGCAAAACGCTTCGCGCACGCGCAGGCAAGCACCTGGCAGCAAGGCCAAGGTGCTGATACTCAAAGATTAGAGGGAAGCGCTCAAAGTGCGCGGCGTGGTGCTCAGGCGTAGGTGTCGATCAGCGTGCCAAGCATTTCGTCGGATGCTTTGGCGACTTTGACCCCGAGCTCAACCTGATGTTTGCCCAAGGCCATTTCCACAGTACTGGTAGCCAGGTCCATCTGTTGGCTGCGATCAACCGCACGCAGGCGCTCGGCCTGATAGTCACTGGATTGGCTGGTGGCGGCACGTTCGACGGTAGTATTGGCGATCTGGCTGGCGGCCTGATCAACGCGGTTCTGTCCGGCCTGGATCGTGCCGAGTCCTGCGTAGAATGCTGAGTTGCCTGAGATTTCCATGTCGAGACTCCATGCCGCAAAAAGGCGAACAGCCACTATTGAAACAAACAATCAGGCAAAAGGCCCGTTGAAATGAATAATGGCATGCTGCCATGTGATAGAGCCTGACTAGTCCAGCAGGTCCAGTTGCAGGTACTCCGCCACCGCCTCGGCGCTTGCCTGCTTGAGTTTAGGCACTCGACCAAGACAGGGCGCAGGCAAACGCTCAGCCAGGCTCGCCAGGTTTTCTTCCAGACGCGAGGTACGCGGGTCAACGATGTTGGCCACCCAGCCAGCCAGTTGCAGGCCGTCGCGAGCGATGGCTTCAGCGCTGAGCAACGCATGGCTGATGCATCCCAGGCGAACACCCACTACCAGTATCACCGGCAGTTGCAAGGCAATGGCGAGATCCGACAGGTTGGCCTGGTCGCAAAGCGGCACGCGCCACCCACCCGCACCTTCGATCAAGGTGAAGTCCGCGCCCTGCTCCAGAATCTGGCGCATGGGCGTCAGAAGCCCTTGCACACTTAACACCACCCCTGCCTCTCGAGCCGCCAAGTGAGGCGCAATGGCAGGTTCGAAAGCAAAGGGATTGACCTGCTCGTAGGGCAACTTGATCGAGCTTTGCGCAATCAGCGCCATGGCATCGTCGTTGCGTAGTCCTTTGGCGGTGGCAATGCACCCCGATGCCACCGGCTTGGCACCGAGGGTAGTCAGGCCTGCCAATTGCGCGGCGTGCAGCAAGCCGGCAGCGACGGTGGTCTTGCCGACATCGGTATCGGTTCCCGCAATGAAGTAGCCCGGGCTCATATCACTTCCCTTCCATCAACGGTTTTTGCAGTATCCCGTAGACCACCTGATAAGTAGCTGGCAACCCTTGGCTTTGACGAAACTGCTCGTAGGCACGTAACAGTCCTTGCATCCGCTCTCGACCGGTCAACCCCGCGGGTCGGCCCGGATTGAGATTATGCGCACCCAGGGCCTTGAGCTCGTGGGTCAGGCTGCGCACATCGCTGTAGTGCAAGACATGCGGCCGAACCTCCAGTGCCTGCACGTGCAGCCCGCTCGCGGCA
The DNA here is from genome assembly GCF_016881005.1 of Pseudomonas arcuscaelestis. Taxonomy (GTDB): domain Bacteria; phylum Pseudomonadota; class Gammaproteobacteria; order Pseudomonadales; family Pseudomonadaceae; genus Aquipseudomonas; species Aquipseudomonas arcuscaelestis. The sequence continues at coordinate 372,968 of NZ_JACOPV010000004.1, read as the reverse complement.
CACAGACGCTGATACTCCTGCATTGGGCGGAAGCGATTGACATGCACCATGCCATCGACTGCCTGCCAGCTTTCGCGCAGCTCATGCAACGTGCCTGCACAAAGGCTGGTAAAGGCCAGCACGCCGCCTGGCTGCAAAACCCGTCTGGCCTCATCGAGCACCGCACCAAAATCGCTGCACCATTGCACTGCCAGGCTGGTAAAGATCAGTTCGACACTTGAGTCCTGAAGTGGCAGGCGTTCGGCATCGCCGACCACATGAGCATGGGCTCCACCCTGCGACCGTGCGTGCTGGAGCATACCCTCGGCGATATCCACGGCTACACCTGCAGCCTGAGGAAAGCGACGGTGCAAGGCGCGACTGAAGTAGCCGGTGCCGCTGCCAAGGTCTAGCCAACGATGAGCTTCAAGGCGCACGGGCAGTTGCTGAAGCAACGCATTGCCCACCGCTCGCTGCAACTCTGCAACGCTGTCGTAACTGGCGGCAGCGCGCGAGAACGAGGCGGCCACCTGACGCTTGTCGGGCAACGCACCGGGCAAGGCCGGCAGGGAAAGATCAGTCATCGCCACTCTCATGTACAAAGGCCTTTATGGCAGCTGCCAACTCATGAGGTGTTTCCATAACAAAACCATGAGCACTGTCTTCAAGCAGCCCGACTTCCACGTCGGGTAATTCCTCGAGCAATACACCGGCAACCTCCGCCGGAACCAGGCCGTCACGGCCTGCAAACAGATGCAACTGCGGGCCCGCGTAGGCTTGCAGGGCAGGTCGGGTATCCAGCCTGCCAAGCACTTCGAGCCCGGCTACCAATTGTTCTGGAGCAGGTTCAGGCATGCTGGCACTGAGCAGGCGGGCCAGGCTGCGGGCATCCTCGGCCCCTTGGCTGCACAGCGAAACAAAGCGCTTGAGCGTCACTTGGGTGTGATAGCGGCAGCCCTCGACGAACGTCTGGAACGTATCCACAGCCATGCCATGCTGCCAATCTGGACGACTGACAAAACTGAGGTTACTGCCCAGGGTGATCAGCCCGCAGCACTCATCCCCCCGCCGCGCAGCCAACTCGGCAGCCAGCATCCCGCCCAACGACCAACCGCCAAGCCAGACATTGCGCGGCAACTGCCGGTCGAGCTTGTCGAGCCAGTCATTGGGGTCGTTGGATACCAGGCTGGGCAAGTCCTGAATTTCAACCTGCAGGCCGGGGTCGATAGCACGCAACGTTGCCACCAACGGCTGTAATGCAGAACGGCCCAGGCCCCAGCCCGGCAGAAGTATCAATCGATTACGCATCAGCGGGCTCCAGCAGCGGATAACAGTCGGCCAATGCATCCAACAATAGCTGCACCTGGGCTTCACTGTGCGCCGCGCTCAAGGTGACTCGCAGACGAGCACTGCCAGCCGGCACTGTCGGTGGGCGAATTGCCGTGACCAGCAGGCCACGCTCTCGCAGCATCTGCGAAAGGCGCAATGCCCGCGCACTGTCACCGATCAGGATCGGCTGAATGGGGGTAAAGCTGTCCATCAACTGCAAACCGATCTGCTCTGCACCGCTGCGAAACTGCTGAATCAGCGCGGCCAGATGCTCGCGGCGCCAGTGCTCGCTGCGCAACAGTTGCAGGCTGCGCAAGGTTGCGCACGCCAATGCCGGGGGCTGGCTGGTGGTATAGATGTAGGGACGCGCGAATTGAATCAGACACTCAATCAATTCCTCGCTACCCGCTACAAAGGCACCGGCCGTGCCACAAGCCTTGCCCAGTGTGCCGATCAATACCGGTACCTGCTCACAGCTCAAGCCGAAATGCTCAACGATTCCGCCGCCGTTACGGCCCAGCGTTCCCAGGCCATGGGCATCATCAACCATCAGCCAGGCATCGCCAGCCTTGGCTGTCGCCGCCAGCGCCGGCAGATCGGCGATGTCGCCATCCATGCTGAAAACGCCATCGGTAACGACCAGGGTATTGCCCACCGCCTTTTCCAGACGACTGGCCAGGCTCTTGGCGTCATTGTGCAGATAACGGTTGAAGCGGGCGCCGCTGAGCAACCCGGCATCGAGCAAAGAGGCGTGATTGAGACGATCCTGCAACACCGTATCACCCTGGCCGACCAATGCCGTGAGCGCGCCGAGGTTGGCCATGTAGCCTGTGGAAAACAGCAGCGCACGCGGACGGCCGGTAAGTTCGGCGAGCGCCTCTTCCACCTCGTGATGGGGAGTGCTGTGGCCGATCACCAGATGCGATGCTCCACCGCCCACGCCCCAGCGCTCGGCCCCGGCACGCCAGGCTGCGATAACCTCGGGATGATTGGCCAAGCCAAGATAATCGTTGCTGCAAAAGGCCAGCAATGGTTGACCATCAACCACTACCTGCGGGCCTTGCGGGCTCTCCAGCAATGGCCGCTGGCGATACAGGTCGGCGGCGCGACGTTGCTCCAGCCGCGCGCGCAGATCAAATGCCATGACCGCCTCAGGCCGAGGCGGCGTTGTAGAACAGCTCGCTGCTCTTGTGCTCGATCAGCGCCTGCTCGATGGCTGCCTGATGAACTTCGTCGGCATGCTCCTCCCGGGCTTCGGGCTGGATTCCCAGACGGGCGAACAGCTGCATATCCTTGTCAGCTTGAGGGTTGGCAGTGGTCAGCAGTTTCTCACCGTAGAAAATCGAGTTGGCACCGGCAAAGAAGGCCAAGGCCTGCATCTGCTCGTTCATCGCCTCGCGCCCCGCCGACAAGCGCACATGCGACTTCGGCATCAGGATCCGCGCGACCGCGAGCATGCGAATAAAGTCGAATGGGTCGACTTCTTCGGCGTTCTCCAGCGGCGTACCGGCAACCTTGACCAGCATGTTGATCGGTACCGATTCAGGGTGCTCCGGCAGGTTAGCCAACTGAATAAGCAAGCCGGCACGGTCATCCAGCGACTCGCCCATACCCAGGATCCCGCCCGAGCAGATCTTCATGCCGGCGTCACGCACGTAGGACAGCGTTTGAAGGCGCTCGCTGTAAGTGCGGGTGGTAATGATGCTGCCGTAGAACTCAGGCGAGGTATCGAGGTTGTGGTTGTAGTAGTCCAGCCCGGCCTGCGCCAACGCCTCGGTCTGTTCCTGGTCGAGCTTGCCCAGGGTCATGCAGGTTTCCAGGCCCATTGCCTTCACCCCTTTGACCATCTGCAGCACATAAGGCATGTCTTTAGCCGACGGGTGTTTCCAGGCGGCGCCCATGCAGAAACGAGTTGAACCAATGGCTTTGGCGCGGGCAGCCTCTTCGAGGACCTTCTGCACTTCCATCAACTTCTGCTTTTCCAGTCCGGTGTTGTAGTGGCCGGACTGTGGACAATATTTGCAATCCTCCGGGCAGGCGCCGGTCTTGATCGACAACAAAGTCGAAACCTGAACACGGTTGGCGTCGAAATGCGCACGGTGCACGGTTTGCGCCTGGAACATCAGGTCATTGAACGGCTGCTGGAACAGCGCCTTGACCTCGGCCAGGGTCCAGTCGTGACGTGTTGTTGCAGTTGTGCTGGCGCTCATCGGCGATTCCTTGTTTAGGCTTATCAAGCGCCGGACAAGGATTGCCCGCCAGCGCATCACGGATAGTTCGCATAGTTAAGGAAGCCAGATGCGCTGTCAACTGCAACTGAAACGCATGGTTTACAAGTGTACAAATATTAATCAGCAGTGTTTGCTCTGCAACGAAACCACCGAGCAGCCTTACCCGCTCTGCGTGGCCTGCGAGATCGAACTGCCCTGGCTGGGCGATGGCTGCCAGGTTTGCGCACTGCCGTTGCCCATGCATGGCTTGACCTGCGCACAGTGCACGCGTCGCGCACCCGCGTTCTACCGGGTTGAAACACCTTGGCATTACGGTTTTCCGCTGGATGCTCTGATCAGTCGGTTCAAGTACAACAGCCAGTGGCCAACAGGACGCCTGCTGGCTCAGTTGCTCGGTCGCTGGTTAACACATCGCTTTGGCGAAGGTCTACCGCGTCCGACGCTGCTTTTGCCTGTTCCCTTGAGCCGTCGCAAGTTGCGTCAGCGTGGCTATAACCAGGCCGCAATGCTGGCTCGCTGGTTGGCCACGCACACTGGAATTCCCTGCACAGAGCTAAGCCTCAAGCGTCTGGTCGATACGCCAGCACAGCAAGGACTGAAGGCCCGCGAGCGTAAGCGCAACCTGCACCAGGCCTTTGCCATTGAGGATACCCAGGCACTCGAAGGTCGACATGTGGCGCTCATAGACGATGTGCTAACTACCGGCGCCACTGCGCAAGCGATCGCCAGTCTGCTGCGCAAGGCTGGAGTCCGCCGGGTCGATGTCTACTGCCTGGCGCGCACCGCCAAGCCTGGCAGTGCTTGACTTGCCGCCAGGGTACGGGCACTTTCATGCCAGATACCATCCTCGATATCCGTCTAGTCCCATGCCCTTGCCTGCCCTGCTCACTCAACACATTGTGCGTCGCCCCCAGCGCATTGCCCTGCTCCAGCACATTGCCGAGCAAGGCTCGATAACCCGTGCGGCAAAGAGTGCCGGCATGAGTTACAAGGCCGCCTGGGACGCCATTGACGAGCTCAACAATCTCGCCGCAAGTCCGTTGGTGGAACGCAGTGTTGGCGGGCGCGGCGGTGGTGGCGCGAAGCTGTCCAAGGAAGGCCTGCGAGTATTGCGCCTCTACCAGCGCCTGCAGGCATTGCAGGCGCAAATTCTAGAAGCGGCCGAAGACGCCAGTGATCTCGACCTGCTGGGCCGCCTGATGCTGCGCACCAGTGCGCGCAACCAGTTGCAGGGTCGTGTTCAAGCCATTCAGGCAGAAGGACAATACGACCGAATCTGCCTGGCCCTGGCCGGCGACCTGAACATTGAAGCGCTGATTACCCGTGACAGCACCCAGCGCCTTGAGCTTGCGCCCGGAGCAACTGTAATTGCCTTGATCAAGGCTGGCTGGTTGACCCTGCTGGCGCCTCAGGAAACCCTAGAAGAGGGTTACAACTGTTTGCAGGCCAGGGTCGAATCCTTGCTTGCAGAAGTTTCGTCGCCCACTGAAGTTCGTCTGGCACTGACCAACGGACAAACGCTGTGTGCCTTCGCCGAACCTGCCTGGCTCGACCGTCATGCCGTGGTTCCCGGGAGCGAGTTACGCGTTCAGTTTCAACCGTCCTACGTACTTATCGGAACGCCTGCATAAAAAGCGACACAAAACCGTCATAAGTGCTGACTAAGGTGACTGCCAAACCCGCAGGAAGCCTGTCATGAACCTATTAGAAGAACACCAACCAACCGATCTTGAACAACTGGCGAGCTTGAGTCGGCGCCGCTTCATCGGCGCCGGTGCCCTGTGCGGCGCCGCCTTGTTCCTGGGCGGCAACCTGCTTAGCCGCAGCGTGATGGCCGCCAGTGTCAGTACGGCCAATAGCAGTCTGCTCGGCTTTGCCAGCATTCCCGCCGCAACCGCCGACAGCATCAGCCTGCCCGCCGGCTACAAGGCCTCAGTGCTGATCAGTTGGGGGCAACCGCTGCACGCCAATGCCCCCGCGTTCGATGTATCCGGACAAGGCACAGCCAAGGCTCAGGAAGTGCAGTTTGGTGACAACAATGACGGTATGAGCCTATTTCCCTTCCCGGGTGATGAAAATCGCGCGTTGATGGCCATCAACAACGAATACACCAACTACCGCTACCTGTACCCACACGGCGGTCAGCCGACTTCGGCTGAAGAGGTGCACAAGGCTCAGGCGGCCGAAGGTGTATCGGTAATCGAAATCCAGCGCAGCAACGGTCAATGGCAGTTTGTCCAGGACTCGCGCTATAACCGGCGCATCCACGGCAACTCACCGATCCGAATCAGCGGCCCTGCCGCTGGCGATGCGTGGCTCAAGACCGCTGCCGACAACAGCGGCCGCAAGGCCCTCGGCACGTTCCAGAATTGCGCCAACGGCAAGACGCCCTGGGGTACCTATCTGACCTGCGAAGAAAACTTCACCGACTGCTTCGGCAGCAGCGATCAGGCACAGCAATTCGATGCCGGGCAAAAGCGCTACGGTGCTTCGGTCAGCGGCAAAGAGATCGGCTGGCATCCCCACGACCCCCGCTTCGATCTGGCGAAGAACCCCAACGAACTAAACCGCCACGGCTGGGTGGTGGAAATCGACCCGTTCGATCCTGATTCAACCCCCATCAAGCGCACGGCGCTGGGTCGCTTCAAACACGAGAATGCGGCGCTGAGTGAAACCCGTGATGGCCGGGCTGTGGTCTACATGGGCGACGATGAGCGCGGCGAGTTCATTTACAAGTTCATCAGCCGCGACCGCATCGACCATAAGACACCCAGCGCCAACCGCAGCCTGCTTGATCACGGCACGCTCTATGTTGCTCGCTTCGACGACGGCGATCAGCACGCCGACCACCCGCGCGGCAAAGGCCAGTGGCTGGAAATGACCCACGGCAAGAATGGCCTGATCGCTGCCAACGGCTTCGCCAGCCAGGCACAGGTGCTGATCCATGCTCGCCTGGCCGCCAGCCAGCTCAAGGCAACGCGCATGGACCGCCCGGAGTGGATCGTTGTCAGCCCCAAGGACGGCCAGGTGTATTGCACCCTGACCAACAACGTCAAACGTGGAGAGGAAGGCCAGCCTGCAGGGGGCCCCAACCCGCGCGAAAAAAACCTCTATGGGCAAATCCTGCGCTGGAAGGAAAGCGCTGACGATCATGGCGCCATGAGTTTCGACTGGGATCTGTTCGTAGTGGCTGGCAACCCGTCGGTACATCCGCACGATGCCAAGGGTGGCTCCAGCAACATCACCCCGCAAAACATGTTCAACAGCCCCGATGGGCTGGGGTTCGATGCCGATGGTCGCTTGTGGATCCTTACCGATGGCGACTACAGCAACAGCGGTGATTTTGCCGGCATGGGCAACAACCAGATGCTGTGCGCCGACCCGGTCAGCGGTGAAATCCGTCGCTTCATGGTTGGCCCGGTGGCGTGTGAGGTAACCGGCATCGCTTTCGCCGCAGACCAGCGCACCCTGTTCGTGGGTATCCAGCATCCAGGTGAAACCGGCGGGTCGACCTTCCCCGAGCACCTGCCCAATGGCAAGCCGCGCTCATCGGTCATGGCTATCCGCCGAGAGGATGGTGGAATCGTCGGGACCTGAGCCGGGCTAAGCGGCGGGGTGAATGTGCGATACCATGCAGGGAACCGCACAGCAGGAACTGACATGTCCCATCCCTTCGAAACGCTCACGCCCGACCTGGTTCTCGACGCCGTAGAGAGCATCGGCTTTCTCAGCGATGCTCGCGTTCTGGCGCTCAACAGCTACGAGAACCGTGTCTATCAAGTGGGTATCGAAGATGCCGAGCCGCTGATCGCCAAGTTCTATCGCCCGGATCGCTGGAGCAACGCTGCAATTCTCGAAGAACACAGCTTCACTGCTGAACTGGCCGATTGTGAAGTACCCGTGGTGGCGCCACTTATCCACAACGGTGAGACCCTGTTCGAACACAGCGGCTTCCGCTTCACCTTGTTTCCTCGCCGCGGTGGCCGCGCGCCGGAGCCTGGCAACCTGGACCAGCTCTATCGCCTCGGCCAATTGCTCGGTCGCTTGCACGCAGTCGGCGCCACTCGACCATTCGAACACCGCGAAGCACTGGCGGTGGATAACTTCGGACACGCCTCACTGGCCACGCTGCTCGAGGGCAACTTTGTACCCAAGAGCCTGCTACCGGCCTTTGAATCAGTAGCCCGGGACTTGCTCAAGCGGGTAGAAAACGTTTACGCCAACACTCCACACAAAACCATTCGCCTGCATGGTGACTGCCACCCCGGCAACATGATGTGCCGCGATGAAGTTTTCCACATCGTCGACCTTGACGATTGCCGCATGGGGCCAGCTGTCCAGGACCTGTGGATGATGCTCGCCGGTGATCGCCACGAGCGCCTCGGGCAACTGGCCGAGTTGATGGATGGCTACAACGAATTCCATGAATTCGACCCACGCGAACTGGCATTGATCGAGCCACTGCGCGCCCTGCGCCTGCTGCATTACAGCGCCTGGCTTGCCCGGCGCTGGGACGACCCGGCGTTTCCGCGCAGTTTCCCCTGGTTTGGACAGGAGCGTTATTGGGGTGATCAGATACTCGCCTTGCGCGAGCAAATGGCCGCTCTTGACGAAGAACCACTGAAATTGTTCTGAAGCGCGCCCGAGTCTGTCTACAATAGCGGTGCTTTTAGTTAGCTGCCTAAGCAAGGAATCTGCATGCACGCTGCCAACCCCCGCCGCGGTTATATCCTGGGCCTGAGTGCCTACATCATTTGGGGTTTGTTTCCCCTATATTTCAAAGCACTACAAAGCGTTCCGGCGGTGGAAATCATTGTCCATCGCGTGCTCTGGTCAGCCCTGTTCGGCTCCCTGCTTCTCTTGGTGTGGAAACACCCGGGCTGGTGGCGCGAATTACGCGAGAACCCCAAGCGCCTGGCAATTCTAGCCCTTAGCGGCTCGTTGATTGCTGGCAACTGGCTGACCTACGTCTGGTCGGTGAACAACGGTCGCATGCTCGAAGCCAGTTTGGGCTACTACATCAACCCACTGATCAACGTGCTTCTGGGCATGCTGCTCTTGGGTGAACGCTTGCGCCGTCTGCAATGGGTTGCCGTCGGCCTGGCAGCACTGGGGGTGGCTCAGCAGGTCTGGCAGGTTGGTAGCCTGCCCTGGGTTTCATTGGTGCTGGCGTTGAGCTTTGGCTTCTATGGACTGATCCGCAAACAAGCGCCGGTTGCAGCCCTGCCCGGACTAGTGGTGGAAACCTGGATGCTGGTACCCCTGGCAGTCGGTTGGCTGCTTCTGAACCCCCTGGCGGCAAGTGCCAATCCAGACTTCTACACCAGCAGCGAAGCGCTCTGGCTGGTTGCCGCAGGCCCTGTCACGCTGATCCCGCTGGTATGTTTCAACGCGGCAGCCCGCCATCTGCCCTATACCACTCTGGGCTTCCTGCAGTACCTGGCGCCTACCCTTGTTTTGCTGCAGGCGGTACTGCTTTTTGGTGAGCATTTGTCGAACAGCACACTGGTTGCCTTCATGTTCATCTGGGCAGGCCTTGCCCTCTACAGCGTCGATGCGTGGTTGAGCCTGCGCCGACGTCGCTGATCAAAAAACGTACAAACCCGTGCAAGCCACGCCCGTCGTGGCCTGCAGCAACCTCTCCCAAGGTTATCCACACCCTCATCCCCGTACTTTGTGCACAAGCTGCTGATTATTGGTGGTTTTTTGCTCAACCTTCGCAAAGCCACGACCCACCTGGGCTAGCGCCAGCTTCCCCCAGCTTATCCACAGGCCGGTCCCCGGCAAATCGGGATAACTATTCTTCCGGGCGCAGCTTGAGTTCAACCATCAGGTCGTCGGCCAGCGCTTCGAGCTTGGTTTGCAACGACTCCAGGGAAAGGGTCAGTGGCATCGCCAACAAAGCGTCGGCGTGAAACAGCGGCTCGCTGCTCATGGGCGCTGGTCGTACATCCGTGGTGAAGCGCTCCAGATTGACCCCCTGCTCGGCAAGCAGACGCGTTATGTCCCTGACAATGCCCGGGCGGTCATTGCCGACCAGTTCCATCGCGATCGGTTTCCAGGTGCATGAGGGTTCAATACCACTCTCGGCAATCAACACGCGAATGTCGTACTTGCTCAATGCCTTCAGAGCGCCGACTAACTCGTCGTAGGATTCAGCCGGCACCGCCACGCGCAGGATGCCGGCGAACTGACCGGCCATGCGCGACATGCGGCTTTCCAGCCAGTTGCCGTTGTGCTCGGCAATGCATTCGGCGATGCGTTCTACCTGGCCTGCCTTGTCTGGGGCGATTACTGTCAAAACGAGATGATCCACGCGCCATTCCTCTGCTGATTGCCTTGAAACGCCCAAAAACTCGGGGCGCGCAGAAAGTATAGGCAAGCCGCGGCAACCTGCCGCAGCAGCTTTTTCAAAGCAATCGTGTACTGTTTCAAGATTTATCTGGAACAATCCGTCACTTTTTTGAGAACATGCTGTCTCCCGGCGTGAATTTCTGCGACTTATTAGTCGCAGAACGACGTATTTAGTCTGATTTTCACAACTGCGGCGCATCATGTAGTATGCCGCTGCGTGGACTACAAAACGTTCAAACCGATGTCTGCCAAGGCGCCTGCGAAAATACGCAACCGCCCGCCAGCCCGTCTGGCAGGCCGCACCCAGCCGCCCAAAGGGCAAGTTCTGGTGCCGTATTTAGAGAAGCGCGAAAGGCTTAAATAGAAGAGCAATAGCTGAGCAGAGAGAGTGAGGCAAGCAATGACTGAACACGTTCAAGTCGGTGGCCTTCAGGTCGCCAAAGTCCTGTTCGACTTCGTGAACAACGAAGCCATTCCTGGAACCGGCGTCAACGCCGAGCAGTTCTGGGTGGGGGCAGAAAAGATCATCAACGACCTCGCTCCAAAGAACAAAGCACTGCTGGCCAAACGTGACGCACTGCAGGCACAGATCGATGCCTGGCACCAGGCGCGTCAAGGCCAGGCTCACGATGCCGTGGCTTACAAAGCCTTCCTCCAGGACATCGGTTACTTGCTGCCAGAAGCAGCAGACTTCCAGGCTTCGACCCAGAACGTCGACGACGAAATTGCCCGCATGGCCGGTCCACAGTTGGTTGTGCCGGTGATGAATGCGCGCTTTGCCCTGAACGCGTCCAACGCCCGCTGGGGCTCGCTGTACGATGCCCTGTACGGCACCGATGCCATCAGCGAAGCTGGCGGTGCGGAAAAAGGCAAAGGCTACAACAAGGTTCGCGGTGACAAGGTTATCGCCTTCGCCCGTGCCTTCCTCGATGAGTCCGCACCACTGGCTGCTGGCTCGCACGTCGATTCCACTGCCTACCGCATCGAAGGCGGCAAACTGGTCGTTGCCCTCAAAGGCGGCAGCAACAGTGGCCTGCGCGATGACGCACAGCTGATCGGTTTCCTCGGCGACGCTTCAGCGCCAACGTCCATTCTGCTCAAGCACAATGGCCTGCACTTCGAAATCCAGTTCGACGCCAGCACTCCGGTCGGCCAGACCGACGCTGCCGGGGTCAAGGACGTGCTGATGGAAGCCGCCCTGACCACCATCATGGACTGCGAAGACTCGGTTGCCGCTGTCGATGCCGACGACAAGGTAGTGATCTACCGCAACTGGCTCGGCCTGATGAAAGGCGACCTGTCGGAAAGCGTCAGCAAAGGCGGTCAGACCTTCACCCGGACCATGAACCCGGACCGCGAATACACCGCACCTAACGGTGGAACAGTGACCCTGCACGGTCGCTCCTTGCTGTTTGTGCGTAACGTCGGCCACTTGATGACCATCGACGCAATCCTCGACAAAGATGGCAATGAAGTGCCAGAGGGTATTCTCGACGGCCTGATCACCAACCTTGCCGCAATTCACAACATCAACGGCAACACCAGCCGTAAGAACAGCCGTACCGGTTCGGTCTACATCGTTAAGCCGAAGATGCACGGTCCGGAAGAAGCAGCGTTCACCAACGAGCTGTTCGGCCGCATCGAAGACGTTCTGGGTATGAAGCGTAATACCCTGAAGGTCGGCATCATGGACGAGGAGCGCCGTACCACGGTCAACCTCAAGGCCTGTATCAAAGCCGCCAGTGAGCGTGTGGTGTTCATCAACACCGGCTTCCTCGACCGCACCGGTGACGAAATCCACACCTCCATGGAAGCAGGCGCTGTCGTGCGCAAGGGCGCCATGAAAACCCAGAAGTGGATTGGCGCCTACGAGAACTCCAACGTCGATATCGGCCTGGCTACCGGTCTGCAAGGCCGCGCCCAGATCGGCAAAGGCATGTGGGCCATGCCTGATCTGATGGCCGACATGCTCGAGCAGAAAATCGCTCACCCGCTGGCAGGCGCCAACACTGCCTGGGTACCGTCGCCGACTGCCGCAGCACTGCATGCATTGCACTACCACAAGGTTGACGTATTCGCTCGCCAGGCCGAACTGGCCAAGCGTGCGCCTGCGTCGGTGGATGACATTCTGACCATTCCGCTGGCAACAGACACCAATTGGTCCGAAGAAGAAATCCGCAACGAGCTGGACAACAACGCCCAGGGCATCCTCGGTTACGTTGTGCGCTGGATCGACCAGGGTGTCGGTTGTTCGAAGGTGCCAGACATCAATGACGTCGGCTTGATGGAAGACCGCGCGACCCTGCGCATTTCCGCCCAGCTTCTGGCCAACTGGCTGCGTCACGGCATTGTCAACGAGGCCCAGGTACTGGAAAGCCTCAAGCGCATGGCTCCGGTAGTCGACAAGCAGAACGCCAACGACCCGCTGTACCGTCCGCTGGCACCAAACTTCGACGACAATATCGCCTTCCAGGCGGCCGTCGAGCTGGTGGTAGAAGGCACCAAGCAGCCGAACGGCTACACCGAGCCGGTCCTGCATCGTCGTCGTCGTGAGTTCAAGGCCAAGAACGGCCTGTAATCGCGTCGCCTTTATCGCGAGACAGGCCCGCTCCCTCAGTGGAGCGGGCTTGCCCCGCGATTTGCTTCAAGTAATCCCCAATTCCTTACGCACCAACTCCATCAATTTGTCCAAATCAATCGGCTTGAGCAGAAAGTCGACAACACTCAAATGCATCGCCGCAATGGCATCAGGAACATCGGCATCACCGGACACGATGATGATCGGCAGGGCTGCCTTTTCCGATTCGCGAATCTGGCGGATCAATTCAAGTCCATCGAAAGGCTGCATGCGCAAATCTGTAATCAACAGACCAATTCCGCGCTCACCCTTTAGATACGCCAGCGCCCGCTGGGCATTTTCCGCCGTCACGCATTTGATACCTTGGGCTTTCAGGTAACTGGCCAGCGCCTCCCGAGCCAGCTCATTGTCATCGACGATCAACACTTTCTGCGCAGCAGCCTTCGGCGCTGTAATCGTTGCCAGCGCTTCGCGCTCGGCATCACTGAGGATGTCGTCTTGGTCGGGCATAGCTCTCTCATCATCGATGACGCGGAAAAATCTCCCTTGAATCAAGTTCAGACCGCTTTTGATCGCCTTGCAACCCGCCTTTCGTCGGCAATTTGACAGCCGGCGTGTTTCTCAACCTGTCCGTCGCATTGTTTAGACTTACGTCCAATGGGCACCGGCGACACTGCAACCGACCATGAAGGTCGAAAACAACAAGGTCGATGTATACAGCTCGACATAAATTTGCGGTAACGCTCATGAGCAAAATGGACGCCTTCACCCAGGCCGGAAAGACTGCAGTCATGCAGAACATCCAGGGGACCCTGCAGTTTCTGCAACGCTTTCCTCCTTTCAACCAGATGGAGAACGCTCACCTGGCGTTTCTCGTCGAACAATGCCAGCTGCGTTTCTATGCAGCCAATGACAGCATCATCAAACCCAATGACGGGCCCGTAGAGCACTTCTACATCGTCAAGCAGGGTCGAGTTGTCGGCGAGCGCCAACATGAAACGCGCCCCGGTACTGAAACCACATTCGAGATCACCACTGGCGAGTGCTTTCCCCTCGCCGCATTGCTTGGCGAACGTGCCACCCGCACAGAACACCTGGCCGGCGAAGACACCTTTTGCCTGCAACTGAACAAAGCGGCATTCATTCGCCTGTTCGCGCTTTCCGAGGTTTTTCGCGACTTCGCCCTGCGGGGCGTCAGCAGCCTGCTCGATCAGGTCAATCAACAGGTCCAGCGCCGTGCCGTGGAAACCCTCGGTACCCAGTACTCACTCAACACCCGCCTCGGTGAGTTGGCCATGCGCCACCCGGTGACCTGTGAATCGAATACACCAGTACGCCAAGCCGTGGCACTGATGCATGAGCAGCAAGTCGGCAGTATTGTGATCGTCGACGGGCAGCGCTTTCCCATCGGTATCTTTACCCTGCGCGACCTGCGCCAGGTAGTCGCCGATGCCAGCGCTGATGTCTCGGGTCCCATTGCCGAGCACATGACCGCCGATCCGTTCTACCTCAGCCCGCAGGCCAGCGCTTTTGACGCCGCCATTGCCATGACCGAACGCCACATTGCGCATGTGTGCCTGGTGGAGGACAGACGCCTTTGCGGCGTGGTGTCGGAGCGCGATCTGTTCTCTCTGCAGCGTGTTGACCTGGTGCACCTGGCCCGCACCATTCGCCACGCCGCGCGGATCGAGAACCTGGTGTCGTTGCGTGGCGAAATTGGGCTACTGGTCGAGCGCATGCTCGCCCACGGCGCCTCCTCGACGCAGATCACGCAGATCATCACACTGCTCAACGACCATACCGTATGCCGGGTGATCGAACTCGCTATCCAGGACAAGGGCGATCCCGGTGTGCCCTTCAGTTGGCTGTGTTTTGGCAGTGAAGGCCGGCGTGAGCAAACCCTGCACACCGACCAGGACAACGGCATTCTTTTTGAAGCCCGCGATGCAGCCCAGGCTGCGGAAATTCGCGGTCGCCTGCTGCCACTGGCCCAGTACATCAATCAGGGCCTGGCTCAATGCGGTTTTACCCTGTGCAAGGGCAACATCATGGCCGGCAATCCCGAGCTCTGCCTGTCGCGCTCGGAATGGGCACGCCGATTTGCCGCGTTCATTCGCGAGGCCACGCCGGAAAATCTCCTGGCCTCCAGCATCTATTTTGACCTGCGAGTGGTCTGGGGCAATGAAAGCGCCTGCGAACAGCTACGCCAGAGCATTCTCGAGCAAGTAGCCGATAACCGTCTGTTTCAACGCATGATGGCTGGCAACGCCTTGCGCCAGCGCCCGCCCGTAGGTCGTTTCCGCGAATTCGTACTGACCCGCCAGGGCAGCGATAAAGCCGCCACGCTCGACCTCAAGGTCCAGGGGCTGACCCCCTTTGTCGACGGCGCCCGTCTTCTGGCATTGGCCAATGGCATCAGCGCCAACAATACCCTGGAACGCCTGCGCGAACTGGTTAGCCGTGAAGTGATCGACCCACTCGACGGTGCCGCGTATGAAGAGGCCTACCACTTCATCCAGCAAACCCGCATGCAGCAGCATCAGTTGCAAAGCCGGCAGAACCTGCCCTACTCCAACCGCGTTGACCCGGACAGCCTCAATCATCTGGACCGGCGTATCCTGCGCGAATCATTGCGCCAGGCGCAGCGACTGCAGAGCAGCCTGGCATTGAGGTATCAGTTGTGAGTCTTTTTGCCTGGCTACGCCCTCGACAAATCGATGAGCAGATCTGCCAGCGCGTCGCCCAGCTGGCACCTGCGGCCGCGCTCGGTGACAACACCTTGCGCTCTCAACGCTGGGTTGTGCTCGACCTGGAAACCAGCGGCCTGAACACCCAACGTGACCAGGTACTTTCGATTGGCGCAGTGGTCATCGAAGATGGCGCGATAGATTTCAGTCAGCAGTTCGAGCGCACGCTCTATCAACGCGACCACAAGCTGACCTCCAGCGTGTTGATCCATGGCCTGGGACCCAGCGCTATTGCAGCAGGTTGCGATCCAGCCGAGGCACTGCTCGACCTGATGGCTTTTATTGGCGACAGCCCCGTATTGGCCTTTCATGCCCCATTCGACCAGCGCATGCTCGCACGCGCCCTGAAAGACAACCTCGGCTATCGCCTGCAGCACCCGTTCATCGACGTCGCTGAACTGGCTCCCCTGCTGAACCCGCAGCTAACCCTGCGCGAAGCCGGGCTGGACGACTGGACAGCCTGTTTCGGCCTCGAAGCGGTAGAACGCCACAACGCCAGTGCCGATGCCATGGTTACTGCCGAACTGGCCCTGATTTTATTCAGCCAGGCGCGGCGCCAGCAGTTGGACAGCCCGGCCCAGCTCGACCAACAGTTGCAACGTTGGCGGCGCCGACGTCAACAAAGTCACGGCTTTTAACATCATCCGATGAGCGTCAATTGCGTTTCACAAGGAGATTCTGTAACAATCGCGAATAATTCTCGTTAGTTAACACATCTTTTTCGGGGAACGCCTTGTCGTCCGCACAAAGCCCACACAGTGAGCTGGTCGGTACGCTCTACCGCGACCATCGCAGTTGGCTACTCGGCTGGCTACGGCGTAATATCGCCTGCGCCGACCGTGCCGAAGACCTCAGCCAGGACACCTTCGTGCGCTTGCTGGGTCGCGATCAATTGTCGGCGCCGCGTGAACCTCGAGCCTTTATCCTGGCGATCGCCAAGGGTCTGTTGTTCGATCATTTTCGCCGTGCGGCACTGGAACAGGCCTATCTGGCCGAGCTGATGCTGATCCCCGAAGCCGAACAACCTTCCCCGGAAGAACAACATCTGATTCTTGAAGACCTCAAAGCCATTGACCGCCTGCTGGGCAAACTGTCGAGCAAAGCGCGAGCGGCTTTCCTCTACAACCGCCTCGACGGCCTGAACCATTCGCAAATTGCCGAACGCCTGGGTGTGTCCGTTTCCCGCGTGCGCCAGTACCTGGCCCAAGGCATGCGTCAGTGCTACATCGCGCTGTACGGCGAGCCGACATGAACAGCAAGCCGGTCAGCGCCACGGTACTGGACGCCGCGATTGCCTGGCAGCTGTGCCTGGATTCAGGCAGTGGCAGTTGCGACGAACGCGCAGAGTTTGCCCTGTGGCTGGCTGCCAGCGAAGAACACCAACGGGCATGGATGCAATTAGGCATGCTTGACCAGCGCTTCAGCGCCGCAGCCGGGCCTGCGCGCCAGGCGTTGCTGCAATCACGCGCCGGGCTGCGCCAGCGCGTGCGCAAATTGGGAGGTGGCCTGGCCAGCCTGGTGGTGGCAGTTGGCTTTTTGGGCTGGGTCAGCAGCTATCAATCGCTGGGCTATTGGCTGGCAGATCAACGTACAGCCACCGGCGAGCAACGCAGCATGCGCCTCACCGACGGCACCTTGATCAGCCTGAATACCCATTCGGCGGTGGATATTCGCTTTGATGAAAAAGAACGCCTGATCGTCCTTCACGAAGGTGAGATCTCCATCGAGACCGGCCACAAGGATGATCGTCCTTTCATCGTCGCCACCGAGGACGGACGCATGCGGGCGCTCGGTACGCGCTTCCTGGTCAAGCTCGAAGACCAGGGGACGCGCTTGAGCGTATTGCAATCGGCCGTGGCCGCCAGGCCACAGGACAGCGGCAACGAGCAAATCCTGCACGAAGGTCAGCAAGTGTTGATGAGCCAAGACCAGCTCAGCCAGATCGATGGGCTGAGTATGGGCGCCGACGCCTGGACACGCGGCATGCTGGTGGTCGACAACGTGCGCCTGGGCGACCTGGTCGAAGAACTTGCCCGATACCGCAGTGGCTACCTGAGCGTGGCACCGGAGGTGGCCGACCTGCGCATCACCGGCAGCTTCCCGCTGAACAACATCGATCTGGCCCTGACGTCGTTGCTGCCGACCCTGCCCGTGCAGATCGAACAGCACACCCCCTGGTGGGTGACGGTGGCAGCGAAGCCCGACACCCCTTAGACAATCCCGTGGGAGCCGGCCTTGCCGGCGTTAAACCACGTCCGCAGCGCTGGTTGAAATATTAATCTAAATTATTTTCACTAAGCCCTATCACTTTTCCAATCTCACTCGGCAAGGAAGCTAGTTAGCACTTATTCGTCGAGGAGTTGCTGCATGTCCCGCGTTTTCGATACCTTCCTGCGCCCTAGCCTGCTGGCGTTGGCCATTGCCCTGTCCGCTCCGGTGGTGAGCACTTCGCTGGTTGCTGCCGAGCAATCCAGCCAGCGCACCTACAACCTGCCAGCAGCGCCGCTGTCGAGCACCCTGAACCAGATCGCAAGCCAGGCCGGCATTGCCCTGTCGATGGACCCGGGACTGACCAACGGACTTACCTCGGCCCCGGTCAACGGTCAATACAACGGCGTCGGCGCATTGCAGGCCGCGCTGCGTGGCACGGGTTTGCAACTGCAGCAAAGCAGTGCGGGCACCTACAGCCTCGTCGCGGCGCCGGAAGGTGTCATGGCCTTGCCGGAGACCAGTATCAATGCCACCGGTGATCTGGAAAGCGCGTGGGGGCCGGTAGAAGGTTACGTAGCAACTCGCACCGCTGCGGGCACCAAGACTGATACAGCACTTGTCGAAGCACCTCGCTCAATCTCTGTCGCCACCCGGGAGCAGATGAGCGACCGCGGCGTGCAAAATCTCGATGACGCCGTTCGCTACATGCCTGGCATCGTTGCCAGCAGTTTCGGTAGCGACACCCGCGCCGATTGGCTGCGTGTACGTGGTTTCGAACCCACCCAGTTTCTTGATGGCCTTCCGTTACCAAAAGGCGTGTATGCCAACCCCAAGCAGGAAACCTGGAATCTCGATCGCCTCGCCCTGCTGCGCGGTCCGGCATCGTCGGTATACGGCCAGACTCCACCGGGTGGCATGCTGGACATGGTCAGCCGCCGCCCCAGCGAAGAGTCGAGCAATGAAATCGAAGTCCAGTACGGCAGCGACAACCATCGTCAAATTAACTTCGCCAGCACCGGGAAGATCGACGACGAAGGGCAATTCCTTTATGGCCTCAGTGGTGTGGTACGCGACAGCGGTACTCAAATCGATCATGTCGATAACAAACGCTACAACATTGCGCCCAGCCTGACCTGGAATATCGATACCGATACCAAACTGACCCTGCTCTCGCAGTTCACTCGTGACGATACTGGTATTACCAGTCAGTTCCATCCACTGCAGGGCACCAAGCTCGACTCACCTTTCGGTGATATATCCCACCACAAGAATCTGGGCGATCCTGATTGGGAATACTACGACCGCACCTACTACGCACTGGGTTATGCCTTTGAACATCGTTTGAATGATGTCTGGCAGTTCCGCCAGAACCTGCGATACACCAAATCGGAATTGTCATTCCAAGCCGTTACTGTCGGCTCCTATCCTTTCAGCCAAGTGGATGATGAGGGCAACATTGCTCGTTCTACCACCAGCACTGACGAAGACATCAGCCAATTTGCAGTAGACAACAACCTGCAGGCTAACTTCGACACCGGTGCTATCAGCCATACCCTGCTGATCGGGCTTGATCACCAACGTTCCGATACCACTTACACATCGATCTTCGGATCGGCCCCGCCAATCAACGTCAACAACCCGATTTATGGCCAGCCAATCGTCCGCCCTCCGCGCTCGGATGCCTTCTACGACTACAACCAAAAGACCGTCCAGACCGGCCTGTATGTACAGGATCAGATGGCCCTCGATCAATGGCGCCTGACTCTGGGTGGACGCGAAGACTGGGTCCACACCGGCACTACTTAT
Source organism: Pseudomonas arcuscaelestis (assembly GCF_016881005.1). GTDB lineage: Bacteria > Pseudomonadota > Gammaproteobacteria > Pseudomonadales > Pseudomonadaceae > Aquipseudomonas > Aquipseudomonas arcuscaelestis. The sequence continues at coordinate 353,733 of NZ_JACOPV010000004.1, read as the reverse complement.
TACAGTGACGACGATGCAACCAACACCGACCGCTATAAAAACTTCAGCGGCAATGCGGCAATCAGTTATGTCTTTGACTCAGGCTTCGTGCCCTACCTCTCTTATGCTGAGTCCTTCCAGACTGCGACCAACGCGGGCACATCCCCTGACCAATCTTTCAAACCCACCGAAGGTAAACAATGGGAGCTGGGCATCAAGTACCAACCTCCCGGCTCCAACACGCTGTTGAGCGCTGCCGTTTACGACCTGACACAGAAAAATGTCTCGGTTACCTCGAACGTCGGAAACGTGACCATCACCAGCCAGACCGGCGAAGTGAAGGTGAAGGGTCTCGAACTGGAGGCGGTCTCCGATGTGACCGAAAATCTCAAAATTATCGCTGCTTACACCTTGGCCAAGTCAGAAGTGCAAAAAGGCATTTATAAGGGCAATCGCCTGCAGCTTATGCCTAACCAACAGGCATCCCTGTGGGCAGACTACACCTGGCGCAGCGGAGTATTGGACGGTTTCGGCATCGGCGCAGGTGCGCGCTATACCGGCAATACCTATGGAGACCAAGGCAATACCTGGTTGGGGAAGGCTGATGCGTTCACTGTGTTTGACGCAACTGTTCACTATGACCTGGGCCGCCTGGATAACAGCTTGAAAGGCGCGTCTATCAAATTGAACGCCACTAACCTGTTCGACAAAGATTACATCTCTACCTGTGACGGCTACTACTGCTACTACGGTGATCAACGCAGCGTAGTGGCCAGTGCTACCTATCAGTGGTAACGCGTTTAGTTGGCAGCATCACTAGCCGCCCCACAGGGCGGTTTTGGCTTGTTCTGAAGGCTGTAGCATGAAAAGTAAAACCATACGCCGCTGGTCCTTTGTCCACACCTGGACCAGCCTGATCTGCACACTGTTCCTGCTGATGCTGGCAGTGACCGGTTTGCCGCTGATCTTTCACCATGAGATCGACCACCTGCTGGGCGATGCACCGCAGTTGCAGGAGATGCCGGCCAACACGCCAAAACTCGACCTGCAACAGCTGGTGCTCAAGGCCCAGGCTCACCGTCCGGGTGAGGTCATGCAGTACTTTGGCTGGGACGAGGATGACAGTAACGGTGTAATAGCGATCATGGCGGCCACCGCCGGTACCGAGCCGAATTCCTCGCATACTTTCATGCTCGATGCCCGCACCGGCGATGCCGTGGAAATGCCCTCGGCCAATGGCGGCTTTATGATGACCATGCTGCGCCTGCACGTGGATATGTTTGCCGGACTGCCCGGAAAACTGCTGCTGGCGTTCATGGGCTTGCTGTTTGTGGTGGCGATCATCTCCGGTGTGGTGCTCTACGCACCGTTCATGCGCCGCTTGGAGTTCGCCACCGTGCGTCATGAAAAATCGCGTCGCCTGCGCTGGCTCGACCTGCACAACCTGATCGGCATCGTCACCTTGACCTGGGCTTTGGTGGTTGGTGTTACCGGGGTGATCAGCGCCCTCTCGGACCTGGTCATCGCAGCGTGGCGCAACGACAGCTTGAGCGCCATGGTTGCGCCATACCGTGATGCGCCACCGCTCACCGAACTGGCGCCGGTCAGCCGCGTACTGGACATTGCCAGCGAAGCAGCACCAGCAATGGTGCCGGACTTTATCGCCTTCCCAGGCACGCGGTTTTCCAGCGAACATCATTACGCGGTGTTCATGAAAGGCGGTACGCACCTGACAGCACATCTGCTGACACCGGTACTGATCGACGCCTCGACGCTGGACGTCACGGCAATCGGCGATCGCCCCTGGTACATGGATGCAATGGGACTGTCACAGCCGCTGCACTTCGGTGACTACGGCGGACGACCGATGCAGATTCTCTGGGCTGTGCTGGATGTGCTAACCATCATTGTATTGGGCAGCGGCGTGTATCTCTGGCTGGTACGTCGCCGTGCCGCCAGGCCAGTAGTCGCAGCACAAGCGGGAACCGTGCAATGAAGCGCAAGTCTTCGGGTTTTGGCGCCGTTTTCGGCATGCCAACGCTGATTGCCCTACTTGGCTCGCTGGGGCTGTTCGCCGCTTTGTTGGGTGACGGCTGGTGGGATGCGCTGGCCTGGGTCGGTCTGGGCTTGCCAGCCTGGTACGGCTTGCGCGGTTTCTGGCCAGTCGCCAAGTAAGCTTCACCGGGCAGCCCCCGCCCACGGCACTCATGGGCTGTGGGAGGGGGCCTGTCCCGCGATGGCGCTACGTCAGTCAGCCAGATTCGGCAAACACTCATCCAGCCGCTTGTACAATGCGCTGCCACTTGGCCAGTTACGCAACAACCGCGCCCGATCACGGGCAAAGGCTGGGGCGAAGCTGAGTTGAGTGACGTGCTGGCACATGGCGTCCAGGTCAATCAGAGACCAATGATCGTTCTGCCAGAACAGGTTGTGTCCCTTCATGTCGCCGTGGCTGATGCGCTCATGAATCAGTTGCTTCAACAATGCCTGCAAGGCCTGGAGCTGCGCTTCAGGCACTTCGCCGCTGTCGACATACGGGGCGAAACATTCGATCAGGTCCGGCCCATCGGCGTACTCGGTCACCAGGTAGGCGCGGCTGCGCAAGCCCATCACCCGCTGTTCCAGCACCGCTAGTGGCCGTGGCGTGGCGATGCCGAGAAACTCCAGGCGATGCCCTTCGATCCATGAATGCCAGGCGCGGCTTGGACGCCAGAAACGCTTGAGCCAGTGTGCCGTGTTTTTGATGTTGTAGCGTTTGAGTACCAGTGGCCGACCGTTCACGTCGATACGCGCGACACTGGCGGCACCTCCGGTCTTGTACATATGGCCCTGGTCGATCAGCGTGTCGGCCTGCTCCAGCACTGGCAGCAGGGCCGCCACTTCGTCGCGGCGAATCGAGCGCAGGCCGGAAGGGCCACGCTCGACGCTGAACAACGTGCACTCACGCCCCGCCTTTTCTAGGTAATCCTTCAGGCGCCAGCTGCGCACCTTGTCGATCTGCTTCTGCAAGGCTTCCAATGGCAAGGCATGCTCGGCATTGGCTAGCAGGTAATGCACCAGCAGCTCTTCGATGAAAGGTTCCAGGCGCTTGGGTAATTGGGCGAAAAACACCCCAAGGTTTTGCAACACTTGTGGGCGCGACAATGGCTTGCCCGGCGTTTGCGCCTTGATTCCGGCACCGTCGATCAGGTACAGCTTGCCGCCTTGACGCAACAGGTTGTCCAGGTGCAGGTCTTCTTGCCACAGTCCTTTGGCGTGCATCCCAGCCACAGCAGCCAGGGCTTCGCCGAGCACCAATTGCTGCTCGTCCGCGAGCGGCGGCAGGGCTTCAACCGCTGCCCAGGCATCGGCCAAGCTCTGCGCACCTTCCAGAAACTCGAACAGCAACCAACCGCCTTCGCCCTCGCGCAGACCATCGGCCAGTAGCAACGGCGTAGTCAGGCCCTGGGCCGCTAGCAAGCGCACCCCTTCGAGTTCACGCTGAAAATGCCGAGAGGCACTGCTGCCTACTAACAACTTTGCCAGCACCGGCTTACCACGCCAGACACCGGCCCCTACATAACGCTGCCCTGGCAACACGCGCAGCAGCGTGAGCAACTGCAGATCAGCACTGCCTGCGGCATCGGCCAGGCCAATGCTCAGGGGAAGTTCCGGGTGACGCCCGGCATTGTTCAGTTCGGACAAACGCATCAGCGAGCCTCTTTCTCACGGCGACGGCGCACCAGGCGCTGCAGCCAGCTATCGACCAGCGGACTATCGGCCGGCTGGTCCAGGTAACTGGCCAGCAGCAGACGCACTTCAGCCTCGCTCCAGTTCGGCGCGCGGCGCAACAGTGGTTCAAGATCCTTGAGGCGGTCACGCATTCCCAGCAACAGCGGCCGGGTCTTTTCCAGATCGATCAGTTGCGCCAACCAGCCATCGCTGCGTTCACGCAGGAAAATATGTTTGGGATAGAAGCAGCCATGCACCTGACCGGCAGTGTGCAACGTCCGCGCCAGTTGCCCGCAGGCGCGCAGGATGCCCTGGCGCTGGCCGATGTCCAGCGTCGACCATAACCCCAGCAGACCATCCAGGTCGCTCCACTCATCCAGTGCACGGGTAAGCAGAATCGCCCGGCGCTCGCCTTCGATCTTGCGCTCACCGTAATAGACCGCCTGCAGGGCCGGAATCCCCAGCTTTTGGTAGCGGCAGATATTGCGGAACTCGCGGGCAAAGGTCGGCTCCCCAAAGGGCCGGTGCAAGGTGCGGGTCAGGTAGTCGCTCTGACGCTTGAGGTAGTAACCCTTACCCTCCAGCTCCAAACGGAAAACGCTACTCCAACCACCGCGACCGGTATTGGGCTCATCCACCGCGTCGAGCTGAAGCGCCCATAGCTGGTCAAAACCATTGAGGCCGTGGCGCTCAAGCAGTGCCAGCTCGGCCTTGGCCAGAAAATCAGTCATTCCCGTCCCTCGAAAAACGTCACCACATGCCGTACACGACGCTTGTCCGCCGCGTTCAGGCGCTCCCGCCCGCGATACTGCAGATAGAAGCGCAAACGCTGGGTGGCCGACAAATGATACTTGGCCACTTTGTCCAGGCACGCCAGGTCTTTGGTGATTCGATAACGCAGCATGAAGCCCCACCAGAAATCGCCCGTCGGGCAATCGATCAAGAACAGGCGAGCCTGGTCATCAACCAGCAGGTTGCGCCACTTCAGATCGTTATGGGTGAAGTGGTGATCATGCATCACCCGGGTGTGCCGGGCCAACTGGCGACTGACATGGTCAACCCAGCCGCGATCAGCCAGGCGTGGGTCCTTGCGCTCCGCCAACGCCGAAAGGTCTTCGGTGCGCGGCAACTCGCGGGTGATCATCGCGCCACGGGCAAAACTCAGGCCGCTGCGCTCCAGCCCCCAGGCCACCACCTCGGCAGTGGGAATATCCCACTTGGCGAACTGCTTGAGGTTCTGCCACTCAGCCTTGATGCGCGGGCGCCCAAGGTAACGGCGCAAGCCTTTGCCAGCACCGGTATAGCGCTTGACGTAGTAGTTGACCCCGTCGCGCTCGATGCGGATTACCTCACTGAGCGGATCGTGAGTCAGGCGCTCGCCCTGCAAGGCAAAAACCGCTTCGATACTGCCAAAGTCCGCCGCCAGTGCCTGATAACCAGGCGCCAGTGTCCAACTCGCCATCAGAGCGCGTCCCCGTATCGTTGTTTACGCTCGTAGAGCTTCTGGGCCTTGCCTTCCAGCCAGCGCAGCAGCGCGGCTTCCTCGGCAAGGATCTGGCGCAGCGGCTGCTGGAAGTAACCACGCAAGAAGCGCAGTTTGTCACGCCGGGTAAGACCGATATCCAGCGCCGAGAAATACAGCGCGGCCAGGTCCTTGTTGCGCCAGCGTCGGGAAATGGTGGCCCGAGTCTGCGCGCGGTGCAGATCGATCACCGACAACTTGAAATCATCGGCCGTCACTTCGCGGTCGGCGTGCAGCAAAAAGTGACAGATGTAGCAGTCACGATGATTGACCCCGGCCCGGTGCATCATTCCGGTCATGCGCGCCACTTCGGCGATCAGCGCATGTTTGAGGCGCGGCGCAGGCGGCTGCTTGACCCAGTCAATACTGAAGTCTTCCAGGCTGACGGTCGGCGCCAGTTCTTCGGTAACGATGAACGAGTGCTGTGCCGCCGGGTTGCTGCCACGTTCGCCATAGGCAACCGCGGTCATGGTAGGCACCCCGACCTCGTGCAAGCGCTGGACTGCCCGCCACTCCTGGCCGGCACCGAGCACCGGCAGTTTGGCGGTGAACAGATTCTTGAAGATCTCACCCCAGCCAATGCCACGGTGAATCTTGACGAAGTAGCCACGTCCCTCGACTTCGGTGCGCAAGGTGCGACGCCCTTCCAGCTCGCGGTACACCTGGCCTTGCAGGTTCTCCACGGCATCGAAGGCATCGCGCCCGGCCCAAAGGCGTTTGAACGGTTCGGCCAATATCAGTTTCATTTACGCTCCGTGGCCAGAATCACATCGGCGGCATGCTCGGGCATGCTGTAGAGGTCGGCACTGTCGGCGAACGCCAGCCCGTTACGCGCCCAGGTGGCACGGGCACTGTCATCTTCGAGCATCCGTTGCAGATACGCATTGGCCTGTTGCTGCTCGAACGGCTCATCCAGTACCAGGCCGCTATCGGCCTCGGCAATGTAATGGGCATATCCACACACAGCCGACACCAGCACCGGCAGGCCGGCAACCAGCGCTTCCAGCAACACCGTGCCGGTGTTTTCGTTGTAGGCCGGGTGAATCAACAGGTCAGCGCCAAGCAGGAAGCGCGGAATATCGCTGCGACCCTTGAGGAACTGAACCTGATCGGTCAAACCAAGGGCGGCGCTTTGCAGTTGGAACACCTTGGGATCATCCTGGCCGATTACCATCAGTCGGGTACGTTTACGCAACGCCGAAGGCAAGGACGCCAGCGCCTTGAGACTGCGGTCGACGCCCTTGGTCTTGAACCCCGAACCAATCTGCACCATCAGCAGTTGGTCATCCTTGAGGTCGAACTCACGGCGGAACTCAGCACGTATCTCGGCGGCATTGGCAGGGGCGCGACGGTCCTGGGAAATGCCCGGTGGCAGCAAGTGGAAGCGCTCCAATGGCGTGCCGTAATGCTTGATGAACAAGGGTTGCTGGACCTCCGAGATCATCAGGACCTCGGTCTTGGCGTCCTTGGCAAACACCGCCCGCTCATACTCGGCAAAGTGCCGGTAGCGGCCCCAACGCCGATACATCGAGTTGCGCAGGTTCTGCGCCTTGTCTTCGAAGCAACCGTCGGCAGCGTAGTAAACGTCCAGCCCCGGCATTTTGTTGAAGCCGATCAGGCGATCCACCGGACGCTTGGCAAGGTCTGCCTCCATCCAGGCGGTAAGCTTTTCGTTACGCCGATGGTTGAACAGTGCCTTCACGGGCGCAACCAGCACCTCAAAGCCTTCAGGCACCTCGCCTTCCCAGATCAGCGTGTAGACGCGGATCTGATGGCCTCGGCGCTGGCATTCCAACGCGATACGCATAAAGTCGCGCTGCAGGCCGCCGAAGGGGAAATATTTGTACAGCACAAAAGCCAGTTGCATTAACGAACATCCTCAGCCAGCAGCAACGCGCGCAATTGGCTCGCCACACGCTCGGGATTCAGGCGAGTGAAGCACAGCGGCCACTCGCGTTTGAGATCGAACCGGCGCTGATCTTCAGCGCTCGGTTTGTAAGTGCATTTTTTCTGCAGGCACGGTGCGCAGGAAAAATCGCTGCCCAGGTGCACCTGCGACTTGCCATAGGCACCGGTCAGGCCGGGGTTGGTCGGGCCGAACAGGGACAGCGTCGGCACATCGAGCGCCGCTGCCAGGTGGCCAAGGCCGGTGTCTACCGCCACACACGCTTTGGCAGCTGCCAACACGCGGGCGACACCCACCAGGTTCAATTTGGGCAGTACCTGACAGTTGTTCAAGCCTTTGGCGATTCGCTCGGCGCGAGCTTGCTCTGCCGCGTTGCCCCATGGCAAGCGCACCTCAAGACCTTGTTGGCCCATACGCTCGGCCAGTTGCCGCCAATAGGCCTCGGGCCAATGTTTGGTCGCCCAGGTAGTACCGTGCAGGAACACCACGAACGGCGCAGCCGGGGGTAACTGCAGGCGATCGAGATCCAGCCCATAATCGCCAAGGCCCGCAGGCAAATCGTAACCGAGGGCCAGGGCAAACAGCTGGCGCACACGCTCTACCGCATGCTGCCCCCGCTGTACCGAAAAGCGCCGGTCATAGAAGCGGCTGGACAGCCCTTCACGGGCCGAATAGCGGTCCAGACCGGCCACCGGTGCCTTCACGTAACGGGTTAGCCAGGCAGACTTGACCAAGCCCTGGGCATCGATCACCAGGTCATACTTGGTCTCGCGCAGGCGCTGCTTGAACTGGCGCCACTCGCCATTCTTGAAGGTCTGCCAGAGATTCTTGCGCCAACGGCGGATCGCCACCGGAATAACCTTGTCCACTGCCGGATGCCAGCTGGGGATCTCGGCAAAACCTTCCTCGACCACCCAATCGAAGCGAATACCGGGAATCGCCCGGGCCGCATCGGTCAGCGCCGGCAGCGCATGAATCACGTCCCCCAAAGAAGAGGTCTTGATTAGCAATACCCGCACTTAGTCGACCTCGGCCATGACATCGATCAGGCTCGGACCATTGAGGCGCGCCAAGGCAGCCTCCACCGCCTCGGGTTCGAGCTGACGCAAGCAATTGTAGTGGCCGAAACGGCAGGTACGGTCAAAGCACGGGCTGCATTCCAGCCCCAGGCGCACCACTTCGACCTGATCGGCCAACGGTGGGGTAAAGCCCGGCGAGGTAGAGCCATAGACCGCAACAAGCGGGCGGTTCAGCGCGGCCGCGACATGCATGAGGCCGGAGTCGTTAGATACCACGGCATCGCTGCACGAGAGCAGGTCAATGGCCTCGGCCAGTGACGTTTCGCCGCTGAGATTGCTTGCCTCTTCACGCAGGCCGGGAATCAGCCGATCGCGAATCGACTCGCCCACGGCAAAGTCATTCTTCGAACCGAACAGCCAGACCTGCCAACCCTCACGAATCCTGGCCTCGGCAACTTTGGCGTAATGCTCCGAAGGCCAGCGCTTGGCCTCGCCAAACTCGGCACCCGGACACAGCGCCAACACTGGGCGATCCAGGCTCAGGCCAAACTTGGCGAGCGCGGCATCACGACTGGCGGCCTCGATCTGCAGGCTCGGACGCGGGTACGGCTTGGGCAGCTCGGTACCCGGTGGATACGCCAGCGCCATGAAGCGCTCGATCATCAGCGGATAACGCGCCTTGTCCAGCTTGCGCACATCGTTGAGCAGGCCAAAACGCATTTCGCCGCGCCAGCCGGTACGCTTGGGAATACCCGCAAAAAACGGTACCAGCGCCGACTTCATCGAGTTAGGCAGCAAAATTGCCTGGTCGTACTGACCGGCCAGGGACTTGCCAATGCGCCGCCGCGTCGCCAGTTCCAGCGCGCCGTGGCCGAGCGGAAAGCTCAAGGCCTGGCGAACTTCAGGCATGCGTTCGAGGATCGGCCGGCTCCACTCGGGGGCCAGCACGTCGATCACACACGCCGGATGTTGCTGCTTCAGGCAATGGAACAGGGTTTGCGCCATTACCATGTCGCCCACCCAGCTGGGGCCAATGATCAAAATTCTCATGCTTTATCCAGAAACGATCAGGGAGGCTGCAGCCTGTCCGCGAACAGCCTGGCCTCCCCTCTTTATATTCAGGCTATATATGGACCAGTGTACGCCACTCGGGCTGTAGTGTGGTCGTGGCAGGCTTCCTGCCGCCTGGTTCGCCTGGTTCAACAGCTTATGTCAGTCCCAGCTCACCCCAGATCCGTCGCACTTCGCGGCGTTCCTGAACAAACTGGGTGGCATCGATCACCCCGGCCTGCTTTTGCAGCGCCTGTCGATGAGCAGCGGAGCGAAACGCCTTGTACACCTCACGCAGCAGCACCGCATCACTTGCGGGCATCAGCCCGACTTCTTCAAGGCCTTCGAGAATGCGGATGTTGTCGGTGTAGCGCAGCAGCTCCGGGTGCTCGTGAGACCAGGCCAAAGCGGCGTATTGCACCATAAATTCGATATCGACGATACCACCGGCATCCTGCTTGATATCGAAGGGCACACCGGCCTCGAAAGCATTGGCGCCGGTACCAGCAGCGCTGACCTTGGTCCCGAGGTTGTCTCGCATCTTGGCCCGCATCTCGCTGACTTCGGCCTGTAGCTTGGCCAAGTCACGCGCCTGGCCGAGAACCTGTGCGCGCACGGCTTCGAAGGCCGCCCCCACTTGCGGACAACCCACCAGCACCCGCGCCCGCACCAGGGCCTGATGCTCCCAGGTCCAGGCCTCGTTTTGCTGATAGCGCTCAAAGGCGCCCAGCGAACTGACCAACAAACCCGATGCGCCGGAAGGACGCAAACGCATGTCTACATCATAGAGCTGCCCAGAGTTGGTCTGGGTGGTCAGCAGGTGAATGATGCGCTGACCCAGGCGGGTGAAGAACTGCGCGCTGTCGATGGGCTTGGCGCCATCGGTTTCAGCCTGCGGATCACCGTCATGAATGAATACCAGATCAAGGTCCGAACCATGACCAAGCTCGATACCACCGACTTTGCCGTAGCCAATAATGATGAAGCCCGGGTCACACAAGCTGCCATCACTGCGCTTGGGCTGACCATGACGCGCCACGGTCTGGCGCCAGGCCAAGGCCAGAACCTGGTTGAGAATGGCTTCGGCCAGCCAGGTGAGGTAATCACTGACTTTCATCAGCGCCAGATTGCCGGCGATCTCGGAAGCAGCAACCCGCAGGCTATGGGCCAGTTTGAAGTGACGCAGTGCTTCCATCTGCTGCTCAAGATCGTCTTCCGGAATTCGCGTCAGGCGCTCACGCAATTCCGCTGCCAACTCTGGGGCCAGCGGCGGGCTGAACAAACGGCCTTCGTTGAGCAGTTCATCAAGCAGCAACGGGAAGCGGGTGATCTGCTCGGCGATCCATGGGCTGGCGGCGCACAGGGTCAGCAAGCGGCGCAACGCTCCAGGGTTCTCGGTCAACAACACCAGATAGGCCGAACGCCGAGCTACCGCCTCGACCAGCGGCAATACCCGCTCCAGCACCAGGTCTGGATCGGCATGTTCAACCGCCTGGGCCAGCAAGCGCGGAATGAAGGCATCGAGGCGCTCACGCCCCAGCCGCTGCATGGCGCGCAATTGTGGACTGGAACGCAGCCCGGCAAGCTGCTTGAGCGCCTTGCCGGGATCAGCAAAGCCGGCGTCCTGAAGTTGACGGCAAGCGGCCTCTTCATTCTGAGCCTCTTCCCACAACGGCAGCCACTCACCGCCAACAATCACTTCACCTTCTTCGCTTTCATCTTCATCGGGATCGGCAATGACTTGCCGGAAGTGCCAGTCGATCCGCCCGCGCCAATGCATCAGTTGCTCATGAAAACTCGCCCAGTCAGCAAAACCGAGCATGAAGGCGATGCGCGCACGGTCCAGTTCATCGTCAGGCAGCATTTGTGTCTGGCGGTCGGCAATCGCCTGGATCGCGTGCTCGGTGTAACGCAGAAACTCGTAACCCTCGCGCAATTCGGCAACCACCGCAGGCGGCAGGTAGCCCTGGCCCTCAAGGGTCGCCAGAACCTTGAGCAGCGGGCGCTGCTGCAGACTCAGGTCTCGTCCACCGTGTATCAACTGGAAAGCCTGGGCAATGAACTCGACTTCGCGAATACCACCGGCCCCCAGCTTTATATTGTCGGCCATGCCTTTGCGCCGCACTTCCTGCTGGATGAGCTGCTTCATGGTGCGCAGGGCTTCGATGGCCGAGAAGTCCAAGTAACGCCGATAAACGAACGGGCGCAGCATATCCAGCAACTGCGCACCGGCAACCTGGTCACCTGCGACCACCCGCGCCTTGATCATTGCGTAGCGTTCCCAGTCGCGCCCTTGATCCTGGTAATACTGCTCCAGCGCATTAAAGCTGAGCACCAGGGCGCCAGCCGAACCATAAGGACGCAAGCGCATGTCGACCCGGAACACAAAGCCGTCGACGGTAATAGGGTCCAGGGCCTTGATCAGGCGCTGCCCCAAGCGAGTGAAGAACTCCTGGTTGTCCAGCGAACGCTTCACCCCTTCCGTTTCGCCACCTTCGGGAAAGGCGAAAATCAGGTCGATATCCGATGACAGGTTCAACTCGACCGCACCGAGCTTGCCCATGCCCAGCACCACCATATGCTGTGGCAATCCGCTGCGATGGCCCATGGGGGTGCCAAACTGCTGGCAATGACGTGGGTACAACCACTGATAAGCCTGATCGATGCAAGCATCGGCCAGGTCAGAGAGGTCGCGGCACGACTGCACCAGGTCAGCCTGGCGGTTCAGGTCACGCCAGATAATCCGTACCTGCTGGCGGCTACGTTGGCGGCGCAGATTGCGCGCCAGTTCATCTTCGCTCTCGGCAGCCTGCGTAGCACCTGCGATTTGCGCACACAGCTCTCCTGGCGCAAAGCTGCGATCCAGTTCACCGCTGCTGACCAGATCGAGGAGCATGGCCGGGTCGCGCAGCACCTGTTCGAGAACAAAATCGCTGGCAGCGGTTACTCGAGTGAACTGATCCCAACGTTCGTCGGTCCAGTCATCCACAGACAATGAAGGCGTCTGCGCAACGGCTGCGCGCAAGGATTGCGCGTTGCGACTGATCAACGGTTCAAGGGTGGTTGGCACTTCGACCAGCAGTGGCAGGCTCATGGTCTATCCTTGATCGGCGAGTAAAGTTTGCCAGCGAGTGGACGAAAGCTGCATGACCACGGTTGGACTGTCGTACAAAAGTTAGAAATAGCTGAAAAACCTGATTCTCTGGCAGAAACCATCGCAGCAAACCTTTTCGTAACTTGTTTTTAACTACCGGTATCGTTTTATCCCACAACCTGAACAGAGGCCACGAGCCATTTTTCTGTAGTTTTACTACTCCTTCTTCACCTCAAAAGCATGAAATGGTGATTCATTTGTAGTAAAACTACACAACGCCGGTACACTCTCCGGTAATCCAAGAATTTCATGTCGTCTGCCCAAAAGGCCAGTCGCAAACTCAGGCAACCGATTCTGGAAGCCTTTCCGCCCTGGAGCAAGCCATGCAAGACCTCGATCCCGTCGAAACCCAGGAATGGCTGGACGCCCTGGAGTCGGTTCTCGACAAAGAAGGCGAAGACCGCGCTCACTATCTGATGACCCGTATGGGCGAGTTGGCCACCCGTAGTGGCTCTCAGCTGCCATATGCCATCACCACGCCGTACCGCAACACCATCCCCGTTACCCACGAAGCACGCATGCCTGGCGACCTGTTCATGGAACGCCGCATCCGTTCGCTGATCCGTTGGAACGCGTTGGCCATGGTAATGCGCACCAACCTGCGAGATTCGGATCTGGGCGGCCACATTTCGAGCTTCGCCTCCAGCGCCACTCTGTATGACATCGGCTTCAACTACTTCTTCCAAGCCCCGACCGACGAGCATGGCGGCGACCTGATCTACTTCCAGGGCCACACCTCGCCAGGCGTCTACGCCCGCGCGTTCATGGAAGGCCGCATCACCGAAGACCAAATGAACAACTTCCGCCAGGAAGTCGATGGTCAAGGCCTGTCGTCCTACCCTCACCCATGGTTGATGCCTGACTTCTGGCAGTTCCCAACCGTTTCCATGGGTCTGGGCCCGATCCAGGCGATCTACCAAGCGCGTTTCATGAAGTACATGGAAAGCCGTGGCTACATCCCTGCCGGCAAGCAGAAGATCTGGTGTTTCCTGGGCGACGGCGAGTGCGACGAGCCAGAATCCCTGGGCGCGATCTCCCTGGCAGGCCGCGAGAAGCTGGACAACCTGATCTTCGTCATCAACTGCAACCTGCAGCGCCTCGACGGCCCGGTTCGCGGCAACGGCAAGATCATCCAGGAACTCGAAGGCGTGTTCCGTGGTGGTGGCTGGAACGTCAACAAAGTCGTTTGGGGCCGTTTCTGGGACCCTCTGCTGGCCAAAGACGTCGACGGTATCCTGCAGCGTCGCATGGACGAAGTCATCGACGGCGAGTACCAGAACTACAAGGCCAAGGACGGCGCGTTCGTCCGTGAGCACTTCTTCAACTCCCCAGAACTCAAGGCCATGGTCGCCGACCTGTCCGACGACGAGATCTGGAAGCTCAACCGTGGTGGCCACGACCCGTACAAGGTCTATGCAGCCTACCATCAGGCGGTCAACCACAAAGACCAGCCAACCGTCATTCTGGCCAAGACCATCAAAGGTTATGGCACCGGTGCTGGTGAAGCGAAAAACATCGCGCACAACACCAAGAAAGTCGACGTCGACAGCCTGCGTCACTTCCGTGATCGTTTCGACATCCCCGTCAAGGACGAAGACCTGGAAAACCTGCCGTTCTTCAAACCTGAAGAAGGCAGCGCCGAAGCCCGTTACCTGGCCGAGCGCCGTGCTGCCCTGGGCGGTTTCGTGCCTCAGCGCCGCGCCAAGAGCATGAGCATCCCGACCCCACCACTGGAAACCCTCAAGGCTATCCTGGACGGCTCGGGCGACCGTGAAATCTCCACCACCATGGCCTTCGTGCGAATCCTCGCGCAGCTGGTCAAGGACAAGGAAATCGGCCAGCGCATCGTTCCGATCATCCCGGACGAAGCCCGTACCTTCGGTATGGAAGGCATGTTCCGCCAACTGGGCATCTACTCGTCGGTCGGCCAGCTCTACGAGCCAGTCGATAAAGACCAGGTGATGTTCTACCGCGAAGACAAAAAAGGTCAGATCCTCGAAGAAGGCATCAACGAAGCGGGCGCCATGTCCTCCTTCATCGCTGCCGGTACTTCGTACTCGAACCACAACCAGCCGATGCTGCCGTTCTACATCTTCTACTCGATGTTCGGCTTCCAGCGTATTGGTGACCTGGCCTGGGCTGCTGGCGACAGCCGCACCCGTGGCTTCCTGATCGGCGGTACCGCCGGCCGTACCACCCTCAACGGTGAAGGCCTGCAGCACGAAGACGGTCATAGCCACTTGCTGGCCGCGACCATCCCGAACTGCCGCACCTATGATCCGACCTACGGCTACGAGCTGGCGGTGATCATTCAGGACGGCATGAAGAAGATGACCGAAGAGCAGCAGGACGTCTTCTACTACATCACCGTGATGAACGAAGCCTACACCCAGCCAGCCATTCCGGCCGGCGCCGAGGAAGGCATCATCAAGGGCATGTACCTGCTCGAGGAAGACACCCGCGAAGCGGCACATCACGTACAACTGATGGGCTCCGGCACCATCCTGCGTGAAGTGCGTGAAGCGGCGAAGATCCTGCGTGAAGAGTTCAACGTCGGTGCCGACGTCTGGAGCGTCACCAGCTTCAACGAACTGCGTCGCGACGGCCTGGCTGTAGAGCGCAGCAACCGTCTCAAGCCGGGTCAGAAGCCGCAGATCACCTACGTCGAAGAGTGCCTGGCTGGCCGTAAGGGTCCAGTCATCGCGTCCACCGACTACATGAAGCTGTTCGCCGAACAGATTCGTCAGTGGGTACCGAGCAAAGAATTCAAAGTCCTGGGTACCGATGGTTTCGGTCGCAGCGACAGCCGCAAGAAGCTGCGTCACTTCTTCGAAGTCGACCGCCACTTCGTCGTGCTGGCTGCACTGGAAGCCTTGGCTGACCGTGGCGACATCGAACCGAAGGTCGTGGCTGAAGCGATCACCAAGTTCGGCATCGACCCGGACAAACGCAACCCACTGGACTGCTGAGGAGTATTTTAAGTGAGCGAACTCATTCGCGTACCTGACATCGGCAGCGGTGAAGGTGAAATCATTGAGCTGTTCGTCAAAGTTGGCGACCGCATCGAGGCTGACCAAAGCCTGCTGACCCTGGAGTCCGACAAGGCCTCCATGGAAATCCCGGCCCCCAAGGCCGGTGTTATCAAGTCGCTGAAGGTCAAGCTGGGCGATCGTCTGAAAGAAGGCGACGAACTGATGGAACTGGAAGTCGAGGGCGCAGCTGCTGCGCCTGAGGCTCCGGCCGCCGCCCCTGCTGCTGCCGCTGCACCTGCTGCTGCACCCGTTGCCGAGGCCCCAGCGGCCCCGGCAGCGGCGCCCGCTGCTGCCACTGTCCAGGACATCCACGTTCCGGATATCGGTTCTTCGGGTAAAGCCAAGATCATCGAAGTACTGGTCAAGGTCGGCGACACCGTCGAAGCCGACCAGTCGCTGATCACCCTGGAATCGGACAAAGCCTCGATGGAGATCCCGTCTCCAGCCGCTGGCGTGGTCGAAGCCGTGATTGCCAAGCTGGACGACGAAGTCGGTACCGGCGACCTGATCCTCAAGCTGAAAGTGGCTGGCGCTGCTCCGGCTGCTGCCCCAGCACCTGCCGCTGCCGCTCCGGCGCCTGCCAAGGCTGAAGCTGCACCAGCTGCCGCTCCTGCCGCTGCGCCAGCACCTGCTGCAGCTCCGGCTGCTGCCCCAGCCGCTGCCAGCGGTGCCAAGGTTCACGCCGGCCCTGCCGTGCGTCAGTTGGCCCGTGAGTTCGGCGTCGAGCTGAGTGCTGTATCGGCAACTGGCCCGCACGGTCGCATCCTCAAGGAAGACGTACAGGTTTACGTCAAATCCATGATGCACAAGGCCAAGGAAGCTCCAGCCGCCGGTGCAACCGGTGGTGCTGGCATCCCGCCGATCCCGGAAGTCGATTTCAGCCGTTTCGGCGAAATCGAAGAAGTGCCGATGACTCGCCTGATGCAGATGGGTGCTACCAACCTGCATCGCAGCTGGTTGAACGTGCCGCACGTTACCCAGTTCGACAGCGCCGATATCACCGAGCTGGAAGCCTTCCGCGTTGCGCAGAAAGCCGTTGCAGAGAAGGCCGGCGTCAAGCTGACCGTACTGCCACTGCTGCTCAAGGCCTGTGCCCACCTGCTCAAGGAACTGCCAGACTTCAACAGCTCGCTGGCGCCTAGCGGCAAAGCGATCATCCGCAAGAAATACGTCAACGTCGGTTTCGCCGTAGACACTCCGGATGGCCTGCTGGTGCCGGTGATCAAGAACGTCGACCAGAAGAGCCTGCTGCAACTGGCTGGCGAAGCGGCGGCCCTGGCTGAAAAAGCCCGGACCAAGAAACTGTCGGCTGACGACATGCAAGGCGCCTGCTTCACCATTTCCAGCCTCGGCCATATTGGCGGCACCGGCTTCACGCCGATCGTCAACGCGCCGGAAGTGGCGATCCTGGGTGTTTCCAAGGCAACCATCCAGCCAGTCTGGGACGGCAAGGCCTTCCAGCCCAAGCTGATGCTGCCGTTGTCGCTGTCCTACGATCACCGCGTGATCAACGGTGCAGCTGCCGCGCGCTTCACCAAGCGCCTGGGCGACCTGCTGACCGACATCCGCACCATGCTGCTGTAATGCTGTTTCCTGTCTCCCTCTGCCGAGGGAGACAGGGTCCCTTTTCGAGCTGCCACGCTCGTACCTCAACCCCGTCACTTTGGCGGGGCTTTTTTTGCCCGCCATTCCAGCGCCCGTGTCATTGCCAGCTACGGTGCGGCTCAAGGTTTCAGCTTCAAGGCCGACAAAGTATGCGCAGGGTTCTGTATTGCTTGTAAGCCTCAGCTGCATGATGCAACCTTGCCAACACGCGTAGTAGCAAATTGCATTATCTTCGCGAACAGCCTCCTTGAAGCGAGTTCTCAATGAAAAGCCAACCCGATGCCGCCAGCCGTATGGTGGCCGAGGTCGTGACGCAATTGCCCGTGCCTTCGCGGCTCGGCATGCTGCGTTTCGAACGGCTGAATGAGGCGAGTTGGGCCCTGCTATACCTCGACCCCACATGTGAACGCCAATTTGGCCTGGCTGCGGTCGAGCTCTGCGCGTTGGTAGGATCACCTTATGCCAGCCTGATGGAACCCGAAGCTCGCTACAAACTGCATGACGCCATCCAGTTGCAACTGAGCCAGCGTCCGCACTATCTGGTGCGTTACACCCTACACACCGCTCAAGGACCGATGCACGTGCTGGAGGTGGGTGAAGCCTACAAGCAGCACAACCGTCAGTTGCTACGCGGCTATCGGACCGTGATCGACACCCAGCCAGGGGAGGGTCCGGACCTCAGCGCTGCCGACCTGGAAACCCGCAACAACCGCCTGCAGATCGCCCTGCAACTGAACCAGCAAGCCCAGCAGGAACAGCTTGAACATCTGGAGCGGGTACGCGCCCAGCAGGAGTTGATCCTGCACCTGGCCCGTCATCGCTACAGCGCCGGCAACTCACTGCTTGAAGCCGCCGAACTGATCACCCGCAGCGCCTGCGAGATCTACAAGATCGACTGCGCAAGCCTCTGGTATCTGGAGGGGCAGCGTCTGGAGCCGATTTCCGCCTATTACCGCGTAGCCCAGGAACATCACCTGCCTGAGCCCATCGACGCCAGTTGCTTCCCCGACTACCTCGAGGCCTTGCATACCAGCCGCGCCATCGACGCTCACAATGCGACCCACGATCCGCGTACCCGGGAAATGGCCGAAAGTCTGCGCCCGCGCGACATCAATGCCATGCTCGACGCCAGTATCCGTATCGATGGCCAAGTGGTTGGCGTCTTGTGCCTTGAACAGACTGGCTCGGCGCGGGCTTGGCAGACAGACGAAATTGCCTTTGCCGGTGAACTGGCCGATCAATTCGCGCAGGTTATCAACAATCACAACCGGCGTACCGCCACCAGCGCCCTGTACCTGTTCCAGCGCGCCGTAGAACAAAGCGCCAATGCCTTTTTGCTGGTCAACCGCGACGGCGTGGTCGAGTACGTCAACCCAAGCTTCACCGCCATCACCCAATACAGCACCGACGAGGTCCACGGCCATCGGCTTTCGGAGCTGCCCGCGCTGGAGAACCTCAGCGAGTTGTTGTTCGATGCGCAATCGAGCCTGGCCATGAGCAACAGCTGGCAAGGCGAGTTCAAAAGCCGACGCAAGAACCTGGAGCCGTACTGGGGGCAGCTATCGATTTCCAAAGTTTACGGTGACAACCGGGAACTGACCCATTACATCGGTATCTACGAAGACATCACCCAAAGCAAACTGGCCCAGCAGCGCATTGAACGCCTGGCCTACACCGACAACTTGACCAGCCTCGGCAATCGCCCGGCATTCATCCGCAACCTCGACGAACGCTTTGCCCTCGACAGCGACAGTCCCATTTGCCTGCTGCTGGTGGACATCGACAACTTCAAGCGGATCAACGACAGCCTCGGTCACCAGACCGGTGACAAGCTGTTGATCAGCCTGGCTCGGCGTCTGCGCAACAGCCTCAGCGCCGGAGGCAGCCTGGCACGTTTTGCCAGTAACGAATTCGCCGTGTTGCTCGAAGACACCAACATCCACAGCGGCCTGGAGATTGCCCAGCAGTTGCTGCGTACGCTCGACAAACCAATGTTCGTCGACAACCAATTGATCAGCGTCACCGGTTCCGTCGGCCTGGCCTGCGCGCCGCTGCACGGTCGCGACCCGCAAACCCTGATGAAAAATGCGGGGCTTGCGCTGCACAAGGCCAAGGCCAACGGCAAGCATCAGGCGCAAGTGTTCACCGAGGCGCTGAACGCCGAAGCCAGCTACAAGCTGTTCGTTGAAAACAACCTGCGCCGCGCCCTGACCCAAAATGAACTGGATGTGTTCTACCAGCCCAAACTGTGCCTGCGCAGTGGCCGCCTGCTGGGCCTGGAGGCCCTGCTGCGCTGGAACCACCCTGACAAGGGCATGATCCGTCCGGACCAGTTCATCAGCGTTGCCGAAGAGACCGGGTTGATCATTCCCATCGGCAAATGGATCGCCCGCCAGGCCTGCCGCATGAGTCAGCAGTTGAGCAGGGCCGGGCTGGGCAACCTGCAAGTGGCGATCAACCTGTCGCCCAAGCAGTTTTCCGATCCTGATCTGGTGGCCTCGATTGCCAAGATTCTCGAAGAAGAAGCCCTCCCGCCCCACCTGCTGGAGCTGGAACTGACCGAAGGCTTGCTGCTTGAAGCCACCGAAGACACCCACCGCCAGCTCGACCAGCTGAAAAAACTCGGCCTCACCCTGGCGATGGACGACTTTGGTACTGGTTACTCCTCACTTAGCTACCTGAAGAAGTTTCCGATCGACATCCTCAAAATCGACCGCAGCTTCATTCATGAGATTCCCGCCAATCAGAACGACATGGAAATCACCTCGGCGGTGGTAGCCATGGCTCATAACCTCAAGCTTAAGGTTGTTGCCGAGGGCATCGAGACCGCCGAGCAGCTTGCGTTCCTGCGCCGCCATCGTTGCGACGTTGGCCAGGGCTATCTGTTCGACCGGCCGATTCCGGGGACTGAGCTGATTGAGCGACTCAAGCGTTATCCACGCGGCCCAATCGCCTGACAGCGGCGTAACACTCGGGCACACTAAGACTCTATCCCTTATCGTCCTACTTCAAAGAGGAATGGGTTTATGGTCCTGCGCTCGGAAATCCTGGTGAACAAAAACGTCCTGCCCACTGCGGAACAGGCCCTGCCTGGCCGCGAAACTCCCATGACCCTGCCAGAAAAGCACTACGTGTTCAAAGACACGCCGTTGCTTGGCCCGTTCTTCGAGAACGTCGGTTTCGCCATCTTCGGCCTCGGCTGCTTCTGGGGCGCCGAACGACGCTTCTGGCAACGGGAAGGCGTCGTCAGCACCGTCGTTGGCTACGCTGGCGGCTATACGCCAAATCCGACGTACGAAGAAGTCTGCTCGGGCCTGACCGGCCACACTGAGGTGGTGTTGGTGGTCTACGACCAGGACAAGGTCAGCTACGGCGAACTGTTGGCCATGTTCTGGGAACTGCACAACCCGACACAGGGCATGCGCCAGGGTAACGACATCGGCACTCAGTACCGCTCGGTGATCTACTGCACCACCCCCGAGCAACTAGAAGAAGCGCAAGCCAGCAAGCAGGCCTACCAGGCTGAACTGACCAAGGCCGGCTTCGGCGAAATCACCACCGAAATTGCCGAAGCGCCAACGGTCTACTTCGCCGAGGCCTACCACCAGCAATACCTGGCCAAGAATCCCGAGGGCTACTGCGGGATCGCTGGCACGGGCGTATGCCTGCCGCCCAGCCTGCAAGGCAACTGAGGGTCGAACATGAGCGCAGCAAGCATGACCCTG
Organism: Pseudomonas arcuscaelestis; assembly: GCF_016881005.1. GTDB lineage: Bacteria > Pseudomonadota > Gammaproteobacteria > Pseudomonadales > Pseudomonadaceae > Aquipseudomonas > Aquipseudomonas arcuscaelestis. The sequence goes on along the minus strand of NZ_JACOPV010000004.1, from coordinate 333,030 downwards.
TTCCACGCCCCGGCCTCGCCCTTCGTTCGCAAGGTCATGGTAGTGCTGCACGAAACCGGGCAAATCGATCGCGTAACGCTGCAAAGCGTCAATCTGACGCCGATCAATCCAGTCGCCGAGCTCAACCAGGGCAATCCTGCAGGGAAAATCCCGGCCCTGCGCCTGGCCGATGGCAGCGTGCTTCACGACAGCCGGGTTATCTGTGAATACCTCGATCAGCAGCATGTGGGTATTGCACTGATCCCCAAGGAAGGTTGGTCGCGCTGGCATCGCCTGACCCTCGCCTCCCTTGCCGATGCGATCATGGATGCGGCGGTACTGACGCGCTACGAAACCTTCCTGCGCCCGCAGGAAATGCGCTGGGACAGCTGGATCGAGGCACAACAGGAAAAAATCCGTCGCGGCCTGACAAGCCTTGAGCAGGAGCACATGGCGGAACTGAGCTCGGCCTTCGACATCGCTGCCATTGGCGTGGCCTGCGCCCTGGGCTATCTGGATTTGCGCATGCCGGACTTCGGCTGGCGCGAGCAGCAACCCAAACTGGCGGCCTGGTATGCCCAGGCCAGCCAGCGGGCGTCGATGTTGGCTACCGATCCTTCGGTTTGACCCATCCTATCGTGGGGTACACCCCCTCCCACTGCGGGAGTGGGCTTGCCCCGCGATGTAGCCAGCGCTCAATCCGCCGAGCCAGCACCGCCCCCACCCGCCGCTCCTCTCGCAACCCCCTCATTGCTGTCTCCCCGACCCAACGCTGTACCAGTCCAGGCGACGGGTCAGAACCATGAATACACCCAGCATGCCGAACAACAGCAACGAGCCCATCAATAATGCATAGTCTTCGGCGCTGAGTAGCCCGTACAGCATCGCGTAAAGCACCGCCAACCCCACGGCAAAGGCCGCTGCTCGCATCAGGCTGTGCAGCACGTGGCAAAGGTAGAAGCCGATCAGCAGCACACAGGCACCTGCAGACAACAGGTAGGCCAGGCCAAAGCCCAGGTGTTCCGACAACGACAACAGCAGCAGGTAGAACAATGCCAGCGCAGCGCCCACAAGGGCGTACTGGATTGGATGCACGCTGAGGTTCTTGAGAATCTCGAAGAGGAAGAATCCGGCGAAGGTCAAGGCAATGAACAGCAGCGCATATTTGATCGCCCGTTCACTCTTGAGGTATTGATCCACCGGATCGACGAAGCTGACGCCAAAGGCGCGGCTATGAAACTCCTCGCAACTGGCATTGACCACGCATTGCGTCAAAGCATCCTTGAGGTTGGTGGAGAAAAACGAGGTCTGCCAGCGTGCAGAGAAACCACCCGCGTCAATCGTGCGGCTGCTCGGCAGGTAATTGCCGACAAAACTTGGATGCGGCCAGTTGGCTGCCATGCTGACGGTGGTGCTACGACCAACCGGCAACACATGAAACTGACCGGTTCCCTGCAAGCTGAGATCGAAGGCGTAGTCGAACCGGGTTTCTGTCTTGCTGTTGAGATCGCCGAGCATCACATGAACCCCGCCGCCCAACCAGCTCAAGGTGGTACCGGCCTGAAAATCCAGGCGCTGGTCGTTGAACTGAAGCTGCAAGCCTTTTTCGATGCCGCGGATGTCACTGATGCCCACGGCCAGAAACGCGGGGTCGAAGCGATAGTCGTCAACGTCTTCAGTAATACCCCAGTTTGCTGGCACCTTGAATTGACCGCTGATGTGGTTGTTGGCGTGGAACAACCGCGTCTGATAGATGCCTCGTGAACGCAGCTCGGTGTCGATGTTCGACTTCAGCTCGAAGGTATCCGGCAGAAAGTACAGCAGGCCACTGACTTGCTTGGCTTGCTCGACGCTCTTGCCGTCTTCAGTCTTCCAGCTTCGTTCGGTTTTACGGTACGGCACCACCAGCACCGGACCGCTGATCTGCTGACTGTAGCTGGCACTCTGGGCAATGTTCTCAATCACCTCGTCACGCAGCGACTGTCGCTCGTCAATCAAGCCACTGATCATCAGCAGCGGGATAAGCAGAAGCACCACCAACAAAGCGATGGTGCCCAGTTTGATACTCAAGGTTCGGTTCATAAAGCAAGGCTCCGGTTTCGATAAGCAGAGTCTGCTTGTTCAAAATGGAGCCCTTGGGAAGTTGTATGGAGACTGCGTGCAGAGTATGTGGAATTTCAGCCCAGGCGCTTGGCGGGCAACCACAATCGAACCCGAACCCCCGCTTCGGCGTTGGCGACCTCCAGCGAGCCACCATGCAGTTGCATCACCTCCTCGACGAAGTTCAAGCCCAAACCCGTACTCTTGCGCCCGCTCAGTGGTCGCGGTAGCGAATAAAAGCGCTCGCTCAAACGGCCCAGGGCGTACTCGGGAATCGCCTCGCCCTGGTTGAACAGACTCAAGGCCACGCGCGCACCGTGTTGCTCCAACTCAAAAAGCAGCAAGCCGCCAGGTGGCGTGAAGTCCAGGGCGTTGTCCAACAAATTTGCAATGGCCTGGCGCATCAGGAACGGCTCGCACAGCAGTCGGGTTTGAGCAGGCACACGTTGGCGCACCTGCAAGCGATTGCTCTCGATACGCGCACTCTGGGCCAGCAACAACTCATCGATCAAGGCTGCCAACGCTACTTGTTGCTGTTCTTCCAGCGCTTGCATCTGCTCGACCTGCGCCAGATTGAGCAGGCGCTCGATCAACTGCTGCATGCGGGCGCTTTCGCTTTCGATGTTGCCGGCAAAGCGCTGGCGCTGTTCCTCCGACATTGGCCCCTGCAACAGCTCCGAGGCCCCGCGGATGGCCGCCAGTGGACTCTTGAGTTCGTGGGTCAGCGTATGCACATAGCGTTCGACGTAGTCCTTGCCTTCCAATTGCGTGCGCATCCGTTCGACCGCCGCAGCCAACTGCCCCAGCTCACCACCTCGGTAGCGCGGCAGTGTAGTGCGCTCGCCTTCACTGACAGTCTGGGCGTAATGAGTCAGACGCCGCAACGAGCGCGCCAGCCACCAAGACAACGCAGCGCCAACCAGCAAGCCCAGCCCGATCAGGCCTACTCCCAGGTACAGCAAACGCTGCTCGGAACGGTCGATGTAAGGTTGCAGCGACTTGTTCGGCTTGGCCACGGTGACCACACCAATAATTTTGCCTTCATCGAGAATCGGCGCGGCTACGTGCATGACCGATGACTCGGCATCATCGGGGTCGCTGCGGGTCGAGCGCGCACCGTACTCACCGCGAAGCGTCAGGTAGACGTCATTCCAGCGGGAATAGTCCTGGCCCACGGCCTCTCCACTGGAGTCGAGCAGAACCTTGCCCTTGGCATCGGTTACATAGATACGGTGGTTGACCTGATTTTTCGACAAGCCCCAGATCTCGGCCCTTGGCTGACGCTGACCGTACGCGCGCAACAGCAGCGGCAAACGACTCTGGCCCAGGGTGCCAGCCTTGACGTCATCGTGAAGTATCTCGGCCAGCAGGTTGGCGGTGTCCACCAGGGTTTCTTCGGTGGACTGACGCACGCCCGGGCGGATCTGCTCACGCACCGTGCTCAGAATGAAATAACCGGTCAGCCCGACAAACAGGAAATAGACCAGAAAGATCCGAATCCCAAGGCGCATCAGCTATGGCCTGGACTGTAGCTGTAGCCAAGACCGCGATGAGTCTGGATCGGTTCGGCGTCGACGGCAACCTGACGCAGCTTGGCCCTCAGGCTTTTGATGTGACTGTCGATATTGCGCTCGTAACCGGCCTCGGCAGCCACACCTACAGCGTCGAGCAGCTGCTCACGACTGAACACCCGCTCGGGTTGATCCAGCAAGCTCTGCAACAGACGAAACTCATGACGAGTCAGACTCAAGGCCTGGCCACGGTAGCTAATCTGCATGCGCTGGGTATCGACATGGAACACCGCTGTCACGCTGCTCACGGGTTCAGCGCGTGGCGCCATACGCTTGAGAATCGCCCGTACCCGAGCGGCGACCTCGCGTGGACTGAACGGCTTGACCACATAATCATCGGCACCGATTTCCAGGCCCACCACGCGGTCGATTTCACCGTCGCGCGCACTGAGGAACATCACCGGTACGTCACTGAAACGCCGCAATTGGCGACAGGTTTCAAAACCGCTGATGTCCGGCAAACCGATGTCGAGGATGATCAGGTCGGCGGGGTGCAGACGCTGCTGCTCCAGGGCAGCATTGCCGAGTGTCACCCACTCGGTGCTGTGGCCGTCGCCTTGCAAGGCAAAAATCAGCGTGTCGGCGATCGCCGCTTCGTCTTCAACAATAAGTATGTGGGGCACGGGAGCTGCAAGCCTCAAGCTACAAGCTTCAAGTAGAAGCAGATAGCGTGACGTTACACTGAAGTGCCTTTTCTTGCAGCTTGCAGCTCGACGCCTGGAACTGACGCCGCTATCAACACTCGGGCTTGCCGGCGGTGAAGCGCCGCGCCGGGTTCACCGCTGCCTTGAATTCGCGCAAGGCCTTGGCACCGATCAACAGCGGGTAGTTGAAGCTGCTGCGGTCGGTGAGGTTCACCTCCACCGTGCGTTTGACGTCGCCCAGGCAAAGCTCAAGATCAACCACCGGGCGCTTGCTGACTTCCGCACCTTCACCGTCTTCATCTTCGTCAGCGCGGTTCTTGATCTTGCTGATGCGCGCCAGCTTGTGTTCGTAGACCTTGCCGTCGGACTCCTTGGTCGCCAGGCGAAAACGCACCCAGTCCTCTCCATCACGGGTGAACATTTCGATGTCCTTGGCCGACAGCGACGCGGTGAGGGCGCCGGTGTCCATCTTGGCTTTCAAGGTTTCCCCCGCAAACTCCGGCAGTGTGATGTATTCGTAGCGGCCATACAGGGTTGGTTCAGCAGCCATCACCGGAAGGGCCAGCAACGACAGCAATGCGAGTACAGGTTTCACAGGATCCGCTTCCTTGAGATAAGACAGTGATTAGACTGCGAAGGCTGGATAGGTTCGCGCGAACAGTCTATTCAACACAATGTGAAACATTTGTGCCCTGCAACCGGACCCGAGCATTTGGCGTATGCCGTTAGGGTGCTTATCATTGCCGGTCGCCTACTTGAATATAAGAGCTTTCTTATGCGCCGCTTACTAACGGGCATTCTTGTGACCTCGCTGTTGCTGCTCAACACCTTGGTCCTGATCGGCCCGCTGATGGTCTTTGCCCTGTTCAAACTGGTTTTGCCCGGCCGTTACCGTGATTACGCTTCATGGGCGGTAATGTGGATTGCCGAGACCTGGGCCGAAATCGACAAACTTATTTTTCGCGTGTGCATTCCCACCCAGTGGGAGGTTCGCGGTGCTGACGGCCTGCGCCTGGACACATCGTATCTGGCCATCAGTAACCATCAAAGCTGGGTAGATATTCCGGCACTGATCCAGGTGCTCAACCGGCGCATCCCTTTCTTCAAATTCTTCCTTAAAAAGGAACTGATCTGGGTGCCACTGCTGGGCTTGGCCTGGTGGGCGCTGGATTACCCGTTCATGAAGCGCTACAGCAAGGCGTTTCTCGATAAGCATCCGCAACTCAAGGGCCAGGACCTGGAAATCACCAAGGCTGCCTGCGAATTGTTCAAGCGCCAGCCGGTAACCGTGGTCAATTACCTTGAGGGCACACGCTTTACCGAGGCCAAGCGTGCGGCGCAGCAGTCACCGTTCAAACACCTGCTCAAACCCAAGGCGGGAGGCGTGGCCTTCGTTCTAGCAGCGCTGGGCGAGCAACTGGACGCCCTGCTCGACGTGACAATCGTCTATCCCGGCGACAAGGCGCCGGGGTTCTGGGATTTACTCAGTGGCGCGGTTCCCAAGGTCATCATCGATATTCAGGTACGCGAACTGGACCCGGTGCTGTGCAAGGGTGACTACGAAAACGATCCTGCTGTGCGCCAGGCGGTGCAGGACTGGGTCAACCAGCTCTGGCACGCCAAGGATCAGCGTATCGAAACCTTGAAGGCGGCGCTTGATCAGTCGCTGGCGAGCCCGCGAGCACAGGCCTGAATGATTTGATTAAAACCTGTCTTAATAATCAACATTAGGGATTCTTCTTTGCTATTGGCCATTTAACTGGATAAAAATCGAGCAATAAATAAATACAAAAACGCTCGGATCGATAAATGGCCAATCAACCCAGCAATGCTGCCCAGGCAGATTCCGCCCAACTGCGCCGCGTCCTCGGCCTTCCTGCCCTGGTGTTCTTCGGCCTGGTGTACATGGTTCCCCTGACCATATTCACCACCTACGGTATCGTTACCGAAATTACCGGAGGGCGCACCGCTGGTGCCTACCTGGTCACCCTGCTGGCCATGCTGTTCACCGCGACGTCCTACAGCTTCATGGTTCGGCGCTTTCCAGTGGCCGGCTCCGCCTACTCCTACACCAATCTGGCGTTCGGACCGAGCGTCGGCTTTCTCGCTGGCTGGTCGCTGCTGCTCGATTACCTGTTCATTCCGATGATCAATTACCTGCTCATCGGCCTGTTCCTGAATATCGCCTTCCCAAGCATTCCGGTGTGGACGCTCATCCTCGGCTCGATCACCCTGGTCACAGTATTGAACGTGATCGGCATTCACTCGGTGGCCAAGGCCAGCAACCTGATTGTCGGCGCCCAGATCATCTTTATCGGTGTTTTTGTGGCGCTGTCGTTCAAGACCCTGGGCGCAGGTGCGCCAGTCGATGTGCTCTCGCCGCTGCTTGGCGATGGCAGCCAACCGGGCTTTACCCAGTTGATGGCGGGTGCAGCCGTACTGTGCTTGTCGTTCCTTGGCTTCGACGCGGTGTCGACCCTGGCCGAGGAAACCAAGGATCCACGTCGTGACGTACCACGGGCGATCATCCTCACGACGCTGGGCGCCGGCTTGCTGTTCACCCTGCTGGCCTACATCAGCCAACTGGTACTGCCAGGAAGTCATTTCGCCAATACCGATGCGGCGGCCAACGAGGTGATGTTCAAGGCCGGCGGACAGTTCCTGGCCAACTTCTTCACCGCAGCTTTTGTCGCTGGCAGCCTGGGCTCGGCCCTGGCGTCGCAAGCGGCGGTATCGCGAATCCTCTACACCATGGGCCGCGACAACGTTTTGCCACAGCGCTGGTTCGCCAGACTTTCGCCGCGCTTCGGTACACCTGTAGTCGCAACCTTGGTGGTTTCGGCATTTTCACTGCTGGCGCTGATCATCGACCTCGCCACCCTGGCATCGCTGATCAGCTTTGGGGCGCTGGTGGCATTCTCGGCGGTAAACCTGGCGGTGATTCGCACGCACTTGATCAGTGAAACCTGCCATCGCAACCTGTCGGGGTTGCTGCGTTATGGTCTGGTTCCCCTGGTGGGCATGAGCCTTACCCTGTGGCTTTGGACCAGCCTGTCGACCCTGACCTTGACCATAGGTTTGAGCTGGTTCGGTCTGGGCCTGGCATATCTGCTGGTGCTCACGGGCGGCTTCCGTCGCCCGGTGCGCATGGTGAATTTTTCCGAAGCGGGCTAAGCGACGTTATACCGACGGTATGGCCGCAGGTGTCCCCCACAGACCGCCAAGGCTCTGCAACAGCGAGCCTGCAACGCCCTGCTGACCGAGGTACTGCAAAATCAGCGGGGCAAACTGGCCAATCATGCCGGAGTCCATGCCCAGGGCACTGAAAGCGTTGTTCAGATCAGTGGTATCTTTAACATTGTCGCCCAGGGCATTGCTCAAGGCCGACGACTTACCGCTCTTGCCAAGCAAATCGCCCAGCCCGCTCAAACCACCCAGAGCATTTTCGCCGGAAAGCATATCCAGCCCCGGCACGGCTTTGCTCAGTTGTTCGTAATCGGTGCTGCTCAACTGATTACGGGCAAGCCCCAGCAAGGCACCGGTACCGCCGATGGCCTGCTCAGGGGTAACTTTCAGCTCACTGCCGAGGGTATTGAGTAAATTCGCCGAAGCGGCGGGCGCCTGCACCGCAGCGTCGTCCTTGTTGCCTTGCATGGCAGAAACGGCATTGGCCGCATCGCTGAGATTAAAGGCAAATGCCGAGCTGGCAGCCAGGGTCATCAGAGTGACCAGTGCAAAACGTTTCATGAATAGACCTCGTCAGCCGTAAAGGCAGGGAAAACGAGGATTGGACTGCTCGGACGGCCGAATGTTCCGCGGTTGCCGCCGAGCCTGGGCCACATAAAGACCCAGGGGATTATCCGCATTGGGATGCGCTGTGGCTTTGAGCGTATCGCTGGGCACGCCCGCTTCTACCGAGTAATGATGCAAGTGCGGTGGGAGCGGCCGTGCCTAGCGATGGCCTTACGCCGCGCTGAACAGTTTGTGCGGATCGATCACAAACTTCTTCGGTACCCCGGCATCGAATTCGCCATAGCCTTCGGGCGCCTGATCCAGGCTGATGACCTGCACACCCACTACTTCGGCAATGTTGATGCGGTCCCACATAATGGCCTGCATCAGCTGACGGTTGTATTTCATTACCGGTGTTTGACCGGTGTGGAAGCTGTGCGACTTGGCCCAACCAAGGCCAAAACGGATGCTCAAGCTACCGATCTTCGCCGCAGCATCCACCGCTCCCGGGTCTTCTGTGACATACAGGCCAGGAATGCCAATCTTGCCCGCTACCCGCACAACGCCCATCAGTGAGTTGAGCACGGTGGCCGGGGCTTCATGCTTGGCACCGGCGTGGCCATGACCACGCGCCTCAAAGCCTACGGCATCGACTGCGCAGTCGACTTCCGGCTCGCCCAGCAGGTTGGCGATCTGCTCATGCAGCGGGGTGTCCTGGGACAGATCGGCAATTTCGAAACCTTGTGCCTTGGCGTGAGCCAGGCGTACCGGATTGACGTCACCGACAATGACGACCGCAGCACCCAGTAAACGCGCCGAAGCTGCGGCAGCCAGACCCACCGGGCCGGCGCCGGCGATGTACACCGAGCTGCCCGGACCGACACCCGCAGTGACCGCTCCGTGGTACCCGGTTGGCAGGATGTCGGAGAGGCAGGTCAGGTCGCGGATTTTCTCCATGGCCTTGTCGCGGTTGGGCAGTTTCAGCAAGTTGAAATCGGCGTACGGCACCAGCACGTACTCGGCCTGGCCACCGGTCCAGTCGCCCATGTCGACATAGCCATAGGCACCACCGGCACGCGCCGGGTTAACGGTCAGGCAGACACCGGTGTGTTGTTCCTTGCACGAGCGGCAGCGGCCGCAGGCGACGTTGAATGGCACTGAAACCAGATCACCGATCTGCAGGTTCTCAACATCCCGACCTTTTTCGATCACCTCACCGGTGATTTCATGACCCAGCACCAGACCGACCTGAGCAGTGGTACGGCCACGAACCATGTGCTGGTCCGAGCCGCAGATGTTGGTGGAGACCACCCTGAGAATCACCCCGTGCTCGATCTTCTTGCCACGCGGATCCTGCATTTTCGGGTAGTCAATTTTTTGCACCTCGACCTTACCGCCGCCCAGATACACGACACCACGATTACCAGACATGCTTTTACCTCGCTAAAGTTTGTTGTTATGTAGCGGTGCAAAGTGCGCAGCCCGCAGGCGGCGCTGTATTACTGGAATCTGTTGTTTCCATCGCGGGGCTTGCCCCGCGATCAAAGCACGACCGTTCTGTTGGCGTTCAAGAACACCCGTCGCTCGATGTGATACCCCACCGCCCGCGCTAACGTCAGGCACTCGATATCACGGCCCTTGGCGATCAGGTCTTCGGGATAATGACTATGATCGACCGACTCCACGCCCTGGGCGATGATCGGCCCTTCGTCGAGGTCGTTGTTGATGTAATGGGCCGTGGCCCCGACCAGTTTCACGCCCTTGTTGTAAGCCTGGTGATAAGGTTTGGCGCCCTTGAACCCGGGCAGCAGGGAGTGATGAATGTTGATCGCCCAACCATCGAGCTTGCGGCACAGCTCTGGCGACAGTACTTGCATGTAGCGGGCAAGAATCACCAGCTCGGCCCCAGACGCCTCGATTACCTGCAGCACCTTGCGTTCTTGCGCCGGTTTGTCGTGCGGATCAAGGGCGAAGTGGTAGTAGGGAATACGGTGCCAATGAGCCAGCGGCTCAAGGTCGGGATGGTTGGAGATCACCGCCACAACGTCCATGCTCAACTGCCCGATGCGCTGGCGGTAAAGCAGGTCGTTGAGGCAGTGGTCAGCTTTGGAAACCATGATCACCACTTTCGGCCGATGCTTGGGCGCAGTCAGCTCGAACAGCATGCCGAAGGCTTCGCCACGCTCGGCAAGGCCGGCGCGAAAATTGACCTCATCGAAATCATTCGACTGGCGGAACTCCACCCGAATGAAGAAGCGCCCAGACAAACGGTCATCGAACGAGTGGTGCTCGGTGACATAGCAATGCTGCTCGTACAAATATCGGGTCACCACATCCACAGTGCCGAGCAGGCTCGGACAGTCAGCGGTAAGAATCCAGGTGTCCGGTGCTCGGCTCATGATCTCGCTCCCTAGGCCTCGATGCTCAAACCGTATTCAGCCGCCGCGTCCTGCAGCCACAGCCACCAGTAGTCGGAGAAGCTACGACGAATGAGCAACTCCCAGGTTTCCTCGCCAGTTCGGCGGATCACCAACTGCGACTTGGCGAACACCGTGCCCACAGCCTTGCCGACCGGGAAGTTGTTTGGATGTACATCGTAGCTGGTGGATTTCATCAGCACTTCGCGAACATTCGGGCCGCTCAGTTCCAACAGGGTTTGCCCGCCACTGACATTGACCACCTGGATGTGCTGCCCCTCGAGGGCATCACGCAGTTTCTGTTCGACGGCGAACTCCTGGCCACCAGCAACGATCAGCAGCCATTCATCCGGACCCAGCCACTGCAGCGACATCTCGCCATTGGCGACTACCGTCAGTGCCACCGGTAACTCCAACCCCAAAGCCTTGAATACCCCACCGGCAAAAGCCGGATCACGGCCATCGCCACGCAAGGTCAAATGACCCAGAAACTTGTGCTCGCGCAGGGTCACCCCGGCGTTCTTGCGGCCTTTGCCGACCAGGCTGGACAGGTCGGCGTGATGCAGTGGCGACTCTGCCTTGACGTCGTTGCCTGGGCGTTGCTGGTAAACGTTGATCGTGCTCATTACTCACCTGCCTTGAATTCTGTGGACCTGCCTGTAGCAGCGGCTTGCCCCGCTATGCGCTGCCGGCTGCAGCGAAGTCATCGCGGGGCAGTGCTCACACCTAGATGTTCTGCCGCTCGCCCTTTGGATCGAAGAACACCGAGGAGCAGATCTCTGCCTCGATCACGCTGCCATCGGCCTGCGGCGAGTAGACGCGCTCGCCGATACGCTTGAGCCCGCCTTTGACCACGCCCATGGCGAAGGAATAGCCCAGGGAGTTGCTGGCGTAGCTGGAGGTCACGTGACCGACCATGTCCATCGGAATCGGTTGCTTCGGATCGAAGACCAGTTGCGCGCCTTCAGGCAGCCATTTGTTCGGGTCCACAGGCTTGAGACCGACCAATTGCTTGCGGTTTTCCCGCACGCAATCCTCACGGTTCATACCGCGCCAGCCGATCCACGAAAACGGCTTGGTCCGGCCCACACACCAGCCCATGTTCAAGTCATCCGGGGTCATTGAGCCGTCGGTGTCCTGGCCTACGATGATGAAGCCCTTCTCGGCCCGCAGGACGTGCATGGTCTCCGTGCCGTAAGGGGTAAGGTTGTACTGCTTGCCCGCCTCGGCGATTTTCTCCAGCACGCCCATAGCGTAGTTGGCCTGGATGTTGACCTCGTACGAAAGCTCCCCGGTAAAGGAAATACGGAATACCCGTGCTGGTACGCCGGCGACCAAACCTTCTTTCCAGGTCATGAACGGGAAGGCGTCCTTGTCCAGATCGATATCACTGACTTCACTCAGCAGTTTGCGGCTGTTTGGCCCAGACAGGGTCAAGGTCGCCCAATGGTCGGTGACCGAGGTGAAGTACACCTTCAAGTCAGGCCATTCGGTCTGCTGGTAGATTTCCAGCCACTGCAGCACACGCGCCGCGCCGCCCGTGGTGGTGGTCATGATGAAATGATTTTCGCCGACACAGGCGGTTACGCCGTCGTCGAAGACCATGCCGTCTTCCTTGCACATCAGGCCATAACGGGCCTTGCCCACATCCAGCTTGGTCCAGGCGTTGGTGTAGATACGGTTGAGGAACTCGCGTGCGTCCGGGCCCTGGATGTCGATCTTGCCCAGGGTCGAGGCGTCGAGCAGGCCGACGCTGTCGCGCACGGCCTTGCATTCACGAGCCACCGCGGCATGAATGTCTTCGCCATTGCGCGGGAAGTACCACGGCCGCTTCCACTGCCCAACATCTTCAAACTCGGCACCGTTTTTCAGGTGCCAGGCATGCAGTGCGGTGAAGCGCACCGGTTCGAAAAGATGACCGCAATGCCGCCCGGCCACGGCGCCAAAGGTGACCGGCGTGTAGTTGGGACGGAACATGGTGGTGCCCATCTGCGCAATGGTGATACCCATGGAGCGGGCAGCAATCGCCAGACCGTTGATATTGCCCAGCTTGCCCTGGTCGGTACCGAAGCCCAGCGCGGTATAACGCTTAACGTGCTCGACCGACTCGAAACCCTCACGCGTGGCCAGTTCGATAGCCGCAGCGGTCACGTCGTTCTGCTGGTCGACGAATTGCTTCGGCGCCCGCGCAGTGTTCTTGTCGTGGGGTACCTGGAACAGCGCAATCGTCGCTTCCTCCTGACGCGCCAACACTTTTGGAAGCGTCCCCGGCACAGCCTTGAAGCCCGCTTCACTTGCAGCGCGCACGCCACCTTCGTAGCCATCGGCCAGCGAATCGCCCAAGGCGAAAACGCCGTTTATGCCACCGACACACACGCGTTTTTGCGGTGCATCACCAGGTACAAAGCCAAGAATGTCATCACGCCAGGTCGGCTTGCCGCCCAAGTGCGAAGCCAGATGCACCACCGGGCTGTAGCCGCCGGAGGTGGCCACCAGATCGCAGTCCAGCCATTCGCCCGGGCTGGTAATTTTATGTGCCTTGACGTCAATCGCGGCCACGCGGGCAGCGGTTACATGCTTGCTGCCGCGGGACTCGATGACCGCACTGGAGGTGAGAATCCGAATGCCCTTGGCCCGTGCCTCTTCCACCAGCGATCCACGAGGATTGTGGCGGGCATCGGCAATGGCGACCACTTTCAGACCGGCGTCGTGCCAGTCCAGCGCCACGCGGTAGGCGTGGTCGTTATTGGTCGACAGAACCATATTACGGCCCGGTGCGACACCATAACGACGCACATAGGTAGAGACCGCACCGGCAAGCATGTTGCCCGGCACATCGTTGTTGCCATACACCAGCGGACGTTCGTGAGCGCCGGTCGCCAGCACCACACGCTTGGCCCGCACCCGATGCATACGCTGGCGCACGGTACCTATCGGCGCGCGATCGCCGAGGTGGTCGGTCAGGCGCTCGTGAATGGTGAGAAAATTGTGATCGTGATAGCCGTTGACCGTCGCCCGTGGCAACAGGGTGACTTCACGCATGCCTTTGAGTTCCGCTACAACAGCTGTAACCCATTCAGCCGCAGGTTTGCCATCGAGGCTCTCACGGCTGTCGAGCAGGCTGCCGCCGAACTCTTCCTGCTCATCGGCAAGGATCACCCGCGCACCGCTGCGACCTGCTGCCAGCGCCGCCGCCAGACCGGCGGGACCTGCGCCAACGATCAGCACATCGCAGTGCTGACTCATATAGTCGTAGCTGTCCGGATCGTTCTCCAGCGGGGCGCGACCAAGGCCCGCCGCCTTGCGGATGTACTTCTCGTAAGTCATCCAGAATGACTGCGGATACATGAAAGTCTTGTAGTAGAAACCCGGTGGCATCAACTTGCCGCCAACCTTGCCGAGAATCCCCATCATGTCGGTGTTCACGCTCGGCCAGCCATTGGTGCTGGTGGCCACCAGGCCCGCATACAGCGCCTGCTGAGTGGCGCGCACGTTTGGCACCTGAGTGGCTTCGGTCGCACCGATTTGCAGGATTGCGTTCGGCTCTTCAGAACCAGCCGCGATGATCCCGCGAGGACGCGAGTATTTGAAACTGCGCCCGACAATATCCACGCCGTTGGCCAGCAATGCGGCAGCCAGGGTGTCACCGGCATAGCCCTGATAGGTCTGACCGTTGAAGGTGAAGTTCAACACTTTGCTGCGATCAATGCGACCGCCGTTGGACAGGCGATAGACCTGGCTCATACCTTTTCTCCCTGACCACTGACTGCCAACTGCGGGCTGGTGCTTTTGCCGGTCACTTGCGGCTTGGCGCCGATCGGATAGGTTTCCAGAATTTCGTAGGTCACCGTGTCACGGGTGGCGTTGAAGTACTGGCGGCATCCGGCAGCGTGAATCCACAGCTCGTGGTGCAGGCCGCGGGGGTTGTCGCGAAAGAACATGTAGTCGCCCCACTCCTCGTCGGAGCAGGCGTTAGGGTCCAGCGGCCGCGGAATATGCGCCTGGCCTGCAGCGTGGAACTCTTCCTCGGAACGCAGCTCGCCGCAGTGGGGACAGAAGATATGCAACATGGGGATTTCTCCTGTTAGTGGGCGACAGCGGCAGCGCCGTGTTCGTCGATCAGTGCGCCGTTGTGGAAACGGTCGATGGAAAAAGGTTTGGCCAGCGGGTGCATTTCGCCCTTGGCCAGACTGGCGGCAAAGACGTTGCCTGAACCCGGCGTGGCCTTGAAGCCACCGGTGCCCCAGCCACAGTTGAAAAACATGTTCTTGACTGGGGTCTTGGAGATGATCGGGCAAGCGTCCGGCGTAGTGTCGACGATGCCGCCCCACTGGCGGTTCATGCGCACCCGCGAAAGAATCGGGAACATTTCGACGATGGCTTGCAAGGTGTGTTCGATTACCGGGTAGGAACCGCGCTGACCGTAGCCGACCCACCCATCGATACCAGCACCGATGACCAGATCGCCCTTGTCGGACTGGCTGATGTAGCCATGCACGGCGTTGGACATGATCACACTGTCGATGATCGGCTTGAGCGGCTCGGACACCAGTGCCTGCAGCGGATGCGACTCGATCGGCAGACGGAAACCGGCCAGCTTGGCCATGTGCCCGGAGTTACCTGCGGTGACCACGCCGACACGCTTGGCACCAATGAAGCCCTTATTGGTCTCGACCCCGATGACAACGCCGTTTTCCTTGCGAAAACCGATCACTTCGGTCTGCTGGATCAGGTCAACGCCCAAGGCGTCGGCGGCGCGGGCAAAGCCCCAGGCCACGGCATCATGACGGGCGACACCACCGCGCCGCTGCACAGTGGCGCCGATGATGGGGTAGCGGGTGTTTTTCGAGCAGTCCAGGTATGGAATCTCATCGGCGACCTGCTGGGCATTGAGCAGCTCGCCATCGACACCGTTGAGGCGGTTGGCACTGACCCGACGTTCCGAATCACGCATGTCCTGCAGGGTGTGGCACAGGTTGTAGACCCCGCGCTGGGAGAACATCACGTTGTAGTTGATGTCCTGAGACAAGCCTTCCCAAAGCTTCATCGCGTGCTCATAGAGATGCGCCGACTCGTCCCACAGGTAGTTGGAGCGCACGATGGTGGTGTTGCGTGCAGTGTTGCCACCGCCCAACCAGCCCTTCTCGACCACTGCAACGTTGGTGATGCCGTGTTGCTTGGCCAGGTAGTAGGCAGTGGCCAGGCCATGCCCGCCACCGCCGACGATGACCACGTCGTAGACCTTTTTCGGGGTCGGTGTGCGCCACATGCGCTGCCAGTTTTCGTGATGGCTGAGCGAGTGTTTGAAGAGGCCGAAGCCCGAGTAACGTTGCATAGTTTTCACTCCTGGAGCACTCAGCGATAAACCGGGAAATCTGCACAGAGTGCCGACACGTTCTTCGCCACATCGGCCTCGACATCGGCATCACCGAGGTTGTCGAGAATGTCGCAGATCCAGCCGGCCAGCTCTTCACACTGGGCAACCTTGAAGCCACGGCTGGTGACGGCCGGGGTGCCGATCCGCAGGCCAGAAGTGACGAACGGTGACTGCGGGTCATTCGGGACGGCGTTCTTGTTGACGGTGATGTGCGCGCGGCCCAGGGCAGCGTCGGCATCCTTGCCGGTCAGGCCCTGACGAATCAGGCTGACCAGGAACAAATGGTTGTCGGTGCCGCCGGAAACCACATCGAAACCGCGATCGATGAACACCTTGGCCATGGCCTGGGCATTGTCGATGACCTGCTGCTGATAGGTCTTGAAGCCAGGCTCCAGAGCTTCCTTGAAGCACACCGCCTTGGCCGCGATCACATGCATCAGCGGGCCACCCTGAGCGCCAGGGAATACGGCTGCATTGAGCTTCTTCTCGATTTCTTCGTTGCTGCGCGCGAGGATCAAGCCCCCGCGCGGGCCACGCAGGGTTTTGTGCGTCGTGGTAGTGACCACGTCGGCATACGGCAGCGGGTTTGGATAGAGGCCCGCAGCAACCAGGCCGGCAACGTGCGCCATGTCGACAAAAAGATAGGCCCCGACCTTGTCAGCGATCTGACGAAAACGTGGGAAGTCGAGGGTTTTCGAGTAGGCTGAGAAACCGGCAACGATCATCTTCGGCTTATTTTCCACCGCCAGACGTTCGACTTCGTCGTAGTCGATCAACCCTGTGCCGGTATCGATGCCGTACTGCACGGCGTTGTACAACTTGCCCGATGACGACACCTTGGCGCCGTGGGTCAAATGACCACCATGCGCCAGGCTCATGCCGAGGATGGTGTCACCTGCTTGCAACAGAGCCAGGTACACGGCGCTGTTGGCCGAAGAGCCTGAATGCGGCTGGACGTTTGCATAGTCGGCGCCGAACAATTGCTTGGCGCGATCGATAGCCAGTTGCTCGACTTTATCCACATGCTCGCAACCGCCGTAGTAGCGCTTGCCCGGATAGCCTTCAGCGTATTTGTTAGTCAGGCCGCTGCCTTGGGCCTGCATGACGCGCTTGCTGGTGTAGTTCTCCGAGGCGATCAGTTCAATGTGATCTTCCTGGCGTTGCTCTTCGGCATTGATCGCCGCCAGCAGTGCATCATCGTAACCCTGGATCTGGTCTTGCTTGCTGAACATTGCGTCTCTCCCGGCAGCGGCATCGGTTCTTATGGGGCAATCGCCCTTTTCAGCGATGGTATGACCGACGCAGACAGCCTAGATGCCTACGCACGCCTTGCAGTGGTGCGTTTACGACATGCAGCCTCATCGCGGCACAAGCCTGCGCCAACAGGGCTGGCCAGGAGCAGGCTTCCCCACGATGCTTTGTATAGGCGACGCTACATTTCTTGGTTTAGAGTGCTGATCTGCGTCGTTCACAGGACAGTGTCATGACAGATCAAAGCCAGCAATTCGCCAGCGACAACTACTCAGGTATCTGCCCGGAAGCCTGGGCCGCGATGGAAAAAGCCAACCAGGGTCACGACCGCTCCTACGGCGACGACCAATGGACTGCCCGTGCCGCCGAGTACTTTCGCAAACTGTTCGAAACCGATTGTGAGGTGTTCTTCGCCTTCAACGGCACCGCGGCCAACTCACTGGCGCTGTCGTCCCTGTGCCAGAGCTATCACAGCGTAATCTGCTCCGAGACCGCCCACGTCGAAACCGACGAATGCGGCGCTCCGGAGTTCTTCTCCAACGGTTCAAAACTGCTGACTGCCCGCAGCGTGGCTGGCAAGCTGACCCCCGAATCGATTCGTGAAGTCGCGCTGAAACGCCAGGACATTCACTACCCCAAACCACGCGTGGTCACCATTACCCAAGCCACCGAGGTGGGCAGCGTCTACCGCCCGGACGAACTCAAGGCAATCAGTGCCACCTGCAAAGAGCTTGGCCTGAACCTGCACATGGACGGCGCCCGTTTCAGCAACGCCTGCGCCTACCTTGGCTGCTCGCCAGCCGAGCTGACCTGGAAAGCCGGCGTCGATGTGCTGTGCTTTGGTGGCACCAAAAACGGTATGGCCGTGGGTGAAGCGATCCTGTTCTTCAATCGCGATCTGGCTGAAGACTTCGACTACCGCTGCAAGCAAGCCGGTCAATTGGCCTCGAAAATGCGTTTTCTGTCTGCCCCTTGGGTAGGCTTGCTCGAAGGCGACGCCTGGCTCAAATACGGCGCCCACGCCAACCGCTGCGCACAGTTGCTCAGCCAATTGGTAAGTGACGTGCCAGGTGTGGAGTTGATGTTCCCGGTCGAAGCCAACGGGGTGTTCCTACAGATGTCCGAACCTGCTCTGGAAGCCTTGCGCAACAAGGGCTGGCGCTTCTACACCTTCATCGGCAGCGGTGGTGCACGATTCATGTGCTCTTGGGACACCGAAGAGGCGCGGGTTCGGGAATTGGCGGCAGACATTCGCGAAGTGATGAATGCCTGACAGCCGCATCGCGGGGCAAGCCGAGTCGTCGCAGTAGCACGAGCCAGCTTGCCCCACGAATCGATCTACAACCTGAAGCCACCCATCTGCCGCGCCAGGTCATCCGCCAAGCCGCGCAGTGCCTGACATTCCTCTCGACACCCCTGCACTTCCGACGCTGTCTGCCGCGCCAGATCGGATATTCCCTGAACAGTACGATTGATCTCTTCAGTCACCGCCGACTGCTCTTCAGTCGCCGTCGCCACTTGATGGTTCATATCGCTGATGTGTTCGACCTGATCGGTAATGGTGCTCAGTGAAGCGCCGGTCTGCTGGCTGGATTGCACCCCGGTGCCCGTTGCCACCTGCCCAGCCTGCATCGACGCCACAGCGCTACCGGCGCCATGCTTCAGACGCAGGATCATCTGCTGCACTTCATCGGTAGACACCTGGGTACGTCGGGCCAATGTTCGCACCTCGTCGGCAACCACGGCAAAACCGCGGCCCATCTCACCTGCCCGTGCAGCTTCAATGGCCGCATTGAGCGCCAGCAGGTTGGTTTGCTCGGAAATACTGCGAATCACTGCCAATACTTCGTCAATTGATGCCACTTCATTGGCCAGTTCACCCACGGCGTGGGCGGCCTGGCCAATCTCACCCGACATGCCCTCGATATGGGCAATCGAGCGCCGGACCACTTCACGCGCCTCGAGCGCTTCTGTGCGGGCTGTTTCCGATGCCTGCGCGGCATTGCCAGCATTCTGGGCAATGTCCTGTACGGTAAGGCCCATTTCATGCACCGCCGTGGCGACCATCTCGGTCATTTCCTGCTGACGTCCGGAACGTTCGGCAGTGTTGTCCACCACCTGGGTCACTTGTGCAACAGCACTGTGCAAACGCTCGCTGGTGCGCAGCACTTCGCCAATCAAGGTCCGCTGGCTATCAATAAAGCGATTGAACCCACGGGCCAGATCGCCCAGTTCATCGGCGCGCGATTCATCCAGGCGCTGACTTAGATCACCGCCCCCATTACCAATCGCCAACAGGGCGCCAGTTACCCGACGAATCGGCCGGACAATGCCACGGGCCAACAGCACCACCAGCAACAGCGATACCAGCGCCACGGCGCCGCCAATCAGGCTGGTCAGCCAGACTGTCTCGCGCACAGGAGCGTAGATCTGTGCCTCTGGAACTTCGGCAACCAGAGTCCAGTTCAAGTCGCGAAGTGGCAGGCTCAATGCCAGATAACCCTCGCCATCGCGCTCGAAACGGCTACTGTGCAAACCATCACCCTTGCTTAGCACAGCCTGGGCTGCGGACTCGCCGATTTGCTCGGAGAGTTTTTTCTTGCCGCTCAACTCCTGCTGCGGGTGAACTTGAATCAGGCCATCACTGCGTACCAGAAACACCCGTCCACGCTCACCGAAGCTGAAGTTGTGGATCAGCTCCGACAGCTCGGTCATGCGCAGGCCAAGCCCGGCGATGCCCACCAACTTACCGGCCTTCTCCACCCGATAGTCGATAAAAAGCGCCAACTCACCGGTGCTGCCATCGGTGTCGATGTTGAGCAGGCGCGGGTTGCCGCTGTCGATAAAACCGTAAAACCATTTGTCCGCCGGGTTGCTGCGGCTCAGGGTCCGGTCCAGGCCTTTTTCGTTGTAGTAGTGATTGGTTTCGGTGCCTGCAAACAACGCCGTGAACGCTTGGTTTTTCTGGCGCAAGGCTTCGAGGTACTCAATAAATTGCGGCGCCTGGGCACTGTCTTCACCTGCGGCCAGCCAGTCGCGCAGCAGGGTGTTGTTGGCAATGTCGGCCGCAGCGGTCAGCGGACGGCTCAACATTCGCTCAATGTCGTTACGAATTGCCTCAATGCTTGCCGGCAAGGCGGTGTCGACCAGGTAACGTTCGGTCAGGCGATTGACGGCCACCGAGTAGATCCCGACCACGATAAGAATGCTCACCAACAGGGCTGCGCCCATGCTTGCGATCAATTGCCACTGAATGCTGCGCCGCCAAAACTGCATGAATCTTCCCCTGAGTAAATAAGCCTTGTGCTGCAATAGCCAGGCCAATTGTATACAGACGAAAATACAATAACTCCATTGACCCACAACAATGCCGCTCACTGCCAGCGGGGCAGTGAGCAAGCAAAAGAGAAAATGGGAGTTGCGGGGGCCTGTCAGCTGTCGCCGATGGTCCGGGCAATGGCATCGACCGTGGCGCTGACTTGCTCTTGGTAACGGTCGAGGGCTTGCTGGTGCTGCGCTTGCAGATCGATCTGCTGCGAGCAGAGGTTGAGGGCTGCAAGAACCAGCAGCTTGTCACCGATCAGCGTCGGATATTTACGCTTGGTTTCGGCCAGCGAGGCGTTGAGCATCTGCACGGCCTGCGACAGGGCCTGCTCCTGGCCTTCGGGAGCCTTGATCGAATAATCGCTGCCGAGAATCGACACGACATTGATCGGCTGTGCTGAAGTTCTCATGCGTTGACGGCACCAGCGCTTGCGCGTTCAACCAGAGCCTGAATGCGTGCAGCGGTAGAGCCCTGCTTTTCTTCCTGCTCCATCAGCGCCAGTTGCAGGCTCTCGTTTTCATCCTTGGCCTGGGCCAGTTGCGCGTTGATCTGCTCGTTGCGCTCGCTCAGTTCCTGATTCTTCTGTACCAGGTCGCTGACGAGTTGTTCCAATTGACTGAGGGAAGTTTCCAACATGATTGCCTTCTCGGGTTTTTCAGGGGGCGCACACGATAAAGAAAAGTCCGCGTGCTAGCCAGGGATATCGGGTTAGACGCTTCGGCCTGGTGCAGATTGACCTGGCTTTGGCAGTCTGGTTCCCGCTTCAGGTGTCCGCTTGTCAGGAAAACTGATCGCTGACGCGCAGTTTGTACATCCACCCCTCAAGTCTGCCAAATGTTGACCGATAGGCAAGGCAATCCTCAATCTGTCGCATGAAGTGCGCGCTATTTTCCCCCTCCGGAAGACCACTATGTCCCTTCGTAACATGAATATTGCCCCGCGCGCGCTGCTGGGGTTTGCCCTTATTGGCGCCCTGATGCTGGGGTTGGGTCTGTTCGCGCTGAATCAAATGAGCAAGATTCGCCAGGCTGGCGAAATTATCGAGAATTCCACCGTACCGAGCATTACCAACGTTGATCAGCTCACCCAGTTGACCCTGCGCCTGCGTACCCTGTCGTATCGACTGCTACTCAATCGCGAAGCCGACACGCTGCAGAACACACGCAACCTGATCGCCCAGCGCAACCAGCAGATCGACGAAGCCCGCAAGGTCTACGAACCGCTGATCTATGGAGCCCAGGAGCGTGCCGCCTATAACCAGTATGTGCAGTTGCTCGGCCAATACCGCGAGCTGGAGAACCGTATGCAACTGGCCTCGCAGAACAATGACCTGGAAACCCTGCGCAACCTGATCAACCGCGACATGCTCAACAGTTCCGAGCAGATCAACAGCGTCATGGATCAATTGGTCAGCATCAACACCGAGCAAACCCGTACGATCAACCAGACGGCTGCGCAGCAGTATTCCAACGCCGTCACCCTGGTGGTCAGCCTGCTGCTGTTCGCCACGGTGCTGACCCTGGGCTGCGCCTTGCTGCTGACCCGCAGTATCGTCAAACCTATCGATGATGCCCTGCAGGCTGCCGAACGCATTGCCGAAGGCGATCTCACACGCAACATCCACATCGAAGGTCATGATGAAGCCGCACGCCTGCTGCGGGCCATGGCCAAGATGCAAGACAAGCTGCGCGACACACTGCAGTTGATCGCCGGCTCTGCCACTCAACTGGCTTCGGCTGCCGAAGAATTGAACAGCGTTACGGACGAAAGCGCCCGAGGCCTGCAACAGCAAAACAACGAAATCGAACAGGCCGCCACCGCAGTCACCGAAATGACCAGCGCCGTCGAAGAAGTGGCGCGCAATGCCGTCAGCACCTCGGAAGCGTCCAAGGAAGCCACGCGCTCGGCAGGTGATGGCCGCGACCTGGTGCTGGAGACTGTCAGCGCCATTGAGCGCATGAGTGTCGATGTACAGGGCACTGCCGATCTGATCGGCAACCTGGCGGAAGAATCACGCGATATCGGCAAGGTTCTCGACGTCATTCGCGGCCTGGCAGACCAGACCAACCTGCTGGCACTCAATGCCGCCATCGAAGCGGCACGGGCCGGTGAAGCCGGTCGTGGATTTGCCGTGGTAGCTGATGAAGTCCGCGCCCTGGCGCATCGCACCCAGCAATCAACCAGCGAAATCGAGCGCATGATCGGCAGTATCCAGGGCGGCACCGAACAAGCAGTCAACTCCATGCGCAACAGCACCGAACGCGCCGAGTCGACGCTCAATATTGCCCGCGGCGCAGGCCTGGCGCTGGACACCATTACCGGTGCGGTAGCCGAGATCAACGAGCGTAATCTGGTAATCGCCAGCGCTGCCGAAGAACAGGCCCAGGTGGCTCGCGAAGTGGACCGCAACCTGGTCAACATCAACGACCTGTCGGTGCAGTCGGCCACCGGCGCCCACCAGACCAGCGCGGCAAGCGCCGAGCTGTCACGTTTGGCAGTTGACCTGAACGGGCTAGTGGCACGCTTCAGCGTCTGATCATCGCGGGGCGAAAGCCCCCAGTCAGAACTCGATACGCACGTCGCCCTTGGGCACGCTGCAGCAAGAAAGGATATAGCCTTCGGCGACGTCATCATCGGTGATGCCGCCGTTGTGCTCCATCTCCACCTCGCCGCCCAGCTTGAGCACCTTACAGGTGCCACAGATGCCCATGCCGCAGGCCTTGGGAATCATCAAGCCAAGCTTGGCCGCCGCCGCATGCACGGTTTCGCCGGGCGCCACGCGAATGCTCTTGCCGGTGGCGGTGAACTCGACCTGATGCAGATCAGCATTGTCTACCTCCGGTGCATCAGCTGCCTGTTCGGCAAGCTCGACTGCATCGGCCTTGACCTCGGCCGGGGTCGCGCCGAAAGACTCCTCATGGTAACGGCTCATGTCATAGCCACTGCCTTCGAGCATGCGCTTGACCGCGTGCATATAGGGCGTAGGCCCGCAGCAGAAGATTTCCCGCTCCAGATAGTCCGGGGCAATCAACTCCATCAGCTTCTGGTTCAAATAACCACGATAGCCCGCCCAGGGCTCACCCAGGCCATGCTTCTCGCAAATAATGTGCAAGCTGAAGTTGTCGATTCGCGACGCCATGTGCTCAAGCTCGCGGTGATAAATGATGTCTTTGGGCGAGCGCGCGCTGTGCACAAAGACCATGTCGACATTGGCGTTGGTGTCGTAGAACCAGCGCGCCATGGACATCACCGGCGTGATGCCGACCCCACCGCTGAGGTACAGCACTTTAGGGCTCGGGAAATCGATGGCATTGAACAGCCCGACCGGACCGTGAACCGCCAGTTCCTGGCCCTCGTGCAGGGTGTCGTGCAGCCAGTTGGAGACCTTACCGCCCGGTACTCGCTTGATGGTCACGGAAAAGCTGTAGGGCACCGAAGGCGAGCTGGAGATGGTGTACGACCGCATAATCGGCTCGCCATCAATCTCCAACTCCAGGGTGACGAACTGCCCGGGCTTGAAGAAGAACATGATCGGCTGGTCGGCCATGAAACAGAAGGTGCGCACATCCCAGGTTTCCTGGATCACCTTTACGCAACGCACGATGTGGCGGCCGTTGGCCCAGGTCTGGGTGCTGACCGGATTGAGGAAGGTGTTGGACATGCTCATCTCCACGGCCGACTGCGGCCTCATGGTTGCGATTCTGCTCAAGCGCCATGCTCGACACATTCCTATCCGCGACATCTGCGTGCTTATCGCGACCAGCCCCCTGTAACAAGGGCTGTGGCGTCGGAAACGGATCTGATCATGTCGCCCATGGATATGGTTCACACCCGCTTCAAACGCACACTCCATCGCAAATGATCCTGCTGTAATTGCCTTGCGTCGCCATAACAACGATTAGCCACTTTCACCGGCCACAGCACTGGCCACGAGGACCTACACGATGGACGTCACCGCAACTTTGAGTCTGGGCGATCCACTGGAACCTGCGCGCAAGGCGACTGCCGAGATGCTGCAGAGCCGCGAGCGTACGTTCTCGCTGCCGCAGCCGTTCTATTGCGACGAGCGCCTGTTCCAGATCGATATGGAAGAGATCTTCCAGAAGGAATGGTTGATCGCCGGGATGACCTGCGAAATTCCGACCAAGGGCAACTTCCTCACCCTGCAGATCGGCAAGAACCCAATCCTCGTGGTGCGTGGTGCTGAAGGCCAGGTACATGCCTTCCATAACGTCTGTCGTCACCGTGGCTCGCGCCTGTGCACCAGCGACAAGGGCAAGGTCGCCAAGCTGGTCTGCCACTACCACCAGTGGACCTACGAGCTGGACGGCCGTCTGCTGTTCGCCGGCACTGAAATGGGCGCCGACTTCGACATGAAGCAGTACGGACTCAAGCCGGTCAACGTGAAGACCGCTGGGGGCTACATTTTCATCAGCCTGGCTGAGAATCCGCCAGCCATCGACGACTTCCTTGCCACCCTGACCCATTACATGGAGCCCTATGACATGGAGAACACCAAGGTGGCGGTGCAAACCACCTTGATGGAAAAGGCCAACTGGAAGCTGGTGCTGGAAAACAACCGCGAGTGCTATCACTGTGGCGGGTCGCATCCGGAACTGCTGAAAACCCTGCTGGAGTGGGATGACGTAACCGACCCGCGCGCCGACCAGGCATTCAAGGACCATGTTGCCGCTTCAGCGGCGGCCTGGGACGCTGAAAAGATTCCCTACGCCCATGCAAGCTTCGGCCTGCGCAACCGCATCGTGCGCATGCCGTTGCTCAAGGGCACCGTGTCCATGACCCTGGATGGCAAGCAGGGTTGCCAGAAACTCATGGGGCGGATCAAGAACCCCGATCTTGGCTCGATGCGTATCCTGCACCTGCCGCACTCCTGGAACCACTGCATGGGCGATCACATCATCGTCTTCACGGTATGGCCGATCAGCGCGCAGGAAACCATGGTCACCACCAAATGGCTGGTGCACAAGGACGCAGTCGAAGGGGTCGACTACGATCCAGCACGCATGCGCGAAGTCTGGGATGCAACCAACGACCAGGACCGTCGCCTGGCTGAAGAGAACCAGCGCGGCATCAACTCCACCGCCTACCAACCTGGGCCGTACTCCAAGACCTACGAATTTGGCGTAGTGAACTTCGTTGATTGGTACAGCGAACGTATGTTGAGCAACCTGGGAGCAGCGCCTGCGCCGTACCTCAAAGGTGTGGCCGTTCAGTAGCGCCTGATCGCGGGCAAACTCGCTTCTGGCTTCTGCGAGAGTGGGTTTGCCCCGCGACGCTGTACAAATTTCAACCAACCCCCGCTATCCCCCGGCCCCACTGGGCGCCTCGATACAGCAAACACTTTATCCACAGGTCAACCCACAGCAAATGTGAGCAAGTGACTGTTTTCCTGGATAAAATATTTTGATCAAAAATCAACCAATCCAACGTAAGCCTTTAAATACGTAGCCTGCAGGGGAATGGCAACACCTTATCCACAGAGAGGCCAACAGACTTTGTGTGCAAAAGTTGTGTCAGCAAAAAACGATTGTGGATAAGGCATAAAACGCCTTAATTACCGTGACTTAAGCGGGACAAACACAGCAATTGTATGTTTTTTAACCAACATCGTGCAGCCCTTGATCCACGGGGCTCTCAGCCATACGCAAACATATTATCCACAGAGCCGCCAACAGCGATTGTGGGCAATATCATCGCAGCAGGTAAGAGAAAACCTCGATAAATCCGTTACTTAGCCTGGTTGTTTTTTGACCATAACGCCGAAAGGCACGCAGTGCGTGCCTTCCAGCCATACACAAACACTTTATCCACAGATCAGCCAACAGACTTTGTTAGCAACTGCTCAGCGCAATACACCCTCTTCAACCAGCAGCTTCAGTATCGCCTCGGCACCTGTTTGTGGCGTAACGTCCTTGAGCACTTGCCCACCGCCGCCACTGGCCTTGGCCGTGGCTGCTTTCATACGGTCGGCGCCACTTTTGGCCTTGATTACCTTCAAGCGCTTGGGCCTTGGTTTGGCCGGTTGCAACTCGGCATCTGTGAATAACTCGTCCTCGACGATCTGCACCTGGCGAGCGGCCAATACACCCCTACGGGCTGGCCCAAAGGCGCTCTGACGCGGTTTGGGCGCGGCGTTATCCACAGTCGCCAGCAGTGGCAAGCGCACTTTAAGCCGACGTCGCTGGCCGCGCGGCAGCGCCTGCAACACCTGGGCGACGCCGTTGTCGATAGATTCGACCTCGGCAAGCCCGACCACCAGTGGCCATCCCAGGCGCTCCGCCAGCAGAAACGGCAGCATGCCCGAACCTTCACCGGTTTCTGCTTGAGTTCCAGTCAACACCAACTGTGCTCCGGCATCTCGCAAATAGTCGCCGAGAACGCCCAGGGCGTCGGCCCCGGCGGGCTGCTCGAGCACATCCAATTGCCCAAGCCCCATGCCCAGGTACGCGCGCAAGGCCGGCTCCTGTGGATTACCTGCATGCAGAACCTGCAAGCTATCCCCAGCCAACTGCAAACCCAGCTCCACTGCGCGGGCGTCCTGCTCGGCACGCCGGGTGCGACCTGAGCTTGGGTGAGCACCGATCGAAACAAGACTGATGACCTTGGTGTTCATAGCTGACCCTGTCCTTATGCCGCGTCGCGCTTGGCGCCGTTGCGATAGTTTTCCACAGCCTCGATGAGTGCCTGCAGAATCGCCGCACTGTCACCGATGACTGACAAATCGGCACGTTTGATCATGTCGCAGCCAGGGTCCATGTTGATCGCCACCACCTTATCGCAGGCGCCAATACCCTGCAGGTGCTGGATTGCTCCAGAAATACCCACAGCCATGTAGACGCGCGCAGTCACCCAGGTTCCTGTGGCACCCACCTGGCGATTGCGCGGCATGAAGCCGTCATCCACGGCCACTCGCGATGCCCCTTCAGTGGCGCCCAGCGCTTCGGTGGCACGATGAAATAACTGCCAATCCTTGACCCCGTTGCCTCCCGACACGATGAATTCAGCTTCAGCCATGGCTATCGCAGCGGGATCGACGGCCACCGGGCCGAGGTCTTCAATACGCGACAGGCTGCGAGCCACACTTGTGGATAAGTGTTCAGGCAAGGCTTCGTGGCGTGTTTCACTGACCGGGTCGGCACATTCAGCGCCAGCCAGAATCAGCCGCGGCAGACCACGAACAAGATCTTGCTGACCTGCGCCAGCGCGACCACTGCACTGCCCCTCCTTTACTTGCCAGACCCTGGTTGCCGGCCTTTCGTTGATGGCGGCAGCAAAGCGCCGGCCCAGCTCACCCCCACCGGTACGGCTGTCCGGGAGCAGCCAATGGCGCGGGTTAACCTGGTTATCCACAGCCCGTAACCCCTGCACCAGTTGCTCCGGTGCATAACCTGCAAATTCATCACCCTCCACGATCAGTAGGCGATCAACGCCGGCTGTGGAAAAGTTGTTTTCCTTGTGTTCACCGAACACCACGGCCAATACCGCGCCCTCACTACCCGCCAGACTGCGCGCCAACCCCAGCAGATCACGGTCGTGACTGCCCAGGCGTCCACCGACCATATCCGGGACCACGGCAATGTAGAATGCCGGCTGTATCACTTGATGCAGCGGCAACTCCACCGCCACGGCTGCACTTCGCTTGTTGCTGGTGCCCTGCTGGGCGCCGCTGCGGTCAATGCGCTTGATACCGTTGGGGCCAATGAAGCCAATCCCATGAAGATTCTTGCGGATGATGCCGTCAGGCCCCATCCAGCTGTGCTGCTGAGTCTGTTGCATAGCCGCATGCAACGGATGCAAACGATTACGGGCAATCCACTCGGCGCGTGGATCGCGGCGGATAATGTCGCTCATCAGTGCACCTCCGCAGGTTCACGCTTTGCTGGCGCAGGCTTGCTGCTCGGCGCCTGCTCTTCGAGCAGGGCGTCGGCCACCAACTCCGCCAGGTCTTTGATCAATGGCCGTGGTTCGACCACACCTTCAAGCATCGCCGTGCACTGTGGACAACCCACCGCGACCAGTTCGGCTGCGGTCTCGCGAATGTCCTCCATGCGCATGTCGGGGATCCGTTGCTTGCCCGGAATATCGGTTATAGGTGCACCGCCACCGCCGCCACAGCAACGGGAACGCAAGCCCGAGCGCTGCATTTCCTTCACCTCGATGCCCAGGGCACGGAGTACTTCACGCGGCGCCTGATACTCACCGTTGTAGCGCCCCAGGTAGCAGGGGTCGTGATAAGTGACACTGCCCCCTTTGTGCTGCCTCAGGTTCAGGGCGCCAGCGCCAATCAACTCGGCAATGTAAGTGCTGTGGTGCTGCACTTGATACTCGCCACCAAAAGCGCCGTATTCGTTCTTGAGCACGTGAAAGCTGTGCGGATCGCAGGTAACAATGCGCTTGAAGCTGTATTTGCCCAGGGTCTGGATATTGCGCCTGGCCAATTGCTGAAAGGTCGCCTCATCGCCCAAGCGCCGCGCAACATCGCCACTGTCGCGTTCTTCAAGACCGAGCACGGCAAAGTCCACTTGCGCCGCTTTCAGCACTTTGACGAACGCACGCAGCGTGCGCTGGTTACGCATGTCAAAAGCACCGTCACCCACCCAGAACAATACGTCCGTGCTTTGGGTGTCAGCGAGCAGGTTGAGGTTGAGATCTGCCGCCCAGTTCATTCGCCCCCCTGGTGCGAAGCCCCCCGGGTTGTCGGTGGCGATCAGGTTGTCCAGTACTTCGGCGCCTTTGTTTGGCGTCGCGCCCTTTTCCAGGGTCAGGTGGCGGCGCATATCGACGATGGCATCGACGTGCTCGATCATCATCGGGCACTCTTCCACACACGCACGGCAGGTGGTGCACGACCACAAGGTTTCAGCATCGACCAGACCATTGACGATCGGTTGATGCGCATTGCCGCCGTGCTCACCCACAGGCTTGCCCGGATACGGGCTACCGGCAAACTTGGCATCGGTGCCACCTGCCAGGCCAACGACCATGTCCTGGATAAGTTTTTTCGGGTTCAGCGGCTGTCCTGCAGCAAAGGCTGGACAGGCCGCTTCGCATTTGCCGCACTGCACACAGGCATCGAATCCGAGTAACTGGTTCCAGGTGAAATCCTTCGGTTTCTCGACCCCCAGCAATGCCTGGGGATCTTCCAGATCAATGGGTTTAAGGCCGGTAGAACGGCCGCCATTGAAGCGCTCGGCACGCCGGTGCCAAGCCAGGTGCAAGGCACCGGCGAATGCATGCTTCATCGGCCCGCCCCAGGTCATGCCGAAGAACAACTCCGACACACCCCAGAGCACGCCAACGCCAAGCAGGGCCACCAACAGCCAACCCCCAAAGCCTTCTGGAAGAAGGCCTGCCACCGGCAAGGTGGCGATGAAGAAACTTGCGGCAAACACCAAAAGGCTTTTCGGCAACCGCATCCACGGCCCCTTGGACAGGCGTGAGGGTGGATTGAGCCGGCGCTTGTAGACGAACACTGCACCGGCAAACATCAATGCCGTGGCAAACAGCAAGGCATAGCCAAGTATCTTGCTATGCAAGCCAAAACCGTGAACCACAATGGCCAGCACCGCAGCCAGCACGAAACCGCCTGCAGTAGCCACGTGAGTGTTGGCCATGTATTTGTCACGGGCGACCACATGGTGCAAATCGACCATATAACGTCGTGGCATAGCCAGCAGACCGCCAAACAGATCGACCTTCGAAGGCCGGCCTTGGCGCCACATCCGTACACGCCGCAAGGCGCCGAGGACCGCCAGGCCCAGGGCTGCGAACAACAGGATGGGGATCAGGGTGTTCAACATGGGAAACTCCCACAGCAATCGCGCTTTAAAAAACACCGTGGGAGCGGGTTTGTCCCGCGATAGCCATGAAGCTCACACACCGCTATCGCGGGGCAAGCCCGCTCCCACAGGGGATCAGAAGTCCTTGCACAGGCGCAAGGCGTCGTAGATCGCGGCATGCGTGTTGCGCTGCGCCACGCAGTCACCGATGCGATACAGCAAATACCCATCGCCCGCCTGACTGAGGATCGGCTGCGGCTGGATCGCGAACAGTGCCTCGACATCGATCTGGCCCTTGTTGCGCGAACCCTCCTTGAGACCGTAGTAGAGCGCCTCGTCTGGCCGCACACCGTTCTCGATCACAACCTGATCCACCACCCGCTCCTCTTTGGCGCCGGTGTATTCGTTTTCCAGCACCGCCACCAACTTGTCGCCCTCGCGGTAGACCTTCTCCAGCGCCAGGTCGCCGGTCATAATCACTTCCTTGGGGTACATGCTGCGGTAATAGGTCGGGAACGACGTACCGCCGATGGCCACGCCCGGCTTGATATCGTCGGTGACAATCTCGACCTGGCTGCCTTTGTCAGCGAGGTAGTCGGCGACTGACATGCCGGTGAACTCGCAAATGGTGTCGTAGACCAACACGTTCTTGCCCGGTGCAACCTTGCCATCGAGCACGTCCCAACTGCTTACCACCAGCCCTTCAGCCGCGCCCCAGTGTTCGTTCTGCTCCAGGAATGGATGCCCGCCCACCGCCAGGACGATCACGTCCGCACGCAAGTCCTCAATGGTGTCGATGTCAGCAGCAGTACCCAGGCGCAGATCGACCTTCAGGCGCGCCAGCTCCAGCTGGTACCAGCGCGTGATACCGGCGATCTGGTCGCGCTGCGGGGCCTTGGCGGCAATGCTGATCTGGCCGCCGATGGCATCCTTTTTCTCGAACAGGGTCACGTCGTGGCCGCGCTCGGCAGATACCCGCGCCGCTTCCATCCCGGCAGGGCCGGCGCCCACCACAACCACCTTGCGCTTGGGCCCGGTGGTCTTTTCAATGATGTGCGGCACGCCCATGTATTCACGGGAGGTGGCGGCGTTCTGAATGCACAGCACATCCAGGCCCTGGTACTGGCGATCGATGCAGTAGTTGGCACCGACACACTGTTTGATTTGATCGATCTGGCCCATCTTGATCTTGGCGATCAAGTGCGGGTCGGCGATGTGGGCACGGGTCATGCCGACCATATCGACATAGCCGCCTTCAAGAATACGTGTGGCCTGGTTCGGGTCTTTGATGTTCTGCGCATGCAGAACAGGAACCTTGACCACTTCCTTGATCCCGGCCGCCAAGTGCAGGAACGGCTCCGGTGGATAACTCATGTTGGGGATAACGTTGGCAAGGGTGTTGTGAGTGTCGCAACCTGAACCGATCACTCCGAAGAAATCGAGCATGCCAGTGGCGTCGTAGTACTTGGCGATTTCCTTCATGTCCTCGTGGCTGAGACCATCCGGATGGAATTCGTCACCACAGATACGCATGCCCACACAAAAATCCGGCCCCACTTCGGCACGCACCGCCTTGAGCACTTCCAGGCCAAACTTCATCCGGCCTTCGAAGCTGCCGCCCCACTCATCGGTACGCTTGTTGACCCGTGGGCTCCAGAACTGATCGATCATGTGCTGGTGCACGGCCGACAACTCGACGCCATCCAGGCCGCCTTCCTTGGCCCGGCGTGCTGCTTGTGCGTAGTTGCCGATCACCCGCCAGATTTCCTCCGGCTCGATGGTCTTGCAGGTGGCACGGTGCACCGGTTCGCGAATGCCCGAAGGCGACATCAGGGTAGGCCAGTTGAAGCCATCCCAGCGCGAACGACGGCCCATGTGGGTAATCTGGATCATGATCTTGGCGCCGTGCTTGTGCATGGCGTCGGCAAGGTTCTGAAAGTGCGGAATGATGCGGTCAGTGGACAAGTTCACCGACGCCCACCACTCCTGCGGGCTATCGATGGCCACCACCGAGGAGCCGCCGCAAATAGCCAGGCCAAGGCCGCCCTTGGCTTTTTCTTCGTAGTATTTGACGTAACGCGCAGTCGTCATCCCGCCATCGGTGGCGTAGACCTCGGCGTGAGCGGTGCTGAGTACGCGGTTGCGGATGGTCAGCTTGCCGATCTGGATCGGCTGGAACATTGCTTCGAAAGCCATGGAGAAATCCTCGACTTACAACGGCTTGACGATGAACAGGCCGTCATCGTGGCCTTCTTCCGAACCGCCGTAGACCTGCTCGGCGACCGTACGAGTGGTGCTACCACGGGCTGCCAGGATCTGATCCATAGCCCCGGCAAACCAGCCGGTGAACATGTAATCGACCTTGCGCCCGACCTTGCCGTACACATAGACGAATGCCGAGTGCTCGAGCCTGACGCTGGCGGTGCCTTTCTCCAGGTCGATATCTTCGATCTTGAACAGCCCCCAGCCGCGCTGCGACAAGCGCTTCATGTAGTGCTCGAACACTGCTACACCTTCCAGGCCATGGCATTCAGCTTCTTTTTCGCACCAGTGCCAGGCGGACTTGTAGCCAGCTTTGTAGAGGATCTCGGCATAGGCATCAGCACCCAGTACTTCCTCGATACCCATGTGGTTGTTGACGAAAAAGTGCCGTGGCACATAGAGCATTGGCAGGGCATCGCTGGTCCAGACACCGGTTTCGCTGTCGACTTCGATAGGCAATTGCGGGGCGATCTTGGCCATGGAAACTCAACTCCAGAAATTTTGATTGGCTGCCCCTGCGCCGATGGCAGGGGTGCAAGACGGTTACTGGCGGCTTATTCGCCCCAGACATCCTTCAGAACGTTGACCCAGTTTTCGCCCATGATCTTGCGCACCACGCGCTCGCTATGGCCGCGCTTGAGCAAGGTCTCGGTGAGGTTGGGGAACTCGCCTACGGTGCGGATCCCCAGCGGGTTGATGATCTTGCCGAAGCTGGTCAGACGACGGGCGTAGCCCTTGTCATGGGTCAGGTACTCGAAGAAGTCCTGGCCATGGCCCTGAGTGAAGTCAGTGCCGATACCGATAGCGTCTTCACCCACGAGATTCATGGTGTATTCGATCGCTTCGGCATAATCGTCGATGGTCGAATCGATGCCTTTGGCCAGGAACGGCGCGAACATGGTCACGCCAACAAAGCCACCATGGTCGGCGATGAACTTCAGTTCCTCATCAGACTTGTTGCGCGGGTGCTCCTTGAGCCCGGAGGGCAAGCAGTGGGAGTAGCACACCGGCTTTTTCGATTCGAGAATGACCTCTTCGGAAGTCTTGGAACCGACATGGGAAAGGTCGCACATGACCCCCACACGGTTCATCTCAGTGACGATTTCACGACCGAAACCCGACAAGCCTCCGTCACGCTCGTAGCAGCCGGTGCCGACCAGGTTCTGGGTGTTGTAGCACATCTGCACGATACCGACGCCCAACTGCTTGAACACCTCGACGTAGCCGATCTGGTCTTCATAAGCGTGGGCATTCTGAAAGCCAAAAAGGATCCCGGTTTTGCCCAGCTCCTTGGCTTTGCGGATATCGGCAGTGCTACGCACCGGCATCACCAGGTCGGCGTTCTCGCGGATCAGTTTCTGGCTGGCAGCAATATTGTTGACCGTAGCCTGGAAGCCCTCCCATACCGACACCGTGCAGTTGGCGGCAGTCAGGCCTCCTTTGCGCATGTCCTCGAACAGCTCACGGTTCCATTTGGCAATAATCAGCCCGTCGATAACGATGCTGTCGGCGTGTAACTCGGCTGGGCTCATCAGGCGGTCCCCTTTTTTTGAGTTGGGTTGCGCCAAATCTTGTGCCGGCGCTTTAGGGCCAGCATATGCCTAGGGATCAGGTCGCCCCGATGCAAAAACGACAGGGGAATTGCCGAAAGCGTCAAAGGGGGGGAGTTCGCAGGGCTGCACCTCATTTTCACCAGCGCCGTAGCCTCAGTCTGCTCGTGTCACTCCAGATACGCTTATAGGTGCTCACCGATACTGTTCTTTCGCAAGGTGCTGAGAGAGAATCCTCGTCCATGCTCCGCGGGGAGGATGTCTGCTTGAAAACGATAATTGGGCTGTTGCTCGCTACGCTGGCCTTGGGGGCTAACGCCACTGAAGAGGACAGTACTCCGTGTGACAACGTCGAGACCGACCAGCAAAGCTATGACTGCGCACTGTTCAGCCGCTCCAGCGCAGAACGGGAGCTCAACGCCGCGCTTGCTGACCTGTTGGACCGGATCAAGGAACAATACGCCGGCCAGAGTGCGAAGATCAGCGAAGTCAGCCAACGCTTGAGCAACGCACAAAACCTCTGGAAAAAGCTACGTGACGCCGACTGCCAAGTCGAAACCTTCGACCAGGCCCCGGGTAAATCCTTTGAGACGGCAATGAACACCTGCCTGGCGCAACGTAGC
This sequence comes from Pseudomonas arcuscaelestis, assembly GCF_016881005.1. Taxonomy (GTDB): domain Bacteria; phylum Pseudomonadota; class Gammaproteobacteria; order Pseudomonadales; family Pseudomonadaceae; genus Aquipseudomonas; species Aquipseudomonas arcuscaelestis. The sequence goes on along the minus strand of NZ_JACOPV010000004.1, from coordinate 298,399 downwards.
GACGATCGCTCCGAATACTTGCAGTCCCTGGGGCTGCAGAACTCCGATTGAGAACAGTATGAAAATCTGCGGAATTGAAATCAAAGGCAGCGAGGCGCTGCTTGCCGTCGCCACGCTGGACGGCGCCAATCCGGTGCATGTTGCCTTGGCGACAAAAAAGATCGCGCTTGAAAACGACGAGCTGGCGGAAAACGTCAAAGCCTTCGCCAATCAGGCCCGACAATTTTTTGCCGAGCACGGCATCAGCCATCTGGCGATCAAAAAGCGCAGCAAGAAAGGCGATTTCGCTGGCGGCCCGACAACCTTCAAGATCGAAGGCGTGTTGCAACTGCTGGAAAACTGTACGGTTGAACTGGTTTCACCTCAGACCGTCAGTGCACAAGCCAAGAAACATAATTTCGAGCTGCCAGGCTCGCTTAACAAGTACCAGCATGAAGCATACAAAAGCGCCTGTGCGTTGTTGCTCAAGCGCAGCTGAGGCTCATCCCAAAGTCCCGGCGCATGGAAAAACATGCTGCTGATAGTGCTCGACACGTTCCGACAAAGTGGTTCCCAGGCCCCTCACCCTGAGGCAGGCCATGAAACTGACGTTAAGGAACCTGGATATGAGCACCAGCATCACTCAAGCCGACATGGACAAAGCAATCGAGAAGCTCAAGAAAGAGGGCGAAGATCGCGTACTGATGGTTGCCAACACCGTGTGTATCTTCGCACCTGACGTACCGGCCGGCGTGGCAGAAGATGTTCTGGCGGGTATGCGCCTGATGAACCTGTCGGCCAACAAGAAGTTCGACAAGGAAACTCAACAGCGCGAGTGGTACAACTACTACAACGACGGCCTGGGCAAATTTGGCTGGACCTTGACCGGCGCAGCTCACGCTGAAGAAGCTATCGACAAGGAAGACACCACCGCCGCCGCACTGGCCACGCGTATAGTCACTGTCAGCCTTGGTCACAATCATCGTCTCTCCAGGTGCGTAAAGCGTGCCTTCGAAGTCACCGTGACTTCGCCAAAAGCCCAGAACCTGCTGGAAGAAAGCAGCCTGAGCGTTTCGGGTAAATCGAGCACCCTTCAGGTAGCAGCGTGTGAAATGACCCCGCAAGGCTTGCCAGTCATGCACATGACCAGCGTCCAGATGAGCTACGACAAGGCGGAAAAAGCCCACGGCTCGATAGGCCGCAAAGTCGACAAGTCCAACACCCGAGTCTACCGTGCATCGCAACAAGGCTCCTTCAGCGTTCGCCAGTTCGAAGCCATGCGCAAAGCGGTGACCGAAAAGCTCGCCAGCCAGGCAAACGACATCCTCGATCTGGATATCTAAGCATGTGGCCAGGTATCAACCTGTTGATGCCTGGCCTGACGCCAACTCAACGGCTTCAGGTGACGCCATGACACAAAGCCTTCCCCCCCACTCCAACACCCAGGACATGCCCAGCACGGCGCTTTTCTCTTCGCCCCTATCAATCAGCCAGGACGCAGGACTTGTCACCGATCTGGTCGAGGACACCTATCAATGCCTGCGCTTGGCGCAGTTGATCGCCAACGACCGATTTGTCAGGGAGATACAGGCCAAGGAATGGTTTGCCAGTTTCCTGGAAACCTTGAAAGAACTGGGCTTCAAACTGATCGAACACACCCGCAAAGCGATTCCTTACAACCCGTCTGACGATGTGCTCAAAGACGTCTTCGAGGGCTGGCTACCACCCCCAGCGACAGCAAAATCAAGCTTTAACTCTGCGGCAAAAAACGCAATCAATGAAATGCAGCCGTCGGTGGACAGCCTGTATCGCAAGTACACCAGCTCGACACACCTGAGCATCACCCTGGGTGCGGATCCTGGCGAACCACTGACGGCCATTCTGTTTCATGTGCTGTGTACCCACGACCCTGAAGCCCCTAAGACTCGTCTTAAACTGGAACTCGATCACCTGGGAGCAGTGTTCGACAAAGGTGCATTCAACTCCCAGCGCAAAAAAGTCCAGGCCCAGCTCGACGAATTTGCCAAGCTCGATCAAGTCCTTGACGTCTAATGAGCACGCATCAATCGACGCTCTTCGCGTGGGCAGTTGCCGAAGTGACGTTTGTAGCGTCGGGCAAAGTAGGACGGAAGTTCGAAGCCACAAGCCAGGCTGATCTGGGTGACGCTCATGTCGGTCTGCGCCAACAGTTGGCGGGCTTTCTCCAACCTCAGCGACAAGTACAGATTGCTCGGGGTATCGTCCAGATGCAGGCGAAACAGTCGCTCGAGTTGACGTCGGGTCACCATCACCTTGGACGCCAACTCCAGCGTGCTCAACGGCGTCTCGGTATGTTTTTCCATCTCGCCGATCACCTGCACCAGCTTGCGGTTGCTGATCCCGTAGCGGGACGCAATCTGCATGCGTTGGTGGTCTTGGCGCTGACGTATGCGGCCAAGCACGAATTGCTCAGACACTTGCACCGCCAGTTCACTGCCGTGGGCCTGGGCGATGAGGTCGAGCATCAGATCGATCGAAGCAGTACCGCCGGCACAGGTGATGCGCCGGCGATCGATTTCGAACAGTTCCTGCGTAACCTCAAGACGCGGATAGCGCTCCTTGAATGCTTCGATGGCCTCCCAGTGCAAGGTCACTCTATGACCATCGAGCAGACCGGCCTGCGCCAACACCATCGCGCCGGTATCGATACCACCGAGCACCACACCTTCATGGTCGAAACGACGCAAGGTTTGCTGCATCGCCGACGAAAAACAGGCCAGCGGCTCGAAGCCGGCGACCACCAGCAACAGGCTCGCGCCCACCTCTTGGCCGAGAACGCCATCGGCATTTATCGACATGCCATTGCTGGCCTGCACAGGCCCGCCGTCGATACTGACTACGCTCCAGCGATAAAGCGCAGCACTGAAGCGATTGGCAACTCGCAGGGGCTCCACCGCCGAAATGAAACCCATGGCGGAGAATCCCGGTAGGAGAAGAAACTGGATCAATTGCGACATTGAATGCTCCCTCTTGGCTGGTCGCCAGCGTGCAAGTTTTAGTCGCCACCGTGCGTTTTACAACCCCGTGACCGGCGTAGCGTGTGTAAACGGTCCGCAGAGACCGGCCCCATAACAATATGCACTGCCGTTGGAGAGCCACCATGCACAGCTTGATCCGCCGCAGCCTGTTGTCCCTCGCCCTCAGCGCCACAATCGCCACCCCCCTGTTAGCCGCCGAACCCGCCGCCTGCAAAGACGTACGTCTTGGCGTGGTCAACTGGACCGACGTCATGGCCACCAGCGCCATGGCCCAGGTTCTGCTTGACGGCCTGGGTTACAAAACCAAGCAGACCAGTGCCTCGCAACAGATCATTTTCGCCGGTATCCGCGACGACCGATTGGACATGTTCCTGGGTTACTGGAACCCGATCATGACGCAGACCATCACCCCCTTCGTCACTGCCAAACACGTCAAAGTTCTCGATAACCCGAGCCTGGATGACGCCCGTGCGACCCTTGCAGTTCCCAAGTACCTGGCAGACAAAGGCCTGAAGACATTTGCCGATATCGCCAAATTCGAGAAAGAGCTAGGCGGCAAGATCTATGGAATCGAGCCTGGCTCCGGCGCCAACACTCAAATCAAGGCGATGATTACCAAGAACCAGTTCGGCCTGGGCAAGTTCCAGCTGGTGGAGTCCAGCGAAGCCGGCATGCTCGCCGCTGTAGATCGCGCGGTACGCCGCAAGCAGGCCGTGGTGTTCTTCGGTTGGGCGCCGCATCCGATGAACGTCAATATCGATATGGCCTACCTGAGCGGAAGCGAAGACGCCCTGGGTCCGGATGAGGGCCGCGCCACCGTGTGGACCGTTACCGCTCCGGATTACGCCGAGCGCTGTCCGAACGCTAACCGCCTGCTGACCAACCTCAAATTCACTGCCGAAGACGAGAGCCGCATGATGCAACCGCTGCTCGACCACAAAGATGCCCTGGCGTCCGCCCGCCAGTGGCTCAAGGATCACCCTGAAGACCAGAAGCGCTGGCTTGAGGGCGTGACCACCTTCGATGGCAAACCGGCTGCCGAAAATATTCAGCTCACTGCCAACTGACAGATCCCATTACGGGGCAAGCCCGCTCCTACAGGAAGCCGCCATGAACCACGACGTCATCATTACCTGCGCCCTGACCGGCGCGGGTGACACTGCCAGCAAGAGTCACTTGGTCCCGGTTACCCCCAAGCAAATTGCCGAAGCCGCCGTGGAAGCGGCAAAGGCCGGTGCAACCGTGGTGCATTGCCACGTTCGCGATCCGCAAACCGGACGCTTCAGCCGTGACGTAGCGCTGTACCGCGAGGTAATGGAGCGCATCCGTGAAGCCGATGTGGACATCATCGTCAACCTCACTGCCGGCATGGGCGGCGATCTGGAAATTGGCCCAGGTGAAACACCCCTTGAGTTTGGTAGCGGCACCGACCTGATCGGCCCGCTGGAACGGCTGGCCCACGTTGAAGCGCTGTTGCCGGAGATCTGCACGCTCGACTGCGGCACCCTCAACTTTGGCGACGGCAACAGCATCTATGTTTCGACACCCGCGCAGTTACGGGCTGGGGCCAAGCGCATCACCGAACTGGGGGTGAAAGCCGAACTGGAGATTTTCGACACCGGGCACTTGTGGTTCGCCAAGCAGATGATCAAAGAAGGCCTGCTCGACGATCCGTTGTTCCAGCTGTGCCTGGGTATCCCGTGGGGAGCGCCAGCCGACACCGCCACCATGAAAGCCATGGTCGACAACCTGCCAGCCGGCGTGACCTGGGCCGGGTTTGGCATTGGTCGCATGCAGATGCCAATGGCGGCCCAGGCAGTCCTGCTTGGCGGCAACGTACGGGTAGGTCTGGAAGACAACCTGTATCTGGACAAAGGCGTGCTGGCCAGCAACGGACAGTTGGTCGAGCGCGCCACGCAGATCCTCAGCCGTCTTGGTGCCCGCGTGCTTACCCCAGCCGAAGGCCGAGCAAAAATGAACCTGAGCCGTCGCTGATCAGTGGAGTAGGAAATGAGCTTTATCACCGAAATCAAGACTTTTGCAGCGTTGGGCAGTGGTGTAATCGGCAGCGGCTGGGTGGCTCGCGCCCTGGCGCATGGCCTCGATGTAGTGGCTTGGGATCCGGCACCGGGCGCTGAGGCCGCTCTGCGCAAACGCGTTGCCAATGCCTGGCCGGCACTGGAACAGCAGGGCCTGGCGGCAGGAGCGTCACAACAGCGCCTGCGGTTTGTCAGCACCATCGAAGAATGCGTACGTGATGCCGACTTCATTCAAGAGAGCGCCCCGGAGCGCCTTGAGCTCAAACTCGACCTGCACGGCAAAATCAGCGCCGCCGCCAAGCCCGACGCCTTGATCGGTTCGAGCACTTCCGGACTGTTACCCAGCGAGTTCTATGAATCATCCACCCGCCCTGAACGCTGCGTGGTCGGTCACCCGTTCAACCCGGTGTACCTGCTGCCTTTAGTGGAAATTGTTGGCGGCAAGAAGACCGCGCCTGAAGCCATCGAGGCCGCAAAAACCGTCTATACCGCGTTGGGTATGCGCCCCCTGCATGTACGCAAGGAAGTCCCGGGGTTCATTGCCGACCGCCTGCTCGAAGCGCTATGGCGTGAAGCACTGCACCTGGTCAACGACGGTGTGGCGAGCACCGGTGAAATCGACGATGCGATACGCTTTGGCGCAGGCCTGAGATGGTCGTTCATGGGCACCTTCTTGACCTATACCCTGGCCGGAGGCGACGCTGGCATGCGCCACTTCATGGCGCAGTTTGGCCCGGCCCTGCAGCTACCTTGGACGTACCTGCCGGCGCCGGAACTGACTGACGGCCTGATCGATGCTGTGGTCGAAGGCACCAGCGAACAACTGGGCGAGCGCAGCATTAGCGCGCTGGAGCGCTATCGTGATGATTGCCTGCTGGCTGTACTTGAGGCAGTGAAAACCACCAAAGCCAAACACGGCATGGCCTTCAGCGACTGACCGGAGCCCTCTGATGCCCGCACTGATCACCTACAAAACCCCAGTCCAGGCGGACTGGGTCGACTACAACGGGCATCTGCGCGATGCTTTCTACCTTTTGATATTCAGCTATGCCACCGATGCATTCATGGACCGCATCGGGCTTGATAGTGACAACCGCAGCGCCAGCGGCAACTCCTTGTTTACCCTGGAATGCCACCTCAACTACCTCCATGAGGTAAAGCTGGGCACTGACGTCTGGGTGCAGACACAGGTCATTGGCTTTGATCGCAAACGCCTGCACCTGTACCACAGCCTGCACCGTGAAGACTTTGAGCCGGTGCTGGCGGCCAGTGAACAGATGCTGCTGCACGTAGACCTCGCCGGCCCACGCTCGGCGCCCTTCGCGCCCGAGGCGATGGAACGCTTGCAAGAAATTTTCGCTGACCAGATAGACCTTCCAGCAGCGCAATTCGTGGGCCGGTTGATTGCGCTTCCCACATAGCATCCTGCCCTAAAAACGACCTGCTCTTAGGTAAAGCAGCCATTGCCACATTCTGCGCTTGCCCCACTGCAGTGGTGCCCACAGAATCGACTGACGATCACACCTGCAAACAAGGACAAAAGCCATGATGCATGCGGATTTGATTGATCAGGACGACCTGTTGAGCCAATTGCGCGCTCTGGGTTTCGAAATGCCGACCGACGCCAGTGCCGAGCAGGCCTGCGAATGTGCGGTGCGTGGCTTGAGCGAGCAAAGGGCCAAAGCCCTGAAGGGCCTGGTAGAGCAGCTGTACACCGGCAATGCGACCATTCTGCCGGCGGTGCGCCAGGCCATCGAAAAGCAGTTGTTGCCCGCCTTGGCCGAATTCAACAATCGCTGAAAGTAAGGGGCAAGCCCGCTCCCACAGGTTGCTGATCACCTGTGGGAGCGGGCTTGCCCCGCGATAAATCCAACCTGACCTATAGCCTCACGCTGGCAAATGTCGACTCGTTACGCGCCTGGCTCAGCGCCGACATAGGCCCCGCCAGTGGCGACAGCACCATTGCCTGTGGAATCGGCATCATCGCCACCTGCTGCGCCGTGTTGGAGCCCACACGTTCGTCACGCGGCGGAATGCCGAAATACTCGCGGTAGCACTTGGAGAAGTGCGGGGTAGAAACGAAGCCGCACACCGAGGCCACTTCGATGATCGACATGGGGGTCTGCTTGAGCAATTGCCGGGCGCGAATCAGGCGCAGCTTGAGGTAATAGCGCGACGGCGAGCAGTGCAGGTATTTCTGGAACAGTCGCTCGAGCTGGCGACGCGATACCGCCACATACACCGCCAACTCGTCCAGATCGATCGGCTCTTCCAGGTTGGCTTCCATCAGCGCAACGATTTCCTGCAGCTTCGGCTGGTTGGTACCGAGCATGTGCTTGAGCGGTACACGCTGGTGATCCTGCTCGTTGCGAATTCGCTCGTAGACAAACATCTCGGAAATCGCCGCCGAAAGCTCACGGCCATGATCGCGACTGATCAGGTGCAGCATCATGTCCAGCGGCGCAGTACCGCCGGAGCTGGTGAACCGGTTACGGTCGAGGGTGAACAGTCGGGTGCTCATGCTCACCCGCGGGAAGGCTTCCTGCATCGCCGCCAGGCATTCCCAGTGCACGCTGCAATCGAAGCCGTCGAGCAGCCCGGCGCACGCCAGCGCCCAACTGCCGGTGCAGACCGCACCCAGGCGGCGCGACTGGCGGGCCTGGCTTTGCAGCCAGGTCACGTGCTCGCGAGTCACCGTGCGCTGAATACCGATGCCGCCACAGACAATAACGGTATCCATGGCCGGTGCCTTGTGCATCGCGGCATCGGGAGTGATTTGCAAGCCGTCACTGGCCCACACCTGACCACCATCCACGCTCAAGGTACTCCAGCGATACAGCTCGCGCCCGGACAGTTGGTTAGCCATGCGCAGCGGCTCGACGGCCGAAGCCAGGGAGATAAGAGTGAAGTTATCCAACAGCAGGAAGCCGATGGACTGTGGCGTGCGGTTCTGGGTTGGGGTCCCGGAGTTGTACGACGTCATCGCGGTATCTCCTCACACAATGCAGGTTGCGCCTCAGGCAGGCGCGGGCTTTTTTTGTCACGGCCCCAATTCGAATGCAGGGGCTTTGGTAATCACAACGCAATTGCCGTGCCTGAAATTGAATGGCTATTCAACAAAACCCAAAAACGACGTCGCGCAGCGTCTATCTGGCAACTGTTCCAAGCTTGGGTTTTAAACGCAAAACACCGTGCTAGCGCTGCTGCACGGGAGACATGAGCAATTCGGTAGCACTTGTGGGAAGGATGCCCAGAAACGACATTTCCGAGTGTCACCCCAGGCACAAGTGGCCGGGGTAACAGCCTTCTTCAGCAAGCGTTCCAAGAACCTGATAGAGACACGCGCCAAAAGGTGGCAGGCGTGCCAGGCACGGGCATAAATAGCGCAGGCCAGATCAACACTCGATGGCGCTCACGGCCAAGCCGCCACGCGAGGTTTCCTTGTACTTGTCGTGCATGTCGGCGCCCGTGTCGCGCATGGTGCGGATCACTCGGTCAAGCGAGATGAAGTGTTCACCGTCACCGCGCAGCGCCATTTGTGCCGCGTTGATTGCCTTCACCGCAGCAATCGCGTTGCGCTCGATGCAAGGCACCTGAACCAGGCCGCCAACCGGATCGCAGGTGAGCCCCAGGTTATGTTCAAGGCCGATTTCAGCGGCGTTCTCCAGTTGTCCCGGCGTTGCGCCTAACACTTCTGCCAAGCCTGCCGCCGCCATCGCACAGGCCGAACCAACCTCACCCTGGCAGCCCACTTCAGCGCCGGATATAGACGCGTTTTTCTTGCACAGAATACCGACCGCCGCCGCGCCGAGAAAAAAGTCGACCACGCAGGCTTCGCTTACCTGGTCGCTAAAACGCATGTAGTAATGCAGCACCGCCGGAATGATCCCGGCAGCACCATTGGTTGGCGCGGTTACCATGCGCCCGCCTGCAGCGTTTTCCTCGTTGACCGCCAGGGCATATAGATTGACCCATTCCATGGCGCTCAAGGTCGAACCAATCACATTGGGCTTGTTCAGTTCCAGCAAGCTGCGATGAAGCTTGGCGGCGCGGCGCTTCACATTCAGCCCGCCGGGAAGAATGCCTTCGTATTTCAGACCGTTTTCAACACAGGCCTGCATGGCATGCCAGAGTTTGAGCAGACCGGCTCGAATCTCTGCTTCGCTGCGCCAGACTTTCTCGTTTTCCAGCATCAGTTGCGACACGCGCATGTCGTTTTGCTTGCACAGCGCCAACAACTCAGCAGCACTGTTGAAATCGTAGGGAAGCTCGGTGTTGTCAGCATCCAGCACGCCGCTCGCTGCCTGCGCCGCATCGACCACAAAGCCGCCACCGACCGAGTAATAGGTATCGCGATGCAGCTCGCCCGCAGCGCCTTCAGCAATCAGGGTCATGGCGTTGGGATGGTAAGGCAGGTTTTCATCCAGCAGCAGCATGTCGCGGCGCCAGGCAAAGCCGACCTGCAGCCGCCCATCGAGCAGCAAGGTGTCTGTTTCGCGCAATGCAGCGATGCGCGGTGCAATCTGCGACGGGTCGATTGCATCCGGCCACTCGCCCATCAGGCCCATGATCACCGCGTTGTCGCTGCCATGGCCGATGCCGGTAGCCGATAACGAGCCGTACAGGCGCACCTCGACGCGTTGTACCTGCTCAAGCTCGCCACGATCACGCAGCCCCTGGACAAACAACGCTGCTGCGCGCATGGGCCCGACGGTATGAGAACTGGATGGACCAACGCCGATCTTGAACAGGTCGAACACACTGATGGCCATGGCGCAAACTCCTGAATGAGCAGCCACCCACAACCCAAGCCAAGGGCGTTGCAACTGCTACGCTGAAAAGGCGGCAATCCGCCGAACTCGCGCATCATCAGGCTTTTGAACGCACGTCTGACGTCTACAACCGACGCACTCTTGCCCAGCAACGCCGCCAGTTGTCAGCACCGTCCCTGCGCCGTTTTTTTGCGGTGCAGCGCCAGCAAAACTACGTTTACAGGGCCGGACAAACCTGTAAACGACCTCATCGACACTGGAAGCGACCCTGTCTGTACTGGATACGACGCACCCTGTAGGCGTTTGATTTTCGCTGTTAGATGATCGGTATCGACTCGATTGCACGGCACCTGTCCCGCTATCGCCCGATAGCCCGGCCCGACCGAATGCAAAACATAAAGCACGGCGGTCCCGTGGGACATCCGACAAAAACATCAGGAGTCCATTGAATGAAAGGTTCACCCTCGTTATTGCTGGCCACGCTGTTGAGTGTGCCGCTGCTGGCTCAGGCCGCAGAGCCGGAGCAGTGCCATACCGTTAACTTCTCTGATGTCGGTTGGACCGACATTACCGTGACCACCGCCGTTACCAGCGTCGTGCTGCAATCGCTGGGGTACAAGACCAAAACCACCATGATCTCGGTGCCGGTGACCTACAAGTCGCTGGCCGATGGCAAGAATATGGATGTGTTTCTCGGCAACTGGATGCCGACAATGGAAAACGACATCAAGCAGTACCGCGATGCCGGCACGGTGGAGACCGTACGGGCCAACCTTGAAAACGCCAAGTACACCTTGGCCGTGCCCCAGGCGCTGTATGACAAAGGCCTGAAAACCTTCGCCGATATCCCCAAGTTCAAGAAAGAACTGGACGGCAAAATCTACGGGATCGAACCCGGTAACGACGGCAACCGCACCATCCAGAGCATGATCGACAAGAACGCCTTCGGCCTCAAGGACGCCGGTTTCAAGGTGGTCGAGTCCAGCGAAGCCGGGATGCTTTCGCAAGTTGATCGTGCTGCCCGCCGCGGCAACGATGTGGTGTTCCTGGGCTGGGAGCCCCACCCGATGAACACCCGTTTCAAGATGAAATACCTCGATGGTGGCGATGACTTCTTCGGTCCTGATTACGGCAAGGCCACCGTGCTCACCAATACCCGCAAGGGCTATGTGCAGGAATGCAGCAACGTCGGTCAGTTGCTGAAAAACCTGTCCTTCACCCTGGACATGGAAAGCACCCTGATGGGCAACGTCCTGGACGACAAGATGAAACCCGACGCAGCTGCCAAGGCCTGGCTGAAAAAGAACCCCCAAGTACTCGATACCTGGCTGGCTGGAGTTACCACCGTTGACGGCAAACCCGGCCTGGAGGCGGCAAAGGCCAAACTCACGCAGTAAGCACCACCTGCGGCGGGCCCGTCCCGCCGCAGGCTGTCTTCAATCTTATGCAGGTGGACGCTCGCTATCATGCTGATCGATCAAAAAATACCACTGGGCCAGTACATCGCAGGCTTCGTTGACTGGTTGACGCAACATGGCGCCAACTACTTCGATGCCTTCGCTGAAGCACTGGAATTGATGATTCACGGAGTGACCGGGGCACTGACCTGGTTCAACCCCTTCGTCCTGATCGGCCTGATTGCAGTGATCGCGCACCTGATTCAGCGTAAATGGTCGCTGACCGCTTTCTGCGTACTGTCTTTCCTGCTGATCCTCAACCTTGGCTACTGGCAAGAAACCATGGAGACCCTGGCACAGGTACTGTTCGCCACTATGGTCTGCGTGGCCATCGGCGTACCGCTGGGAATTCTCGCCGCGCACAAACCGATGTTCTACACCGCAATGCGCCCAGTGCTGGACCTGATGCAAACAGTACCCACCTTCGTCTACCTGATCCCGACCCTGACGCTGTTCGGTCTGGGGGTGGTTCCCGGCCTGATCTCAACGGTGGTGTTCGCCATCGCTGCACCGATCCGCCTGACCTATCTGGGTATCTGTGATGTGCCCCAGGAACTGCTCGACGCCGGCAAGGCATTCGGTTGTTCGCGCCGCCAGCTGCTGTCGCGCATCGAGCTGCCCCATGCCATGCCGAGCATCGCTGCCGGCGTTACCCAATGCATCATGCTCTCGTTGTCGATGGTGGTAATTGCCGCGCTGGTAGGCGCCGATGGCCTGGGCAAACCTGTAGTCAACGCACTGAATACTGCCGATATCGCCCTGGGCTTCGAAGCCGGTCTTGCAATCGTGCTGCTGGCGATCATGCTCGACCGTATCTGCAAACAACCCGACGCACCGGCAAGGAGTGAAGCATGAGCATTATTCGCTTCGAAGATGTAGACGTTATCTTCTCCAGCCGACCGCGTGAGGCACTCAGCCTGCTCGACCAAGGCCTTTCGCGGGAGCAGATTCTGAAAAAAACCGGGTTGGTAGTCGGCGTGGAAAAAGCCAACCTGGATGTCAACAAAGGTGAAATCTGCGTGTTGATGGGGTTGTCTGGCTCGGGCAAGTCGAGCCTGCTGCGCTGTATCAACGGCCTCAACACGGTGAGCCGAGGCAAGTTGTTCGTCGAGCATGAAGGCTCGCATATCGACATCGCCCATTGCACCCCGGCGGAGCTGAAAATGATGCGCACCAAGCGCATCGCCATGGTGTTCCAGAAGTTCGCCCTGATGCCTTGGCTGACAGTGCGCGAGAACATCAGCTTCGGCCTGGAGATGCAGGGTCGCCCGGAAAAGGAACGGCGCAAACTGGTCGACGAGAAGCTCGAGCTGGTGGGTCTTACCCAATGGCGCAACAAGAAGCCCGACGAACTCTCAGGCGGCATGCAGCAGCGTGTGGGTCTGGCCCGCGCCCTGGCCATGGACGCCGATATCCTGCTGATGGACGAACCTTTCTCCGCCCTTGACCCGCTGATCCGCCAGGGCTTGCAAGACGAACTGCTGGAGCTGCAACGCAAGCTGAGCAAAACCATTGTTTTCGTCAGCCACGACCTGGATGAAGCACTAAAGCTCGGCAGCCGTATCGCCATCATGAAAGACGGCAAAATCATCCAGTACAGCAAGCCGGAAGAGATCGTTCTGAACCCGGCCGATGAGTACGTGCGGACCTTCGTCGCCCACACCAACCCACTCAACGTACTGTGCGGCCGCAGCCTGATGCGCACGTTGGACAAGTGCAAACGGATCAACGGTTCGGTGTGCCTGGACCCAGGCGGCGACTCCTGGCTGGATCTGGCCGAAGGCAATACCATCAAAGGTGCGCGTCAGGGCGCCAACGGCATGGATCTGCAGAATTGGGCACCGGGTGAGGCGGTAGAGGAACTGGGCCGCAAACCGACCCTGGTGAGTGCCAGCATTGGAATGCGCGAAGCACTGCAGATCCGTTACCAAACCGGTAACAAGCTGGTGCTTCAGGAAGGTAATACCGTGGTGGGAATTCTCGGCGACAGTGAGCTGTATCACGCGTTGCTGGGCAAGAATCTGGGCTGAGGCTATCGCGGGGCAAGCCCGCTCCCACAGGGAGCGGTTTTGCCCCGCGATAGCGGCATCAGCGAACGACGATCCCCTGCTTGGCCATGAAGGCCTTGGCTTCCGGCACGGTGTACTCGCCGAAATGGAAGATACTCGCCGCCAGCACTGCGCTGGCATGTCCTTCGATAATTCCGTCAGCCAGGTGCTGCAGGTTGCCCACACCTCCCGAAGCAATCACCGGAATACCCAAGGCATCGCTGATGGCCCGGGTAACACCCAGGTCAAAGCCATTCTTCATGCCGTCCTGATCCATGCTGGTCAGCAGAATCTCGCCGGCACCCAGGCCTTCCATCTTCATCGCCCACTCAACCGCATCCAGACCGGTCGGTTTGCGACCACCGTGGGTGAAGATTTCCCAGCGCGGGGTTTCACCCGGCCCGGACACTTTCTTGGCGTCGATGGCAACCACAATGCACTGGGAACCAAAGTGCGCGGCAGCTTCGCCGACGAACTCCGGGTTGAACACCGCGGCAGTGTTGATCGAGACCTTGTCGGCACCGGCATTGAGCAGGTTACGGATGTCCTGCACGGTACGCACACCACCGCCTACAGTCAGCGGGATAAACACCTGGCTGGCCATACGCTCAACGGTATGGAGCGTGGTGTCACGGCCATCGACGCTGGCGGTGATGTCGAGAAAGGTGATTTCGTCAGCGCCCTGTTCATCGTAGCGGCGAGCGATTTCAACCGGATCACCGGCATCACGAATGTTCTCGAACTTGACGCCTTTGACTACCCGGCCGTTATCGACATCGAGGCAGGGGATGATGCGCTTAGCCAATGCCATGTGGGAGTCCTCAGCCTTTGTAGCTGTCGCAGAAGGCTTGCGCCTCGGCGACATCCAGGGTGCCTTCGTAGATGGCCCGGCCGGTGATCGCGCCGATGATGCCCGGCGCCTTGGCGTCGAGCAGGGCCTTGATGTCACCCAGGTTGTGGATACCACCGGAAGCAATCACCGGAATCTTGGTAGCCGCGGCCAGTGCCGCCGTGAACGGTACATTGCAGCCCTGCATCATGCCGTCTTTGGCAATGTCGGTGTAGACAATGGCCGAGACGCCGTCGGCTTCGAACCGCTTGGCCAGGTCAATGACTTGCACCGAGCTGACTTCTGCCCAGCCATCGGTGGCAACGAAACCGTCTTTGGCATCCAGGCCGACGATAACCTTGCCTGGAAAGGCGCGGCAGGCTTGGGCGACGAACTCAGGCTCTTTAACGGCCTTGGTGCCGATGATTACGTAGCTGACGCCAGCCTTGACGTAATGCTCGATGGTTTCCAGCGAACGGATACCGCCACCGATCTGGATAGGCAGGTTCGGATAGCGCTTGGCAATGGCAGTTACCACTTCACCGTTGACCGGCTGGCCTTCGAAAGCACCATTGAGGTCAACCAGGTGCAGGCGACGGCAACCACCTTCGACCCACTTGGCGGCCATGCTCACCGGGTCATCGGAAAATACCGTGGAGTCTTCCATGCGGCCTTGGCGCAGACGTACGCAAGCACCGTGTTTAAGATCGATAGCGGGAATAATCAGCATGCTGTTTTCCTTCGTAAAAAGAGCTGCAAGTTGCTAGCTACAAGCTGCAAGCGTGCGCGTCTGTTCTCTTGCAGCTGGTAGCTTTCAGCTGCTTTTTTCTAGCGACCAGAGGTCACTTTCAATACTTTCGAAGCGTTCCTTGAGATGGTTCTGCACATCGAAAATCGCCCGATTGTAGTAATGCGGAGCGATTTTCTTGCTGAACAGGTCCAGAACCTCAGCGACCTCGAACGACCCCAGTTGCAGCTCGAAACGGTCTTCGAGAAAGCGCTTGAGTACATCCAGCGCTTCACGCTCCTGTTCCGGAGCAAGGGTGATAATCGGCGCCTTGGTCTTGGACTTGCTCATTACCAGTGGCCATCCCAGGCGGCGAAGTTCTGCAGCAACTGCAGGCCATGGGTATGGCTTTTCTCCGGGTGGAACTGCACCGCAAAGCGCGAACCTTCAGCCAGCGCTGCAGCGAAATCGACGCCGTAGTGACCACGCCCCACCACCTGCAAGGCCTTGGCCGCAGTGATGTAGTAGCTGTGCACAAAGTAGAAACGTGCAAGGTCAGGAATGTTGTGCCACAGCGGATGATCGATGGCCTGGGTGACTTCGTTCCAGCCCATGTGCGGCACCTTCAGGTGCTCGCCATCTTCATGCAGGTCCTTGCCGAAAAACCGCACATTGCCGGGGAACAGGCCAATGCAATCGACGCCGTCGTTCTCTTCGCTGTGGTCCAGCAGCGCCTGCATACCCACGCAGATGCCGAGAAACGGACGGTCCTGGCTGACTTCGCGCACCAGGCTGTCAAAGCCCAGGCGACGAATTTCAGCCATGCAGTCGCGAATCGCGCCCACACCCGGAAACACCACGCGATCTGCCTCGCGGATTACCGCCGCGTCACTGGTGATCAGTACCTTGCCGGCGCCGACGTGTTCCAGTGCCTTGGCCACCGAGTGCAAGTTGCCCATGCCATAGTCAATAACGGCAACTGTCTGCATTAAAGGCAACCCTTGGTCGACGGCATTTGCCCGGCCATGCGCTCATCCAGCTCGATAGCCATGCGCAGGGCGCGGCCGAAAGCCTTGAACACTGTTTCGATCTGGTGGTGGGTGTTGTGCCCACGCAGGTTGTCGATGTGCAAGGACACGTTGGCGTGGTTGACGAAGCCCTGGAAGAACTCCTGGAACAGGTCGACATCGAAACCGCCTACCGAGGCGCGAGTGAAGGGCACGTGCATTTCCAGGCCAGGACGGCCGGAGAAGTCGATAACCACACGCGACAGCGCTTCATCGAGCGGTACATAGGCGTGGCCATAGCGGCGGATGCCCTTCTTGTCGCCAATGGCCTGATTGAAGGCCTGGCCCAAGGTAATCCCGACGTCTTCGACGGTATGGTGATCGTCGATATGCAGGTCGCCCTTGCACTCGATGTCGAGATCAATCAGCCCATGTCGGGCGATTTGGTCGAGCATGTGTTCAAGGAAAGGCACACCGATATCAAATCGAGCCTTGCCGCTGCCATCCAGGTTAATCGAGGCCTTGATCTGGGTTTCCAGAGTATTGCGCTCGACGGAAGCCTTACGTTCGACCATCACCAGCTCCGCAAAATCATTGGGCGAAAAAGGCGGTCATTATAGGCCTAGAAGCGTCAGGCTTGGAACGAAGAAGACGCGTGGCGGGGAATTTATCGCAGGGCTTGCCCGCTTCTACCGGGTTGCTGTGACCCAGTGGGAGCAGGCGTGCCTCGCGATGAATCGATTAATTGAACAACACAGCCGTCTTTTGCAGCGTCACCCAGATTCCCCAGGCCAGCGGCACCCCGACCGCCAGCCAGGCTGCGGCCACCAACGGCAGGCTACCTGGGGCGGCATGCCACTCCAGAACACGGGCATTGCCGTTGCCCTGGTCATGGCTTAGCGCCTGCTCGGCGGCCAACTGCGCATCGGTCATGAAGTATTTGTCGGCAACCGGGCGTACCAGTGCATTGCAGATAAACCCCAGCACCAGCAAACCGGCCAGAATGTACAAGGTAATGTCGTACACCGCTGCGCGCTCCACGCCCAGGGCTAACTGGTACTCACGCAGGTAAGTGATCAGCACCGGCCCCAACACGCCTGCCGCCGCCCAGGCAGTCAGCAAACGACCATGAATGGCACCGACCATCTGCGTACCGAACAGGTCGGCAAGATAGGCCGGCACGGTGGCAAAGCCGCCGCCGTACATCGACAGGATGATGCAGAACGCCGCCACGAACAGGGCAACGTTGCCCAGATGGCCCATGTTCGGCACCAATGCGTACAGGGCAACGCCAAGGGCAAAGAACGCGAAATAGGTGTTCTTGCGCCCGATATAGTCGGAGAACGAGGCCCAGAAGAAGCGCCCGCCAATATTGAACAGGCTCAAAAGCCCGGTAAACCCGGCCGCGATGGCAGCAATCTGTGCCAGTTGCGTACTGTTGAGTTCGCTGAAGCTCAGATCATTACCGAGCAACTTGCCGGCAAACACTTCCTGCAGCAGCGGCGAGGCCATACCCAGAATGCCAATGCCCGCCGACACGTTCAGGCACAGTACCAGCCAGATCAATACAAACTGCGGGGTTTTCCACGCCACGCTTACGTGCACATGACGGTGGGTGATCATTGCATTGCTGGCTTTGTTCAGCGGTGCTGTCCACCCTTCGGGCTTCCATCCCGTGGGCGGTACGCGATAGGCCAGGGCGCCCCCCATCATGAACACAAAGTAGATCGCTGCCATCACCACGAAGCTTTGCCACACGCCTACGCCTTCGGGGCTGGCGAAATGGTTCATCAAGGCCGCTGCCAATGGAGCACCGACCATGGCGCCACCCCCAAAGCCCATGATCGCCATGCCGGTAGCCATGCCACGCTTGTCCGGAAACCACTTGATCAGGGTCGACACCGGAGAGATATACCCCAGGCCCAGGCCGATACCGCCAATGACACCCGACCCCAACCACATCAGCCACAGCTGATGGGTATAAATGCCAAACGCCGAAATCAGCAGACCACCACACCAGCACAGCGCCGAAACGACGCCGGCCTTGCGTGGCCCGGCGTGTTCCAGCCAGCCACCCCAAATAGCGGCAGAGCAGCCAAGAAACACAAAGAACAGCGTGTAGATCCAGCTCAACATCGAAATCTGCCAGTCACACTCGGCGCTGAACAGGCGCGCAAAGAAGCTCATGTCTGGGGCGCAGGCCAGCGGAGCCGTAATGCCGATGGCCTGCGATAACGGCAACCAGAACACCGAAAAGCCATACGCCATGCCAATGCACAAATGGATGGCCAGCGCGGCGGGCGGTACCAGCCAGCGGTTGAAACCGGGGGCGGCGATAATCCGCTCTTTCGACAAGAAGCCGGGGCTATTGCTGATAGCGCCCGCCGTGATACTGCTACTCATTATTGTGTTCCCCTCGTAGATGGTCAGCTCACGGCTCTCGATCTTGGCCTATCGGCAACTGATCGTTTTTGGCGCTTTTGCCCTACAAAACGCGACATTTCGCCGCAGTGGGCTGTGTGAGCGGCGCAAGAGTAGCATTCGCCTGCGGCTTTGAAAGCACACTGATGCTGTGTTTTGCACTGCAACTGAACTGTCGTTGCCTCCACTGTCGAAACTTTGGTCACGTTAACCTCGGCACCATCTGGGCCTGTTAGCGCTGTAGGAAAATTAAGCATCAACCTTCGACTAGCTCCAGTGACGACAACCACAGCGCTATACTCTGCGGCTAAATTTTAGAATCGGACTACAAGGACTCGCCCATGAAAGCGTTCGGCAAAATCCTGGGGCTAGTGCTTCTCGGGCTGTTGCTGATCATTGTGGCTCTAGGCTTTGCCTTGACCCACCTCTTCGATCCCAACGACTACAAAGACGAGATTCGCCAGCTTGCACGCGACAAAGCCCACGTTGAGCTAACACTCAATGGCGATATTGGATGGAGCCTGTTCCCTTGGCTGGGGCTGGAGCTGCATGAAGCCAGCATCGCTACGCTGAACAACCCGAAAGTCGCATTTGCCGATCTGCAGATGCTTGGCCTGTCGGTGCGCGTCCTGCCCTTGCTGCGCCGCGAAGTGCAAATGAGCGATGTGCGCGTCGAAGGCCTCAACCTGATTCTGAGCCGCGATGAAAACGGCCACGGCAACTGGGAAGACATCGGCAAACCGTTGCCGACGACAGCCACTGCTGCCGCCGACGGCGCCACCCCCGCACCTGCTGGTGAAAGTACCGCCAAGGCCGACAGTAAGGCCGACGCCAACGAGCGTCCGGTCAAACTGGATATCGACAGCCTGACCGTCAACAACGCCCGCGTTCAATACAGTGATGCGCGCAGCGGCCAGACGATCAGCGCTGAAAGCATCCAACTGACCACCGGCGCCGTGCACGAAGGGGTCAATATTCCGCTGAAAATGACCGCTTTCGTAAGCACCGCGCAACCCGCGCTCAAGACCCGTACCGAGCTCAGCGGCGAGCTGCGTTTCGACCGTCGCCTCAAGCGCTATCAGTTCGAAGACATGAAGCTTAGCGGCGAAGCGTCGGGTGAACCTCTGCAAGGCAAGACCCTGACCTATGCAGCCCAAGGCCAGTTGCTGGTCGACCTGGCCGCCAATGTCGCCGAATGGAATGGCCTGAAACTCTCGGCCAACCAGCTGCGCGCCCTGGGCGAACTGAACGTGCGCGATCTGGACAAAACCCCACAACTGACGGGCGGCCTGTCCATCGCCCAGATCGACCTGCGCACCTTCCTCGACAGCATCGGCCGCACCTTGCCCGCTACCGCGGATGCCACGGCGCTGAGCAAGTTCGAGATGGTCACCCGCCTGCAAGGCAGCCCTAACAGCCTGGCGCTGGAAGACCTGGCCGTAAAACTGGATGAAAGCACCTTCAGCGGCCGCCTGGCCGTGGAAGACTTCGCCAAGCAAGCCCTGCGTATCCAACTCAAAGCCGACAAGTTCGATGCCGACCGCTACATGCCGGCCAAGAGCGAGGCTGCCGCCAGCGCCACGGCTGCGCGCCAGGCCGAGGTCAAGAGCAAGGAGCAAAGCGCCCTGGCCAGCGCCGGCAACACCCCGCTGCCCGACGCCCCAACCCAGGTGGCCTGGAGCAGCGACAAACTGTTGCCGGTCGATCGCCTGCGCCAGCTCGACCTGCAGGCAGACCTGAGCTTCGGCCAACTGACGCTGGAAAAGCTGCCCATCGACAATGCCCACCTCAAGACCCAGGGCCAAGGTGGCCTGATCACCCTTGAAACCCTGCGCGGCGGTCTCTACGACGGCGACTTCGAAACCAAGGGCACCCTCGACGTGCGCCCGGCAGTCCCGCAGATAGGCCTCAACACCAAGGTCAATCGGGTACCGGTCGAGCACTTCATCAAGAGCCAGACTGAAACCCCACCGGTCAAAGGTCTGCTGACCCTGAGCAGCAACCTGACTGCCACCGGCAACAGCCAAAAAGCCCTGGTCGACACCCTTAACGGCAATGCCAGCTTCGTTATCAACGATGGCATCCTGGTCAATGCCAACCTTGAACAGCAACTCTGCCAGGCCATCGCCACCCTCAACCGCAAGACGTTGAGCGGCGAGCCACGCGGCAAGGACACACCGTTCCAGGAGCTCAAGGGCAGCCTGGTACTGCGCAATGGCGTAGCCAGCAACCCCGACCTCAAGGTGCGTATTCCGGGCCTTACCGTCAACGGTCATGGCGACCTTGATCTGCGTGTGCTGGGCATGGACTACCGTGTGGGCGTAATTGTCGAAGGCGACAAACGCGACATGCCGGATCCGGCCTGCCAGGTCGGCCAGCGCTATGTCGGCCTGGAGCTGCCACTGCGTTGCCGTGGCCCGCTGGAGCTGGGTGCCAAGGCCTGCCGCCTGGACAAGGAAGGCCTGGGCAAAGTTGCAGCCAAGCTTGCCGGTGACAAAGTCAGCGAAAAACTCAGCGACAAGATCGATGAGAAACTCGGTGACAAGGTCAGCCCTGAACTCAAGGACGCGCTGAAGGGGCTGTTCAAGCGATGAGCCCCGAGCAGTTTTCCAGCGCCGTGCTGGAGTGGTACGACCGCAATGGCCGTCATGACTTGCCCTGGCAACAGGGCATCACCCCTTATCGGGTGTGGGTTTCGGAGATCATGCTGCAGCAGACCCAGGTCAGCACCGTGCTCAACTACTTCGACCGCTTCATGCAAGCGTTGCCGACCGTAGAGGCACTGGCCGCAGCGCCGGAGGATGAGGTGCTGCACCTGTGGACGGGCCTGGGCTATTACACCCGGGCGCGCAACCTGCAGAAGACCGCGAAAATCGTCGTCGAACACTACGGCGGCGAATTTCCGCGCGATGTCGAAAAGCTCACCGACCTGCCTGGCATCGGCTTATCCACAGCCGGGGCCATTGCCAGTATCAGCATGGGCCTGCGTGCGCCGATTCTCGACGGCAACGTCAAACGCGTGCTGGCCCGCTACACCGCTCAGGAAGGCTACCCGGGCGAACCCAAGGTGGCCAAAGTGCTGTGGGCCAACGCCGAACGCTATACCCCGCACGCCAGAGTCAACAACTACACCCAGGCGATGATGGACCTGGGCGCCACCCTGTGTACCCGCAGCAAGCCCAGTTGCCTGCTGTGCCCACTCAAGGTTGGCTGCGAAGCACACTTGTTGGGTCAGGAGATTCGCTACCCGATCCCCAAACCCCGCAAGGAGCTACCACAGCGCCGCACGCTGATGCCGCTACTGGCAAACGGCCAAGGTGCCATCCTGCTTTACCGTCGCCCCTCTACGGGGCTATGGGGCGGCTTGTGGAGTTTGCCGGAGCTGGAGCAGTTGGAACAGCTCGACGACCTCGCAGATCAGCATGGCCTTACCCTTGTCACTCGCCAGGCGCTGGACGGCCTGACTCACACCTTCAGCCATTTCCAGTTGGCCATCGAACCATGGCTGGTCCGGGTCGATGACTCCCGGGCCCACATGGCCGAGCCCGACTGGCTCTGGTATAACCTCGCCACCCCGCCGCGCCTGGGCCTTGCTGCCCCGGTCAAAAAACTGCTTAAACGCGCGGCCGACGTTTTGATTGCAGGAGAGTCGTGATGACCCGCACCGTAATGTGCCGCAAATACAACGAAGAACTTCCAGGCCTGGAGCGTCCACCGTACCCGGGTGCCAAGGGTCAGGACATCTACGAGCACATCTCGCAGAAGGCCTGGGCCGATTGGCAGAAGGAACAAACCATGCTGATCAACGAGAAACGCCTGAACATGATGAACGCCGAGGACCGCAAATTCCTCCAGGGCGAGATGGACAAGTTTTTCTCCGGCCAGGAATACGAAAAGGCCGAAGGCTACGTTCCACCTGCCGAATAACCCCCAAAAATCGTAAGCGACGGAATTAATTTAAAAAATTTTCAAAAAGTGTTTGACCTAAACCTGAAAAAGCCTTTTAATGCGCCCCGTTGCCCAGATAGCTCAGTCGGTAGAGCAGGGGATTGAAAATCCCCGTGTCGGCGGTTCGATTCCGTCTCTGGGCACCACCTTTCGCTTTCAGGTGGTGTCAGCATCATCTGAAACACATAAAAAACCCGCCCTCGAGCGGGTTTTTTATTGCCTGAAATTCCTGCCCCTTTCCTGATTGGCCCAACTCACGCCGCAGCGACAAGCTAAGCGGCGCAACCGGCCTGCGCGCCTCAAGCCCTCAATGTAACAACGGGACGCGCACTCGTCGTTTCAACGCAGCTGAAACTTTAGGTTACCGAGCAAAATTGACCTGAGGCCGATCCGAACGACAAGCTCTGAGACTCGATGTGAAGTGATACAAGGATTTGTCATGCTCAAGGACAAGCCGAAAAAACCCTTGGACGATCAGTGGAACCAGCTTCCAAACGGTGGCGCCTCATGGGCCGGGATTTATCCTCCTCCGGAGCCTGCACCGGGCGAAAATGGGCCGGCTATGCATCTATGGATCAGTGGTTTTTTTGACGACGATGCTAAGGACGACTCGTTGAAGTACAAACTCACCGTTCAACCCGAGCATGAAGCCGCAGTCTTAAGGATTCTTGGTTGGAAAAGTCTCGAAGAGAGTCCAGGCGGAGAATGGTTGCTAACCTGCGAACAAGTAAAAGCGATATCCCTTGTGGTCAACGAGCGATTGCCGACGAATCTAGACATATTCATCGGAGTGCGGGCGTAGAGGTTGCATGCCAGCGAAATCCAGGCAAGACGGCCCCAAAATAGAATGGAGGTCAATGATGTTTCGTACGGTGACTCTAGTGCGGGCGAAAGCCCCCCTCTCTGAAGCATGAGATTCAGCGGGCGCCTGCACCGGGAAACCCCAAGGCTTTTGACCAACATCAGTACCTTCTCGCCGCACCCTCGTATGCTATTTGGTGGAAATTCGAAAAAACCAACAGGCCCACCTACATGAGCGAAGAATCCACAGCCCTGCCTCTGCCCGTGCCGACCCCAGATACTTCGGCCAACACCAGCCCCGCCCCGGCCAAGCCTGCAACCCCACGCCCACGGCGCGCGCGCACCACCCGCAAACCAGCCGTAGCAGCCGCTGAAAGCGAAATCGTCGCGATCAGCCAGCAACCTGCCGCTCTCAAGGTCGCGTCCGCCCCACGCGGCTCCAACGAAGACAGCACCGCAGCGAAGCTACCGGCCAGTTACCCCTACCGCACCCGTATGCGCCGGGGAGAATACGATAAGGCCAAGCACGATTTGCAGATCGAACTGCTCAAGGTACAAAGCTGGGCCAAGGAAACCGGCCAGCGTATCGTCGTGCTGTTCGAAGGCCGGGACGCAGCAGGCAAAGGCGGCACGATCAAGCGCTTCATGGAGCACCTGAACCCGCGCGGTGCACGTATCGTTGCCCTGGAGAAGCCTTCCGAACAGGAAAAGGGCCAGTGGTACTTCCAGCGCTACATCCAGCATTTGCCCACCGCCGGTGAAATGGTCTTCTTCGACCGCTCCTGGTACAACCGCGCCGGTGTCGAGCGGGTGATGGACTTCTGCTCGCCGCTGCAATACCTCGAGTTCATGCGCCAGGCGCCCGACCTGGAGCGCATGCTGTGCAATTCCGGCATTCTGCTGTTCAAGTACTGGTTCTCGGTAAACCGCGAAGAGCAACTGCGCCGCTTCATCTCGCGCCGTGACGACCCGCTCAAGCATTGGAAGCTATCGCCCATCGATATCAAGTCGCTGGACAAGTGGGACGAATACACCGCAGCCAAGGAAGCGATGTTCTTCCACACCGACACCGCCGATGCGCCGTGGACGGTCATCAAGTCCGACGACAAGAAGCGTGCGCGCATCAACTGCATACGCCACTTCCTGCATTCGCTGGACTATCCCGCCAAGGACCTGCGTGTGGCCCACCGGCCCGATCCACTGCTGGTTGAGCGCGCGGCACGGGTACATGCCGAGGAAGACCGTGGCGAGCTGGTACAGCCTGCCTGAGCGAGGCCGTCGGATACACTTGGGTTTCTTTGCCAACTAGGCTTCAATACGCAAAATTTTTTGACTCAGGATTCACCGATGGCCTCTAACAGCAAGCAGCAGAAACGCGCCAAGCGCGCCGCCAACAAGGCTCGTGAAAACCGCATGGTGCGTAGTGGCCAGGCAGTGAAGAGCAGCGGCGAAAGCTCCAGCGCCAGCGTTGAGCAGGTATTCAACAAGGCCATGGACTCGGGCAGCTACACCGCCCTGTTCGAAAAAATGAAGCAAGCCCAGGAAGGTGGGCTTGTTTCGTTGATTTCGGTGTTCCTGGTCGACCCACTGCTGGCCCTGGTACTCAAAGGCCACAAGGAAGAACACGCCACCGACTACATCGTCATGGTCTTCACGGCCTACCGCCAATGGCTGGACGGCGCCGACGAAGCCACCACCATGGCCTGGCTGGAAAGTGACGAGTTTCAGCAAGCCTACATTTCTGCCTCTGAAGCCGTGGCCAAGACCCAGCAGAAAATGTATGGCTAACACTCGGACCTGCTCGCGATAAGGCCGCCACAGGCCTGCGTGCAATGCCCAATAAAAAGGCCGCGATCTTTTCAGATCGCGGCCTTTTTACATTTCAGCTAAATCAGTTGTTCAGCACCGCACGCCCCGCCGCCTCGGCTTTGCGCTTGCGCGCCACCAGCAGGCCTGCCGCTACCACCGCTATGGACAGCAAGCCGGTGGCGACGATTTCGATACGGTGATCCGGACGGATCAGCATCACGGTGAGAATGCCCACGATGAAGGCGATGGTCGCCCAGGTCAGGCCCGGGAACAACCACATCTTGAACGCGATTTTCTCGCCACGCGCCATACGCTGGCGACGCATGCGCAGTTGCGATACTGCGATCACCAGATACACCAGCAAGGCAATAGCGCCGGAGCTTGCCAGCAAGAACTCGAACACCGCAGCAGGGGCCACATAGTTGGCAAACACAGTCAGAAATGCCGCCGCAGTCGACAGCACCACAGCAACGTACGGAGTGCCGCTGGAGGTGGTGCGCTGGGCCATGGCCGGGGCATCACCACGCTTGCTCAGGGAGAAGAGCATGCGCGAAGAAGTGTAAAGCGCCGAGTTCAGGCAGCTGGTTACCGCGATCAAGACAACGATGTCGACGATCAGCTTGGCATTAGGGATGCCCATCAGGTTCAGCACGGTCTGGTACGAACCCACTTCGGCCAAGTCGCTGTGGTTCCATGGCACCAGTGCCACCACCAGGAAGATTGACACGAGATAGAACAGGAAGATCCGCCAGATCACAGAATTGGTGGCCTTGGTGATCTGCTTGCCTGGGTCCTTGGACTCGGCAGCAGCAATAGTGACGATCTCGGTACCCATGAACGAGAACATGGTGGTGAGCATTGCCGCCAGTACCGCGCCGAGGCCGTTAGGCATGAAGCCTTGAGTGTCGAACAGATGGCTAACGCCGCTGACCTGGCTGTTAGGCAGGAAGCCAAACACCGCTGCCAGGCCAAGAATGATGAAGCCAATGATCGCGACCACTTTGAGCAAGGCGAACCAGAACTCGAATTCACCGTAGTTCTTCACGCTGAACAGGTTGGTAGCGGTTAGCAGCAGGGTGATCACCAGGGTAAATACCCAGATACCTACATCAGGGAACCAAGCATGCAGAATGGTTGCGGCGGCGTTGGCCTCCAGCGGGATCACCAGCACCCAGAACCACCAGTACAGCCAACCAATGGTAAAACCAGCCCAATGGCCGATAGCCCTGTCGGCATAGGTGGAAAATGATCCGGTGTCCGGGGAAGCAATGGCCATCTCGGCCAGCATGCGCATCACCAGAATCACCAACGTGCCGGCAGCAGCATAAGCCAGCAATACCGCGGGACCTGCCTGGGCGATGGCATGGCCAGAACCCACGAACAAACCAGCACCGATTACACCAGCAATAGACAGCATGGTGACATGCCGTTGTTTGAGCCCCTGAGCGAGGTCATTGGAATTGTGCGTACCGCTCATAAAACTACCTTTGAAGGGAGTGGCTTTCTACATCCTGATTTCGTCAGGCGCACACTTCGAAAAGCGCGCTACATCCTGTTGGCGGTGGATAAGGCAATAAATGCGCCAGCAGCATGACCGCTCGTAGTCACAACTCCTCAGGCCGCGGAAATCAAGGGTTCCATGCCCTTGCTGCCAAGATATGACCGAAAGGCCATCAAACTACAGCGGAAAAACACGATTACTGAAATACCCACTTACAAATACCCAGGTGCACCAAAATCCATCAGCGGTAACACCTCTCGCACATTTTTTGCGCAAAAAGGCGCAACCCGCAGGCGCAACCATTTGCCGCAGTTACGCGCCAAAGCTGTGCCCAAGGTCAGAAACGACTTTCCAGCACCGGCCAAAACTGGCACCATCGCGCCTTTTTTCATCAAGGCTCCGGCCCTGGAAACGAGGGAAGTGGTCATCGGCGCGACAGTCCGCTGCAGCGATGCGACACTTGCCCTCTTGGCAACTGCTTGCCCCTCCCGACCTTGTTGGCTGTCATTCCGCCGCTATGCTAGCTTGGCGCAGCCAGGAAGGCCGCCAACAAGCAGGAGCGCACCAGAACACATGAGGACCGCACATGGCTGAGGCCACGCCCGCGCTGGAAATCCGCAACCTGCACAAACGCTACGGCGACCAGGAGATCCTCAAGGGCATCTCGCTGACCGCCCGCGATGGCGATGTGATCTCGATCCTGGGATCCTCCGGCTCCGGCAAGTCCACTCTGCTGCGCTGCATCAACCTGCTGGAAAACCCGCACCAGGGTCAGATCCTGGTCGCTGGTGAAGAGCTGCGTTTGAAAGCCGCAAAAAACGGCGACCTGGTAGCCGCCGACAACAAGCAGATCAACCGCCTGCGCAGCGAGATCGGCTTCGTGTTCCAGAATTTCAACCTGTGGCCGCACATGAGCATCCTCGACAACATCATCGAGGCGCCCCGGCGCGTGCTCGGCCAGAGCAAGGCCGAGGCCATCGAGCATGCCGAAGCACTGCTCAATAAAGTAGGTATCCACAACAAGCGCCACAGCTACCCGGCCGAACTTTCCGGCGGTCAGCAGCAGCGCGCAGCCATTGCCCGCACGCTGGCAATGAAACCCAAGGTCATACTGTTCGACGAACCGACCTCGGCGCTGGATCCGGAAATGGTCCAGGAAGTGCTTAACGTTATCCGTGCCCTCGCCGAAGAAGGCCGTACCATGCTACTGGTTACACACGAAATGGGCTTCGCCCGCCAGGTGTCCAGTGAAGTTGTCTTCCTGCACCAAGGGTTGGTCGAAGAGCAGGGAACGCCGCAGCAGGTTTTCGAAAACCCGACCTCGGCGCGCTGTAAACAATTCATGTCCAGCAACCGCTAACGGAGCAACACGCATGCAGAACTATAAGAAATTCCTCCTGGCCGCTGCCGCCACGCTGGTGTTCTCGGCCAATGCCATGGCTGCCGAGAAACTGAAGATGGGCATCGAAGCGGCCTACCCGCCGTTCAACAACAAGGATGCCAGCGGCCAGGTCGTAGGTTTCGACAAAGACATCGGCGACGCCCTGTGCGCCAAGATGAAGGCTGAATGCGAAGTCGTCACCTCCGATTGGGATGGCATCATTCCAGCCCTTAACGCCAAGAAGTTCGACTTCATCGTCTCGTCGCTGTCGATCACCGACGAGCGCAAGCAAGCCGTTGACTTCACCGACCCGTACTACTCGAACAAACAGCAGTTCATCGCCCCGAAAAACGTCGACTTCAAAACCGACGACGCATCGCTCAAAGGCAAGACCCTGGGCACCCAGCGCGCCACCCAGGCAGCAATCTGGCTGGACGATCACGGCGGCATGGACGGCAACTTCAAGGTCAACCTCTACGACACCCAGGAAAACGCCTACCTGGACCTGACCTCGGGTCGTGTAGACGCCCTGCTGGCCGACAAATACGCCAACTACGACTGGCTGAAGTCCGATGCCGGCAAGAACTACGAGTTCAAAGGCGAGCCAGTGAACGAGAGCGACAAGGTCGGTATCGCTGTGCGCAAGGGTGACAACGAACTGCGCAACAAGCTGAACGCTGCACTGAAGG
This sequence comes from Pseudomonas arcuscaelestis, assembly GCF_016881005.1. Lineage (GTDB taxonomy): Bacteria > Pseudomonadota > Gammaproteobacteria > Pseudomonadales > Pseudomonadaceae > Aquipseudomonas > Aquipseudomonas arcuscaelestis. The sequence continues at coordinate 269,974 of NZ_JACOPV010000004.1, read as the reverse complement.
AAATCGTTGCCGACGGCACTTACAAGAAGATCAACGACAAGTACTTCCCTTTCAGCATCTATTGATTCGCCCCGACCGGCGTCGCCCCCGCGGCGATGCCGGTCCCTTGAACAAACCTGCCCATGAATATTGATCTATACGGATTCGGTCCGGCCCTGTTAGCCGGGACGCTGATGACCGTCAAACTTGCGTTGTCAGCCCTGTGTCTGGGTCTGGTATTGGGGCTGCTTGGCGCCCTGGCGAAAACCTCACCGTACAAACCCCTGCAATGGCTGGGCGGCTTCTACTCCACGCTGGTGCGTGGCGTACCCGAACTGCTCTGGGTGTTACTGATTTACTTCGGCACCGTCAGCATGATGAATCAGCTTGGCGAAGCCCTGAATATTCCGGGCCTTGAGCTCAGCGCCTTCTCTGCGGGCGTGATTGCCCTGGGCCTGTGCTTCGGCGCCTATGCCACCGAAGTGTTCCGTGGTGCGATCCTGGCGATCCCCAAGGGCCATCGTGAAGCGGGCCTGGCCCTGGGCCTGTCCAAGGGCCGGATCTTCTCGAAACTCATCCTGCCGCAGATGTGGCGCATCGCCCTTCCCGGCCTTGGCAACCTGTTCATGATTTTGATGAAAGACACCGCGCTGGTATCGGTGATCGGCCTGGAAGAAATCATGCGTCACTCGCAAATCGCAGTGACTGTAAGCAAGCAGCCATTCACCTTCTACATGGTTGCCGCCATCATCTATCTGGGGCTGACCGTACTGGCAATGACCGGCATGCACTTCTTGGAAAAACGCGCCGCACGCGGCTTCGCGAGGGCCAACCAATGAACTGGGAAGTCATTATCAAGTGGCTGCCACGCCTTGCCCAAGGCGCCACACTGACCTTGGAGCTGGTGGCAATCGCTGTCATCGCCGGCCTGATCATTGCTATTCCGCTGGGTATCGCGCGCTCATCGCGGCACTGGTATGTACGCGCCCTGCCTTACGGTTACATCTTCTTCTTCCGTGGTACGCCACTGCTGGTGCAACTGTTCCTGGTGTATTACGGCCTGGCCCAGTTTGAAGCGGTGCGCAACAGTTCCCTCTGGCCTTACTTGCGCGACCCGTTCTGGTGCACGGTGCTAACCATGACCCTGCACACCGCGGCCTACATCGCCGAGATTCTGCGCGGCGCCTTGCAAGCCATTCCTCGCGGCGAAATCGAGGCGGCGCGGGCGCTGGGCATGTCCAAAGCCAAGGCGCTGTTCTACATCATGCTGCCGCGCGCCGCGCGCATCGGCCTGCCGGCGTACAGCAACGAAGTGATCCTGATGCTCAAGGCCAGCGCCCTGGCCAGTACCGTAACCCTGCTGGAACTGACCGGCATGGCGCGAACCATCATCGCCCGCACCTACCTGCCGGTAGAGATCTTCTTCGCAGCGGGGCTGTTCTACCTGCTGATCTCCTTCCTGCTGGTGCAAGGCTTCAAGGTGCTTGAACGCTGGCTGCGCGTCGACGCCTGCCAGGGTCGCTAAACCTGTATAACGGGGCTGATCACAGCCCCGTTCGCTTGACTGCCTATGACCACGCCCCGCCCGCTAACAGATACGCACATGCTTGGCCGCTTCCAGGCCCTGGACAGCTTTCTGCGCGAGCATCAAGCGCTTTGGCGCCCTCGCCCCTTCACCCAGCGGCAATTGCCCTGGGAAAGCGAGCACCCGGCCTTGGCGAACTGGTTAAGGCAACGCTCGTTGAGCGAGGCAGAGGCGGCGCACAACCACCCCGAGCTTTTGCCTGCACCGCAGCCATTCCCGCAGTTGGCGCATGTGGCACGCCAGTTGTCCGAAGTCGGCGAGCTACCTGCCATCGAACTGCACTCAGCAAGCCATCGCCTGAATGTGGATGTGCCTGGTCGCAAGTGGCAGCAGATCGAGGCGTTCGCCAGTCACCTGGCGTTCACCCACGAACCACAACACTGGCTCGACTGGTGCTCCGGCAAAGGCCACCTGGGACGACGGCTACTGCAAGCCGACCGGCAAAAGCTGACCTGCCTGGAATACGACCCTGCGCTGGTGCAAGCCGGCCATGCACTCAGCCAGCATCACGGGCTACCGAGCCAGCACTTGCTCCAAGACGTGATGGCAGACCAAGCCTGCCGCCAGTTGGGCAGCGAACATACGGCGGTGGCCCTGCATGCCTGCGGCGATTTGCATGTGCGCTTGATCAAGCTGGCCAGCCAGCAAGGTTGTCGCCAACTGGCCATTGCCCCGTGCTGCTACAACCGCATTCAGGCCGCGCACTACCAGCCGTTGTCTGGCGCCGCGATTGCCTCGGGGTTGCAGCTTTCAATCGATGATCTTGGCCTGCCACTGAGTGAGACCGTCACCGCCGGCGCGCGGGTACGCCGCCAGCGCGACGAGTCGATGGCCAGGCGCCTGGGCTTTGATCTGCTGCAGCGGCAGCTGCGGGGTGTTGATGAGTACCTGCCGACACCATCGTTACCGGTGAGCTGGCTGCAAAAGCCGTTCGCTGGCTACTGCCAGGAGCTGGCAGCACTCAAAGGCCTGCACATCGACCATACACCAGACTGGGCTAGCTTGCAGGCCCTGGGTTGGCAGCGTTTGGCCGAGGTCCGCAACCTCGAACTGCTGCGCAACCTGTTCCGTCGCCCCCTTGAGCTTTGGCTAGTATTGGACCGCGCCCTGTACTTGCAAGAGCAAGGCTATCGGGTGCAATTGGGGGTGTTCTGCGACCAGCCACTGACCCCGCGCAACCTGATGCTAATGGCCGAACGCCACTGACTGCGACAACTGTGCGCAGCCTGTGGATAAGTCTGTGGGCAACCTTTTGAAAAAACCCTCAAAAACCTTGGATCCAAACGCTTTCAACGATTGGTCGTTTTTTGCTCAGCGGTTTATCGCCAGCAAAAACAGCCATTTGCGCAAAGACCAAAGGCGCGCCTTAAGCCGACATACGCGCGGCCTTGCTGGCACGCGCCTTGTGCATAAGCGTTCCAGCAAATAGCTCTAAGCAGCAAAATCAGGCCAGTTTCAGCATGCTCATACCCGCCAGCAATAGCATCAGGCCCAACCAGCCCCGCCCCGCCAAGCGCTGGCCAAAAAGTGCCCAACCCATGGCCACGGTGGCGAGAATGCCGAAGCCACCCCAAATGGCATAAGCGAGCGACAGTTCAATATCGCGAACAGCCTGGGCCAGCGCGGTAAACGCCGCCAGTACACAAAGAATCGAAACGATCCCCAGGCCGCGCTTGCGAAAACCATCGGAATACTTGAGCAACAGGTTGGCGATAACTTCGAGCACGATCGCCAGGCCAAGCCAGGCGAAGGGAATCCAATTCATGCTTAGCATGGCAGCGCCTCCCTGTTGCGCTCGGCAGGTGCTGGGCGGGTACCGGACTTGATCAGCAAGATACCGGCAATCATCACACCCAGGCCGGCGGCCTTGAGCAAGCCCAGGCTTTCACCCAACCAGGTAACGCTGGCCAAGGTAATAAGCACAATGCCGATGCCTTCCCACAGCGCGTAGGCAACACCTACCGGCACGCGCTTAACGGCCAGCGCGAGGAAGAAATACGACAGACCGATCATGGCGTACATCAAGCCATGACCCAACACCGGGTGCGCAGTAGCGGCGAATTTCATCGAAACGGTGCCAATCACCTCAGCGATGATGGCAATAAACAAATAGATCCAGGAACGCATGATGCCCTCCCACGGGCGAAACAAACCGGGCGCACAAACGGCGACGGGCTACAGACAAAAACCAAGGAACAAGCTGTTTGTCGGGGGAGGCGCTAGAGACCGCCGGTCCAGTGATTTTCACAGGAGGCCAGACGAGAGGTGGGGAGCAGAAACGCTTTACTGTTCAACATAATGAACAACAAATTAGCTCAAGGCATCGCTAAAGTCAAATCGATAGAAAATTACTAATTAAATTTCGCGTCTTTTAAACCGTATTCAGGTGAAAGCCCTTAAAGGTTGCCGAAAGCTTCGTAAATTATATTTTCCAAGGCACAGGGCAAACCCGCCCCCACAGTGTGTGGCGCGTTGCTGTGGGAGCGGCTTGCTCCGCGATCGAGTCAAAACGTCACACCTCACACAAAACAACAATTAATTATTGTATTGCGATAATTTCTAGAAAATAATGCCCACCGCTCAACATCGAACGGAGGCAAAACATGAACAGTAAAACAGTGGCCTATGCGCGCTCGCGCCTTCGAGTGATCGGCGCATTCGCCGCTCTACTCGCCTGGACGACCGCCGTCGTCGAATTTGGCAGCACTGCAATGCTGTGGATTTTCGACAAAGCCCAGATGCAGAGCGCTTACCTGCAAAGCTATGGCGACCAGATGCCATTGCTGCTGGCACCGGACTACCAACCCTCCATCCTGGCCCTAGGCCTGGTGCTGGCCCTGGAGTTGATCCCCAGCAGCCTGTCGGTGCTGGCGTTGTTCTTCACCGGTTTGTTCTTCCTGCGCTTGTCCAAGGGTCAAACCTGGACAGCAGAAAACATCAAACTGCTGTGGTGGGTTGGCCTGCTGTGCATCTGCACACCGATGCTATGGCCGGTTATCGGCACCCTCCAGGGCTTGGCATTTGCCATCGACCTGCCTGCGGGTGAAAGAAGCTTCAGCGTATCGATCGGTGTATCATCCGTGGCGGTTTACGAGATCATGAAAGGGATATTGCTCTGCGCCTTTTCACTCCTCATGCGTGACGCCAAAACCATCAGCGATGAACACAACTGTTATGTCTAGCTTCCCCCTATGCCGATAATCATCCGCCTCGACGTGGTCATGGCCAAAAACAAGATCCGCTCCAAGGATCTGGCCGAAATTATCGGGATTACGGAAGCGAACCTGTCGTTGCTGAAAAACGGCAAAATCAAGGGTTTCAAAATCGAGACCCTGGAGAAGCTCTGTCGCGCGTTGAACTGCCAGCCAGGTGATTTGCTGGAGTTCAGCGAGGAATGATCAAGGAACCAGCAACTCGTGAGCAATTCACTCAAGTGGCGCCCTGCGCTGCTGCTGACTGCCGCCCTGCTCGGCGGCTGCGGCCCTAGTTACACCTATAGATACTCGCCCCCACCCAGCATGATGGGCATGAACTGCATCAACAGCTGCGCCACCGAACGCAACCACTGCAAACAAATGGCGCGCCTGCAGGAAAACAGCGACCTGGCCCTGTACCAGGCCAACCTCAGAAGCTACCAGCACTGCCAGAACGGCAAGAGCAAAAAAGAAGCCCGCAAAAGCTGCTACTACCCCAGCTACCCGTACGGCAGCGGCTCAAGCTACAGCTGCGGCAACGACTACGACAGCTGCTACCAAAGCTGCGGCGGCACCATCCAGCGCATCCTCAACAAAGAATAAACCTGAAGAAAACGGAATTTACAGTGAACAAAACACACAGCCTTGCCTTGCTCACCTTCATCCTCGCTGGCTGCAGCAGCGCCAGCTACACCCCCGACTGGGAAATGCCAAAAATGCAGGTACTGGGCGACAACGGCTTGCCGGCACAGCCTTACATGCACTGCAACAAGCGTGGCTGTCACGACCACAAACCCATGCTTTTCGACCCGACCAAAGCCGAACCAGACGCCACTTCACTGCACCGTGGCTGGTAGGAAAACGGGCCGAAATACCTTTTAGAAACAAGTATTTCAAAGAATCGTGCAGAAGTAGTTTACAGACGCAAACCGATCGCTATAATGACGCCCCTGTGCCGGTATAGCTCAGATGGTAGAGCAACTGACTTGTAATCAGTAGGTCCCGGGTTCGATTCCTGGTGCCGGCACCATACAAGGTTCCAAAGAAAGCTTTCAAAGTCTCTGGAACCCCCGAAAAACCCGCCTTCTGGCGGGTTTTTTCGTTTTGGCATTTCATTAGATTTCGATGCCATTGCTCTCACAGGCAAGCATCTGACCGATCTGCCACTTTTTGTAAAACCTATAGGTCATCCAGCAAAACCTTCACCCGCTGGGGGGCCGCAAGACGTTCGCGTACCGTGGCAAGCAGGGCTTCGCCCTCATCAGCCATCATCACTCGCTTGCGCGGCAGTTGCCCGCGCTCAGCCATGGGCTGCAACGCATAGCACATCCGCTTGAACAAACCCCTACACCAGACGAAGGGCCGCCAAGCAGCCCCTCTCAAGCGGTCACTCCAGCCCCGCATTTTCAATCAACTCAACCCCGCCCTTTACGCTTCAATCCCTCGTTATCAATTCCATCCAACACTGCATCCACCAGCCCTTTTGCCAGGTCTGCCGAATGCAGGGTGGACCAGAGCAGGCCTTTCTTGGGTAGGTCATGAATATGCTCGCAGGCCTGCTGGGCGGTGTCGTAGATGCCTTCGAGCAATAGCGAGACGTGAACCAGTGCATCTTCAGCTTCGATGCCTTCGCGCACGGTAAACAGGGGTGGGTGGCCGGCGTTGCAGGCGCCGAAGGTGGATTCGGCGGTTTTGCCGAAGAGGGACTGCGGGGGATCCGGGACTATTTTTGTCATTGTGAACATCTCTATTGTGGTGGAACTGGCACCACTCGCGACCAAGCAAGTTGGGTGACAGCTGTACGCAGGTTGGTCGACCGAGACAATAGACAAACCCGGCAGGCACGAATGCCTCCCGCGCACAGCCGCCATAAAACGAAGGTGCAGACGAACATCTCGTCAGCATTCGTAGTTGGACGCTGAAACGTCTAATTGTGTGAACGGGCGACCAAACCCGATCGCTGATTTTGCAGCGACCCGGGAAGCCTAACGTTCATCGTCAGGTGAGGCAAGCCGAGGGCGCCAGCCTTGAAATCTCGCGCCCCATCCGTTATAGCTAAAAAGGCATCCATAACCAAAAGAGGCAGAATCAGCCCGTCATGAATGAGATCACACGCATCTTTCGCCCTCAAGGCCCGTTTGCCGTGCTGTTTGGCAAGTCTTGCGGGCCCATCGCTGTTGCTAGTGTTTCGCAGCTCAGCTCTCCGCTTTCGACACTCTTCCACACCCTGTCGATTCCACCCCGCGACATTCTGCTCGCGCATAAACGCAAACGCCCTGTTCCTCCACCTGCCCGCTGACATCTGAATTTTTCGCTTTCCATTGCCCTCGGTTTCACCGTTCAGGGCTGGAGACGCTTTGCATTTTTTTCAGTGTTTTCTGTCAGGAATTTTTATGACTATTCGTGTTGCCATTATCGGCGCAGGTCCTTCCGGCCTAGCGCAGTTGCGTGCCTTTCAATCCGCTCACGCCCAGGGTGCTCCAATGCCCGAGGTGGTTTGTTTCGAAAAGCAGGCCGACTGGGGCGGGATGTGGAACTACACCTGGCGCACCGGGCTGGATGAGCACGGCGAGCCGGTGCACGGCAGTATGTATCGCTACCTGTGGTCGAACGGGCCGAAGGAGTGCCTGGAGTTCGCCGACTACAGTTTTGATGAACATTTCGGACGGCCGATTTCTTCGTATCCGCCGCGTGAGGTGTTGTGGGATTACATTCAGGGCCGGGTGAAAAAGGCCGGCGTGCGCGACTACATTCGTTTCAATACGGCGGTGAAGGCCGTGAGCTTTGATGAGGCCAGCCGTACCTTTACGGTCAACGCCTACGACTACGCTATCGGCCAGGGTATCGAGCAGGTGTTCGATTATGTGGTGGTGGCCAGCGGGCATTTCTCTACCCCGCATGTGCCGGATTTCAGCGGCTTTGAACGGTTTTCCGGGCGCATTCTGCATGCCCACGACTTCCGCGATGCGCTGGAATTCAAAGGCAAGGATGTACTGATTGTCGGCAGCAGCTATTCCGCCGAGGATATCGGCTCGCAGTGCTTCAAGTACGGCGCACGCTCGATCACCAGCGCCTGGCGTACCCAACCGATGGGTTACAAATGGCCCAAGGGCTGGGAAGAGCGACCGCAGCTGCAGCGTGTTGAAGGCGACATGGCGTATTTTGCCGACGGGTCGAGCAAGCGCGTTGATGCGATCATTCTTTGCACCGGCTATCAGCATCACTTCCCGTTCCTGCCGGACGACCTGGCCCTCAACACCGGCAATCGCCTGTGGCCGCTAGGCCTCTATCAAGGTGTGGTGTGGGAGCAGAACCCGCAGTTGATCTACCTTGGCATGCAAGACCTCTGGTACAGCTTCAATCTGTTCGATGCGCAGGCCTGGTTTGCTCGCGATTACATGCTCGGGCGTATCAAGCTGCCGCAGCCATCGGCGATGCAGGCCGACAGTGCCCGCTGGCGTGCCGAGGAAGAAGCGCTGGAAACCACTGCTTCGATGTACGAATTCCAAGGCCGCTATATCAAGCACCTGATCGAACAGACCGACTACCCAAGCTTCGATATCGACGCGGTAAACCGCATTTTCCTGAAATGGAAGTCGGACAAAAAGCAGGACATCATGGGCTATCGCGATAAGTCCTACCGTTCGGTTATCACCGGCACTGCCGCCGTGCCGCACCATACCCGCTGGCTGCAGGCCATGGATGATTCGCTCGGCGAGTACCTGCGCGAAACCGCTGCCAAGGGCGATGTAAAGGCGCTACGTCAGCACTAAGCGAGCGTCGCCTGCAACCAGTCGCAGTAGCGTGCAACGCCCTGCTCTACCGACAAGGTAGGCTCCTGGTAGCCAACCGCCCGTAGCTGCCCAAGGTCGGCGCAGGTGTAGCACTGATATTTGCCACGCAGGTGCTCAGGAAACTCGCTGTATTCAAGAATGCCTTCAAGCAAGGCCATCTCCCGGGAAAGCGGGGGGTGGTCGTGCTGCTCGCGCAAGTGGTTGATAACCGCCATGGCCACGTCGTTGAACGGCTGGGCGCGGCCACTGCCGACGTTGAAGATGCCGCTCAGTTGCGGGTTATCCAAGAAGAACAGGTTAACCTTGACCACGTCTTCCACCGAGACGAAGTCGCGCAGGTGCCCGCCGCTTGGGTAGTCGCCGTAACTGCCGAACAGGCTGACTTTGCCGTGGGCTTGGTATTGGTTGAAGCAGTGAAAGGCCACGGAGGCCATGGCGCCTTTGTGCTGTTCGTGGGGCCCGTACACGTTGAAGTAGCGCAGCCCAACGATCTGGCTGCGTGACACCGGCAGTTGCCGGCGCACGCGCTGGTCGAACAAAAATTTGGAGTAGCCGTATACATTCAATGGCCGCTCACATTCGCGTTGTTCACGAAAGTCGCGCCCAGCGCCGTACACCGCTGCCGATGAGGCGTACAGCATCGGTACTTGCAGGCTTTGTGCAGCGTCGAGCAGGTCGCGGCTGAAGCGGTAGTTGCTGTCCATCATGAATCGGCCGTCGTCCACGACGGTACTGGAGCACGCACCCTGGTGCAGCACGGCCCTGACTTTGCCGAACTGGCCGCACGCAAAGCGCTCAAGAAAGTCGTCTTTGTCCAGGTAATCGGCAATCTCGCAATCGGCGAGGTTGCGAAACTTGTCGCCATCGGTCAGGTCGTCGACAGCAATGATCTCGGTTTCATCGCGTCGATTGAGGGCCTGGACCAGGTTGCTACCAATGAAACCGGCCGCGCCGGTGACGATAATGGTCATGCTTTGTCCCCCTTTGAGGGTGCAGAGCTCTCAGTGTAGGCAACGTTTGCTGCTCAAAAACTAACCAGGGTCAATAGATGCGTTGTTGGCGATAACGCTCGTCGGACTTCTGTTTTGCTGTTGCCGCTGATGCAGCCGTTTATCTCCGACAAGCGTTATTTCGGCTCGCTCTACCAGTACGCCGGTCTGGAACCAGACCCAGGACCAGTAATGCTTAGCCCGCCGCAGACAAGGCCATGTCGCGACGGCGCCCGTAAAGTCGACCGAGGCTTATCGCCCAGTTCAGCAGCGCTACCAGCAGCAGGCTGATCATCATTGCTTCGGTGCCGTTGCTGACGATCAAGTTACCGGCCAACCAAGGGTAGCCGAACACCCCAAGAAAGTAGGCAAGGCTGAACAACAGCAAGGCTTGTGGGGTGAGACCGGCCGGGGCCTGGTTCGCCGCCAGGCCATTGATCACCGAGTAGTTCAGGCCGTATCCGACGCCCAACAGCGCTGCGGCCAGCAGGTAGCCAAGGTTGTCCTGCACACCCCAGCCCAAGGCCAGCACCGCCACAACGATGAACCCGCACAGCAGGCACGAGGCTTGATAGGCGTCACGCTTTACCACCCACCCTGCGATCAACAACCGGCAACTGATTGCCGCGCTCATGAAGCCAATGAAGAACAACGAGTAATCCAGGCCGCGTACCGCCGCATAGGACGTCTGGAAGCTGCCCAGGCCACCGAAGATTGCGCCGCCCAAACCCACCATGACAATCGGCCAACGCGCCTTCGAGCCCAGCACCTCGATGGACGCACGCCGGCTGATGCTGACACGGCTGGAAGCCGGACGCTGCAGGCGCGCCAGGTAGGTGAAAATCAGCAGGCCGACCAGCGCTGCCAGGGCAGCGGTGTAGAACGCGGTCTGTACCGGCAGGCCGAACACACTGGCCAGCTTGCCGACCAAAGGCCCGGAACCGATACCGCTCATCATGCTGCCCGAGAGCAAGGCAAAGCTGTGGGTACGGCGCTGCGCCTCGACGCGTTCGCTGACCAGGATGGGCCCGAGGGTATAGAACGCGCCCCAGCCAAGGCCCAGAACAAGGCCACAGAGCATCAGGCCCATGCCGGTGCCAGGCACCAGGGCAAAGTCCAGGCAGGCCACCACCAGGCAGCACGCTGACAGTGCAATAGCCCGCGCAGACCCAAGACGGTCAGCCAGATGACCGCTGCCCAGCACTGCAACCACGGTACTGAGCATGGCCAGCGAAATGATTTGGCCAGCGTCCTGCTCATTACCGCCACGGGTGCTGACCAGCAACGACAACAAAAACGTCGAGCCATACGACAGCGACAGCAGATAGCTGGCCAGGCACAGCAGGCCAAAGCCCTGGGCGGTGGGTTGAATGCGAGGTGCGGTCATCGCTTGAAATCACTCGGAAACATCTGGAGTGATCTTGTAGCACGGGCGCTGCGCCTGGCAGTTATGCAACTAGCGGAGTTGGGTTCAGCTATCTGCGAACTAACCTGGCTCAGGTCAAGCACGCCGGGAATAAAAGTCTTTTACTGATTTCACGGGTTTTCCGCTTGAGCGCTTGCCCTATCCTTGGAAGGATCTCTCATATCAGTGGAAGATTCATGAAAGCTTCGCTTCCCAGCCGCTATGCCTGTTTGGTCGGCTGTTTGCTGTTTACCTGTATCAGCCTGCCGTTTCTTTCCAACCATGTGTGGCTGTGGCCCTTCACCCTGATCTGTGCGCTGCTCAGCCTGGTTGGCCTCAATGACCTGCGACAAAGCCATCACGCAGTGCGACGCAACTACCCGATTCTCGGCAATATCCGTTACCTGATCGAAACCATTCGCCCGGAAATTCGCCAGTACCTGCTCGAGGGCGATGACGACAAGCTGCCGTTCTCCCGCGCCCAGCGCTCGCTGGTGTACGCACGGGCCAAGAATGAAAGCGCCGAGAAGGCCTTCGGCACGCTCATCGATGTGTACCGCCCCGGCTTTGAGTTCATCAGCCATTCGATGCTGCCTGCAGACACCCCCGACCCCGCTTCGTTTCGCATCGCCATCGGCGGCCCGCAGTGCCGTCAGCCGTACTCGGCGTCAATTTTCAATATCTCGGCAATGAGCTTCGGTGCGCTGAGTGCCAACGCTATTGCCGCGCTCAATCAAGGCGCCAAGAAGGGGCGTTTTGCCCATGACACTGGCGAAGGCAGTATCAGCCCGTATCACCGCGAACACGGTGGTGATCTGATCTGGGAAATTGGCAGTGGCTATTTTGGCTGCCGCACTTCGGCCGGGCGCTTCGACCCTGAGCGTTTCGCCAAACAGGCGCGTGACCCGCAAGTGAAGATGATCGAAATCAAGCTGAGCCAAGGCGCCAAGCCTGGGCATGGCGGGATTCTGCCAGGGCATAAAGTGAGCAGCGAGATTGCGGCCACCCGTGGAGTGACGGTGGGTGAAGACTGCATCTCGCCCGCCGCCCACAGCGCCTTTCGCACTCCAATGGAACTGCTGCAGTTCATTGCCCAATTGCGCGAGTTGTCTGGCGGTAAGCCGGTGGGTTTCAAATTTTGCCTGGGCCACCCGTGGGAGTTCATGGGCATTGCCAAGGCCATGCTGGTGACCGGTATTGTTCCGGACTTTATCGTTGTCGACGGCAAGGAAGGCGGTACGGGCGCCGCACCTCGCGAGTTCAGCGACAACATTGGTGTGCCGATGCGGGAAGGGCTGATGTTTGTCCACAACACCCTGGTGGGCTTGAACCTGCGCGACAAGGTACGCATTGGCGCAGGCGGCAAGATTGTCAGTGCTTTCGACATCGCAAGCGTGCTGGCAATCGGTGCGGACTGGGTCAACTCGGCGCGTGGCTTTATGTTCGCGATTGGCTGCATTCAGTCGCAAAGCTGCCATACCAACAAGTGTCCTACCGGCGTCGCTACTCAAGACCCGCTTCGTCAGCGCGCCCTGGTGGTGCCGGACAAAGCCGAGCGGGTTTACAGCTTTCACCGCAATACCCTGCATGCCCTGGCTGAAATGCTTGCGGCAGCAGGCCTGGACCATCCCTCACAGCTCAAGCCCAAGCATCTGGTACGGCGCATCAGTGCCAGCGAGATCCAGCTGTTTTCCCAGCTGCATGTGTTCCTCAAGCCCGGCGAGTTGCTCAGTGGCTCGATCGAAAGTGAGTTCTATGCACGGATGTGGCGAATGGCGCGCAGCGACAGCTTCGAGCCGGAGACAGGCGAAGTATCGCCAATCAAGCCTGCGGTGCGTCGCAAAGAAAGCATGCCGGCCTAGGGAACTGCTGCGCAGTCCTTCGCGGATCAATCCGCTCCCAGCGCTTTCGGTGAGTGTGGCGCCTGAATGAACAACCCCGGCCTAGGCCGGGGTTGGTGGAGACGCAAGCAGCAATTACAGGATGCTGATTGGGTACTCTACGAACACGCGGACTTCGTTGCCGTCGTCGTTGAGTTCAGCTTCACGCATGCTGTCGGAAGTACGCAGGAACGAGCTACGCAGCTTGATCGACAGATCTTTGGCTGGACCTTCCTGAACCACGTACTTGAACTGGTTGAAGATTTCGCGCTCTGTACCTTCACCGAAGCCGCGGGTGTTGATGTTATCACCACGCACGTAGGCTACACGGTAGGTCAGACCCGGTACGCCGAAGGCGCCGAAGTCCAGGTCGTAGGCAACCTGCCACGAACGCTCGTCTTCGTTGTTGAAGTCGGACCAGTAGGAGTTGGCCAGGTAGATGGTCGAACCACCGTCACCGATACCACCAGCGTTCTGGTAGAAACCGTAGTTGTAGCCGGTGTCACCGGTGCTGCGCTGGTGCGCCAGGGTCAGCGCGTGCGGACCGAAGGCGTAAGTGGCTGCCAGGCTCCAGATGGTGTTGTCGCGACGGTCGTCAGTGGCGAAATCGCGATCCAGCTTGGTCTTGTAGCCGTTGAAGTCCAGGGTCAGGGACTGATCGTCTGCCAGCGGCTGAACGAAGTTGACGCCCAGGTACTGCTTCTTCAATACGTCTTCTACGTCGGAACCGTACAGGGAAGCGGACAGGTTCTCGGTGAACTTGTAGCTACCGCCGAATACGTTGATCGACTTCAGACCACCGCTGTCACGGCCTTCAGCACTTTTACGTGCTTCCTGGGTGAAGCGACCGGCATTCAGCTCCAGGCCCTTGATTTCCTTCGAGGTGATCAGGGTACCGGTGTAGCTCTCTGGCAGCAGGCGGCCATCGTCGTACTGCAGCACTGGCAGTTCCGGCATTTGGTCGCCGTACTTCAGTACGGTGTTGGAAACGCGGAATTTGACCGCAGCGCCACCACGAGCAAGGTTGTGTGGGGAGTTTTGCGGGCCGTCGCCTTCAGCCGGTTTGAAGAAGTCGATACCGGCGCCGCCGTTGCGACCCTTGCCGCCGTCCAGACGCACAGCGTACAGACCGAAAGCGTCTACACCGACACCCACGGTACCTTGGGTGTAGCCGGAAGAGAACTTACCGATGAAAGCCTGACCCCATTCACTCTGGTCGTCGTCGCCATGCTTTTTGTCGCGGTTGATGAAGGCGTTGCGCAGCAGAACACTGGCGCTGCTGTCTTCGATGAAGCCCTTAGCTGCGGCCTGGTCATTGGCCGATGCCTGAGTCGCGGCCATAAGCCCCAGCGCGATCAAGCTGATCCTGGTTTTCAACATTTTATTCTTTTCCTTATTTCTTAGTCGGATACGCGCTGAGACCTACGCCAAAAACCACGCCCCCTGCGTGGGTTGACGCTCGCGGGTCAGAAAATAAAAAACCCGCTTGCGAGTGATCGCAACGGGCCTTTTATTCTGGACTCTTGGTCTATGGGCCTTCAGGCGTTGACCGAATCGTATCCGTGTGCGGATCGGCATGTCAAAATTTCGTGAAACTACCCCGAGTATCGACGCAATTCGTCGCGCTGCGAGGGCCTGAAGTCCCGAATAAGCGACGCAATTATGGAGTCAGCTCAAGGCCTTACTCAAGAAACAATTTGAAATACAAATACTTACAACCGATTAAGAAACAATTAACACAAGCAAATAGCACGCATTATCATTCGCGCAAAATTTCAACCCCTCTTTTTGTCTAATACCTTCAAGCCCTGCGGATGTCCTTAATGCCTGCCCCCTGCCGTCTGGCACCCTTGACCTTGGGTGTCTCCCTGTTTCTCACTTCCGGATTTGCACTGGCCGCCAGCACCACCCTCCCTGAGTTATCGGTTACCGCTGAAAGCGACCGCGAGCGCGATGATCCGCGGGTCAAGGAGGTCAGCACGGCTACGCGTACTTCCACCCCGGCCCGCTATGTTCCCCAGGCCATCGATTCGGTGAAGACCAGCAATGTACTGGACTACGGCACCAATGATCTGGGCAAGGCACTTGGCGGTATACCCAACGTCAGCAACGGTGCCGACACGCGTTTCGACAGCGTGCGCATTCGCGGCTTCGACGCCAGCAACGACTTCTACCTCGACGGTATTCGCGACGACAGCCAGTACGTGCGCGACCTGCACAACATCGAGCGTATCGAGGTGCTCAAGGGCCCTGCCGCCGTGCTTTACGGGCGAGGCAGCCAAGGCGGCATCGTCAACCGCGTAAGCAAGATGCCCGAAGCCGGTCGTCGCTCGTCCATCGAAGCCCAGGGTGGCAGCGAAGACTTGCGCAGTTTGTATGCCGACCTCAGCGCAGACCCATCGGACAACATCAGCCTGCGCCTGAACATGGGCAACCAGGACAACAACAGTTTCCGCCATGGCATCGACGGCAGCCGCCAACTGTTCGCGCCATCCATGAACTGGCAACTGACCCCAGACCTCAACTGGCTGGTGCAGTACGAGTACAGCCGCTACAACCGCACACCTGATCGCGGTATTCCAAGCGTCAATGGTCGCCCGGCCGATGTCAGCCGCAGCACCACCTATGGCGACACCCACCGCGACTTCATCGATGACAAGGCGCAGTCGCTGCGTTCGCGCCTTAACTACCAGCTCAGCGAGAACTGGCAGGTGCGCCATACCCTGGGCCTGTTCAAGCTCAACAGCGACTTCGACAACACCTACCAGACGGGCTACAACGCCAAAACCAACGAGGTTAACCGCCAGCGCTGGCAGCAAGACTTGAACACACGCAACCTGTTCAACACCGTTGAGCTGGAAGGCAACGTCGAGACCTTCGGTTTGCAGCACACCTTGTTGACCGGTATCGAAGTCGGCAACCAGCGCCGCGATCCACTGCTCTACAAGGCGGCCGGTAAAGTGCCGGGCGTAGACCTCGACAACCCCGACCGGAACTTGCAGTACAACGGTCAAATGGTGCTGTCGAGCAACAACCACACCGTGGTCGACAGCCGTGGCCTGTACATCCAGGACCAACTGCGCCTGAACGATCAGTGGCAAGTGCTCGCCGGTGTGCGTTTCGATCAGTTCGAAGTAGAGACCACCAACAAGATCAAGAACCTTTCCGAGAACCAGGACAGCAATAGCACCAGCCCACGGGTGGGCGTGGTCTATTCCCCCTGGAAGGAGCACTCCTTCTACGCCTCGTGGAGCAAAACCTTCTCGCCGGTGGGCGGCGGTTTGATCGGCATTACCCCAGGCGCTGCCGGCAACACCAACGAAACCAGCCCGGAAGAAACGCGGCAGAAAGAAGTCGGGGTTAAAAGCGACTGGCTCGACGAACGCCTGAGCACCACCTTGGCGATTTACGAACTTGAGCTCTACAACCGTCGCACCAGCGACCCGAACATCCCGGACGTTACCTTGCTCACCGGCTTGCAGCGCTCGCGCGGTGTAGAGCTGACGGCTACCGGCAACATCGTTGGCAACTGGTATGTTCGCGGCGGTATCGGCATTCAGGATGCCACCATCGTCAAGGACGAAAATGGTCAGGAAGGCAACCGCGTGAGTAACGTCGCCAAGCGCAATGGCAGCCTGTTCCTGACCTGGAAGCCGGAAATGGGCTGGTACGGCGAAACCGGCCTGACCCTGGTGGGTGAGCGCTTTGCCGACAACCAGAACACCGCGGTGTTGCCAGGTTACGGGCGATGGGACGCCTTGGCCGGGTTCCGCACCAAGGATTGGGACGTGCGCGCGGCATTGAACAACATCGCCGACAAAACCTACTACAGCTCAGCTACCAGCGCCGCGCAGATCCAGTTCGGTGATCCGCGCAGCCTGGTGGTTACTGGCACTTATAGTTTCTAAGAGCAGCGCGGGGTAAGCCCGCGCCGATCGTTTTGTTGGTCAGTTGCCCAGCAGGGCTTCGAGCTCTGCTTCGGTGATCAGGCCGGTTGGGTAACGCGCCAACAACGTACGACGGTGATCGGACTTCCTGCCCCGGATTCTTCCATTTTGTTTCAACCATTGAGCCACTCGCTGCAGCGACTCATGATTCATTGCTGATGAGGGCGAAGCCGGCTCACTTACTGCATTCATTTCGACACGTACTCCCTGGGCCGTGAGCGGCTAACCTACGCAAACTTTGTGACAGAACAGGGTTGCTCTATCTGTTTGAAATACAATGCAAAACAAATACAAGAGGTGTGCCAGCGCACGCACCGATTGTCGAACAAGCATAAAAAAACCCGTCCAAGGACGGGTTCTTTTATAAGCGATGCTTCAACCTTTCGAAGGTGCCGGCTGCTGCTGGGTCAGGCAGTGGATGTTGCCTCCGCCCAACAGCATTTCGCGCCCGGGGATCATCACGATTTCATGATCAGGGAAGACGCGAGCAAGGATCGCTCTAGCCTCGGCATCTGCCGGGTCGTCGAAGCTCGGCGCAATGATGCCGCCGTTGACGATCAGGAAGTTGACGTAGGAGCCCGCCAGGCGAACCGAAGGGTTGCGTTCCTGGCTACCCGCCACCGGATCAACGCCCGCACACTCTTCTTCAGTGGCAAACAGTGGGCCCGGAATCGGCATTTTGTGCACGGTAAAGGCACGCCCCTTGGCATCGCGGCTGTTCTGCAGCACCTCAAGTGCGGCGTGGCAGCGCGCGTAGTTGGGGTCTTGCGGATCATCTGTCCAGGCCAGTAACACTTCGCCAGGACGCACGTAACAACAGAAGTTGTCGACGTGACCGTCGGTTTCATCGTTGTACAGGCCATCTGGCAGCCAGATGATGGTGTCCACCGCCAGGTGGTCACGCAGCACCGCTTCGATCTGCTCACGATTGAGGTGCGGGTTGCGGTTGTGGTTGAGCAGGCACTCTTCGGTGGTGATCAAGGTGCCTTCACCATCAACGTGGATCGAGCCGCCTTCCAGCACAAAGCCTTCGGTGTGATAGCGCTGGCAGCGTTCCATTTCCAGAACCTTGCTGGCCACTTGCTCATCACGGTTCCACGGCGCGTACAGGCCGCCTTCGAAACCACCCCAGGCATTGAAGCCCCAGTCAACGCCACGCACTTCGCCACTGTGATTGATAACGAAAGTCGGGCCGGTGTCCCGGACCCACGCATCGTCGTTGCTGATTTCAACCACACGGATGTTGGGTGCATCCAGGCGCGCGCGCGCGTTGTCGTATTGAGCGGCCGAAACGGCAACGGTTACCGGCTGGAAACGGGCGATGGCCTGGGCCAGCGTCACGTGTGCCGCCTGTACCGGTTTGCCGCCCAGGCGCCAGTTGTCCGGGCGCTCGGGCCACACCATCCATACCTGGGTTTGCGGCGCCCATTCAGCGGGCATGTAGAAGCCATCGGCGCGTGGGGTGCTGGTCAGGGTCTTCATGAGTAAACCTTTGCAGTGTTCGCCGCAGCCACCAGGGCCTGCGGCGAGGTCATTGAATGATCAGGATTCCAGCGCGCCATCGAGGGTTTTCACCGGGCCGTACAGATTCGGACGGCGGTCACGGAAAGTGCCCCAGGCGCTGCGGATGTGCTCCAGTTTGTCCAGGTCGAAAGTATGCACCAGCACGCCCTCTTCGGTCTCGTTGAGCGCTTCGACTTTCTCGCCAAACTGGTTGGCGATGAACGACGAGCCGTAGAAGGTGATGTCGTAGCCGTCCTGTTCTTCATTGCCGATGCGGTTGCTGGCAATCAGCGGCATCAGGTTGGCACCGGCATGGCCTTGCTGCACACGCTGCCAATGGTCACGCGAGGAAATGCTCTTGTCGTGCGGTTCACTACCAATTGCGGTCGGGTAGAACAGCACTTCAGCGCCCAACAACGCCATGCTGCGAGCGCACTCCGGGAACCACTGGTCCCAGCAGATGCCAACGCCGATCTTGGCGTAGCGCGTCTGCCAGACCTTGAAGCCGGTATCGCCCGGGTTGAAGTAGTACTTCTCGTGATAGCCAGGGCCATCCGGGATGTGCGTCTTGCGGTACACGCCCAAGTTACTGCCGTCGGCGTCGATGATCGCGATGCTGTTGAAACGTGCGCGTCCAGCCAATTCGAAAAAGCTGATCGGCAGTACCACCTGCAGTTCCTTGGCCAGTGCCTGGAAGTGTTCGATGGCGGCGTTGGTTTCCACCGGCGTTGCCAGTTGCAGGTAGTCCGGGTTCGGCTTCTGGCAGAAGTACGGGGTTTCGAACAATTCCTGGATGAGGATGATCTGCGCGCCTTTGGCGGCGGCTTCGCGGACCAGCTTTTCAGCGGTAGCCAGGTTGTTCTGGCGATCCCAGGAGCACGCCATCTGGGTGGCGGCGACGGTAACGGTGCGGCTCATGAAAACCTCTCGGAGGATAACTGGGCCGACTGAGCATGCAGGCGACCGATGACTGTGTACAGGAATGATGGATAACTTTATATCCGATAAATATCGGCTTTAGAAGCCATAAAGCGAAAATTACAGGCATAAAAAAGCCGCTTAAACCGATAACAATCGGCTTAAGCGGCTTTTATTGGCGTGCTAGAGCGCTTCCGACAGTACCCTGTCGATGCTATCGACAAAGAAGTCCACGCTCTGGCGCGTGGTGCACATCGGCGGTTTGATCTTGAGAATGTTCAAGTAGTCGCCCGTCGGCTGCATGAATATCCCCAGGTCGCGCAGGCGGTTGCACAAGGTGGTGGTTTCCTCTGTGGCCGGTTCCAGGGTGGTGCGGTCACGCACCAGCTCCAGGCCCAGGTAAAAGCCTGAACCATGGACTGCACCCGCTAACGGATGTTTATCGACCAACCCTTGCAAACGCGCCTTGAAGTGCCGGCCAACGTCACGGGCGTTATCCCACAGGCCTTCTTCATCCATCACATCAAGTACGGCAATGCCGATCCGGCAACTGACAGGGCTGCCACCGGCAGACGAGAAGAAGTAGCCCTGCGCTTCCAGCGCTTCGGCAATTTCTCGACGGGTGATCACCACGCCCAATGGTTGGCCGTTGCCCATGCCCTTGGCCATGGTGATGATGTCCGGCACCACACCCTGTTGCTCAAAGCCCCAGAAATATTCGCCAAGTCGACCGTAGCCAACCTGTACTTCATCGGCAATGCACACCCCTCCGGCCGCACGGACTTTGGCATAGGCCTGCTCCAGGTAACCCGCAGGCAACGAAATACCCCCCGCATTGCCATAAACCGGCTCGCAGATAAAACCGGCCAATTGGCGCTGCGCAGCCGCTACCGCCTCAAGTTTTGCATCAACATCGCGCAGATAGTCAGCGCTGCTGTCCTCACCGCGATACGCGCCGCGGTAGGTGTTCGGGGCGATCACCGGGTGCACCCATTCAGGACGCGTACTCAACGCCAAAGGGTTGTCAGCGATGGACGTCGAAATCGCATCGGTGGCCACCGACCAGCCGTGATAAGCCTCCAGCACACTGAGCATGTCGCGCCCACCGCTGTAGGCCCACGCCAGGCGAATCGCCAGATCATTGGCCTCGGTGCCGCTGTTGACCAGAAATACCCGGTCCATCGAGTCTGGCGCCAGCGCCAGCAAGCGCTCGGAGAACTCGGCGATGGCGGCGTAATGAAAGCGTGAGTTGGTGTTCACCAGCGACCACTGACGCGCGGCCTCGCTGGCCATGCGCGGGTGACCGTGGCCGAGTACGGCAACGTTGTTGAGCATGTCCAGGTAGGAGCGTCCCTGCATGTCGATCAGGTAATTGCGCCAGCCACGTTCGATATGCGGTGGTTGCTCGTAGTAATGCTTTTGCGAGCGGGCAAAGCTGGCATCGCGCCGCGCCAGCAATTGCTGCGCATCCACCAGCGGCTCAGCCTCGCATGCAAAGCCCAGCAACGCCTGAGGGGACGGGCACAAGGCTTTCCAAGCCGCCGCTCGCGACGGCTCGACGAATGGCGGTGGGCACAGGCCCGGCACGCGGCACAGCTGAATACTCAAGAGCCCGTCACTGCGACCCAGGTGTTGCCCTTGGCTGATTTGTGCTCCGGTTTCAGGTGCATCGACCAGCCCCCGCAACCACAGGCTGCATTGCTCACCTTGCAGGCAGCCCTGGCCATCGTCGGTCGCCAGCCACACCCCCGCCCACGGCGCCTGTACTTCATTCACCGGAGCCTGCAACTCAACGTGCAACGCGAAAGTGCGGGGTTCCTGCGGGTTGTCGATATGGGTTTGCGAAAGGCGGTATTGGCCGTGAAGCGAACAGGCGGCCCCATTTGCACCCGCCTGCTCACGCAGCAATTGCTGGTCGAAGCCCGGTTGTTCCCAGTTACCTGCCTGAAAGTGACTGCTCAACACGCCCAGGTCCACCGCGGTGACACTACTGCCTTGCAAGCCGGGCAGCAGCTCACCACTCGCGCTCAGCTCCAGGTCCGGCAGATCGCCACCGGCTACCTGCGCAATGGCAGCCTCCATCAGCTCGAATGGCACGCTGGTAGCAACCTCGAATATTTCCCACTCGTGACTGAGGTTGTCGCGAATATAAGCATTGTCCGGGTCGACACTCAGTTGCTGCTCGCTGCTGAGCACCAACACGCCAGCGCGCGCGACCACCATTGGCCAAAGGGCCTTGAGCTCGGCGTCGGTCAGCGGGTTTAGCGCATGGTAGGCCTGGACGGCAGGCAGAATGCGCAGCGGATCACCCTCGGCGTGGTGCAGCAGGGCCGCACAGGTTACCGACAGATCGGCAATCCGCCAGGTGTGCACCAGGTCGCCGAAATCGATAACCCCTTGCAGTTGCCACTGACGCTGCTCGTCACGTTGCCACACAGCGTTGTCATCGGTGATATCGAGGTGTACCGCCTGCATGGGCAATTGTCCGGTCAGCGGCTGCAGGCGTTTTTGCGCCTTGTCCGTGGCCTCCAACAATTGCGCTTTGCGGGCGCCCTCGGTGAGTACCGGCGACAGGTGCGCGATCAGCTCAATGGCGTGCCGTGGATCCCATTGCAGTGTACGTTCGAGCCCAGGATGGGTGAAATCCGCCAAGGCCTGGTCGATACGTGCGCAAAGCTCGCCAAGCTCGGCGATCAACTGCGCCGGCATGAATTTAAGACGGGTGAGTGACTGACCTTCTATGTAGTCGAGCAAACGCACGCGCAGTGCCTGACCGGCCTGATCGAGCGTCAATAACTGCGCACCGCTCTTTGCTGGCATGACGGCCGGCACTGGCAGGCCGCGCTCATGCAGATAGCTCAGGGCCGCGTGCTGGGCCTCAAGCTCAACAACGGTATAATCGCCGTGGCAGATTTTCAGCACATAGCGCCCTTGGGGGCTATCGACACGAAAGTTCAGGTCTTGCTGGCTGCCCAGAGGGTGTAATGAGCCACTCAGCCCATAGTGTTCCTGCAACAGTTGTAGCGCTTGTTGCTCGCTGACATCGGGACAAGGCTGGCTAGCGCGGTGGAGCAAGGTACTGAGCGGCATGTTGGGACCTCATTTTTTTGCTGCTTATATCGCCACTGCTTTTGCCGATAAGCAAGTACGGCAGGGAAAAAGCGATGAACAACGAGGCGTTCCAAAGTACCCTACGGTAAAGACGTATCTGCCTTGCGCTATTTGCCACCCGCCGCAAGCTAGGCTTGGGTAGAACTTCATCTGTTTCATCAAAGGTCATTGGACATGCGCATACTCATAACCGGCGGAGCCGGGTTCATCGGTTCGGCCCTGATTCGGCATCTGATCCAGACGACAGAGCATGAGGTCCTGAACCTCGACAAGCTGACCTATGCTGGCAATCTGGAGTCGTTGACCAGTATTGCGACCAATACCCGCTATGAGTTTGTCCAGGCAGACATCGCCGACCAGCCAACCGTCAGTGCCGTGCTTGAGCGCTTCAAGCCCGATGCGATCATGCACCTGGCCGCAGAATCGCACGTTGACCGCTCCATCGATGGGCCATCGGATTTCATCCACACCAACATCGTCGGCACCTATAGCCTGCTGGAAGCCGCGCGCGCCTACTGGCTCAAACTGCCAGCACCAGAACGTGCAGCGTTTCGCTTCCACCATATTTCTACCGATGAAGTGTATGGCGACCTGCACGGCGTCGATGACCTGTTCACCGAAACCACGCCCTACGCGCCAAGCTCGCCGTACTCGGCCAGCAAGGCGGCGTCCGACCATCTGGTCCGCGCCTGGCAGCGCACGTACGGCCTGCCGGTGCTGATTACCAACTGCTCGAACAACTATGGTCCGTTCCACTTCCCGGAAAAGCTGATTCCGCTGGTGATTCTCAATGCCTTGGCGGGCAAGCCGCTGCCTGTCTACGGCAATGGCCTGCAGGTACGTGACTGGCTGTTCGTCGAGGACCATGCCCGGGCCTTGTTCAAGGTGGTCACCGAAGGCCAGGTTGGCGAAACCTACAACATTGGCGGCCACAACGAGCAAAAGAACATCGATGTGGTTCGCGGTATCTGTGCCCTGCTCGAAGAGCTGGCGCCACAGCGCCCGACCGGCGTTGCCCACTACGCCGACCTGATCACCTTCGTTCAGGATCGCCCGGGCCACGACCTGCGTTATGCCATTGACGCCAGCAAGATCGAGCGCGAGTTGGGTTGGGTACCTGAAGAAACATTCGAAAGCGGCCTGCGCAAGACCGTGCAGTGGTACCTGGACAACCTGGAATGGTGTCAGCGGGTACAAGACGGCAGCTATCAAGGACAACGACTGGGCGTCAGTGACTACAAGGATCTAATTGCATGACAAAAGGTATTGTTCTGGCAGGAGGCTCTGGCACTCGCCTGCACCCAATCACCCTGGGTGTTTCCAAGCAACTGCTGCCCATCTATGACAAGCCGATGATCTACTACCCGCTTTCGGTGCTGATGCTGGCCGGTATCCGGGAAGTTCTGCTCATCTCTACCCCAACCGACTTGCCTCACTACAAGCAATTGCTGGGTGACGGCAGCCAGTTTGGTATCGAACTGAGTTATGCCGAACAGCCTTCACCAGATGGCCTGGCCCAGGCATTTTTGATTGGTGAAGCGTTTATTGGCGACGATTCGGTCTGCCTGATCCTGGGCGACAACATTTTCCACGGCCAGGGCTTCACCGAACAACTTCTCCGCGCGATCAAACAGCCGACCGGCGCCACGGTATTCGGCTACCTGGTAAAAGACCCCGAGCGCTTCGGCGTGGTCGACTTCGATGAAAACGGTTGTGCCCTATCGATCGAAGAAAAACCCGCCAAACCGAAGTCGCCCTATGCCGTGACTGGGCTGTATTTCTACGACAACGATGTGGTGAAAATCGCCAAGAACGTCAAACCTTCGCCGCGCGGCGAGCTGGAAATCACCGACGTCAACAATGCCTATCTGCAACGCGGCGACCTGCGCGTCGAGCGTTTCGGGCGTGGCTTTGCCTGGCTCGATACCGGTACGCACGACAGTCTGCTGGAAGCCTCGCAGTACGTGCAGACCATCGAGCACCGTCAGGGCTTGAAGGTTGCCTGCCTTGAGGAAATCTCTTACCAGCAAGGCTGGATCGACCGCTCACAATTGCTGGAACGCGCCAAGGCATTTGGCAAGACCGGCTACGGACAATATCTCTACGGTTTGGCTGAAGAACGCTAATGAATGTAATCAACACCGATCTGCCCGGCGTACTTATCCTCGAACCGAAAGTGTTCGGTGATAGCCGAGGCTTTTTCTACGAGAGCTTCAACGCCAGAACGTTTCAAGAACTAACCGGCGTAACCACGACCTTTGTTCAGGACAACCACTCCAAGTCGCAGAAAGGCGTGCTTCGTGGCTTGCATTACCAACTGAAAAACACTCAAGGCAAGTTGGTTCGCGTCACCCACGGCGAAGTATTGGATGTGGCGGTCGATGTGCGCCGCAGCTCTCCCCACTTCGGAAAGTGGGTGGGCGTGAAACTGTCTGCTGAAAATCGTCGCCAGCTTTGGGTGCCGGAAGGCTTCGCCCACGGCTTCGTCGTGCTCAGCTACAGTGCCGAGTTTCTCTACAAGACCACCGACTATTACAACCCGCAAGCCGAATGCTGCATTCGCTGGGATGACCCGGACCTGGCCATCGACTGGCAGCTGACTTCGGCGCCCATCCTGTCCGCCAAGGATCAGGTCGGTAAATCGCTGAAAGAGCTAGAACTGCTGCCATGACTGCACGTCGACCCACCATCCTGATCAGTGGCCAGCACGGCCAGGTGTCCCGTGAACTGCAACTGCGCCTGAGCGACCTCGGCCAATTGCTCGTTTTGGGTCGTGAGCAACTCGACCTGGCCCGGCCTGAAGGAATTCGTGAACGGGTACAAGCACTCAAGCCAGACCTGATCATCAACGCTGCGGCTCATACAGCAGTCGATCAGGCTGAAAGCGAGCCGGAGCTGGCTTTCGCGATCAATGCGCGAGCACCGGGCATCTTCGCCGAGGAAGCCGCGAAACTGGGTATCCCACTGATCCACTACTCCACCGACTACGTGTTCGACGGAAGTAAGGACAGCCCCTACAACGAAGACGACCAGCCCAACCCGTTGGGTGTCTACGGGCGCAGCAAACTGGCGGGCGAACAGGCCATCAGCGCTGTCGACGGCCAGCACCTGATCCTGCGAACCAGTTGGGTCTACTCGCGGCACGGGCGCAACTTTCTGCTGACCATGCAGCGTCTGCTGCAGGAAAAGCCTGAACTGAGCATTGTCGCGGACCAGATCGGTGCACCGACCTGGGCCGGTACCATTGCCTTGAGCACCCGCGCCCTGATCGAACGCTGGCTGGCAGGCGAAGCTGGCGCCTGGGGCACGTACCACCTGACTGCACAGGGTGAAACCTCCTGGTTCGGTTTTGCCCAGGCTATCGGCGAGCAACTCAAGGCCCAGGGCCTGCCCTGCGCCAAGCTGATACCTATTCCGTCCAGTGACTACCCTACGCCGGCCGCGCGGCCATTGAACTCGCGCCTTGACTGCAGTCGCCTGCAGCAACAGTGGCAGGTCAGCCAAGCGCACTGGCAGCAAGCGCTGATCGACTGCCTGAAGTAGCGCATAATGCGCCAGAGCTTTCTGGCGCATAAACGATGATCAAGATTCCACCTCTTCCCCGCCGCCCGCGATGGCGCAGCCTGGCATTGCTGGCCGTGTGCCTGGCACCGTTGCTGTGGCCCTTGCAGCACCTGGCCAAGCAGTACTATGAAGGCGAACTGGCCGGGCAGAACCGCCAGACCCTCGACCTGTACGTCGCTAACCTGCTCGGTACGCTGCATCGTTATGAAACGCTGCCTCAGATTCTTGGCGACCTCCCCGCCCTGCGCGCAGTGCTGGCCGATCCATTGCGCCTGGAAACGCTGACCAACGCCAACCGTCTACTCAAGGACATCGCCACTCAGACTGGTGCCGAAGTCATGTACCTGATGGACGCCAAGGGCAATACCCTGGCGGCTTCGAACTGGGACAAACATGACAGTTTTATCGGTCGCAATTTTGCTTTCCGGCCCTACTACTCAGAAGCCATCAAGGGAAAGCTGGGACGCTTCTTCGGACAGGGCACCACTTCAGCCAAACGTGGGTATTTCTTCGCCGCTGCGGTGCGCGACCGCGAAGAAATCATCGGCGCCCTGGTGGTTAAGGTAGACCTGGACCACACCGAAACCCTGTGGGGCAAGACACCGGAGCAACTGCTGCTCACCGACCATAACGGCGTGGTGATCCTTACCTCGCGTCCCGACTGGCGCTTTCGTGCCACCCGGCCTCTTACTGATGCCGAACGCGAAGCCATCGCCGCCATCCAGCCCTACCCGACTAAATCCCCGCAGCCACTGAACCTTGTTCCCGAGTCTTGGCTGATCCAGACCCAGCCCATCGAAGAAACGGGCTGGCAGGTGAGCATTCTTGCACCGCGAACCCTCATCGATCGCTCGGTCAACACCGTGGTTGCCATCGGTGGTGCTGGCCTGCTGGTGCTGATGCTGTTGTTGGGCCTGATCATGCAGCGCCGACGTCACTATATGGACCGCATCGATTTCGAGGCCCATGCGCGCCAGGAGCTGGAAAAGCGCGTAATTGAACGCACCGCTGACCTGGAAGGCCTCAACAGTCGACTCAAAAACGAGGTACTGGAGCGTGAGCAGGCGCAACAGGAACTTGTGCGCGCCCAGGATGAGCTGGTCCAGGCCGGCAAGCTCTCGGTGCTGGGTACTATGTCGGCAAGCATCAGTCACGAGCTGAACCAGCCCTTGGCCGCGATCCGCAGCTATGCGGAGAACGCCGAAATTCTTCTCGACCACCAGCGCACCGACGATGCGCGCAGCAACCTCAAGCTGATCAGTGAGCTGACTGGACGCATGGCTTCGATCATTGCTCACCTGCGGGCCTTCGCCCGGCGCGACCGCCATGCACCGGAAAGCGTCGCCTTGCAGCCTGCACTCGATGATGCCCTGGCGCTGCTGGCCAAGCGTCGGCGGGCCATGGCGGTAGAACTTGTGCGCGACCTGCCCGAGGCAACCTTGTGGGTCCAGGCCGGTGAAACACGCCTGCGCCAGGTGCTGGGTAATCTGTTGGCCAACGCCCTCGATGCCCTCACTGAAAAAGCCAACCCGCGCAGGCTCATCCTCAGTGCCGAACAGCGTGATGGCAACGTCTACCTGTACATTCGCGACAATGGCCCGGGTTTTTCCAGCGAAGCGTTGGCCCGGGCGCGCGAACCGTTCTTCACTACCAAGACGCGTACCCAAGGCCTTGGCCTGGGCCTGGCGATCTGCGATACCTTGATGCGTGCGCTGGGCGGCGAGTTGCTGCTTGCCAACCACCCCGAAGGTGGCGCTTTGCTCACCTTGCAACTACGCATCGCCAAGCCTGGCGCAACCTTGCCCACCTCAGAGGACCCATCGGCATGACAACCGAGCCGCTCATTGACAGCCGCGTACAGGTAATTCTGGTCGACGACGACCCGCACCTGCGCCAGGCCCTGAGCCAGACCCTGGATCTTGCCGGTCTTAAAGTCCTGCCCCTGAGCGATGCGCAGAACCTGGCTGGACGCATAGAGCACGACTGGCCCGGCGTGCTGGTCAGCGATATCCGCATGCCCGGCATCGACGGCCTGGAACTGCTGCAACAGGTACACGCACAAGACCCGGAGCTTCCGGTCCTGCTTATTACCGGTCATGGCGACGTGCCCCTGGCCGTGCAGGCCATGCGTGCCGGCGCCTATGACTTTCTCGAAAAACCCTTCGCCAGCGACGCCCTGCTCGACAGTGTGCGTCGCGCCCTGGCCCTACGCCGCCTGGTTCTGGACAACCGCAGCCTGCGCCTGGCGCTGAGCGACCGACAGCAACTGAGCACGCGCCTGGTTGGCCATTCGGCGCCCATGTTGCGCCTGCGCGAACAGATCGGCGCGCTGGCCGGAACCCGCGCCGACGTGCTGATTCTGGGCGAAACCGGCGCGGGCAAAGAGGTGGTCGCCCGTGCCCTGCATGATTTGTCGAGCCGACGAGACGGCCCGTTCGTGGCCATCAACGCAGGGGCACTGGCCGAATCAGTGGTCGAAAGCGAGCTGTTCGGCCATGAGCCGGGCGCGTTCACGGGTGCGCAAAAGCGCCGCATCGGCAAATTCGAGTTCGCCAATGGCGGTACGCTGTTCCTCGATGAAATCGAAAGCATGAGCCTGGATGTGCAGGTAAAGCTCCTGCGCCTACTGCAAGAGCGGGTGGTTGAACGCCTGGGCGGCAACCAGCAGATCCCGTTGGATATCCGTATCATTGCCGCCACCAAGGAAGACCTGCGCCAAGCGGCCGATCAGGGTCGCTTCCGTGCCGACCTTTATTACCGCTTGAACGTTGCGCCACTGCGTATTCCACCGTTGCGTGAGCGCGGCGATGATATCCTGGTGCTGTTCCAGCATTTTGCCGATGCTGCCAGCGAGCGCCATGGCTTACCGGCGCATACCTTGCAGCCGGCCCAGCGGGCACTGCTACTGCGGCACAACTGGCCCGGCAACGTGCGTGAGCTGCAGAACGCCGCGGAGCGCTTTGCCCTGGGGCTGGAACTGGCCTTGGATGGCGACGCCCCAGCAGCGGACCCTCAACAATCAGTCATTGTCGGCAGCGGCAACCTCAGTGATCAGGTCGAGCAGTTCGAACGCTCGTTGATCGCCGCCGAACTGGCTCAACCACACAGCTCCATGCGCAGCCTCGCCGAGGCGTTGGGCATTCCGCGCAAAACCTTGCATGACAAGCTGCGCAAACATGGCTTGAGCTTCGCCGACAGCTCTACCAGCACCGACGAGATGGAGGACCCGCGTCCATGACTACGGACAGCCAATACCTTGAAGCCGTACTGCACGGTGACATTCCCCTGACCCGCGAGATGGGCATGCGGGTACTCGACTGGCAGCAGCATCAACTGCGCCTGCAGTTACCGCTGGAGGCCAACGTCAATCACAAGAGCACCATGTTCGGCGGCAGTCTGTATTGCGCGGCGGTACTGGTCGGTTGGGGCTGGTTGCACCTGCGTCTGCGCGAGGCGGGCATTGACGATGGGCATATCGTCATTCAGGAAGGCCAGATCAGTTATCCACTGCCGGTGACCGGTGCGGCCATTGCGCTATGCCAGGCACCAGAGGAAAAAGTCTGGGAGCGCTTCATTACCACCTACCAGCGCCGCGGCCGCGCGCGACTCAACCTGCACACCAAGGTCAGCAATGCTGGAAGTGATGAGGCCGCCGTGCTGTTCAGCGGCCAGTACGTGCTACATCGCTGAGGCCAGTTGCAACAGCTGGCCGCGCCACGGGGCCGCGGCGGGTAGCGCCAGGAAGAAGGGATTGAGCAGCGATTCGCGCGGCGGATAATCGAAGGTTTTGCCATCCAGGCCCAGCACTTCACCGCCCGCACCTTCCAGCACACCTTGCGCTGCGGCAGTGTCCCACTGCGATGTCGGCGCCAGACGCGGGTAGCAGTCGGCCGCACCCTCGGCCAGCAAACAGAACTTCAGCGAGCTGCCAATATTTGCCAGCTCCAACTCACCTACTGCGGTACTCAGGCCCGCCAGCAAGGCTTCTTGCTGTGGACTGGAATGGCGGCGACTGGCGACCACGGTAAAAGCGCTGCCAGGCGCAGGTGCCAGCCGCACGTTGATGGCGCGAGGCTTGCCATCAGTTTCTTCAAGCCAGGCGCCCAGGCCATTACCGCCATAGTAACAATGGCCATTGGTGGGAATCGCCACGACGCCGAACACCACCCGTCCCTCCTCGATAAGGGCAATGTTGACGGTGAACTCCTCGGTTCCGGCAATAAATTCCTTGGTGCCGTCGAGCGGGTCAACCAGCCACCAGCGCTGCCACTGCTGGCGCTCACTGAAAGGAATATCGCAATCTTCCTCGGACAACACCGGAATGTCCGGCGCCAATGCTTGCAGGCCCTTGGCAATAACGTCGTGGGCGGCCAGGTCGGCAGCGGTGACCGGTGATTCATCGGCTTTGGCCGTTACTGCCACATCTGCACGCCAAAACGGCAAAATTGCTTCGCCCGCCTCACGCGCCAGGCTCACCACCTGTTGCATCAAGTGCTGGTCACTCATGCACCGAACACTCCGCGCTGGGTCAGCAGATCTCGCACCAGGTACAACGCAGCCAGGGCGCGGCCTTCGGAAAACTGAGGATGCTGCGCCAGGGCAGACAATTCACGCAGGTTGATCTTGTCGACACGCATCGGCTCAGGCTCATCGCCTTCCAGGCGTTCTTCATACAAATCCGTGGCCAGCACTACCTGAATTTTCTGGCTCATGTAGCCCGGCGATAACGAAAGTTCGGTCAAATGCTCAAGCTGCCGGGCGCCAAAGCCGGCTTCTTCCTTGAGCTCACGGTCGGCCGCCGCCAACACATCCTCACCCGGCTCGATCAGGCCCTTGGGCAAGGACAACTCGTATTCGTCAGTACCGCCGCAATACTCTTCGACCAGGACGGCATGCTCGGCATCGAGCATAGCCACGATCATTACCGCGCCATAACCATTGCCGCGCCCCACAAGTCGCTCATAGGTGCGCTCGTTGCCGTTTGCAAAGCGCAACTGCACAGCTTCAACTCGAAACAAACGGCTGCTGGCGACAATCTCGCGGGAGAGGACGGTGGGTTTCTGGCGCATGAGGCGGCTCCTTGGCGTGAACGGGTTACTATACCGTGGCTTGCCTAGCCACCGCTGCCCTGACTGCCCGAGAATTTCATATGCCCGTTTTAGCCTGGTCCACCATCGACACTGTCTTGCTGGACATGGACGGCACCTTGCTGGATTTGCATTTCGATAACCATTTCTGGCTCGAACACCTGCCCCAGCGCTATGCCGAGCTGCATGGCATTAGCCGGGCGATGGCCGAACTGGAAATGCAGCCGCTGTTTGAGCAGCACGCAGGCTCGCTGAACTGGTACTGCCTGGACTTCTGGAGCCGTGAGCTTAACCTTTCGGTGCGCGACCTCAAGCTGGAGACCGCCCATCTGATCGCCCTGCGTCCAGATGCCGATACGTTTCTGCAGGCGATCAAGCAGGCCGGCAAACGGGTAATCCTGATTACCAACGCCCACCGCGATTCACTGTCGTTGAAGCTGGAAAAGGTGGAGCTTGCGCCCTATTTCGAGCGCCTGATCAGCTCTCATGACTACGGTTTCCCCAAGGAAAACCCGCAATTCTGGGATGCCCTGCACAACGACATCGGCTTTGAACCAGGCCGCAGCCTGTTCATCGACGACACCTTGTCGATTTTACGCAGTGCCCGCGACTTCGGCGTGGCGCACCTGCTTGCGGTGCGCCAACCGGACAGCCGTAAAGGGCCGCGTGATACCGAAGAGTTCGCTGCGGTAGAAGACTACCGAGCGCTACTCGAAGGGCTTTGATTACTCGGGAATGCGCAGCGACTGGCCCGGGTAGATTTTATCCGGGTGCTTGAGCATCGGTTTGTTGGCTTCGAAGATCTTGTTGTACAGATTGGCGTTGCCATATACCGCCAGCGAGATCGCGCTGAGGGTGTCGCCTTTTTTCACCACGACAAAGCGCGCAGCGGCAACAACCGGTCCGGTTACGGTGATCTGATCGTCCACTGTGGCAACCCCTGCAATATTGCCCAGGGCCAGGAGAATTTTCTCTTTCTCTTCCTGGCTGGCGACTTCACCCGTCACCGTCACCTTGTCGCCATCGACGGTTGCCTTGATGTTCGGGTTGCCGAGGCCCACCTCTTCCACGTGCTTTTGCAACTGGTCGCTGGCATTGGCATTACCTGGGGTCAGCAGGTCGATGATTTTCTCGCCGGCCTCTTTGATAAAACTGAAAATGCTCATACCGCTCTCCTTGGTGATGAATCTCGGAGCCTGGAGTCTAGGACAGGTTAGAATGCTTCGCCTGCTTTGCGCCAAGGAGCGACGATGGACATCAAACAACTCAAATTCCTCATCGCCCTGGATGAAACCCGTCACTTTGGCCAGGCAGCTGCCCGCTGCCATGTAACGCAGCCGACACTGTCCATGCGTCTACGCAACCTGGAACAAGAACTGGACCTGGCCCTGGTCAACCGTGGCCAGCGCTTCGAAGGCTTTACCGCCCAAGGTGACCGAGTATTGGCCTGGGCACGCACCGTGATTGCTGCCTACGATGGCTTGTACGCAGAAGCCGCAGCCTGCCGCGGTCATCTGGTGGGAAACCTGCGTCTGGGTGTGGTCCCGCTGTCGAGCTTCGATCCCTTGCCGTTGCTGCAACGCCTGCACCAACGCCATCCGGACTTGAACTTCGAACTCAGCGCGCTGAGCTCCGAACAGATCCTTGAACAACTCACCAGCAACCGTCTGGACCTGGGTGTGTCCTACCTGGAGCGCCTGGACCACGAGCGCTTTCTGTCGCAGCCCCTGGGTGAAACCCGTATGGGCCTGTTGTATGACCCAGATCATTTTTGCTTCGACGAGCAACCTTTAAGCTGGCAAGCACTGACCGAATTGCCGCTGGGCCTACTGACAGCCGGCATGCATTTTCGCCAGTCAATCGATCACAACTTCCACAGCCGCGGCTTGAAGCCTCGGTTGCTGCTACAGACCGATGCCGTCCATCAGTTGGTTCAAGCGGTGCGTGGCGGACTGTGCTGCGCGATCATGCCTTTGTCGGCAGGTCTGGAAGTGTTTACCGAACGGTTGCGCCTGCAACCGATCGAACAGGCCAATACCCTCGCGCCATTGGGCCTGATCATGCGGCGTACAGCGCCGCGCTCGGCCCTGGCAGAAGCCTGTCTGGCCGAATTCCAAGCATTGCAAAGTGATGCCTGATCGACGCTGTCTATCAAAACATCAGCAATAGCGATTAGACGGTAACCGAGCGCAAGCCTAGGCTTAAATCAGACTAGCCGCCGGTACCTCTAATGAGTACAAAACCTCCGGCCTGCGCGGCGTCGGTACTCCTGACTGCGCCCGCGGCCAGCAACCGCTATGACTACAACTACCTGACCGATTACAGCCAGGCCAGCACAGCGCTGGCTGAAGAGGTAGCCCTGGGCATTGCCTACAACGGCATCAACCAGGCGGTGATGCTGGTAAGCCCTACGGACCTTGAAGATTTCATCGTCGGTTTCAGCCTCGGCAACGGCATCATCACTTCGCTCGATGACATCTACGACCTTAAGCTCAAGGGCCAAGGCGCCGCCATCAGTGCCGAAGTAGAAATCTCCAGCCGTGCCTTCTGGAACCTGAAGAACCAGCGCCGGCAACTTGCCGGTACCAGTGGCTGTGGCCTGTGCGGGGTCGAAGCACTGGAGCAAGCCTTGCCGCAGCTCGACGCCCTGCCTGGAGCGCCCCTGCCGCCCGTGCACTGGCTCGAAGGCCTGCGCCAGCGCATGGACGACTTCCAACCCCTGGGCCAGCACTGCGGCGCCGTGCATGCGGCATTGTTCATGAACAGCCAGGGTGAATTGTTGCTGGGCCGCGAAGACATTGGCCGGCACAACGCGCTCGACAAGCTCATTGGCGCCCTGTTGCGCCAGCAGATCAGCCCTGAAGGCGGGCTGGCCATTGTCACTAGCCGCTGCAGCCTGGAATTGATCCAGAAAGTCTTGCGTGCGGGCATCCAGACCCTGGTCAGCCTGTCGTCACCCACCGGCCTGGCCTTGCAGTGGGCGCGTCGTCACAACCTCAACCTGATCCATATTCCCAAACACAGTGCGCCACGGGTATACAGCCCCGTGCTGGAGAATTGACCGTGAGCCTGCATCACCAAGCCGATCAGAAGCCCGTCCCGCGCTACAAACCCTACAACGGCGCCGCAGGCGGCTGGGGTGCGCTGCGCAGTGTGGCCCAGGCCTGGATTGGCAGTGACAATGCCCTGAAAAATATTCGCGCTCTGCTCAAAACCAACCAGAACGGTGGTTTCGATTGCCCGGGCTGCGCCTGGGGCGACTCGCCGGAAAGCGGCATGGTGAAGTTCTGTGAGAACGGCGCCAAGGCGGTGAACTGGGAAGCCACCAAACGCCGTGTCGATGCCGCCTTCTTCGCCCGTCACAGTGTGACCTCGCTGCTCGCCCAGAGTGACTATTGGCTGGAGTACCAGGGCCGACTGACCGAGCCGATGGTTTATGAACCGAGCACAGACCGCTATCGCCCGATTGAGTGGGATGCAGCCTTCGCCCTGATTGCCAGCCACTTGCAGAACCTCGCCAGCCCAGACCAGGCCGAGTTCTATACCTCTGGCCGGGCCAGCAACGAGGCGGCCTACTTGTATCAGCTGTTTGTGCGCGCCTATGGCACCAACAACTTTCCCGACTGCTCGAACATGTGCCACGAGGCCAGTGGCGTGGCGCTGGGCCAAAGTGTCGGGGTCGGCAAAGGTACGGTCACGTTTGACGACTTCGAACACGCCGAGGCGATTTTTGTCTGGGGCCAGAACCCCGGCACCAACCATCCACGCATGCTTGAGCCACTGCGCGAAGCGGTCAAGCGCGGCGCTCAGGTGGTGTGCATCAATCCCCTCAAGGAACGTGGCCTGGAGCGTTTCCAGCACCCTCAACACCCGCTGGAAATGCTCACCAACGGTGACCGCCCAACCAACACCGCCTATTTCCGTCCGGCCCTGGGTGGCGACATGGCTGTGCTGCGCGGCATGGCCAAGTTTCTCCTGCAATGGGAACGTGAAGCGCAGGCGATCAACGCGCCAGCCATTTTCGATCACGCGTTTCTCAATCAACACACCCAAGGCGTGCTCGATTATCTGCAAGCGGTGGATGGCACCTCCTGGGCGCATATCGAGGCTCAGTCCGGCTTGAGCCTGGCCGAAATCGAACAGGCCGCGCGGATGTACTGCAAGGCCAATAAAGTCATCATGTGCTGGGCCATGGGCATCACCCAGCACCGCCATTCAGTGGCAACCATCCAGGAAATCGCCAACCTGATGCTGCTGCGTGGCAACCTTGGTGTACCTGGCGCCGGCCTGTGCCCCGTGCGCGGCCACAGTAACGTGCAGGGTGACCGGACCATGGGCATCAACGAGCGCCCACCGGTTAGCCTGCTCGATGCCCTGGAGCGACGCTTCAAGTTCAAAGTGCCACGGCACAATGGTCACAACACCGTAGAAGCCATTGCAGCCATGCTCGCGGGCCGGGCCAAAGTATTTATCGGGCTAGGTGGCAACTTTGCCCAGGCGACACCCGATACCGAACGCACTGCGCAAGCCTTGCGCAATTGCGACCTGACGGTGCAGATCAGCACCAAGCTCAACCGTAGCCACTTGGTACACGGCAAGCAGGCACTGATCCTGCCGTGCCTGGGACGCACCGACATCGACCAGCAAAGCCAAGGCCCACAAGCCGTTACGGTCGAAGATTCGTTCAGCATGGTGCATACCTCCAACGGTCAACTGCAGCCCCTGTCACGGCAAATGCGCTCAGAGCCTGCGGTGGTCGCCGGTATCGCTGCAGCCACCCTGGGTGCCAAGCCGGTGGACTGGAACTGGCTGGTGGCCGATTACGCCCGTATTCGCGACCTGATCAGCGATACCATTCCGGGGTTCAACGACTTCAACCAACGCCTGGAACATCCCGGTGGCTTTTATCTGGGTAACAGTGCCGGGCAACGGCAGTGGAAGACCGCCAGCGGTCTGGCCAACTTCAAGGCCAACCAACTGCCCGATGACCTGCTGCACGCGTGCGTTCGTGCA
Source organism: Pseudomonas arcuscaelestis (assembly GCF_016881005.1). GTDB lineage: Bacteria > Pseudomonadota > Gammaproteobacteria > Pseudomonadales > Pseudomonadaceae > Aquipseudomonas > Aquipseudomonas arcuscaelestis. The sequence goes on along the minus strand of NZ_JACOPV010000004.1, from coordinate 234,005 downwards.
ACCGGACAAGTGCCGGACCTGATCATGCAATCGATGCGTTCGCACGATCAGTACAACACCACCATTTATGGCCTCGATGACCGCTACCGTGGGGTCAAGGGCCAACGCAACGTGCTGTTCGCCAACGAGGCCGACATCATTCGCCTGGGCTTCCACCCTGGGCAAAAGGCCGATATCGTTTCGCTCTGGAGCGATGGCCGAGAGCGTCGAGTCAAGGGCTTTACCTTGTTGGCTTTCGATATCCCGGCGGGTCAGGCGGCGGCGTATTATCCAGAGGTCAACCCGCTGGTGCCGCTGGAAAGCGTCGGCGACGGCAGCCACACACCAACCTCCAAATTTGTCGCAATCAAACTGGAAGCTGCCAGCGACAATACCCGCATCCTCTGACAGAATCTTCTGTACGAAACGCACAAAAAAAGGCCCTGGCAGCGATGCCGGGGCCTTGTCTCAAGTAAGCTCAGACAGCGCAAAATCGAGAAAGTTTCATAGTGAAAACAGTAACTTAGAGAATTGTGTACAACTCGTGTTACTCGTCGGATTTTCGTTGCCAGCCCCTCTTTCCAGCCTCAGGATCGCCTCGTCATCCTTATGAGGCTCTCTTGATGAAGTACTCCTCGATTCTGTTGTTGTCTCTTGGCCTGCTTAGTGGCGTTGCCTCGGCAGGTGGCACCACCGAAGCCGGTATTGGCGGCGCATTGGGCGGGGTACTGGGCTCTGTGGTCGGTAACTCGATCGGCGGCAGCACCGGCTCAACTATTGGCGCCGGCCTTGGCGGCGCGGCAGGCAGTGCGGTGGGTGCCAACAAGCACAGTCGTGGCGAAGCAGCGATTGGCGGTGCCCTGGGTGCAGCCGGTGGTAACGCTATCGGTCGTAACGTCGGTGGTACCAACGGTGGTTACATCGGTGCAGCCGCAGGTGGCGGTGCAGGTGGCGCCCTCGGTAACTACATGGGCAAGAAGAGCGACGAAGAAGATCGTCACTACAGTAACAACCGCGGCTACGACGACCGTCGTCACTACCGCGACCGTGGCCATCACTACGGCCATCGCAAGCACAAGAAGCACTGGCGCCACCGCTAATCGCGCAAGGGCTTAAGCCAATCTCTTAGTCCCTGCCGTCACCGGCAGGGACTGCGAAGCGCCCCCCGCGTTACCGCCCAAGCTGTTCGCGCCGATCTGCCTCTCACACTGTGGTCCTCTTGCACCCAGTAATACCCCTACCTTACCTAAGACTTAGGGGCTACCCCGATTCTGGCAGCAGTAGCCTGTAGCTATCATCGACCATTCCCAATCAGCCAATGGACGCAGGGAATGCGCATCGATTCTGCAACGCCGATCCGACTGCTCATTGCCAGAAGAAGCTGAGATGCCAGCCGGCAAACGCGTCCCTGCGCTTAACGAACGCCAGTTCCTTGAGCTTCAGTCGCTGGTCGAGCGCGCCTGCGGCGTGATCCTGCTTCCTGCACGCCAAGCAGTCATTGCTGCGCGCCTGGCCAGGCGCCTGCGCCATTTTCAGTTGCCCGGCTTTAGCCAATACCTGCACGTGCTTGCACAGCCTGACCAGAGTGCTGAGCGCCAGCGGGTGGTCGAACTGCTGGTCCCGAAAGAAACCTATTTTTTCCGCGAACACCCGCACTTCGAGTTTCTCGCCGACTGGCTAAGCAAGTCCGCCGCGCCTGTGCGCCTGTGGAGCGCCGCATGCTCGTCGGGGGAAGAAGCCTACAGCTTGGCCATGATCGCCAGCGAAACTGTCCGTAGCGAAAACTGGAGCGTTCTGGGCAGCGATATAAGCCCCCTCATGCTCAAGCTTGCCCGCGAAGGCATCTACGACATTGCCCAGGCGCGTTACTTCCCCCCAGGCTGGCTGCAGCGCTATTGCCAATATGGCATCGGCGCAACGGTCGGGCGATTGCAAGTGCAAGCGGCATTGCGCGAGCGAGTCAGCTGGCGGCAGATCAATCTGCTGCAGCCAATGCCTGACGACCTGGGGGTTTTCGACGTCATATTTCTACGCAATTTACTGAGCTATTTCAGCCAGGATGACAAGCAACTGGTCGTCCAGCGCTTGCTAACCCGGCTGCGTCCGGGTGGACTGCTATTAATCGGGCACAGCGAAAACATCCACGGGTTTGATTTACCAATACGGCTGATACTGCCCTCGGTATTCGAGCGCCTATGTTGACCGGCGCCGCCGTCACCAACGCCAGACCTACGATATCAATCGCTCTCCTGCACGGCAGCGCTCATACGGACCGAGCAAACCTGCCGCTCCCCAACTCTTGCGAAACAGGTTCGACCCCATGCTTTGCCGAATTCTACTTGCCGACGACTCGCCGCTTTTTCGAGCTGGCCTGCGTGCACTGCTCGAACAAAAAAAACACTACGCCGTGGTCGGTGATGCAGGCGATGGCACGACAGCTGTCGCGCTGGCGGAAAAGCTCAAGCCTGATGTGATTCTGTTGGACTTGACCGCCGACACCCTGGACAGCGAACAGATACTGCGCGAGTTGAACCTGCTCGCGCCGAGCTGTCACGTACTGATGCTTTCAACACGTTCGGAACTGGATTTCGTCATGCGTTGCCTGCAGCTCGGCGCCCATGGATTTCTGCTCAAGAGCGCTTCGGTGCAAGAGCTTGAGCAAGCACTGCTGGCACTGAAAAACGGTGGCCAGTACCTGTCGGCCGCGGTGCTGCCGATGGTGATCGGGCAGGCCGTCAAACACAGCCGAAAACGCATGCCCGGCAACAGCGCAATGCAGCTGACTATACGCCAGCTGGAAGTGCTGAGGCTCATCGCCCGTGGTGAAAGCACCCGCTCGATTGCCGACGGCCTGGGTCTGAGCGTAAAAACCATCGAAGCGCACCGCTCACAAATCATGCACCGACTACAGATTCACGACGTTCCGGGCCTGGTGTTGTTTGCCGTACGCGAAGGCATCATCCGCCTGAACGACTGAGCCGGTGGTTCAGCCGCGCACACTCAGCATTGCAAACTCAGCAGCGCCGCCTGCAGGGCGTCAGGCAACGGCACCGGGCGCCCCGAGGCGCGCTCGACAAACACCTGCACAACCTTACCCGCAGCACACGGCTGCGCGTCGCCGACCCGGAACAGACCCAACTGGTACTCCACCGAGCTTCCGGCTACGCGTGCCACGCGTAGGCCAACCTCAAGCGTGTCGGGAAACGCCGGCAAGGCAAAGAAGTCCGCCGCCGAGCTGACCACAAAACCCAGCACCTCCCCCTCCTGCGGGTCCAGGCCCGCCTGCTGCAGGAGAAAGGCCTGGATGGTCGTATCGAAGTAGCCGTACACCGTCGCACCCGCGATATGACCGTTAAGGTCGCTGTCTTGCCAGCGGGTAAGAATGGGGTGCAGGTGTGGGTAGTCGTGGCGCTGGGGAGTATCGGACATAGCTAGCCTGAGGATAGATGCAGATAAAGGAAGCTTCCCACAATCGCATCGCAACTCCTATTGTCGCAATCAACAATAGTTCGCATCGCATGGCCTGAGTAAATGACGACAGAACGCAAAAAGCCGCCCCGAGGGGCGGCTTCTTGTTTCACGCAGACGTGAACTTAGAGCTGTGGGCCAGCGGCCTTGATGGCGTCGGAAACTTCAAACTTCTTGAAGTTCTCGATGAACAAGTTGGCCAGGGCCTTGGCTGCTTCATCGTAAGCGGCCTGGTCAGCCCAGGTGTTGCGTGGGTTGAGCAGAACGGTTTCAACGCCAGGAACGAGTTTTGGCACGTCCAGGTTGATGATGTCCAGGTGCTCGGTTTCAGCCCCCACCAGCGCGCCGCTCTGGATCGCTGCGATCACTGCACGGGTGGTCGGAATGTTGAAACGCTTGCCAACGCCGTAGCCACCACCGGTCCAGCCGGTGTTGACCAGGTAGACCTTGGAGCCAAAGCCACGGATACGCTTGATCAGCAGTTCTGCGTACTCGCCAGCCGGACGCGGGAAGAACGGCGCGCCGAAGCAGGTGGAGAAGGTCGACTTGATGCCGCTGCCCGAACCCATTTCAGTCGAACCCACCAGTGCGGTGTAGCCCGAGAGGAAGTGGTAGGCCGCTTGCTCTTCGCTGAGGATCGAAACTGGCGGCAGTACACCGGTCAGGTCGCAGGTCAGGAAGATAACAGCGTTAGGCTCGCCACCGAGGTTCTTCTCGGAACGCTTCTCGACGTGCTCCAGCGGGTAGGCGGCACGGCTGTTCTGGGTCAGGCTGCCGTCGGCGTAGTCAGCCTTCTTGGCGTCGTCCAGAACAACGTTTTCCAAGACCGCGCCATGCTTGATGGCTTTCCAGATGACCGGCTCGTTCTTCTCGGACAAGTCGATGCACTTGGCATAGCAACCGCCTTCGATGTTGAACACCACGCCTTCGCCCCAACCATGCTCGTCGTCACCAATCAGGTAACGGCTTTCGTCGGCCGACAGGGTGGTCTTGCCAGTGCCGGAAAGACCGAAGAACAGCGTGACGTCACCCTCTTCGCCGATGTTGGCAGCGCAGTGCATTGGCAGCACGTCGGCAGCTGGCAGCAGGAAGTTCTGCACCGAGAACATGGCTTTTTTCATTTCACCGGCGTAACGCATGCCGGCGATCAGCACTTTCTTCTGTGCGAAATTGAGGATCACGCAGCCATCGGAGTTGGTGCCGTCACGCTCAGGTACACATTCGAAGTTGGCAACGTTGAGCACTTGCCATTCATCACGACCGGCAGGGTTGTACTGCTGCGGGTTGATGAACAGGCAACGGCCAAACAGATTCTGCCAGGCAGTCTGGGTGGTCATCTTGACGGCCAGGTAGTGCTCGTCTGCAGCGCCTACGTGAACGTGGGAAACGAAATGCTCTTGCGCGTTGTTGAAGGCCTCGACGCGGTCCCACAGGGCATCGAACTTGTCGGCCGGGAACTTGCGGTTGATCGGGCCCCAGGCGATGGCATCCTGCGTGGAGGGCTCTTCGACGATGAAACGGTCAACCGGCGAACGACCGGTACGGTGACCGGTTTTCACGACCAGCGCGCCTGTATCGGCCAGCTCGCCTTCACCGCGGTTCAGCGCTTCTTTTACCAGCTCATCGACGCTCAGGTCGGTGTAGACGGTGTTGTTGGCTTGCGTCATGAGATTCCCCATCCGGCCTGAGGCCGAGTGCTCCAAACGTTTTGTAGTAGAGCTTTTAAAACTACTACAGCGAAAAAAGTGGCCGGATTATGCCAGAAACGCCCAAAAAAAGTAGGGCCCTCCTGTCAGAACGGCGAGTTTCCGGCGTTAGACAGGAGATTTACCTGTGGTGAAACGTTTTAGTGACGAGTATCTGACGGCGCGTCTACACCGCCACCGCCGAACAATTGCTCGATATCGGCCGCATCGAATTCATAGCTCTGGTTGCAGAACTGGCAATCGACCTCGATCTTGCCACCACTCTCATTGACCAGCGCAAGGGCATCGTGTTCGCCCAGGCTGACCAACGCATTACCGGAGCGCTCGCGGGAGCAACTGCAACGAAATTGCAGCGGTTGGATATCGAACAGGCGCACGGCATCTTCGTGGTACAGGCGATGCAGGACAGTTTCGTTGTCCAGGCCGAGCAGCTCTTCGGCTTTCAAGGTGTTGGCCAAGGCCTTTACGTGGTTCCAGCTTTCTTCACGATCTTCGATGTCCTTCTGGCGATCAGCAGGCAGTTGCTGCACCAGCAGGCCACGGGCGCGCAGGCCATCGGCGGTGAGGGATACGCAGGTATTGATCTGCTGAGACATAACGAAGTAGTTGGTGAAACATTCCGACAGGTCTTTGCCGTCCAGTTCCACCGTCCCCTGATAGCGCTGGCCCTTGACTGGAATGATGGTCAGCACCAGATGCCCGCCGGGCATCAGGTCAGCCAGGGTTGCATCAGCCTTGATCTGTTCGGCCTCATACCGGGCCAGACCGCGAATTTCGTGCTCGCTGGTGCATTCGATGGCCAGCAGCGGCACCGGCCCGCTGGACTGTGCCTGGAGAATCAGCAAACCATCGAACTTCAGGGTGCCGACCAGCAGGGCAGCGGCTGCCATCAGTTCGCCAAGCAACTGCGCGACAGGCTGCGGGTAAGGGTGCTTGGCCAGTACCTCGGCGTAGCTGCGCTCCAAGCCGACCATTTCACCGCGTACATCGCGATCGTCGAAGATGAAGCGTTGGGTGTAATCGGTATCGGACAAATCGTGCATGGGTTCAGACTTTCGAATAAATGGGTTAATGGCGCCTAGTTTATCAGTGCGCCCCGCGCCCGTTAACCGGCGCTGTCATGAAGCTGGTGGATCTGGCGACGTTGCTTCTTGGTTGGCCGACCGTCGGTCGTTATCCCCATCGCTCCGGCCTTGCGCATGGCGGCGGCCTTTTCGCGACGGTCAATACTCTCCGGCGTTTCGGCATAGAGCGCCTGGGCCTCGGGCGCTCCCCGACGCACCACCGAAAGCGCCAGAACCACCACCGTGCGCTCATCAAAGCCGGTGCGCAAGACGAATTCGTCGCCTACATGCGGCTCTTTACCCGGCTTGCAGCGCTCGCCACGACAGTGCACCTTGCCGCTTTCAATGGCCGCCTTGGCCAGTGCGCGGGTCTTGTAGAAACGTGCGGCCCAGAGCCATTTATCCAGACGTACCTTGTCATCGTTTTCCGGCTTTTGTGCCATGACATTTCTCCGCATATTTTCGTTAACGGAACTGTACTACCGTATCTGACGGATGCAAAAAAACTGCGGCGTGCTTACAGTTCACGACTTGTCGCGCACGCCGGTTCTGGCCTTGCGATTTTTTATGCTGGTTGAGCAATTTGAAGACATTTGACCATTTGACTGTAATTGGCCTGCGCGAGTGGGTAGCCTTGCCCGACCTGGGGGTGGCCGGCTTGCGCGCCAAGATCGACACCGGCGCCAGCACCTCGAGCCTGCACGCTACAGAGGTAGAGCCTTTCGAGCGCAATGGCGAGCAGTGGGTGCGTTTCAACGCGCACCTGGGCTCGATCGTGCAATTACGCCATCGCCGCTGTGAAGCACCGTTGGTGACCATGAAGACCATCAAGAGCTCCAACGGCCACGCGCAAATTCGCTACGTGATCAGAACGCCGTTGGCATTGGGCGACCGGGTCTGGGAAGTCGAATTCACCCTGGCTTGCCGCAAAGCCATGCGCTATCGCCTTTTACTCGGATCCAAAGCCCTGATTCATGGCCAGTTGGTGGTCAATCCAGGGCTCAAGTATGTTCAGGACAAGCCGGCATTTCCGGCCACTATTTCTCCTTCCACAGGTGTTGCATGAAGATCGCCGTGCTGTCGCGTAACCCGCGTCTGTATTCCACTCGTCGTCTGGTTGAAGCCGGTACTGCACGAGGCCATGAGATGGTTGTGATCGATACCCTGCGCGCCTATATGAACATCGCCAGCCACAAGCCGCAGATCCACTACCGTGGTAAGCCGCTAGAGGGCTTCGATGCCGTAATCCCGCGGATCGGCGCATCGGTGACCTTCTATGGCTGCGCAGTGTTGCGCCAGTTCGAAATGATGGGCGTGTATCCGTTGAACGAATCGGTTGCCATTGCCCGCTCGCGGGACAAACTGCGCTCGCTGCAGTTGCTGTCGAGGCGCGGCATCGGCCTGCCTGTTACCGGCTTTGCCCACTCGCCAGACGATATCCCGGACCTGATCCAAATGGTCAACGGCGCCCCACTGGTAATCAAGGTGCTCGAAGGCACCCAGGGCATCGGTGTGGTGCTGTGCGAAACCACCAAGGCCGCCGAGTCGGTGATCGAGGCATTCATGGGCCTGAAGCAAAACATCATGGTTCAGGAATACATCAAGGAGGCTGGAGGCGCCGATATCCGTTGCTTCGTGGTCGGCGACAAGGTTATCGCGTCGATGAAGCGGCAGGCCAAACCCGGCGAGTTCCGCTCCAATTTGCACAGAGGCGGCAGTGCCAGCCTGATCAAGATCACTCCCGAAGAGCGCATGACCGCCATTCGCGCCGCCAAGGTAATGGGGCTAAGCGTGGCTGGCGTGGATATTCTGCGGTCGAATCACGGGCCACTGGTAATGGAGGTGAACTCATCGCCTGGCCTGGAAGGCATCGAAGTCACCACCACCAAGGACGTGGCCGGCATGATCATCGAGCACCTGGAAAAGAACGGCGGGCCAAACCTGACCCGCACCAAAGGCAAAGGCTAGACCGCGTCACGCGGTAGCAACAGCCCCAGCGGCAGGCGCACCCTGGCTTCCAGGCCGCCGCCGGAGCGGTTGCGCAACTCGACATTGCCGCCATGCTGCGCGGCAATGCGCTTGACGATTGCCAGCCCCAACCCGGTCCCCTTGCCGCTTCGGGCCCGGTCGCCGCGAATGAACGGGTTGAAGATGCCTTCCAGCTCGTTCGGATCAATACCCGCGCCTCGGTCCAGCACACTGAGCACCACATACGGGGCGCTGCTGTCGCCGGACACGTAGGCTGCCACCTCGACGCCCTTGCCTGCGTGATACAGGGCGTTGCCGATCAGGTTGTTCAACAGGCGCTTGAGCGAAACCCTGCGCAATGGAAAAGGCGGAATCGGCTCAAGACACAGGCGTACACGCTCTTCTGGCTGGTTGAACGGCGCCACCACTTCACGCACCAGGTCGCTCAGGTCGACCTCTTCGACCGGCTCGTCCCGGCCATCACGAATAAACGCCAGAAACTGGTCGAGGATGGCGTCCATGTCTTCGATATCGCGCACCATGTCGTCGGTCAGGTCACTGTCGTTGTCCAGCATCGACAGCGACAGGCGTAAACGGGTTAAAGGCGTACGCAGGTCGTGGGAAACACCCGCCAGCATCAACTCCCGCTCTTGACCGGCCTGTTCGACGTCTTCGGCCATTTGGTTGAAGGCCCGGTAAACCTCGGTCATCTCGCTAGGAGTGTCGCTGATCGGCAACCGCACACTTCGTCCCTGTCCCAGTTGCCGGGCAGCAAATACCAGGCGTTTGAGTGGCTGGTTGAGCTGACGGACAAAGATCCATGCCGAGGCTGTGGATAACAAGCCGATAGCCAGGAACCAACCCAGCACGCTCCATATTTTCTGGCCACGCAGCGGATGCGGATAAAGCGGAACCTTCAACCATCCGTCGCCAAGACTTGGCGCCCTGACCCACAGGGCCGGTGGCGCATGGATGCGCAAACGCACTTCGGTGTCGGCGCCAAGCTCAGCCTGCATCTGGCGCTGGTAGATTTCACTGTAGGGCCAGTGCTGCTCACCTTCTGGAACACCGGAACCTACTACTCGAATCAGCCCAGCGGCTTCGGCGATCTTGTCGCGGTCGGATTCATCGGCGGCCCAATAGGCGCGCAGGGTCAGGGCCACCCCGTGGCTGTATTGGCGATCGACCAGCACGTCTTCGTTCATCAGCAAGTAAACCAAGGTCAGCGCCTTGGAAAACAGCACGACGATCAGCACCAGCCATAAGGTGCGGGCGAAGAAGCTTTGCGGGAACCACAAGGGGGTTTTCATCGACAACGGCTACACACTTTGCAGGAACGAGCATGGCTCGCAGGCTTTGCGGATCTCGGCACACGCAAAAACAGGGCAACCCGAAGGTCCACCCTGCTTGCCGTGACTGACTCCTACAATCGAAACATCACTTGCTGGCATTGCCATCCGGTACGAACACGTAACCGACACCCCAAACCGTCTGGATATAACGGGGTTTGGAAGGATCAGGCTCGATCATGCGACGCAAACGGGAGATCTGCACGTCGATGGAGCGCTCCAGCGCATCCCATTCACGACCACGGGCCAGGTTCATCAGCTTGTCACGGGTCAGCGGCTCGCGCGCGTGCATGACCAATGCCTTGAGCACGGCGAACTCGCCGGTAGTGAGCATGTGCACTTCTTCGCCGCGCTTGAGCTCGCGGGTAGCCAACGACAGCTCGTAGTCGCCAAAGGTGACGGTTTCGTCCTCGCTGCCTGGGGCTCCGGGTACTGCCGGCGCCTGGCGACGCAGTACGGCCTTGACCCGCGCCATCAACTCGTCGGGGTTGAAAGGTTTGGCCAGGTAGTCGTCGGCACCCAGCTCCAGGCCCTTGATACGGCTGAGCTCATCACCCTTGGCGGTAAGCATGATGATCGGGATCTGGTTGTTTGCGGCGCGCAAGCGGCGGCAAGCGGTGAGGCCGTCCTCGCCAGGCAGCATCAGGTCGAGCACCACCATGTTGAAAACTTCACGGGCAAGCAAGCGGTCCATCTGTTCGGTATTGGGTACTGCACGGGCGCGATAGCCCTTACTGGTGAAGAATCGTTCCAGCAGGCTGCTCAAGCCTGGGTCATCATCGACGATGAGAATTTTTTCGCCTTCAACGGTTTGTGCAGTGCTGCTCATGGATAGCTCCTCTAATCTCGGCACGCATTATGGCTTAGCCGCCATTGGCCGTGCCGTGTGCATTGTTAGCAGATTTTTCCCCGGGCGCCAGTTCTGCCTAGTCAGGGGCTGGCTTGCTGCTATCACCGCAACCCCGGCTGGCTGGGTATAATGCGCCGCTTTCAGCCAGCGCCGCATTGATCCGAGTGCCCTTTGGCGCCCGCCCGCGGCCTTTGTATTCACAATTTGTCAGGTGGTTTTATGGACAGCATCAACAGCCGCATCGCCGAGGAACTCGGCGTACGCCCGCAACAGGTCGAAGCGGCCGTGGCCCTGCTTGATGAAGGCTCGACGGTGCCTTTCATCGCTCGCTACCGTAAAGAAGTGACCGGCAGCCTGGATGACACCCAACTACGTCACCTGGACGAACGCCTGCGCTACCTGCGTGAGCTGGACGATCGCCGCTCCAGCATCCTTGCCAGCATCGAAGAACAAGGCAAGCTGACCCCGGAGCTGGCCCGCGAAATAAAACTGGCTGACACCAAGACACGTCTTGAAGACCTCTATCTGCCCTACAAGCAAAAACGCCGCACCAAGGGCCAGATCGCCCTTGAAGCGGGCCTGGGCGAGCTTGCCGATGGTTTGCTGAACGATCCACAGCTGAGCCCGGAAGTCGAAGCAGCGCGCTTCGTTGACGCCGAAAAAGGCGTGGCCGATGTGAAAGCTGCGCTTGAAGGCGCCAAGTACATCCTCATGGAGCGTTTCGCCGAAGACGCCAGCCTGCTCGACAAACTGCGCAGTTTCCTCAAGCAGGAAGCAGTGCTCAGCGCGCGTCTGGTCGCTGGCAAGGAAGAAGAAGGCGCCAAGTTCCGCGACTACTTCGAGCATGATGAACTGCTCAAGAGCATGCCATCGCACCGTGCCCTGGCGATTTTCCGCGGGCGCAACGAAGGGGTGCTCGCCGCTTCGCTGAAAGTCGGTGAAGAGCTGCCAGGAACGTTGCATCCTTGCGAAATGATGATCACCGAACGCTTCGGCCTGCAGAACCACAATCGCCCTGCCGACAAATGGCTGAGCGAGGTGGTGCGCTGGACCTGGAAGGTCAAGCTATACAGCCACCTGGAAACCGATCTGTTCGGTGAATTGCGCGACAACGCCGAAGGTGAAGCCATCAACGTCTTCGCCCACAACCTGCACGACCTGCTGCTGGCTGCCCCCGCGGGCCCTCGCGCAACCTTGGGCCTCGACCCGGGCCTGCGCACCGGCTGCAAAGTGGCGGTGGTCGATGCCACCGGCAAGCTGCTCGACACTGCCACGGTTTACCCGCATGTCCCGAAAAACCAGTGGGACCAGACTATCGCCGTGCTCGCCGCGTTGTGCGCCAAGCACTCGGTGGAGCTGATCGCGATCGGCAACGGCACCGCAAGCCGTGAAACCGACAAACTGGCTGCCGAGCTGATCAAAAAGTATCCAGCCCTGAAAATGACCAAGATCATGGTCTCCGAAGCCGGTGCTTCGGTGTATTCCGCTTCGGAACTGGCAGCCCGTGAATTCCCCGACCTGGATGTATCGATCCGTGGTGCCGTGTCCATTGCCCGTCGCCTGCAGGACCCGCTGGCTGAGCTGGTGAAAATCGATCCGAAATCCATTGGTGTCGGCCAATACCAGCACGACGTTTCGCAACTCAAGCTGGCCCGTGGCCTGGACGCTGTGGTCGAGGACTGCGTGAACGCCGTAGGTGTTGATGTCAACACCGCCTCGGTAGCGTTGCTGGCGCGCATCTCCGGCCTCAACAGCACCCTGGCACAAAATATCGTCAACCATCGTGATGCCAACGGCGCGTTCAAAACCCGTGCAGCGTTGAAGAAAGTCAGCCGCCTGGGCGAAAAAACCTTCGAGCAGGCAGCCGGTTTCCTACGCGTTATGAACGGTGACAACCCGCTGGACGCTTCGGCGGTCCACCCCGAAGCCTATCCCCTGGTGCAGCGCATCGCCGCTGAAACCGATCGCGACATTCGCTCCCTGATTGGCGACAGCGGCTTTCTCAAGCGCCTGGACCCGAAAAAGTTCACTGACGAAACGTTCGGCCTGCCGACCGTCACCGACATCCTTCAGGAGCTCGACAAACCGGGCCGCGACCCACGTCCCGAGTTCAAGACGGCCGAATTCCAGGAAGGTGTCGAGGACCTCAAGGACCTGCAACTGGGCATGATTCTCGAAGGCGTGGTGACCAACGTGACCAACTTCGGGGCCTTCGTCGATATCGGCGTCCACCAGGATGGCCTGGTGCACATTTCGGCGCTGTCCGAGAAGTTCATCAAGGACCCACGCGAAGCGGTCAAGGCCGGCGATGTGGTCAAGGTCAAGGTCATGGAAGTCGACATCCCGCGTAAACGCGTCGGCCTGTCGATGCGCATGAGCGACACCCCGGGCGAGAAAATCGATGGTGCCCGTGGCAGCCGCCCAGGCTCTGCACCACGTCAGCAAAGCGCTCCAGCCCGTGCCAAGGAAACCCCGGCACCCGCCAACAATGCCATGGCGGCATTGTTCGCCAACGCCAAACAGCTGAAGAAGAAGTGATGCCGGCCCCACAAGAGGTTGTCCTCAGCGCCTTCAGCCAGTTTCTCGGCTGCCGCCTGCAGCATCTGGAAGCAGGCGTTGCGCACATGACCCTGGCCCTGGCGCCGGAGTTGCGCAACCGCGGTGGCAAGCTGCATGGCGGCGCGATCTTCAGCCTGGTCGATACTGCGATGGGCCTGGCCTGTTCCAGCGCCCATGGCTTCGACCAGCAGAGCGTGACCCTGGAATGCAAGATCAACTACCTGCGCGCGGTTGGCGACGGTGAAGTGCTGTGTATCGCCCGGGTGCTGCACGCCGGGCGGCGCACGCTGGTGGTCGACGCCGATGTGCTTCAGGGCGACAAGCTGGTGGCAAAAGCGCAAGGAACGTTCGTCGTCCTCTAGCCTCAAACGGCAAAATTGGGATACTTTCGGCAGAGCGCAGGCGCTGCCGAAAACCGGCCGAAACCAGGCGACAACGCCAGTTCCTCTGTCCACCCTTGTAGACCGTCATTTCCACCCCCATATTGGGGCGACTGATGCGTGAAGGAATCCATCTTGAGCGAACTTCTCAACCGCCGCCTGAGCTTGCTCGGCCAAGGCGACAACCTCTCCCTGCTCAAGCAGTGCCTGCACGGCATCGAGCGCGAATGCTTGCGTGTGACCGACGACGGTCGTCTGGCACAAACCCCGCACCCCGAAGCTCTCGGCGCGGCGTTGACCCACGAGCAGATCACCACGGACTACTCGGAGTCGCTGCTGGAGTTCATTACCCCAGCCCTGGCCGACCCTGCGCAGACCCTGGAAAGCCTGGAGAACATCCACCGGTTCGCCTACACCAAGCTGGGTAGCGAATACCTGTGGAGCCCGTCGATGCCGTGTCCACTGCCAGCCGAGGAAGATATTCCAATCGCCTGGTACGGTGAGTCGAATATTGGCCAGCTCAAGTATGTGTACCGCAAGGGCCTGGCCCTGCGGTACGGCCGCACCATGCAGTGCATCGCCGGTATTCACTACAATTTCTCGCTGCCAGAAAGCCTCTGGCCGCTGCTGCGCGCCGCTGAAGGCAGCAGCCTGGATGACCGTGAGTATCAGTCGGCAGCCTACATTGCCCTGATCCGCAACTTCCGCCGCTACAGCTGGTTGCTGATGTACCTGTTCGGCGCCTCGCCGGCCCTGGACGCGGGTTTCCTGCGTGGCCGGGCTCATTCACTCGAACAGTTCGACGTCGATACCCTTTACCTGCCTTATGCCACCAGCCTGCGTATGAGCGACCTGGGCTACCAGAGCAACGCCCAGGCAGGCCTGACGCCTTGCTACAACGATCTGAGCAGCTATACCGACAGCCTGCGCAAGGCCGTCGCCACGCCGTATGCGCCCTATGTAGAAATCGGTACGCACAAGGATGGCGAGTGGGTACAGCTCAACACCAATATCTTGCAGATCGAAAACGAGTACTACTCCAATATTCGTCCCAAGCGGGTGACCTACAGTGGCGAACGGCCGATCCAGGCCCTGATGGCACGCGGCATTCAGTACGTCGAAGTACGTTGCCTGGACATCAACCCGTTCCTGCCGACCGGTATCGATCTGCCGGAGTCACGCTTCCTGGATGCCTTCCTGCTGTTCTGCGCCCTGGATGACAGCCCGCTGCTGGGCAATCAGGAATGTGGCAACTGCACGTCGAACTTCCTCAGTGTGGTCAAGGAAGGTCGTCGCCCGGGTCTGATGCTGCAGCAGCATGGCAAGCCTGTAGAACTCAAGGCGTGGGCCAACGAGCTGCTCGAGCGTATTGCGCCGCTGGCCGCATTGCTTGACCGCAGCCTGAACAGTGACGAGCACAGCAAAGCCCTGAGCTTGCAAAAAGACAAAGTCAGCGATCCATCCCTGACCCCGTCGGCCCAGGTACTGGCAAGCATGATCGAGCACAAGGAAAGCTTCAGCCGCTTCTCTCTACGCCAGAGCCAGGCGCACGCCGAGTTCTTCCGCGCCAAGGCCCTGTCAGCCGAAGAGCAGCAGCGTTTCGAGACTGCTGCGCGCGAGTCCCTGGAAGCGCAAACCAGGCTTGAGCGCGAAGAGGACAAGGCCGACTTCGACCTGTTCGTCAGCGCTTACCAGGCCAGCATCCTGGCGATCAGCAACTGATATGAGCCGTACCGTCAGTACACGCAAACCCCGCGCTGGCAGCCAGGCGCGGATCGACTCGATCCTTGCAGCGGCGCGCACCCTGCTGGCCAGCGAAGGAGTGGCAGGGCTATCGATCTACAGTGTCGCCGAGCGGGCGCAAATCCCGCCGTCCTCGGTGTATCACTTTTTCGCCAGCGTCCCGGCATTGCTCGAAGCCCTGACTGCCGATGTTCATGCAGCCTTTCGAGCGTGCCTGGCGCAACCGATCGACACCTCTGCACTCACTACCTGGCACGACCTGTCGCGTCTGGTCGAGCTGCGCATGTTGAGTATCTACAACGAGGATGCCGCAGCCCGGCAGCTGATCCTTGCCCAGCATGGCTTGAGCGAAGTCACCCAAGCCGATCGCCAGCACGATATCGAGCTGGGCGACTTGATGCACAAGCTGTTCGCCGAGCACTTCCAGTTGCCCGTGCTGCCGAATGATGTCGATGTGTTTGCCCTGGCCATGGAACTCGGCGACCGGGTCTATGCCCGTTCGGTACAGCTACATGGGCAAATCACGCCGCGCATGGCTGAGGAAGGCATGCGCGTGTTTGATGCGTACCTGGGCCTGTATTTGCCGCCTTTTTTGCCTAAACGCTGAAACTGCCATCGCGAGGCAAGCCCGCTCCCACAGGGGTGCATGGCCTGTGGAAGGGAGCTTGTCGTGCGATGGATCAAAGTTTGGCAATCGACACTTCAGTGGACTTCACGAAGGCAATTACCTCACTGCCAATGGTCAGTTCCAGCTCACGTACCGAGCGGGTGGTGATCACTGAGGTGACAATGCCTGAAGCCGTCTGCACGTCGATTTCCGACAGTACCGGGCCTTCAAGGATTTCCTTCACGGTGCCTTTGAACTGGTTACGTACGTTGATCGCTTTGATGGTCATCGCTTTGCTTCCTTCAGGTCAATGAGCCCAACGCAGCTGCGTTGGCAAAGGTGCTACAGGTTCCGGTTCCGCTGGTGCAGCAGGCACCGAGAGAACGCGGTTGAGAACTTCGGTTTCCAGCGCCGCCAGTCGATGCGAGCCACGCACACGAGGGCGCGGCAGATCGACGGTCAGGTCCAGCCCCACTTGGCCGTCTTCGATGAGAATTACCCGGTCTGCCACGGCAACTGCTTCGCTGACATCATGGGTAACCAGCAATACGGTGAAGCCGTGCTCGCGCCAGAGCCGTTCAATCAGGTGCTGCATCTCGATTCGAGTCAGCGCATCCAGTGCGCCCAACGGTTCGTCGAGCAATAACAGACGCGGCTGGTGAATCAATGCGCGAGCCAGGGCTACACGCTGCTTCTGCCCGCCAGAAAGAGCTGCCGGCCATTCGTTGGCGCGCTCGGCAAGGCCCACCGCCTCCAGAGCGTGCAACGCCTGCGGACGCCAGTTGCCCGACAAGCCCAGGCCAACGTTGTCGATAACTTTCTTCCAGGGCAGCAGGCGCGCTTCCTGGAACATCAGTCGGGTGTCCTCACGCGCCGCGCTCAACGGCGCCGAGCCTGCCAGAAGCTCGCCACCACTTGGCTGGTCGAGCCCTGCGAGCAAGCGCAGCAAGGTGCTTTTGCCACAACCGCTACGGCCGACAATGGCCACGAATTGGCCGGCCGGAATATGCAGGTCGATGTCACGCAGCACCTGGCGCTGGCCGAAGGTTTTCTGCAGGTTGTTCGCCGCCAACGGTATACCGCGCAGCAGTCGTGCCGGTGCTTCCTTGAGGATGGTCATGCGCCCTCTCCCCGAGTGGGTTGATAAGCCGGATGCCAGCGCAGCCATACCCGCTCAAGGCCGCGTGCAGCCAGGTCAGCAAGTTTGCCGAGCACGGCATACAAAACAATCGCCAGCACCACCACATCGGTCTGCAGAAACTCACGGGCATTCATTGCCAGGTAGCCAATGCCGGCATTGGCAGAAATGGTTTCAGCGACGATCAGGGTCAGCCACATAAAGCCCAATGCGAAGCGCACGCCGACCAGAATCGAAGGCAAGGCACCGGGCAGGATGACCTGGCGAAACAACTCGAAGCCGGACAAGCCATAGCTGCGAGCCATCTCCACCAATGCCGGGTCGACATTGCGAATGCCGTGGTAGGTATTGAGATAAATCGGGAACAGCGTGCCCAGGGCGACCAGGAAAATCTTCGCCGACTCATCGATGCCGAACCACAGGATCACCAGCGGAATCAGGGCAAGATGCGGCACGTTGCGGATCATCTGTACCGAACTGTCGAGCAAGCGCTCGCCCCACTTCGACAAGCCGGTGATAAAGCCCAGCACCAGGCCGATCGCACCACCGATCAAAAAGCCCAGCGCGGCGCGCCAGCCACTGATCGCCAGGTGGGTCCAGATTTCGCCGCTGCGCACCAGTTCGACACCGGCGCTGAACACCGCACTCGGTGCCGGCAGGATACGCGTGGACAGCCAGCCAACGCTGACTGCCAACTGCCAGAGTGCCAACAGCAGCAGCGGCAGCGCCCAAGGCGCCAAACGCTGTGACCAGGATGTGGATACACGACTCATGACCCGACCCTCAGCGCTGTGCCGTGGATTTGGGCAAAATGTCGTTGGCGACCATTTCACCAAACGGGCTCACATAGCCGCCACTTTTCGGCAGCTCGGGACGCTCCACGTCCAGGTGCGGGAACAGCAACTCGGCCACACGATAGGATTCTTCCAGGTGTGGATAACCCGAGAAGATAAAGGTGTCGATGCCCAACGCGGCGTATTCCTTGACCCGTTCGGCCACGGTCGGTCCATCGCCCACCAGCGCAGTGCCGGCACCACCACGTACCAGGCCCACTCCAGCCCACAGGTTGGGGCTCACTTCCAGATTGTCACGGCTGCCGCCGTGCAGCGCCGCCATGCGTTGCTGGCCCACCGAATCGAAGCGTGAGAGCGAGGCCTGGGCACGGGCAATGGTGTCATCGTCCAGGTGCGAGATAAGACGCTCGGCGGCCTGCCAGGCTTCGGCGTTGGTTTCGCGCACGATCACATGCAAGCGAATGCCAAAGCGCACGCTGCGGCCTTGCTTGGCGGCCTTGGCGCGAACCTGCTCGATCTTCTCGGCCACGGCCGCTGGCGGCTCACCCCAGGTCAGGTAAAGCTCGACCTGCTCGGCGGCCAGGTCCTGGGCCGCTTCCGAGGAGCCACCAAAGTACAGCGGCGGACGCGGCTGCTGGATCGGCGGGTAGAGCAACTTGGCGCCTTTGACCTGAATGTGCTGACCGTCGTAGTCGACTGTCTCGCCTTCCAGCACCCGCCGCCAGATACGGGTGAACTCCACCGACGCCTGGTAGCGCTCTTCATGGCTGAGAAACAAGCCATCACCGGAAAGCTCTTCCGGGTCACCCCCGGTCACCAGGTTGAACAGTGCACGGCCACCGGAAAGTCTATCCAGCGTCGCGGCCTGACGTGCAGCCACCGTCGGCGAAATGATACCTGGGCGCAGGGCCACGAGAAATTTCAGACGTTGGGTAACCGGAATCAGCGAGGCGGCTACCAGCCAGGAGTCTTCGCAGGAACGACCGGTCGGGATCAGCACCCCACCAAAGCCCAGGCGGTCGGCTGCTTGGGCGATCTGTTGCAAGTAACCATGATCAACTGCACGGGCACCTTCGGAAGTGCCCAGGTAGTGACCGTCGCCGTGAGTGGGAAGAAACCAGAAAATATTGAGGCTCATTGGAGTTGTCTCCTAAGGGGTACGCAAGCCGGGAGCAGCTCCCGGCACGGGCGAATCGTCAAGGCACGCTGGCGACCTTGGCCGGGGGTGTCCAGATCACATCCTTGATGCTCAGCGGCTTGGGAATCAGCTTGAGCGTGTGGAAGGTGTCAGCGATTTTCTGCTGGGCGCTGACCACATCCGGGGTCAGGAAGTGAGCGCCATAGCCCTGGCGTTTTACCGAGGTCAGGGTGATGTCGGCTGGCAGGCCCAGCAGCGGTGCAACCTGGTCGGTCACTTCCTGCGGATTGGCCTTGGACCACTCGCCCACCGCACGCACTTCTTCGACCAGGGTGCTGATCACCTCGGGATGCTGCTGTGCGTAGGTCTTGGTGGCCAGGTAGAACTGGTGGTTGTCGACGATGTCTTTACCGTCGCGCAGCGTGCGTGCCTGCAGCTGCTGCTCGGCGGCGGCCTGGTAAGGATCCCAGATGACCCAGGCATCGACGCTGCCGCGTTCGAACGCAGCACGGGCATCGGCAGGCGGCAGGAATACCGGCTGGATGTCGGTGTATTTGAGGCCGGCATCTTCCAGGGCGCGAACCAGCAGGTAGTGAACGTTCGAGCCTTTGTTGAGGGCGACTTTCTTGCCCTTGAGGTCCTTCACCGCCTGAATCGACGAGCCCTTGGGCACCAGAATCGCTTCGCTATGCGGTGCCGGCGGCTCGTAGGCCACATACAGCAAGTCAGCCCCGGCAGCCTGGGCAAACACCGGAGGGGTTTCGCCGGTGACTCCGAAATCGATGGAGCCGACGTTCAGGCCTTCCAGTAGTTGCGGGCCGCCAGGAAACTCGGTCCATTGAACCTGGATACCCTGGGCTGCCAGGCGCTTCTCCAACGAGCCCTTGGCCTTGAGCAACACCAGGGTGCCGTATTTCTGATAACCGATGCGCAGGCTTTGTGCCTGAGCTTGAGTAATGGCGCCGAAGGACACAGCCGCAGCAAACAGAGCGACCAGACCACGACGCAAAATGACAGTGCGCATAGCGCTCTCCTTTTGCTGTTGGGTTTTGGCTGCACCTGCTTGCCCGTTGGCGGGCGAGTAAGGTGGGACTTGCGAGAAAACAGTTACAGCGGCTCAGATGCTCCAGCGAGCACTGAGCAGACGTTCATTCAGTACACCGGGTGCGACCGGTTTCGGCCTGCGTGCCAAGGCACTGTGAAACAGTTCAAGCGATTCGTTCAGGCGTTGCTCCAATACCGGCGCCAATTGCGCTGCGTTATTGCCTTCGCCGTAGGTGATCTGGCTGTCGTCGGCGAAAATCCCTTGCAGGGTTTCCTGCGCCTTGAGCGCAGACAGCACCGGCTTGAGGGCGTAATCCACAGCCAGCATGTGGGCGATGCTGCCACCGGTTGCGATGGGCAATACCACCTTGTGGTTCAGGGCACGCTCAGGTAGCAGATCCAGCAAGGTTTTCAGCGCACCGGCAAACGAGGCTTTGTACACCGGGGTCGCGACCACCAGGCCGTCGGCTTGTTCTACCAACGCCAGGAAGTGCTGCACCTTGGGGCTATCGAATCGCGCATGCAGCAGGTCCTCGGCCGGAAAGTCGCGGACCTGGAATGTCACCACCTCTACGCCCTGGCCTTGCAACCACTGCCGGCTGCGCTCAAGCAGCACGCCGGAACGTGAACGCAGACTGGGACTACCACCGAGAGAAACAACCAGCATTGGAGCGCATCCTTGATCGTGTTCTGAAAGGCCGCGAGGTCGAGTTCTCGCTGGAATGGATTGACCTTAACAGCTCGACACATATACCAATAAATCATATTTATTCATTTGTTTATTCTTTTATGATCTATTAATTTTGACCCTAAAAAAGGGCCGTCGAAACGGCCCAAAATCCCTGCATGGTTGAATGATCAGCGATTGGGCTGTGGGGTCAGGCGCAGGTACGGCTTGACCGCTCGGTAGCCCTTGGGAAAGCGTTGCTTGATTTCGTCTTCATCCTTGAGCGAGGGCACGATCACCACCTCATCTCCGTCCTGCCAGTTGGCTGGCGTGGCCACCTTGTGGTTGTCGGTGAGCTGCAAGGAGTCGATCACCCGCAGGATCTCGTGGAAGTTACGCCCGGTACTGGCTGGGTAGGTAATGGTGAGGCGGATCTTCTTGTTCGGGTCAATCACGAACAAGGAGCGCACCGTGAGGGTATCGCTGGCATTGGGATGAATCAGGTCGTATAGGTCAGACACTTTGCGATCGGCATCGGCCAGGATCGGGAAGTTGACGGTGGTGTTCTGGGTTTCGTTGATGTCTTCAATCCAGCGGTGATGGGAATCGACCGGGTCGACCGACAAGGCAATGGCCTTCACGCCACGCTCGGCAAACTGCTCCTTGAGCTTGGCAGTGAAGCCCAGTTCGGTGGTGCAGACCGGGGTGAAGTCGGCTGGGTGCGAAAACAGCACGCCCCAGCTGTTACCCAGCCACTCGTGGAAGCGGATCTTGCCGGCGCTGGAATCCTGTTCGAAGTCGGGGGCGATATCGCCGAGTCTGAGGCTCATGGTGCGGCTCCTTGGCTGGGTTCGTTATGGGCTCACTGTGCCTGCTATGACATAAAAACAAAAAGAATAAATATCGATTTATTTATAACTTTTAAACCTATCAATGAGCAGACAAAAAAAAGCCTCGCATGGAGCGAGGCTTCTCTTTTCAACTGGGCTTACATGAAGCTGTAAGTGTAGTTGAAGATCAGACGAGTTTGGTCTTGGTCGTCACTAGCTTCGGAACCACCGCCGCGGTAAACACCATGACGCAGGCTGACGCCCAGGCCTTTAAGGGTGCCTTCCTGAAGGACGTAGTCGATACGCGCATCGCGCTCCCATTCGTGATAACTGCTGCCATTATTGGCACTCTTGATGTCATCGCCACGCAGGTAAGAAACCGAAGTTTTCAGACCTGGTACACCCAGGCGTGCGAAGTCATAGGAGTACTGACCAAAGGTGGTGTTCTCACCCGCTTTGGCGAACTGGTTGATCATACTGTCGGTGAACAGGTAGAAGCTGGCGCCGCCGTTACCTTCGCCATGCGTGCTACTAGTGCCGTCTTTAGTCACGCCACCTTGGTTCGCCCAGACAAAACCACCATCATCACCAATCTGCTGGTGTCCCAACAGGAAGGCATGGCCACCAAGGGTATAGGTGAACATAGCGCTCCAGGTCTTGTTATCGACCTCGCCCGTGTTCTTTGCATAACCCTTGTTGTTGTCGAAAGCATACCCGGTCTGCCCGTTCTTACCATCGCTGCTGCTGTCGAAGTAGCGCAGGTCAGTCTTGAACGATTGGTCTTCGGCGATCGGATAAACGTGAACCAGTCCTAGGAAGTGCTGCTTGTAGAAGTCTTCCAGGTTCGAGTAGTAGTACTGCAAGGTAAGGTCTTTGGTGACTTTCCAGTCGCCACCGGCGAACTGAAACTTATTGCTGTCCTGCGTTGCACCGGAGACGGATAGACCAGTACGGTTGCTCGATGCACGGCCCATCGCGTGAGTCAGCTGACCGGCGTTGAGGGTCAGGTTGTCGATTTCCTTCGACTGGATAGTGCCGCCTTCAAATGTTTGAGGGAGCAGACGACCATCGTTCGATACGAGGATCGGTAGGTTAGGCGCCAAGGCGCTACCGAAATGCGCTTCAGTTTTCGAGAAGCGAGCCTTTGCATTGGCACCAAAGCGTGCCCACTGGCTAACCGCCGACCCATCGGTGTCGCTTGGGAAGAATGTGCTGCTATTTGGGTGATGGCCTTTACCACCATCCAGATGAATACCCCACAGGGCTTGCGCATCAACGCCGAAACCTACAGTGCCTTCGGTGAAGCCCGAGATGTAGTCAACTTTGAAGCCCTGACCGGACTCGCGGTTGTCGTTGCCACCGTCACGGTTGTCGCCATCGAAATACATGGTCCGCGAACTCAGCGAAAGCTTGCTGTCTTCAACGAAACCGGCAGCACCCGCGTGCTGGGCCAGAACCCCAACGGCCACGGCGAGTGCCAATGTGGACTTGTGCATGTTTTGCTCCTCTCATTTCTAATTCTTGTGTGTCGCTTACGGCAGGATCTTTTGCCCTGCTCGACGTCGATAGGCGATTAGCACCAAAGGATGACCGTCAAGTCAATCGTAACTATTCATTTCGCTACTTTGGTCTAATGCGCCCAACCTGGGGGGCAAGGATAAAGACAATTCTATAAATCTAAAAAGACTTATTTCTTAATTTTTCAGATTAATACGGAATATAAAGCGCATTTTTCCTTCTGCCCCCCTGGTCAGGGAGCAAATTCCAGATGGCTATTTAATCGGGAGATTTTAGATCGCTTGGCTCTGACGTATCGCGCCTTGCCTCTTCTCTCGGGAATGGGCCCATCTTTGTCGTTTTCGGCTTCCCTCAGCCTTGACCCCCGTCAGGTTTAGAAGACCGATGCCCATTGCGCAAGTCGATGGGCATAAAGCGATTGGCTCCTAAGCTAATGCTAAAAAGTTATTTATTTTTAGTTTCTTAGATCATTTAGTCTTTCGACCACTTTCTCCCAACTGATCGTCTGACCAGGAGTTCTCCATGACCCTCCATGCTCCGCTGCGCCTGTTCGCCGCCCTGACTCTGGCCGGCACCAGTTGGTTCGCCCAGGCGGCCGACCTTACCGTTGCCTACCAAACCACCGTGGATCCGGCAAAAGTTGCCCAGGTAAACGGCGACTATGAAAAAGCCAGTAAGGCCAGCATCGACTGGCGCAAATTCGATAGCGGTGCCGATGTGATTACCGCCGTGGCCTCCGGCGGCGTGCAAATCGGCTATCTCGGCTCCAGCCCCCTGGCTGCCGCCGCGACCCGCAAGCTGCCGGTGGAAACCTTTCTGATTGCGACCCAGATCGGCGCAGCCGAAGCACTGGTAGCCCGCGATGGTGCCGGCATCAATTCTCCGCAGGATTTGATCGGCAAGAAGATCGCCGTGCCTTTTGTTTCCACCGGGCATTACAGCCTGCTGGCCGCGCTCAAACAGTGGAACATCGACCCGGCCAAGGTACAGATCCTCAACCTGGCGCCTCCAGCGATCATTGCCGCCTGGAAACGCGGTGATATAGATGCCACTTACGTCTGGGACCCAGCGCTGGGCGTGGCCAAGGAAAACGGCAAGGTGCTGATCACCTCCGGCGAACTGGCCGAAAAAGGCGTGCCCACCTTCGATGCCTGGATCGTGCGCAAGGACTTTGCTGCCAAGCACCCTGAAATCGTCAAGGCCTTCGCCAAAGTCACCCTGGATGCCTACGCCGACTATCGCAAAGACCCACAAGCCTGGCTCGCCAAGCAAAGCAACGTCGACAAGTTGGTGAAGCTCTCCGGCGCCAAAGCCTCGGACATCCCGGCCTTGCTGCAAGGCAACGTGTTTCCGCTGGCGGCCGACCAGATCGCAGCACTCGGAGCGCCGACGACCCAAGCCATCACCGACACCGCCACCTTTCTCAAGGAGCAAGGCAAGGTCGAAGCGGTGCTGCCGGACTACGCGCCGTATGTCAGCGCCAAGTTCATCGCCAACTGATCGGAGATCGTTATGGCATTGCTTGAGCTGGAGCGCATCAGCGCACAGTACCCCGGCGCAGCCGAGCCGGTGCTGGCCGATATCACCCTGAGCCTGGGCCCCCAGCAATTGCTGGTTGCCCTGGGCCCGTCCGGCAGCGGTAAAACTTCGCTGCTCAATCTGATCGCAGGTTTCGTTGCCCCCAGCGCCGGACGTATCAGCCTGGATGGTGTGCCGGTGCAAGGGCCCAGCGCCGAACGCGGCGTGGTATTCCAGGACGATGCGTTGCTGCCTTGGCAGGATGTCTTGGCCAATGTCGCCTTTGGCCTGGAACTGGCCGGCGTGCCACGCGCCGAACGTGAACGCAAGGCGCGAGAAATGCTTGCCCTGGTAGACCTGGCCGATTTCGGCAAGCGACGGATCTGGCAATTGTCGGGTGGGCAAAAGCAACGCGTTGGCCTCGCCCGGGCATTGGCCGCCGATCCACGGGTACTGCTGATGGATGAGCCCTTCGGCGCCCTTGATGCGTTTACCCGTGAGCAGATGCAGGAATTGCTCCTGCAAGTCTGGCAACGCACGGCCAAGCCGGTGTTCCTGATTACCCACGACATCGAAGAAGCGGTGTTTCTTGCCACTGACCTAATTCTTTTGGCGCCCAACCCGGGGCAGATCGTCGAACGCCTGCACCTGGATTTCGGCCGGCGCTACGCCGCCGGCGAACCTGCCAGGGCGATCAAGTCCGACCCCCGCTTTATCGAAACCCGCGAGCACGTACTGAGCCGGGTGTTCTCTCAACGCAGCGCCGCCGTGCGGCAGGAGTTCGCATGAGCAGCCTGGAAGTGCCGGTTACGGCCAAACGCAGTGTTGCATCAGCGCCGGTGGCCAAGGCGCGACGCAACCTGAGCACCCGCTGGATCAGCGCGCTGACCCTGGCCACCCTGCTTCTGGTGTGGTGGGCGGTGACCGCTGCCGAGTGGATCGAGCCTTTGTTCTTGCCGCCCCCACAAGCGGTGCTGGCCAAGGCCTGGTTGCTGCTGACCCAAGGTTATATGGACGCCACCCTGTGGCAGCACCTGGGCGCCAGCCTGCAACGTATCGGCCTGGCCCTGGGCGCGGCGATTGTCACGGCGATTCCGATGGGTATCGCCATCGGTCACAACCGCATTGCCCGCGGCATTCTCGACCCACTGATCGAGTTCTACCGGCCGATTCCTCCCTTGGCTTATCTGCCATTGATCGTGATCTGGTGCGGTATCGGCGAGCTGTCGAAAGTGCTGCTTATTTACCTGGCGATTTTCGCCCCTATCGCCATTGCTACCGCCACCGGCGTACGCACGGTCGATCCGACCAAATTGCGCGCGGCACAATCGCTGGGGGCCTCACGAGCGCAACTGATTCGCCACGTCATCCTCCCCAGCGCCTTGCCCGACATTCTTACCGGTGTACGCATCGGCCTTGGTGTGGGCTGGTCGACGCTGGTTGCCGCCGAGCTGATCGCCGCCACCA
Organism: Pseudomonas arcuscaelestis; assembly: GCF_016881005.1. Taxonomy (GTDB): domain Bacteria; phylum Pseudomonadota; class Gammaproteobacteria; order Pseudomonadales; family Pseudomonadaceae; genus Aquipseudomonas; species Aquipseudomonas arcuscaelestis. Next base: position 208,218 of record NZ_JACOPV010000004.1, on the reverse strand, counting down.
GCGGCCTGGGCTTCATGGTCCAGTCGGCAGCGCAGTTCCTTGTCACCGATGTGGTGGTGCTGGGCATTCTGGTGATCGCACTGATCGCCTTCGCCCTGGAAATGGGGCTGCGCGCCCTGCAGCGCAAATTGGTGCCCTGGCACGGCCAGAGTCATTGAGATTAATCGAGAATAATCATGAGCCTGAGCATTACCCCGCTGAGTTCTGCACTCGGCGCCCAGATCAGCGGCATCGACCTCAGCCGCGAGATCAGCACAGAACAACGCGACGCAGTCGAACAGGCCCTGCTCAAGCATCAGGTGCTGTTCTTTCGTGAGCAGCCGATCAATCCACAGCAGCAAGCGGCCTTCGCAGCGCGCTTCGGCGATCTGCACATTCATCCGATCTACCCCAATGTGCCTGAAACCCCTCAGGTGCTGGTGCTCGACACCGCCGTGACTGATGTTCGCGACAACGCCATGTGGCACACCGACGTGACCTTCCTGCCAACCCCGGCACTGGGCGCGGTACTCAGCGCCAAACAGTTGCCGACCTACGGCGGCGATACCTTGTGGGCCAGTGGCATAGCGGCCTACGCAGCATTGTCGGAGCCGCTCAAACAATTACTCGATGGGCTGACCGCAACCCACGACTTCACCAAGTCCTTTCCGTTGGAGCGTTTTGGCACCACACCTGAAGACTTGCAACGCTGGGAAACGACCCGGCGTGACAACCCGCCTCTGTCACACCCGGTGATCCGCACCCACCCGGTGAGCGGGCGCAAGTCACTGTTCGTCAATGATGGATTCACCACGCGCATCAACGAACTGAGCGACACCGAAAGCGAGGCGATACTTAAATTACTGTTCGCCCACGCCACCCGACCGGAGTTCACCATCCGCTGGCGCTGGCAGGAGAACGACGTGGCCTTCTGGGACAACCGGGTGACCCAGCATTACGCCGTCGATGACTATCGCCCGCAACGGCGGGTCATGCATCGAGCAACGATTCTGGGAGATGCGCCGTTCTGAGGCAGCGGCTAAAAGCGGTAGGCGCGGGTTTGCCCCGCCCCTACCGTTTGCCTGCTAACGCACCATGTGCAGAAACTGCATATGCCGTTCGTACTGGTCGAGGATGTCGTTGATGATCTGCTCTTTGCTGTAGCCAACCAGATCGTAGTCCTGGCTACCTTCGCTCAGATGAACCTCGGCACGATAGTAACGACGGTTCTTCAGTTCCTGGGTGCCAAGCCCGCCCAGCGCGAATGACGGGGTGAAGTAGCCACGCATCTGTACTTGATAGATGAAGGGTTGCTCCTCGCCATGACCAATCTTCAGGCTGACGTTGTCGTGGCTCGGGTCTTCCTGGGTGATGACATTGAGCCCCTTCTCGACAAACACTTCGGTCACTTCACCAATCGCCGGACGCACTACGTCGTCCATGAACCGGTAGACCTCATCACGCGAAGGAAAATGCACCGCCTGGCTCAGGCGCTGACGCCAGCCACCACGACCCCGACGAGAATTGGCGAACGGCGCCAGCGAATGCATCTGCGCAATCTGGCGCTGCGACTCCAGGTAGAACGCCTTGTGCAGCCCCCACATCATCGCCAGCAGAATCACCGAAAACGGCAGCGAGGTCAGCACTACCGCCGACTTCAATGAGTCGATGCTGCCTGCGAACAACAGGCCGATGGTCACCAGGGCCGTCATTGCCCCCCAGAACACCCGCAACCAGTTCGGTCCGTCTTCATCGGCATTGCCGTCGCGAGCGGACAACGTCGACAACACCACAGTGCCCGAGTCCGCCGAGGTAACGAAGAACACAAAGCTGATGAACACCGTGACGGCAATCACCACCTTGCTCCACGGATAGGTTTCCAGCAGCAGGTACAGGGTCATCGAGGGGTTGTCGATGGCCGACTGACCAAGCGCTGTCATGCCGTGATCGAGCACCTGCGAGATGGCGCTATTGCCGAAGATCGACATCCACGCCAACGTAAAACCCAGTGGGATCAGCAACACGCCGAAGACAAATTCACGAATGGTGCGACCACGGGAAATTCGCGCAATGAACAGGCCCACAAAAGGCGCCCAGGCAATCCACCAGGCCCAGTAGAACACGGTCCAGCCACCCAGCCAGTCTCTGTCCTGGTTGTAGGCATACACATCAAAACTCTTTCTCGGCAGCGCTCCCAGGTAGTCGCCCAGGTTCTGGATCAAGGTATTGAACAGATGCTGCGTAGGCCCGGCGAACAGCACGAACAACAGCAGCGCGCAGGCCAGGAACATGTTGATGTCGGACATCACCCGCACACCCTTCTCGACCCCGGCCACGGCAACAGCCACTGCCGCGCCCATCATCAGGGTGATCAGCGCCACCTGTACCCACTGGGTATGGGGAATACCGAACAGGTAGTCCAGGCCAGAATTGAGGTGCAACACCCCAAAGCCCATGTCGGCGCCAAGGCCGAAGACCGTGGCGATGATGCCGAAACCATCCACTGCATAGCCGATAGGGCCGTTGATACGCTTGCCAATCAGTGGATAAAGCGCCGAACGCAGGGCCAGGGGCAAGTTGTGGCGATAGGCGAAGTAGGCCAGGGCCATACCGACGAAAGCGAATACGCCCCAACCGTGCAGCCCCCAATGCAGAAACAGCAACTGCATGGCCTGGCGCCCAGCCTCGACCGTTCCGGCTTCACCCTGGGGTGGCTGGAGCATATGGGTCAGGGGTTCGGAGACACAGAAGAAAAACAGAGTGATGCTGATGCCCGCAGCGAACAACATACCGGCCCAGGACAGGTAGCTGAACTCGGGTTCGTCGTGGTCGGCACCGAGCTTGATCTTGCCGTAGCCAGATAAGGCGGTGACCACCACGAAGACCAGGTACAGCGTCATCGCCAGCATGTAATACCAGCCGACCGTATTGGCCGCCCAGTTTTGCGCCGCCAACAGCCATTCGCCAGCTGCCTGCGGATTACTGATTACCACTAGTCCGAAAATGAGGATAAAGCTCGCCGAAAAATAGAAGACCGGCGGATTCATGCGGATTTTGCCGCTAGGTAAGGAACTCGGTGCACCCATTAAATGTGCACCTCGAAATGACGGGAAAGGCTTGGATTGAACGGGTTCAGCAAAGGGTTTCCTCCTGTTGAACGCCGGCAGCGGACCACCGTTTTAACTTGAACAAGCGTTCAAGTTAAACATGGATGGGGTCCTTAATGCGACCCGATGCCGCAATCCAAGCCCTGCCTGGGCTACTTCTGCGTGCCGTCATCGTGCTGCAGATTGGCCTGGGTCAGGTTGCTGCCCGGTGCCACGCTGCGGGTCAGCCAGACGTTGCCGCCGATGGTCGAGCCCTTGCCAATGGTGATTCGTCCCAGAATAGTTGCACCGGCATAAATCACCACATCGTCTTCGACGATCGGGTGGCGTGGATGGCCCTTTTGCAACTGACCGTCCTCGTCTGCCGGGAAGCGCTTGGCCCCCAGGGTTACCGCCTGGTAGATCCGCACCCGCTCACCAATGATCGCGGTTTCACCGATCACCACGCCCGTGCCGTGATCAATGAAGAAGCTTTGGCCGATTTGCGCTCCGGGGTGAATGTCGATGCCCGTGGCCGAGTGCGCCAGCTCCGAACTGATGCGCGCCAGCAGAGGCAAGCCGGAGCGGTACAGGTGATGCGCCAGGCGGTGATGGATAACCGCCAGAATGCCTGGATAGCAGAGCAACACTTCATCGACGCTTCGCGCTGCCGGGTCGCCATGGAACGCGGCCAGGACATCGGTATCGAGGATGCTGCGCAGGCCCGGTAGTGCTGCGGCAAAGTCCTGGATCAGGCTCAATGCCTTGGCGTCGACATCAGCGGTGTTGCACTTGCCGTGGCGGGCGACATAGCGCAGTTCCAGACGCGCCTGGGCAAGCAAGGCCGTCAGGGCCGAATCGAGGGTATGCCCAACGTAGAAATCTTCACTTTCCTCACGCAGGTCCACCGGACCAAGACGCATGGGAAACAGAGCGCCGCACAGTAGCTCAAGAATGTGTCGCATGGCTTCTCGCGACGGCAATTCGCGCCCACCTTGTTCGCCACTGCTGCGACCATTGTCGCTGCGCCATTTGGCTCGGGCGCTACGCAAGCCGGCAACGATGCCATGCAACTGCCAATGCCCTGTCTGCGCGTTTTCGCTCACGGTTACATCTCCTGCCGCGGCGGCGAGAATGGAATGAGAAGGCCGCCAGATAGACGCTCACTCTACGACAATTAGCGGCCGGAGAAAAAATACCCTTTATTCCAAAACGCAATAAAGCTGGCATAAGGCCGGGAGTTGCTTGCGGGCACAGGCCTGCCTATAGTCGTTTTTTCCCTTGCAGATGTATTGCCATGATCGACGGACAGCTTTCCCGCTTCAATCGTCTGGACCTGCTTGGCGCGCCAACCGCGCTGGAAAAGCTGCACCGCCTCTCGACCTGGCTGGGCCGTGATATTTACGTCAAACGCGATGACTGCACCCCCCTGGCCCTGGGTGGCAACAAATTGCGCAAACTCGAATACCTGGCGGCGGATGCCTTGAGCAAGGGCGCCGACACCCTGGTCACGGCTGGCGCAATCCAGTCTAACCATGTGCGTCAAACCGCAGCGCTGGCTGCGCGGCTGGGCCTGGCATGTGTCGCATTGCTGGAAAACCCTATCGGCACTGACTCGGCAAACTATCAGGGCAACGGCAACCGCCTGTTGCTGGAGCTGTTCGACGCCAAGGTCGAGCTTGTGGATAACCTCGATAACGCCGACGAACAACTGCAAGCTTTGTCAGTACGCTTGCACGCCAGTGGCCGCAAACCCTACATCGTCCCTATTGGTGGCTCCAACGCCCTTGGCGCCCTGGGTTACGTGCGCGCAGGCTTGGAACTTGCCGAACAGATCAACCAAAGCGGGCAGCGTTTCGCTGGGGTAGTGCTTGCCTCCGGCAGCGCCGGCACCCACAGCGGGCTGGGCCTGGCATTGGCAGAAGCATTGCCACACCTGCCCGTGATTGGTGTCACCGTGTCGCGCAGTGACGAGGCGCAGCGGCCCAAGGTGCAGGGGCTGGCCGAACGCACCGCAGAACTCCTGGGTATGCGCCTGCCTGAAACCTTCAAAGTTGAGCTGTGGGACGAGTATTTTGCTCCGCGCTATGGCGAACCGAACGCCGGTACCCTCGCCGCCATTCGCCTGTTGGCGAGCCAGGAAGGTTTGTTGCTGGATCCGGTCTACACCGGCAAGGCCATGGCGGGCTTGCTCGACGGTATTGCCCGCCAGCGATTCGACGACGGCCCACTGATTTTCCTGCATACCGGTGGGGCCCCGGCATTATTCGCCTACCCTGAGGTCTGGAATAGCTGAATAGCATATTCAAAAAAAGAATAACAAAATTGATTTATATTATTTTTAAACCTATTAGCGTCACCCTATAGTCGCCTTCCACACCACAATAACGTTGGGGCTTCGTCATGACAGTAATCGGTAAACAGATTCTCAATGCGGGCGTTGCCCTGCTGCTGGGCGCCAGTCTGCTCGGTCAGGCCGTTGCCGGCGAGCAGTTGAAGACGATCAAGGACAAGGGCACGATCAGCGTCGGCCTGGAGGGCACCTATCCGCCGTTCAGTTTCGTCGATGCCGATGGCAAGCTGGCCGGTTTCGAAGTGGAGCTGTCGGAGGCGCTGGCCAAGGAGCTGGGTGTCAAAGCCAAGCTGCAACCGACCAAATGGGACGGCATTCTCGCAGCCCTTGAGTCCAAGCGCCTTGATGTGGTGATCAATCAGGTGACCATCTCTGACGAGCGCAAAAAGAAGTACGACTTCTCCCAGCCTTATACCGTTTCCGGTATTCAGGCGCTGGTCCTGACCAAGAAAAAGGATGAGCTCAATATCAAGACTGCCGCAGACCTTGCCGGCAAGAAAGTCGGGGTAGGCCTGGGGACAAACTATGAGCAGTGGCTCAAAGAGAACGTCCCGCAGGCGGTGATCAAGACCTACGACGACGACCCAACCAAATTCCAGGACCTGCGTGTCGGCCGCATCGACGCGACCTTGATCGACCGCCTGGCCGCCCTCGAATATGCCAAGAAGGCCAAGGACACCAGCATTACCGGAGACGCCTTCTCGCGCCTGGAGTCGGGAGTCACCCTGCGCAAGGGCGAGCCAGAACTGCTCGACGCCATCAACAAGGCACTGGACAAACTGCGCGCCGACGGCACGCTGAGCAAACTGTCCGAGAAGTACTTTGGCGCCGACGTGACTAAATGATCGAAGAAAGCCTGCAGCTTGCGCTGGACAGCGCGCCCTTTCTACTCAAGGGCGCGTACTACACCGTCATCCTCAGCCTTGGCGGGATGTTCTTTGGCTTGTTGCTGGGCTTCGGCCTGGCGCTGATGCGCCTGTCATCGCTCAAGCTGTTGAGCTGGACAGCGCGGGTCTATGTGTCGTTCTTTCGCGGCACACCGCTGCTGGTCCAGTTGTTCATGATCTATTACGGCCTGCCGCAATTGGGGCTGGAACTGGACCCGCTGCCTGCAGCGCTGATTGGCTTCTCGCTGAACATGGCCGCCTACGCTTGTGAGATTCTACGCGCCGCTATCGGCTCGATCGATCGAGGCCAATGGGAGGCTGCGGCCAGTATCGGCATGACCCGCGGTCAGGCCATGCGCCGGGCGATTCTTCCACAGGCAGCACGCACCGCGTTGCCGCCCTTGGGCAACAGCTTTATTTCACTGGTCAAAGACACCGCCCTGGCCGCCACTATTCAGGTGCCGGAGCTGTTCCGCCAGGCGCAGTTGATCACTGCACGAACCTTTGAAATTTTCACCATGTACCTTGCCGCCGCACTGATCTATTGGGTACTGGCCAGCATTCTTGCGCATTTTCAGAACCGCCTGGAAGCGCGAGTCAACCGGCACGACCAGGAGTCCTGAGGCATGATCGTGGTAGAGCGACTGAGCAAGCAGTTCAACGGCCAGACAGTTCTGAACGACATCAGCCTGAAGGTCGAGGCCGGTGAGGTTATTGCCATCATTGGCCCCAGTGGCTCGGGCAAAACCACCTTCCTGCGTTGCCTGAACTTGTTGGAAACACCCAACAGTGGCCTGATCCAGGTAGGCGATGTGACGATCGATGCCAACCGTCCCCTCAAGCAACAGCAAGGGCTGATCCGCAAATTGCGCCAGCAAGTCGGGTTCGTGTTCCAGAACTTCAACCTGTTTCCCCATCGCACAGCGTTGGAAAACGTCATCGAAGGTCCGCTGGTGGTCAAACAGACGCCTCGCGAACAAGCGGTGGCCCTGGGCATGAAACTGTTGGCCAAGGTCGGCCTGGCAGGCAAGGAGGCTTCCTATCCGCGCAAGCTTTCCGGTGGCCAGCAGCAACGGGTAGCGATTGCCCGTGCGCTGGCGATGGAGCCTGAGGTGATTCTCTTCGACGAGCCAACCTCGGCACTTGACCCTGAGTTGGTCGGAGAGGTGCTGGCGACCATCCGCAGCCTGGCCGAGGAAAAGCGCACCATGATTATCGTCACTCACGAAATGAGCTTTGCTCGTGATGTCGCCAATCGCGTGATCTTTTTCGACAAGGGTGTAATTGTCGAACAGGGCGAGGCGCGGGCGCTGTTCGCCCATCCCCGTGAAGAACGTACCCGGCAGTTTCTGGGCAAGTTTCTCGGTACGCAAAACACCGGGTACTGAGTTCCCCGCCAGACTCACAGCGTTGGCTGCGCGCACCCATCCATTGCGGGCGTAGGCCGCTTCCGAAGTTTGCCACTGCCTGGCAAAAGGCACTATTGAGCCTTGATCCTTTGCGCTTGCTGACTAATAACCGCCAGTCCCGCAGATATTCATGCCAAGGATGCGCGCTATGCCCCACGTCAGCCACGCAAGCGAATTAACCCCTCCTTCCCTCCCCGGCATCCACGCGGGCGGTATCGGGCGCCACAGTGCCTCTCGATTACAGGCGCGCATAGTCATTGAGCCGCCGATGCAAGCCGGTGATCTGCTCGCCATGTTCTGGGGGCACCGTTTTGTCAGTGCTCGCACCCTGCACACCGATGAAGTGACGAACGCAATCGACATGCCTATACCTGGTCATTTATTGCACAACGGCGTACATCGCCTGCACTACCGCTTGCTCACACCGGGTTACCGTCCGATACGTTCGCCCGAGCGACAAGTGCTCGTCAAACTCGACTGCCCTGGGGGCAATGGCGACCATGCGCAGCTTCAGCCAGTGCAATTGGCCACCAGGGTTCGCCATCACGGCCTTTCTCTCGATGCCCTGAACCACGACCTGCCCTGCACGCTGGCGCCTTACTCGAACATGGCCGGTGGCGACCAAATTACCCTGTGCTGGGGCGATCTGCGCCTGGACTTGCCGGTGTTGGCACAGCATCAGGTGGGCAAACCGATCAAGGCGAAAATCCCCCTGGCGTTGATTCAGGAATGGGGGCCAGACCCGCATCTGCAACTGAGTTACTGCATTCTGGATCGCGTCGGTAACCGCTCTATATGGGCTCCTGCCAGGCAATTGCAGGTGTTCGTCGAGCGACCACGGAGTACTTCTATTCATATTCCAAAATGATAGTTTATTTAATTTTTATACAGCTTTAGGGTATATAAACCGGACCACCGGACCAGCGCATTTCAGTCGGCGCGCGTTGCGCCGACCACTTCAATACGTGAGGTAAGGTATGGTCGGGAACACAATCACCCCAGTGCGTAACGCCAGGGCATTGAGTACAGCCAAGGAGCGGTACTGATGTCCAATCTGGCAGATACAAACGTCCACAGCGATCTTGATAGCGCCCCGCTGCTGCTGCCAGCAAGCGTGCTGGGCGCTGACGCACAAGCCTTGCAGGCCGCGCACGAATTAGCCGATATAGCGCGCAGCCAGGCAGCACGACGCGATCAACAACGCAAACTGCCCTGGGCAGAAATTGAACAGTTCACCCGCAGTGGACTGGGCAGCATTTCCATTCCCCATGCTTACGGCGGCGCGCAGGTGTCTTTTGTCACCCTTGCCGAGGTGTTTCGGATCATCAGCGCGGCCGATCCGGCACTGGGACAGATTCCGCAGAATCAGTTCGGTATCCTGCAGTTACTCCAAGGCACCGCCAGCGAACGGCAAAAGACGTTGCTGTTCAAGTCGGTGCTCGACGGCTGGCGCATCGGCAATGCCGGCCCCGAGCGCGGCAGCAAGAACACCTTGGAACTCAAGGCGCGGATTACCCGGGAGGGCGATCACTATCTGCTCAGCGGACAGAAGTTCTATTCCACTGGCGCACTGTTCGCCCACTGGGTGGCTGTCAAGGCGCTGAACGATGAAGGCCGCCAGGTGATGGCTTTTGTTCGTCGCGGCACGCCGGGGCTGCGGATCGTCGACGACTGGTCCGGCTTTGGCCAACGCACCACGGCCAGCGGCACCGTGCTACTGGACCGGGTTCAGGTAGACCCTGAACTGGTGATCGACAACTGGCGACAGAACGAGGTGCCCAACATTCAGGGCGCCGTTTCTCAACTGATCCAGGCCGCCATTGACGCCGGTATCGCTCAGGAAGCGGTCGCCGATGCCATCAGCTTTGTCCGCGAGCGTTCACGGCCATGGATTGATGCCAAGGTCGAACGCGCCTGCGAAGACCTTTACGTAATTGCCGACATCGGGCGCCTGCAACTTGAGCTGCACGCTGCCCTGGCCTTGCTGAACAAGGCGGCGCGCACGCTCGATGAAGTCAATGCAGCGCCAATCGATGCAGCCTCGGCCGCGCGCGCCTCGATTGCGGTGGCCGAAGCCAAGGTGCTGACCACCGAGATTGCCCTGCTGGCCAGCGAGAAGCTCTTCGAGCTTGCCGGCAGCCGCGCAACCCTCGCCGAGTTCAACCTCGACCGACATTGGCGAAACGCCCGGGTCCACACCCTCCACGACCCAGTGCGCTGGAAATACCACGCCGTTGGCGCCTATCACCTCAACGGTACGTTGCCTGCCCGGCACTCCTGGATTTAACCAGACCACTGGAGCTTTTTATGAGCCTTCTGCCACAACCGCACGAAAACGTCGCGGTCATCCACACTGACGCCCAGGCTTTACTCATTGCCGAGGAAGTTGCCGTTCAACTGCGTCGCGACAGCGCTCTGCGTGACCGCGAACGGCGCCTACCGCATGCGGAATTGACCCTCTTTTCCCGCTCCGGGCTCTGGGCCATCAGCGTGCCCAAAGCCTTTGGCGGCGTAGGTGTTTCGAACGTCACCCTGGCCAAGGTCATTGCCCGTATCGCCCAGGCCGACGGATCGCTTGGACAGATTCCTCAAAACCATTTCTATGCCCTTGAGGTGCTGCGCGTAAATGGCAGTCCCGCGCAACAGCGACGCCTGTACGCCGAAGTACTGGCCGGGCAACGCTTTGGGAATGCGCTGGCCGAACTGGGCACCAAGACCGCTCATGATCGGACCACGGCATTGAGCCGCGACGGCGACGCCTTCCTCATCAACGGGCGCAAGTTCTACGCCACCGGTGCGCTCTATGCCCAGCGCATTCCCACCTCGGTAGTGGATGAAAACGGCGTGCAGCATCTGGTCTTCGTCCCTGCCGAAAGTGAGGGACTGCAAGTGATCGACGACTGGAGCGGCTTTGGTCAACGCACGACCGGCAGCGGCTCGGTACTGTTCGAGAATGTCCGGGTCAATGCCGAGGATGTGCTGCCGTTCCAGACGGCCTTCGAACGACCTACGCCTGTCGGCCCACTGGCGCAGATTCTTCATGCTGCCATCGACACCGGCATTGCCCGCGCCGCCTATGAAGATGGGCTGCAGTTTGTGCGCACCCGCAGCCGCCCCTGGATCGACTCAGGCAATGACCAGGCCAGCGAAGACCCTTTGACGTTGAAGTCCTTCGGTCATCTAGCGATCCGCTTGCATGCAGCCGAGGCGTTACTCGAGCGTGCCGGCGAGTTTCTCGACCTGGCCCAGGCCGCCCCGAATGCCAGTACTGTAGCCGCGGCATCCATCGCCGTTGCCGAGGCCCGAGCGATCAGCACCGAAATATCCCTGGCCGCCGGCACGACCCTGTTCGAGTTGGCCGGAAGCCAGGCGACCCTCGCCGAACACGGCCTCGATCGCCACTGGCGCAATGCTCGCGTGCACACCCTGCACGATCCGGTGCGCTGGAAGTACCACGCCATCGGCAACTACTACCTCAACGACGAGAACCCACCGCTGCGGGGGACGATCTGATGGCCAGGAAAAAGATCCTGCTCAATGCCTTCAACATGAACTGCATCGGGCACATCAACCATGGTTTGTGGACTCACCCGCGAGACACCTCCACCCAGTACAAGACCCTCGAGTACTGGACCGAGCTTGCCCAGTTACTTGAGCGCGGACTATTCGACGGGCTGTTCATCGCCGATATCGTCGGCGTCTACGACGTTTACCAAAACAGCGTCGAGGTGCCGCTCAAAGAGTCGATCCAGTTACCGGTCAACGACCCACTGCTGCTGGTTTCGGCGATGGCCGCGGTAACCCGGCACCTGGGCTTCGGCCTGACCGCCAACCTCACTTACGAGCCGCCCTACCTGTTCGCCCGCAAGCTCTCGACCCTCGACCACCTGAGCCGCGGCCGCGTGGGCTGGAACATCGTCACCGGTTATCTGGACAGCGCAGCAAGGGCCATGGGCCTTGAGCAGCAAGCTGAACACGACCGCCGCTACGATCAGGCCGACGAATATATGCAGGTGCTGTACAAGCTGCTGGAAGGGAGTTGGGAAGACGGGGCGGTGATCAACGATCGCCAGCAACGGGTCTACGCCCGCCCGCAAAAGGTCCACAAGGTCAACCACCAGGGCGAGTTCTACCGGGTCGACGGCTACCACCTGTGCGAGCCCTCGCCGCAACGCACCCCGGTACTGTTCCAGGCAGGCAGCTCCGAGCGTGGCCTGGGTTTTGCCGGCAACCATGCCGAGTGCGTGTTCATCAGCGGGCAGACCAAGGAAGGCACGCGTGCCCAGGTCGACAAGGTGCGCGCCAGTGCCGTGGCCGCCGGTCGAGACCCAGGGGCGATCAAGGTGTTCATGGGCCTCACCGTTATTGTTGCCCGCAGCGAAGAACAAGCCTGGGCCAAACATGCCGAGTACCTGCACTACGCCAGCGCCGAAGCTGGGGTCGCACATTTCGCCAGCTCTACCGCAATCGACTTTTCACAATACGAGCTGGACGAACCTATCCAGTACGTGAAAAGCAACGCTATCCAGTCGGCCACCAAAGCCTTGCAGAACAACGATTGGACCCGCCGTAAGCTGCTTGACCAGCATGCCCTGGGCGGACGCTACGTCACCATCGTCGGCTCACCGACCCAAGTTGCCGACGCCCTGGAAAGCTGGATTGCCGATACCGGCCTGGATGGTTTCAACCTGACCCGCACGGTAACCCCGGAAAGCTACATCGACTTCATCGATCTGGTGATACCCGAACTGCAGCGCCGAGGCTCCTACAAGACTGCCTACGAACCCGGCAGCCTGCGCGAAAAACTTTTCGCCAGTGACCACTCCCTGCTGCCCGCCGACCACCCTGGCGCCAGCTATCGCCACACCGCCCAGACAGGAGCGCAACTGCATGCTTAAGACCTTCCTTGCCCGCCCCGTGGCGGCCCTGGCCCTGACCCTCGGTCTATTCGGCAGCAGCCACGCCGCTGAGGCACTGAAAGTGGGCACCACTGCAGCCTTTGCCATCCCGCTGGAAGCCGCCGTCAGCGAAGCGAAAAAACAGGGCCTTAGTGTCGAACTGATCGAGTTCAGCGATTGGATCGCTCCAAATGTAAGCCTGGCCAGCGGTGATATCGACGTGAACTACTTCCAGCACATCCCGTTCCTGGAAAACGCCAAGGCTGCCGCCGGGTTTGATCTGGTGCCTTATGCGCCGGGCATCATCAACAACGTCGGCCTGTATTCGAAAAAGTACAAAAGCTTCGACGAACTGCCACAAGGCGCCAGCGTCGCAATCGCCAACGACCCGATCAACAGCGGTCGCGGCCTGCAATTATTGGCCAAGGCCGGCCTGATCAGCCTCAAGCCGGGGGTTGGCTACAAGGCTGGCGAAGAGGACATCATCGCCAATCCCAAGCAGTTGAAGATTCTCCAGGTCGAGGCGGTGCAGTTGGTACGTGCCTATGACGATGCCGATCTGGTCCAGGGCTATCCGGCCTACATTCGCCTGGCCAACACCTTCGATGCCGCCTCGGCGCTGCTGTTCGATGGCCTCGACCACAAGGAGTATGTGATTCAGTTCGTCATCCGTGCGCAGACCAAGGATGACCCACGCCTGGCCAAGTTCATCGACATCTACCAGCATTCGGCTGCAGTACGTGCCGCCCTGGAGAAGGCCCACGGCAAGCTCTATCAACCCGGTTGGGAGAGCTGACATGAGCGCCGCCACCGCCCTTGAGGTGCCCAAGGAGCACGCATACGCACCACCGCATCAGGCTGAGCAACGGGCGCTGCATCCCGAGTTGAGCAGTACCCATGTGCGCTTTATCGGTTTGAGCAAGACCTATCCGGGGCAAAGCGCACCGGCACTGGAAGCCATCGACCTGAACATTCAGCGCGGTGAGATTTTCGGCATCATCGGGCGTAGCGGCGCTGGCAAGTCGTCGCTGATCCGCACCATCAATCGTCTCGAACAACCCAGCAGCGGCCGCGTGCTGATCGACCAGGTAGATATCGGCGCGTTCGATGAGGACCGCCTGGTACGCCTGCGCCGGCGCATCGGCATGATCTTCCAGCACTTCAACCTGATGTCGGCGAAAACCGTATGGCAGAACGTTGAGCTGCCGCTCAAGGTCGCTGGCGTGCCCAAGGCCCAGCGCCAACGCAAGGTAGCCGAACTGCTGGCGCTGGTGGGGCTCGAACAGAAGCACCATGCCTACCCGGCACAATTGTCGGGCGGGCAGAAGCAGCGCGTCGGTATCGCCCGGGCGCTGGTGCACGACCCGGATATTCTTCTCTGTGATGAAGCGACCTCGGCCCTCGACCCGGAAACCACCGCCTCCATCCTTGAGCTTCTGCGCGACATCAACCAGCGCCTGGGCCTGACCGTGGTGCTGATTACTCACGAGATGGCGGTCATCCGCGATGTCTGCCACCGGGTAGTGGTGCTTGAGCGCGGGCGCATCGTTGAGCAGGGTGCCGTGTGGCAAGTGTTCGGCGACCCACGGCATGAGGTCAGCAAAACCTTGCTGGCACCGTTGCAAGCCGCCTTGCCACCCGAGCTGCAGGCCCGTCTGCAGGTGCAGCCGGGCAGTGCCGAGGCAGCCTTGGTATTGAACCTCAAGGTTGCTGGAACGCAACGCCAGGCACCGGAGTTATCCACATTGTTCACCAGCCTCGGCGGACGGATAAGCCTACTGCAGGGAGGCATCGAGCCGATCCAGGGGCGTGCGCTGGGGCAGTTGGTGCTGTCGGTCGCGAATTCGCCGCACTGCCACGAGCAGATCATTGAGCGCGCCCGCCAATGGGCCACACACGTAGAGGTGCTGGGTTATGTGGACTGATCGCCTGTTCCAGGGCGTACTCGATACCCTGTTGATGGTCGGGGTGTCATCGCTGATTGCCTTGCTCGCCGGGATTCCCTTGGCGGTGATTCTGGTTACCAGCGCCAAGGGCGGGATTTTCCAGGCCCCCACCTTGAACCGGGTACTGGGTGCCTTCGTTAACCTGTTCCGCTCGATACCGTTCCTGATCCTGATGGTCGCGCTGATTCCCTTCACTCGCCTGATCGTCGGCACCACGTATGGCGTGTGGGCGGCAGTAGTGCCGCTGACCATTGCCGCCACGCCGTTCTTTGCCCGAATCGCCGAAGTCAGCTTGCGTGAAGTTGACCACGGTCTGATCGAAGCGGCGCAAGCCATGGGTTGCCGACGCTGGCATATCGTCTGGCACGTATTATTGCCCGAGGCCCTACCGGGTATCGTCGGCGGTTTCACCATCACGTTAGTGACCATGATCAACTCCTCGGCCATGGCAGGGGCCATCGGCGCAGGCGGCTTGGGCGACATTGCCTATCGTTATGGCTACCAGCGTTTCGACAGCCAGATCATGCTCACCGTGATTGTCATGCTGGTGCTGCTGGTGGCATTGATTCAGCTTGGCGGTGATCGTTTGGCCAAAGGCCTGAACAAGCGCTAGGCGGCGCCGATAGCTGCGTGAGCGGCTATTGAAGGCTTGCGTGCAGCGCATATATTCCAAAAAATACTAAGCAAATTACTTTTTGATATAAATTCGTCCGTTTTCATGCTGTTAGCATTTCTGTTCGCAATCGCACACAGAGGCGATTCCCCGCGTTATCCCTGGAGCTTCAATGAATCTGCCGCTGTCTCTCAATCTGCTGGCGTTCCTGGCATTGCTGCTAGGCCTGGCGCAAACCCGTCATGGCAACTGGAGCCTGGCCAAGAAGGTGTTGGTCGGCCTGGTTCTGGGCGTGTTGTTCGGTGCTGCCCTGCATACCATCTATGGCGCAGGCAATCCGGTACTCAAGGCCACCATCAGTTGGCTGGATCTGGTTGGCAACGGCTATGTGCAGTTGCTGCAAATGATCGTCATGCCGCTGATCTTCGCTTCGATCCTCAGCGCTGTGGCGCGGCTGCACAACGCTTCTTCACTGGGCAAAATCAGCTTCCTGACCATCGGCACCCTGCTGTTCACCACGGCCATCGCCGCACTGATCGGTATCGGCCTGACCAACCTGTTCGGCCTGACCGCCGAGGGGTTGGTGGCAGGCACCGCCGAAACCGCACGCATGCAGGCTATTCAGAGCGATTACGTGGGCAAGGTCGCAGACCTGAATATCCCGCAACTGCTGCTGTCGTTCATCCCCAGCAACCCGGTGGGCGACCTGGCGCGCGCCAAGCCGACGTCGATCATCAGCGTAGTGATCTTTGCCGTGTTCCTTGGCATGGCCGCCCTGCAATTGCTCAAGGATGATGCCGAAAAAGGCAATCGCGCCCTGGTCGCTATCGACACCCTGCAAGCCTGGACCATGCGTCTGGTGCGCCTGGTGATGAAGCTCACCCCGTATGGCGTGTTGGCCCTGATGACCAAGGTGGTTGCCAGCTCGAACCTTGACGACATCCTCAAGCTCGGCAGCTTTGTGGTGGTTTCGTACATCGGCCTGGGGCTGATGTTTGTGGTGCATGGCGTGTTGCTGGCGATCAGCGGCGTCAATCCACTGCGCTTCTTCCGCAAAGTCTGGCCGGTGCTGACCTTCGCCTTCACCAGCCGCTCCAGTGCTGCCAGCATCCCGCTGAGCATCGAAGCGCAAACCCTGCGCCTGGGCATTCCACAGTCGATCGCAAGCTTTGCCGCTTCGTTCGGCGCGACCATTGGCCAGAACGGCTGTGCCGGTTTGTACCCGGCAATGCTGGCGGTGATGGTAGCTCCGGCTGTCGGTATCAACCCGCTCGACCCACTGTGGATCGCAACGCTGGTGGCAATCGTCACCCTGAGTTCGGCCGGTGTTGCCGGCGTCGGTGGCGGTGCGACCTTTGCCGCGCTGATCGTGCTGCCGGCCATGGGCTTGCCGGTAGAGCTGGTGGCGTTGCTAATCTCGGTCGAGCCGCTGATCGACATGGGTCGTACAGCATTGAACGTGAACGGTTCGATGACCGCAGGGGCGATTACCAGCCAGATGCTCAAGCAAACAGATCGTCAGGTGCTGGGCACCGACGAACATGCCGAACTGAGCCACAGCTAACGCCAGAGCGGCTTGGCCCGCGATAGGCCGGCAGGTTATTTGCCGCCTTGTCGCGGGGCAAGCCCACTCCTACCGAGTGAATCAGGCCTTTTCCCAGACCTCGAAGTGGTAGGCCGGCTTGTCACCTTCCGCCGGATTTGCCTGCGTCGACGCGAGCGTCCATTGCGCCGCATCGAACGCTGGAAACCACGCATCCCCTTCCGGGTTCAATTCGACCCGCGTCAAATACAACCGATCAGCCAGGCCTCGCTCGATGGCCTGGGTGTAGAGTTGCGCGCCGCCAATCAGCATCAGCTCATCCACGCCCTGCTCCAGCGCCCATTGCTCGGCCCGCAACATGGCCGCGTCGAGTGAGTCGAACACCTGCGCGCCTTCGAGCTGCAGCCCTGGCTGGCGGCTGACCACCAGGTTCAAACGCCCAGGCAACGGCCGGCCGAGCGAATCCCAGGTTTTACGCCCCATGATGATTGGCTTGCCCAGGGTGGTAGCCTTGAAGTACTTGAAATCCCCCGGCAGGTGCCAGGGCATGCTGTTGTCGATGCCGATCACACGATTCTCGGCGAGCGCCGCGATCAGGCTGAGGGGAAGTGATGTTTTCATGTCCGCGAGGATAGCAAAGCCCGTTCTTCGGCGCCTGGGTTATGCTTTGGGCTGACTTGATCAATGGAAGACCGCGTGACTGCACTGACTGACCTGGACAAACGCTGGCTCACTGAAGCAGTACGCCTGCGTGAGGAACATGCAGGCCTTCTGGACGACCAGGAAGCCAACCGCCACGCCCGCCAGGCGGGCGGTGACCTGCCGACACGCATTGAGCATCGTGCCTTGTGGCTGGCCGAGCGCGATGGCATGCGCAGCGCCCTGCAACGCTGGAAGCAAGGTGCCCGCTTGGCACTGGCGTTGTTGCTGGTGCTGGCGATACTCAGCGGCGCCGGCCTGGCCCTGGCCGCCCTGGGCGACAGCCAGCGCCCGGTGAATGTGTTCTGGGCGCTGGGTAGCCTGCTGGGCTTGAACCTGCTGTTGCTGGGCGGATGGGCGCTCGGCTTCTTCTTCGCCGGGGAGCAAGGGGCAACCCTGGGCAGGCTGTGGTTGTGGCTCAGTGAAAAATTTGCCCGTGATGCCCAGGCCGTGCATTTGGCTCCCGCCCTGCTGGTGTTGCTGCAGCGGCAAAGACTCAATCGCTGGCTACTGGGCCTGCTGGTCCATGGCCTGTGGCTGGTGGCCCTTGGCACAGCCCTGGTGATGCTGCTGATTCTGCTCGCCACTCGGCGCTACGGCTTCGTTTGGGAAACGACCATTCTCGGTGCCGATACCTTCGTAGCCCTGACCCAAGCCCTCGGCGCCTTGCCTGCCCTGCTCGGTTTTAACGTACCGGACATTGCCATGATCCGCGCCAGTGGCGACAGTCAACCCGCCCTTGAACTGGCCCGCCAGGCTTGGGCCAGCTGGTTGCTCGGCGTGTTGCTGGTGTTCGGTATTGCTCCACGGCTGCTGCTGGCCTCGCTGTGCCTGTGGCGCTGGCGCAGTGGCCGCAAGCGTTTGAGCCTGGACATCAACCTTCCAGGCTATAGCCAATTGCGTGAA
Organism: Pseudomonas arcuscaelestis; assembly: GCF_016881005.1. GTDB lineage: Bacteria > Pseudomonadota > Gammaproteobacteria > Pseudomonadales > Pseudomonadaceae > Aquipseudomonas > Aquipseudomonas arcuscaelestis. The sequence continues at coordinate 189,899 of NZ_JACOPV010000004.1, read as the reverse complement.
GCGCTGATGCCCAGCAGCGAGCGCCTTGGCGTTAACGACGCAGCCCCGGATGCCCTGCCGCAGATTGTCCGTGGTGTGGGTGACGAGCACTCCGACGGTGCCTTGCTGGTTGGCCTGGAACTGGACGACCAGCGGCCGTGGCCACCCGCCCTGCCCGCCACCGTCAACAATGCCGGAATACTCGACAGCCGTGAGTCGCGCAATAAGTTGCTTGAGCAACTCAGCCGCTTTCCCCCGGCACGCCTGGTCATTGCTTGTGACCCGCGGCGCTCGCCGGATCGTGGCAGCCTGGCGTTGCTCGCCGAACTCGCCCGCAATGCCGGTGCTACACGCATATGGCTGCTGCAAGCGCTGCCTGGGCAGGCGTTGGATGCCGATCGCCTCGGCGACTGGCATCAGGCGCTGGACCAACTGGGGCTTGCGCATTCCGACAGCGCCCCGCTGAACTGGCTGGAGCATGGCCATGACTAAGCCGCTAAAACTGGCCGTGGTTGGCCACACCAACGTCGGCAAGACGTCGTTGTTGCGTACCCTCACCCGCGATGTCGGCTTTGGCGAGGTATCCCATCGGCCCAGCACTACTCGCCATGTGGAGGGTGCGCGACTGTCGGTGGATGGCGAACCGTTGCTGGAGCTTTACGACACCCCGGGGCTGGAAGACGCTATCGCCCTGCTCGACTACCTTGAGCGTCTGGAGCGTCCCGGCGAGCGCCTGGACGGCCCGGCGCGGCTGGAGCGCTTTCTTCAGGGCAGTGAAGCGCGCCAACGCTTTGAACAAGAGGCCAAGGTGGTGCGCCAACTGCTCGCCAGTGATGCCGGCCTATATGTAATCGATGCGCGTGAACCGGTGTTGGCCAAGTACCGTGACGAGCTGGAAGTGCTTGCCAGCTGCGGCAAACCGCTACTGCCGGTGCTCAACTTTGTTGCCAGCAGCGACCATCGCGAACCCGCCTGGCGTGAAGCGCTGGCCCGGCTTGGTTTGCATGCACTGGTGCGTTTCGACAGCGTCGCGCCACCGGAAGATGGCGAGCGGCGGCTTTATGAAAGCCTGGCACTGATGCTGGAAAAATCTCGGCCCGCGCTACAACGCCTGATCGACGATCAGGACGCCCAGCGCCTGGCCCGTCAGCACAGCGCTAAACGCCTGATTGCCGAACTGTTGATAGATTGTGCCGCGTGCCGCCGAAGCGTGGTGGCCGAACCTGGAGCGCAAGCCGTGGCGATCGAGGCGTTGCGCAAGGATGTTCGCCAACGTGAACAACGTTGCGTCGAAGCCCTGCTCAAGCTGTATGCCTTTCGCAAGGACGATGCCAGCGCCAGCGATTTGCCGCTGCTCGACGGACGCTGGGGCGATGACCTGTTCAACCCCGAGACCCTCAAGCTTCTGGGCGTGCGCCTGGGCAGTGGCGTGGCCGCGGGTGCCGCCGCCGGTGCTGGGGTCGATCTGCTGGTAGGCGGTTTGACCCTGGGCGCCGCAGCGCTGGCCGGAGCCATTGCCGGCGGCGCTTTGCAGACTGCGCGTAGCTACGGCTCACGCTTGCTGGGCAAGCTCAAGGGGCAGCGCGAGCTGACGGTGGATGACAGTGTGCTGCGCTTGTTGGCTTTGCGTCAGCACCAACTGATCCAGGCCCTGGACAGTCGCGGTCATGCCGCGATGGAAAGGATCAAGTTGAGCACACCGCAAGAGCAGAGCTGGCGTGAGGGCAAGTTGCCAGAGGCCTTGAGCAAAGCGCGAGCGCATCCACAATGGTCGTCATTGAATCCAGGGGCGCGGATCAATCAACCCGAGCGCCAGGAGCAGATCGACAGCTTGGTGCAGGAGCTTTAGAACCCTACCGCGGAGCAAGCCCGCTGCCACTGGGATAGTGGTCATCAGGCTTTCCCCGCGATGTATCAATGCAACAGCGCCAATGCCTTGGACTTGAGCATATTCAAGTCAATCACCGGCACATGCATCTCCTTGGCCAATTCATCCCACTCGCGCATGCGCAGGCTGACCTTGCACAACGGGTCACGCTCGAATGCATCCGCCTCGGCCTCGCTCATTACCCCACCCTGATACTCCAGGGTACGACGGCTGGCCTCACTCAATCGCTGGTAGTAGCCCGGCTTGCGCAATGTAAGGTAGCGCTTGGCTTCAACGTGGTATTGCACCAGCTTCGCCAGGCGCTCGCTGAACCCGCAATTGCGCAGGTAATTGGCGCCCACCTGTTCATGGCTTACCACGCCATAGCCGCCCATATTGCCCTCGGCACCACCGCAGATATGACCGATGTCGTGGAAGAACGCAGCCAGCACGACTTCATCATCAAAGCCTTCGTCCAGCGCCAATTGAGCGGCCTGGGACATGTGCTCCAACTGCGACACCGGTTCGCCGATGTAGTCCTCATCGCCATGCTGCTGATACAGGGCAAAAATCTGGCTGACAACCTGTTCGGCTGTTCTCATCGTCATCCCCTCACACGGTTTCGTTGAACAACCGAGCGATATGTCGCTCGGCCAAGGCCGGCCCGACGCTCATGCCAACGCCGCTGTGCATCAGCGCAGCACTGACACCTGGCGCCACCTGCAGCAACGAAAATGGCCCCGGCCCGCCTGAACCATAGACGCCCTGCCAGCGTTCGACCACTTCGACACGACCACCGAGGGTGTGCTCTGCCAGTTCGATCATCCAGTTATCGACTTGCTCGGCATTGAACGGCGAGGCATCGCTGCCGTAGGCATGCGAGTCACCAATGATCAGTTCACCATGGGGCGTGGGGCTGATCAGCAAGTGTATGCCGTGTTCCATCAGGTGCGGGCTATCGGCCTGCAATTGCGCCTTCAGCGCCTGGGCCTGAGGCAGATCGGCAAAGGCGCCGTAGTGCACACAGCTCAGACCGGTGAGCAAGGCATGCTGCAGGTCGAGATTGAATCGTGGGCGGGCTCGCAACATCTGCAACCGACAGACCTGCGGTTGCAGATTGGCGATGGGTTCAGCCAGCAAGGTCTGGTAGTCGTGCCCAGAACATACAACGATTTGAGCAGCGCTGAATTCCCCGGCAGTGGTCGACATCTTTCCAGGCTGGATATCGCGCACCAGGGTGGAGAAGTGGAAGGTCACGCCCAACTCGTGCGCCAGGAAACGGATCAGCGCGGGAATCGCTTCGCGGGAGTACAACTGCTGGTCTTGCAGCCCGCGCAAGGCTGCGCGGTGATGACGAAAGCGACCGCCGTAGAGGTCGTTGAGGGCGGCGCCCGACAACAACTCGACCTGGTAACCCTGATCCACCGCGCGCTCGGCGCAGAAGGCTTCAAGCAATTCTTGTTCAAGCGCAGTGCGCGCAAACAGCAGCGAACCGTTGCTCCTTACTCCAAAACCGGCGTGACGCGACCAGTGCTTCCAGATACCGCGGCTGGCTTTGGCCAGCTCGAGCATTTCACCTGGTGGCTGGCCCGTCACCAGCGCCTGCCCAAAGTTGCGCACCGAGGCACCCAAGGGTGTGGCGGTGCGCTCGAAAACCGTGACCTTGAGACCGCGGCGGGCGGCAGCATAGGCGTGGGACAGGCCGAGTATGCCGGCGCCGACAATCAGTAGATCGGTCATTGCAATCTCCTTGAGGATCGCAGGCCAGGCCCGCCGCACCAGGTCTGGATTCACCTGTAAAAACGGGCCTGGCACACGATGAGGTATTACTGCTGCGCAACCTTCTCCGACTTGCCGTCATAGCGCTTGCGCCATTCCGCCAGGATCGCGTCACGGTTCTTCGAAGCCCAGGCAAAGTCGTTCTTGATCAGGCGCTGTTCGTAGTCAGCTGGCAGTTCGGTCTGTGGCTTGGCGATTCCCGGCTGGGCGAGTACGGCAAAGTTTTCCTTGTACAGTTCCATGGCCGCGGGGCTTGCCGAGAAGTCAGCCAGGCGCTTGGCGGCGTCTTCGTGCTTGCTGCCCTTGAGCACTGCAGTCGCTTCGATTTCCCAGCCCAGGCCTTCCTTCGGCAGCACGATGTCCAGCGGTGCGCCCTGGCGCTTGAGCTGTACAGCCGGGTACTCGAACGAAATACCGATCGGGAATTCACCCGCCGCAGCCAGCTTGCATGGCTTGGATCCAGAGTGAACATACTGGCCGATGTTCTGGTGAAGGCCGTCCATGTAGGCCCAGCCTTGCGCTTCACCAAAGGTCTGCAACCAGGCGCTGACATCCAGGAAGCCAGTGCCGGAAGACGCTGGGTTAGGCATCACAATCTTGCCCTTGTACTCGGGCTTGGTCAGGTCCTGCCAGCTCACCGGTTTGGTCAGGCCCTGCTTTTCGGCTTCGATGGTGTTGAAGCAGATAGTCGCTGCCCAGACATCCATGCCAACCCAGGCCGGTGGGTTGGCAGCGTCGCGGTAGTTGCCACCGATCTTGTCCAGATCCTTGGGGGCATAGCTTTGCAGCATGCCTTGTTGATCGAGGATCGCAAGGCTGGAAGCGGCCAATCCCCACACTGCATCAGCCTGTGGACGGTCTTTTTCAGCCAACAGCTTGGCGGTGATGATGCCGGTTGAATCACGTACCCACTTGATCTCGATATCCGGGTTGGCTTTTTCGAAGGCCTGCTTGTAGCTCTTCAGTTGTTCAGCTTCGAGTGCGGTGTAGACCGTCAGCTGAGTCTCGGCAGCAGTCGCCTGCAGGCTGAACGCAGTGAGGACGGCAGCGGCAAGAGCAAGTGGCTTGAACATGATGCGGTTCCTTTGAACGGTACGAGGGTTGGGTAGGGCAATCAATTACCCGGGGCACGCTGGCGCCAGGCTTGTGAACGTTGCAGCAGGCCCCGCGAAGCCCAGGCCAGCAGCAGTGATACGGTGGCGCTGGTGAGCAGGATCAGGGTCGACATAGCGGCAGCGCCGCCAACATTGCCGGCATCGTCCATGTTCAACACGGCGACGGCGGCGAGAATGGTGTCCGGGCTGTAGAGGAAGATCGCCGCCGACACGGTGGTCATCCCCGAGACGAACAGGTAGCGGACGATGTCCAGCAGAGCCGGCAGACAGATCGGTACCGTCACCCGCAGAAAGTGCCGGTACAGCGGCGCCTTGAGTGATAGCGCAGCAGCTTCGAACTCGCCATCGAGCTGGCGCAACGCAGTGGTCGCGGTCATCTGTGCAGTGGTCAAATAGTGAGCAATGGTGCACACCACCAGCAGCGCCATGCTGCCGTAGAACACATGCAGGGGGTTGCTGGCCAGGTTGAAGAAGAACACATAGCCCAGGCCGAGAACCAAACCCGGCACCGCCATCGGAATAAAACTGAGCAAGCGCAGCACCAGGTTCAGCGCTCGCTGGCCTTTGGTTTTCTCCATCAGGTAGGCGCCCGTGAAAATCACGGCACTGCCGATTAATGCTGTGGCCAGTGCCATGGTCAGGCTGTTGCGGTAAGCCAGCCACCCTCCCCCTGCAGTTTCATCGAACTGATAGTGCTTGAGCGACAAAGTCATGTTGTACGGCCAGAAGGTGACCAGCGACGAGTACACCGCCATGCCCACCACCAGCAAAAGTACGGCGCAGACCACTACCACCACAGCCAGGAACCAGGCGTCACGACGACGCGATGGTTGTGGCACAAACACCTGGGCGCGGCCACTCATCGAATCGCCCTGGCGCCGACGCAGCCAGGCATCGACGCCAAAGCTGAGCAGGGCCGGTACCAGCAGCACCATGCCGATCAACGCTCCGCGACCGAATTGCTGCTGGCCGACCACGGCTTTGTAGGCTTCCAGGGCCAGCACCTGATAGTCACCGCCGACGACGACCGGCACGCCAAAGTCGGTGATGGTCAGGGTGAACACCAGGCAGAAAGCAGCGAACACAGCCTGGCGCGTGGCAGGCCAGGTAATGCTGTGGAAGGCGCGCCAAGGCCCTGCCCCCATGCTTGAAGCGGCATCGAACAAACGAGCATCTGCCAGCGACAACGCCGACAGCAAAATCATCAAGGCATGCGGAAAGGTGTAGATGGCTTCACCCAGGACGATGCCCCAGAAACCATAGATGTTGTCGCTGAGCAGCCCGCGCAACAGGCCCTGGTTGCCGAACAGGTACACAAGGGCAATGGCCGGCAGCATGGAGGGCGCGAGTAAAGGTAGCAAGGAGATGCCGCGCCAGATGCGCTTGCCAGGAATCAGCGTGCGCTGCAGGGCATAGGCAAACAGATAAGCCAAGGGTACGACGATGGCCGCGACGCTCACCGATACTTTCAGGCTATTGCCCAACAGCCAGTGAAAGTTGGCACTGGCAAACAGCTCGCGTGCAGCGACCAACCCGCCACCCTGCCCAGCATCGCCGCTGAAGCCGCGCCAGAAGATCGCCAGCAGCGGCATCAACACTGCAATGCTCAGTAGAAGCAGCAACAGCCATTTGCCGCCCACTACAAACAGTCGATCACCCAGTGATGCGCCGGAGCGCTGTGCTGCCTTCGCCTGCGCGATCGGCATGGCCATTGGCGCGGCCATCTCAGGCAAACACCTGCAGGCTGCGCGGCGGCAACGCTACCCAGATATCCTGCGAGCCAAGACGCGGCATCGACTCAGGCGCGACTTCAGCGAGCAAGGCATGACCGGGCAACGCGTTGAGCTCGAAACTCATCCGGCAGCGATTACCCAGAAAAGTGATTTCACGTACCCGCGCCGGAAACAGGTTTTCTTCATGCACCGGCGGGTTGACGCTGATGGCTTCCGGACGGCAGAACAAGCGTCCGCTGTGCGCCTGGCTGGCACCCTCGGCCAGACGCATGTTCAGGGCACCGACCTGAGCGTGACTGGCGCTTTGACGCTGGAACGGCAACCAGTTGCCCTGCCCCACGAACTCAGCCACGAACGGGGTAGCCGGCTTGTCGTAGATTTCCTGAGGCGTCGCATACTGCTCGACCTGCCCGTTGTTCATCACGGCGATACGGTCGGCCATGAGCATGGCCTCGTCCTGATTGTGGGTCACCATCAGGGTGGTGATGCCCAGCTGGCGTTGCAGTTGGCGCAGCTCGGTACACAGATGCTCGCGCACCCGCGCATCGAGGGCCGACATGGGTTCATCGAGCAGCAGCAACGATGGTGCCGGGGCCAAGGCGCGAGCCAGGGCCACCCGCTGCTGTTGACCGCCGGAAAGCTGACCCGGGTATTTCTTTTCACTGCCGGCCAAGCCCACCAGCTCAAGCATCTGGCTTACGCGCTGACGCACTTCCTCGCGCCCACTGCCTGCCAGGCCGTAGGCGATGTTGGCTTCGACGGTAAGATTCGGGAACAAGGCATAGGACTGAAACAGAATGCCGTAGTCGCGAGCCTGTGGCGGTAACTCGGAGATATCACGATCGCCGATGTACAACGTGCCGCGGTCCTGGCGCTCCAGGCCGGCGATGCACCGCAATAACGTGGTCTTGCCGCAACCGGAAGGGCCCAACAGACACACCAACTCCCCGGCGGCGATGTCGAGCGAGACATCCTGCAGGGCGGTGAAGGCACCGAAGCGCTTATGGATGCCGCGCACTTTCATTTGTGCGCCGGGGGTTGCGACTGGAGTGTTCATGGCAAGACCTCATTGAACGAATGAGGGCCATGCTAGGGGTGGAATGCGAAGGTTCTATGGCGGGTAAGCAAAAGATGGTGATAGTGGTATAGGCAAATTTTGGTGTTGCAGATCAGGCTTGGCCCGCGTGCAGGGTGGCGGTTACACCCCGTCGCGGGACAAGCCCGCGCCTACCGCTTCCTGCGCCAAACCCAGGAACGCCGCAGGCAAACGCGCCTGGCGCCGCTCTTTCAAGCAATACAGGTACTCATGCATGACCGGGGCTTTCTCCAGGCTCAACACGCACAGCTCAGGATTATGCGGTACTTCATGGCGGGCAATGATGCTGATACCGATATTGCGCAACACCGCTTCACGAATCGACTCGCGACTGCCAATTTCCAACATTGAACCAACCTTGATTCCAGCTTCGACAAGCATCTGCTCGGTCAGTTTGCGTGTGCTCGACCCCTGTTCGCGTACCAGCAAGCAGTGCCCGGCCAAAGCCGAAAGCGGCAGTGACTCACGGCAGGCCAGTGGATGGTTACGGTGCACTGCCACCACCAGCGGGTCAGTGCCCAGCACTCGTCGCACCAAACGCGAATCTTCGAGCAGTTGCGAGGATGCGGCAAGATCAACACGGTAGTCTTCCAGCAGCTCCAGCACTTGCTGGGAGTTGCCGATTTCTACCGACACTTCGACCTGTGGCAGGCGCTCGCGGAAAATCTTCACCAGATCAAGAATGTAGTACGGCGCCGTCGCCGCGATTCGCAGGCGGCCCTGCCCCTGCCCACTGTTGCGCAGGAAGAACTCGATGTCGGCTTCTTGCTGCAACAGCGTCTTTACCATCGGCAGCAGGCGCGCGCCGTCATCGCTAAGCGTCAGGCGCCGGCCGCCGCGGAAAAACAGCTCGACTGAATACTGGCTTTCCAGATTGCGGATCTGCGTCGTCACCGTCGGTTGGCTGAGCCCGAGTTTCTTTGCCGCCAGGGTAATGCTGCCCAGACGGGCAACCATGTAGAAGGCTTTCAACTCGGAACTCAACATACATCCTCTATTTTCTCAACAGACGCAGGCCGTTGAAGACCACCAACAAACTTACGCCCATGTCAGCGAACACCGCCATCCACATGGTTGCCGTACCGGCGAACGTAATCGCCAGAAAGATCGCCTTGATCGCCAGGGCCAGCACAATGTTCTGGGTGAGGATCGCCGCGGTCTGACGTGAGAGCCTGACGAAGGCCGGGATTTTGCGCAAGTCGTCATCCATCAACGCAACGTCGGCAGTCTCGATGGCCGTGTCGGTACCGGCGGCGGCCATGGCAAAACCAATCTCCGAGCGCGCCAAGGCTGGGGCGTCGTTGATGCCGTCGCCAACCATGCCGACCCGGTGCCCTTTGGCGTACAGGTCCTCAATGGTCTTGAGCTTGTCGCAAGGCAACAGATTGCCATAGGCCTCATCGATACCCACCTGAGCGGCAATGGCTTGCGCGGTATGAGGATTGTCTCCGGTGAGCATGACAGTCTTGATACCCAGCTCATGCAACTCGGCAATCGCCTCGCGACTGCTGTCCTTGACGGTATCGGCCACCGCAAACAGGGCCAGCGGACCGGACTTGTCGAGCAGCAGCACCACGGTCTTGCCCTGACGCTCAAGCGCATCGAGTTGCGCCTCAAGCTGTGGCGAACACAAGCCAAGCTCTTCGACCAGACGGTGGTTGCCCAGGTGATACAACTCACCCTCGATTTCGCCACGTACACCGCGCCCGCCCAAGGCTTCGAACGCCGCAACGTCCTTCAGGGCCAACTGCTTTTCAGCGGCGAAGACGGCAATGGCACGCGACACCGGGTGATCGGAGCGGTCACCGAGACTGGCAGCCAGCGCTTGCGCGCGGCCCTCGAACAGCGGATCAAGCACGACATGATCGGTCTGTACCGGCTTGCCGTGGGTAATGGTGCCGGTCTTGTCCAGCGCCAGGAAGTCGAGTTTGCGTCCACCTTCAAGGTAAACCCCGCCCTTGACCAGAATGCCTTTGCGCGCAGCTGCAGCCAGGCCACTGACAATCGTCACCGGGGTGGAAATCACCAGTGCACAAGGGCAGGCAACCACCAGCAGCACCAGGGCACGATAGATCCAGTCGAACCAGGCGCCGGCCATGAACAGCGGCGGAATCACCGCTACCGCCAAGGCAAAGGCAAACACAGCCGGGGTGTAGATGCGCGAAAACTGGTCGACGAAACGCTGGGTCGGGGCACGGGCGCCTTGCGCCTCCTCCACCGCCTTGATGATGCGCGCCAGGGTCGATTGCCCGGCAGCCGCCGTCACCCGATATTCAAGGGCCCCAGCCTGGTTGATGGTGCCAGCGAAGACCTTGTCGCCTGGACCTTTCTCAACTGGCAGGCTTTCACCGGTAATCGGTGCCTGGTCGATGCTCGACTGGCCACTGACCACTTCGCCATCCAGACCAATGCGCTCACCGGGGCGCACCCGCACCCGCGCACCCAGCGCCACGTGCTTGACCTCGACCTCGTGCCACTGACCATCGGCCTGTTGCACCGTGGCCATGTCCGGGCTCAACTGCATCAAGCCGCCAATGGCGTTGCGCGCGCGATCCAGCGAGCGCGCCTCGATCAACTCAGCGACCGTAAAGAGGAACATCACCATGGCCGCTTCCGGCCATTGACCAATCAGCACCGCACCCGTCACGGCGATACTCATCAACGCGTTGATGTTCAGGTTGCGGTTCTTCAGGGCGATCCAGCCCTTTTTATAGGTGCCCAGGCCACAGCTCAGAATCGACACCAGCGCAACCAACGCTACAACCCAGTCTGGCCCCAGCGCTGCGAAGTGAATGGCCTCGGCAGCCAATGCCGCGACACCCGACAGCGCCAACGGCCACCAGTGCTTCTTGGCCGGCGCCGGTGCGGCGGCCGCTTCCTCGCTGGAGTCGGTCAGCGGTTCGGCCTGCATCCCCAGCGAGGCTACCGCTTGCTCGATGGCCGAGGTGTCGGCATGGGTGTGGCGAACCCCGAGGATGCGGTTGATCAGGTTGAATTCCAGTTGCTCGACACCCGCAAGCTTGCCCAGTTTGTTCTGGATAAGGGTTTGCTCGGTCGGGCAATCCATTGCCTCGATCCGAAAACGGCTCAGGCGCGCATCGCCGCTGGCCGCTTCACTCAGTTGCACCAGTGACGGCGCCGCATCATGGGAACAGCAGCTATGAGCGTGCTCAGCATGGTCATGGCTGGCGTGATCATGGGTGTCTTCACCCAGTTTGTGGCTTACAGGCTGGTTCATGGGCTCATCCTTAAATGTCCTGTTGCCAAGTGAACACCCTGTAGCCACTATAGGGTCAAGCAACCTGCCGAGGTATTTTCAGATGAAGATCGGAGAACTGGCCAAAGCCACCGACTGTGCGGTAGAAACCATCCGTTATTACGAGCGGGAAAACCTGCTGCCAGAGCCTGCGCGCAGCGAGGGCAACTATCGGATGTACACCCAGGCACACGTCGAGCGCCTGACCTTCATCCGTAACTGCCGCACCCTGGACATGACCCTGGAAGAGATCCGCAGCCTGCTGCGTTTGCGCGACAGCCCGAACGACCAGTGCGAAAGCGTCAACGCCCTGATCGACGAACATATCCAGCATGTCAGTGCACGTATCGAAGGCCTGCAGGCTTTGCAGGCCCAACTGCTGGACCTGCGCCAGCATTGCCTGCCCAAGGAAGTGCAATGCTCGATCCTGCAGCATCTGGAGGTCAATGGTGCGGTGACTGCTCCAGAAGCGGAGCATTCGCATGTGGGCAGAAGCCACGGGCATTGACAAAAAACCTCCCGGAATCAGCAAGAAGGCTTCAGGTTTGGGTGCTTTCGGAACCATCTTACGCACCCTGCCGCTTTTTCTCTGTTGTCGTAAAGGCGCTACAGGGCTAGTTTCCTCGAGTCGCTAGATTGGCGACAGAGTGTGAGAACCTGAGTAGATGATGGATGCAGCTAGTTTTGGCGGCTGTACGCGGACAGACCTCGGTCTGGCCGGGTTTCCTATGTCTATCGGTCTCTCACCCGCGTATGGCTGCCACCCTAATCCTATGAGAGGGAAACGGGAGTAGCTCCTGATAGATATAGGAGTTACCTCATGAAAAAAGTCGTTTCCGACCCACCGCTTTCACTTTCATCCAGCCCTTACTTCTCCATCCACAGCGATCTCATCCCTAGACTCCCTGGCCTTCGCCAGCGAGTTTCTCCGCGGCATCCGCGAAACCATCGACGAATTTTGCCGAGCCCAAGCCAAGGAACCCGGTCAAGGAATGCTGGTGAATGTGCTGCATTCGGCCGAGATGGCCAGGGCGCTGGTTGAGCATGTGCTATGCAAGCTGCAAGGAGTCAAGCCATGAGCGTGAAGACCGGCAAGACGGTGGGTGTGGTGGATTTCATTCGCAGCGAGCAATCACCGATGGGGCTGTTTCGCATTGCGCCGGGTATCTTTATCTACCGCTCGTACCAGGGAAATGCATGGACACAATCGTCATCAGGTACTTTGAGCAGGTCAAAGACCTTGCGACAGGGACAGTAAGTTTGTCCCCATTGGGCAAAGAAACACATGAGTCCATTTCTGAAGCACTCATGCCTGGAAGTGGCCACCACAAAATCTTTTGCATCAAGAAATTCACCGGCGTTGCGAACTACCGCTGGTACGTAGAAGGGGTGGCACTGCTCACGGCACCTGGCGTTGTCCCAGCTGAGTTTACTGTGACGCTCAGTAAAATCTTCACCACGGTGCCTGAGGAATACCTTCAGCAAACGCTGAAGAAAACCGGCTATAGGCTGAACAATGTGCTCCAGTTCGGCACCTTGGTTGAGGTCGACTATGGATTCATCCAGACCATTGGCCGCGAGGATGGTGCCCTTCGGACGAACAAGCGTTACTGCGATACCCTACAAAAAGGGGAGATGCACAAGCGTAGGCTAGCTATCGTCGTCCGGGCCAACAGGGGAGTTTGTCAGGTTGTTCCGGTGACCTCTGATGCACCTGGCACATCGGACAAAACGTGCTTCCAACTTTCACGCGCCACCCTGGATCAGCTGACTTTTTGGGGATCAAGCGGAAAGGACAGCTGGGCGATCTGCCAAATGGTGGAGTCGGTATCCATCAACCGAGTACTGCCTCCAGCGACTGAGTATCTGGTGCGCGGGCAGACACGCCGAGGCCGTAATATCCACTACGCATTGCGCCTGACCGAAGCGGAAAAAGGACTGCTGAAGACATCTCTCCTCCATAGCATAGGCGTCACCGACTATCAGCAGACCAAGACCAGACTGGGCGAAACACGCGAGCAGTTGCAGAAGCTTACAGACGTAGCGACTGACCTCCAGGCTGCTAATGACCGCATTGCCGCCCTTGAGGCTGAGCGAAGCGAACTGCTGCTGTACAAGGAGGTTGCACAGGACTGGGGGAAGGGAATGGGCGAAGGCCAGCTCCAGGGAGCAATCGATGACTTAAAAGCGCTTTACGAGGCCATGGCCGCCGAGGGTTCCGGCGAGAAATTACCCTCCTGGCCTGAAGCCAGCAATGTCAATCTGTTTGACAACGTGGTTAGCAGAAAGTAACCTTTTTGCACTGGCGGGGAATGCTGGAGCAGTACCGGAACCTCGCGACGGCCTTAGGGCATATACTGCAGAAGAAAACGTTTTACAGAAAACCGCCTATAGGCGGTTTTTTGCATTCTAGCTTCCTTGCCACTCAGGCTTTTCGAGCAAACACACTGGTCGGGCTTGGTCGATGTGGGGCTGGGTATGGAAACGGCTTAACGCTTTGCCCCTATACAAGCCCGCACCCCGCGACTGTTTGCGGACTTGAATAGAGACTGCTGTAGATCAGACCGCCATCGGCGCAGTCATTGGCGCGTGGTGTTCGTAGCCTTCGAGGGTGAAATCGCTCGGGTCGACCTTCTCCAGCCACTGCGGCTCATACACGCCAGTCTTGGCGTATTCCGGTACGCGGTCATTGATCACCAGCTTGGGCACCGCCAGCGGCTCGCGTTTGAGCTGCTCGTTGAGCATGTCCAAATGGTTCTCGTAGACGTGCGCATCGCCGATGAAGTAGGTGAACCAGCGCGGTGTGTAGCCCGTCAGGCGGCCAACCAGCGACAGCAATGCAGCGCCTTCGGTCAGGTTGAAAGGCGTGCCCAATGGCTTCATGCGACACCTATGATGCACACTACGACTGTATCCTTGAGCAATATCTGTATCATCTCGTAGTGCAGAATTATAATTGCACATTACGTGAGAAATAACAAGCACTTACCTTCATTCATTGCGCATGCATTTGCGGGCCTTACCCACGTTGACGCCCAGGAAAATGTGTCGCTATGCCAACACTTGTTGATGGCCTCCGATACCCCTAGATCCACCGATCTTCACGTAGGCCCGTCTCGCCCACGGGCTAGTGACTCCGAACGTGTCCGTACCGTATACACTTGGCACAGGCTATCTGCCATCACGACTATTAGCTTTCGCAATGGACACTCCATGGATTACAGACGCATCAGAGGCATGGATTCAGGACAGCGCCTCGCATTTGAAGAACTCGTTTGCCAGCTAGCCCGACGTGAACCACCAGCCGCTGACGCGGAGTTCAGGCGAATAGAAGGTGCTGGAGGAGATGGGGGAATCGAGGCGTACTGGTTGCTCAGTGATGGAAGCGAGGTTGGTTATCAAGCTAAATACTATACGAAATCGGCTGATATAAACTGGGCTAACATTGACGACTCCGTGCGGCGAGCCTTGGAAACGCATCCAGGATTGTCCAGGTATATTGTCGCTCTCCCCTGTGACCTGACTGATAAGACTGGCAAGCAAGGTGGCGGCAACACAGGTTGGGAACGCTGGCACTCTCGAAAGGAAACATGGGGAAAGCTCGTTGCGCCGGGTAAACATGTCGACTTTATTGCATGGACGGCCTCAGAGATCACGGATCGACTCACCCATCCGAATGCGGAGGGGTTGCGCAGATATTGGTTCGGCGACGTTGAGTTCTCACCAAAATGGTTTTCCGATCACATTGACCTAGCAGTCAAATCGCTGGACGAAAGATACCATCCTGAAGACCATGTGGAAGTTGGCATTGAAAGAATATTCAAGGTCATATTACGAGACGATAGCATTGTCTCCGAGATCCAGGATCACTTTTCAAAAATACAAAAAGCCGCCCAACTTGGAGACATTGAGCAGTCATTCGAAGGCAGCTTAGAGCTTATTGAGAATATCCACGCCAAAACAATTGACTTGGAGAAACTTAGCCTCGCATTTACTTCAGACGCCTACAGAGTCTGGCCTGTAGCGGCAGCCTTAGAGATAATCGAGTCTATTTCAGAAAGCGTCCATGATCTAGAAAGATTTTTTTGGCGAGCGAAGCAAGAAAAGGCGAAGGAACCAAAGTCCAGCAGCTCCTCATTGGACTATATAGAGTACCGACTGCGAGATCTCAGTGGTGCAGCATACGCCTTCAGATCACTCATCGAGGGTCGATACATTTCTGCGGAATCAGGTCGCAGCATCTTCATATTTGGAAAAGCGGGAACGGGAAAATCGCATCTGCTGGGTAACGTAGCGCAGAACGCCATATCAGAGGGCAGAGCTGTCGTCCTGATACTTGGCCAACAGCTAAACGGCGACAGCGTCTGGGCTCAGTTTTCAAAGCGCCTGGGAGTCGGAGACATTAATCCTGACGCATTGCTTCAAGCACTGAGTGCCGCCGCAGACGTTACCGGCAAGCGCGGATTGATCCTGGTGGATGCGGTAAATGAGGGGGCTGGATTAACTCTCTGGCGTAATGAGCTTGCAGAGTTCGTGGCAAGAATCGAACGCCACCCGAACCTAACGCTGGCCTTCAGTTGTAGGACTGAATACATTCCTTACATTATCCCTCCTGCGGTAAGTGAGAAGGTTCCGGCGTTCCGAATTCGCGGATTTGAGACACAGGAAGAGCAGTCCAGAGCGGCTCGAATATACTTGGGAAAGCGCGGCATATCTCAACCGAACACCCCATGGTTAGCTGCCGAGTTTGTAAATCCGCTTTTTTTGCGTAGCGCCTGCGTTGCTCTTGAAAGGGAAAATCAAAAGTGGTTCCCCAAGGGTTTGGTCGGCACGAAGCAGGTTTTTTCGTTCTATACGAAGAGTATTGCTCGCAACTTGGGTGCCGGTAGGGATGGTAGCGATGAGTTGGTAAGGCCGACGAACCAGGCACTCGCTGCTATTGCATCAGAGATGGCTGCAAACAGACGGGACTATGTCCCGCATAGCGACGCCATACGTATCGTCGATGGGAGGTTCCACGCATACCCGGCACCTCCGGGAACCACATGGTTTGAAATTCTCCAGAGAAACGGATTATTCAGGCTTGATCCAGATCCCAGGGAAAGGAGAGCCGATCCTTTTGCCGCCCCTGAAGACATCGTTCGCTTCAGCTTCCAGAGACTTCAAGACCACTTGATGGCCTCAGTGATACTGGAGACGGTAATCAATCCTGCTGATGCACTGAAATCTGGTGCCCTGAAATTCATCCATGATGATGAAAGCATTCATGGTGACTGGGTGGGATTGGTCGACGCCCTGTCGGTGCAACTGCCTGAGCGTTTCAATCAAGAGCTGCTCGATCTGTTACCAGGCGATATCAATGCATGGGCGAATGATCCAGCAGTCAATGATGCCTTCATAGAAAGTCTTAGGTGGCGCAATAATGAGTCGTTCACCGACCGGACGCTCGAGCTATTCAACGCATTCCTGGAGGTTGAAGATGGGTATTTCGACATTATCATCCAGGTCAGCGCGAGTGCTGGGCACCCCTGGAATGCAGAAGCACTGCATAAGCGGCTAATTGTCCTTGAAATGCCGAAGCGGGACGCATACTGGACTGTGCACGCGAATATTCTCCCGTTAGACGAGGGGGCTACTGCCAGGCGGCTCATAGAGTGGAGCGCTCTCGAGCAAAGTGAGCAGACAGACTCTGAGGTACAGTACCTTTGCGCGATAATCCTCACATGGTTCCTTGCTAGCTCTAATCGGGAGCTGCGGGACAAGGCCACCAAAGCGCTTACCTCGCTGATGATCCGCAACCATTCTCTGTACGCGAAGCTTTGTGATGACTTCGCCGCAGTGGACGACTTGTATATCCTAGAGCGCCTGCACACAGCAGCCTTCGGCGCGTGCTGTGTCAGCAATTGTGAACGGCTTCTGCGCCCCTTTTCTGAGGTGACCTACAAGGCTGTATTCGACCGAGTGGACGTCCCCGCGTCCATCCTGCTTCGAGACGCCGCCCTTGGCATTATCGAGCTCGCAGCTTGCAAAAACTGCTTGCCGGAAACCGTGGACATTCAGAAGGCCCGTCCACCCTATAACTCGAGAAGCATTCGGCTTTCCGTTACAGAAGATGCGCTCGAGAAGGCTGCCAAGCATGCTGGCGACTCTCAGATACAGAGCTCATGCGCCCAGTGGGGTGGCGACTTTGGCTGCTATGAAATACGACCTCGCGTAACTTCGTTCCTGAATATCTCGCTGAGCACGCCTGAGCCCCTGACCCCCTCTGAAAGATCTGAAATTTTTGAGCAAGAAGTCATCGACCATTGCCCTGAACGCGTCGAACTCCTTGAGATGATGCATGCCTTCACGCCGACCCGTTTCCGCGATCTTCTTCAGCGCCGGCAGGGCACAACTGCACCTGATTACTCTGAAAGCTTTAAGGCGTGCGAGACACTCCTTCTAAGAATGCTGAGCACAGGTGAAAAGGCAAGGTATCGCAAGGAATATAAGCCGCGATTCAATGCCCCCGAGGAGCGGCCTGACCAGCTACCGCATATCGATGTGACTGCAGCCCAGCGCTGGGTCGCAAAGCGTGCCTATGGCCTCGGCTGGACGAAGGATTTGTTCCCCGAAGATCGGAGCAGGCGTCATGATTACAGTCGGGACAGACCGTTGGTTGAGCGTATTGGTAAGAAATACCAGTGGCTGGCTTTGGATGAGCTTCTCTGCAGCCTTGCGGATAACAAATGGATGTCCGAACGCGCCCTCCATGGATCGCGTCAGTATGCTGGGCCTCTCGATGTAGGTTTCCATAGAGACATAGATCCGACAATCCTACTAGCCTCCGAAGAGGCGCCTAGCCCGGAAGATTCCATTCCCAGATCCGAAATCACCATGCGACAGACCTCAGAACAGGAACTCGGGAAGTGGCCTTTCGAAGAGGATCCGGCTTTGGGTATGGCAAGCCTTGTCAGCAGGACGGATGCGAAGGGCCGGGCCTGGATAGTCCTACATGAGCATCGGTCGGTATCAGAGCGGTACAAAGATAAGTCCAGCCGCGAGCATGGGCTTAGAAAACAGGAGTGGCGCTTTTTACTGCCAGTAATCGTAAAGCGTGAGGATGAACAGAGACTCATAAAATACATCCGTATGGAAAAAGAGGTTCGAGTAGACAACTGGTCAACCCGAAATGCGACGGACGATGGCTATCTGCTGGAAGCCCCTTGGCGTTCGACGTGGGATCAAGAGCAGTGGTCAACCATGGACTTTCACAATATTGGTGAGGTTGAGATTGCCTACCCGTGTTTCCGTTACCACTGGGAGTCTCATCTAGATGCGTCTCTGAACGACGGCGCTCACGCTCTGATACCTGCACCATGGCTCGCAAAACGACTAGGGCTGACGCCGCATCAGTCCAACTCAAACATATACGCTGACAGCTCTGGCAGAACACTTTTCGTCAGCGGGCAGAGTCCTGACGACGGCTCTCATGCTTTTATAGATCAGGGTCTGTTTGACTCCTTTCTCGAGGAAGACGGTCTGTCCTGTGTATGGATTTTTGTCACAGAACGGGGCGCTTGGCCAGGCGGTGGAAACAGCCATGCCTCCTGGCGTCGATCTGAAGGGGTCGTTTGGTTTAGCAAGCGCGCTCCACAGCTGCAACATTGGAAAAGGGATGTGGACAAGGGAGAGCCAGGAGAGGCATCCGACCTGGATTCCTGAATTAGGGGCAGCCGGAGTGGTCACCAGGTCGAGGTTCAGCATTAGTTAGCTGGGCTAGCCTCGACTTGATGGCTGATGACGGTTCGAACAGTGCGTAGCCAAACAGGAAGTAGCTCATGTCTAACAGGAAGAAAAAGCCAAATCGCTCCGGGAAAGTTACGTCGTCACTGGCAGATCACAAAAGGGTTGGCAAAGCGCTCATACCCCCCATTATGCAGATCACAGGGATGAGCTTCTCGTCATGGGCGAACAATCGCCTACCGGAGATGCTTTGGGCCTGCCTGGTCATTACCGTAATTCCCCGTGAAGAGGCAATCGAGGTTTTTCGGGACATCGCTTCCATCGGCATTCGCTATCGACGTGATGATGACCGCGAACAGGAGCCAAAAGAAGCACTGGGCTGGACGCTTCGCCACTCTGATTTACCGAACCAGCCGAGAGAACTCTTCAACGCCCTCGTGAGCCGGGTGCTCCACTGCCATTCAGGCTTGCAAGCGTTGCGTCCGTTACTGCTCCTCGAAAACCTTCCAGGTCGAGACTGGTGGAAAGCAGCACTCGCTGCTGAAGCAACCGAGGACGACTGGCAGACCCTTGGCCAGGCGGTACTGAAAACCTTTGACCACCAGTCCCAAGAAGCAACGGATGTGCGCTGGTTAAGCGTACTGTTCAAGCTAGGGCTAGGGGAAATCTTCGTCATGGAGGAGATGAGGGAGCGGATTCAGGAAATTATCGAATATCCACACCGGGGAGATATGAGATCAGTCCGACCCTCCATTAGATCCATGGAAATGGCTGTAATCAGCCTTAAACCGGATCAAGAACCTAGCCTCTGGCCCGAATTATTTTGGGCTTACACACTGGAACATACCCACTGCCTCCCAGCTCCGTTGGAGGCCAGAGGTGAATCTGCCCATGACCCCAAAATCTTGGGCAAGACGATCAATGATGTCCGTGAAGGTTTACTGGCTCACTGGTTCACGAGCTTGAGCACCACTGGCCTGAATCAGAAACATGATGGCGTTTTCGGGTTCGGGTTCTTCGCTCTCGCCTGCTTAGCCGAAATAAGCATGGGGCCGTTGAGCTCAGCCATTACCGGAAGGCTACTGCTTCGATCTCTCACTGAGTGCAGGATCTCGCTGGCTTACCTAGTACGCTGTGGGAACGACGAGATGTGGAAAAAATTCCGTTCCTATGGCGCCGGCCAAGCCAAGCTGGCACTGCTCAAGCACGAGGAGATGGCCGGTCAGAAGGCTCGGTTTGTGACCCAACAGGCTTTGGAAACCTTGGCGAACGAAGACTACTTCCAAGAGTACGTGGAGATCGATCTGGGCCATTGGGCCGGTAAAGATCTTCGCAGGCTAGCAGAGGAGTCAGGCACGAAGGATGACTACGACAGGTACTACGGTTGGGCCTCGGGCTTCGTCCATGGACAATGGGGTGCAATAAGGGACAGTAACTTCACTCACTGTCTGAACCCTCTGCACCGGTTCCATCGCATCCCACTGCCATACCACCGGATGCTAGAACCTACCATTGCTGATGCGTTGCATTTAATAAATGCCATTCTTGCCGACGTGAACACTGCGTACCCTGGATTTGATACGCGCTTCGAGATCGAGGACGCACCGAGGGATGATGAGAACAATGCGGCGGCTCCTAAAGAGCCTGCATAGGCTGAGGTTTGGGGATAAACGGGATTCATCTGCTGGTTAATAATGATCCCGAATCGGGATATTAAGCCTCTAAAACTGGCTTAGTGTCCCTTTTCGGGCACATTACACGACCCTTCAATCTCGAGCCGTGTTTGGTCATTGTTTGAACAGCTTATCCAGTGTCACGAACGCAGCGCCTGTCTCTGCCGCTGCTCTTACTTGCCGCCCATAGCCCAATCTTTCGGAACCATCGTAGACGCTCCGCAGATTGCCATGCTAATTTCTATGCCCCTGATCTCCCTGGATCAAACGGTCGGCTCGTGAAGGCTCCAGTGCCACAGGTTGCAACACCACTTTTTCGCACGCATTTCGACGATAGTCAGCGGGCAGCCGACACCCTGACGCTACCGGAGAACTGCTATGCGCGTCCCAGTCTATCCAGACGACCTGATCCGAAATCGTGGCTTCAAAAGCCTGTCCAAGCAGTTGCAGCAGCACTGGTGTGGCCCAGCCCCAATCTCACTTGCAGATGCTCAAAAAGCGCTCGCGCAGGGACTAGGTTATCTGAGCTTCCACGATCTCAGCGAGACGTCAAAAGTCTGCCCGCCAGATGAGCCTGTGCCGCATGAAGCCGATGTCAGGAAGGCAATTGGTTCAGCCATCAAAGCTACCCTGCAGGCAGAAACATCGCCGCCTGTGGATCGACAGAAGCTGGAACGGCTCGTGAACGATCTCTCCCTGAAAAAACTCCTAGCCTTTAAACGTGTGCAGGTTTCTCCCGCTGCTGGTCATGGCCTACTACCAAAACTGGTTATCCAGACTCAGCAAGGGTTGATCAAAGAACATGTTCAGACCTTGGAAAAGATCCTTGCCGAATCGGGCGACTTGAGAGATCGGGCGCTGTTTGCATGCATGCTGGGTGGGCTGCGGGCAAACGAGTTCCTATCGGCGAGGATGCAACAGGGTGCTGCGGTGTATAGCGTGAAGAGCCGTGATACCAAGCATGTACTCGATGCGATTCCTGATAGGTACAGGTCGATACTTAAGGAGTACATCAAGGTCTCAAGGCTGTCAGACGGAGATTATCTTTTCCGTGCGGGTAATGCCTCTGGGCGTCCGCTGTCGGTTATAACTCTGAGAAAGATCTGTTTCTCCTGGACTCGCAAAGGGAATATTGATGCGAGCTTGCTCACACCTTATGGCATCCGCAAAACCACGGACAATTACGCCGACTTTTTGCGCGAAATGGGCGTGAGGATGGGCCACCACTCAGTGAATACGTCCTTGGCATATGGAGTCGGTTTGCCGAAAACCAGTAGCACTGTTCACTAGGCCTAACCTTGGGAATGGTTTCGCGACTAATTTGCGAGGCCATTGAGTATTCCTGTTTTGGGCGAGCCCCCTGTTGGGGTACGGCTGTCGTGAACCCAATCTTGGCTTCGCCAATGTTGGGCCCTCCGGGCGTCCATCCTCAGGACTTTGGCCCATCCTATGCCGGCGCGCTCCGCTTACGGTCACGACCGATACCTGAGCAACGCTCCAAGCCACTTCCTGCGAAACCAGCCCGACGATGCCCTTCCCGCTGGCTATTGCGAAGTGAATTTTCCTGACCTATGATCGGGTCAGGCGGTGATGGTCGCCTGGCGCCTGTTTCGCGAAGCAATAGCCCATCGTTTGACATCTTCCAGCATTACATCGGCATGTCCCTAACCAGACGCTGCCCGGTGAACAGGCAATCGGACACCTAAGCGTCGTAGATTTAGGAACCTTTGCCATGTCTGATTTTTCCCCGCTAAACATCTTCAAATCCCAAGCTAAAAAGCTTGCTCATGATCAGGGCCTGAAGCTTTCTGTCGCTCAAGAAACCCTTATTCAAAAAGCAGGCTTCGCTGATTACCATGAGTTTTCTGTAGTCGCCCAACGGAACCCCAAGGATGCGCGTCTGATGGTGGCTGTTTTTGGGATCAAAGACTTTCACCAAGCGATCCATGAAGACGACGTCTACGCCCATCTGGATCTAGAACTGGAGGATCAGCTCTCCGGCGCGATTGCGGACACCAATGCGAGTGGATTCACTATTGATACTCTTGAAATTGAAAACGCTGACTACAGCGACGCAACCGGGAAGCTTACTTTAGAAGTCTCCCTGACCTACCAGGGGCAGCAAGATCAGGAGAGGATGTATCACGGTGCAGCCTTCTATCTCAAAGCCACGGTCGAATTGCTACGCCGTGATGGTATATGGCTACTTGCTGACGAGGGCGTGGTCATCTCCAGCAGTGAGTCTGATGCTGATCGCGACCGTAGATCTGAATGGGAGCACTGGGCCCAAGTTGAAGAAGCTGAACGCGGCAACCGCAAAACCATGGCCCAGGCCCTGGCGAATGAGCTGGAGATTTCTATCGACGACGCAGAGCTTCTAGCCGATTCGGAGGTCACGGCCAACGAATCGGATGAGGGCCTCGTATACAGTTACTGGATCAATTTTGAACCCGTAGCCGAGGGTAAAGTGAGAGCAGACCTCCTAGCGCGATTCGGTTCTCTTGAGTACGAGCTTGGCCCGAACTTCTTCGACGATATTGAGCACGAATTCTGAGGTTGACCAGGTGATGGCCGGCGCAAACGCTGGCCATTCAAAACGCTCTCTGCTTTATCCAGCCAGTACAAAACAAGCTGCGCATGTCGACAAGAACCATGGTGCTCGTGGGGGACAGTGCGCATCGCCACTTTCCAGCTACGCTGAGGCTCCATGCCCACCGTAGATAGGGAATTCCGGCCATGCACTCCTTGAGCAAAATACACATCAAGAACTTCCGCTCGTGCAAGCAAGTGTTTTTGCCTCTGGGTGATTTCACCCCACTGGTCGGTCAGAACAACGCGGGGAAATCCACCATCCTCGACGCGATCAGATTGGTGTTAGCACCAAAGGCATTTGCGAAAACAGACGCTAATGACCCCAGCCAGCCAATCATCATCAGCGCCTGCGTGTCAGGGATTACAGAAGAGCTGATTGCACAAATCCCTGAAGCCAAACATCAAGCCGCGATTACCCCCTACTGCATCAACGGTGACCTTTGGATAAGGATTTCTGCGTCAGGCTCGACAAAACCGACCACGGAAGTTTGGGAAAATGCGGATCTAAATGATCAGGGACTACCTGCTTCCTGGCGCTCATACCCGACTGGCCTACCTCAAGCCATTTCTGCACTGTTGCCTGAAGCGTTGCATATCCGTGCCATGGACGACGTCCAGGAAGATTTAGGTAAAGGGAAGGCTGGAAGCACAATCCGAGGACTACTGGATGAGATCATGGCTCCCATCCTCACGGCTCACCAGGAGGTTCAGGATGCCCTGACAGCGGTGAGGAATATTCTAGGCTCTGACGGAGAAAACCGATCTCCTCTACTGGCTGAGTTCGATACCAGTGCCACCAATGCCCTCTCAAGCTTCTTCCCCGGCCTACTGTTAAATCTCGACGTACCCTCAATCGATGTGAAGGAATTTTTCAAGAGCGGTGATTTGAATGTGACCGATGAGATATCTGGTCAAACTAGACGATTCGACACCTTAGGCAGCGGTGCACAGCGTGCAATACAAATGGCCTTGATCCGACTTTTGGCCGACATCCGCAAAACCCGCGATCAAGACCTCTCTCGCCGCCTCCTCCTGATCGACGAGCCCGAGATTTTTCTTCACCCACAAGGTGTCAGAGGCCTTAGGGAAGCACTCCATGTGCTTTCGAAATCTGGCTACCAAGTCGTATTCACTACCCATTCGCCATTGATGGTGAGCAGAGATAACGCGCCTGAAACGGTGATCGTGCGCCGATCAAGGGAGAATGGATCCGAGGTTCGGATTCCGATGGGTACGGCGGTTACTCAAGCTATAGCAGAGGCTCAAGCCCAATCTCGAACGCTTTTTGAGCTCGGAAATATTGCGGAGATCTATTTCGCTGAAAAGGTAATTTTGTGCGAAGGCAAAACCGATCAGAGACTGCTACCCCTCATATACGAAAAGCTCTATGGCGTCAGCCCAGAGCTCGAACGGATATGTTTCGTTGCCCTCGGGAGCTGCACCGCTATCCCTAAAGGCTTTTCTGTACTGACGGCAATGGGCATCAAGTGTGGCGTGATCGCTGACTTAGATTTTGCATTCACCCACGCTAGGGGCCCCTGGCTCCCGAAGGAATGCGAAGAGATGGATAACGTCAAATCTGCACTTCAAGTAGTCAGCCGAACCGAAGGTTTCCAGCTTGGAGGGAATGGAATGCCTCAGAAATCCCAGAACGGAACCGCAGCGGACTGTTGGGCTGCCTTCGCAAGGCATACTGAAGGTCAACCGCTCGCAAACGCCGCTCATGAGGCTATGAAAGCAAGATTTTCAACTTGGGTCTGGCCAATGGGATGTATTGAGGATGCCTTGAACATTGTGGAAAAGGGGGAAGCCGCCATTATCGCCCAGGAAGATAATATTCGAAGCTGGCAGCCGGAGACGATAGATCAAGAATATCCCGTTTTCCGAAGCACCCTTGATTGGATGCGAGCTATCTGACCGCTTACCTCATCGTAATGCTTCCGCTCGGGAGCATTACTCCAGCTAGTGCGTCAAACCTGCTAGCTCGCTGCGACCGTCTGTAGCTGTCCTATCTCCGCAGTGAAGCTCTGGCTCATCAGGTATCGACGCTTCGACCAGACCAGCGCGGCAGGAACACTAGCTACCTTGAGAATTCCATTACGCGGACTTGATGCGCCAAATGAGCGAGAGGATGGGGCACCACTCAGCAAACATGTCGTTGGCATACGCAATCGGACTGCCGACAACCAGGATCCCTTAGCTTTTGACCAATGGATGAGAATCCAGCGACCATAACACCGGCACCCAAATGAGATCCTGCCCTAAGGAATGCTTATGATCACCAGTTCCCTCGCTGAGCGATTGCGTAAGACTCAGCATGTCGTTGTCTTCACTGGGGCGGGTGCTTCAGCAGAGAGCGGCATCCCGACGTTCAGAGATGCGCTGACGGGGCTCTGGGAGCGCTTTGATCCTGCACAACTTGCGACTCCTGAAGCCTTTCGTGCAGACCCGAGCCTGTGTTGGGGATGGTACGAGTGGCGTAGGAACAGGGTCATCCAGGCGCAGCCAAACGGGGCACATCGTGCCATCGCTGAGCTTTCCAAGCATGTGCCCAAGCTGACTGTGATCACCCAGAACGTTGATGATCTTCATGAGCGGGCCGGCAGTCAGGATGTGATTCATTTGCATGGCAGCCTGCACTCTCCTCGGTGCATCGATTGTGGGCTGGCGTTCACATTGCCTCTCACGTCTGACGTGCTGCCGGAGGATGGACGTCGGATTGAGCCGCCGCGATGCTGTGTCTGCAACGGGTATGTTCGACCTGGCGTTGTTTGGTTCGGGGAGATGCTGCCTGAGGACGCATGGAGCGTAGGTCTCGCAGCTGCAGAGGGTTGCGATGTTTTCCTTTCGATTGGTACGTCCGGGTTTGTTTACCCTGCAGCTGAGCTACCACTACGTGCTTTAGGCCACGGGGCGACTGTTGTTCACATCAACCCTGTGCGGTTCGATATCAGCAGTCAGGAGCATTTTCTTCAGGGCCCTGCTTCGGTGATGATGCAGAGCCTACTTCGCGAGGCATTCGGCTGATTTCCTACCTCGTAGTTTGATCGCGGTTCACATTGCTTCTGCATTGAACCTGGCCCTCCGGGCGTCCATCCTCAAGCTTCGGTTCGTCCTGAGTCGGCGCGCTCAGCTTGCGCTTCGGGCCCGGCTGTGGAACTCCGCTCAGCCCTTTAAGTCATGGTGGAGTTTTCGTCCAAATCTATCTTATGAGAGCAGGGTCACAACCTAGTACGTGCGCCAGTAACTCATATGATATGGCTGAATTAGCCATCTCTAAATAGATTCAGTATAACTCACATTCCCAAGGGATATAAATGAAGCCTCCAACTTGACTGCTGCTATTGCCCTTTTTCTTGTTGCAGGACTCGCATAAGGTCTGGAGGTTCGTAGGATCGGTGGTTCCACCTTTACTGATAGGTACAATATGGTCGATTTGAGGCTTAAGGGAAGTATCAAAGACACCTGTAAGGCTATTTGAGCACTCCGCGCATCGGCCATTCTCTCTATAAAACAAGGCATCTCTAAGCCATGCTGGCCAAGAGCTGGAGCGCTTAAGCCTGCCCTGCGCATGCACATATAGGGGATATTGAGAAGGATTTATATCAGCAATAGCATCAGAAATCCGCTCCCCAAAACAACGCATCAATTTTTTGTCGTTAAATAGTATGCAAAATACTTCATGCGTAATTCTTTTCAAGGGTTCCTGCAATAACTCAAAGAGGTAGTCCTTTTGCTTTGAGATGTCGGAGTATTCCTCATCTGAGAAAGGGATTTTAAAGTGCTGTAGCAGTCTCGAGGACTCCAGCACAAACTCTTCGTCAGCCTTCCTGCGAAGGTAATTCCACTCTTCCCATAAACAGTTCTGAGCGAATCGATGAAGCAAAGTCCATTTGTATGGCTTGAAAGCGATTCTAAAAAAATCCTCGTCAATCGCTAGTGCATCCTCGAATGAGAGAAGGTCATGTCCGTAGCGCTCTTCAAAGGTTCCTAGTATACGGTGCCGTATAGCGTCCGCTGAGTTCAATGCCTCTGCAGAGTGGGGTGGTGAATATGCCAATGCTCTTGCCTTATCAGAGGTCGCATTTGGTTTTTTTTACTATACGGATAGATCGCGATTTCAGGCTGATTCATCTTCGTGAGGTATCCACTTTGGCTTGGCTACTCGTGACCCGAAGACGAACCTACCTATTGAGACTGTCTGGGCGCCGAATTCCAGTGAGGAGTGGTCGAACACTGGCGACAGCGCACTATGCTCTTGAATCATTTCCTCCTGTCCTGGCTTTTGGGCAATGACAGCTCCATAGCCGAAGCGACAGGTTTGGGTGTTTACAGAATGTACCCATTCAACGTCTGGTATTTCACCATGCATAAGCCCCTCCGCGCAGTAGCGCTCTCGGTATTCTTTAGCCCCAAACAACATCATGTGGGGACTGATGGGAAACTGGATCGCTATCGGCCCATCAGGGGAAATGGCATAGGGATTCTGGCTTTCGATTGGGATTGATGGGTCGTACCAAGCAACTGGATTGTCACTTGTGAGAAACGGCACGTCTGATGTGTTATGGATAATGGCCAGGCCAACCGTATCGAAAAGCTCCCCGATCTTCTTGATAAGGCCAGGCATCGCATGAATGCTTTGATGAGGGTCGATGGATACCTCGACCTTGTCGAGGATGTCTTCAAAACCTAGGGGTGGCGGTGAGAGCTTTCCATTCCTCACCAGCGCTTTCATCGTGTCCTTAACGGTTGCCGCAAATGCGGCCTCAAACGCATCTCGCGCCGCAGGCACACGAGCTCGCTGAAGCGCAACAAATTGGATGAAGGGCTCAATGTCATCGTTTATGGACTCTTTCCGAGCCAGCCTTTCAACGAGAACTGGCCATGCGGACTCTACCTCACAGAAGATGTCCTCGAGGGCGTTATTGTCATGACCGCCTTCGGGTAGCGGTTGCGAATAGTAATAGCGCTCAAACTGCGTTGTATCTGGCCTGGCAGGGAGCGCCCGTCCAGGGTTGTCTTTACGGTAAACGAGAACTTGGCCACCCTGATTCGCGAACGCTTTGAGATACGCTTTGGGAACGAAGTGATGGCGTTTTTTTTGCTGAGTAGAGTTCACTGCTCACCTAGATATCAATAAAGAATACGACGCTGACTGAATGCTCCAACTGCTCCATAGCAAGGGATCAGGGTTCCTCATCTTCACCACGAATCCAATTGTGATCAGGAACGATCAGTGTGCCAATAAGGCCATCAGCTTGCTTTCTCAGGAATTCCTCATGCTGAGAAATTGCCAGTGCAAGCATCTGGATTGCAGACCTCGCGACTCGCAGGGCATCCAGAGCCTCGTCGACAAAATCTGAGTGGTTGAGATGCTCAATTTCCGGAGCCTGCCTCGCTAGTGCGGGATCACCAAGGTCATGGAGCACCAGGAATCGATGTGTACCCGAATTTCGCAGATTTTTCTGTGAGCGGAGAATTCCGTCTACGCCGTTATAGTCTTCTGCCAGCTCGGCCAATCCGTACATTGCGTATACGCCTGCCCGAATCAGCACCTCAACTTTCTCTACAAGCCGAGTACCTGTTTTCTTGTCTTCGGGATCCCGCCACAGCCTCCCGAAGCTCACTTTTTTTGGAGCTAACCCAAGCTCGAAATAGGAGTTCGCTGTTACGGCTACCTTGTCGAGCAGGTCAAGGGCTGTCCGGTGCGCCAGTATAAGTGCCGAGGTTTCAGGGCCGTATAGAGCATAGTCAAGAGTGTCTGCAAACTGTCCTGTCTTAGGCCAAACGCTTTCGTCTCTTGCACGCCATGCTAATTCTCGGGCGAGCAAAAAATCGCTCTTCAACATATTGAACATAGCAAACAGTGGCGGTGGGCTAACTCCCTTTTCTGGCTCACGCTCGAGAATACCTGGGAGCGTGAGCCAATCGAGCTTACCCAAAGATGGATCGACGAGTTCGACAGCTGGAGCAAGGGTGAGACGCTCCTCCTCCACCCATCTGATGAATGGATCGGTGTGCTCAGACCGAGATGGCGGATCGCTTAGCTCACTGGCGAGCGCTTCAACCTTGGCCACTACGTTCGCCCCGGCGTATTGGAGGATTCGCTCCTTATTTCGAAGCGCCTGCCTGGCTAGCATCACGGCTTCCATGTGGGTTAGCTCTGAGCAGCCTCCACGTTTAAAAAGCCACATTAGATCCAATGCCGCGCAAAAGGCGGCGACGCCGTTCGTTGGATCAACCTTCAATGCGGAAAGGCGTGCGTCATGAGCCTCAGAAAGCCGGTAGGTTTTTGCGAACAGATTAGCGATGTTAGTCCAAGCCTGGGTGCGTAACTCCAAATCGGCATTTACATCCTGTACCACCCTCCAGTAGTGCCTTCGAGCTTCGGCTCTGTATGCGCGAGTCTGCTCCTGATGATCTACCCACTCCGAATCAGCGCTGCCACAATTTGCTGCTTCCACGAGCCCATTTGCCAAGTTGTAGGTGATATCTACTGTTGGGTACAGGTCGTGAAGCTCGCGGTATAGCTCGACTCCTTCATCGATTGCATCCCGGCGCCCAAGCGAAGCGCCGGCATTAACCAGTGTGGCCGCACGCAAGGACATCCAATTAACGCGATCAGGCCTATCTAGATCGATTTCACGTGCGTGTTGCACTGCAAGTGCGGGATCAGCATCCACCAAGGAACAGAGGTTGGATGACAGCTTTGAGAGCTCGCTCAACATGTGGTGCCTCCTTTGAAGGTGAACAGATCAGCGATGGTGGCATGTCTTAATCATCCGCAAATGCTTCAAGGGCAGTGAGCAGCTTGGCCAGCTCAGTCAGGTTGCCTGCAGTGACGATGTCGTATTCCCCCCGACTACTCAGCCGATAAATCTCGCGTGCCTTCTTAACGCGCTCCA
The DNA here is from genome assembly GCF_016881005.1 of Pseudomonas arcuscaelestis. GTDB lineage: Bacteria > Pseudomonadota > Gammaproteobacteria > Pseudomonadales > Pseudomonadaceae > Aquipseudomonas > Aquipseudomonas arcuscaelestis. Next base: position 160,179 of record NZ_JACOPV010000004.1, on the reverse strand, counting down.
GTAGAGGGACGACGATGCCTGACGCTCGCTCAAGGAAGTCATTAATGTCCGCTCGTGTTTGGGGAATTTTGTAACCCTTGACCGCGCTAGAGATGATCACCCCTGCATCGCGAAGCTTGGCAACGCCACTTGAGCGAATTCTCTGGCCGCTGACCTCGCCGAGCCCGCTGTCTTTTAGCTGGGCCATGATTTCCGTAGTCAACACGTAGTCCTTGGTGACGAATTCGCTCTGAAATCTCAAGAAACGCAAGATGCTTAGCTGCAGGCGCTCATCTTCATCAGGGTGCTCACCAACCCGCTCGCTAAAACGGTCTGCTTGGCGGAGAGCTTCCTGGTGTACTTGGTAGTCTGCATATCCCGATTCATTCGTCGGCGGAGGCAGGAGAGACTGGTACTTGGATGGCCACTCGAGCATTCCGAGAGTCAGACTGCGCAGGATCTTCTTGTAGGCGAGAACTGCTTCTTCCGATGCTTTTTCTTCGTAGATCTGAGCCACTGAGCCGGCAAAAAAATCTGCAACCTGAACAAGGACATTGTCCTTACTGGACATCGTCAAGAAAGCATCCTCATCGCCAAACAGGTCGTCAACGAACCGTTCTACAACGTAGCTTCTGAGACTCTCCTGAAATTCCTGCCCACCATGCTCATCTACAACCATCCGGAGATCAGGGTAGGCGCTGAACAGGCGCTCATAAAGCAGTCCGTTCACGTACTTAATGAAGGAGGTTTTGATACGAAGGCCACCATCCTTGTGGATTCGTGACTTATCAACGACGGTGAAATAGAGCTTGAATGGAAGCTCGGCCAGCTCGTTCAAGATCCGGGCACGGCGATCTGAATCTTTGGGCTTCAGATTGCTGGATTTGATCTCGCCTGTTTGAAAATGACGCTCGCGGAGTGCTTCAGCTAGGGCATAAGCAGCTTCGAGGTCTTTCTCTGCCACCAGAATGGAACACACGATGAAGAAACTCGAGCTTCCTCCCTTTGACGTGTCAAGGTCGGAATTCCCGGACTCATCCACGAAGGCATATGTTCTGACCATGAGCTTGCTCCATCAACAACGTACTGAGCGCGGTGGGTCGCCCAATGGCAAGGTGGCGAACTTAGTTCGTCGCAGTGGTAGTGCCTGGAGCGGGGCCTTCACTGAACGTGTAATTGATTACCACGTCATTGCGGATCAAGACGTCGAGGGTTTTCTGAGTGCCCGTAGTCGTTACCTTCATGGTGACCACGTAGCTTTGGGCGTGGGCTGAGCCATTGGTGTAGGTGTAGATCCACTTCTCGTCAGTCTCGCTGACAGCACTCTTGGCGTAGGGCTCACCAAACAGGGACTTCAACTCAGTAGTCGTCGTTTTGCCTTTGGTGATGCTCGCAACACTGGCCGACGGAAAGTCTCGTCCTGCGGTGTAGTGGGACGTAGCGCAACCGCCAAGTGCGACACACATCCCCATTACTGCGATGAGCTTTTTCATACCCTTCCTTGATCGTAGAAAGCTCGTAATCTAGCTCGCAGCCAGGCTAAAAGCCATCACGAGCTGAGTCATCTGCTTTCGTGCTCTCAGGAATTAGAGCTGCCAGCTAGCCGCTGCCAACCGACCTTGATTACATCTCCCCTTGTGGTGTACCTAAAACTGCCTGAAACCTTGCTAAGGCCAGAAGATATAGTTGATAGCTGGGGCGCGAACTACCATCGACATTACGAATAAACTTCTGCGCCGCCCGGCGTTCAATTGACGTAGTAACTGAAGGATTGCACATGATTGCTCGTTGGCGCTGGATAACGAATCAACTCACCAAACGGCTGTGGTTCAGAGCCTCCCTATTCTCCCTTCTAGGGGTGGCCACGGCTCTGCTCGCTGTTGTATTCAAAGACTTCATTCCGGAGTCATTGCCAGCGCGCATCGGCGCAGATGCCGTAGACAAAATTCTGGGGATCATTGCCTCCAGCATGCTGGCCGTCACAACCTTCTCGTTGAGCACAATGGTCACCGCTTATGGGGCCGCGAGCAGCGGAGTGACACCGCGCGCCACCACCTTGGTAATGGAAGACACTACGACCCAAAATGCCCTTGCCACGTTTATAGGTTCATTCCTATTTAGCCTGGTAGGGATCATCGCGTTGAGCACGGGGGCTTATGGCACGCAAGGTCGGGTGTTGCTGTTCGCAGTGACGATAATTGTGGTGATCTTGATCGTTTACACCCTCTTGCGCTGGATCGATCACCTCTCAAAACTCGGACGGGTGGGAGAAACCATCGACCGCGTCGAGAAGGCTGCGATAACGGCAATCACTCAACGAGTTCAGTGGCCATACTTAGGCGGTTCAGCTTACCCGACCAATCTTTCGCTACCTCCTGGCGCAATCACGGTCAAAAGTGAGCTAACAGGCTATGTGCAACATATTGATGTGAGCGCACTTGGAGCCATCGCGCAGGACGATCAAATACAGATTTATCTGGAGGTGCTTCCGGGGACATTTGTGCACGAAGGAATGCCACTGCTCCACATTGTGAGCTTGGGCAACACGAGGGGCGGTGATACCGATACTACAAGAGAGAAGGTTCTAGCGACCCTAACCTTCGGCGTCCGTCGAACCTTTGAAAATGATCCACGCTTCGGACTTTGTGTGCTCTCGGAAATCGCTTCTCGCGCCTTATCGCCTGCGGTGAACGACCCAGGGACAGCCATTGATGTCATTGGCCGGGGAGTGAGAACTTTAACTTGCTGGAGCAAGCCTAACGTATCGAGCTCGCATACAGACCAAGGCTGTAAACAGATCTTTCTCCGAGGGTTGACGGTTGATGATCTGTTCGATGATTTCTTTGCTCCGATCAGTAGGGACGGCGCAGCTTTGCTGGAAGTTAACGTGCGTCTGTTGAAAGCCCTCATCAGTCTCGCTGAAATAAACCCAGCGATCTTTAAAGATGCCTGCTACAGGCACGTGGATCTTCTGATCACTCGTGCAGAGACCACCTTAGCGCTGCAGCATGAGAAGGATCAACTGAGCTCACTGGCTAGAACGATCACGCGGTAGGCTTATTGAGTTGGATTCTTCGGCTTAGTGGCCGCTTCTGCGTTTTCGAGAAAGCCTCGCGCCAATTGCTGATACAACTCAGGCCCCATTCTTGAGCTGACAGCCTTGGCGATCAAAGCTACCGCCATGAGACTGATCACCATACTGTGGCTATCAATCATCTCCATCACAATGATTGCGGAGGTGATTGGCGACTGAGTAACGGCAGCCAGAAAACCAACCATGCAGAGTGCAATAGTGGGCTGAGCGGCCAAGTGAAATAGCTCTGCGGTATTGGCACCGACTGCGGCTCCTACAGCGAGCGAGGGCGCGAAAATACCTCCTGGAATACCAGAGAAGTAGGTCACTACGGTCGCAAGGAAGCGGGTAACAGGGGCGTGCCATGGCAGGACTACATCAGATACGATGACCTGAGAGGTAATGCCGTACCCACTACCGAACGACATTCCACCACTCAGCCAACCCAATATAGCGACGACAAATCCACAAATGCCGGCAAACCACACTGGGTGCAGTCGCCGCCATTGCCAGATGATCAAGTGTGGATGCCGCTGCGGCCATAACAACATTCGGCTGAACAAACCACCCAATAGCCCACATCCAATCCCTATGACTAATGCCGGGACGACTATGTCGTGGTTGATGTCCTGAATGCCGAAGTGACCGAAATAGTTGTAGTTTCCCTGCAAGGCAATGGCAACCATCCCAGATAGGATGATGGTACTAAGAAGAACGCCGCTGGTACGGGTTTCCAGCTTGCGTCCCAGCTCTTCTACCGCGAATGCTATCCCTGCCAGGGGCGTATTGAATGCTGCCGCAATACCCGCTGCACCTCCCGCCAGAATAAGATCCTCGCTGCGTACGATTCGCGCATTGGGCAAGAAACGGTGAAAGAAGTGCATGATGGATGCCGCAACCTGAACTGAGGGCCCCTCACGCCCCGCCGAAAAACCGCCGGTCAGTGCTAGAGTTCCAAGGCTTATCTTGGCAAAAGCAATGCGCAGTGAAACCAGTCTGTTAATGGGCTTACCTTGACGTGCAAGTCGTGTTGCTGCGATTACCTGAGGAATTCCGCTGCCTTGGGCGCCCACGAAAAAGCGCGTTGTCAGCCAGACTACGAGCATGCCGATCAGTGGGGTGTAAATAAAAGGTAGCCACGCTCGCTCAGCGGTCTGTTGAGCAAACTGCGCCAGTGCCATGTCTGCCAGCCTTGCGAAAGCCACCACCAGTAGGCCGGCAATGGTTGCCGCAATCCATAACGTGACCCTGGTGCGCCAGCGCATTGACGCGAAGCCTCGGCGTAACAGCATTATCGGTTTGATCACCCGAAGGGCTTCCTTGAAGTCGCCATATTGACCGCAAGACTAACCAAATAAGCAGCTCGTTCCAAACAGCTTTGGCGGAGCCGCTCGACAGGCTTTTTTTACGCCCATGGGTATTCACCTATTCATTGATAGGACTAATACCTCCAAAAAACCGGTGTTACGAGTACCAGGACGGTGAGTATCTCCAGCCGCCCCAGCAGCATGCCAATGGTAAGCAACCATTTTGCAGCGTCAGGTAATGACGAGAAATTACCAGCAGGCCCGATGATTGTGCCTAAGCCTGGCCCCACGTTGCACACTGCAGTAGCAGCTCCGCTCAATGCTGTCGTCCAATCTAGCCCGATCAGAGAGAGTCCTAGGGCGATCACTGCAATCGTGATTGTGAAGAAAAATGAGAAAGTCAAAAGCGACCGTATGATTTCTTCGTCAACTGGATGGCCGTTGTACTTTTTTCGAATCACTGCACGAGGGTGGATCAACTGCTTCAGGCTACTCACTAATAGAGCACCAGCAACCTGGAAACGGAAAATTTTAAGGCCTCCAGCTGTTGAGCCTGAACACCCACCGACGAAGGTCAGATAGAAAAAAAGCAAGACCGCGAAGCTGCCCCACAAGGTGTAATCGCCTACAGCAACTCCTGTGGTTGTGACGACCGAGGTCACATTGACGGCCACGATACGAAAGGCATCCCACCATCCGTAGTCGCTGTGAAAACACAGCCATGTCCCCACCGCTAGCCAAGTAACAATCAGGAAACCAATAAACCCGCGTACCTGGTGATCCTTGAGCAGCGCACGTCGATTGCCGCGCAATGTCGCGACATAGAGGGTAAACGGCAGGCTGCCCAGAATCATGATGACCACGGCTATCCAGTGAATCGCTGGCTGCGTCCAATGCCCAAGCGAGGCGTCCGAAGTAGAGAATCCACCAGTAGAGATCAACGACATGGCGTGGTTGACCGCTTCAAACGCCGTCATCCCAGCGATCCAAAGTGCTAATGCCCCGGCGCCAGTCAGCCCCAAATAAAGAAAGAGAATGTACTTGGCTGCCACATGTGAACGCGGCGTTACTTTCTCCGACCAGTCTGAAGACTCTGTCTGGAAGAGGCGCATGCCACCCACTCGCAGCAGTGGAAGGATCGCCACTGCCATGCCGATGAAGCCGATACCACCTAGCCAGTGCAGCATCGAGCGCCAGATCAACAATCCAGGTGAAGCGGTATCCAAACCACTCAAGACAGTTGAGCCCGTGGTTGTAATGCCGGACATCGTTTCAAAAAAAGCGTCGGTGTAACTGATGTTGCTGATGAACACCATCGGCAGCGCCGCGAAGGTACACACCACAACCCAACTACCGGTCGTCAGCAGGTACATATCCCTAGGACGAAGCTGGGCATGATCTGGGGGGCCTCGCACTATCAACAGGAGGCCACTGATGAAGGTAATCAAGCTCGACCAGAGGAAGGCCGACAGGTCATCGCTACGCTCATAGGCAACCAGCGTGATCATGGGTATAGCCATGCTCACAGCCAGCGTGATTAAAAAGATACCTAAGATGAAGCCGACAAGCCTGAGTACAGCGGAGGACATGAGGTTAGCCTGCCAAAATCACCGCCGCGAAGTATCCGATGGCTAAGATTCAATGCGTGTAAATTTTGCGTAAAAAAATCGCGACCTCACTGAAAAGGGACGGCAGTATGCCGCCAGAATCACAAGGGCATATCGGCTTTTTATTAACATAACCGTATGCGCATCCTTTGATTGTCAGGGCAAAACGGAGCCCTGCTTTCGTGGCGCTGATTCAAGCGGCGTTCACCAGAAGTTTGGAAAGCTTGTTAGGATAGGATTCTTATATCTCGTTTTTACCATAGGAACAGCGGGGCTAACGGCCATTGCACGTTATAGCGTGCCACAACCAAGGAGGCTCTCATGGGCCGATCACCTGGCGATGATCTACCGGAAAAACCTCATCAAACCAGTGAGGATGGCATTCCTGCTCCTAGCGGAGCTGCCAATCTAATCGACACCGACTATGTCATCGGGCAAGACAATATCAAGGGCGAGTATTCGTTCTCCCTCGATATTCACGGCAAAGTCTTCATCATCTCATCCGCCACGATCTTGCTATTCGTGATTATGACGCTCGCACTTCAGAATGAGGTTGAGCCGCTGTTTAGCGCTATTCGAAATTGGTTAACTGGCAATCTCGCCTGGCTGTTCATGAGCATCGCGAACATATTTGTGGTGCTCTGCATCGCGCTAATTTTCTCCCCGCTGGGAAAGGTTCGCTTGGGAGGTAGAGATGCCAAACCAGACCATAGCTATGTGGGCTGGTTCTCCATGCTTTTCGCTGCGGGAATGGGCATCGGCTTGATGTTCTACGGCGTGGCCGAACCCATGTCGCATTATCAGGCATCCATGGGCGGTGTGACCCTCGATGCAAGTGGTGCGCGCACTGACTGGGCACCGTTAGGGGGAGCAGCGGGCGATGCTAAGGCATCCGCCGACTTGGCAATGGCTGCCACTATCTTCCACTGGGGGCTCCATCCTTGGGCGATATACGCAATTGTTGCTTTATCCCTAGCGCTGTTCTCTTACAACAAAGGCTTACCACTCTCTATACGGTCGATCTTCTATCCATTGCTAGGCGAGCGCGTCTGGGGATGGCCAGGACACATGATCGATATCTTGGCGGTGTTTGCCACCTTATTTGGACTGGCGACCTCCTTAGGGATAGGAGCAGAGCAGGCAGCAGCAGGGATTGAATACCTCTTCGGTATTAAGTCCACGAATCTAAGCAAGGTAGTGCTAATCGTTGGTATCACCTTAATCGCGCTCTGGTCGGTACTCGCTGGCTTGGACAAGGGCGTCAAGATGCTTTCTCAGATCAATATGGGCCTCGCATTGCTACTGCTGGTGTTCATCATTGTTGTTGGGCCCACCTTGGCGATCTTCACTGGGTTCTTTAAAAATCTGGTGACGTATGCTGAGTACCTTCCGGCACTTTCCAACCCTTTTGGACGCACTGACGCTGAATTCACTCAAGGCTGGACTGCATTTTACTGGGCATGGTGGATTAGCTGGTCTCCCTTTGTGGGGATGTTCATTGCCCGCGTCAGCCGTGGCCGAACGGTCAGAGAGTTCCTGATCTCGGTCTTGCTGGTTCCAACCGTGGTATCGGTATTGTGGATGACGACTTTTGGCGGGACTGCCATTGACCAGGCCACCGTACAAAACTTGGTTGGCGTCAAGGATGCTGTGTTGGAGCTGAAGCTGTTCGCGATGCTGGGAGAACTACCCCTCAAGGAAATTACTTCGTTCCTGGGCATTGTTCTCGTCATTGTGTTTTTTATCACCTCCTCGGACTCTGGTTCCCTGGTCATTGATACGATTACAGCAGGGGGCAAGGTCGATGCGCCTGTTCCGCAGCGTGTATTTTGGGCTGTCATAGAGGGAGTGATTGCCATTGCGCTACTGCTAGGCGGCGGTCTTGTGGCACTGCAGGCCATGGCGGTATCTACGGGCCTGCCTTTCGCACTCGTATTGGCGCTGGGTTGCGTATCCCTTGTTAAAGGACTGATGTCCGAGCCCCGCTAGCGGCTATACGGAAAGCGACTGCTGGAACCATGGAGATCTTCTGACAGATTGTTGAGGCTCCTGAGGAGCCTCCTATCCGAGGCATGTCGAGCGACCGCGCTCAGAGCGCAGAGCATCAGTCCCATAGCGCACCAATTGGTGTCTCAGGTGAATAGTGGGTAGCTATCTGCGCTTGTAGCAGCTCAGCGGTAGCGAGGGCATCGGTTAACGCATGATGCCCTTGATAGGCTGGAAGGTTATAGCGTGCGCGGCTGTCGGCCAAACGTATGGATGTTTGCGGGCGGCGCATGAGCCTAGCAATCCAACTTTGCTTTTGCCGATGCATCCTGGCCTCCAATTGCATAGTGTCCACAACTGGAAAACTCAGGCCTTCTCCGAGGTGCCTATGCAGTGCTGCATCAAGAAACTCACGCTCGATATTGCGGTAATGGACGACAATCACTTTGCCAGCCATCGCCTGCAGAAGTGGCTCCAGAACTTCAGGGAGCGAGGGAGCATTCAAAATCTCCGCGTGGGTAATGTGATGGAAGGTGACTGACTTTTCACTCAGTTCTGATGATGGGTTTAGCACCCAATACGCGGCGTTGCTGCAATAGATGCGCTTTAAGGTGAACGGCACCAAACCAATGCTGACAATACTGTCATCTTGGGCATTGAGCCCGGTTGTCTCCATATCCATCGCAAGAAATTGCACGCTTTCAATCAGGGTGTGTGGTGAGACGACGCCGGCCTGATAAAACGTACCCAAGCAAGAATTAGCCGCCTTCTGCTCCAATTCCCGAAACATGGCTGGCCAGTTCGGCGGGTAATCCGGTTCCACCTTAAACCCATTCATTTTGAGGTACGGCCCTTCGGCGGGTAGCGGAAGCGCAAAAAATTCTGGCCGTTACTCAAGACCTGGAAGGCCTCTTTGAGATTGTGTCGCTCGCTATTAGAGAAGCGTTCAGGCTCGACATAATTATTGGGCGTTTCTCCCTGCTCGAGCGCCTCTACCTGATGCCGGATCCGCACCATGGAGAGGAACTCCAGCGCATAGCGCAGGTGCTTAAGTGCTTCGGGCGGCATGATATTAGCGCTAGTGATTGCATCGATACGATCAAACGAGTTCTGCGCGGTACTGCCGCAAGCTAGCGAATGGATGCGAATGAGGTCAGTGAGCGGTGCGGTACCGCGACCTTTGAGATTGATGATTCTCTTCTGTTGCCCATCTGTCTCGACGACAAAGGTACGAAAGAATCCCAGGGGGGGTGTCCGGTTGAGCGCAATCCTTGCCATGGCGTTGAGAAATCCGGGATGTAGACTGGATTTTTGAGCACACAGGACTTTGAGTTCTTGCACCAGCGAGAGCTGACCAAATACTCCATCCAGATCGAAAAAGATGCAGCTGTTGAGTAAGGTTGTCGGGTTTGGCTTCTCGATCCACTGATCAAAATAGCTGCGCCAAACCTTCAAAGGCTGGCGCCATTGATCGTTCGTCGCCATGACGCCGCCCTTACAGTAGCTGTACCCACACGCGGCGAGGCCATCGCACACAAACGATGCAAGGCTACGGAAATATGCGTCATGCGAGGAGGGATCGAATCGATCATCAAGCACCAAGGCGTTATCTTGATCGCTTATCAGCAGTTGCTCATCGCGCGCCATGGAGCCCAGTACCATGAAGCAATAAGGTACTGGTGGAGGGCCAAGTTTTTTTTCCGCAAGCTCCAGCAGGCGTTGCGTGAAAGCCCTGCCGATTCCAGAGATAGCGCTGCCGATCATGTGCGCGGTCGCGCCATCTCGCACCATGCGGATGTACGTTCCTCGTAGGTCTCGTAAGAGCGACTTTAAGCCGTCAACTGACGTCTGGTTAGATATTCTGTTGACCAAGTACAAGCTACTATGGGACTCGTACCGAATAATATCTGACAGGTTAATTACGCCAATTGGGCGGCCCTGGTTGAGAACCGGCAGGTGATGGATATTGCGGCGTAGCATGACAAGCATGGCCTCAAAGCCTGAATCATCAGCATTTATGGTCACTGGTTCTGTAGTCATAACGGCGCTGATGGGCGTTTCGCCGGCATTCCTTCCGGCAGCGACGACCCGCGTGCGAAGATCTCTGTCGGTCACAATGCCCTGGGTGTCTCCTGCCTGCAGTCCCGCTGGCGACATGACCACGACACAAGCAACGCGTTGTTCTGTCATTAGCCTTGCAGCCTCGAGAACGGTGGTATCCGACGTAACCCACACTAACGAGCGTGACAGCAAGGCTCGGCATTTGAGCTGGATCAGTTCGCTCGACCGCCCTTGTGCCTCGACGGCAGACTTCAGCCTGGAGTGCCCTTCAGCTTCAACGAAATCCGCAAAGGCGTCATGCTGTGCGCATAGATCGGCAAAGACGTCGGCGGGGATGTAGTAAATCAGGCTGTCTTCAAGTGCTCTCGCAGGAAAGCGGACTTTGTTGCTGCGTAAAAGCCCTGCTTGGCCAAAGATATCGCCTTCGACAAGCCGGTTATAGAGTTCACCGTTGCGTCGATAAATCTCCACTGCTCCGCTGCGCACATAGTGCAAATCATGGATCACTGCACCCGCTTCCAGGATGTCGCTGCCAGCCTTGAAGTAACGCACATCAACTCGCCGTGCCATTGCATCTACCGTATCTCTTGGCAACTGATCAAACGGGGCGAATCGATAAAGATGGTCGCTGATCTCCTGCATCTCGGCTTGCATGGAACCTCGGTATGCTTGAAGGAAAAGATCGCCAAAAGGCGTACGTTGAAAGTTGCTAATCGCCCTAAAAGCCTATCAGATGCTTCCTATCGGATTATAAGATTTAGATATTCAAGTCGAGTGGGTGGTTAGCGATTGTTGCAAAACAAGCCTTTTAAAAGCTCTCGACGACGATGGGCTCACCCTCATCCAGCAGTAACATCACTTTGCTTTCTACCATATGGCACTTCGACCTCAGTGTTCTTGGTAGAGCGGACGCGAGCTTCAAAATAATGCCACAATGACATTAATAACGATGTTAAATCCGCACCACCTAATGGGCATGCCGATCTATGACTGACGCCGAGGAATGTCGTTTCCAATCCCATAAGCTGTTGCTGGAACTCGATGCAGCTACAACTATGTTAATGATGCTTGTCTCGGCGCGTCAGTCAGAAGGCTCAGAGTGGCTCCTCGCCGTCCGTCGCCATAAACTGGCTTACGAGGCGTGGGTAGAATTTCTTAGCGCGCCAGCGACTGATCCAATGTCGCTTTTGGATCGGAGGACGGCAGGAGGCCTGGGGACGTTGGCTGACAGCCAGTGCTGACACTCAAAAACGTGCTCTCTGACGAGCTTTGTCTTCAGACTCAACATATGAAAAGCGGAGAGGCGGGTCGCAATCGACACCAGTTCCCCTGTATGCTGTCTACGTTTCATACACCCTGAGCTACAGGAACATCCGCATGACTGTACTCCAAACGATCTACTGGCAGCCTACTCCGCCTTAGCGCTACGCCCCCTCGCAACACCCTGCTTCCGCTAGCCTCGCTCGCGGGTGCGCACTGCTGTACGCCTGGTTCTACACCTTAAGCACACAGCAAAAAATCCTCAAAATTTGAATTTGCATCGGTTCGCTCGCCATTCCTTTGGCGTGCGCGATGCTTTGCCTTGGATATTTATATGCTGCAAAAACTTAGACAAACGTGGTTTTCCAATGTCCGTGGCGACGTGCTTGCGGGGCTGGTGGTCGCACTCGCGCTGATCCCGGAAGCCATCGCCTTTTCCATCATCGCCGGCGTTGACCCAAAGGTCGGGCTTTACGCCTCCTTCTGTATCTGTACTGTTATCGCCTTTGTCGGTGGTCGTCCCGGCATGATCTCGGCTGCCACCGGCGCCATGGCACTGCTCATGGTCACTTTGGTTAAAGAGCACGGACTTCAGTATCTGCTTGCAGCCACATTGCTCTGTGGGGTACTCCAAATCCTCGCTGGCTACCTGAAGCTGGGATCACTGATGCGCTTTGTTTCACGCTCGGTAGTCACCGGTTTCGTAAACGCATTGGCGATCCTGATTTTCATGGCGCAGTTGCCGGAACTTACGAATGTCACCTGGCACGTCTATGCCATGACGGCAGTGGGCCTTGGGATCATCTACCTGTTCCCATACGTACCGAAGATCGGCAAGCTGATTCCGTCACCGTTGGTGTGCATCCTCACACTGACTGCCATCGCCATTTACCTCGGCTTGGATATCCGCACTGTAGGCGACATGGGCCAACTGCCTGACACGCTCCCGATCTTCCTCTGGCCTGAAGTTCCGCTGAATTTTGAAACCCTGCGGATCATTTTCCCGTACTCGGCTGCCTTGGCCGTAGTGGGTCTACTCGAGTCAATGATGACCGCGACCATCGTCGACGATCTGACCGATACCACCAGCAATAAAAACCGCGAGTGCAAAGGCCAGGGTGTGGCCAACATCGCTGCCGGCATGCTTGGCGGCATGGCAGGTTGCGCCATGATCGGCCAGTCGATCATCAACGTGAAATCTGGTGGCCGCACCCGTCTCTCGACATTGTGTGCCGGCGTTTTCCTGCTGCTGATGGTGGTATTTCTTGGCGAATGGCTCTCCAAAATCCCTATGGCGGCACTCGTGGCTGTGATGATCATGGTGTCCATCGGCACCTTTAGCTGGGATTCTTTGCGTAATCTGAAAGAGCATCCGCTGTCGACCAACCTCGTGATGGTGGCGACCGTCGTGGTCGTCGTAGCCACTCACAACCTAGCCTATGGCGTACTGGTAGGTGTGTTGCTGGCTTCGCTGTTCTTTGCCAATAAAGTTGGGCACTACCTAGATATCAAGAGCACTCTGGAAGAGACGGAATCGCATCGGACTTACCACGTCGTGGGCCAAGTGTTCTTTAGCTCTGCGGACAAGTTCACTGAAGTTTTTGACTTCAAGGAAGCTCTCAACAAAGTCACCATCGATCTCACACAGGCGCATTTCTGGGATATCACCGCCGTCGCAGCACTGGATAAGGTCGTGATCAAGTTCCGCCGTGAAGGCGCGGAGGTTGAAGTGCTCGGTCTCAATGAAGCCAGCGCAACAATCGTTGACCGCTTCGGCGTGCATGACAAACCCGGTGCCATCGACAAGCTCATGAGCCACTAAGGAGAACGACAATGACCCACGTAATGGCATGCATTGATAACTCACAATCCTCATTGGCGGTCTGCGATTACGCAGCATGGGCCTCGCAGCGACTCAGCGCCCCCCTGACCTTGCTTCATGTGCTGGATAAGGAGAAATATCCTGCATCCGCTGACCTCAGCGGCAATATCGGTCTCGGTAGCAGAGAACATCTACTGGAAGAGTTGGCCACGCTGGATGCGCAGCGTGCGAAACTGGCCTTGGAGCATGGTCAGCACATGCTTGAAAAAGCTCGCGAGCGAACAATCATCTCTGGCGCCATGTCACCTGATCTGAAGCAGCGCCATGGACATCTAGTCGAGAGCCTGAGCGATCTCCAAAACGATATTCGATTACTGGTGATCGGAAGAGTCGGAGAGGACAGCACGCGCAGTGCCCAAAGTCTTGGCAGCCAGATTGAAGCGGTAGTCCGAACTATCCACCGCCCCATCCTGATTACAACCAGCCATTTCAGGAAACCTGAAACGATCATGGTGGCATTCGACGGTAGCGCTACAGGCCACAAGACCGTGCAGATGCTTGCTTCAAGCCCGCTGTGCGAAGGCCTGCCGATTCATATCGTCATGGTTGGTACGGACTCTGAAGAAAACCAGAATGAGTTGGAGAAAGCACGAATCACACTTTCCTCTTCTGGCCTGCTAGTGCATGTCGAGATCCGCCCAGGCGAAGTGGAGTCGGCACTTCATGCATATCAGGCAGAGCACGGCATTGACCTCCTGGTTATGGGGGCGTACGGGCACTCACGCATCAGGCAGTTTCTGGTGGGCAGCACGACCACGACGATGCTGCGAACATCCACTTTACCCGTATTGCTGCTTCGCTGAGCCGGTTCCACTGGCCACAGTATTTCCAGAGCTGCGGAAATACCGTGGCCACCCAGGACGATGACTAACTGATCTTGCCGTAACGAGACCACATGCAACTCATAACTGAAATTGTTCACCCCGATCTGAAATCCAAACAGGGCAGAGTATTCCGTCGACATGCAGCACGCGGCATCGTGATGCGGAATGAACAGATCCTGTTGCTGTTCACCGAGCGCTATAACGACTTCAGCTTTCCTGGAGGCGGCCTTGATGGTGACGAGGACATTGTCACAGGCTTGAAGCGTGAGCTTGAGGAAGAGACTGGTGCCCGTGAAATACAGGTGCTCCAGCACTACGGTTACATCGAGGAGTACCGGCCCTACTGGAAGCCGCAGTACGATCTGATGCACATGACCTCGCATTTTTATCAATGCGAAGTAGCGCCCCAGCTAGAGCCCGTAAGAATGGAAAACCACGAAATCGCTAATGGAATGCGGCCCGTCTGGATCAACCTGTATGAGGCAATATCGCACAACGAAGCCGTGATGCAGCGTCAGGAGTTATCGATGGGGCAGTCAATTCAGCGCGAAACGTTCATGCTGAAAAAAGTCGCGTCCGAGTTGATGCCGCCAATCAGCCTTTGAGGGGATATTTCAGCAACTTGTGGCGTAAAGCACGATGACCTCGCTTCGCGAGACGATGTTCCGGCCACAGGATTTCTGTCAGGGAGAAACTCCGTGGCCGGCTCGCTTACGCTTATTTAGAAACCGTGGCGGCGACAATGGCGGGCGCAGCGCTGCGTCGCAAAATCAGGACTCCACCGATTGCAGCCAGGGTCGAACCAATCAACACGCCGACTTTTACCTCATCGATCAGGTGAGCTGATCCAGCAAACGCCAGGTTTCCGATGAACAGGCTCATGGTGAAGCCGATGCCACACAAGAGCGCAACGCCGTAAAGCTGTGCCCAATTGCTGCCTTCCGGCAGTTTGGCCAAGCCCATACGAATGGCCAGAGCAGCCAATAGGAAGATGCCAATCTGCTTGCCCACCAACAAGCCGAGCGCAACACCCAGCGGAACCGGATCGACTAGGTTTTCCATCGAAATACCGGCCAATGAAACACCCGCATTGGCGAAGCCAAAAATCGGCACCACAGCGAACGCTACCCACATATGCAGCTTTTCTTCTAGGAACAGCAGTGGAGACCGGGCTTCCTCTTCAGGCTTACCCATTGGAACGCACAGCGCTACAGCGACACCCGCAAGGGTGGCGTGCACTCCCGATTGCAGCACGAAGAACCACAGCACACCACCTACCAGCAGATACGGGAACAATCGTCTGACGCCCAATCGATTCATTGCGATCAGAATGGCCAAGGTTGCAAGCGATGCCAGCAACATCGGCATGGAAAGACCAGAGGTGTAGAAAAAGGCAATGATGACTACAGCACCCAGGTCGTCAATGATCGCCAAGGCGGCGAGGAAGACCTTCAGCGACGTAGGGACTCGCCTCCCCAGCAACGACAAGACGCCCAAGGCGAATGCGATGTCGGTAGCGGCTGGGATAGCCCACCCCTTCAAAGTCTCAGAATTACCCCAGTTGATTGCGATGTAGATCAGCGCAGGCACAACCATG
Organism: Pseudomonas arcuscaelestis; assembly: GCF_016881005.1. Taxonomy (GTDB): domain Bacteria; phylum Pseudomonadota; class Gammaproteobacteria; order Pseudomonadales; family Pseudomonadaceae; genus Aquipseudomonas; species Aquipseudomonas arcuscaelestis. The sequence goes on along the minus strand of NZ_JACOPV010000004.1, from coordinate 144,603 downwards.
CCACCTAAAGCACCAAACCCCGGCAGGGCGCGCTGGCCCCAAGTAGAAAGCCCACCTGCCAGAACCTCTCTTTTGATCTCTAGGCCGACCATCAGGAAGAAGATGGCCATGAGGCCATCATTGACCCAATGCTCCACAGACATGCCCAACCAGACACTGTGCAAGGCGGCAAAATAACCTTGCGAGAGAGGCGAGTTCGCCACGATTAGGGCCGCGAGTGCTGCGCCCATCAGTACAAGACCGCCAGCGGATTCCGACGATAGGAAGCGAGCCAGAATCGCGGCTGCTCTAGGGGTTTCTGCGGGAGCTCTACTATGAGTCATCAGTGTCCTTGCGCTTTGATCCAAAGCGATTATTTTAACATCCGAGGTTTACCAGCGCGGCAGGGCACATAGCCTGTAACGATTTACACCGAGCCTTAATCAGCCTTCAGTGTGTTCCCAGGCACGGGCTCGCTCATGAAACGTAGGAGCGCGCTCCAAGCACATAGCCTCACTAGGCGAGCGAGCATCGATCCTTCTTTACAGGCGTGTGGCTCCTCGGATATTTGATGATTGGAGCAACTTAGGCCCAGCATAAATGCACGCACCTCAGCGCGATCCTATGACAGTGGCATTTGAATCTGGAGTAAGCCTATTTGGGGATATACGCAGCTACCGACTTGCGAATCTCTTCCCGCGCTTCATCGGCGCTGCCCCAGCGGCCCATCTTCACCCACTTACCCGGTTCCAATGCTTTGTAGTTTTCGAAGAAGTGCTGGATCTGGGCGAGGAGTAACGCAGGGAGGTCTGAGCACTCCTTTACGTCGATGTACATGGAGCTGAGTTTTTCATGAGGCACTGCGATCACCTTGGCATCGGCTCCGGCTTCGTCAGTCATGTACATCACACCAACCGGGCGACTGCGGATGACAACTCCAGGTGAGACGGGATATGGACAAACCACCAGGACGTCCAGCGGATCGCCATCGTCGCTCAGCGTGTTCGGGATAAACCCGTAGTTGGCCGGATAGAACATCGGTGTACTGAGGAAGCGGTCAACGAAAATTTGTCCGCTCGACTTGTCCACCTCGTACTTGATCGGCGAGTGGTTTGCAGGAATCTCGATAACGGTGAAAAAGTCATCGGGGATGGCGTTGCCAGCTGGGATGTCCGCGTAGCTCATGTTCATAGCTCCGAAGTTGTGGAGGGTGTTGAGCTGGAGGGCGTTTTTCCAAGGGTGCCCATCTCGACTGGCGTCTTCGTGAAAAATACCGATATTTCCTCAGAGTCCAATCGTTTGAACAATCGTTCTGCCTCATCTTCCGTGATGGCCAAGCGAATCTCCGTGGGTTGATCCGCCAGCTCAAAAAAGTGCGATGAATGCAGTTTTCCTGTGTGCCCAAACCCTTCGATTCCGGTGCAGAGCGTGGCGCCTCGCAACCCCATTTCTTTAGCCACGTCGACGATCCATTCGCCTAGCATCTTTCCCTGATAACGACGGTTTTGTTGGGTGAAGAAAACGACCATATAGCCTTTCATTTCTATCTCCTCAGCGAGTACCAATCATTTGGTAGGACAGAAGCCCGGCAGCGGTCATCGCTAACGAGCCTAAGACATGCAACGAAATTGAGCCGAGCGCCCAAACCAGTCTACCCTCCTGAATCAAGGCAACCGTTTCGGCTGAAAATGTAGAGAAGGTGGTAAGCCCACCACAGAAACCCGTGATGATAAGGAGACGCCACTCTGGACTGAGGGTGGGAGAAGCGGCCAAGAAGGCGATGGCCAGGCCGATGATGTAGCCCCCAACCATGTTCGCGACCACAGTACCTGGCGGGATCGTCGGGAAAAGAGCATTCAGCTTCATGCCCAACAGCCAGCGCAACCAGGCTCCAAGTGAAGCGCCAACGGCAATGACGAATAATGACTTCAGCACGCAGAGTCCTCCTCATCAGATCTGAGTGGACTAACTGGCAAGCAGCTCGCGCTGAAGGAAAAGGGAAACTCGAAGAATAAGATCATAGCCTGTCCTTAATTGGAGGACAGGGAGACACACCTACGCACCCTGTCCAGGGTTCACGTAGGCATCATCAGCTCTAAGGCGGTTAAAGGAGGAATGCCATCTCCTGTTCTGATCCTATAGCATCAGCGCCAATGGCATCAAGAGCAGCTACACGCGAGCGATCTGAAGGCCCCTTCGGCCAGGCAAGCTGGTTGATCAATGATCCAGGCAGGGGTCGCCCCTTCGCCCAACCAGATTAGTTGGCGCGTCTACATCGATTTAACCGATACCACTTCCACATACTTGTACTTTTTCCTAGCAGCCTTCACAGCCTCCTGCTCAGCAAGCAACGAGCTCAACGTGTCGGCCTCGTGGATAAACTCATGCATCTTCCCCTCGAATTCGTTTCCAACCCGAAGCGTGACCTTCAGCCTAGGCGTAAATGCTTTTGCCACTTTCTTCTTCGCTGCTGGAGCGACCAGCGGTTTGGCGAGCACAACTTCTTCCACGGGCTCCGGCACTAGCGGCGTAGAAACTTGCTCCTCTGGCTGAGGTGTGCCGAAAAGGGCATGACGCATTTCTTCTTCAGTTAAATCAGAGCTCATAGAACATCTCAAAAGGACGCATTTCGCTGGGCAAGTTTTAATAGGATTGTTGCTGACTGGTATTCGTGGAGCCTGTGCGGACGTCAAATCCCCAGTTCGATTTCAAGACAAGAGCCTCTCAAGGCTTGCGAAAGCTTCACCTTTGGCAGCAGTGTAATGAGCCCATCAACTAAGTTGCTAGCGTGACGAGCGTACAGCGTGACTGTGCCTGCATCAGGCGTTCGACCTGGCACGATGGCACCTACCCGCTGCTGGGCAATTTTCAGTATGCTCAAGACTTCCTGACTCACCTCATTGGTGGACAGGTGTTCAACCAATGGTCTGGGTGGAGGGGCGGCGCGGCTCCACATTTCTATGACCGCTTGGAGGAGTCCGTCTGAGCCAAGATGCTCGAGGGCCATTTCCCATAGCTGCCCCTCCTGCGCCATATCCAAGCGAGCCCTAGTCATTACGGAGTTCTAACAAGGTGAGGGTCTTTCTTGATTGTGAGTTTACCAAGCTCTCAGCGGCTGCGAAGCTGATATCACTCGCACTGGTGGCTGAGGATGGGCGCGAATTCTACGTGGAATTGCTCGATGCTTGGAAAGAAGAAGACTGCAGTGATTTCGTAAAGGAAATCGTGCTTCCGCAGCTGTGGGGTGGGAGCTACGCATTGCCCATTGTTGAAGCCAGGATGTCGCTGCTCAGGTTTCTGACGTCGTTCAAAAAGGAGGTCGAGATCGTCACTGATGCCCCTCAGTACGATTGGGAGCTTTTTTGCGACCTGGTATATGAGGGCGGACGATGGCCCAGAATCGTTCGTAATTTCCCTACTGACGCAACGACCCTTTCTCCGACTAGCGAGGGTGAAGAGCTGCCTCACCACGCGTTGCTCGACGCTAGGATTATCGCCGGCATGTTTGCATCCGTGAGCCGAGGGAATCCCGATGGAGCTTGGGCGGGTTAGACGGAGCTATGCCTCTTGCTGATTCGCTGGACTTTTTTGATCTCTGATCACAACAGATCTCGTACAGACCACAAAAAAGTAAGCTTAAAAACTCGGCTTTGTTGGCAAAAACGAGCCGGGGCCTGCGGCCCCAAATTGACGAGCAGGTTACAAGGTGCGGAGGGGCACCCCTAAGCGATGGTATCTGCTTGGGAGTGAGCTAAAAAAGCTATCAGATCGAAAGGATCAAATGAAAAAAGCGACCAGCAAACCAGCCTGATTTCCAAAGTGAAAAACAGGTAGGCACAGGCAACGCTGCTTTTCTTTTGAGTTCAAAATATACATCTCCGATTTTGAAAAACGGATTCAAGGGCGAGCATTTTATATGGTCGCAAAACCGACACAAATGTCGCCTGAATATAAATATTCCACATACTCAACCGGTGCAGCCGACCAGCCAGAGCAATCAGTGCGCGGAGCTCCCGACTTGGGCTGGAGTGTCTGCCCTCCCTGGAGCGTGGCATCCAGTTAAGGCACTTATATATGATTGGGACGCAAGCCAGTCAGCCTGCAGTCTTCGAGCCACCGCTGCCGTCATGAGTCGCGCACAGTGTGCTTACCCATGCACCGCCGAGCTGCTTTCCAGGCGCTCCGCAGTATGAGCAGGTTTTCGTCGAAAGTTGGATCGCTACGTCTACTGCGCCCCTGCAGTAGGCATCGCCCCCGTCATAGAAAAAATGCAGCTCTCCAAATTTGGATTTGATCTGCGCGACGGTTAAAGGGGTGACCTCTGGATGTCGCCTCAGGTAGACCTGAAGAATATCGCAGAGAGCAATTAGGAGGTTCCTCCACCCATGATCGCAATAAATCTCGTCAACTGCTGGGTCTACATATGCGAGTAGCGCTCTCGAAACTCCTCAATGTCGATCTCAGGCAGGGACTCGGTGTGCTGATCCATAGTGTCCGGACTCATCAGTGGTTGAAAGCCGCCGGATGAGCTTAGCAATGAAGATCGCAAGCCGAGCGCGCCAGCTTTAGATGGGCGAGAGGCCTGAGGGTGAAAGCCCGCCAGGGCCAAAATCCGGCTCGTCCAGGGCTTGGTTCACGACACCCTTCCCCGAAGGCGGGGCAAGCCCAAAACAAGGATCAAGATGCTACTGGAGGCGATCAGGCGTTGGCATATATCTGTCGCCCGCAATACGCATGAACTCTCGCAGGCTACGCCGTCCAACATCACGCCTGAACGTCGCAATGACGTACTTGGAGTTGACAGTGGTGAGTACCCAGAACCTACCTTCCTTCTTCACAGATTGAATATCCGACGTCCGGATCAGACGGCCATCCGCAAGTCGCTGATGTGGCCCAGGGCAAAGGTGACCAAAGACGACGCCGACTGCACTGCACGAGTGGATATGTACGTTCACGAGATAAGCGGTGATCAGGCCTTCGTAGTCTTGGTTCACAGCCCTAGCAATGCGAAGAAGGTCAAAGTCTGAGTAGCGCTTCACGTGCAAATCGACCGCGACGGTGTTGATCTCTGACATGGTTACACAGTCCCAAATACGGAAGGTTCTTGGGTGGTTGCAACACTGCGGCGATACAGCTCCTTCAACCCAACGAGGGAGTCAATATCGAGGTCACGCTGGTGAGTATTGACGTACACATCACCACTCTCGACCTGCAGAACGCAGATCGGCACTTCCACCTGATTGAACCCCATGGACAAGGAGGTCAGCTTTTCCATTTTCCAGCTCGAACCTTTGTTCATCCAGGCTGGGGTGACGACCTGGACTTCCTTAATGACCATGCTTTCGTCTTGGGAGATCAGTAGCTCCACGAGGCGAGGCTCATCGCTGACCATCTCCTCATAAGCCATGAATCTTTCATCGTGCCGGCGCTTGAGACTGACGTGATACCAATGCGTTGCGAGAGATCGTGACACGGCGTGAAAATGAGCGAGACCGTCCCCAAACATTCCCACCGGGCCAGCCTGGTCTTGCATGCTAATCCTGAACATCATGTATCTCGTTTGAAGCAGGCCCGCTCAGCGCACCTGCAATTAACATAAGCCGAATATTGTCTTCAGCGAGGCCTTCATCTCGCGTCCCTGACCCACCAGCACATAGATCGTGTTTCGCGTCTCGAACAGGCAAACACCATCGAATGATTTGCATAGGGTCGAGCGCACCCACCCTCCAGGTGGGAACCGTCCGTGCCCGTCGTAGATGACGCAATGCGAGTACATGAACATCGGCTCAAGGCCTGTTGCACGAACTCGGGCAAGCGACTCAGCAGGTTCGTCCACGTGGAGGATGAGCCAATCTTCGACTGTGCAGTACGCCTTGCGGGGAAAGCGCTCAGCCACTAATGCCTCTATCTCGGCAGGCGACAGCGACGTGCCAGCTGAGGAAGCCTGGCCATCCTGCAGCAGTTCGTGCTCAGGATAATTTCCCATAAATTGATGATCCTCATGGCGATGAGAAGAATTCAGAGCGAGTCACGGGGGGTAGCCCCCCCATGGCAAATCGAGAATTCCCACGACAATGACTATATACATTTGAGTGGGAACGATCAAACCCGGCATACCGTCTTCTTTTTGAAGAGGACTGCCTGGATGTCTTTGCGCAAGGCATACGCAGCAACGTTGCAGTGGCTAAGAATTAGGCGGGGCTTATCGCAAGCAGACCTCCAAACCCAAACCGATCAGGGTCACATCAGCCGCTTGGAGGCATCGACGGTGTCAGCCAGCGTCGACCTTAGCGCCGATCTAGCTCAGGCACTGGGTGTAACACCACTGTCGTTTCTCACGCTTGTGGCTGCCGCCCATGATGGCAAGACTGCACGCGCGGCCTTGAAGGACACGCTCGCAGAATTGGAAAAGCTGGGGGTTTTAGACGAGGTGCTTCCTGACGAACCTCAAAAGCTCACTCCACCCAGAAAGATTACTGCGGAAGAAAAGCTCAAGGCGATTCGCGAGCTGAGAGCGGCGGGGCTTACCCAAATGGAGGTTTCCCGGAAGCTGGGGTTGCCGACAAGCACCGTTGGGCGACTGTGGCACGTAGATGGTTAGCCACAAGATTAGCGCCTGCTACGTGGCTTAGGCTGAGGGTATTTACGCTCGGCTTGGTCACATCGGAAACAGGTCGATGGCTGAGATACTGGTCAAAGCCCGGTGAGGATGATACTGCTCTCTCGGCGTCAGCTTCTTCGATGTGTGCGCTTGAAGATGGGCTTCAACGACACCGTTGACCGACAGGAAAAATAGCTCTAGAGCGCTGATCGCAGTTCCTTGCTGATCCAGGTAGAAATACGACATGTACCCTGCGCCGTCCCTATCGTGAATGACGTATTCCTTCCTCAGTTGGTACGAGGAGTCAAGACCGATGATTTCATCCGGCAACACCTGATAAGTGTCATGGTCGAATTCTTTGTGATGTCCTGGATGCGGATAGGAATGGAACCATGCGTTGATCCTACCCAATGTAGGCGCGTTGAACATGAAAAGGTAGGTGCGAAACTTCCAGCTGAAAGCCTCGAATGATTGGAAATATCTGATCACATCGTTAAACCCTTTCTTGTTGATTGAGGTTTTCACCTCGATCACCGCAAGCACGGCCTCAGTGGGGACGACGACCAACTGGCCCGCTCGGTAAAAAGGCGCGAATCGGTGCGAATCGTAAATGATGATGTCGCACTGCTTTGACAGCCAACCATCGGGGCTGATGATGAAGCCCTCCTCAACACTTACCCCGCGAGGTAGGTGCTCCTGGAGGAATTCTCGCAGCACCGCTTCAGCCAAGGCGCCGGTCGTGGGGTTGTGTTTGGTGATGTAGACCTTTGCTTGCTGAATCTTGCTGTGGAGCTGCTGGGTCAAATGATCGAAGTATTTGCTCAAAACGGAAAACATCCTGTGGTCGCGCTGGAAGCGTCTGGAATACCAATCATGAAACGACACTCCGGCGCGGCTCAGTACGTCCTGAAACTCGCTCAGGGGGCAATCCGAAGCAGGAATATCGATGTGCCTTGCGTCTGTATGCGATCCCGCCGTGGCTAACCTATCCGAATGCAGCACCAACAGGGCACCGGGAAAGATCACGAGCAAAGAAATAGTCTGTACTGGCTTCAATAGCAGCTTCGTTGATCCACGCCACCTCCCCAATGGACAGCAGCTCAACGGCGGCAACAGGCTTAGTAGGCCCGTACCACAGGCATGCCGTAGGACTGAGGGGCAACATTGACATACGCTTAGCATTGTCCGGCACGATGAACTCCCCCTCCATGGCACGCAGGATATTCCAGTTTGAGTCTCCCATAGCCTTCGCTGCTTGGGCTACATGCAGCCTGATACTCGGACTAGCCAAGAATCTGCCGGCTATCTTGAAGTCGCCTTGGATGGTGCTGATGCCTTCTTTTTCCAGCTGCTCTTGCTCATCCTTGGTGTACACACGTGACAGTCCGAGAAAATTCTCCATGTAAATGGACTGATCCTCAACCCTGTCCTGCTTGTGAATTGCGCGAATATTCCACAGACAATAGAACTCATTGATGACTGTTAAGTCGGCCTCTTTGAACGACACTAGGTCATCATCAAGAATCCGACCAGCAAGAGCCTGAAAGTCGTCTTCGACCTTTTTCATGAAACCCGATTCCGCCTGCTGATCCCAAGCCCTTTCAGCACAGAAAATCTCATTAGACGGCTTCGCCTGGATGACCCTGTCTAGGGATTTGAGGAACAGCTCAACGTTGCCTTTCTGCCCAGCGAAACGGGCAATGCTTGTTTTGGGGAATGTGTGCTGCTTGACAGTAAGGCGATGGGGATTGCCCTTCTGAGTAGGTTCGTAGGTCACGACGTCATCCTCATGTCTTTATGCAGGCTTTAGCCGCGAGCACTCATGGCGGGGCATTATGACAACGGTATGAAGTAAACTCCCAGATAAAACCCGACCAGCGGCATCTCCAATCACTTGGATTCAGCTGCCTCCCAGACTACACCGGTTTCGACGACAGTTAGGTCGTGAGCAGGACGAAGCCGCGATTGGACGCTCGAGCGGGCCCTCGGCAGGATTGCTGCGTATCGGTAGGCAAAAGCAATTTATTGGTTGCCGGTAGCCAACGCGGATTCGTAAAGTTCTAAACCATGGACTGGCCAACGTGAGGAGATGATATGGATGACGAATCGCTACCGATGCTCGACCCGCAGCTAGAGGACATCCAGTGGCCGGCAGACTTCTCCGGCCAGAAGCTGTTTATCCAGGGTGAGGATTGGCAGTACAACGCGATGCTGAACTGGTCTCACTTTCGCGCCGACCTCTATGCTTTTGCATACAAAGATGCCGCTGACGGTCTCGTAGAGGCTATGGCAAATCGTCAGGTGCCTTTGGATAGCGGCATTTACCCTTTGCTCTTTCTATACCGCCACTCCCTGGAGCTGCAGTTCAAGCTGATGCTAAAGAGTGCTCGCGCTCTGACAGGCAAAGAGCCCAAGAACTACGACAAGCATCCGTTGATGCCTCTGTGGTCGGAATTGCGTCATCTGCTCAAGGACTTGGGTCTAGAGCGCTCAGACGCCAACGCTACTGCTGTTCACGAGTTCATTCGTCAGTTGGACGACGTTGACCCAGACTCGATGGCATTTCGGTACGCGACGACCAACAGTGGTAAAGACCACCTCCCGGATGTTACCCACATCAATATCCGCCACTTGCGTGAGGTACTCAACAGTGTGTTCGTTTGGCTAAACGGTACGTACAGCTGGATTGGAGAGATGGAGCAAGGTCAACCTGGCGACTAATCACGCGAGGCGTGATGCCCGGACGGATAAGCTCTGCCTGCTACGCGTCGATTTACCTCCACTTGAGGTTCCTCAGGGACTGACGTAGGTGAAGGAACGTGCCACAAGGTGCGCTTGTTCATCTCCCTTCGGCGTTAGAGGAGTGGTCGCGTGATCCAGACTAGCTTCACCAGCGTTTGCGGCACTTTCTGCGTGACGGATCAGCCTGACGTGCTTCATCAACTAGATGCCTGCCCAGTGTCTACCCTCGCCTAAGAATACACCGCAGCCTCGAGAAGGGATCGCTGATGTTCTGCAGACTTATGTATTCCAATATTTTTGGACTGTGCTTCTGGCAATGCCTAGCTTTTCAGCGATTGTTTTCCTGTCGAAACCTTGCGCTTTCAAGGCTCGAATGTAATCCGCATTAAGCGGCTGCTTAGGCTTACCCTGGGAGCGCTTGATGAGCTTTCCATCACTGAATTGCTCCTCTACCAACTGCCACCCTCCGGACATCTCGAATTCCCTGATTTGCAAGGCAGTACGTTGCAAAACCTCCGAAGGGAGTTCCTCACCTTGGGCCGCTATGGCTAGGGTGACCATGGTCAGCAGATCGAGACCGAGGTGGTCAGCGATTTCATCGAGCTTCTCCAGCGTCGGATTCGCTCGTGCCTGCTCTAGCATACCGACATACGTCCTATGGGTTGCCCCTGCCAGTTCGTCGTAGTTCAGCCCCTGGTGGGCTCGAGCTCCGCGCAATGCCCCTGCCAGCGCTTCTTTCAGATGCATGAGTCGGATCCTCAAAAGCGAGGATAGAGCCATGCGATGTGCATTCCGATAAACAGAGCATACTGATATTATCGTGGCGCACAACCAAATTGCATGTCTCTGCTCGGGCACTGCTAGGTCGGGTTTGCCTGATGGGGGTGGAGCACAGGAGGGCTTTAGTGTTTGTGGGCGCGGAGACAGAACGACGCCTCTGTTCACATCGAAGACTAAGGAGCGGAAGCGATAGGCGAGTTGGATGAACTAAGACTCGGAGCTGTGTTTCCTGAGTGTTTCAGCACCGACAGCAAAAGCCCGATGTGATTTAGGCGACTCTGAGTGCCCTGCGCATTCATGTTGCCTGCAGTAATGCACGGAGTAATTTTTCTAATAGGAGATTTAGAAAATATGTTTGTAGATTGTCTAAAAATGTCTGGGAACCTTGAAGATATTCGTGTCTTCAAGCAAAACAGTGACGATATTGAAGTTATTATGAAGATTGACGGCGTCGTAATTCCTAACATAATCGTCCCTATTTCCCTTTTCGAGGAGATTGAGAAAGGACGGCACTGGGAGTTTTATGGCATCTTCAAAAAGTCAAAGGATAAAGTGAAGAACAAAGGGATAATTTACGCGATTAAGCCAGCTGGCGGCAGTATCAAGTCCGTAACAAAACTCCGCTTCACTGTGCCGGGAATGATGGCCTTCGGTGCAATCCTCGCTTATGCACTTACTTATATTCTCACCTGGGCTGTAGCCATCATGCCGATGGCCGCTAAAGCCGATAATATTCCCGAAGCATTCGGACATATACACGACTTGGCTTTGCTCGTTGCGATGCTTCCTGTCCTGTTCTTCTTGAGTTGCGCCGTGAATTTCATACGTAAAACTGGGAATCTCGAAGCGTGGCCTGCTACTGCGCCAAGTGTCGTCATTGAGCGATTCAGTAAACTCCATAAATAATGCAGCATGTGGCGCATAGGTGCCCCTTGTATGTGCTTCAAGGACGCGTTGGTTTGCCCTCCACCCCATCTGCAGCGCCAGTAGTGGGTGCGAGCGGAGCGCGCAAGCCGGCACGGCTGAAGGCGTGAGGATGAAAGCCCGTAGGGCCGAAACGTGGCTTGCCACGGTTCGGTTCACGACAGCCCTCCGCCAGCGGCGGCACGCCACTACCGCAGCCCAGCTTCAACCGACCTGAAAGAGACTGAAATGACCCACGATGAACTCCGAAAGCTTGAGCGCACTAGGCGGAGAGCGCTATGGGAGATTGCCAGATTCCTTCCAGGTGACCCCGAGGCAGCTGACGCCTTAGCCATCCTTGATGACCTCGACGACCAGCAGCGAAGCGGCACGCCTACAATGGGTGAGTCACTCGAACTCAATGAAGTTCGTGCCTCTGTCCCGGTGCAGCATCACAACTGCGGCATCGATATCGTCTTGGAAATAACCATTCCTCAGCCATGGAGGGAGCGTTTCCAGCAGGCGAGCATCGGTTCGACACGGGTGGTCGAAGGGCCTTACGCCACGGACTGGGATAAATTCCTGGCTAGGTGGGAAGCAGAGATGCGGCACCTGGAGCAGCATAGAGCCGTGAGAAACAAACCTGTAATAGATTGAGGGGGCTACAGGCATGGCACAAGACGACGATGACACTGTGTATTGCGACATTCAGATGCCGGTGGCCCAGGGACGGGAGCTGCTGGAGCTAGTGAGCGCATTGCGAAAGTCTAAAGCGCATCCAAGTCTCGATAGAGTCTTCGAACACATGCAGTACGAGCTCAGCACCTCAATCGATATCGTCGAAAACCCACCTACGTGGGGGCCTTATTGCCAGTGAGCCGAACTACGCCGCTTACAACCCCAGATCAGCCTCAACCTTTATACCGCGAAGCTTTCTAGGAAGTGCATTCGGGGGGCACCATTCAAGTGCTTTTGAGATGCACAGATGCCAGATCTCAACCTGGACATAAAGGACATCATCAGCCGTGTCCAGAGGCATCAACCCACGTGGCTTCAGCACCTGCTTAAGAACGTTGATGACGCCCCGAGGGTAACGACCGCGCCCTTGAGCATCTGAAACTGCCGCGTACCGGAAGCGACCGGCATCACGATAGCCGTCAGCGACGATTTTCAGCCGTTTTCGTAGTTCCTTTTTGCTCAGCCTAGGCGCGACTGTCCACCAGATGAGTTCCACCTCTTCTAGATCCATTCCCTCTGGCGGGATGTCACCGTAATCTTCGTACTGCTCAAGCGGAACCGGACGAGCCTTTCTGTTTTGTAGGGACATCAAAGCGCTGCGTCCCAGGCATCCATCGCCTCACCCACAGTCGCGTACCAGTGGAACTCTGTGTTCTGGAAGGCGCTAGCGACTTGCCTGTTTATATTGCCGTCAACCCAAGGCGGAAGACTTTCAGTCCCCCCAGAGAACAGGCTAGTTGCCGCGACAACGAATCGACTTGTGCTCACGCACTTCAGGCACGTGTAGCGTACAGCTGCACCGCTGGGTAACCGACGCCAGGCAACCACCTCAATACAGTCCAGGACGCCCTGTCGAGGCTCTACAAACGGATCCGACTCCTGTGCCACCTCGAAGTCGGTGATTACCTTCAACGGCGCGTTAGGAGCTCCTGGCTTGTGAACCAGATGTTTCAGCTCTTCGCGTGCTGTGATTATCTGTTCGCGAAACTCTTGAGGGTCGATGGACATGCCGCCTTCGGGCGTCACCTTGAGGGTTTTGAGGCTGTTCGCAGCAGCGATGAAGTCACGCTCTCGCGTTTTCTCCGACTCCGAACGGCGGTCGGGATTGATAAGGTTCCAGAGTCCTGTGAGGAGCTTCAAGGCATTATCCTCGGGAGAGGTTGCGGCTGTAGTTACTGCGATCATACGGCAACCTCCGAATGGACTTCACTCGCCACCACAAAAGTCAGGCTTTACAGCCAGCCATATTGAGGAACCGTAGGTCGGCGAGGCTCTCCATCAGAGTTGATCCGGGATCAGCCTCCAGGCATCGAGCACCGGGGATATCTCATCGAGCGGGCGTAAAAAAACCGGCCATGAGGCCGGTCATTTCACTGGGTGTCGCTGAAGATCAGACTGATACAGGTGCAGAGATATGCGGGTGCGGATCGTAGCCCACCACCTCGAAGTCTTCGAACTTGTAGTCGTAGATGGATGCTGGCTTACGAAGCAACTTCAGCTCAGGCAACTGACGTGGCGCACGTGCGATCTGAGTCTTCACTTGCTCCATGTGGTTGGAATAGATATGGACATCGCTGAGCGAAATTACGATCTCACCAACGTCGAGGTCGCACTGTTGGGCGAGCATGTGCGTCAGGCACGCCAGGGATGCCGTGTTGTATGGGAGCCCCAAGAAGCTATCTGACGACCGAATGAACAGGTGCGCTGACAGCTTATTATCCACGACATAGAATTGATAAAGCAGGTGGCACGGAGGCAGCGCCATCTTGCCTTGACGGGCATTTTCCTGAGGGCTCACCTTCTCGTCCGGCAGGTATTCCACGTTCCAACCATGGAACAGGATTCGCCGACTATTCGGGTTGGTCTTCAGGGCATTAACGACGTAGTCGATCTGATTGATCGTCCCGCCATCCTTGGTTGGCCAAGCAGTCCACTGCTTGCCGTAGACTGGCCCGAGGCCACCTTCTTCGGTGGCCCACTCGTTCCAAATCTTAACGCCATTCTCATTGAGCCATTTAACGTTAGTATCGCCGCCAAGAAACCAAATAAGCTCATTAACAATACTTTTAAAGTGCAACTTCTTCGTTGTAAGCAAAGGAAAGCCTTTCGACAGGTCGTGTCGATACTGCCTCCCAAAGACACTAATAGTACCGGTGCCGGTTCGGTCACCTTTGACCGCACCATTCTCAAGAACATCAGTCAGTAAGTCCAGATAGCTTTTCATGCAATTTTCTCCGCCTGGGCTGCTTCCAGGATACTGATCACTTGCTTGAGTTTATCAATTTCTTTTTGAGAGTCCAAGAGCCGCTTGTTGGCATCAGCCAAAAGGCTTTTATAGGTATCTCTTGAACCAATCATATCTTGATACTTCTGCTCATTAGTCTGAGCAGCATCGTCAGCTATTTTAGCCTCCGTAAACCAGTGAAGAACCTCGACCCTAGCAGCTTCCAACTTATCAGTAAGCACTACAAGAGGATCAACTGGCTTCTTGTTTGAGACCTTCTTGCGCAAAAATTCGATTCGGCGATTCTCCTTGATAATTTCAAGGCGCTCCAAAGGCCAAACACGCATGCGGATAGTATTGCGATGCATACCAGTCATACGGCTAAGCTCAGCAACAGTCGCCTTCATAGAGTCGTCCGCTGCGATATTAAGAAGCGCTTCGGCCAACAACTCTGTGTACTGATCAAAATCTTCTTTATTCTTCTGATCGAATGCCCGTGGATCAGACATCTCAGAGCTCCTCTTCCAGCAACTGAAGGACGCCATAAGCTTCCTCCATCGCGGCTTTGTTCTGCGCATGTGTGTGTGCATACGCTGGATTGCCGAGCATCGCCTTGTTCTGGTAATAAACGTCTCGCCAAGCCGGCGCGTTGGCCTTGCTGACGATGGCATTCTGGCAACGGTTAGGGTTACAACGAAGCCCGCCAATGCAAGGTAGGGAACTGTCGAACTCATCCGCGCCGCCACCATAACAGAAGCCAGAGCCCACGTTGATAACCGCAATGTGCTGGTCGAGCATAGCCTCAAAAATATCGTCCTTGGTGTGCCCAGAGGCCATGTAACCTCGGAAAACCTTCCTGAGGCTTTCCCTATGGGCCTCAGCATTCACGCCTGCGTAGCTGCCGTCAGGGTCGAAGCGCTGTTGAATGCTTTCAATTTCCGCATCCTGACGAAGCGACCTACCTTTCGTCTTCCGGGCACCACCACCCTTGGATATTCGGTCGGCAATCTCGCCATAGAGCAGGGTGGTCTTACTAAACCCGCGATCTGAATGCCCCACACCTACGATCTCACCGAAGTGCTTAAGCTGGTGAGAGATAAACGGCAGACCCAAGTCGGCACGATAAAGCTGATAAGCCAAGGTATGGCGCATCATGTAGGCGTTGAAGTCAAGCTCCTCAAAAGTCTCCGGCGGCAAGATACGCTCGAAAAATTTTTCCAGTGTGAGCTTGGTTGCGCCGGCAGAAAATGGCTTCCCTTGCTCCCCAAAAGCGACCGTATCCACATTCGAAAAGATATAGTCGTTGTTCTTGTATTTACTGATTAACTGACACACCCGAACAGCATCACGAACAATGGGGATGGCGAGCCAAAAATCATCAAACAACTCAACAAGATTGTCCTGGTGCTTGCTCACATTGCTTGCCAACACCCAGTAGCGGCCATCAGGGCGAAGGCTAGAACTAGCGAGCAGCTCTGCATATTCAGACGGACGCATCCCTGTGTACTGGCCAATAATGTAGAGGCACGAATAGTTGACGAAATTCATATACAACCTGAATTCATCATTAAATGGCGAGCCGGTGATTTTTGCATATTGCCTAACCGCATAGTTAGCATTCATCGAGAACAGGTTGCTTGAACCCATGACATCACTGTCCAATAACCTAGAGGCTTCCTCCTTCGAGAAGCCCTTATTCACCAGCCGATTATAGACATACAGGTTAAATTTCAGCGGGTTCAACCCATTCATTTGCGCAGGAAAATAATCTTTTGCGTTGCGGCGTTTGAGGCTGGCAGTATCAATTACGTTCTCACCCATAGCATCCAAAAAGTCGACAATGGATAGCGAGGCCATTTGAGATGAAATTTCGAAGACGGTGTTTGGTAATACTTGGGACTTTTTTTCAGCATCCTTTGCAGGGCGATGTTTACCACCAAGGACTTTCCACTTTAACTTGGTAAAGTCCACGAGTGGTAGGTTTGCACCGAACACGTTCGCTTGCAGATAGCCTGACTTTAGTAGCTTGAAAAGCTTTTCAGTGTTCCCATCGTATACATAATCAAAATCCTCCGCAGCTGCTGCATAAAAATGCGCAGATAAACATTGAATTGAGATCAGCTCACGATCAACGTGCTCTTTTCCAAGTTCAATAGCAGCGACGGAATAAACCTTATCCAAAAACCGAAGCCCGCACTCATAGTCAGTGATCAACGAATTGGGCTTTGGCGGTTTCTTGTTTGCACTGACGGATTGACCCTCCGCTGGAACTCCACTCAGCGCCTTGAGAATGATCATGAACGCAGCTTTAAGCTCAAGGATCGCCAACTCTGGAATGTTGGGGTACTTCGTAAAATCAATCCGAAGCTTGGATCCACGAATATAACGGGATGCATTTGGGTAATCCGCATTGAAGTCCCAGACCCCGTCCAGGAATTCAGAGAGTTCAGATACCTGCAAGGCATTGAGATAGGCCAGAAAAGCCAAGGCTTCCTGCTGCTCGCTCTCTTCTTCAGAAGCAATAGCCGCTCCCTGTAGCAAAAACAAGCTAAAGCGAAACTTCGAAAACGTTAACAGGGTGGAGAAATTCGTTTGTTCCATCATCACATCCCCACCCCATCAACCAGCACAGTTGTATCTACAAACTCGGAAAGACGACGGCCTTCGGCCAATTCCTTAGGAGTAAAATCAGAGTTTGAGTTGAGGATGCCATCCAACAGAGCCAAGTTTTCGCGCACTACGCGGCCATAGGGTGTGTCCATGATCCGAGATACCTCCATAAGCTTAAGGTAGTCCCGCTCCATCGCGAACAGCTCCGGCAAACTAGACGCAGTGAGCAAAACGTTCTCACATCCTAGGCACATGTTGTACAGCGCACATGGGCTACCAGGTACATAGGTACTCAGTTTTTTGATGAACTCTGGCGGGTTGAAAATATTACGACAGCTCGCCAGCGGCGTTTTGAAAACTACCTGAGGCCCATCGAGATTCACGACGTCGATCAGGTTGGCCTCAGCATCCTTGTTCGGGCCCTGATCAAACGCCTCGGCTGCCGACTCATGGAGTTCCCTGAGCGCCACATCCAGTTTGGAGCGTGCGATGTGGTTGAAGTCCATACGATCCAGGTAGGCTAGGGTAGTCTCGATATGTTTGTGGCCCAAAATCAGCTGGATCTCGCGGACGGGTACGTCCCGCTCCACCAGTTCGCTGATGAAGCTAGGGCGCAGCCGGGAAGGCGAAAGGCTCAACGGCTGACCAGAGCTGTCCAGTAGGGCTTTACGCTTAGAATATGCTGCGAAGACTACCCCCAAGGCCCCGTCCTTCGCAGTTGCAAAAGATTTGATCTCAAGAAAGCTGATCCGCGCACTGGACTGCCAGATGAATAGCTTGTCGCGCACGGCCTCGGGAGCAGACTCGCGCAGCGAAGCTGTCAGTGCTTTAACGTCTTCAAACACTTTGGCAACAGCCCTGGATTGAGCAGTGGTAAGCCAGGTGATATCAGCCTCAAAAATATCAAGGTGCATCACCTTTCCACCCTCGGAGCGCTCTTTCCAGTACCTCAGGCAGGGGCGACCGGTAAGCGGGTGCCTAGGCTCATAATCATCCACATCAAGAAGCTTGATTGAGTCAGCGTTCAACCCGGTGACTTGGGCGAGCTTAATGGCATACGGAGCAATAACGGTCGAATCGATTCGGTAGTGAGCACCCCAACCTTCCACCACCTCCCGCAGGCTGACGCCAGAACGCTTAACGAGTCGAAGAAAACCTAAAACATAAGGATCGTCACTATCCTTCTGATCGTAGCCAGCATGAGAACAGCTCAGCTTGTTCTCAAAAATCCAACGAGCACTGTCGAGGGTGTTGAGGCCTGGCTTCAAGCGCCCATCCTTGCAGAGAGGATCCTCACCAATGCCGCTCTTCTGATACGGCTGAGAAAGGGTGTTGTAGTGCAGGATATCCTCTTCAACGCTCTCAGAAATACGAACACGCTCGGCGCTCGAATAGGGACGGTACTGATCAGTGACGCGGTCAGCATCGAATCCTTGGCAGTTGATGAAATCTGATCCCGTGTAACCTTTGATGTTTTTAATGGTCGTCAAGGTGATCCGGGCGGCGCTAATCAAGGTATTGGCGGAGACTGGAGAAAGGTCACCCGCAACAATCTGCCGCTCAAGGTACGAGCGAAACAGAGGGAGGATAAATGGATCAAGAAACTCAGTCAGCGGCTCCATTCCCCTGAAGCCACGCCCAACAAGGAGCTTGGTGAACCATCTAAACCCCTCATGGTAATTGCTAGCTCCTGAGTCGCTGGTAGTCCCCAGAGAAGCGGTCGCAAACGCATGTTTCAGATCGTTGAATGGCCTATCTTCAGAAGATTTCTCGAGGTCGTCCAAGGTAGCGAAATCAAGCATTTTGAGGCGTTTGAAATCCACAAGAGCACTCTCCTGCGGCACAAACTCTTCCTTGGACTCAATTCGTTCCTTAACGGTCATGTAATCCGTTGAGGCCACGCCCAGGAATTGAAGATCCAGATTGATTTCATCGTACGCAAGACGGACGCCTTCATACTGACTGAAGCCATGCTTGATCGACTCAAGCCCCACAATCGGCTCAACAGCCTTTGTGAGACTAAGTTTGTTGCCGTAAATGGGCAACTCGAGCTTTTCTTCTTGGGAAAGAGACTTGTACCAGCCCAACAACTTCAAACGCCAGTTGCAGCCAGCAGCGGTTTCTCCCTGGTGAATAACACCATCAATGAGCATGTTAAGGATGAGTTTCTGCTCTGCAAGCTCGAACATCTCGATTGATGGATCGAGATCCTTACTAGCAATATAGGACTCACTCAGCATGAGTGGAGCGTACTTCCCACTGGAATCGTCGGCGAGCTCGACTTGGTAGTAATTGAGCGGATTTTCTTCCAGCTCTCTAAGCCACCTGATGATCTTGCCACTTTCAACTGCACGTACTGAAATATTCATTTCTTATCTCCCAACCTGATCTTCAATGTCGTCTGCGCAGCAAGATCCGCCATGCTTTTTGCCTTGGTCGAAACTTCTCCCGTGTTCGGGCAAACCAGATGAAAAATATCCTGTGGCAACCTGGTATAAATCCCTGTCGTGGATGCGTCTTCGTGGCCGAGGGATTTCTGCGCCATTAGAAGTTTGTCGAGGTAGTTATCGCCAAAGTCTGGGCTAATCAAAATCGCATACGCATGGCCATGACGAAGCTTATGTGGCGAGACCATACGCTCAAGTCGCTTGCTCTTAACGGCACGCTTAGAAAGTCGCTCAAGCAGTTTGCTAATAGCGTCAGGATTGAAAGGTCGTCCCTCTGAATTGAAGAAGCAGGGAGTTACATCCGCACTTTCGTAACGGCGAGCGTGCTTCTTGAATAAAGGAGAAGCGTGGTAACGCTTAATACGCTCGAGCACAGCTCGACTCACGATTGAGTATCGCGGTTTGAACTCCTTACCACGCCCCTTGCTTCCATCAATATACAGCGGGCAATAATCAGGATGCACCCAATCAAGTGCGTCATCTGGAACAAAGTTAGCTTGAGCGAACCCCAAAGCCTTATTCACGGCCCCTAGGGTGACCCTACCAACTTCACTTCGACGCAAGCCCACATCAAAGATAGTTTGGATTAGGCAACGCTCCCTCTCGCTACTGGCATACTCAATAAGCGCTTTGAGCTCCCGCATGGAACAGGGATATACCAAATCTTTCTTCGGAGGCGGCGAAAGAAATCCACCGGCATAAGGATTGTCCTCCCGCACAGCAGATCGTTGTTTACCTGCAACACACAAGAAATCGTTGAACAGGGCCATATAACAAGCATCCCTGTTACGGATAGTAGTTGAGGTCAAACTATCAACTTCGCGCAAGTGGGAATAGTAGCGCTGAATGTTGTGCTTACTTACGGCAAGAAGTATTTCGTCATAGGACGAGCTTTTGAAAGTAGGCGTGCCTTTCATGTGCTCGAGAAGGTAACCAATGTTACGCCCGTACGTCTCGGCGGACAGGGCCGCTAGGTTGGCACTGCGTACTGCGTAGGTCAGGTACTCGCTTACAAGCGGGACTAACCTCTCTTCTGAATCGAACAGCCCCACCGCAGTCACAGACACCTGGTCTGCCACTGTAGGCCCATCCTCGTTGAGCATCGACCCACCCAGGTCGAGCAACTGCTTCTCTTTGACTACAACCTTCACCGACTACCCCTTTTTGAAGGCCGCCCATCCTATGCAGAATGTGCAGCTTGTCAAGGTCAAGATGAAGTCGCATGAAAGACAAATTTTTTAGGCTAGGAACACGTACTGTGCGCTTTTTCCTACGTCCGATAAAAGGCCCAGGTCGTTGGAACGAATGTAGAGGGTCAGGGAAATTTCCTTGGTCTCCACGTTCGGGTGGAACTGGTACAGCAAGTGGCACGGTGGCAAGGCCATTTCATCCAGCTGGGCGCAGTTCCAGCCATGGAACAGAATGCGGCGGCTGCCTGGATCCTTATGGATGGTGTCGATGCACTGGCGAATCTGGTCGATGGCCTTGTACAGCACCACAAAGGCTTCGCCGTCTTCTTCAGATTCGGCGATTTTCTGGAAGCCCTGGCTCTGCGCCAGTTCGATGGCTGCAGGGTTGCTCAGCGGGATACGTTTGTAGGCCGGCCATTGGCGCCATTGCACACCGTAGATCTCGCCGAGGTCGTCATGCCCCTGGCGGAACGGGTTGGCCAGCCATTGAGCGTTTTCGTTGGCGTTCTGATCCCAGACCTTGCAGCCCAGTTCACGGAACTCACCGGCATTCTTCACGCCACGCAGGAAGCCGACCATTTCACCGACCGCCGACTTGAACGCCAGCTTGCGGGTGGTAATGGCCGGAAAGCCTTTCTGCAGGTCGAAGCGCAGCATGGCGCCGGGTAGGCTGATAGTGCGGATACCGGTACGGTTACCCTGCAGGGTGCCGTTTTCGATGACGTCACGGACCAGATCTAGATACTGTTTCATGGCTTACCTGTAGCAAAGACGGCAGGGGATTGCCCTGCCGTGGAAAATCAAACGGCGGCCTTGGCCGTGGGTTTACGGTTGTAGGCCCACCAGATCAGGAAGATGCCACCGACAATCATCGGCACGCAGAGCAACTGACCCATGGTCAACCAGCCGAAGGCAATGTAGCCAAGCTGGGCATCGGGTACCCGCACGAATTCCACGATGAAGCGGAAGATCCCGTAGAACAGCGCGAACATGCCGGATACGGCCATGGTCGGGCGCGGCTTGCGCGAGTACAGCCAAAGGATCAGGAATAATGCCACACCTTCCAGGGCGAACTGGTAGAGCTGCGACGGGTGACGCGGCAACTGCGCCGGATCACTGAATGGCGGAAAGACCATGGCCCACGGCACATCGGTCGCCTTGCCCCACAGTTCGGCATTGATGAAGTTGCCGATACGCCCTGCTCCAAGGCCAATCGGCACCAGCGGCGCGACGAAGTCCATGAGTTCGAAGAATGATTTGTTGTTGCGCTTGCCGAACCACAAGGCGGCAAGCATCACGCCGATAAAGCCACCGTGGAACGACATGCCGCCCTTCCACACTTCGAAGATCAAGGCCGGGTTGGCGAGGTAGGCGTTCAGGTCGTAGAACAGCACGTAGCCCAGGCGCCCACCGACGATCACGCCCATGGACAGCCAGAACACCAGGTCCGAAAGCTTTTCGCGGTTCCAGGTCGGATCGAAACGGTTCAACCGACGCGAGGCCAGCAGCCAGGCGCCGCCGATGCCGATCAGGTACATCAACCCATACCAATGGATTTTCAGCGGTCCCAGGGCAACGGCCACGGGATCAATCTGCGGGTAAGGCAGCATGGTGACTCCTCTCGTTAAAGCAAAAAGCTTAGGCCGACGCAGAACAGCAGCGCGGCGAACAGCCGCTTGAGCAAGCGTGGCGACAGTTTGTGCGCCAGACGCGCGCCGAAGCGGGCAAAAAACATACTGGTCAGGGCGATCCCGAGCAGTGCGGGCAGGTAGACAAAGCCCAGGCTATGCGCGGGCAGGTGCGGGTCGTGCCAGCCCAACCAGATAAAACTCAGGGCGCTGGCCACTGCAATCGGAAAACCACAGGCCGACGAGGTTGCCACAGCTTGCTGCATGGGCAGGCTTCGCCAGGTAAGAAACGGCACGGTCAATGAACCACCGCCAATACCGAAAATCGCCGACGCCCAGCCAACCACGCTACCGGCAGCGGTGAGTCCGGCCTTGCCGGGAACACCGCGACTGGCCTTGGGCTTGAGGTCCAGGGCCATTTGCACGGCGATCACCAAGGCGAACACACCAATGATCTTCTGCAGCATCGGCCCCTGGATCAGCGAAGCTGTCTTGGCCCCAATACCGGCGCCGACCAGGATTCCCAGTGTCATCCAGACGAAAATCGGCCACTGCACCGCACCCTTGCGATGATGCTCGCGTATGGCATTGATCGAGGTGAAGACAATGGTTGCCAGCGAAGTACCCACGGCCAGGTGAGTCAGCACCGAGGCATCGAAACCCTGAAGCGTGAAACTGAACACCAGCACCGGTACGATGATGATGCCGCCGCCCACCCCAAACAGCCCGGCCAACACGCCCGCACAGGCTCCCAGCAGTAAATAGAGTACGAATTCCATTGTCGCCCCCGTCAATTCAGTCCGGCATGGTAACGGAAGGGAGGCCTGTGGCTCTAGTGAAGACACATTTGGACGATGGATCAGCGCAGGCGCTATCGGTAGAGTGAACAAAAACACAGAGGACAACCTATGTGCTTGATCGTCTTCGCCTGGCGACCTGGGCATGACCAGCCGCTGATCGTCGCGGCCAACCGCGATGAGTTCTACGCCCGCCCCAGCCGCATGCTGGCCGCCTGGGACGATGCGCCGGGAGTGTATGCCGGACGCGATCTGGAAGCCGGCGGCACCTGGCTGGGCGTCGGTCCAACTGGGCGTTTTGCCGCGTTGACCAATATTCGCGACCCACAGGCAGCCCTGGGCACACGCTCCAGGGGAGAGCTGGTAGCAGCCTTCCTGCGCGCAGAGCTGGGCGTTGAGGCCTACCTGGATCAGGTTGCCAGCCGCAGCCAGCAGTACTCGGGGTTCAATCTGCTGGTCGGCGATAGCACCACGTTGGGCTACCTCAACGCTCGTGAGGCGCAGGTACAACTGCTGGACGGCGGCGTCTACGGTTTGTCCAACGCCGGGCTGGACACGGCCTGGCCGAAGCTGATCAAGGCGCGTGCTGGCTTGCAGCAGCACCTTGCTGATCCACAACCCGAGCAACTGCTGGCATTGCTTGGCGACAGCGCGCAAGCAGCGGACAGTGATCTGCCGGAAACCGGTGTAGGGCTCGGCACCGAGCGTTTACTGTCGAGCGTGTTCATTGCCAGCCAGAACTACGGGACGCGGGCCAGCACGGTGTTGATTGTCGGGGCGGACGGTCGGCGGCGCCTGGTCGAACGCAGTTTCGGGCCGTTTGGAGGGCATCTGGGAGAGGTGGATCTGCAGATTTGATGCTATCGCGGGGCTCGCCCCGCGATTAAATCTCAAAGACTCTTCGCGGATCCCGGATTGATCATCCGAGCCAGCCCCAGATTTTTCAGGGCCAGTTGCAACGAACTGTGGATAACTTGCGGGTTGTCGATACCCATGGCCTGGGCCAGCAATTCCTTGGATTTACTCATGCTGACCTGGCGCAGCATCCACTTGACCTTCGGCAGGTTGGTGGCGTTCATCGACAAGCTGTCAAAGCCCATCGCCATGAGCAGCACTGCAGCCGCCGGATCACCGGCCATTTCGCCACAGATACTCACAGGCTTGCCTTCGGCATGAGCATCGCGCACCACAGACTGCAAGGCTTGCAGCACCGCAGGGTGCAGATAGTCGTAAAGGTCGGCAACGCGCGGGTTGTTACGGTCTACCGCCAGCAGGTACTGAGTCAGGTCGTTGGAGCCGACGGAGAGAAAGTCCACCTGGCGGGCCAGCTCACGGGTCTGATACACCGCAGCCGGAATCTCGATCATTACCCCTACAGGCGGCATGGGCACGTCAGTGCCTTCATCACGCACTTCACCCCAGGCGCGGTGGATTAGGTGCAGGGCTTCTTCGAGCTCATGAATGCCGGAAATCATCGGCAGCAGAATGCGCAGGTTGTTCAAGCCTTCACTGGCCTTGAGCATGGCGCGGGTCTGCACCAGGAAGATTTCCGGGTGATCCAGGGTTACCCGGATACCCCGCCAGCCAAGGAAGGGGTTGTCTTCCTTGATCGGGAAATAGGAAAGTGCCTTGTCGCCACCGATGTCCAGGCTACGCATGGTCACCGGCAAAGGATGGAAGGCGGCGAGTTGCTCGCGGTAAATCGCCAGCTGCTCTTTTTCACTGGGGAAGCGCTGGTTGATCATGAACGGCACTTCGGTACGGTACAGGCCGACCCCCTCGGCGCCACGCTGCTGGGCGCGGGCCACATCGGCGAGCAGGCCGGTATTCACCCAGAGCGGCATGCGGTGCCCGTCGAGGGTAATGCACGGCAGTTCGCGCAAGGCATCGAGGCCCTGGGCAAGCTGGCGTTCTTCTTCGACGACTTCGGCATACTGCTTGCGCAGCACGTCGCTGGGGTTGGTGTAGACATCGCCCTTGTAGCCATCGACGATCATGTCGATGCCGTCGACCTTCGAATACGGCAGGTCGACCAGGCCCATTACCGTTGGGATACCCATGGCCCGGGCCAGGATCGCCACATGGGAGTTACCCGAACCCAGTACCGAGACCAGGCCCACCAGCTTGCCTTCTGGCACTTCGCCAAGCATCGCCGGGGTCAGTTCTTCACTGATAAGAATGGTGTTGTCGGGATAGACCAGCGTCTGCTGCCTTGCTTCCTGGAGGTAGGCCAGCAGACGCCGGCCCAGATCCTTCACATCGGAAGCCCTCTCGCGCAGGTAGGCGTCGTCCATCAATTCAAAGCGGTTGACGTGCTCGCCCACCACTTGGCGCAAAGCGCCCTGGGCCCATTGGCCGGTCTTGATCACCTGCACCACTTCGCCGCCCAGGGCCGCGTCTTCGAGCATCATCAGGTAGACGTCGAACAACGCACGCTCTTCCGGGCGCAATTGTGTGGCAAGTTTGGCGGAGAGGTTGCGCATATCGGCGCGTACCCCTTCCAGGGCGTTATTGAAGAGCTTGAGTTCGGCGTCGATATCTTCGACGGTCTTGTCCGGCACTACGTCCAGATCGGCCGGCGGCAGCATGACCACCGCCTTGCCCACGGCGGCGCCGGGCGAACCGGGCACACCAACAAACTTTGCTTCCTGAATACCCTTGCCCTGACGACCCAGGCCGCGGATAGAGCCGGTGGCTTCGGCATGGGCAATAACCCCAGCCAACTGCGCGCTCATGGTTACCAGGAAGGCTTCTTCACCCTCATCGAACTGACGCCGCTCTTTTTGCTGAATGACCAGAACCCCAACCACACGCCGGTGGTGGATGATCGGTGCACCGAGGAACGAGGCAAACCGCTCTTCACCGGTTTCGGCGAAGTAGCGATAACGCGGGTGGTCGGCGGCGTTCTCCAGGTTGAGCGGCTCTTCACGCGTGCCGACCAGACCGACCAGGCCCTCGTTGGGGGCCATGCTGACTTTGCCGATAGAGCGCTTGTTCAAGCCCTCGGTAGCCATCAACACGAAACGATTGGTTTCGGGGTCGAGCAGGTACACCGAACAGACCTGACTGCCCATGGCTTCTTTGACGCGCAACACAATGATCCCCAACGCCGT
The DNA here is from genome assembly GCF_016881005.1 of Pseudomonas arcuscaelestis. GTDB lineage: Bacteria > Pseudomonadota > Gammaproteobacteria > Pseudomonadales > Pseudomonadaceae > Aquipseudomonas > Aquipseudomonas arcuscaelestis. The sequence continues at coordinate 118,851 of NZ_JACOPV010000004.1, read as the reverse complement.
CTTGAGATCCTTGGCGGAGTTAACTTCCTGGACGATCTTGCGCAGCGTATTGAGCATGGCTCGGGGTCGAACTCCGTCGTCAGTCGCGCGCCAACAGGCGCGGGGCAAGCTCTTTGAGAGCGCGGCGGTAAACCTCGCGCTTGAATGTCACCACCTGGCCAAGCGGATACCAATAGCTGACCCAGCGCCAGCCATCGAACTCCGGCTTCCCGGTCAGGTCCATCCGCACCCGCTGCTCATTGGAGACCAGGCGCAGGAGAAACCATTTCTGCTTCTGGCCGATACACAGCGGTTGGCTGTGCGTGCGGACCAGGCGTTGGGGTAAACGATAACGCAACCAGCCGCGGGTGCAGGCAAGAATTTCAACATCATCTCGCTCAAGCCCTACTTCTTCGTTCAGCTCGCGGTACAAGGCATCTTCCGGCGTCTCTTCAGGGTTGATTCCACCCTGGGGAAACTGCCAGGCATCCTGGTTGATCCGCCGAGCCCATAGCACCTGCCCAAGATCATTCGTCAGAATGATCCCGACATTGGGGCGAAAACCATCGGGGTCGATCACGGCAGCAACCTCGTAAACGCATGTCACCGCATTGTTCCACAAAGGTCACAAGGCCAGCAACGCGCCTGTTTACCTTATGTGCACCGATGTGAAAAGTCCGTATTCTGTGGGACTTTTCAGATGTTATGCGAGTGACTTAAATGCGCCTGGCTTTATTCGATCTGGACAACACCCTACTTGGCGGCGACAGCGACCACGCCTGGGGCGACTATCTGTGCGAGCGCGGCATTCTCGACCCGGTGGCCTACAAGAACCGTAACGACGAGTTCTACCAGGACTACCTGGCCGGCAAGCTGGACCTCAATGCCTACCTGGAATTTACCCTGGAGATTCTGGCCAATACCGAAATGGCCCAACTCGACGAATGGCATCGCGACTTCATGCGCGACTGCGTCGAGCCGATCGTCCAGCCCAAAGCCCTGGCCCTGCTGAAAAAGCATCGCGATGCAGGCGACAAACTGGTCATCATCACTGCCACCAACCGTTTTATTACCGGGCCGATTGCCAAACGCCTGGACGTGGAAACCCTGCTGGCTACCGAATGCGAGATGGCTGATGGTCGCTACACCGGCCGCAGCACCGACGTGCCGTGCTTCCGTGAAGGCAAGGTTACCCGGCTCAATCGCTGGCTCGAGGAAAATGACCTGAACCTTGAGGGCAGTTACTTCTACAGCGACTCGATGAACGATCTGCCGCTACTGGAGCAGGTCGCCAACCCAGTCGCCGTCGATCCAGACCCTAATCTGCGCGCAGAAGCCGAAAAACGCGGATGGCCAGTGATCAGCCTGCGCGATTGATCGCATTGCAGGAACGGGCTTGCCCCGCGACTTTCAGGCCACAAAGGCCTCTTCGCAGTGCAAGCCCGCTCCCACAGGGTTACTTGATCAGACCGGCTTGGCGCCCATCAGGCCGGCGATGGCGATGAAGCAAACACAGCTGAACACTGCCAACGCCAGGGTAAATTTCGGGTTACCCGCAGTCGGCGCGGTGCGCAGGCGATTGACCCTGGCCAGCAGCCAGAACCAGCTGAAGGCACCGAAGGTATAGATCACGCTGGAGCCCAGTACCCAGGTCTGGCCCAATGGCCAACCGATCAGGTGTATCAGCCACCAGCCAGTGAACGGCAAGCTCACCAGGCAGATGCCCATCAACAGCCAGACAAACACCAGCGGACGCTGCATCAGCCGGCTCGCGGCTGCCGCGTCGCCTTTGCGGCGCGCAAGCCACGTCCATATCGCCAAGCCAAGGGCACTGCCCAGCAGCAGCACGGTGGCCGCGACGTGCAGGGCCTTGAGAGTCGTCAGGTATTCCATGTCATTGCTTCCTTGTGGGCTGTTCTGAGCGTAGCCGCTCAGCCCAGGAACAGCCGGTATGCAGGGTTATCAGTTTCGTCCCAATACGGGTAACCGATCTTGGCCAGGGCGGCTGGGACCAGGTGGCGCTCATCATCCGGAACTTGCAGGCCGGCGACCACGCGACCATCGGCCGCGCCATGGTTGCGGTAATGGAACATGGAAATATTCCAGCGCCCGCCCAGCTTGTTAAGGAAGTTGAACAAGGCACCTGGGCGCTCGGGGAACTCGAAACGCAGTACCAGTTCATCACTGACCCGCGCCGCATGGCCACCGACCATATGTCGGATATGCAGCTTGGCCAGTTCGTTGTCGGTCAGGTCGAGTACCGGGAAGCCTTGCTCGGTCAGACTCTGGATCAGGGCGCTGCGCGGGTCGGTGTCTGGATGGGTCTGCACGCCGACAAAGATGTGCGCCTCGCCATCGGCATGGTAGCGATAGTTGAATTCGGTGATCTGACGCTTGCCGATGGCCTCGCAGAACGCCTTGAAACTGCCCGGCTGCTCGGGGATGGTCACCGCAATAATTGCTTCGCGCCCTTCTCCCAACTCGGCACGCTCGGCAACATGGCGCAAGCGATCGAAGTTGACGTTGGCGCCGGAGTCGATTGCCACCAGGGTCTGGCCACTGCTGCCGTTTAGTTCGACGTATTTCTTGATCCCGGCCACACCCAAAGCCCCGGCAGGCTCGGTGATCGAGCGGGTATCGTCGTAGATATCCTTGATGGCCGCACAGATTTCGTCTGTGCTGACAGTCACCACCTCATCGACATAGGATTTGCAGATGTCGAAGGTGTGCTGACCGATCTGGGCCACCGCCACGCCGTCGGCGAACAGCCCGACCTGCGGCAGAATTACGCGCTCGCCCGCTGCCATGGCGGCTTGCAGGCAGTTGGAGTCGTCTGGCTCGACACCGATGACTTTGATTTCAGGACGCAGGTATTTCACGTAGGCAGCGATACCGGCAATCAAGCCACCACCACCGACCGGAACGAAGATCGCATCCAATTGGCCTGGGTGCTGGCGCAGGATCTCCATGGCCACCGTACCCTGGCCGGCAATGGTGTGCGGGTCGTCGTAGGGATGGATATAGACAAAGCCCTTCTCATCCACCAGCTTGAGCGAGTAGGCCAGCGCCTCAGGGAACGAGTCGCCATGCAGCACTACCTTGCCTCCACGCGAACGGACGCCTTCGATCTTGATTTCAGGAGTAGTCTTGGGCATGACGATGGTCGCCTTGATCCCCAGCTCCCGTGCCGCCAGGGCTACACCCTGGGCGTGATTGCCAGCCGAGGCGGTGACCACACCACGGGCCAGCTCTTCAGGAGAAAGCTGCGCCAGCTTGTTGTAGGCACCCCGAATCTTGAACGAGAACACTGGCTGCAAGTCTTCGCGTTTGAGCAATATGTTGTTGCCCAGACGCTTGCTCAGTTGGCCGGCGGTCTGCAATGGGGTTTCGACGGCTACGTCGTAAACGCGCGAGGTGAGGATCTTCTTGACGTACTGTTCGAGCATCGGGAAAGCATCACTGGGCGGTTGGGCGGGGTTTGCGAGTCTACCCCAGCGCCCTGTCGGGCGACCACAGCAAGTCTGGGGTTTTAGCCGCTATACTACGCGCCTTCACGATACTCCTCCCCGCTTCGGAGCCCGCATGACCCAGGATCAACTCAAACAGGCTGTTGCCCAGGCCGCTGTCGATTTCATTTTGCCCAAGCTTGACGACAAGAGCGTCGTCGGTGTCGGCACTGGCTCGACCGCCAATTGCTTCATCGACGCCCTGGCCAAACACAAGACCGCCTTCGATGGCGCAGTTGCCAGTTCTGAAGCTACCGCCGCGCGCCTGAAGGGTCATGGCATTCCGGTCTACGAGCTGAACACTGTCAGCGACCTGGAGTTCTATGTTGACGGCGCCGACGAGAGCGACGAGCACCTGAACCTGATCAAGGGCGGTGGCGCGGCCCTGACCCGCGAGAAAATCGTCGCGGCAGTGGCCAAGACCTTCATCTGCATCGCCGATGCCAGCAAGCTGGTACCGGTCCTAGGCGCTTTTCCGCTGCCAGTCGAGGTCATCCCAATGGCTCGCAGCCATGTGGCGCGCCAACTGGTCAAGCTGGGCGGCGACCCGGTGTACCGTGAAGGTGTCATCACCGATAACGGCAACATCATTCTCGACGTCTTCAACATGCAGATCACCAATCCGGTAGAGCTGGAAAGCCAGATCAATGCCATTGTCGGCGTGGTCACCAACGGCTTGTTCGCTGCCCGTCCAGCCGACCTGTTGTTGCTCGGCACCTCTGAAGGCGTCAAGACCCTCAAGGCCTGAAGGTCAGCTCAAAGACTCGTTACTCGGTCGGCTTCTTGAACACGTAAAACAGGTTCGGCTCGCTGACCAAGTAGATGGTCCCGGCATCGTCCATGGCGATCCCTTCGGCTTGCGGCACGCTGCGCTTCAAGCCCTGGAAGCCCTTGCGCAGCGACATTGTGCTCAGGGGCTTACCCTTCACATCGAGCTCCAGCACCAGCTGCGACTCATCCGACAGCGCCAGCAAATGCCCGCTGCGCTCATCGAACTGCAGGCTCGACAGGTCGCGTACAAACAGCCGCGAGTCGCGTTTCTGGTCCTGCACTACATGCACGGCGTAAGGTTGCTCCGGATTGTCATGGGGGAACCCGTGCACCTCGTAAATCAGCATCGGGTCGCGCTCCTTGGCAACGAACAGACGCTTGCCCGCCGAGTCGTAGGCCAGCCCCTCGAATCCTTTATTACCGTTCAGGCCGATACCCAGGGTGAGTTGCTCGGCATCCTTGGCATCCAGAAACAGAGTGTTGTCACTCAGGTGGACGCGAATCAGGCGCTGCTCACGCTCGTCCGTGATCACGTAACTGCCCGGCCCGACATACTCCACCGCTTCGGGATCACCAAAGCCGGTCAACGGCACACGGCGCAGAATACGTCCGTCCAGCGACAGCTCGATCAGCTCTGACCGCTTGTTGGTTACGGTAAACAGGCTTTTGCGGTCGGGATCGAAGGTCAGTGCGGAAATGTCGTCATCCAGACCTTCTACGGTCTGTGCTTCGATGATCACGCGGTACTGGTCCAGGCCAATACTCTGCTCGAATGGCTGCCACCAGGCCTTGAGGTTGAACCAGCCCCGCTCGAACAAGCGGTACTGTTGACCCGCAAGCGCAAGCACGAGCAAAGCCAGCAGGCTGGCAACCAGGAAAATCAGAGGCAGGCGGATGTAACGGCGCATTCAGGGGGACTCAGTAGGTGACTGCCTGAATCTAACCACATGCAACTGAAGCCAAGCTTAAATCCTGATCAGGGCTTCTTGAAACGATAGAACAAGTCCGGCTCGCTGACGATGTACAGGGTGCCCTGATCGTCCATGGCCACGCCTTCAGCGCGTGGAATACGCTTGTTCAGGCCATTGAAACCGCCCAGCAGGGTCATGAAGCTGACTTGCTCACCCACCTCGTTCAACTCCAGCAGCATATTGGAGTCGGCAGACAGCACCAGCATGTGCCCTGTACGCGGATCAATACCCAGGGCCGAAAGGTTGCGCAGGTCCAGTTCGTCGTTTGGCAGCGGCTGTTTATCCCCCGTCAACGGGCTGTGTCCGTCGCTGTTCCAGGTAAACAAGGCAGGTGGACGCTCTTCACCAAGCACGATGCGCTGCTGGCGCGGGTCCCAGGCTACTGCCTCGAAAGCCTTGTTCTGGTTTTCCGACGGCCCGAGGTCGTATTGTGGGAAATCAGCAACATTCAACGAACGGGTATCGGCGTTCAGGGTAACGATGGTCATTTTGTGATCACGTTCGTCGACAATCGCCAAGCGCCCACCCTCGAGTGCAGCAACACCTTCGGGATTGCTCCAGCCAACCAACGGTATTTTGCGCAGCACATCACCTTCGAGGGTCAGTTCCACCAGGAAGGGGTTCTTGCCCATCACCGCGAACAGAGTCTTGCTGATCGGGTTGTAGGTCAGATCGGAAGCTTCATCATCTTCCATGCCAGGCAATACCTTGGCATCGATGTCGACTTTGTAGTCCGGCAGCCAGATGCTGGCTTTTTGCTCAACAGGGCTCTCGAAACCCTCCTGCAACCACAGCAACCCGCGATCATCCCAGTGCATGGCAATTGCCACGCCATAGCCAATGATGGCTGCCGCAGCCAACCAGGTCGACCAACGCAAGGCGAGCCCGCGCTTTCGTGCAGACGGCACCGATTTACCGGAAGGAAGGGGAGTGGCCATGGGATCTATGCTCTTTTTTGCCAGTTAATATCACATTACTGGCACTTCGTAGAGCCAGACCGGCAAGCATTATCCGGATTGATTGTGAAAAAAACGCCAAAAGCTGACAAAGCGCGGGCAGCCAGCGTGGCTGGCTGCCGCAAAGGACTACAACACTCGGCTTTCGAAGCGGCTTGCGCCCGGCAGTTCCAGAATCAGTTCGTCGCCCGGATTGAGCGGGCCTACGCCAACTGGCGTACCAGTCAGGATTACATCTCCTGCCTGCAGGCTGAATTGCGAGGCCATGTGCTGGATCATAGGCACGATCGGGTTAAGCATCAGGGCGCTGTTCCCATCCTGACGCACCTCACCATTGATGGTCAGGCGAATACCGATGTCAGCAAGATTTTCGAAGGTACTCCCGGAAACAAAGGGCGGCAGCACACAAGCACCGTCAAAACACTTTGCGCGCTCCCACGGCAGACCCTTGGCTTTGAGTTCGGCCTGTAGGTCGCGAAGGGTCAAATCGAGTGCCGGGGCGAAACCGGAAATGGCGTCGAGTACTTCTTCCACGCTGGGGTCGGTAGACAACGACTTGCCCAACAACACCGCGATTTCTGCTTCGTAATGCACCGAGCCACGCTCAGTCGGGATTTTGAAACCGCCATCCAGCGGCACCACACAGCTGCCTGGCTTGATAAACAGCAGCGGCTCAGTGGGGATAGGGTTGTCCAGCTCTTTGGCGTGCTCGGCATAGTTGCGCCCGATGCATACCACCTTGCCCAGGGGAAAGTGAATACGCGTGCCGTCTACATACTGGTGCTGATAGCTCATTACCGACTCCTGGCGCTATTGGAAGCTCTTATTGCCTTTGACTTACTCGACAGCGAAGATTTTGCCCGGGTTCATGATCCCGTTGGGATCGAACACCGCCTTCACCGCTTTCATGTATTGGATTTCCACCGGGGAACGGCTGTAGGTGAGGTAGTCACGCTTGGTCATGCCGACACCATGCTCGGCGGAGATCGAACCGTTATACCGCTGGACGATCTCAAACACCCATTTGTTCACCGTAGCGCACTTGGCAAAGAACTCGTCCTTGCTCAAGGTATCGGGTTTGAGAATGTTCAGGTGCAGGTTGCCGTCGCCGATGTGGCCATACCAGACCACTTCAAAGTCTGGGTAGTTTTCTTCGACGATCGCGTCGATATCCCGTAGAAACGCTGGCACTTTCGATACAGTAACCGAGATGTCGTTCTTGTAAGGTGTCCAGTGCGAGATGGTTTCGGATATGTACTCGCGCAACTTCCAGAGGTTCTGCAACTGCTGCTCGCTCTGGCTCATCACCCCATCCAGCACCCAGCCCTGCTCCACGCAGTGCTCGAAGGTGGCCAAGGCAGCGTTGGCGACCTCTTCAGTGCTGGCTTCAAACTCCAACAGTGCGTAGAACGGACAGGGTGTGTCGAACGGCGCGGGAACATCGCCGCGACCCATGATCTTGGCCAGCGCCTTGTCGGAAAAGAACTCGAAAGCAGTCAGGTCGAGCTTGTCACGGAAGGCATGCAGCACCGGCATGATCGAATCGAAGTCCGGGGTACCCAGCACCATGGCCGTCAGGTTGTTCGGAGCGCGATCCAGACGCATCGTCGCCTCAACCACCAGGCCCAGTGTTCCTTCGGCACCGATGAACAACTGGCGCAGGTCGTAGCCAGTAGCGTTCTTGATCAGGTCTTTGTTTAGCTCCAGCACGTCACCGGCACCGGTTACTACCTTCAGGCCAGCAACCCAATTACGGGTCATGCCGTAGCGAATCACTTTGATTCCGCCGGCATTGGTGCCGATATTGCCGCCAATCTGGCTGGAACCTGCGGAGGCGAAGTCCACCGGATAGTACAAACCCTTGTCCTCGGCGAAGTTCTGCAACTGCTCGGTAATCACCCCCGGCTGGCAGACCACCGTGCGGTCGAACTCATCGAAAGCCAGGATCTGATTCATATAGTCGAAAGACACGACCACTTCGCCGTTGGCTGCCACCGCTGCCGCCGAGAGTCCCGTACGCCCACCCGAAGGCACCAGCGCGACCTTGTGCTGATTGGCCCAGCGGACAATGGCCTGAACCTGTTCGATACTCTTGGGGAACACGATTGCCCGCGGTGCCGGGGCAAAATGCTTGGTCCAATCCTTACCGTAAGTTTCGAGGGAAGCGGCATCGGTCAGCACCTTGCCAGGCTCTACCAGGGTCACCAGCTCATCAAGCAATGCAGAATCGGTCATCGACAGAACTCTCGAACAATTCATAGTCACCCTGAGCACACTTCACGTGCCAGGGGCTGGGCGTATAAGGGGGTACTCATGCTAGCATACGCCCCCGCTGATCGTGCTTTAGGCCGATGCTGCGAGAGCTTCACTTCCCTGCCATTTTTCTCCGGGACACAGGTTTACGCAGATGAGCAAGACTTCTCTCGATAAGAGCAAGATCAAGTTCCTTCTACTCGAAGGCGTCCACCAATCCGCCGTGGACGTCCTCAAGGCCGCCGGGTATACCAACATCGAGTACCTCACCGGTTCTCTGCCCGACGCCGAACTGAAAGAAAAGATCGCTGATGCCCACTTCATCGGCATCCGCTCGCGCACCCAACTGACTGAAGAGGTTTTCGACTGCGCCAAGAAACTGGTCGCTGTCGGCTGTTTCTGCATCGGTACCAACCAGGTCAACCTGGACGCGGCCCGCGAGCGCGGTATTGCCGTGTTCAATGCGCCGTACTCCAACACCCGTTCGGTTGCCGAACTGGTGCTGGCCGAAGCGATCCTGCTGCTGCGCGGCATCCCGGAGAAAAACGCTTCCTGCCATCGTGGTGGCTGGATCAAGAGCGCGGCCAACTCCTTCGAGATTCGCGGCAAGAAACTGGGCATCGTCGGCTACGGCTCGATCGGTACTCAACTGTCGGTCCTGGCTGAAAGCCTGGGCATGCAGGTGTTCTTCTACGATCCGCTGACCAAGCTGCCACTGGGCAACGCCACCCAGGTCACCAGCCTGAACGAACTGTTGGGAATGGCCGACATCGTTTCGCTGCACGTGCCTGAGCTACCGTCCACCCAATGGATGATCGGCGAGAAAGAAATTCGCGCAATGAAGAAGGGCTCGATCCTGATCAACGCCGCTCGCGGCACTGTGGTGGAGCTGGATCACCTGGCCGCCGCGATCAAGGACAAGCACCTGATCGGCGCGGCTATCGACGTGTTCCCGGTAGAGCCTCGCTCCAACGACGAACAGTTCGAAAGCCCGCTGCGTGGCCTGGACAACGTGATCCTGACCCCGCACATCGGTGGTTCCACCGCCGAAGCGCAGGCCAACATCGGTCTGGAAGTTGCTGAAAAACTGGTCAAGTACAGCGACAACGGTACGTCCGTATCGTCGGTCAACTTCCCTGAAGTTGCCCTGCCAGCGCACCCGGGCAAGCACCGCTTGCTGCACATCCACGAAAACATTCCTGGCGTGCTCAGCGAGATCAACAAAGTCTTTGCCGAAAACGGGATCAACATCTCTGGTCAGTTCCTGCAGACCAATGAGAAAGTCGGTTACGTGGTAATCGACGTTGACGCCGAGTACTCAGACCTGGCGCAAGAGAAACTGCAACACGTCAAGGGCACTATCCGTTCCCGCGTACTGTTCTAAGTTCCTCTAGCGTGACATCGCGGGGCAAGCCCGCTCCCACAGGATTTAACTAACCTGTGGGAGCGAGCTTGCCCCGCGATGGTTTAAGCCCTTACTTGACAGTAACGGTGATTTTCTTCGATTCGACGCTTGGCTTGAATGGCACATGGAACTTGTCGCCCAGTACCAGTTGCAAGGTGTGTTTGCCTGGCGTCAGGGTCAGTTCAACTTCGGTTTGAGCCTTGCCAAAGTGCAGCACTTGCGGACCGGCAGGCAATGCGCCCTTGTTTTCCGGCAGCAGGCTGGTTGGCAAAACCTGATCTGCAGCAGGCTCCTTATCCACATCTACCAGCAAGTGGTGATGACCGCTATGCGGGGTCTGATCACCCGCAGGCTTGAGCGCCATACCCTCGATGCCGAATTTGACGGTAAAGGTTTTGTCGACGGTTGCGCCATCAGCCGGGGAAACGATGTAGACCTTGGCGTCTTTGGGCGGCTCCTGGCTCTTCAGGCCTTCGGCTGCAGCGGCGAACGCCGACACTCCCATCATCAGGCCGACAACGGCTGCACGCGATACTAGGCTTTTCATTCACTTCTCCTGTGATTCTTTTCTTCAGTAGCTTTTAATAACCTTTGCCAGTGAAACAAAAGGCAATGGCTTGTAACCATAGATCAATTGATTCAGGACATATCCGAAATTTCGCACAGAAATTTTTTACCCGTGGGCCTAACATCCAAGCGCCAATGCTGTCCTAAGCTGCGTTCGACCGTGGCATCATCATAAAGCTCCGGCGATTTTTTCACTGCCAATGAATTCAAGGGATTTAAATGCGTTTAACCATAGGGATACTAGTTGCCGCCCTGTTCAGCCCCTGGGCACACGCTGAATTGATCGATGATGTGAACGACCGTGGCGAACTTCGCATTGCCGTTGAAGCCAACATGCCGCCGTTCAACTTCAAAGATGACGGCAAGCTGACGGGCTTTGAAGTCGAACTTGGCCAGGCCCTGGCGGGTGAGCTGGATATTCGCGCAGAATTCGTAGTAACCACTCGCGACGACTTGCTCCAGGGTGTAGAGAGCGGCAAATACGACATTGCCATGAACCAGATTGCCGCCACTCCCGAGCTCAAGGATCGCCTGGACTTCAGCGAACCCTACAGCTATTCCAGCGCGCAACTGATCGTACGCAAGGAAGAGAAACGCCCGTTAAGCAACCTTGAAGCGCTTAAGGGTCACAGCCTGGGCGTGGCTCAGGGCAGTCAGTTTGCCGAACAAGCCCGCGGTGTCGAGGGCGTTGACCTGCGCAGCTACCCAGATGCCACCCAGTCAATCAAGGACGTGGCCAACGACCAGATCGATGCTGTCATCAGCGACCGCCTGTTGGTGCCCTATGCCATTCGCGACAGTCAGCAAGCCGTTACCGAAGGCGCAACTGTGGGGCCGATTCTGAGCCTGGCAATTCCTTTTCAGAAAGGCAATCCAGCGTTCCACAGCGCCGTGGACAATGCCCTGCAACGCATCAAGGCCGACGGGCGGCTTGCGGCGATGTCGCAGAAATGGTTTGGCCTGGACGCAAGTAAGCCGCCGAAGTGATTTTCGCGGGGCTTGATAAACCCGCCGGAGCAGGCTCACCCCGCGAAAACTCAAAGTTCAGAGCTGGTTCAATGCCAGCTCTGCCGACTCAAGTTCAAGCTCGCTGAAAACCAGCACACCCTCGCGGCGTAGAAGCGCTGTGGTTACCCCTTCACCGCTCACCTTGGTGCCACTGAACGTGCCATCGTACGTCAGCACATTACCGCACGAAGGGCTACCCGCCTTGAGCACGGCGATACGTATGCCGTGACGACGAACCAGTTCCAGCGCCCGTTGTGCACCAGCCAAAAACTGCGCACTGACATCCTCGCCATCCACCGTGACTATCTGGGCATTGCCATCGAGTACGGCGCCGCCCTGGCCCCCGGGAATTTCAGCAGGGGCTCGTGGCGTTGGTAGCCCTCCTGCCACTTCCGGACACAAAGGCACGACACGGCCTTCGCGCTGCCAATGCCGCAGCAGGTCCGGGTGACCGCTGGTGCGGCCGTCGTAGCGTACCGGCTGGCCCAGCAGGCAAGCGCTGACCAAAACCCTGGGCAATTCAGAACGGCTCATTGCCACGTCGGCGGAACCATCCGGTGACCGATAAGCGCTCGCGCCGGGCCGGCAGCACTTCATGAGGAATGTCACCCGAGAGGAATACCACCAGGCAACCGCCGATGGGCTGCACATCGTGCTCCTCACCGTTCTTGAGGCTCATGCGCAACTGGCCGCCATCGTCGGGCGTCCAATCATCGGCATTCAGATAGATGACCGCCGATACTGTACGTCTATCGTCATCTCGGAAGCGGTCCAGGTGCTTGCGGTAAAACGCCCCTGGCGGGTACAGGGCAAAGTGACATTCGAAGTCCTCAAGGCCCAGGAACAACCCACGATTGAGGGCTTCACGCAGGCCTTCCATCAGTTCCAGGTACTGGTCGCACGACTCGGCCTGACCCGGCTCCAGCCACTGGATATGATCGCCGCGAATACCCTCGCGAACCTCCTGAGTAGCACCCCGCCCTACCGCTGCAGGTGCCAGCTCGCCCTCAGCGGCGCGGGTACGACACTCAGCCGCCAGCGCCAGGGTCAGGGACGCTGGAAGGAAGATGTCCTGCTGAGACCAGCCACAGGTGGCCAGGTCGTCGACAATGCGCAACAGCAGCGGGTGTTCAGGAGATAGAGGCATGCCGCGCATAGTATCCATCTGCTGCGAAAACCGACAGCGCCACTTAGCTGAGAGTATGCAATGGCTTCTCGACAAAGCCCGGCAACGCCAAGACAATAGCGCCCTGCCGACAGGAGTCCTGAATGCGCCGTTTGTTTTTTCTGCTTGTAATGATCAGCACCACGCCTGTCTGGGCAGACAGCCTCGACCAACTCTACAAGGTCGCCGGCTGGCCCGAGCAGCGCGCCCACTTTACCGATGCCCTCGATGCCGCCCAGCAGCGCTATCGCAATAGCCTGCCGCCTGCCGTTTACCAAGCCCTGGTGAATAACAGCAACCAGCGCTTCCAGGCCCAGGCAGTGGACAAGCGTGCGCAAACCCAACTGCGCGCCAACCTCAGCAACCCCTCCCCGGCGCTGGCGTTCTTCCAATCCCCGCTGGGGCGCAAGATCGTCGCCGCCGAACTGCTGGCCACCCGCCGCGATCAATTGGCCAAGAATGCCAAGGGTTTGCCCAAGATCGAAGCCAGCGACAATCGCCTGCTGATTATTGGCCATCTCGCCCAGGCCCTGCCTGCCCGTGAAGCCGGTGCCGAGGTCAGCTTGGCGATTGCCGGGGTTGCGGCAGACAGCCTCAGCCAGATGATCCCCGGCCTGCTCGGCGGTGGCCAGGCGCAAGGCCTGCTGGACGGTCAACGCCAGCGCTTGATGCAGCAAATCGGCAGCGAGCTGAACAACACCCTGCTGTATGTGTATCGCGACCTGTCGGATGAAGAGCTGGACGAGTTCGCCACTTTTGCCGAATCGGCAGAAGGCAAGGCTTACTACAAGGCCGCCCTGGCCGCGATTCGTGCGGGACTGGCTGTCGGCCAGAGCACCTCCGAGCTGAAGTGATCAGCCCAGGCGCTGATCGATAAATTCGAAATAGCGCTGGCGGATCGCTGGCAGCTCATTGACCAGATGATGGCGCGCCTCGGGAATCAGCAGAATCTGCGGCGCGGCGAATTTCTCCTGGAGTACCTTGAGGTTGTGCGGCCAGTCCACGGTCATGTCTGACTGCCCTTGGATAATCAAGGGGCGGCGCATACTGGCCGGCGCTGCTTCTATGCGTTTTACCCACTCCACCAACGCCCCCACCCATGCCGTTGGCAAACGCCGTGGCTGCAACGGGTCCGTCTGTAAAAATGGCAAGAACGTCGGATCATTACTGTTTTCACTGAAGCGCCGCGCAATGCCGTTGACGAATGGGCGCAACAGCCGATAACTGAGTTTCGACCACCGCCAGGCGCGAGGCCGCACCAAAGGTGCCAGCAGAATCACCTCACCTTGAGCCGGGCTTTGCCCATCGCCGTAAAGCAGGTGATCAATAACAATCGCGCCACCCGTGCTTTGCCCGCACAAATGCCAAGGCTGCGGAAGGTCAAGCGCACGCCCCTGCTCGAACAGTGCCAGCAGCACCTGTTGGTAGTCTGCAAAATCATCGATGCTGGCCCGCGCTCCGCTGGACAGACCATGCCCTGGCAGGTCGCAGGCAATAACCGCGTAACTCTGATCCAGGGCCCAGTCGATCACGTGACGGTACAAACCCATGTGGTCGTAGAAACCATGCAGCAACACCAGCGTCGCCACCGGAGCCGCTGGCAGCCAGACCTGCCCCACCAGCTCGTAACCGGCTGCCTCGAAGCGTCCAAGCCAGCGCTGCACAGCGTCCCTGCGGGCAGGCAAATCCAGCCCATAGAAACGCTGATAGGCCTGAGCCTGGGTCGATAACGGCTGACGCGCACTCAGCGGGAGCAGGCTGGCGCGTAACGAGTCGGGCTGAAATGACGCGGGCATAGAGAATTTCCAGACAGCAAAAGCGGGATATTGACCTGTGATATTCAGCTGTCGTCAGCGGCATGGCAAGCTAGGCAACTTTTTCCGGAACTTGCCCTCATGCTCGCCGCCTCAAAACGCACAGTGCTCAGCCTGATAATCGCTGCAATTTGCGCCGCGGGTGTGTGGTGGGCCTATGACAACTTCCAGAGTCGCTACCTGCGCACCTTCGACAACCAGACCGCGCTGTTTTCTGGCGACCGCCTGCAGCTACCCCCGACCATCGCGGGGCCTGGCGCAATCCGTCTGGTGCACTTCTGGGACCCTGCCTGCCCGTGCAATGTCGGTAACCAGCAGCACCTGGCCGAACTGATCGAGCACTTTGCAGCACAGGGTGTGGAGTTCTATGCGGTGCAAAAGCCCGGCAGTCGTGGACAGTTGCCGAGCACCTTGAGTGCACTTAAGCCGCTCGCAGGGCTGCCGGGCGCCGAGCACTTGCCTGCCAGCCCCGCCGTCGCAATCTGGGACCGCCAGGGCAACCTTGCCTATTTTGGCCCTTACAGCGAAGGGGCCACCTGCAATTCGAGCAACAGCTTCATCGAGCCGATTCTGCTGGCGTTGAGCCAAGGTCGGGCAGTCAGCGCCACCCACACCCTGGCGGTGGGTTGCTACTGCCCGTGGGACGGCTAACGCAAGCGCGCCGGATTACCCACTACCGTCGCCCTGGCCGGCACATCGCGCGTCACCACACTGCCGGCACCAATGACGGCGTGGTCACCAACAGTCACCCCGGGCAGGATGATCGCCCCGCCACCAATCCACACATTGTTGCCGATCTTCACCGCACGCCCACTTTCCAGGCCGCTGCGGCGCACCTTGGGGTCTAGCGGATGATCCGCGGCATAGATCTGCACAGCCGGTCCAATCTGGCAATCATCACCAATGCTGATCGGGCAAACGTCGAGCACAACGCAGTTGAAGTTCATGAACACGTTGCTGCCAATACTGATGTTGTAGCCGTAGTCGCAATAGAACGGTGGACGAATCACCACACCATCGCCGACCGCATTGAGATGTTCTTCCAGCAACGCATGGCGCTGTTCGTTGAGTAACTCGGCACTGTTGTTGTAGCGCTGCATCCAATGCTTGTTAGCGACCTGTTCGGCCTGTAGCTCTGGACAATTTGCGTGATAGAGCTGACCGGCGAGCATCTTCTGTTTTTCGCTGAGATTCATCATGCCTCCTTTGGGACTATCTTCTGTCCAGGTTTACCTCGATGATCGGACCACAAAATCCGCTAAAAAGTACAAGGAGTCCTGATGAAGCGCAGCCTGACTGTTCTCGCTGTGGTCATTGCCGCGGCAGCTGGCGGTGGTTACTGGTATGTGCACGGCAAGATGCCGCAGCGCGATGGCCAGGTGACCCTGGCCAGCCTGCAAGCCCCGGTCAGTGTGCGTTACGACACCCGCGGCGTACCGCATATCCAGGCCGCCAACGAAATCGACATGTATCGCGCCCTGGGCTACGTACATGCTCAGGATCGGCTGTTCCAAATGGAAATCATCCGCCGCCTTGCACGCGGCGAGCTAGCCGAAGTGCTCGGCAGCAAACTGCTGCCCACCGACACACTGTTCCGCAGCTTGCGCATTCGCGAACAAGCCGAACGCTATGTTGAGCGTCAGGACAAACAGGCACCCGCCTGGCTCGCGCTGCAGGCCTACCTCGACGGCGTCAACGCCTGGCAGGCCGGTCACCCGAAACCCATGGAATTCGATGTACTGGGGATCCCACCGCGTCCCTTCACCGCCCAGGACACCGTAAGCATTGCCGGATACCTGGCCTATAGCTTTGCCGCGGCCTTTCGTACCGAACCGGCGTTGACCTTCGTGCGCGACCAACTGGGTGGCGAGTACCTGAAAATCTTCGACCTCGACTGGAACCCCGAAGGTGCTCTGCACACCCGCCCGCCGCTGGCACAAGCCGACTGGAAAAGCCTGGAACACCTGGCTCGGGTCAGTCAGCAAGCCCTGAGCGAAGCGGGTATTCCACAGTACGAAGGCAGCAACGCCTGGGCTGTATCCGGCAGCCGTACCCGCAGTGGCAAGCCGTTGCTGGCGGGCGATCCGCATATCAGTTTTGCCGTACCCGCGGTCTGGTATGAAGCGGAACTGTCGGCGCCCGGCTTCAATCTTTACGGTTATCACCAAGCGCTCAACCCCTTCGCATTGCTGGGACACAACCGTGAGTTCGGCTGGAGCCTGACCATGTTCCAGAACGACGACGTCGACCTGATCGCAGAGCAGGTCAATCCAGCCAATCCCGATCAGGTGCGTATCAACGGTCAATGGCAAACCTTGGCCGTTACCCATGAGCAAATCGCGGTGAAGGGTGAAGACCCGGTAACCATCACGCTGCGCCGCTCGCCTCACGGCCCCATCGTCAACAATGTGCTGGGCGAAAATGCCGGACCCACGCCGATTGCCATGTGGTGGGCGTTCCTTGAAAGTGAGAATCCGCTGCTCGACGGCTTTTACCAGATCAACCGCGCCGACACCCTGGACAGGATGCGCGCCGCCGCAACAAAGGTTCAGGCACCCGGACTCAATCTGGTTTGGGCCAACGCCCTTGGCGACATTGGCTGGTGGGCCGCAGCACAGCTTCCGATTCGCCCGGATGGCGTCAACCCGGCGTTTATCCTTGACGGCAGTACACCACAGGCTGACAAGCTCGGTTTCTATCCTTTCAGCGCCAACCCGCAGCAGGAAAACCCGGCTAGCGGCTACATCGTCTCGGCCAACTATCAGCCACCTGCGGCCATGCCCATTCCGGGTTACTACAACATGCCCGACCGCGGTCAACAGCTGGATCGCCATCTGGCTGATCCACAGACCAAGTGGGATACACAGAACAGCCAAGCGCTGCAGCTCGATACCTCTACCGACTACGGACGACGTACCTTGGCGCCGCTGGTGGGCACCTTGCGCGAAATAGCCTCTGGCGAGCAGGAGAAGGAGTTGGTCGAGCAGTTGGCGAGCTGGAATGGCGATTATCCGCTGGATTCGGTCAGTGCCACCTTATTCAACCAGTTCCTCTACGACCTGGCTTACGCAGCCCTGCATGACGAACTCGGTGATGCCTGGTTCCAGACCATGATTAACACTCGCGTCATTGATGCGGCCATGCCACGCCTTGCCGCAGACGCTCACTCGCCTTGGTGGGGACAACATGGCAGCAGCGAGCATGGCGACCGCACAAGTGCGGTCAGGCAAGCCTGGCAAGCAAGCCTTGCGCATTTACGCGAAACCCTTGGCCAGGACCCTACGACTTGGCAGTGGGGCAAAGCGCATACCTTGACCCACAATCACCCACTGGGCTCGCAGAAACCGCTGAACCTGCTGTTCAACGTCGGCCCCTTCGCCGCGCCGGGAAGTCATGAAGTGCCGAACAACCTGTCGGCAAAGATGGGCCCGGCGCCTTGGCCAGTCACCTATGGCCCGTCGACTCGACGCCTGATCGACTTTGCCGATGCCGGTCACGCACTGACCATCAACCCGGTGGGACAAAGCGGCGTATTGTTCGATCCGCACTATGCCGATCAAGCCAAGGACTATATTGCAGGGAAATACCACAAGGCGCAGATGGGGGTGATTCCGGCGCAGAGCACCTTGCGGTTGTTGCCCGGTAAATAGAACATGGAAAAACCGAGGTCCGATCAATAGGGCCTCGGTTTACATACCATGCAACGCTAACTCGATCGCAGCGTGTCAATCACACCGCACTGCGGAGCAAGCCCGCTTTCGTAGAGAAGGTCCAGTCGTTGGCTCGGATGGCAATCAGAACGCCGGCAATACTGCGCCGCTGTACTTCTTCTCGATGAAGGTTTTCACTTCCGGGCTGGTCAACGCCTTGGCCAGTTTCTGGATGGCATCGCTGTCCTTGTTGTCTGGACGCGCTACCAGGAAATTCACGTAAGGCGAGTCGGCACCTTCAATTACCAGGGCGTCCTTGGCAGGGTTCAGACCAGCTTCCAGTGCATAGTTGGTGTTGATCATGTCCAGGTCGACCTGATCCAGCACACGCGGCAGCATGGCCGACTCAAGCTCGCGGAACTTCAGCTTCTTCGGGTTCTCAGCGATGTCTTTTGGCGTTGCCAGGGCATTCTTCGGATCTTTCAGGGTGATCAGGCCAGCCTTTTGCAACAGCAGCAGGGCGCGGCCACTGTTGCTGCCTTCGTTAGGAATGGCAACCGTGGCGCCGTCCTTCAGTTCGCTCAGACTCTTGACCTTCTTCGAGTAGCCACCGAAAGGTTCAACGTGTACGCCGATGACAGTTTCCAGGTGCGTGCCTTTACCTTCGTTGAAGTTCTTCAGGTAGGGCAAGGTCTGGAAGTAGTTGGCGTCCAGGCGCTTCTGGTCAACTTGAACGTTTGGCTGCACGTAGTCGGTGAATACCTTGATCTCAAGGTCGACACCTTCTTTTGCCAGCGTCGGTTTGATCAGCTCAAGGATCTCGGCATGCGGCACAGGGGTAGCTGCAACTACCAGCTTTTCGCCAGCATGGGCAAAACCTGCAACCGACAGAGCGGCCGCCAGAGCAGTGAACAACAGAGCCTTTTTCATGCGCAGTCCTTATTCGAATACAGCGCCATCGGTCGACGGCAAAAATAGGTTGCCAGCATTTTGATAGCTGGCTTGATGCGGACAATACCGATAATTTTTATACCAGAACAATATCTTTTAATTCGCCGCTTATTCCAAATAGGCATTGAACGAGCAGCAGACGTGTCTAGCCCTATGCCACACCCTTGGTTAGGCGCGTCAAGGTTAGCTCCAACACGTTTTGCAAGGCATGACGCTCGCCTGCCACCGCGCGATTGCACAATTGATCAAGCTGAGTGGCCAAGGCTTGCAGCGGCGTCGGCAGGTTCAGGTGTTGCGGCAAAATCTCGTCGCCACTGCTCACCAGTAATGCGAAGTGAATGACGTTTTCCAACTCGCGGGTGTTGCCCGGCCAGCTGTGCAACTCCAGCACGCGCTGGGCCGCCTCGCTGATCATTGGCACCGCAAGGTTGAGACGCGGGCTGTAGATGCCCACGAAGTACTCCGCCAGCGGCAGAATATCGCCAACGCGGTCGCGCAGCGCCGGCAGTTCCAAATGGCCCTCGCGCAAATAGTGATACAGACGGTCATAAAACTTGCCAGCACTGACCGCTTCACCCAGGTCGATGCTCGATGCCGCCACCAGACGTACATCCACCGGGTTCGGTTGCTGGGCACCCACGCGGGTAACTTCGCGGTTTTCCAGCGCGGCGAGAAGCTTGGTCTGAATCGCTAGCGGCAAATCGGCTATTTCGTCCAGGTACAAGGTGCCGCCGTTGGCCGAGCCAAACCATCCAGCCCTGCTGCTGGCCGTACCGCCATGGGTGCCGGCGGTGTAACCGAACAACTCGGCGTCGGCATAAGTCGGGCTGATCGCCGCACAACTGACCGATACAAACAAGCCGCCCCGATCACTGGCACGGTGGATCTGCCGGGCCAACAACTCCTTGCCCGTGCCCGTCTCGCCGCGAATCAGCACGGGTAGCGCCAATGGCGCGAGCCGTTCAAGCTCCTCACGCAATTGCCGCGAACGCTGGTCGACAAACACCAGCGCCTTGGCGCGAATGCTCAGCGGGCTTTTGTCCGACTCGGGAAAGGTCAGCAGCGGCTGACCGAAGGTGTCGTGATTACTCATGGCAAGCTCCCGCCGTCAGCATCTGGGGCCGGGCGTTGAATCTGGAAAAATGACAGGGCCTGGAATCAGGCGCGGCGAAGCGCGTGCTGCTCCAGGCGATTCTGCAGGCGATACAGATAGGCGAAACCCTGCTCCCAGCGACGGTGCCCGGACTTCACATTGATATGCCCGGCGCCAGCAAGAAAGCCAACTTCGGCGCCCCAGGCGCGCGCCAACTGCATCGCTCGCGGGGCGCTGATTGCCGGATCGTTGTCGGAACTGACCACCTGACTTGGAAATGGCAACACCTGCTGCGAGATCGGCGCAAAGTTACGCAACGCGAGTGCACAGGTCGGACGCTCGACATCCGCCGGTGCTACCAACAACGCCCCGCGCACCCGACGCAGCAAGCTGACGCTGGCCTGCGCGGCCCAGTGCGCAACCGTGATGCAGCCAAGGCTATGGGCAATCAGAATGACCGGCGAATCCTCCGCGGCCACGGCTTGCTCGAGTGCAGCAACCCAATCCTGACGCTGCGGGGTTAACCAGTCGTGCTGCTCGACCCGCGCACTGTTGGGCAGTACCTGCTGCCAGTGACTCTGCCAATGATCCTCTGGCGATCCTTGCCAGCCCGGCACAATCAGGTAACGGATAGAGGTGTTGCGCATGGGGCGCCTCCTGCTGGGTTTTGCGTGCTTGAAGCTAAGTATAGGGCCATGGTTATATTCGTAAAGGAATAAGAAGCTATTTATTAATAACCAAAATACCATTCCGACACTCTACTTCTTGCCGCTTGAAACGTGCAGCTAAAAAAAAGAGACCATCCCCTGCCGAGGAATGGCCCCTGAAGACTTGCCTGAAACAGGTTGCTTAGCGAGCAGTGATCACCGACAAGCGGGTGATGCCCGCGCGTTCGATCGAGGCCATGGCTCGTGCCACTTCGCCATAGTTCACGCCATCGTCAGCCTGCAGTTGTACGCGCAGCTCCGGGTCTTTGGCCTTGGCGGTCTGCAGACTGGTTTCCAGTAGCTCCGGCTGGATTTCGTCCTTGTTGATGAACACTTTGCCAGCGCCATCGATACTCACCACCAACGGGTCCTTCTGTTCAACCGGGGCCACCGCCTCGGTTTTTGGCAGGTTGATGGGAATAGCGTTGGTGAGCAGTGGCGCGGTTACGATAAACACCACCAGCAATACCAGCATCACGTCTACCAGCGGCGTTACGTTGATCTCACTGAGTACTTCGTCGCTGTCCTGGGTTGAGAAAGCCATATCAGGAGGCCTCCTTCACTTTTTGCGGGCTGGTGTTGGCTGGCTTGTACGCGGCTGGATGAACCAGAACCCGAAAAGCGCTCTTCTGCGCCAGGCTGTAGAAGTCATGGGCGAAGTCATCGAGATCGGCAGCGGTGAGCTTCAAACGCCGCAGAAAGTAGTTGTAAACCAGCACTGCCGGTACTGCGACGGCAATACCCACACCCGTGGCGACCAGCGCCGCACCAATCGGACCAGCAACGGTCTCGAGGCTGGCTGAGCCTGCAGCGCTGATACCCTTCAGTGCTTCCATGATGCCCCACACCGTGCCGAACAAGCCGATGAACGGCGAGGTACTGCCAATACTGGCGACCACGGCCAGGCCAGTTTCAAGAGAGCGCCGCTCACGCACAATTTGCTGGCGCAAGGCGCGCTCCAGACGGTCCTGATGGTTAATGGCCTGGCTCAGGTCAGTGGCTTGACCAGGCTCACCGACAGCAATGGCCGCATAGCCTGCCTGTGCCACCCGCGCAGCGGCGCCGGGCTGGCTTTCACTCAGCTCAGCCGCGGCGTCCAGGCTGGAAGCGGCCCAGAATTGCTTGTGAAAGCGCTTGTCCTGGTTTTTCAAACGTACGAACTGCGCGCCCTTGACCAGGGCCAGACCCCAGGTGACGACAGAAAAAGCCACCAGCAGCCAGATCACCGCGCTTTCGATGGATTCGAGGGGGGATGCCAATAACGTCATGATCAATACTCTCTCTATTAGCGCGAATTAGTGGATCTTGAATTCGATGGGTACGCTCACCCAGCCATCGAGGGCCACGTTCCCCTGCTTGGCCGGAACAAAACTCCAGCGCTTGACCGCTTGCAGTGCCGCCTCGTCGAGCTGCTGGCGACCGCTGCTTTTTTGCAGCTGAATGTCCCCGGGCTTACCGCTGGCCAGCACATGCACCCGCAACAGAACCGTGCCTTCCCAACCCCGTCTGTGCGCCAGTGCCGGATATTCCGGCGCCGGATTCTTCAAATAACCCGCGTTGGCCGAGGCCGGCGTCACCGCTGCAGGTGCCGGTGGAGCCGGCGGTTGTGGCGGCGCAGGCGGTTGCTCAACGGCCTTCGGTGCAGGCGCGGGCGCGGGCGTGGGCTTGGGTTGAGCTTTAACAACCGGCTTGGGCTTGGGTTTAGGCACCGGTTTAGGTGCGGGTTTAGCCGCCAGCTCATCGATCACTGGTGGCGGTGGTTCCACCACCGGTTGTGCAGGCGCAGGGGGTGGAGGCTCGACCACAGGCGGTGCCGGTTGCGAAAACTCGATGGTCATCGGCGGAATTTCCGGCGCCACCACTGGCAGCAGCGGCGCAGGTGCCTGGCTGAGCCAATAAGCCACTGCACCATGCAGCGCCAGAGCAAAAACTCCCAAGAGCACTTTTTCTCGATAACCCAGGGTACCTTTTGGCGTGCGCTGCAAACGCTGGCGCCCCAGCGGTACACGGTGCGGCCGGCCGAGGTCGACCAACTCGCCGCTTGGCGTTTGGCGCCAAAGCACATCAAGCGTGGCGGCGGTCTGGACATTACCCATTGATCAGCTCCTGGACTTTCTGTGTTTTCACCGATGGCAGCTCGACTGCCTTCGTTGGGCGAATCATCACTGCTCAATGCTTATTTCTTAAAGTAACTTTTATCTAATTAATTAGACCCAGAAGGCATATATAAACGTGCTACTTACCCCAACGCCCCGCCGTTCAAGGCTTTGCCTCAACCGTCGAATGGGTCATGCCTGCCACGCATTGAAAGTATTCGCGGCAGGCATCGAAAAACGCGCTCAGAAGTCGTAGCGTCCAGTCATCCCAAGGGTTCTCGGTGTGCCCGCCAGGCCTTCATAACCCCCATTGGCGGCGCTCCAGAGGGTGGTGTAGTACGTCTTGTCGAAGGCGTTTTTCAGCCACAACGAAACATCCCATTGCCCCTGGCCCAGGTCGCCACGCAAACCGGTAGAGAAATTGACGACGGCATAGCTGGGAATCTGCGCGAAGTCGGAGTCCTCGACCGTGCCCACTGCCTTGGAGCGGAATGCGTAACTGGCAGTGACGTAGGGCTGCAGGCCGTTATCCAGGTCCCACTGGTATTGGCCGTTGGCATTGCCGATCCACTTCGAGGCGCCGACTACCTGATGGCCGGACAAATCACAGGCGGCAGGAGCGCCTGTCTGCAGGGCGACCTCCGGTGCGCACGGCGCGTCTTTGTAGGAGAGGTACCGAACATCGTTGTAGGAGCCGTTCAGGTTCAGTGTCAGGCCACGAATCGGCACCAAGGTACTTTCCACTTCCACCCCACGCGAGCGCACCGAGCCGGCGTTGGTCAGGTATTGCACGCGGTTGGCTTCGTCGTAGGCGTTGGTCTGGTAGCCATGTACCTCGGTCCAGAACAGGTTGGCGTTAAGTTGCAGGCGGCGATCCCAGAGGGTGCTCTTGAGACCGAGCTCGGCATTGTTGGCGCGCTCGGTACCGACCAGCAGCGAATCGGCGCCTGCCACCGGCGCGGTCGCTACCGCCAGGTTGACCCCACCGGACTTCTCGCCATGGGACAAGGTGGCGTAGCCGAGAAGATCCTCGGTAAAGCGATAACTCAGGTTTAGCAGCCCGGATGGGCTTGAGCTGTACTGGTTGAGATCGCCCGAGTTATAGGCACCCACCCGGCCCTGGCGGGCAGCTGCTGCCGCACCGGTCACATCAGCGCCACCCACGGGTGCGTCACGATTGACCCAGGCACTTTTTTCTTCATAGGTGCCCCGTACGCCAGCGGTAAAGTCCAGGCGCTCGGTAAGGTGCCAAGTGCCCTGGGCAAACAAAGCAAAGCTGTCGGTCTTGATATGGCCCTTGCCGAGGGTGGTGACATTGGCCAGGGCGCCTGCCGGCGTACCGTTCCAGATGTCCGCTTGCGGCCCGTAATAGACAAAGGAGTTGTTATCCAGATCGGAGCCGAAGTAATACGCGCCCAGTACATAGTCGAAGAAGCCACCGGTGGGCGACGCCAGGCGAAACTCCTGCGAGTACTGTTTGTCGCGAACGGACACCCCGGAATTGTATGCTGCAGGCACATTCAGGCCTTCGTCGTTGCGCGGGGTGAAATCCCACCATCGGTAGGAACTGACCGAGGTCAGGGTGAAGTCGTTGTCCAGGGTCCAGTTCGCCTCCAACGAGGTGCCGCCCTGGAACACCGTTACCTGTTGGTCACTGTCGAGGTTGACCTTGCGCTTGCTGCCGTCGATCAGCGTTGCACCTGCCGCCTTGGCCCGCGCTTCGTAACGGTTGACGCCATTGATGGTCGGCCCGGTGCTGTACAGCAAACGGGTGCCGGCACTGGAGTCTTCTTCGTTGTAATCGCCAATCCAGCGTAGATTGAACTGCTCGTTGGGCTTGTACAGCAACTGACCACGAAAGCCCTGGCGTGAGCCGCCATTGAGAGTGTGGCCATCATATTCGTTCTTGATGTCGCCATCACTGCGGGTGCGGTAGGCCGAGATTCGTCCAGCCAGCTCATCACTCAATGGCCCGGACAAGGTGCCCTTGGTCTGGAAGTAGCCATCCTCGCCCACCGAAGTTTCAATGCTGCGCTCCGGGGTGAAGCTGGGTGCACGAGTACTGATGTTGATGACCCCCGCGGTAGTGTTCTTGCCGAACAAGGTGCCTTGCGGGCCTCGCAGCACCTCAAGCTGCTCGATGTCCATGAGGTCGAACACCGCCATGCCCGGGCGCCCGAGGTAAACGTTGTCCAGGTACAGGCCCACGCTGCCTTCCAGGCCATCGCTTGCAGGATTGTTGCCTAGGCCGCGAATCGACACGCTGGACTGGCGAGCATGCATGTAGGCGACGTTGACGCTCGGCACCAGTTGCTGCAAATCCTGAATACGGTACACACGCTGGCTTTCCAACGCCTGGCCGTCGAGAACGCTCATGGGTGTCGGCACGTCCTGCGCACTTTCTTCGCGGCGCCGGGCGGTTACGGTGACAGTCTTGAGCTGGCTGTCACTGGCTTTCACGGCAGTGGTTGGCGTCTCAGAGGCCTGGGCCGGCAACCAGTGCGCGCTACTGGCCAGCAGCAGTGCAAGGGGCAGGCGCTGAAGCCGTCGTGACGAAAGCGGTACAAGGCGATGGGACGGGCTCATGGGCGGCTCCTGGCCAGAAAATACATATTCCTGACGGCTATTTACTTATGGATTTAAATAGTTATTTCGAATAAGAGAATGCCTTTATAAGGAGTCCGACACAGGCGGGGCAAATGCCTTTGGCCGATATTTTTCATGAGCAAAATGCATGGCAGACAGGCGCACGAAAGCGTTCGGCAAGCGAAGTGCCGAGTGTTGGAGCAGGGGGAGTTTTACCGCGCGGAAATGACGCAGGAGCCAGCCTTGCTGGCGATCAGATCCGCGCGGTGTCAGGTGCGCGGTGTCTGGATCGCTGGCAAGGCCAACTCCTGCATATTTCTCAGAGAGAGGGTGTTAGATGTTGGCGACTTTCTGCCAAACCTTGGGCTTGAAGAACAACGTCTCGCCGCGCGCCAGGCCACTCAGGCTGTCATGATCCTTGACCACCTCGGCTTCGATCAGCTCGCTCTGCCCTTCGACTTTCAACGTCACCCGAGTCGTTGCACCCAATGGACGAATATCACGTACTTCAGCTGCGTGATGCCCTTCGACTTCATGGCGCGACAGCGACACTTCGTGGGGCCGGAACAAAACGTGGTTGCCTTCACTTAGGTGCAGACGGTTGGAATCACCAAGGAAGTGGTAAACGAAATCACTGGCCGGGTTCTCGTAGACATCACCCGGTGACCCGATCTGTTCGATTACGCCCTTGTTCATCACCACGATACGGTCGGCGACTTCCATGGCCTCTTCCTGGTCGTGTGTCACGAACACCGAGGTCAAGTTGATGTCTTCGTGCAGGCGCGCCAGCCAGCGGCGCAGCTCTTTACGTACCTTGGCGTCGAGCGCACCGAAAGGTTCGTCGAGCAGCAGTACTTTGGGCTCTACCGCCAGGGCGCGTGCCAGGGCGATACGTTGGCGCTGGCCACCGGAAAGCTGTTCAGGGTAACGATCGCTGAGCCAGTCCAGCTGGACCATGTTCAGCAACTCGTGAACCTTCTCGGCAATTTTGCTCTCGCTCGGACGCTCCCCCTTGGGCTTCATGCGCAGACCAAAGGCGACGTTGTCGAACACACTCATGTGGCGAAACAACGCGTAGTGCTGGAACACAAAGCCGACGTTACGATCACGCACGTCGTGCCCGGAGACATCTTCACCATGGAACACGATGCTGCCTTGATCCGGCGTTTCCAGCCCAGCGATGATCCGCAGCAACGTGGTTTTGCCGCAGCCCGACGGACCCAGCAGCGCCACCAGCTCGCCGCTGTGGATATCCAGGTTGATGCTGTCCAGGGCCTGGAAAGCGTTGAAGCGCTTGCTGACATTACGAACTTCGATCGACATGAATTATTCCTCCGCGGCGCTATGGCGCAGGCGGTTAATGCGGGACTCGCTCCACTGCTTGAGCAGCAGGATGAAGAGCGCCAGGATCAGCAACAGGCTGGCCACGCTGAAAGCCGCGACATGGTTGTATTCGTTGTAAAGGATCTCGACATGCAGCGGCAAGGTGTTGGTCACCCCGCGAATGTGGCCGGAGACCACCGACACGGCACCGAACTCACCCATTGCTCGCGCAGTACAAAGCACCACGCCGTAGATCAGGCCCCATTTGATGTTAGGCAGCGTTACATGCCAGAACATCTGCCAGCCATTGGCACCCAGCAGGCGCGCAGCCTCTTCTTCCTGGGTTCCCTGCTCCTGCATCAACGGGATCAGTTCACGGGCAACGAAGGGCACGGTGACGAAGATGGTTGCCAGCACAATGCCCGGCAAGGCAAACACGATCTGGATGTCATGGTCTTGCAACCACGGCCCGAAAAAGCCTTGGGCACCAAACATCAACACATAGACCAGACCGGCAATGACCGGCGATACCGAAAATGGCAAGTCGATCAGCGTTACCAGGATGCTCTTGCCGCGAAAGGTGTACTTGCTCACACACCAGGCAGCGCTGACGCCAAACACCAAGTTCAACGGCACCGAGATGGCCACGGCAATCAGCGTCAGTTTCAACGCCGACAATGCGTCAGGCTCGAAGATCGCCTCAAAGAAGGTTCCCAAACCCATTTTCAGGCCTTGGGATACCACAATAATCAGCGGCAACAAGAGGAACAGGGCAAATACCAACCAGCCGAGGCTGATCAGAATTCGCCGCGATATAGAACTGCCACGGCGAGCGGCATTGGCCGAAGCGGCTGCGCCAAGAGTAGATGCAGACATGGACGTGGCCTCCTTCAAGGGGTTTCGATGCGCCGCTGCAGCAAGTTGATCAGCAGCAACAGAATGAAGGAAACCACCAGCATCATCACGCCGATGGCGGTAGCGCCGGTGTAGTCGTACTGGTCAAGCTTGACCATGATCAGCAGCGGCAGAATCTCGGTTTTCATCGGCATGTTGCCGGCGATGAAAATCACCGAGCCGTACTCACCGACACCGCGTGCAAACGCCAGGGCAAAACCGGTCAGCCAGGCGGGCAATAGTGCCGGCAACAGCACATAGCGAAACACCTGCAGCGGTTTGGCACCCAAGCAGGCAGCCGCTTCTTCGACTTCCCGAGGAATGTCTGCTAGCACCGGCTGCACCGTGCGTACCACGAACGGCAAGGTAACAAAGGTCAATGCCAGGGTAATGCCCAATGGGGTGTAGGCAATCTTGAAGCCCAGATCGGTGGCGAACTGCCCGACCAGGCCTGCAGGGGCATACAACGCGGTCAGGGCAATACCGGCCACGGCAGTCGGCAGCGCGAACGGCAAGTCGATCATCGCCTCGATGATCTTGCGGCCCGGGAAGGTGTACCGCACCAGAACCCAAGCCAACAACGTGCCGATGATGCCGTTGATGATGGCAGCGAAGAGGGCAGTGCCAAAGCTCAGCTTGAGTGCAGCGATTACTCGCGGCGCACTGATGATGGCCCAGAACTGCTCCCAGGTGAGCTGGGCGGCATGTACAAACATGGCCCCCAGCGGTATGAGCACAATCAGACTGAGGTACACCAAGGTGTAACCCAGCGTCAGCCCGAAGCCGGGTATGACGGGGGAGATACGACGTGACATAAAGGTCCCTGGTTGAACGCACGAGGCCCGGGACAGATCCCGGGCCCATGCTAGCTACTGAACGGCGACTATCCTATCGGCCACGTTTCACTGCGCGGTGTAGATCTGGTCGAACACGCCACCATCATTGAAAAACTTGGGTTGGGCAGTTTTCCAGCCGCCGAAGTCTTTGTCGATAGTTACCAGGTCCAGTTTGGGGAACTGCTTGGCGTATTCGGCGGCGACTTTCTCATCACGCGGACGATAGAAGTTCTTTGCGGCGATGGTCTGCCCGGCTGGGCTGTACAGATGCTTGAGGTATTCCTCGGCAATTTTCTCGTTGCCCTTCTTCTCGGCGTTCTTGTCGACTACGGCCACAGGTGGCTCGGCGAGAATTGAAAGCGACGGTACGACGATGTCGAACTTGTCAGCGCCGCCGTCTTCCTTGAGCGCCAGGAAGGCTTCATTTTCCCAGGCCAGCAACACGTCGCCTTGACCGTTGTTGACGAAGGTGATGGTCGAGCCACGGGCGCCGGTGTCGAGTACCGGTACATGTTGGAACAACTGCTTCACGTATTCCTGGGCCTTGGCTTCGCTGCCGCCGGCTTTTAGGCCATAGGCCCAGGCGGCGAGGAAGTTCCAGCGAGCGCCGCCGGAAGTTTTCGGGTTAGGGGTAATCACCGACACGTCTTTCTTGATCAGATCACCCCAGTCCTTGATGCCCTTGGGGTTGCCCTTGCGCACCAGAAACACGATGGTCGAGGTGTACGGAGTGCTGGCATCAGGCAGGCGTTTCTGCCAGCTGTCTGGCAGGGCCTTGCCCAGCTTGGCCACTTCGTCGATGTCGCCGGCCAGCGCTAGGGTCACCACATCGGCACGCAGACCATCGATCACTGCTCGAGCCTGCTTGCCCGAGCCGCCGTGGGACTGCTGGATCTTCACCTTGTCGTCCGGGTGAGCCTGTTGCCAGTGCTTGATGAACTCAGCGTTGTACTCCTGATACAGCTCACGAGTCGGATCGTAGGAAACGTTCAACAACTCGTAATCCTTGGCGATAGCAGAACCGGCAAAAACGGCGCTGGCGAGTGCTGCCAGGGCATAACGGCGGATTGACATGGTGAAGCTCCCGATTGGCGTATTTTTCTAATTAGGCGGCGCATTCATCGCGGGCAAGCCCGCTCCCACAGGTATCAGCTGGGCTTGTTGCCGGGGTTCTGCAGGCGGAACTTTTCCTTGCGTTCTATCTGCACGACCTGGGCGTTGTGCACGGTAATTTCCACCGCGCCGAAGCGCAGGTCGCGCAGCGCGCTCTGAATTTCGCGCAGAATGGTGGCTTCGTCCTGACCGTCAACGCTACGCAGAGATGCGCTCATGCTCGTGCTCCTATGAATAAAGGGAACCGTGCAGTTGCGTAACAGAGGGCGACTGCGCCTGGCTTGAGGGCAATCTTAGGGGGGCGTGATTATTCTTAAAAATACTATTTAAGAATTTTTATATAACTAAAACACCTTTAGGCGGGGGATTGCCCCGCCATTGGGCCAGTCATTGCCAACGCAATTGCTGCGCCGGAACCGGTCGTCCAAACCAGTAGCCCTGCCCCAGCAGGCATTGATGCTCCAGCAGGAACTGCGCTTGCTCGGCCTGCTCGATACCTTCGGCAAGTACTTGCATACCCATGCTGTTGCCCAATGCGATGATCACCCGGACAATCGCCGCATCATCCTCATCGCAAGGCAAGCCCGCCACAAAGCCTTGGTCGATCTTGAGCTTCTGTACTGGCAAGCGCTTGAGCCGCAGCAGTGAAGAGTAACCGGTGCCGAAGTCATCGATGGCCAGCCGTAGCCCCAACTCACGTAGGCGGTGCAATTGCTCCAGGGCGACTTCGGGATTTTCCATTACCGCACTTTCGGTTACTTCCAGCTCCAACATGGCTGGAGCCAGACCGGTTTCATGCAGGACCTTGGCCACTTGCAGGTAGAGGTCCCGATGCCCAAACAAGCGGCTGGATATATTCACCGCGACGAATTGTATCGGTCTCCCGTTTGCCTGCCACTGCACCATCTGTGAACAAGCCTGTTGCAACACCCAGGTATCGATCTCGGCAATCAGCCCTGTGCGCTCGGCAATGGGAATGAACTCACCCGGCGCAACCAATCCGCGCTGCGGGTGCTGCCAACGCACTAACGCTTCAACGCCGACCATCGCACCGCTGCTCAGCTCGTGCACAGGCTGGTAATAAACCCGAAGCTCCTCGTGCTCCAGCGCCCTGCGTAGCTCACCCGCAGTCTCGACTCGCTGCTGGGCATGGGCGGTCAGTTCTTCGGTGTATAGCGCATAATCCGCACGACCACTGGACTTGGCCTTGAACAACGCCGAGTCAGCATTGCGCAAAAGCTGTTCTGCGCTCAGTGCATCACTTGGAAACAGGCTGATGCCAATGCTGACACTGACAAACAGACTCTGGTTCTCGACTTCGAAGGGCTGCTTCATTACGTCGATAATGCTTTGCGCCAATGCTGCAGCCTGCCCGACCTGCGGGCATTGCTCGGTAAGCACGGCAAACTCGTCGCCCCCCAGGCGCGCCAGGGTCACGCCGCTGCCCAGTAGCGTCTTGAGGCGCTCACCTACGAGCTTGAGCAACTGGTCGCCTACATTGTGTCCAAGGCCGTCGTTGATGCTCTGGAAGTGGTCCAGATCCAGCAGCAGCAAGGCACACCCGCGCTTGTTGGCCTGGGCTGCGGTCAGCGCCTGCTCGGCGCGATCGTTGAACAGTATACGGTTGGGCAAATCGGTGAGCGGGTCATGATGGGCCAGGTAAGCCAGTTCGCGCTCGGAGTGCTTGATCGCACTGATATCACTGAACACCGCGACGTAGTGACTGAGTTCTCCGCTGTCGTCGTGAATGGCGCAGATGGTCTGCCATTGCGGATACACCTCACCACTCTTGCGCCGGTTCCAGATTTCTCCGCTCCACTCGCCCTTTTCAGTCAGCGTCGAATAGATCTCCTGGTAGAACTCCGGTGCATGGCGGCCTGATTTGAACTTGCTCGGTCGCTGGCCAAGAACCTCGTCCTTTTCGTAGCCGGTAATGCGCATGAACGCGCGATTCACGTGCACGATCACACCTTGCCGATCAGTCACCAGCACACCTTCAAGGGTACTGTCGAACACCGCTGCGGCCATGCGTAGCCGCTCCCGGTCCTCGCGGCGCAAGCGCGCACCAAGACCAATGAAACTCAACAAGCGCGCACGAGAAGTAAAAATCAGCAACGCACTGCACAGCACCCAGACATGCGCACTGAACAACTGCCAGCGCGCCAGTTGCACCGGCTCATCGAAAACGCTGCCCAACACCTGATCAGAAAGCGCCAGCCAGAGCACGGACAACACCAGATAAAGCGCAGCCATGCGCATGGCGTCTCGAACGGAAGCAGACATAAGATCCTGACAAGCCCACAAAAAATAATGGGGGATTATAGGGTAGAAACATCCCGTGACCTCCTATCTAAAAGGCCGACTGGTTTTATTTGTCGGTGCAGGGATAATGCTTGCGCTGTTCCCTAAGTTTTCGAGGGCCCCATCGCCTATGTGGTACCAAGGTTTGCTCAACTTGTCGGCTTGGCAACTGCTGGCAGTTACCCTGGTCATGACCCACGTGACCATCGTCAGTGTCACGGTCTACCTGCACCGATACTCAGCCCACCGTTCGCTGGAATTGAACGCCGGGCTCAAGCACTTTTTCCGTTTCTGGCTGTGGTTGACCACCGCGCAGAACACCCGCGAATGGACTGCCATCCACCGCAAGCATCACGCCAAGTGCGAAACCGTCGACGATCCGCACAGCCCGGTGATCCTGGGGCTGTCCACCGTGCTGCGCAAGGGTGCCGAACTGTATCGCAAAGAAGCGACCAACCCGGAAACCCTGCGCATCTACGGCAAGAACTGCCCTGAGGACTGGATCGAGCGCAACCTCTACTCGCGCTACAAGCTGGGCGGCATCGCCTTGATGGCGGTTATCGACCTGCTGCTGTTCGGCACCATCGGCATCACCATCTGGGCGGTGCAGATGATGTGGATTCCATTCTGGGCAGCCGGCGTCATCAATGGTCTTGGCCATGCCGTGGGCTACCGCAACTTCGAGTGCCGCGACGCCGCCACCAATCTGGTGCCCTGGGGCATCATCGTCGGCGGTGAAGAACTGCACAACAATCACCACACCTACCCGAACTCGGCCAAGCTGTCGGTCAAACGTTGGGAGTTCGACATGGGCTGGGCATGGATCAAGCTGTTCTGCTTCCTGCGCCTGGCCAAGGTGCAGCGCGTTGCGCCTATCGCCCACCGCGTCGAAGGCAAGGGCCAGCTGGACATGGACACGGCAATGGCGATCCTCAACAACCGCTTCCAGATCATGGCCCAGTACCGCAAGCTGGTAATCGCGCCCCTGGTCAAACAGGAACTGGCGCGGGTCGATGATTCGGTTCGCCATCAGTTCCGTCGCGCCAAGCGCCTGTTGTCACGAGAAACCAGCTTGCTGGAAGACCGTCATCACGCCCGTATCCAGACCATGTTCGAGCACAGCCAGGCACTCAAGACCATCTACGAGAAACGCCTGGCCCTGCAGCAAATCTGGCTGCGCACCAGCGCCAACGGTCACGACATGCTGGCGGCCATGAAAGACTGGGTACACGAGGCCGAAGCCAGCGGTATCCAGTCGCTGCGCGACTTCGCCGCCCAGCTCAAAACCTACTCCCTGCGCCCCGCCTTGAGCTAACGCCGTTGATCGGCGCGCCCCACTGCGGGGCGCGCCTGTCGGAACTTCACCGCTTATTTTCACTCTGACTGGCACTACGCCCCTGCGGCGGGCCAGGTCATGGCCGCCCGCCTCTGTGTGAGAAGTTCCGCGCAAATGGTCAATAAGAAACCGTTGTCTCAACCCCACAGCACACCCCCTGAACTCGCCCAGACGCTCCTGGCACTCATGCATGCACAAGGCGAAGTGGCGCGCTTGAGCGAACGAGAACAACTCTTCAGCTCGCTGCTCGACAGCGTCAATGCCGTGCTCTGGGCGTTCGACTGGGAATTGCGCCAGGTGCTTTACGTAAGCCCCGCGTACGAACGAATTTTTGGTCGTTCGGCAGGGCTGCTGCTGGCTGATTTCAACGAATGGCGCGACAGCATCTACCCTGACGACCTGGACTACGCCGAACGCAGCCTGGCCGAGGTGCTGGTCAAGGGTGCCGTGGAAGATCGCGAGTACCGCATCATCGATGCTGAAGGTCGTGTGCGCTGGATCAGCGACAAGTGCTTTATCAATCAACAGCCAGACAACAACGATCGACTGATAGTGGTTGGCATGGCTGAAGACATTACCGAGAAAAAACTACTTGAAGGCGAACTGCAACGCCTCGCCACCACCGACGTGCTGACCCAAAGCAGCAACCGCCGACACTTCTTCGACTGCGCCGAGCAAGCTTTCGAAACCGCTCGCCGGGAGCAAGCACCGTTGTCGTTCCTGTTACTGGATATCGATGATTTCAAGCAAATCAACGACACCTATGGCCATCAGGAAGGCGACGCGGTACTTCAGCGCATTGCCGACATTGGCAAGGCCGTGCTGCGCCGTGGTGACCTGTTTGGACGCATTGGTGGAGAAGAGTTTGCGGCGGTGTTTCCTGGCTGCAACCCGCAAATCGCCAAGCAGATTGCCGAGCGTTTGCAGCGGGAGATTCAGTGCTTGAGCTTCAGTTATGAAGACCAGGCGTTCGGCGTAACGGTTAGCCAGGGGCTGACGGGCATCACCGACCCAGACGCGTCACTGGACAGCCTCTTTGCACGAGCGGATGCGGCGATGTATCAGGCAAAGCGGCAGGGCAAGAATCAGATCGTGATTGGCTAGCCCCACCTTGAACAATGACCTCCCGCTGATTTCAGCCGCTCAAACTTTGCGCAAGCGCATCAGCTCGGGCATTCCTACCTTCAACAGCCGTGCCGTTCTGCTTTCAGCCAACGCCTCCAGGCCCTGGTCTGCCGGCAAGCGCGCCAGCTGCCCCGCCAGGTTCATTACCAAGGCTTCGCGCGAATACACACCGCCGCCCAGCTGGTAGATCGCAGCGATCAACTCGCGCAACTCCAGCGGCAAGCGCCAGCGAGTGCGAAGCGCCGATCCGAAAGCCGCGCCGTATTCATTGAGCGACAACTCGATGCCATCCTCATCCAGCTCCCCGCCGGACAACCGCCATTCCTGCAGGCAACGTAGCAACGCCAGATCCCCCAGGCAATGCAACAGACCTGCGCAGTAGCAACGTTCCTGGTCCAGCTCAAGCATGCGTGCCAGGGTGCGTGCGTATTCGGCAGCGTGCAATGACAGCGCCCAGAAGTGCTCGGCGTGTTGCGACAGCAAAGGGTCGCTGAGCTTGGCACTGCGCTTGAGTGTCAGCCCCAGAATCAGGTTCATGCTCTGGGTGGTGCCCAGCTTGTTCAGTGCCTGCAACAACGTTTGCACGGCGCCATCACGGTGCAACGCGGCGCTATTGGCTGCAGCGATCAGTACCGCAGTAATCTGCGGGTCATTACGGATTTCCTCTTCCAGCGTTTTCAGGTTGAGCCCCTGCGGGTTCAAGCTGCGCTTGATTGCCTGCTGCACGTCCGCCAGCAATGGTCCGCCATCTGCCGTAGCCCGGCGCCCTTCGAGAAAGCGTGGCAAGGTCATGCCTGGTTGCAACGGTGGCACCGGACAGGCGATTTGCTCCCCCACCTTGATCAACAGCTCTTCCAGCCGATGGCGCAGGGAATCCATATTCAGCGGTTTGCTCAGGTAAGCTGTGGGCGCGAATGGCAACGCCTCGCGCACGCTGGCACTGTCGCTACGGTTGCTCATGAGAATGAACGGCAACGCCGGTTGACGACCTTTTGCCCGTACGTTGCGCAGCAGATCAAGGCCATCGCCACCGGGCAATTCGCGTGCGGCAATAATCAGATCAGGTTGGCAGGATAGCGCTGCCAACGCTTGCGAGCCGTCGGCGCACACCTGCAGGCGCGCATCACAGCGCACACTCAAGAGCATCTGACTCAGCATCTCCCGCACCCAGGGGTCGCCTTCGGCAATCAGCACGCAAGGAGCCGTGGGGGGGGTGACAACGCTCATACTCAACTCTCCAATAATTCTCTACACGCAATCCAGCGCACCTTCCAGGGTGTCTCCTTGCAAGCAACCTTAGCTTCCTTGCATTCCTTTGGGCGAAAAAAAACCCGCCGAAGCGGGTTTTTCTTCTACTGCGTCACAGTTTACGCGAGTTCAGCAAAGCACTCTTCGATGATTGCCAGACCTTTGTCCAGTTGCTCATCAGGCGAGGTCAGTGGAACCAGAATACGCAGGACGTTGCCGTAGGTGCCGCACGACAGCAGGATCAGACCCTTGTCGCGAGCCTTGGCTACAACCGAGGCAACTGCAGCAGCGTTAGGGGTCAGGGTGCCGGCTTTTTCGACCACTTCAATGGCGATCATCGAGCCCAGGGCGCGCACTTCACCAATGATTGGGTGCTTGTCCTGAATCTTCTTCAGGCCAGCGACCAGACGCTCGCCAACAGCCTGGCTGCGCTCCAGCAGGTTTTCTTCTTCGAACACTTCCATTACGGCCAAGGCCGCGGCGCAAGCGATCGGGCTACCTGCGTAGGTGCCACCCAGGCCGCCTGGAGCGATAGCGTCCATGTACTCGGCCTTGCCGCAGACACCGGCCAGTGGGAAGCCACCAGCGATGGATTTGGCGAAGGTGGTCAGGTCTGGGGCAACACCCATTTGCTCCATGGCAAAGAAGGTGCCGGTACGGCCAGCGCCAGTCTGTACTTCGTCAGCAATCAGCAGAATGCCGTGCTGGTCGCACAGTGCGCGCAGACGCTTCATGAACTCTTTAGGCGCAACGTAGAAACCACCTTCGCCCTGTACTGGCTCCAGGATGATTGCGGCGATGTCGCGCGCTTCGGCGTCGTTCTTGAAGATGCGCTCGATCGAAGCGATCGAGTCATCAACGCTCACACCGTGCAGTTCGTTCGGGTACAGAGCACGGAAGATACCGCCTGGCATCAGGCCCATGCCCGCCGAGTATGGAACGACTTTGCCGGTCAGGCCCAGGGTCATCATGGTGCGACCATGGTAAGCGCCGGTGAAAGCGATCACGCCGGCACGGCCAGTAGCGGCGCGAGCGATCTTGATGGCGTTCTCAACAGCTTCGGAACCGGTGGTAACCAGCAGGGTTTTCTTGGCGAAGTCGCCTGGCACCAGTGCGTTGACCTTCTCGCAAACTTCTACGTACGGTTCGTACGCCAGAACCTGGAAGCAGGTGTGGGTCAGCTTGTGCAGTTGAGCTTCAACGGCAGCAATGATCTTCGGGTGCACGTGACCGGTGTTCAGTACCGCGATGCCGCCGGCAAAGTCGATGAACTCACGGCCTTCGACGTCAGTGACGGTGGCGTTTTTTGCCGACTCGGCGAAGATCGGGTGGATCTGGCCAACACCGCGTGGAACAGCGGCGACACGACGTTGCATCAAAGATTCGTTGGTCTTGCTCATAATGTCCTCAATTCGCCACACGCAGGGTGGCGCGATTCAAGTCAGAGTGGCCGGTATTCAACTGCAGGCAGCATGCGTTGATCGACTGCTGCAGGGGCCCAGGCCACTGGGTGTACGGTGTAAAAAGGCCAGCGAGACGTCGCTCTCGCGCCCCGCTGGCAGAGGTAAAGCCTTACGCTGCGATCAGATGCTGATGCACAGGTATTTGATTTCCAGGTAGTCCTCGATGCCGTACTTGGAACCTTCGCGGCCCAGGCCCGAGGCCTTGATACCGCCGAACGGCGAGACTTCATTGGAGATCAGACCGGTGTTGATACCAACCATGCCGTACTCCAGCGCTTCAGCGACACGGAACACACGGCTCATGTCACGGGCGTAGAAGTACGAGGCCAGACCAAACTCGGTGTCGTTGGACATGGCAATAACTTCAGCCTCGTCCTTGAAACGGAACAGGGGTGCCAGCGGGCCAAAGGTTTCTTCCTTGGCGACGGCGGCGTTGTTCGGCACGTTGATCAAAACGGTTGGCTCGAAGAAGTTACCGTCGATCAGCTTGCCGCCGGTCAGTACCTGGGCGCCTTTGCCAACTGCGTCGGCAATGTGCTCCTGGACCTTGGCAACAGCCTTGCCATCGATCAGCGGACCGGTAGTGGTGCCATCTTCCAGACCGTTACCGATTTTCAGCTTGGCTACAGCAGCCTTGAGCTTCTCGGCGAAAGCATCGTAGACGCCGTCCTGAACGTAGATACGGTTGGCGCAGACGCAAGTCTGGCCGTTGTTGCGGTACTTGGAGATGATCGCGCCTTCAACGGCCTTATCCAGGTCAGCATCGTCGAACACGATGAACGGTGCGTTACCGCCCAGCTCCAGGGAAACTTTCTTGATGTCCTTGGCGCATTCGGCCATTAGCTGGCGACCGATTTCGGTCGAGCCGGTGAAGGACAGCTTGCGCACGATAGGGTTGCCAGTCAGCTCGCTGCCGATATCGCCAGCACTACCGGTTACCACGCTCAGCA
The DNA here is from genome assembly GCF_016881005.1 of Pseudomonas arcuscaelestis. GTDB lineage: Bacteria > Pseudomonadota > Gammaproteobacteria > Pseudomonadales > Pseudomonadaceae > Aquipseudomonas > Aquipseudomonas arcuscaelestis. The sequence goes on along the minus strand of NZ_JACOPV010000004.1, from coordinate 80,784 downwards.
CGCCAGCCGGAATACCGGCACGGTGGGCCAGCTCAACCAGGGCCAGGGCGGAGTACGGCGTTTGCGACGCAGGCTTGAGCACCATGGTGCAGCCAGCGGCCAGGGCCGGGCCGGCTTTACGGGTGATCATTGCCGCCGGGAAGTTCCACGGCGTGATCGCTGCGGTCACACCGATTGGCTGCTTGATAACGATCAGGCGCTTGTCTGGCTGATGGCCAGGAATGGTGTCACCGTAAACGCGCTTGGCTTCTTCAGCGAACCACTCGATGAAGGAAGCGGCATAGACGATTTCGCCCTTGGCTTCGGCCAGTGGCTTACCTTGCTCGGTGGTCATCAGGCGGGCCAGGTCTTCCTGGTGCTCGATCATCAATTCGAACCAACGACGCAGCTTGCCAGCACGTTCCTTGGCGGTCAGCGCACGCCAAGCCGGCAGCGCCTTGTCGGCGGCCTCGATGGCGCGACGGGTTTCGGCAGCGCCCATCTTCGGCACAGTGCCGATGATCTCGCCGGTAGCCGGGTTATTAACCTTGATGGTCTGACCGTTGTCCGCGTCCAACCACATGCCATCGATGAAGGCTTGCTGGCGGAACAACTGGGCGTCTTTAAGCTGCATGTCGGCTTCCTTAACGGCACCGTACAGACACGGCGCGAATTATTGATTGTAGAAAAAGGAGAGCGTTTGAAATCTCAAACGAATCCTAGGAGCAACGGGGAAAAAGGACAATAGGGTGTTCGAAAAAAAGAACAAAAAGCGCTATATGGCGACCTTTTTCAGATCAACGTTACCTTTAAGCCCCTGCGTGTGCAAAATCGAACACAGCCCGTTGCGGCGATGGACGCCGCCAGTCTAGATGGGTATCATGGCGCCCGCGTTGCACTCGTAGCTCAGCTGGATAGAGTACTGCCCTCCGAAGGCAATACTCCTCGAGTTGAGAAGGGTGACAGCTAGTGGTCAAATAGGCCGCCGCAACAATTACGCACCAGTAGCTCAGCTGGATAGAGTACCGCCCTCCGAAGGCGGGGGTCGTGGGTTCGAATCCCGCCTGGTGCGCCATATCTCCATGATTTAAAAGCCTTTCCCCTAAGGCTTTGCCGGTCCAGATCCTGGATTAGCTAATTCCCCAAAACTAATCGCCATGCCGATACTCAGCCAGTGGTGAGTACTGCCCGCAGCGCCGCTTTTCGACAATTTTCCGGGATGTGCCAATTCTGTGCCTAAACCGTGCCTTTAAGCTTGGCTGCCTATTTTGCGAGCGAGGGTTTTGAGTACTAGCCATAAACCGAGCTGCAGCCACCAGGCTCAGTTCCGTTATCGCATGGTTCGGCCATTTTGGGGCGGCGCTGCAGCCCCAGAACTGCTGGTCTGCTTTAGCCGTCACTGTAGATGCGCAGAGCGAATCCGGCCACCCTCAGGCAGCGCCAGCAGCGAAAGCCATAAATCACTCGTAGAGGTATGCCCAGCGCCCCAGCAGGGTTTTCGACTCGACCTGGTCATAATTCTGCTTTGGTAAGTAAACGAGTTGGTCCCAGTTCAAACCACTACGGCCAGTGCGCAGATCTACAGCTTGGTCGAGACCGCCAAGGTCAACGGCCAAGAGCCCTATACGTGGCTGTGCCACGTACTTGAGCGGTTGCCGCATGCCTCGTCGGTAGAGGACTATGAAGCGCTGCTGCCATGGAACTGCTCACCAGAGATGCCACGGTAAACCGAGACCCCGTCTGGCGGTAGGTGGGGTTCATGGATCGCATACCGAGCTGTTACGTCCCCAAGGCGCATAACCAAGCAGCGGGAATCCCCCCATGACCAAGCTTGGTGCTGCAGCGATGATTGCAGCAATAAAAAAGCGAGTTTTATGTTTCTGCATAAAGCCCCTATATAAAACTCAAAAAATAAAGCACACGCTACGCATAAAATGAACAAACATTACTCAGCCGACGAGTAAGCAATTGAATGCTGCACGTACGAGCTAACGCTTTCAAGATATTGCGCAAAGAAATCAAAGTATCGACTACCGCTTGGCAAAAGCACCACTATGTTTTCTTTTGCTCTAGTCAAACCAGTGTAAACAAGCTCCGGCCCATCCAGATCATTAACGATTACAAAGACCGTGGGTGATTCAAAACCTTTAAAGCTATGAAGAGTCGATAACTTCATCACGCCGCTATTCAGATTGAAACCTTGCTTACGGCTGGCGCTTAACTTGCGCAGCTCATTCTTTTCTTCCGCACGCCCAAGTCTTTTTCCGCGAACCCTCTCAATATCTTCCTTAGAAGCAAAGCTTGTAATCGTCCGCTCCTGATGACGAGTCCCCGTGCGGATTGCAAAATCGACCTCCCTCAGAAGGTCTTCCTTTGACGACACGATGGTAATGTCATTCGGGTGAATACATTCGCGCTTCGCAATAGCGACAATGAGCTCAGCAACATCAAGCAACCTGCCAGCTGACCATGTCCCTACGGTACTCAAGCTAATCCCTGGCAAAAAAGCGGTTTGCTGATAAGACTCATCCCCATCAAAAATATATTTCTCTGAAAGGAACTGTTTCTGAAAGGCAACAGACAACTGCAATACCGGAGAATCCTGCTTATATCTGAAGCTTTTAGACAGGCGCTGCCAGCGCCCAAAACCGGAGATTATGCTTGCTCTTTTTTCCTCATCAACAGCACGCTCATAGATATTCTGTTTCTCATCCGCAAAAAGAACCATCTCTCCATCTTCAGCCAGAAAATTCTTTCTTATGATTCGCTGCCACTCGGGCTTGTAGTCTTGAGCCTCATCAATGAGGATGGTCTTATACCTATCGATAGCATAATTATCTAAAATAGCTTCATTCGAATAATAATGCTCTTCAAGGTACGCGCTGGGGTCCACCAAGCCCTCCGGGGCCTTCACATCGATTCCAGCACTGCTTAGAGCCGCACTCATAAATTTGTGGTAATTGACAATATGGAAAGCGCCCCAGCTGAAGTCTTCGCGAACCTCACTAATTTTGTCTCTGATGAACATGCGAAGCGTCAGGTTGAAGGTGAGTATCAACACAGGCTCGCCGTGGCGCTTATGCGCGCTCACCGCGCGCTTCGCCAATACGGAGGTTTTGCCCGACCCTGCAACTCCGCACACCTTGGCCCTGGCGCCTTCAACACTCTCAGATAGCCGCGCCTGTGGCTTTGTGTAGAGGATGGGTTTTCCTTCATTGGCGTAATGAAATGGCGGCTGCAGAAGGCGCATGAGCTCTGCATATACGCCATCCTCGAACTGAGGATTTTGCTTACCACCTGCGAATGCAATTTTTTTCAGTGAGTCTCGCGTAACAGCTAGAGAGCCTACATCGCGCTCTAGCTGCTTTTTCTTGTTGGCAAGATAGAGCCGCTTCTTCTCATACGATTCATATCCGACTTTTTGCTCACGATATGACTTTTGGTTGGCATCCAATTCGTCTCGTAGCTCACATAGCGCAGGCTCATAAAACACTGAAACTTCACTCTTTTTAGCATTGTGAAAATACACATATACCTTTATCAGGCCATAAAAAGTTTCGCTGGCCATGCTTTTATCGAGCAGGCCATTTGTGTGCACCTCAAAAAGGTTTTTCTTGTAGGAGAATGCCTGAGCAAAAGGCGACCTCAGGAGAGTCTGATTTTTGAGCAGACGCCATTGGTTCTTCGTATCTACACTGTAGCTAGCAAGGTTCCAGTCCTTGACCTCCACAACAATAGCGCCGACCCCTTTTTTGATTATTACGATATCGGGACGTTCGCCGTTAAAGCAGGGCTGGAAATAAACCTCAGCTTCTGGATCAAAATTTTCTTTTAGATAAGCAAGTAAAAAAAGCTCGCCCTCTGTTGGCGGCTGCCTAGAAAGCTTTGCTTTTTCAATCTCTGGAATTATTTTAGCCAAGTCTTCACCACAACTACTTCAGCGGTAAAACAATAGACTCAGCGTCAGCCAGGTCACCTTCATCACCCAGATAGCGGCTATTCAGCTCAGCCACCCGACTTTCATCTAAGCATGCAACATCAGTGAGGTGGTCGCGTTGCGTATGATCTTCTGGTTCGACAAAACCCCGATCAAATCGCAAGCCCGCGCGTTGACTGAGCAGATAACGAGCATGAAAGTCTTGATCAAGCCCCTCAACTGACAGCATATAAATTCGTAATTTAATCTCTTGAGCCAAGTCACCGGAAAGCAGTCTTTCATAATCTGCCACATCGTGATTGGCGTGTCGCTTTGGCGTGCCTTTCGCGGTATATACAACCACTTCAGATAATTGATGCCCGTGTTCACGGCAAAGCTTGATCATGGCTTGCAATACCTTGCAGCACCGAGGCTTTGCCTCAAAATACGGATCAACCAACACAACACGATCAGAGCTTAACAACACATAGAGTGCTGCCTCAGCTAGTGCGTTAGCATTACGCTTAACCTGCACATCCCGACGATTTTCAAAGAGCGCCTCTTCAACCTCGGCTAGACAATGAAATCGCTCTGCATCGCGCTGATCCCGCACCAAGATTGCTGACAGACGCTCGCGCACACCATCTCGTTTGGCGTTGGCAATCCAATCGTCACCATCAAACGGCAGACCCATGCGCACCAGCCGGTCGCTCTGGGCTTGGCGAAGCTTCTCGACGATACGCGCCCGCTCCACTTCCCCCACGCCGCGACGCTCACAGGCCTCAATCACCAATCGGGGCCATGGCTTAGGAAAGCGTGCTATCAACAAACCCTTGCTATAGCCGAATTTCTCCAGTGCGTACTTCAAGTCTTTCCAGTTATCGATAGCCTCTGGCTCTATGGCGAATATGGCGTGCATCAGAACAGCTCCTCGCCACGCTCAGCGAAGAAACCATTGGGCCATCGGCTGGTGAACTCGCCATCGCGATCAATTTCGATACGCTTGGCCTTTACACCGCCTGCTGCCGTGTCGAGGTAGATGATTGAAACATCCTCAGGTGCCAGCGGCTTCAGGCCATCAGGCAGCTCACCCTCTGTGCTTTCGCGAATACGCCGCAAGATCCGCAAGATCAAATGTTCGCTATGGGTCTCGATCAGGAAGCTGCATTGGCGATTGGCCTGGGTGAGCAAATCACCTATGCCCACCTGAATTCGTGGATGCACATGCAGCTCTGGCTGCTCGCAGGTCACAAGCCCCTGGCGCGCCACTACAGCCGCCACAATCAGCGGAAACAACTGTGAAATCCCTACACCAACCTCGGAAAAGGCTACCTCGCACTGCCGCGCGTCATCCCACAGCGCCCATTGATTGCGCACCTGCTCAATAACGGCACCCTTAGGGGCAGCGCTATCAGGCGCTAGCTCCTGCAGAAGCGCTTTCAGCTTCTCCATGTCTATAGGCGCTTTCTGCTCTGACGGATTGCCGTCCTCATCAGCACCGCTGAAGCTGATTTCGAGCTTATCGCCATGCGTATCGAGCATGGCGCGCAACTCGCCCAGACTGTCGTCACCACCGGAATACACCACCTTGCTCAACACCGACTTTGCACGCAGTGAATAGCCCAGGCCGAAATGCCCCATCCACTGGTTAATCTCGGCCAGTAAGGCGGGCGCTTTGTGCTGGCGGCTGAGCGAGCTGACCACATCCCATGCAGCCGCGCCGCTGAACCAGTCTTTCTGCTCAGGGTAAGGATTAGGCTGGCGTAAGGCATCGGGCACCATGCGCAGCGGGCCGATGCACAGACTCTGATTAAGCAGTGTCAGCATGTTATCTAATGGAGCTACCAACACATCCGAGAGAACCTCATGCAGCCGTGTGGTGATACGCGAGTCGTAGTGCTCGACGGTGGTTTCCAATCGCTTGTCCAGCAGCGGTAAGGCGCCAGCAAAGCCTTTAAAGCCCAGCTCGGCATGGGCAAAGGTCATTTCAGGCATATGCCAGGAGTCGCGGCGACTGACCTGCTGGGTGGGTCGGTGCGCGTTTAACAGCTCGTGCAACGTACTCACAAAGCCTTCGGCTTCGCGCTCAGGGGCTTCGTCCATATCAAGCTCTGCAAGCAAGGCAGGGTGCTGGTAATTGAGCCAGGCCAGCATCGGCTGCTTCATACCGGCATCGCTGGTCAGTTCAGCGATCAGCGTATCGTCCAGCCACAGCTTGTAGCAGGCCACATAGGCGGTTTCGGCTGATTTAGACCAAGCGATATGCAACTCCACAGCAAAGCGAGAAGCATCGGCAGTTGGGCTGTCGACAGTGAGGCCAAAATCCTCGTTGATCAGCTCATACAACTGGTTGTAACTGGCGCCGATGCTGTCGTTTTTCGCGACATGAAGCTTTATGACAATGCGCTTATTCAGGTCACCGCCATTCACCAGACTGGCAAAGCCGCCGATGTGTTTTTCGCCCAGCACATCAATGCGCTGTGGGTCGCAGTGACCTTTGGCAAGGATTTGCTGCAGATAAAACAGCGCCTGCAGCACCGAGCTTTTGCCGACGCTATTAGGCCCAAACATCAAGGTTACCGGCGCAAGCGGGATAACCTGGGTGGCCTGAAAGGAACGAAAGTTGGTGAGGGCGATTTCTGTAATGCGCATGATTTTTATGCTCTAGCTCGGCCTATGACCGGCAAATGGCTTATTTGTAATTTTGGGATGGCAATGGCTCAGCCGATGCATGAACCCACGGAGCGGCTGCAGGGCGCAAAGACAGACCAAACCGCTTTCGGCTGGGCCATAAACCGCTCCGGACTCAATGAACCAACGCCAGCAAATTCTCGATGAGCTCTTTCAGCTCCGAGCGCTGTTTATCGCCATCTTGGTACATCGAGCGCTCGAGGATTTGCTCGGCACTCATCCGTGGCCAGAATCGATCTGAAACATCGTCTGGTTTCATCCCCACTGCGTCACCAATGATCTGCTTGGCATCGCAGATATTCGTAAAGTTAACCGCGACACCAGCTTCGTGCAGAATCAAATCTGGGCACAGGTAGTTTTCGATTTCGCGTTTACGAGTCGAGTAGAAAGGCCTACCAAGGCCCTCTACTTCCTGTTTCCGCTTGAGATTAGTCTTGTGCTGAAAAGGATCACCAAGATCTGAGTCCAGAAAAACGCACCACGGCAGGCCAATTTCGTCGGCAAGCCGGTGGGTGACCCAATGCTTCACGTTTCCACAGCCGCCAACGTGAATCGGGATAAGTCCCTGATCATCGAGATCGCGGTTAATAACGTTTGCCGCTTTGAGGGTGCTAGCCGTGTGACGCAGGAAGGTGATGTCACTCTTGCCTTCCACCAGGATGATTCCCTTCGCCCGCTCCATCCCTGTTTCGGGGAGTACGCCCAGGCTCTCAGCAGCCTCCTTGAGCACATCGTCATTGGGCATTTTGACGGTGGGGATACCGTCCTCATCCTTGGTGACATAGCGGATGCCGTCGATGGGCATCAGGCCTGCCAGGGCGGGGACATGGGTGGTGACGATGATCTGTCGGTTGGGCTGGTTGGAGAGCTCCAGCAGGGCCTTCATCAGCATCATCTGGTAATTGGGGTGCTGCGAAGTTTCCGGCTCTTCGATGGCATAAATCACGTTGCGTGGGCTACCAATCGCAGCCTTCTCCGCTTCGGCGCGGAAGAAGTTGAGCAGGATCAGTCGGCGTACACCGCTGCCGCGCTTATTGATGGGGATGCCGTTCTCACCGTCCAGGGTGAAGTTGAAAGTCCACTTGGGCTTTTCTTTGAAACGCGGGGTCAGCTCATTAGCCAGCTCGGGAGCCATTTCCCGTAGCTTGTCGAGGGTGCGGGTGGCAACATCCAACACGCTGGCTTCGATCTGCTGCTCTAGCGCACTGATCTGATCCTGCAGCGCGGCCTGAGCCTCCTTGACCGCCTGCTGCAGCGGATTCTTGGCTTCAGCGTCGCCGTCACTGCTCTCGCGGTCCGCCTTGAACAGGGCGAAGGTGGGCAGCTGAGCCTCAATCTTTTCCCAGATGGATTTGCTGTCGGTAGAAAGCCCTTTGCTGACGTCGAGCAGAATCTCCTGACAGGCGATGGGCTGTGCTGCCGCACGGATAGCCTGCCGCCACTGCGAAGCCACGCGCTTGTCTTCGACTTTCTCGGCAACATCTCGCTGATCGCCAAGTTTTTTAAGGTCGGACATCTTGAGGCTTAGCAACCCGGCTAAAGCTTGATCCTCGGGATGCAGACAGCGGATGGCGGTGCGCTCCAGCTTGCCGGTGCTGGCCTTGAAGGTTTTGACGATCTCCAGCGCACCCTCGGCGTTAAGCAGGTATTCCTGCGCCAAGGACGTCTCGGCATTCTCATCCAGCACCAGCGCCTCAGGCAGATCAACAAACTCACAGGCAATCTCGAACTGCTCGGCGCCCTCGGCCAGGCTGAAGCAGTTCATATCGCTCTTGTCCGCCTTGACGTCGCCGCTCTCGAAGAAGATGGCCAAGGCTTCGAGGATGGTCGACTTGCCATAGTCATTACGACCGACGATGCCGGTCATGGCCTCGTCGATGGGAATAACCGTGGTGGTGCGATAGCCGCGGAAATGGGTGAGTTTGACGGACTTGAGGCGCATGGAGATTTCCTTATCTACAGCTGGCCGGAGACAAATGTGACGGGATCACATTTGCACAGCCGCAGGCTTGGGCGAAGCCCCGATCACAGGGAGGTGTGAGTGAAGGCTTGGGGGCTATCAAAGCTCACCTCGAAAGGCTTTTTGGCTGAGGGCGGCAAATAGATCTGCCAGATTTCCTTCCGATTGGCTTTGTGATCTCAAGCGCTGTTTAGTCGCTTGAAATATCGCCGCGTATTTATTTTGTATCTCAATCGGAGGCAAGAGAATCTGAATATTCTGCATCTCCTGAGCATTAATGTTGGCCATTCCAACAATGCTCTTGCACATATTTTGCAGCGTCGACTTGCCGTGCGTTGAATTCAGATAGCCGGAGACATAATAAGAATTACCCTTCTCGTTCATTCGAACACGAATCAGGTAACCGGCAATTGCAGCCACATCATCCCGGTCATATACAGCGGTTTTTCCAACCAGCTCTTTGCTGTTCGTACGATTGAAAAGCAAATCACCTTTTTCTACTAAATACTTGGGTTGATCTTTCTTGCTGAGATCAACGTACTTCAAGCCGCTGAAATCAATAGCACCAGAGTACGTAATATTCCCCATGCGCAGCATTGGAAACTCGCCTTCTGTTTCAGAAGCTTTTTCTGATGAACCATAGTTAGCTGTATCAACCAAATCCCGAACTGTACCTACTGGAAACCCCTTCGGATTGGTCACCAGGTCGCCGAACATGTCCAGAAAGACGGCGCGGAGGAAGTCTTCGGCGAGTTGGATGGCTTGCTGGCGTTTGCGGCGGATAGCGTCGGCCCTGTCGAGGATGGCGGCGATGCGCTTTTGTTCGGGCAGGGATGGCAGGGGGATCTCTACTGCTTCAAGCTTGCCTTTAGTAATGTGTTTAAGGCCAACCCCGCCATGAGCCTGGTCAATAATCAAGTCCAGCTTAGAATTTATTGCATATCGAAGATAGTTTTTGTCGATATAACGCTCATCAATATCAACCCTAAAAATGTGTTGATTTAGAAACCCCTTACCCCGATTCCAGAAGAATGCACCAAAGGAAGTCCCTGGGGTACCAGACCAAGAGAAAAGTAAGTCCCCCGAATCCACATGGAATCTTTTTTCCACCTCAAAATCGCAGTAATTGAAAGGTTTAGTTTCATCATTGAGATTTTGGATTCGAACAATAGGAGTGCCCGAGGCCGACCACTCCTCCGGCTTAAATGCTCTACCGTTCTGAAGGCTGCATACACTTCCAAAGGGAACGAGATTCATCACAACAATCTCTCCAGCTCATCCAGATCCACCAGGATTTCCTGTTCCAGCCCTTTAAGCCGTTGCAGAATCACCTTCGGGTCCTCAAAGGCTTCCTGCTGGTACTCCACTTCCTTGTAGCGACTGATGTTGAGGTCGTACTTGTTGGCAGCGATATCCTCGGCCGGCACGACAAAGGCTTTTTTGCGCTTGTCACCGAACAGGGTATTGATGGTGCTGGCGCTGATATTGCCCTCCACCATTTGCCGGTACTTGTGCCACTGGGCAATGGCATCGGGCAGGTCGTTGCCGGCCTCACCTTTGAGCGGGGTGCGTTTGTCGTCCAGCGAGTAGCCGTCGGCTTGCAGGTCGTAGAACCACACGCGCTCGGTGCTGCCACCCTTGGTGAAAATCAGGATGGCGGTGCTGACCCCGGCGTAGGGTTTGAACACACCGCTGGGCAGGCTGACGATACCTTCGAGTTGGTTGTTGTCGAGCAGCTCCTGGCGCAGTTGCTGGTGAGCTTTGCTGGAGCCAAACAACACGCCGTCCGGCACCACGACTGCGGCGCGGCCGCCGAGCTTTAGCGAACGAAGAATATGGGCGACAAACAGCAGCTCGGTTTTTTTGGTTTTCACCAGGCCGAGTACGTCGGGGTTAGTGTTGGTTTCGTCCAGCGTGCCTTTGAACGGCGGGTTGGCCAGCACCACGTCGAAGAAGTTCTGTTCCTGACGCGGGTAGTGCTCCTTGATGGATTTGCTCAGGGAGTCCTGGTAGCGGATGTTCGCGCCGTTCACGCCGTGCAGCATCATGTTCATGCTGGAGACGCGCAGCATGGTGGTGTCGAAGTCGAAGCCCCAGAACATCTGGCTGTTGATGTGCTGGCGGTAGGGTTCTAGCTCGTCGCCGGTGAAGTGCTGGTTGCCGTCTTCATCGGTGAAGATGCCGGCTTCACTGGAATGCACGCGGTTGAGGTATTCCATGGTGCGGGCAAGGAAGCCTGCAGTGCCGCAGGACGGGTCGCAGATCACCTCGGTGGGCTGCGGGGCGATCAGTTCGATCATCGTGTCGATGATATGGCGCGGCGTGCGGAACTGGCCGTTGATACCGGCGGTGGTGAGCTTGCTCAGCAGGTATTCGTAGATATCGCCCTTTACGTCGCTCTGGGTCAGCGGCAGGTCGTTGACCATCTCCACGGCGGAGGTGAGTACGGACTCGTTCTTGATCTCAAGATCAGCGTCCTGCATGTACTCGCTGATATGGCCTAAGCCCTCACGCTCACTGCCCTCGCCATCAACACCGCCGAGTTGGGCGAAGAAGGGATAGACCTTCTGCTTGAGGTGGCTGTGCAGCTCCTTGCCGCTCATGTTGCGGAAGTTCTTCCAGCGCAGCAGTTGGCCTTCCGGCGTATTGGGGAACAGACGGTCGAAGGGCTTGCCGGTGCGGTTGGCTTTGCGCTCGGCCACGTCTTCCTGCATGTCGAGCATGCGGGCGAACATCAGGTAGCTGATCTGCTCGATCACGGTCAGCGGGTTGGTGATGCCGCCAGTCCAGAACTTTTCCCAGAGCTTGTCGATATCAGTGCGGATTTTGCCAGTTAGCATCAGAAGAACTCGAATTCGTGTTTAGGGGTGGTTTCTGTGAGAGAGGGCTGCTCGCCTTCATGTTCGTCGGCGGGTAGTTGCGGCAGGATCTCGTTTAGTTCAGCCGATTCGTCGAGGGCTTCGACGATCAGCGAGAGTCGCTCGTTCTGGAAATCAACATGGACAGGCTCCAACGCAGGCAGGGTCTTGCTGACTTTGGCTGACAGCTGGCTGAAGCGATCAATCTTGCCGTATAGCCCCTGTTGACCCGCCAATGCTGTTATCGCGCTGTTGTAGTGATTGCTCGCCGTATTTAGCGTGCCACCCAGCTTGCCGATGCGCTCAGCCACTAGGCAGACCTGGTTGTAGATCTCGCCAGCCTTCTCGCTGATTTCACGCGCTTCGGCGTTGCTGCGCTCAATCATCCACAGGTTGGAAACGGTGCGCAGGATAGGAATCAGGGTGGTGTGCGAAACAAGCACGATGCCTTTCTTGTAGCCGTACTCGAACAGGTCCTTGTTGTGCTTCATGGCCTCGATATACGCAGGCTCAATGGGCATGAACATCAGTACGAAGTTGGGGCTACGCATGCCGATAAGGTTGGTGTAATCCTTGGAGGCGAGGTCGTCGATGTGCTTACGTACGGCTTTGACGTGCTCGATCATGGCCATCTGATAGGCCTCCGGCGTTTCAGCACCGACCGCGCGGTCATAGGCGTTCAGCGACACCTTGCTGTCGATGATGATGTGCTTACCGTCAGGAATCTTGATCAGGTAATCGGTCTGTTTGCTCTTACCCTCAGCGTCCTTAAAGGAGCTCTGCACCTCGAAGTGGGCTTCTTCGATCAAGCCGCTCATTTCCAGCGTTCTGCGCAGCTGGGCTTCACCCCAAGCGCCGCGCTGCTGCGAGTCGCCCTTGAGTGCGGAGGTCAGGTTATTGGCCTCCTTACTCATCTGTAGACCGATCTCTAGCACCTTTTTGATTTCACCATTAAGGCTAGTGTTGCCCTGCAGGGAAGCGTCATGCACATCGTTGATACGTTTCTGGAAGCCCTCGATCTGCTCGCGAAAAGGCTTGAGGAGACCGTCGATACTGGCCTGACTGGTTGTGGTGAAGGTTTTGCCCTTCTCCTCGAAAATCTTGTTGGCCAGGTTTTCAAATTCCTGGGTGAGCGACTTCTTGGTGTCAGACAGTTGCGCCATCTGCTCCTGAAAATGCTCCTCGCGCTGACTCAGGGTAGTTTTGAGTTCGGTATGGTCCGCGTTGAGCTGCTGCAGGCGTTCCTGGAGTTCGCTGAAAGACTGCACCTGCTTTGCAAGCGTTTGCTTGGTTTCAGCCAACTGCTCACGCACTTCGTGCTCGGCGGTTTCAAGAGCCTTAGCCCGCTTGCCTTCGCTGGCCAGTTCGTCCTTCAGGCGGTCGCGCTCAGCATTCAGCTGATCACCGGCGAGCTGAGTCCTAGCGAGTCGATCATTTAGATCGGCCACTAATTCCTCACGCTTTTCCAAGGCAGTCTTCAGCTCTGCATGAGCATTGCTCAGCGGCTCATAACGGCCCTGTAGCTCGGCGCGTGACTGAGTCTGCTCAGCCAGTTTCTGCTTGGTTTCGGTGAGCTGCTCACGCGCTTCACGCACTTCTGATGCGGCAACCTGGACGCTGGCATCCAGGCTAGCCAGCTCGTTTTTTAGGCCGTCACGCTCGCCTTGCAGCGAGATGATGGTGGTTTGCGCCGTATTCAGACGATCACGCAGGCCGGTGACTTGCTCCTGAAGCGCTCGTCCATCGGCCTGGGCGGTTTCCAGACGCTTGGCGGTTTCGTGATGCTGCCGGCTGGCATCATCCAACTTCAGCTGTAATGCAACCTGTGCGTCTTTGCCTGCCTGCTGCTCCTGACTCAGCCGCGTCACGTTTTCGTAAGCCGCCTGCAGTTTAGCCTTCAGTGCGCTTTCTTCGATTTGAAGCGCCTGACGGCGTGTCTCTGCAGCATTAAGTTGCTCACTCAGCGCCGTGCTGGCGGCCACTGCCGAGACCTGCGCCTGTTGCGCTTGTTCAAGCTGCGAGTTGAGCCGGCTGAGCTGCCGCCCTTGACGCAGAGCCGCGACAACATAGCCGAGCACCAGACTGGCTAGGGCGGCGATCACGCAGATCACGATGATTTCAGTCGTCAATTGGCTGGCTTGCATAATCACTCCTAGTGACTGGCTGGCGGGGTATCCCCGCGCAAAAAGGGCTTAAGTACGGCGACCAACTCGGTGACATCGGCGGGAGCGAACACACCGTCGATGCCCTCGTGGGAAATGCTGGAAAACGGCACGTCGTAGAGGGTCTCGATGACGATGCTGCCGTGCTGGGCGATGTAGTTTTTCAGCAGGTTCATAAAGCGCACCTGCTGAGCGGTGAGGCTGGGATGGGCATGGAGGAACTTTTTGAAGTGTTCCTCGATGGCGTGGGCATCCAGACCGATAATCTCGCGCACGGTGAGGTGCAGTTGATCCGCCGTGCGACCGTAGAACTCGTTGAGCACCTCCAGGCTGACGCCGGGGTGGCTGGTGAGGATGGTCGAGGTCAGCGTTTTCAGCTCGGCCTCTGCAATGGGCTCGCCCTTGTGGATTTTCTGCAGGGTCGGGTTGGCGGCAAGCATCCCGGCGAGTATGTCCTTGAGGCGGCGGCGGTAGATCATGGCCTCGCTGGCACCGGCAATCACGACCTTGCGCTCATTCACTTCCACGCCATCGTCGCCGGTACGGGTGCTGGGCATGGCATAACCGCCCGTGCTGCCGGTTTGCCGGTATTTCATGATGCCGCGTAGCTCCTGGCGGGCGCTCTCCAGCTTGTCGATGCTCGGCTGCAGCCAGAAGTCGGCACTGCGTACTTCGGCGATCAGTGCATCCTTCTGACGTACCGCCTGGATATTCACGGCGAGCTTGTCCAGCTCGGCCAGCAGGGCAATTTTGCCGTCCTCGAAGCAGCTGGCCTGCTCGACCAAGCAGCATTGAATGCCGGCGATGAGCTTATCCAGCGCGGTGGCGTGTTTATCGCGCAGCACACGAGCAGACATCAGCGGGGCAATGGTGTTTGCCAGCAGGTGCTGGGTTTTGCCATCGAACTGCTGCAGCTGCTGGGTTTGCTGCAACTGGTGCACGACACGCAGCTCGCGCTTTACCGCCACGCTGGTGTCGGGCAAGTCGTTGATGTCGGCACGCAGCAGGGCAAGGGCGGCATCGAAGGCGGCGGCATGGTTGTGACGCAGGGCAGCTTGGGCCAGCGCCAGGCGGGCTTCGAAGGTGGTTTGCAGCAGGGATTTGCTGCCGGTGTCTTCCGGCTCTTGATATTCCTGCTCGAAGAAATCGAAGTTGCCGTAGTGATCGAAGATCAGGAACTCGGTTTTGTCTTTACCGGGGCCAAACAGGTTAGGGCGCAGGCGCGTGCCGCGTCCGATCATCTGCCAGAACTTTACCCAGGATTTTACCGGCTTGGCGAACACCAAGTTGACCACTTCGGGCACGTCGATGCCGGTGTCGAGCATGTCCACCGAGATGGCGATGCGGAAGTCGTTGTCCGGCTTTTTGAATTCCTTGATCAGGGTATCCACGTGCGGGATTTGGTTGTGTATGACCTTGCAGACCTTTGTGCCGTACTGCGGGTAGAGCTTGCAGAAGAGCTTTTCCAGGTGCTCGGCGTGGTCCTGACGCTGGGCGAAGACGATGGTTTTACCGACCAGTGAGCCGGTCTCATCCTTGATGCCGTTGTTGATCAGGTTTTCCAGGATGATGCGGTCGGTGTCTTCGCTGAAGATTTTACGACCGATGTCCTTGCCGGCAATGGTGGTGCGCTTGGCTTCTTCCTCGCCGAGGTCCTCTTCGAGCTGGCGTTTCTGATCGTCGCTGAGGTCGTTGTAGTGGATGCCATCACGCAAAAAATCGGTAGTGAGGTCACGCACGCGAAACGGCGTCAGATACGGTGGCTCGTTATTGATGGCGGCATCCAGACCGAACTCGAAGGTGGGGTCGGTGGTTTCGCAATCAAAAATATCGAAGGTGTTGCGGCTGATGAACTTCACCGGGGTGGCGGTGAGGCCGACCTGCAGGGCATCGAAGTAGTCGAACAGGTCGCGGTACTTGTTGTAGATGCTGCGATGGCTTTCGTCAGCGATGATCAGGTCGAAGAAGCCGACATCAAGCTGGGCGAAGCGGTTCATCATGCCTGGATAGGTAGCGATATAGATGCGGGCGGTCTGGTCAACCTGACCGGTTTCGCCGATCACGCAGCGCGGCTCGCTGGGCAAGTTCTGCTTGAAGGCTTCATCGGCCTGTACGCGCAGCTCTTTGCGGTCGCAGAGGAACAGCACTCGCTTGGCCCAGCCGGTGCGCAGCAGCAATTCAGCCAGGGCGATGGCCACGCGGGTTTTGCCGGTGCCGGTGGCTTGGATGATCAGGGCCTTGCGGCGCTGCTGCTGGAAGTGCGCGGCGACAGTTTTGATCGCTTCGATCTGGTAAGGCCGGTCGGCGATGCTCAGCTCGGGGTTGTGTTTCTCCAGCGTGGGGATGCGGTACTGGCGCTGGTAGGCTAGGTATTCCAGGCTGTCTTTGCTGTAGAGGCCGTACACCGGGCGATAGGTGTTGTATTGCTTATCGTCCCAGATAAAGGTTTCGTAACCGTTGCTATAGAAAATCACCGGGCGCTGCATGCCCATACGCTCGAAGCCATCGGCGTACATGCGGGCCTGTTCGCGCCCGGCTTGCAGGCTGACATTGCCGGATTTCTTGGCCTCGATCACGGCCAGGGGCTGACCGTTGTCACCCCATAGCACGTAGTCCGCACGGCCCTTGCCGGAGACGTTGTCGGGGAAGTCCACTTCTACTTCCTGGCCAACCTGCGCGGGGTTGCTGACATCCCAGCCGGCCTGCAAGAGCATGGCGTCGATCAGCAGTGCGCGCGTTTTGGCTTCATTCCACTGCAGGCTGTCAGCCACCTTCTGGCTCTGCTGCTGACGTTTTTGCTGGTCGGGCTTGGCGGGCGCGTCGATCTTGTCGAGGTGACGGGTGCGCTCCTGCTCGAGCTTGTCCATGACGCGCTGCAGCTCTTCCTGCTGCTGGTTGAGTTCCTTCTCGTAGCTGGAGACGGTTTTTTGCAGGCTGGCCAGCGTCGCCGTTGGGTCTTTGACCTCGGCAAACTCAGGGATCGTGGTCTGTTCAGTACCGTAGTACTTGATGGCCATGTACATGGCCAATTGGTAAGCCGTTTTCAGGGCCAACTGGGCGTTGCGCAACTCGCCTTCGGCACCGTGGGCGGTATCGTTGCCCTGGATGCGCAGGAAGTTGATCTGGTGCACCAGAGGCTTGCTGACGCAATCGACAAACACCGGGTTCTTCACCAGGTCGTAGAAACTCGACTGCGGCATGCGCGGCAGCAGTTCTTCCTTGTAGATGGCTTTGGTCAGCTCTTCGGCGAAGCTGCGCAGACGGGTGAGCGCGCTGCCCGGATCAATGTGCAGTACGGCCTCGGCAAGACCGGCAAGGTTGGCCAGCAGCTCGTTGCCGGAGCGGAGGAACTCGAAGTTGACTGATTTCATAAAGGCTATTCTGTCCATAGCGGTCCTATAGCGAGGACCGTGCCAGTTTTATTCGATGCCGTATTTGTCCATCCAGTTGCTCAGCGTTTGCTGGCTTTTAAGGCCTAGCAGGCTGGCCGCCCGGGTTTTGTTGTTGCCGGTAAGCATCAGAGCCTTGCGCAGATAATGGCCTGCGACTTCAGCGATTATCTGTTGTAGATCAATGCCTTGCGTAACATCCATGGCCAATACATCGGCCTGCGCTTGCGGCAATTTGAACAGTGCTTGCTCGATATCGTGAGCCGCTATCAGATCGCCCGGACACCAGAGTGCTGCACGCAATAAGGTGGACTGTAGTTCACGGACATTGCCACGCCAGGGGTGCTGGAGGATAAGATTTTTTGCTTCTGCGGAAATTTTCTTATCGCCGAGACTGGCGTCCTGGCTGGCAATCCCCGCCAGCAGTTTTTCCGACAGCAACAGCAGATCACCTTCGCGCTCTCTGAGCGGCGGAAGGTGCAGTACACCTACAGCGATGCGATAGAACAAGTCTTCACGGAAGCGCCCGTGAGCGACTTCCTGCATCAGATTACGGTGGGTAGCGGTGATTAGTCGCACATCCACCTTGAGCTCTTGGTTGGAGCCTACAGGAGTGAATGTGCCTTCCTGCAGTACGCGCAGGAGCCGCACCTGAACATCGGGCGTCAGCTCACCGAACTCATCCAGAAACAGCGTGCCGCCGTGAGCCTGCTGGAACACCCCGGGCCGATCCGCAATAGCGCCGGTAAATGCGCCTTTTTTGTGGCCAAACAGGGTGGAGTCAATCAGCTCCGGCACGATGGCACCGCAGTTCACCGCCACAAAGGGCGCGGCAGAACGTGGGCCGGCATTGTGAATGGCGCGGGCAAACAGCTCTTTGCCGGTGCCGGTTTCACCGTAGATCAGCACCGGCACCTGCTTCGCCGCGAGTATTTGCGCCTGCGCCTTGAGGGCCAGCATGCGCTCGCTCTGCGTCACGATGCTGTCGAAGGCTGCATCCACGGGAGCATCCAGCCCGGCGAGCTGGACCAGCTTGTCGGTACTGATGGTATCAGCAGCCGGCACATACTCGGCCGCGATTTCAAACGGCACCTCGACCTGCTGAACACCTTGCTCAAGTGAGGACTGGTAGAAGGTCGCCGGGTAGCGCGTTTTGCCCAGCAGAATCCACACCGCTTGCATGGCCGGTGTACCGGGACTGAGCAGAATGGAAAGCTGATTAGCGGAAGTACTCAGGCGTTTTAAATGCTGACTGGCGGCCTGGTAGATCTCGCCGAAATGAACGGGGGAAGACAGAGAAACGTAATGCGCGGTGATCGCTACATCCACCTGATCGCGCAGCCAGGCCAGGTAGGGCTCAACGCGCTCAGCAGGGTATGAGCAAAGCAGCTCGACGCTATCAAAGGACACCGTGTTCAGGGTCGCAAGAATCGGGCCTGCCTCAGCGCCTGCGACTGCTTTGAGATCATTCCCGCCAACCCAGCTGGCCAATACGCACTGCTTCTTTACCACTGTCCCTTTACTCCCGGCCTCCCTCTTGCCCATCAGCGGGCAGGAGAAAAAATGTGCTCTGGTTCGCGTCCGGATAGTAAACCAATCCTTCAACCCGGGTCTTTAACTGCCTGACTGCATGTTCAAGTTGAGTTGTACCGACGGAGGTGCCGGAAACTTCATCCAAACGAAGATTGGCAAGTGAATGGGACAGTCTCGCTGCTGCCGAGGTAGAACAATAAAGGGGCCTTTCGGCCCCTTCTGAACTTAGTTAGCCAACAGTCTTTCAAGCTTCTCGATCAGATAGTCGAGCGGGCTGCGGCCCTCCAGGCGCTTTTCGAAAACTTCGTTGCGGTGGTAGGCGACCCAGGTTTCGAGGGCATGCCGATTATCCTTCTCGTAGCCGGAGCCGAGGATGCAGATAAGCTCGGTGCCATGGGGGTTCTCAAGGTAGTGACTCATGGCTGAAGCCAAGTGCTTGAGGTACTTATGCTCGCGGGCCTCCATTGATGGATGCAGAGGGGTCACGTTGTCACGTTTGATCAGTTTCATGGTGGAACTCCTCAGGCCTTGAGATTGGCTTTGATCAGGTTGTCGAAGGCACTGCCATCACGCCGAGTCAGGTTGGGGACATAGCGCGAATAGACACGGAACAGCATCTCGGTGGTGGTGTGTCCCATCTGCCGGGCGATCCACTCCGGGTTTTCACCAGCCGCCAGCAACAAGGTCGCGGCCGTATGACGGGTTTGATAGGGACGCCGCCTGCGCAAGCCCAGATGGCGCAGCAGCGGGTACCAAACCCGGTCGTTGATATTGCGATATGCGTGCGGCGTACCTTCACGGGTGCAGAAGACGAACTGGCCACTGCCGGTTTTCTCGCGCTGGCCGAGGAGCGCCTGGTAAACCGGCTCGGACATATCGATCTCACGCTGCGAACCGTCGTTCTTGGTGTAGTCGAGCTTGCCGCCTACCCAGGTTTCGCGGATCAGAATCTGCCGACGCTGAAAGTCGACGTACTTCCATTGCAGGCCATCAACTTCGGCTGTGCGCATACCGGTGAAGAAGCGCACCGTGTAGTAGTTGCGGAAGTCCTCACGCACGGCACCGAGAATCTGCAGCACTTCATCCAGAGTGAAGGGCTCTACATCTGTCTTGGGGACTTTCAGTGATTTGATGTTGAGGTATGGCGAGGTAAACTCGAATCGGTCAGCTGCCTCACTAAGGATCATGCGCAATGGCGTCATGATGTGGTTGATTCGCGTCGCTGTCAGACTTTGACCTTTCTGCCCGGGGACTTTGCCGAGTGCCGAGCGGAATGACAGAAGTTCTGCTTTCGTGATGGCGCTGACCTCTTTTTTGCCGAACTCAGGCAGCAAATGCTTATCAAGGGTAAGGCGCACGGTTTTGGCGTGCGTATCACGCCACTCGACCCTCATTTCATCAAACCATAGTTCGGCAAAATCCTTGAAAAGTGGTGTTTTTAGCGATGTACAGCCAGCCTGCAACCGACTGATCTCTTGCACCTTGCTGCTTTGAGGGAAGTAGGTGGCGTAGTCAAAGCAGCCGAGGGTGATTTCCGCCTCTATGCGCTCAAGAATCTTCTCCAGCTTTTTCCGGTTAGCAGGCGTATCAGGCAGCGTGGTCTGCTCGCGGCAGCGCTGATCCAGGTAGGTAAAGTCAAAGAACAACTTTTCGTTGTCGACACGGGCACGAATCTTACCCATGGCAGATGCCTCCACCAGCCATCGGAACCAGCCCAGAAGCCCGCGAGAATTTCTGCATGTCTTCTTCCACGGCTTCCCAGATGAAAAGGATCTTGCGGCCGCCAAAAGGACGGAAGTAGTGAATCCCTTCGAGCAGGACTGAATCTTTCAAGCGATTACGGATGGTGCGCGCGTCGTACTTCATGCGTGTGGCCAGCTCTTCGGTAGTCAGGTATGTGTGAGACATGGACATGCCCTCTCTGCTAAATTGAACGACAGCGGATTCTTATGAGCTTCTGAACTCTCATAATGATCTCCTGTAGATCAATATAACGCTCATTTTGAGCTTTGCAAGGACAAAATGATCTCCTGAAGATCATTTTTGGAGATTGGGATGGTCAAGTGCCATTTGTCTCGCTTACTGGGCGAGCGGAAACTGAAGATCAGTGACGTGGTCAGGGATACGGGGATCAACCGCGGAACCCTCACGCGGCTCTATCACGAGACCGCGCAGAGGGTAGAGCTCAAGGACCTGGAAACGATCTGCCAGTACCTGAACTGCCAGGTGGGAGAGTTGTTGGAATTGCAGGATGATCCGGCGGGCTGAACGCCCTCCGGACTTGGTCAGACTCGGAAATGCCAGTCGATGGAGGCCATCAGCATCAAGTAGCGCAGGGCTGCTCCGGAGTGGTGGTGGTTCTGCTCCTGAGCATTGAGCTCTGCTCCTGGTAAACGCAGTGTCGCTCGAATACCCAAGTGGCTGTTCTGGGTGCTTCGATTCTCTGGAGCTTGCTCAATGAATTTCAGGCGGGGTTTTCCCAGAACCGTTCGCCAACGGCTTTTGGTTTGCTTGGGCGTGCCCTCGTCGTAAATGATGAACTTAATATCAACCAAAGGGATGCCCAGTTCAGATAGAAGCCACAGGTACTCACGGGCACTCTTATCATCCCTGCCGGAGTAGAAGCGTAGTGTTGTCTCGCTCGCCCAGCAGCGCTCAACGAAATCGTCCAGCACTCGACCAGCTTTAGCTTTATGCCGGCTGCTTAGCAGGCGATAGAGCCGATCCGCATAGGCGGCTACCCCGGCCAGACCTCCGTGCTTAGGCGGTCTAGGGACAAGCTCAATTCTATAATTTGAGTCAGACGTCGCTGGGCTCTGCAAACGATGCTTCCCGAGGTGGCTGATGTATCTTGCCCGCTCCAGCATGGCCGATCGATCAGCTTCGGTAAACGTAACCCACTCCATGTTAACCAACTGCCCCGAGGACTCTGCGTAAACCTCGTAGGAGAGCATGGATGAGATTTCATTCAATCTCCTCAGTGCCCACCCACCTTCAACCTTCTGAGGGGAGATCAGTGGGCGCCTAACTTTTACTTGGTTACTGTGCCTATAGACCTTCATGCGGCCGATGATTCGCTGCATGTGCCGAATCTCTGCAGACAGGCCTGCCGCAGGTAGGTCGTCCGGCTTGTTTGGCAAACTGACTTGGGCAATTTTCGCGATGACATGGCCAGGCGGCCAAAATTCAGGATTCCATTGCCAGCACAGCGCCGATAACCATGGCATGCAGTGAACATAGTGGAGCAGGGATGTTTTGGGACTCGCATGCCCTAGAACAGCGCTGGTGATGTGGATAACACGTCGAGTGGCGGACTCCGGGGAGTGAAGAAAGGCTCGGTTGAACCGTTCTGTGTCCAGCAGCCAATTCATGGTTTGCGCATGCTTACCGAACAGCAATCCAACCGACTGACTAACACCGAGGTCTGAAGCGGCCAGCTTAAACGTCAGCCAAGTCGCGGCCGAATGTCTCAGGTGGTGATAGTGCATATCTCTGCACCCAGTGACACGGCGTAGTGCGTCATGAATAGCCGGCATCAGTGTTGATTCAGATACCCATCGAGTCTGGAATTCCGGGATACAGAACAAGAATTCCGAATATGAACTCTTCAGCTCTTCGTCATCGCGCAGCCGAGCCAGGCGCTCGATGAGCTGCAACTCATCTGGCTCAAGCAAAACGTGAAGTGGTAGCGTCCTTGTCGAGTTACGTGTTTTTAACGCACGCTGAGCATGTGGTCGAACGTGCAAGTTGACCGGTCGTTCAGGAGCAATCAATCGCTCAGGCGACAATAGCTTGAGGCTCGGATGTCTGCGCCTTACTGCAGCGGCACGCTCAACAGACAGCGCAGGTAATTGCAGATCACGACGCAGCAATTTCAGCGCCTCATTACGACGCAGACCTAGGCGAAAACCGAAAATCAGCATCACCTGCGCGACCATTGCAAGGCGTGGCGAACGCTGGCCCAACGGCCCTGCAGCCAGATCTCGCAACGCTAGGTGATATTGCTCCTCGCTGAGGATCTGGGCATCGACGAACTGAGGTGTTTTCCCAATACCCAATGCCGCATAGGGACTGATAGGTGGATACGCAAATCTTTGCTGTAGATAGCCATGAAATTCCAACAGCCCCTTGGCTAGGTTTCTCCTCATAGGAGCTGTGGGTTGAGCTTCGAGCATCTGCTCATAGAGCTCCTCCAGCGCATCAGGTGGAACATCCAGGATCGATTCGACAGAGAGCATATCGTCCAATCCAACACCGACATCCCGCAAATAGTTGGACACTGTTTTGGGCTGTAACGGGTTGCCATAGAACGAGCGGCCGTGAAGTAGAAATGACGCCCAGTTGCCGATCAGCGCCTGGAGAGTTCGGGGTGGCTGCTCATTCTCGAATACTGCAATTTGCCTCTTTCGGACTTTTCGGCATAACGCCGTCAACCACTCGGGAATACTTTGCTTGGGCCTGCGAAACCGGTGTTTTTTCCGTTTTGGTTTCCCTTCGATTTCTGGAATCGGTGAATTTCCGTGCAAATGCTGCCAAGAATCCACCAAAACCGAATGCGTCACATAGCTGGACCTCGTGGAGTAGTTCATCAGCAGCTGTGGCAATTGTGTTTGACGTTGAATACGTAATAACTCAAATACTCGCTCCAGAGAGCCGGGCTGGTTCTGAGAGCACACTCCTCCTACGGCCAGAGCCGCCTGAATACATTTTAGTTTTCCCTCCTTTCGAGCCAAATGCGGCTTGTTCTCGGCCAGATCTGGAGCGCAGCGCGATATAAATGCCAGGGTTATTGGATCTGGAAACCATTGCCGCTGCTCAGACTCGGGTTGACCGCGAATTGAAAGCTTCAGCCGAAACTCTGGAGCTCCAGATATCCACAGGGCCTGCCCTGGATCAAGCTGAGTAAGCGCATTAAGTTGTGGGATGTCCATCAGGGCACCGTAGTAGGCAGCACTCAGAAGGAGTACCCCAATACGCTCATGGGACGTAAGTTTTTCAAGATCGAGTCTGATTGCACGTTCTAGCGCATTGATAACACCTCGACTGGCCGACAGATTCTCTGAGGTGTACAGGTCTGGATTAATCGGATTAGGGCGGCGCTGCGTTTCGATCGCTATCCGAGCCAGCGGCAAGCTCGGATTAAAACGCTGCGCCCGACGCGTCACGTCTAGCAGCGTGTTGCGTAATGTCGAGCTTTCGAGCTGATTCTCGAGATTTTGCATCTCCTTGATGGGAAAGCTACGCAGCGAACGTTGTCCGCAGAGCCATTCACCGATGCTGTTACCGGAGTCTTTGCAGCGCTCCTGGAGTGTCAGAAGATATCCATTTTTCCACTCTGGATCATGTTTATCCGGGTTCCAGATAACTGACAGCATTTCATCCGAGAGGATTGAGCTATTCATGCATCAACCTCCATGACCAGATGGCTATTGCGAACCATCCAGCCAAGCTCCCGCATGAGCGGCAACAAATAGGCATGAAGGTCTTGGACGTAAGTACGCGGGCAAAAGCTCGAAAAAGCATCTTGTGGCTCTTCGCCACTCAGCCAATGCCCCATGAAAGCCGAAAGTGTTTCAGGTGGGCATCCGCGCTCGGCGAGCTCCGTTCTTAACAATTTGCGGAATCCATTCACTGGATGAGGTGTGAAACCCTCAATCTGGCACATTGCAGCTTTGATGTGGAGCGGCCGAATTTCCTCGTAGGAAAGACATCCCCCGTCGGCTAACCGGAGAAAAAAACCGTTAGTAGGGGCCGGCAGCTGGGGTAGATGAGGCTCAAGTTGTGCGGTAATTGCACTGCAGTGAGCCTTATAGGCCTGTAACTGTCGCTTTAACTGGTCAGGCAACACCACAAGGCGACTCATATGCCCATCATCTGCGCCTTTATCACCCAGCGCGCCGCATGCCCCGCGCGATTCAAATACGTCTGCCTGCCTCAACGGGTTACGAATGGCTCGACATCCAGTTGCCATAAAAAGCATCTGCACAGTCCACAACGACAGGCAGTTGTGCCAATGAACAAGCTGCTGAAGACCTTTTCGAGGGCGTTTACGCAGCACTACCAGCAACGCCTCAAGATTAGCTTTTACCGTATCCAGCCGAAGGCAGTTTCGGGCACCAACAGCCGCCTCCGGAACAGCGGGAATCGGGGCACTAGGAGCCTCCAGGCCCACGGTGGCATAAACCGCAGCCAACACCCGCTGAACTGATTGGCAATACAGGCGTCGTAGATAGTTGATGCTGTACTGGCTGTAATACAGTGGCGTGTTGGCCGATAGACAAGGCATCCCCGATAGCATGGTGGCTGCAACCACATCGTGAGTGTCCGCGATGATTTGGCGATGTAGATAGGAGCGCACCTTGTGCATCGTGTAGCGAGGATCTTCGCCCCCAAGCTCGCTCAACAAGGTTCGGACTTCACGCTCGACGTCTTTGATCTTGCAGGTGATAACGGCAGAGCCATTCACCGGCGACAAGTCCCGGATTGCCATAACGAGCGCAGCTGCCCCAACCATATCTGGTACCGCGATTGCTGGTTGAGACTCTCGAACGGACTCTCGAGGCAAGTGCTCTTCCGCTGCATAGTCCGGTGTCGGTGCAAAAAATCTAAACTCCGCCGGCCCTGCCTCATCAGCCAGAACCAACTCCAGCACCGTGCTCGGGCGCGTATTCCGCTCAGCTATCCGCAGCTTTTTGCAGTCCTCAAGTGATCGACCAAACCACAGCATGAGATGAAGCACCAGCAGTGCCTCCAAGCGCCTCCGGATCTGTATATGCGCCAGTGCTGGCGCAGTACGAATACGTTCCCTACAGAGCATAAATTCATCAGTGACTCCAAACAGGAGGTTCGCTAGCTCATACTGCGTGAGCAGGTTGTAGCCAAACGGTAAAAATTGCCGACTGCGAGAAATATGAGCGAGCATGCCCTCATGGCTGAGCAATTCAGCTACATATGGTCTGACATCACCCCTTGTATCGATCAAACATATTTCGCGCGCTGTGGTTATTTCGCCCAGCGGCAGTGCTTCATCTAAATCATCGTCTAGCGGTTGAGGCGCCACGAAACTTATATATCCAGGGAGCAAATCAGGGTCGTCAGGATCCTCGAGCGGGAACTCGGTAGCCCCTCGGCTAATCAGTACACCCAGGCCTGCGCTATTTGAACCGCCATGCTGACGATGGCCACCGCCACCGTGACGTTCTGGCGGTTCCTCACCACCCAGGTAGCGGGCGAGACGAACGATTGGTGGGTAGTATTCTGCTAGGTAGTCGATTGATCTGCCGGCGTCGAATTGGCGGCAGCCCTGGGCAAATACGGCAGAGCTGGACCATATATTGAGATCATCTGGTATGGACAGTATCTGCAGTGCGCAGAGCGCTCGGAGTTCAAGGTAGGCGCTGTATCTCTGACCGCGAAGACCCAGACCATCCGCCCTTTGCTGGTAGACCACAAGCAGCTGCCCAATAAGACGGTAGTAATCCTGCTTGCTTTCTGAATCCGCAGGTTCGTGCCACAGCGTCGCATATGGGAACGCGTGCTCCTGTACCCCCTTACCGATGACCGGGTTACGCGCACGCCGCTCATCTCCCTGGTAAAACATGGGGCCCAAAGCCGCAATAAAATCAGGATTGTTTCGGATTGAAATAATCCAACGGCACTCGTCCCGCCAGGCTCTGAGATCGCACGCACCTAGGCTGAGCTCCGGCGGTACGTCCATGGCATCAAGCGCATTCACGAGCCCCTGCATGACTCGGGGGAAATCAATTAGCTGCGGGTGAACATCTAGAAACCTCAGCATCTCCGCTATAACACCAACATCACGCCCCGCATCTGCAGCCAACACTAGCAGCTGTGCATGTCGTGAGTCAGGGCTGATGTGTGACTGGTCCACACTCTCCGAATGATTGGATGTGTCTGGCATTTTATGGGCTCTCACTTTTTTGGATTACTACCTGATAGTGGAGGTCCCAAGGCCACAGTTTCTGGGGTAGAGCTACGCGCCAGGCAATTTTATTTTTGAGTTATTCAAAATCCTGCGCATGCGCGGAAAATCGCCGAACACACTGCAACGATGCCATCAAAGAAAGCACTGAAATTTCCGCGCAATGCGCGGGTTTGCCTAGCAAATGAGGTTCGCCTAACCCGTAATCAGAAGGACGCGGTACATGCCGAAGAAATAGGGTAGAACCCAGCGATATCAAATCCCGACTGCATCAACCTGAAAATCAGGGGTAGTCCAACCGCACTCTGAATACGAGGTCAGGCAAAAACTGTCTGGCTGCATCTCGTTTTAGGAGCACGTATATGGGTGACTGGAAGGCATGCATCGGTAAGATGAGCGACCGCGAAATAGCGAGGCGATTTGGCCTTGGAGCGAGCAGTGTCCGGCGTTACCGCCACTCAATTGGCATTCCTGAGTTTCACCCTGAAGACATTGAGTTGCCGACTGGACTGATTGAGCAACTCGCTACAAGAACAAACTATCAACTGGCAAAAGAATTCGGGATTTCCATCAAGCACATCAAGCGAAAACGAGGTGAGCTGGGAATTCAGGAGCCCAAGACTGTCCGGGAACGCTTCAAACCCCTTGAGGACATCTGGACCGATGAAGCCATTGCCATGCTCGGGCAGATGCCTGATACGGAGGTCGCTGATCGTCTGGATATCAGTAACTTTCCAGTCAAAAAGAAACGTCACGAGCTTGAAATAGAGGCATACAAACGTCCGACACCAGGGATAACACCTGAAATTGCATCTGCGTTTGGTGTCGTTTCCGACGCTGAGCTCGCAAGCCAGCTGGATGTGTCAGTGAGTTACATCCGCAAAGCGCGGATCAAGGCGAGCCAACAATAAAACGCTGATTCGCTTTCAAAGCAGATAAGACGGGCAGTCAGATCAGATGACTGACTGCCGACTACCGAGTCAGTCAAGCTTTAAAACCGCGTACGAACGGCCTCACCACCTGATGCGCAGGGCTCATTCAGCTAGCGAGACACGCATCCATTTGGGCATGTTGCAACCCAACAAGGTGGCCAGCTCTTCGGGGTGGAGTGCTGATTTAATCGCTTTGACGCACTCCTGAGTAGCGCCATCTTTACCGAGATAGTAAAGGGCGCTTATAGCCATCCCAACCCTGGTTCCTGCGCACTGCATAACCATCGGAGCCGCATGCACGAGCCAGATCTCGGCCTTCCCGAGAAGTAATGATCGGCTGGGGCCACTCGTGTAGTAGATCGGGATGACCGGCATTTGTGTGCTCAGCCCGAATTGCCTCACTGCATCAGCACCGTGAATCTGAAGCTTCCAACGACTCTGCCTGGCAATCAGACTCAACAAGTCCCAGAGCCCGGGGCAACGAATCCGTCCGGTGTATTGGCTGAATTTTGGCCGTATGTAGATGCCACGGTACACGCGCACAAGCTCACCGCGGCGAACCAGCTGGGTGACTGCCTTGGAGATGGCAGAGCTTGGACCAAGCTCTGCAAGACACCTGATGCTGAAAGGCTTGCCCCTGCGCAGACGCTTAACACGCTGCGTGACGAGGTGAGATACCGACTGTTCAGAGTAATGAAGGCGGGACATCGTTACCGTGTCGAATCTAGGGTGCAATGCCAACTAATGTTTGCCGGGCAGAAAGCTGCAAAGCCCGGAGTCTTGGGAGATCCCATACAGACCAATCTGGATCAGTGTGCACGATCATGACTACGCTCCGTCTTAACCTCCTGCTGCTCCATCCACTTGGCCAGGCCCCATATCGTGGTTCCGAGCACCAGCAGCAGCCAAAGCAACCATTGCGGAACTTGATATTCGGTACTTAGCCAGAGCCCGATGCCACCGCAAAATATCGCTACGCAAAACCATCTCATCAGCGTGCACTCCCATTCCCGATTACC
Source organism: Pseudomonas arcuscaelestis (assembly GCF_016881005.1). Classification (GTDB taxonomy): domain Bacteria; phylum Pseudomonadota; class Gammaproteobacteria; order Pseudomonadales; family Pseudomonadaceae; genus Aquipseudomonas; species Aquipseudomonas arcuscaelestis. Next base: position 52,403 of record NZ_JACOPV010000004.1, on the reverse strand, counting down.
TTCGAGATACTACGGTAACCCGATGTTCGGCTCTGTTAACGCTGGTGCCAGAAATTTCGTCAGATCCCAGGCTGGGAAACGAGAATGACCTATTGGTGGATATGAGAACTTCGCCATCCGGCACTTGGCTCAGTTATCGAACACCTCGTCCCAAGCACCACGAGCTAGATGAATCCGTCGCCTTGTTTTGAGATTGAAAAAAGGACACGATCCAAGGACAGCCTTTGAGGCAGCTCACTCGTTCAAAAAAAGGATTTATGTGTGTCGCTTGTCCAATGGATTTCAGATTTTTTATATAGGCGTGGACTGCAAGAGCCGGATGGCCGCCCCCTATTCGCCTATAAAACCTCATCAGAAGAATTCGAGACACTGCGTCAGCTTTTGCATGGGCTCAACGTGGGGCAACACCCGCACTCCGAATATGCTCAGGCCTGGCTACTTTTTGCGGCCGAATGGTGGAAGCGCGAATATCCGGGAGGAGCATGGCGCTGGGGACCACTGTGCGAGGCAGCCGGCCAACAGGGATTGCCCCACGACAAGACCCGCAGGCTGGTCATCGACGGACGCCACCTATGGCGTCTGCAGACCGCAATCAAGAATGAAGGTAAGCGTTTCATTGGCCTGGTCGCGGTGAATGGCGGCCTACCCATGCGCCTGGTCGAGTCGGCACAGGGGGGGCTGTCCGGCCTGCTGCGCATGGTCACCGAACAGGCGCTGCGTTACGAGCTGCAGGATGAGCAGCTGCGGCAAGCCATCGAAGCACAGGCCGAACTCTTGCCCGCCTGCTACCAGCAGGCGCCGGTCTACGAGCTGCTCGACAATCTGGTCAAGGCGGTGCTGCACATCCGCAAGACCTATGCCCTGCAGGGTGCCCAGGATCCGATCGACAAGCTGCAGGAAGAATGCCCCCACTGGGAAGAACTCTTCCCCATCGCCCTCGACTCCCAGGCCGCCGCGAGCCTGATCAAGGGGCTGGTCAGAGGCGTCATCAGCATCACGCCGCAATCCCGGCGGCCTCCTTTCCAGATCCAGCGCGGCCTACGCTTCAGTTCCGATGGATCCATTCCCGTATATGAGCTGTCCTTTGCGATGCAGGCCCAGGCTAGGCGCGATCAGGTTGCCGAGGCACTTGGGATGGCCGTGGATGCGCTGCCACCGCACTTCCAGCTACTGCTGCGTATCGGCGAGAAGGAGCACCTGGTTGGCGAAGCCCTGATCAGGGACGATGAATATCAGTTGATCGCCAGGCCACTGCCGGCCATTCACAATCTGCACGACGCAGCCCAACTGATCGTCAGCCGCTGGGGCGCAACCTTGCACATCGCCAACCTGCCGGGCGGCGAAGCTCTGAGTCCTGACGAACCGCTGATCTTCGAGAGTGCATATCCCTTTGCCCGCCTGCTTGCCCAAGGCGATGCGCTGGTAAAAGGCGCGTCGGCACTAGCGGCAATGCCAGCAAAAACCGTCGTGTATACCGAAGAGGGCGATGCTCGCGAGCTGTATGACTGCCTTGCCGACGGGCAAATGCTACTGGAGCTGCCCGCCGGCATTACCCGGCTCACCTATCGACAACAACCCTTCGTTGTCACCATCAGCGCCAGCGCTATGCGCCACCCCGATGCCTACTGGCAGGGGAACAGCCTGGAGGCACTCTCCGTCCCGGGACCGCTGTTCCGCGGCACGCCGCGGCTGCGCATCGAGCAGGGGACAGGCTTCTCCAGCTACGCGCCCGCCCATGAGCTGTTTGTCCGCACGCAAGGCAAGGAGCTACCGCTCGCCCTGGCCCAGGCGCCGGGGTTGTGCCGGCTGATCTGGCGCAAGGATGGCCATCGCCTACTGAACACCCGCGCCATGCTCCTCCCGGAGGAGGCGTCCATCACCTACGTTCCGGGCGCCAGCACCCTCGAGGGCAGCATTCGCCTTAATCTCTGGCCTGATGTGCCCGTGCGCTGCGAGAGCGAACAGATCGCCCTGGAGCGCCGCCATGACGGGACAGGCCTGACCCTCCGTCTGAAGAGCACCGGCAGCCGGCCGGCCACCACGGTTCTGCTTTGCCTGCAGTGGCCCGACGGCGAGCAGAGGCTCACGCTGCCCTTCCCGGGCTATGGGGTCACGCTGCTGCGCAACGAAACCCTTCTCAAACCGAATCAAGCCATGACCCTCGAGGATCTGATCGGCTGCCGCGCGGTGATGATGTCGGCACAGGGCGCCGAAAACTGGCAGGTTCGCCTGACGCCCAGCGGCGCCGATGCCCGCTCCACGCTCTCTCAGGAAATTCGCTACACCGGGACTCGTGAAATCCGCCTGTTCGAGCTGATCCCGGCGATACAGCAGATGTTGTCCTGCCACCCGGGGCTCGATCATGTCGTGCAGCTAGAGTTGATTCATGCCCACCAGACCCACGCTCGCCTAAAGGTGGGCCGCTACTCGACGCGCATCCGCCTGCACAGCCAGCGCGAGATGGCGTCACTGAACGATAGCGGCTCCGACGTTCTGCTTGAGCAGCCGCAAGCCGAGGGTCTGATATTGGGCCTGCCACTGGCAGAACCAGAACATGACCCGGTCAGCCTGCCGCTGCATTTTTCCGAACAGGTGTTCACCGGCAGCTGGCTGGTCAGCCTGCCAGACGATGCCGTCGGCCCTTGGTTGCTGTACACCTCTGCCGAGTCACCGCTACACAGCCGTGCGACCATCGTGCCACCGACCGCGAGCCAACTCTCGAAGCCCCTGTCCCCGCTGCGCAAGGCGCTCTGCGAAGCCAATGGCGAAGAACGCATGTGCCAGCTACGGGCTGCGCTACACACCATGGCAGCAGACCCGGAAGCCGAGGACTGGCAGACACTAGAGCTGCTGCTGGACCGGCTGCACCACCTGCCACTGGCCAGCCTAGACATCTGCCAGGCACTAATCCGCGAGCCGCAGGCTCTGACCACGGCAACGCTGCTGCTGGACGATTTCTCCAGTCGGCTGGCAGAGCGCCTGCCCTGCGAGTTGCCCTTCGAGTGGCTGCTGATCGCGCCAAAGCACTGGTTCGACACCTTCGCGACTCTGCGCCAGCAGCTGGCAGCCGACAATCCCCGCCTGCTATCGGTGATCCGCAACGACATCCAGAGCAAGAGCCAGTTCCTTTCACGCTGGCAGCCGGCACTGCGCTTTATCTTCGATCAGGGCTTGCACCACTCGTTCGATCTACAAAGCCCCGATGTGGCGTTCCTCCTGAGAAATCCGGCGATGCTCACCGACTCCTGGTTGTCCCAACTGCTGGATGGCGAGCACTCGGCCATGCAGCAGATGTTCCGACGCAATCCTGCTGAAACCCATCAATATCCTGGCAGTGGCAATACGGATATCGGGGCATTCCTAAAAACACCCCACGGGCAAATGCTCCTCGGCCACTGCAAGCTCCCCGCCAACGACTTCAAGCTGACCACAGTCATGCTGCCCTTCATGGCCGCCTTCGATACCCACTCCGGCCATGGACAGCAGTGGCAAGCCGATCCGGCGCGCCTGTTCAGCCTAAGAAACGTTCGCCAGTTCGATACGGTCTGGTTTGACTCCGCCTATCAACTCGGCCTGGCCATGGCGCAAGCCGCCTCGATGCAGAAGTGAATCCCATGCTCTATCAGAAGAACTATTTCTCCGCCCTTACCGGCAACCTGAGTATCCGCAGCGAGCGCGCCGCCCAGGGCCTGCTCAGCCTAGGCAATCCGCAGCTGCGCCAGTTCCTGCATGATCAGCTGACCGCCGCCGCCGGCACTCCGGGCGCCTGGCTGGCCGACCCAGTCTTCGAACCAACCTTCGGCTGGCAGGAAAGCTCTGAAACCATGAGTTCACTGGCCGGCGGTAACCTACTACACCGACGCCTTGCCGAAGCCATGGAATCTCCGCCCAAGGACCTTGCCCAGGAATATGCTTTCCCCAGCAACCGCCATCCCTTCACTCACCAGTTGGTGGCCTGGGAGACTCTCAACCGCGCGGAGCCGCAATCGCTGGTGGTAACCAGCGGCACTGGCTCGGGCAAGACCGAATGCTTCCTAGTGCCGGTCCTCAACCACCTGGCCAAGGCAATCGACGCTGGCGAAGACCCGGAAGGCGTTCGCGCCCTGTTCATCTACCCGCTGAACGCGCTGATCAACTCGCAGCAGAACCGCCTGGATGCCTGGACCGACGGCTTCGACGGGCAGATTCGCCACTGCCTGTACACCGGCGCGCTGGAGAATGAGCGCAAGGCTTCCGACCTGCAGTACAAGGGCCAGGTGATCGACCGCAAGAGCCTGCGCGCCAGCCCGCCGCAACTGCTAGTGACCAACGCGACCATGCTGGAATACATGCTCATCCGCAAGGATGATGAGCCGATCCTGCAGAAGTCGGCGGGCAAGCTACGCTGGATCATTCTTGACGAAGCGCATACCCATATCGGCTCTCAGGCTGCGGAGATGGCGCTGCTGCTCCGCCGGGTGATGCTGGCCTTCCAGGTCAAGCCGCAGGATGTGCGCTTCGTCGCGACCTCGGCCACTTTCGGCTCGGATACCCAGACCATCGAGAGCCTACGCAGATTCCTGGCCGATATCGGCGGAGTGGATCCGACGCAGGTGCATGTCGTGCAGGGCCACCGGGATATCCCTGCCCTGCTGAACGCTACCCCGAATGCCGAGCAAGACACCCCCGACGCCATCGGCGCCATCGAAGCTGACCAAGAGCAGTCGGCGCTGCGCTACCAGCGCCTGGAGGCCAGCCCGACCGCTCGGCGGCTGCGTGCCCTGTTCATGCCCGATGGCCAGGTAAAGCCGCAAAGCCTGCAAGGGCTGACCCACGAGTCCGGTCTCACCCCGGCGCAGGTACTCGCCTGGCTGGATCTGCTGTCTGGCACCAAGAATGCCGAAGGGCTGTCCTTTCTGCCGCTGCGCGCGCACCTGTTCCATAACGTGATTCCGGCGATCCGCGCCTGTGTGGACCGCCACTGCAGCCACAAGGCCGGAACCGCGCTGAAACATGCCGACTGGCCGTTCGGCATGGTCTATTTGGAGGAGCGGACTCACTGCCGCTGCGGTGCGCCGCTGATGCCGCTGGTGTCCTGCGAGGAGTGCAACGAGAGCTTCCTGCAGGCGGCTACTAAGGGTAGCAGCGAGCTGGTCGACCCGACTCAACAACAGGTCGACGAGTTCGCCCTCGACGAAGATTCTACGGGGGCCGAGGATCAGGCCGAAGATACTGTGTCATCTATTCAGATCCTGATCACTAATCGCGTCGTCAAGAATTATAGTGCCGACTTCCTCGATCGCACCACCCAGCGATTGACACCCAATCGTCCCGCGGATGGCGGTATCGAGCTGCAGCTCTTCCGCACCATCAAGAACGAATGCCCTTGCTGTGGCGCCAATATCCAGGGCCGCAGCCTGCTACGTCCGGCGCGCATCGGCACGCCGTTCACCCTGAGCACGGTGATCGGCACCCTGCTGGAATTCTGCCCACCAGATCCGATGCCTACCGGCAAGCCTTTCCAGGGCCGCAAGCTGATTTCCTTCACCGACAGTCGCCAGGGCACGGCGCGGATTGCCATCAAGCTGCAGCAGGACTCCGAGCGCAACCGGATCCGCGGGCTGATATATCAGCGTTTGCTGCAGGCACAACCGATCGATGGACTGTCCGCAGAGGACTTGGAGGATCTGCAAGACCTACAAACAGCAACGCAACTGAGTCGTATCGAGCAGAAACACCTGCAGTCTTTGCTCGACAGGCAGGCTGAAGCTGCAAAGGGAGCGGAAATAAGCTGGACAGATATAGCCAACCATCTGGCCGGCACCCCAGAGCTGCAGATGGGTATGCTCGACTACTACAACAACCTCGCTCCCAATACGTTCGGCAAGCAGGACAGCATCGCCCTGGCCAACATGCTACTGGCGCGCGAGTTCTATCGCCGCCCTAAACGCGCCAACAGCCTGGAAACCCTGGGCCTGGTGCAGGTCTGCTATCCCAAGCTGGCCTGCATCACCAGCAAGCCCATGGCCTGGCCTGCGCATCTGGATGTCGAGTCCTGGCGTACCTACCTGAAGGTGCTGCTGGACTTCTTTGTCCGCGAAAACACCATCCTGAACATCAACGAGCGCTGGCAGTCGCTGATCGGCGCACGCATTCGCCCCAAATGGGTCGTGGCACCAGTTCCTGGGCAGAAGCCTGAAAAGCTGCAGAGCCGTTTTGTCCGCTGGCCGACGGTAAATACCGTCAATGGTATCCAGTCACGGGCTATCCTGCTGCTCTGCAAGGCATTCAACTGGTCGAATGCGGTCCATCAGGATCAGATCGACTCAATCCTGAATGAGGCTTGGCGCGTACTGACCCAGCAAATAAACCTGCTGACTTCATTCGGCGATGGCTACCAACTCGATCTCAAAGAACTGAGTTTCCGGCTGCCCGAAACGGTCTATCTGTGCCCGGTATCGCGGCGCTTCATCGACACCCCGTTCGAGCAACTCAGCCCCTACACCCCACGCACCGACCGCGACATGGTCGTCCGGGTAACGCCGTACCGCCTGCCACGCCTGCCGGAAGAGCTTCTGCATGCACCGGGCGATGCCGGCCTGCTGGCGATCCGCGACTGGTTGAACAACGAGCCGCGAATCCAGCAACTGCGCAAGGATGCGCTCTGGTCGGACGTCATGGACCGGGTCATCGAGGGCGGCCACTACTTCCGCGCCGCCGAACACTCGGCGCAGCAGCCGAAGAACAAGCTGGACAGCTATGAAGCGCTGTTCAAGACCGGCAAGCTGAACCTGCTGAGCTGCTCGACCACTATGGAAATGGGCGTGGACATCGGTGGCATCAGCGTGGTGGCGATGAACAACGTGCCCCCGCACCCGGCCAACTACCTACAGCGCGCCGGGCGTGCCGGGCGCCGCCGCGAGGGACGCTCGCTGGCCCTGGCCGTCTGCAAGAACACCCCGCACGACCAGAGCGTGTTCAACAACCCGCTCTGGCCTTTCAATACGCCCATGCGCATGCCCAAGGTGTCCCTGCAGAGCCCTGATCTGGTGCAGCGCCACGTCAATGCCTGGCTGCTGTCGCACTGGCTCAAGCACGTGGTCGCGGCCCAAGAAATCAAGTCGATGACCACCGGCGCCTTCTTCCTAGACGGCGAACTGCCTATGTCGCTGGCCGCGCGTTTCTGCCTGTGGTGCGACAACCAGGCGGTCGATGCCGAGGCGCTGGTGGAGCAGGCACTCAGGGACATCACCCGCCGCAGCATCCTCGATACCACCCCGCAGCGCGAGCTGTTCAAGCATGCCAGCCACCGCATGGCCGAGATCATGCAGGCATGGCGGCAGGAGCATTCGGCCAGCCAAGCCCTGCTGCTGCAGATTGCAGACAAGAAGGCCGTCGCCTCCCGCGCCATGGAGGCGCAACTCAGCCGCATCGAGAAGGAGTACCTGCTCAGCGAGCTAGCTGACCGGCGCTTCCTGCCGGGCTACGGCTTCCCGACCGATATCGTCAGCTTCGACAACCGCTGCATGCATACCCTGAAGCGGGAGGAAAACGACCAGCGTGAGGACAACCGCGCACGCTATCGCTCACTGGCTTCCCGCGACCGCATCACCGGCCTGCGCGAATATGCGCCGGGCGCCGAGCTGGTCATGGACGGGCTGGTCTACAAGTCTTCCGGCATCACACTGAACTGGCACGCGCCGGCATCTGCCGAAAACATCAAGGAATTGCAGCTGTTCAAGAAGGCCTGGCATTGCCCCAAGTGCGGCGCCAGCGACACCGCGATCACCCCCGGTCTGGAGATCAACTGCCAGGCATGCGGCGCGCCGATCGAGCGCGAAAACATCCGCGAATACTTGGTGCCGGCCGGCTTTGCCGTGGACTTCTTCGACGAGCCGCACAACGACATAAGCCGCCTGCAGTATGTGCCGGTCAAAGCGCCCTGGCTGAACGTACCAGCCAGCTGGGTCTGCCTGGTCAACCCGGCGCTCGGCCAGTTCCGCACTAGCCAACAGGCACACCTGTTCAACTACACCTCGGGTGCCAATCAGCAGGGCTTTGCCATCTGCCTGGAGTGTGGCAAGGCTGAGCCGATGCTCAGCTATCCCGACGCATCCGCCCCTGCCAATGAACAGTATCTGCCGGCCATCTTCCGCCAGAAGGCAGAGCACACACGCCTGCGCGGCGGTAAGAGCGACGAGGGGAAAAACATCTGCTCCGGCAGCCACAACAGCTGGAAGATCAAGCAGAACGTCCACCTAGGTCATGACAGCCTGACTGACGCACTGGAGCTGGTGCTGCGCACCCCTTCCAGTGGAGAACTACTAAACGACGACATCACCGCCTATTCGATTGCAGTGGTGCTGCGCGAAGCAATTGCCGCCGAGCTTGGCATACAGTCCGAAGAACTGGGCTGCGACAGCCATCCGATCAAGGTCGATGGCCAACCAACCCGCGCCATCCGCGTGTTCGACCTGCGCAGCGGCGGCTACACTACCCAGGCTGCAGAGCATCTAAATGAAGCCAGCCTGTGGCAGCGGGTCATAACCCGTCTGGATAGCTGCAACTGCTCGCATGCCTGCCAGCGCTGCCTGCTCAGCTTCGATACCCGCTTCGAGGCCGACCGTCTCAATCGCCACACCGCACTGGCATGGATCAACCAGGCCTGGCTGGCCGGCCTGGCGCTGCCAGCAGAGCTCGCTGTCTTCGGCCCGAAAAGCCAGGCAGAAATCACCACCCTTCAGGAAGCAGTCGAACGAGCAATTACTAGGGACGACAGTACGAAAATCATCGCCATTTATCTCACTGCACCCGCCGAAGAATGGGATCTTGCTGTCGCCCGCCGCCTGAGGCATCAACTGCAAAATTGGGAGAACGCTGGACACCAAGCGCAGTTACATTTGCTGGAAAGTACAGTTTCCAGCCTGCCAAGAGACCAAAAGGAATGGTTGGCAAAGCTAGCCTTCAGCGGAGTACAGATATGCATACACAATTCCATACCGGATCTCGGGGCGCTGGCACTAAATGTCTCACTGCAAGGCCAACAAGGCTGCATTGCATGGGCTAGCGATAATGCGAACCTGGCCGCACCTGGCCGCACATGGGATCTAGGGGAGGTCGGTGCACAGATCATCCGAGGCACACCCTCCACCCTCAAGGCAGAGCGCGTCTTGAATGCTGCAGATCTCATGCCGGCAACTCCCCCCGGCTTGATCAAGGTCGAGATCGGCAATCAGCTGGATGGCTCGCTCGACAACTTTGCACGCCGGTTCTGGGAGCACCTACGTACTGAGGCCAATGGCCTGATTAATGATGCCCTTACAGGCAAGGATCCGATTACTGAACTGTTCTACAGTGACCGCTACGTATGCAGCCCGCTAGTTGTAAATCTGCTAGTCAGCGTGATCCACGAGCTCGGACGACTGAGCGATGCAGATTTCGCCATCCGAATCCTAGGCCGACAATATCAGCGGGAAGACAATCGCTCGCCTTGGCAGTGTCGGCATGACTGGCATTCAGCTCGCGAGCGCGATGAGGCCCTCCGCCAGGCTCTGGCGTACTGCGGCCTCGAAGGAGAGGTGCTAAGCCTGCCCACCTTACCGCACTACCGACAGCTGCAGCTTAAGCTGCGCTCCGGTAATCAACTGACCATCCAGCTTGATCAGGGGCTTTCGTATTGGGAACCCGAGCGCAGCGAAAAGTCTTACCAGCTCAGGTTCGACTTTGCATCACGCGAGCGTGGAGAAGAAATCATGGAGCGCATCAGGTGTAAAGTTTCGGCGGCAGGGGAGGAAAATACCCAGGTATTCCTCTCTTCCTCTTGAGAGTGGCTCAACTGGTATGAGTATCGGAGGTGATTGCCCAAGCTCCAGAACTCCGACACGCACAGCTGCGAAATAAGCCCCCTGTTCAATGCAAATTTGGACAGGGGCTCTTATGATTTATGGATTGCCACCCACTGTGGCGCAGCCAGCACAATGCCGCTCAGATATTGACGAGGCGAGTATCCTGACCCAAACGCTCTTGGCTGATCATTCGATACCTGCCCTCGGCCAGCTCGCGGCTGACAAGCAAGTTCCAGGAATGGCGAGTGACGACGGATGGGATCAGTACGAACGGATGTTCGGCCAGCAGGGCGTCTGCAAACTTCTGCTGGCTAGGTGAAGCGGATGCACTCGTCAGCCAGACAGGGTTGGGAACATCCTCAGGCTGTACGACCTTGATAAGGCTCTTATCGAGCACTTCGAAGCATGTGAGCACATGCGCAACCGTATCCAGCGCATCGAAGCCGACATGCACCGCCACCTCCAAGATGGCGGTTGAGGGGTCTGTCGAGGCGTACACAACGTTTCGCCCCGGAGGAGTCCAACGGCCACCCAGCTTATGGGCACCAATGCCACTGTCCCAGGTGTCCTTGTAGAGCTCGCGGTCGAGGCGCCATGCGCACCATGAGCCAGACCAGGGAATCGGGTTCACTGATAGACCCCGTACTCGATACGCTCCAGATAATCCTCAACTACCTGAAACCCAACCGGGTTGTCGATGACGTCCAGCGGCACGTCACCGTCCAGATACTTACAAGGGCGTCCTAGCCATTCTTCGGCCAGCTTCTGAGTGCCGAATACATTGATCGCGTGCTCCAGCACCTTCGCGTACTGGAAGGCCACGGCGCTCTGTTGGGAATTGAGATGTGCTGGTTGCTTGCTGCCCTGGCGCTGGATCGTCCTGATGGACTTGCCCACAATGCGACTCATGATCTTCTTCGTCGAATACAGATCAGAAATCGCAAGCATGTCTTGCACATCTTTCAGATCGAAGCCTTTGACCGTGAGCTTGAAGACCATGACCGGACTGAGCTGGTCAGAATCACTTTGGAAAAGGTATTCCGTTGGCTTACGGGCGGCGGATGCTGCCTTGCGAGTACGAGTGTCGGCGGAAACCATAGCGTATTTCTCCACGTGCGACATATGGCATGATTGTAGCGTCATTTGGCGCATCATGCAGCGGGTAAGTGCTGGCATCTGGTATCACTCTGTTCGTGGTCCGAATCGATTGTGCGCATTCCTGACGGCCCATTCCGGGTGCTTGTTACCGACTTGCGCAGTTGAGCTGCTGAGTGAGTCTTCGCACGCCGGCAGCACAGGCTGGGGAGACGTGTTCGTTACCTCTCGGAGCCTGCCCGCTCTTTGCTATGCTGCCGCTCTGCACCGCGGGATTTAGTTGGCAGCGGCCTGCCGCCTACCCTTGCGGGCACCTCATCCAACCGGCCTCTGGGGTCGCGATGAAAGATCATGTAGTGATCGAAGACTGGGAAGACGATGGCGCCATTCGCCTGCCCGACGACGTTCTGTAGGAAATGGGAATCGATGTTGGAAGCACGCTCTACCTGCTTGAGGAATATGTAGGTAACACCCGTTGCCTGGTGCTCAGTAAGACTCCGAGCATTCCTGATCGCGTTGATGAGCTGGCTGGCCCTCGGGAGTCCTTCGGCAAGATTGCAAGCGACTTGGGCTCTAAGGATGGATGAGCTGCTTCTACCTCCCGGGGTTGCTCCGCCGCCTGGCGGCTGACGTCAAGCAAGCTCCAGCGGCAGGACGAAGCCCAGCGAGCTAGTGGTCAAAAACCGAGAATCCAGATTTCGTGTTTTGTGCCTTAAGTAACCGCCCTTAGGTAGCGTCAAGGACCATAAACTGTAGACAGCGACACAGGGCAAAAGCCTTGATTCACGGCACTTAGAGGCGTTCAAGAGCATTACCAGTCAGCCAAGATTCCTGTACCGCATTGCCCTCCGAAGGAGGGGTCGTGGGTTCGAATCCCGCCGAGTGCGCCATATATATGAAAAGGCCCAGGTGAAAACCTGGGCCTTTTTTTGTGCCTGCAACACCCTGATCAGACTTGTGCCTCGCCCTCGATCAACTGGCCCTGCGTCGGTACATTGCCGTGCACCGCCGAATACCTCGCCAACTGGCCCAGGCGCAGGTCTAACTCCTGCAGCAGACGGTTGCGGGTGTTGGTTACTTCCGTTCTGTTGAACAGCCCCGGCTCCACCGTGTACAGGTTGAATTTCTGGTTGATCTCGGCTGGCGAGAAGATGCTGAAATTGCGTTCGGCATTGTGGTTGTAGAGCGCAACCATGGTGCCGGTCTGGCTATCGGCCGGGCGCGCAAACAACATACTGATGTACTGCCCTTCACGAATACGCACATCGCTGTTGCAGAACTGGAAACACGCTTCCCGGTCGTCCTGCAGGCGAACCCAGAACTCGTGCTCCTGAATGTTGTGACTGCTGACATGCATCGATGACGAACTGCCACCCACCGAGCCGTAACCATTGATCATGTAGCCGCCACCGGAACTGTGCGAATGGCTGGCACTCACGTGCGTCTGGTTGCGTTTCTGGCTATCGAGCACTTGCCCGCTGAGCACGAAGAAGTGCAATTGGCGGTCGAAGTGGTTGAACGGCTCATCGATGAAGTTGGGGTCTTCGGCCGACAGGCTGACGTCGTACATGGTACGAATCATTTCATCGCGTGCGGCCTTGTCGTGCTTGGCGCGCTCCTTGAGCTCGGCACGATGCACCTTGGCATCATCTATCGCTTTGAGTGCCTGGGCCTTGAGGATGGGGGTCTTTTCGCTGGCGTAGGCAGCGGCCTTCTCGCTGGCGTCCTTTAATACCGGCGCCGCTTTCTGGCCGGCCTCAACTGCAAGCTCCTTGGCTTTGGTCAATGCCTGAGCTGCTTTGGCAGCCAGTTCGGGGTTGGCGTCGACGGCTTTCTTTTTCAGGTCATCCCAGAGACTCATTCTCTATCCTCTCAACGCTTCATCAATGAACAGGCGCGCACAGCGCTGCGCCAGAGAGTCTACCTACAAGCCGTAAGTTTTCTTTGCTGTTGATGCATGAATGTCAGATTTTATTTCGAACGTTCGAAATTACTGGCTGTTTGGCCGTCCTAGGAAATACCCTACTCGGTCTGTCGATGTCCGTCTGATTGTCCCTAGGAACTCGTCCCTCTAGGCTCCAATCCGTCACCGAAAACTCGGTGATCGGGTGTGGTAACCCGGGTTGAGCATTCTATACAGCCTATGGCGGCTGTGCGTGGGAGGCCTTCGGGCCTGCCGGGTTTAGAAGCTCGTCCGGTTTACCACCCCGCGTACAGCTGCCACCCATTCGTGTGGTAACGGATGGCTGTGCCAGCTCCAACTGGAGCTTCCAATATGAAAAAAATCGTCCCCGACCCACCTTTGGATCATTCCGTCGCTACCGCCAACACCATCTTTGGCAGTTGCCAGGCGGGTCACTCTCCCCTGTTCGCCGTCTGCTCCGGCATCGCTGCCCATGATGCGCTGGTGCATGCTTCGCTGTACCTGAGCTGCGCTTACGACACCGGCTACAAAGCCTTCGACGATATCGACCCGGCCAACAAGAACTTCCTCTGGTCGACCCTGCATTCAGTGGAGATGGCCAAAGGGCTGGTGGAAGCCTTGCTTGATGGCATAGAAGAGCGGGCCTTCAGTAACCTGAACAATCCATGACCGGCCGGCGCGGGCCCTGCTCCGCGGTCGGCTGCGCAGCAGACGTATAACCTGAATACGCGTTGCTTCGGACCCACCAAACAGCCATGTTTGACTGCTGTTTTACGCCAGATCGCAATACAAGGCCTGCCATACGGAATACATAGCAATTTGCCATCCATTTGAATTGACGACTTCTGCGCATGTCGTTAGTGTTGCTCAACATTTCGGGCGCCTCTCTCACAGGGGGCGCCCGATGCTTATTGGAAGAGCGAAAGGGTAGGACAAGGATGCGCGGAGTACTGCTACGCAGCGGTAAAAGTGAACAATTCACTGCACTGGGAGAAACGGGTCAACCGGTCTACCGGGCTGCGCTACAACTTCGTGAAGCGATTCGGCGCAAAAACCCCGACCATCCCGAGCTGATCGAGCACCTTGCAATCCCTCAAACCGACGAGCTTGGCAGCAAGATCGATTGGTACAGCGATCGCCTTGGCGATGTTATTCCCTGGAGCAGCGCGACCGAAGAAGAGCGCGCACCGGCTCGTGCACAGCTGGAACTGCTGCAAAGCAAAATTATCGACCTGAGCAACGACCTGCTGGGTCTGGACGCCAATGGTCAGCCTAAACCAGGGACCAAACCCGGCGCTCAAGGTGACCGGACGGTGTTCGGCAAGCTGTTGACCTGTGTAGTGCCCTTCCCTGACGAAAATTTCGTTTACTTGGTCGATGGCAAGCCTGTTCTGACTTTCTGGGGTTTTATTCACGCTGGCGCCGAACGCAGCCGAGAGCCCCTGCACTGTCTCTATCCAAAAACAGCCAAAGTGGCCGAGCCTGTTTCACCGCCCCCAGTACCGCCCGTGGTGCCGCCACTACAGCCCGAAGTCGCGCCAGTTATCAACGAAGTCACCAAGCGCTCCTGGTGGCGGTATTTGCTCTGGCTGTTGGCGCTGTTGCTGTTGCTGGCCTTGCTTTTCGGCCTACGCGGTTGCTGGCCAGGCTTGGGCTTTGGCGGGTTGCCGCTGGCCGAACTGCCTAAACACGGCATAAACATTCCCAGCGGAAACACCATCGAGCCTTCGGTCAACGGCCAACAAGTGCAGGGCGCAGTAATAGGCACCCATACCGATACGGGTCTGATTCAGGGCCAAGGTGACGCTGGACGCATCGAGCCTGCTCCTGCGCCCGGCGAGCTTCAAGCGCCTGGGTCCAATAACTCGGAAGCTGGAGACCTGCCGGTCGACGCATCGAAAACCGAAGCGCCTCAACCCCCGGACGACAAAGCGCCCACGCCGCCACAAATTGCTGAAGACCAACAACCTCAAACACCACCTGAACTACCAGGCGAGGCGCAACCTCAGTCGGCCCAATTGACCATTCCGCCCAATGCAGGCAACGGCGCCGCAGACTTCCTAAACGGCAACTACAACGGTGCCGGCATTCAGGAAGTGGGCACCGGCAAGCCGCTGAGCCTCAAGTACGACTTCCAGAACGGCAAGGGCCAGGCCACGGTAAAGCGCCCCGACGGCGTGCGCTGCAATGCTCCGGTAGCAGCGGCAATGAATGGCGGCAACTTGTCGATTACCAGTGAAGCGCAAGCAGCTTGCGCTGACGGCAGCAGCTACGACCTCCCCCAAGTGAATTGCAAACCAGGCGCCAACAGCATCGCCGGCTGCACCGGTAACTACGGTGCAAACGAGTTCGACATGCTGATGGAACAAGCCGGCCAATAACACGAGAAGCGCATACGATGTTGCCTGAAATCACTCAGTTCGAAGAAACGGTCACGCTGGTCAGCGATACCGGAATTCAGTTCATGGACTTCGCCTTGTACCTGGGGCCCGATGAGCAGGCCGGCAAGTTCGTTCAGCTCAACAATGGCATGGTTCCGACCCGTCTGTTGTGGTCCAAGGAATACAAGGACTTCTACGAGCCCGAGCCCGACAAAGTGGTTCAGGTGGAGTTCGACTCCACCGAAGACAACCATTTCCGCTTGAGCATGGAAGAGAGCCTTAAGCTCTTCGACGGCATCTGGCTACCGGTTCCCTTCTTGCGCTTCATGCCGCCATACCGTTATGACGAAGGTCCGAACAACTGGTCGCGGATGCGGCTGGTCAAGTTGCCTGAGCCTGACCTCGACGGTAATACCCACCGCCTGACCCTGGCCTTCGACTGCCGCATCATGAAGAACGTCGAAGGCGCCGCCTACCTGGCCCCAAGCGAAGAAGACGTGCGTTCCGGCGTGGCCTTCAAGGCGGCGTGCAGCGCACGCGAGTATGGCTGGTTTCTGACCAATAGCTGGATCCGTGAATGGTTGACCGAGCTGTACACCGACGCTCGCGCCGAATGGACCCGTGAGCGCCTGGACAGAGAGCTGCAAGGCAACCGTCACATCGCCCACTACCTCAACCTGCTGAGCCTGCTACGTCGCCCTACCCCGGCCGAACAAAGCACTGAGAAGCCCAAGGTCGAGATCCCGGAAGTCAAAGTAGTCGCCAACGATGCACAGGGTATCGTGCTGCCGATCAAGGTTGACCTGGTACTGGACGTCGGCAACTCGCGGACCTGCGGCATCCTGATTGAGGATCACGGTCAGGCCGGTGCCGGTATGCGCAACAACTATGTGCTGGAACTGCGCGACCTGACCGAGCCACACCATATCTACAACCAGGCGTTCGAAAGCCGGGTCGAATTCACTCGAGCCTCGTTTGGCAACGACCAGCTGTCGAGCAAGAGCGGCCGCCACGATGCATTTCAGTGGCCGACCTTTGCTCGCGTTGGTGGTGAGGCCGCGCGCCTGGCCAGTCGCCGTCGGGGTACCGAAGGATCCACCGGGCTGTCCAGCCCGAAACGCTATTTGTGGGACGAGAAATCCTACGGCCATGGCTGGCGTTTCAATACCGCCTACTTGAAAGCCAGCGACGAACCAGAAGCAATCGCCGCACCTTTCTCGAACCTGATCAACGACCTCGGCCAGGCCCTGTACCTGCCGCCGAAAAACGATATGCAGGTGTTTACCCCGCATTATTCGCGCAGCAACCTGATGACCTTCATGCTTGCCGAAGTCGTGACCCAGGCGCTGTCGCAAATCAACAGCCCGGCACAGCGTTCACGCCAGGGCCATGCCCGGGTACCGCGCTTGCTCAACAGCATCACCTTGACCGTACCGCCAGGTATGCCCCAGGCAGAGCGCAGCATCCTCAGCAATCGGATGTTCGAGGCCGTTGGCCTGGTGTGGAAAAGCCTAGGCTGGCATGAAGGTGACAGCAACCCCTTCAAGGACAAAAGCGTCGTACCGCGCACGCCGCTGCCAAGCATCCGTGTGGAGTGGGACGAAGCCAGTTGCGGCCAGTTGGTCTACTTGTACAACGAGATCAGCGAGAACTTCGCCGGTCACCCGGAAGAATTTTTCGCCACGCTGGCCCGTCCGGACAAAACCGAAACCGAACAAGTAACCCTGGCGACCATCGATATCGGTGGCGGCACCACAGACCTGGTAATTACTGACTACCGTCTGGATCGTGGTGCCAATGGCGGCAATGGCGCCAACGTGCACATCGTGCCTGATCAACGCTTCCGTGATGGTTTCAAGATTGCCGGCGACGACATCCTCCTGGATGTGATCCGCGAATTCATTCTGCCTTCGTTCAAGCGCGCCTTGCAGCAAGCCGGGGTACCCGCCCCGGATGCCCTGATGTCGCGCCTGTGCGGTAACGGCGAAGCCAGTGCCCAGGAACGTGTGCTGCGCCAGCAACTCAACCTTCAGGTGTTCGTACCGCTGGGCCTGGCATTGCTCAAGGCCTATGAACAATATGACCCTGAAGCACCCCTGCCGGTGGTCGAACAAAGTTGGCAACAACTGCTCGGCGAGGCGAAGGTCAACGACAGTGTGCTGGAGTTCGTCAATGCTGCGGTTCGCCGCGAAGTCGGCCGGGATGGCACGCTGGAGCTGCTAAGTACGCCGCTCGCGCTGGACCTTGAACAGGTGCATCTGGCCTTTGTTGGCGGGCAGATCAACATCACCAAGGTGCTGAGCGAATTGTGTGAGGTCATCTCTCACTATCCGTGCGACGTGTTGCTGTTGACCGGGCGTCCGTCACGCCTGCCAGGTATCCAGGCATTCATTCGTCAACGCCTGCCCCTGCCCCCGGGACGCATTCTGCCACTGCAGAACTACCGCACCGGTGGCTGGTATCCGTTCCATAAGAACGGTCTGATCGACGACCCGAAAAGCACGGCATCGGTTGGCGCCATGATTTGCCTGCTCTGTGCCAAGCACAGTGTGCCGAACTTCTATTTCCGCACTGCTGCGCTCAAGCCGTACTCGACCGTCAAGCATTTCGGCCAGATCGATAACGCCGGCACCATCAAGCATGGCGATGTGCTCTATCACAACCTTACCTCGGACCGTGGCCGCATCGAGTTGCCGATTGTCGGTGAGGGCGAAGAGCGTGGTACGCCGTGGCTGGAAATGCGTGGCGATATGCACCTGGGCTACCGGCAACTGGCCGCCGAGCGCTGGTCAGCTTCGCCGCTCTATACCCTGCGCTTCACAACTCGTGGCAGTCGAAATTTCTCCCAGGCTGTTGGCAAGGATGGTGAAGCGCCGGTGCTGCGCATTCGCCTGGCAGTAGACGAGCCTTCGGACCTGCTGCTCGAACAAGGACTGATCAGCGACAAGCTGATTATTTCTGATCTGAAATCGAACATTCAGGATGCCGACTTCGATTTCGAACGGGATCTTGAGCTCTCACTCAACACTATGCCTACCGGCAACCTGAGTGACAGTGACTATTGGCTCGACAGCGGGAACGTCAAAGGAAAATGAGCAAACTAACGCCAAAGCAGCAACAACTGACCGGCGCTTGGGGCGCCGTCCACAAGGGTGCAGGCGAAGCACTGACGTGGCTCGATCAGGTCCGTGGCAACGCCGCCAGCGTCGAGGCCGAGGCCGATGGCCTGAGCCTGCGCCTGCACCGCGCACGCAACCTGGCCAAGAACCTGCAACAGGCCGCTGAAACGCCGATGGTAATTGGCTTTTTCGGTATGTCCCAGGCGGGCAAGTCGTACCTGATTTCCTCTCTCGCTGCCGACACCGAGGGCAATCTGACGACAGACTTCGCTGGGGAGCCGTTCAACTTCCTTGAGCACGTCAACCCTCCGGGTTCGGGTAAGGAAGCTACCGGTGTAGTGACTCGATTCAGTTGCTCGGCGCAGCCTAGCCCCGATGCCAACTATCCCGTGGAACTGAAGCTGTTCAGTGAAATCGAAGTGGCGAAAATGCTCGCCAACACCTGGTTTGAAGACTTCAACCAGGACAAATTCGATTACGAGTTCGACGAGCAACGTATTCAGTCAGCCCTTTCGGGATTCGAGGGGCGTGAAACAGAAAACCTTCAGCCAGGTGTAAGCGCTGACGATGTGGTTGCGCTTTGGGACTATCTCAATGGCAACTATGAGAAGGCGGTGCGCAAACTGGGCGAGACGTACTGGCCGCGCGTTTTAAAGCTGGCGCCGCGTCTGAACTACCGTCAGCGCGCCAAGCTGTTTTCGATCCTCTGGGGCGAGCAATCGCTGCTGACTGAAGTCTACGAACAGCTGGTTGGCGCGCTGCACAAACTGGGTCACCCGCAGACGGTGTTCGCCCCAGTAAGCGCCTTAGTCGAAAAAGTGGACGGAACCTACCTTCAGGTTCAAAACATTATGAACGTCGACACGCTGGGGCGTTTGGGCACCAGCCGCGACAATCCAATTACCATCTTGCCGATGCGTGACGGCAAGCCTCAGGCCCCTGTTGGGATAACCATCGGCCAATTGGCTGCATTGACGGTGGAGATGACCTTCCGCCTGACCAACCAGCCCCAGGCCGACTTGCTCAAAGACGCGGACCTGCTCGACTTCCCTGGTTACCGCACCCGTTTTCAATTGATGAAAATCGAAGAAGCCCAAGGGTCCGGCATCCAGGAAACCAATCCTGTTTCGAACCTGCTCTTGCGTGGCAAGGTCGCCTATCTGTTCGAGCGCTACAGCGACACCCAGCAGATGAACGCCCTGGTCATGTGCACCAGTACCAAAGTACAGGCGGATGTGGTCACCATCGGGCCGGTGCTGACACGCTGGATTCAAACCACTCAAGGTGCGACACCCAAAGAACGAAGCCACCGAGCACCGGGACTTATCTGGGCGCTGACCATGCTCGATGTATTCATCGGCACAACCCACGACAAGAAGAAGCAAGCGCTGCCTGAGCTTTGGCAGAACATGATGACCATGACGCTGATCGAGCGCTTCGGCAATCTGGAATGGATGAAAGACTGGTCGGGTGCGCCGTTCAACAACACCTTCCTGGTGCGCAAGCCCCGATTCGCCTGCACCTTCATTGACAGGGATGCCAACGGCGATGAATGTGCTTTCCACAGTGAACAGCACGTGCAGGATTTGACCGAGACCTTCGTCGGCCATCCTACCGTTCAACGTCATGTGAAAGATCCGCAGGAAGCCTTCGCGGCGATGCTGGGCCTGAACAACGGCGGCATTACTCGATTCAGTGACAACTTCAAGAATGTGGCCAACATTGACTTCAAATTGAGCCGCATCGAGGAACAACTACATCAGTGCCGAACCGACCTTCTGGAACACGGCATGCACGTCTGGCGCGAAGAGGACTTCGAGCAACTGCTGAACAAGAAACGCCAAAAAACCCAATACCTGCTCGATAACCTGGGCGCCGACCCGGATGTCATCGGGGATTTGATCCATGCGCTGCAATTGCCTGTCGAGCAACTGCGCGAGCTGTACCTGGGTGGCGTGTACGACATTGATGGTTTGGACACCGAAGCGGAGTCTGAACCAGAGCCGGCCCACAGGGCGCCCGCCAACAAGGCACCTGCGTTGAATTTCGGCAACATGTTTGCCAACTCCCAGGCTCCTGCCGCAGTCGCGAAGAAACCCCTGGCCCAGCGCCTGACACCTGAGCAACGCTTCGCCCGCGCCGCGCTGAAGGCCTGGATCAAGCATATGCGTGATGTCGGCACACGCATTCTGCTGCTCAACAGCCTGCGCATGAGCAAAGAACTGGTCGATGCCCTCACCGAAGAGCTGATCAGTGCAGTGCGCAGCAACGCCTTCATGGCGGAACTGGACCTTGCGGTATCGCGCCGTGCGCAAGGTGGCATTCACCGTGACCAACTGGTGCAGCGTCAGGTGCTGTCCGTTCAGTTGTTGATGCGTGACTTCCTTTCCTGGTTCGGCTTGCTTGCCAAGCCTGAAGCCGAGCGGCCCAACAGCCTGTTGGGCGACCGGACGCCAGTGTTCAGCTTCTATCGCTCGGTACCGGCGGGCGACCTGCCGCAATTGTCAGAGCAGCCGACCCACCAGGAACAACGCTACCAAGTGGATTGGTTGTCGGGCCTGGCTTGGCTCACTCAGGAAAACGCCAAAAGCGGCGCCGACCCCGAAATTACCACTGAGCAGCGCCGCCAACTGGCTGTTCTGTTGAACACATTCGAAGCGAGTTGATTGCATGAGTATCAAAGTTGATGTGCTGCCGTTGGACGACAACACGCCGGGCATGGGGTGGCTGCGGCTCAGCGGTTGGACAGGCGCCAGCGAAGGGCTGGAATATTCGGTGCAAAGCAGCCAGTCCCGTGAATTTCTTCAGCCAGGCAAGCAGTGGACAACCGTTGCCCATTGGTTCGCCCTGCCAGGACTGACACCCGTTGAAGGTACAGACGCCCTACAGGTTCAGGTTGGCCCGGATCTGATCGACCCACTGCTGGCTGCCAGCGGCAATGCCAACTTCCGCATCACGCTGAATCACGCAGGCCAGACTGAAGCGACCATGGTGCGTTTGGACAAGCACTTGCTGGCTTCCATCGCTTCGACTGGGGCGAAAAAGCCCGAGCCGACACCGCCACCTGCACCAGCTCCAGCTCCAGCTCCAATTCCCGTACCGGAGCCGGAGCTCTCTGTCGCTGCACCGGAACCTCTGATCGAAACGCCCATCACTGCAGATCCTATTTCTGAACCTGTGTCGGCTAACGCTGCGTCAGCGAAGAAAAGTCGCTGGATGCCGGGACTACTGCTGTTGTTGATCGTGCTGCTGGCAGTTGCTGCTGGTCTGTGGTGGTTCAAGCAGCAGCCCGAGCCAGTGGCCAGCTTACCGCCAGCACCTGAACCTGATACGACGACAACGGCGCCAGCACCAGCGTGCTCCTTGGAAAGCATGCAGAGCCTGCAGGAATTGGCCTTTGTCCAAAGCTGTATTCAGAAGGCCCCAGGTAGCGCAGCGCTGTTGGAAGTGATCAACGTGGCCAAGGCCAACAACAACTGCAACGTGGCTCAGCGTCTGTACGCCAACCGCGCGCAAAGCGGCGATATTCTGATCGCCACCGCCTACGCCCACGAGTACGACCCCAAGTTTCACCAGCCAAGTGAATGCTTCAAGGCGCCAGACAATGCCACTGCGGCGTACTGGTACGAGACCATTCTCGGTTTCGATGCAACCAACGCCGACGCCAAGCAGCGTTACGAGGAGCTCAAGTAATGGCTTTGCACTTGCGCACCCTGAGCGCCGCTCTGCTGGCCTTGAGCCTGAGCCCGGTTTTGCAGGCGGCTGATCAGCCGTTGCTGCAAGCCGGCAAGAAGACCCTGTTCCAGCGCGTGCTGACCACGCCCACCTGCAAACTCGGTACCGCCGCAGGTGATGCAGCCGGCACCGCCCAGCCAGCCTTCAGTCGCTTCTATGTGTACGAACGCAGCACTGTTGGTGCGCAAGAATGGCTTCGCGTCAGCCCTGATACCCAGGGCAAGAGCATTGGCTGGTTGCCAGGTGACTGCACCGTCGAATGGAAGATGCAGCTGACCCTGGCGTTCACCAACCCGGCCAACCGCGACCGCTTGATGTTCTTCAAGGAGCGCAGCCAGCTGGAAGGCATTCTTGACGCGCCAGATCCGGTCAGCCAGGTCGCGCCGTTGCGTGCCCAGCTCAAGAAGGGTGTCGATGCGCCAGGCGTACTGGCCCAGGAACCGGAGTATTTTGTCGACCTGCAGAAAAACTTCTACCTGCTGCCAGTGCTGAGCGGCGAAGAAGTCATGACAGAAGAAGGCTTCCGTACCCGCATTCTCAACGTCGCCTCGGTGAGCAAGGCTGACACGGCCAGTGCACCGGCCGAGAACACGGCTGCCGCCGCCAAGACCCAAATGAAAGCCTTCAGCGCAGCAGTGGTTTTTGTCATCGACTCGACGATTTCGATGGACCCCTACATCGATCGTACCCGCGAGGCGATCAAGCGGGTGTATGCACAGATCGAGAAGGAAAACCTCGGCAAGCAGGTCAAATTCGGCCTGGTCGCCTACCGTTCCAGCACCAAGGCGGTGCCTGGGCTTGAGTACGTCAGCAAGATGTACGCCGACCCGAACACCGTAACCGACGGCGCCGACTTCATGGCCAAGGTCGCAGACCTCAAGCAGGCCAAGGTTTCCAGCAGCACCTTCGATGAAGATGCCTATGCGGGCGTCATGCACGCTGTGGATAAGGTTGACTGGAGCCAGTTCGGCGCCCGCTACGTGGTGCTGATCACCGACGCTGGGGCCATCGATGGCACCGACAAATTGTCGGGTACCGGCCTTGGTGCCGAGCAGGTCAAGATCGAAGCCAGCAACCCTGGTGTCGCCCTTTATACCTTGCACCTGAAAACCCCCAGCGGCATGAAGAACCACAGCAGTGCCGAAGCCCAGTATCGGGCCCTGTCCAATTACCCGGGAACCAGCACGTCGCTCTACTACCCGGTGAACGCCGGCGACGTGGAAGCGTTTGGTCGCAAGGTCGATGGTTTGGCCGCCGCGATCACTCAACAGGTGAAGTCGGCCTACATGGGTGAAGACGCCATTGGCAGTGCAACCAATGCCAAGGCTGATCCCGCCGAGAAGAAGATGCTGGAAGATGCCGCGCTGATCGGACATGCCATGCAACTGGCCTACCTCGGCAAAACCACTGGCACTCAGGCGCCACCGGTATTCCAGGCCTGGATTAGCGACCGCGATCTGATCAAGCAGAACCTGCCGACCACCGATGTGCGGGTACTGCTGACCAAGGCCCAGCTCAGTGACTTGAGTGATGTGCTCAAGCAGATCGTCGATGCAGCCAACGAAGGTATGATTTCGCCGAGCGAAATGTTCACCCGCCTGCGTTCGGTAGCCGCCACCATGGGCGCCGATCCTAACCAGCTCAAGCAAGGCTCGACCACCCGTGTCGCAGACCTCGGTGTGTTGGGTGAGTACCTGGAAGACCTGCCCTACCAGAGTGAAGTGCTCAATCTGGATGAAGAAACCTGGAAAGGTCTGGATGGCCTGGCCCAGGAAAAATTCATCCGCAACCTGAGCACCAAGCTACGCCATTACCAGCGCTACAACGCTGATGTGGATCGCTGGGTGGCGCTTGCGCCCGGTAGCGACAGCCGCGACAACGTCTACCCTGTTCCGCTTGAAATGATGCCCTGAGCTCCATGCTAGATATCAAGGGACTGTTGGTAGAACGCGGACAAGGACCTCAGTCGCACAAAGTGCGACTTGAGACGTTGCAACTACAACAAGGCGAGATCTACGCAATTACCGGCGAAAGCGGTTGTGGCAAGAGCACCCTGCTTGAAGCCATCGGCCTGCTGCTGGCCCCACAATCGCTGGAGCGCTATCAATTGGGCCCTGAGGCCCTGGATGTGGCGCGGTTGCTGGCCGACGACCAACAGCCGGCGCTGGCAGCCGTGCGCTCACGGCAGCTAGGGTTCGTTTTGCAAAATGGTGGCCTGCTGCCGTTTCTCAACGTGCGCGACAACATTCGTCTGCCTCGACGCCTGCTCGGCTTGAGCAGTCGCAGCGATGCCGTGGACATGGCCATCGATGCGCTGCGTCTTGGACCGCTGCTCGACAAATTGCCCCAGGCCTTGTCCATCGGTGAGCGCCAGCGTGTCGCATGCGTCCGGGCGATTGCCCACGAGCCGCGCCTGCTGTTGGCCGATGAGCCGACGGCGGCTCTTGATCCAAACAATGCCCGCCGCTTGTTCGAGTTGCTGCTCAGTCTGGTCAGTAAGCTGGGGCTGAGCGCGTTAGTGGTTTCGCACGACTGGGCTTTGATCGAACACTTCGGATTGCCGCGTCTGGGTGCTGTCAACGGGGAAGGAGAAACACGCTTTGAACCCCTGGTATAAGCGCCTCGCCCTGCTGGCCCAACTATCCCTGGCGGACCTGTGGCACGACCGCAAGGTGACGTTGTGCATGGCTGCCTCGCTGGTTGCGGTGATCGCCCCGCTGCTGCTGTTGTTCGGCCTCAAGCATGGCGTTGTCAGCCAACTGCAGGAAGAGTTGCTGAGCGACCCGCGCAACCTTGAAATCAAAATGCTCAGCAGCGGTCATTACGACAATCAATGGCTGGATAACCTGCGACAACAACCTCAGGTTATTTTCGCCATCGGTCAGACTCGCTCACTCAATACCCAGGCTGACTTGCTGGGTGAGCGTGGCCGTTTTGCCGACAACGTTGAAGTTATCCCTACACAGGCCAACGACCCTTTACTTAAATCGCCGTTGAGCGCGCTGCAAGGCAATCAGGTGATTCTCAGTGCGCGGGCTGCCGAGCGCCTGGCGGCCAAGGCCGGCGACACTGTGCGCCTGCGCGTCGCCCGGCGTATGGACGGCATCAACGAGCATGGTGAACGTACCCTGCAAGTGCAGGAGGTACTGGAACCCGCACGATTTGCGCGCCCGGCAGCGTTCGTTAGCCCGCAGCTTCTGCTTGAACTTGAGTATTACCGTGATGGCTACCAGGTCGCAGGCCTGGGCGGCATTACGGGTAAACCCATGGATGGTGTGAAGGTCGGCTATGCCCGCGCGCGCCTCTACGCCCGTGATATCGATAGCGTCGAACCGCTGGAGCGCTGGCTCAACGAGCAACGTATCGAGACCAGCAGCCGTCTCGCCGAAATCGACAGCGTCAAAGCGATCAACCACGTACTGGGGTTGATTTTCGGCGTGATTGCCGGCGCGGCGCTCATCGGCTGCATCGCCTCGCTGGTGGGTGCCTTCCTGGCCAACATCGATCGCAAGCGCCGCAATCTTGCCGTGCTGCGCCTGCTCGGCTTCGGCACTGCGGCGGTGGCCGGTTATGTGGTGTTGCAAGCATTGTTGTTGAGTGTGGTCGGCTACCTCGGTGGGCTGGCTAGCTACTTCGTCGGCAGCCTGCTGTTCGACCACCTGCTGGGCAGCAGCCAGGCCACCGGCACGTTCATTTGTCACATCACTGTCTGGCATGGCCTGGTGGCCCTGTTTCTGGCCTTCCTTGTCGCTGCCCTGGTCGCCCTGATCGGTGCCCTGCGGGCGATAAACATTCAACCTGCGGAGAGTCTGCGTGAGCTTTAAAGCCTGCTGCCGTCTACTGTTTGTGCCCCTGAGTTTCGGCTACCTGCTTAACGCTTCAGCCGCCGCCTGGGAAGAAAAACATTACAACCCGATGCCCGACGCCGATGACGTGGTGCTGCCAATGCCCTGCGAAGGCTCGATGGTGTTTCGCAAAGTGCTGATCCCGTTGGCCGGGCCACTGGATGACTACCCAATCAATATTGGTCAGGACAGTGCCGAATGGGGTTATGTAGAACAGACTCGCCCGGCCTTTATCTCGGGGAGTTTTACCAACGCCAAGGGCGACAAGTCTCGTTACTACTTGATGGCCAAGTACGAGATGACTCAACTTCAGTATCAGGCTTTGACTGAAGACAACTGCCCGACGCCGTCGAACAAACTGCGCCTGCCGGTGGTGTCGATCAGTTGGCTGGATGCACTGCAGGCTGCGGACAAGTACAACCGTTGGCTGCGCGCCAACGCCGCGGCCAAGCTACCAAGCGAAGACGGCGCCCAAGGCTTTCTGCGCCTGCCCACCGAAACCGAGTGGGAGTTCGCCGCCCGTGGCGGCCTGCAAGTGAGTACTGCGGAGTTTCGTGACGGTCGCTACCCCATGCCGGAAGGCCTGAACGCTTATGAATGGTTTGCCGGCGCGCAATCATCCAACGGCAAGTTGCAGCTGAGTGGTTTGCTCAAACCCAATCCGCTGGGTCTGCACGACATGCTTGGCAACGCCAGCGAGATGATGTTCGAACCCTTCCGCCTGAACAAGCTCGACCGTCAGCATGGTCAAGCCGGCGGTTATGTCGTTCGCGGTGGCAACTTCCTGACCGCTGAAGGTCAGTTGCGCACGGCGCTGCGCCAGGAAGAACCCTACTACAACGCTCAGGGCCCGGTAACCAAGAAAACCAACGGCGTGCGCCTGGCCATGGTCTCGCCGACCCTCACCTCCCGCGAACGGGTCAGCAGCATCGAAAAAAGCTGGAGCAAGCTGGGTAACGATCAGCCGTCCGCCGACCCAAAGGACAAAGGCACCGTCAAAGCGCTTGAAGAGCTGGCATCGAGCGTTGAAGACCAAGGCCTCAAGGACCAGCTCAAGACTGTGGAAAACCAGCTGCGTGCCAGCAACCAGCAGCAACAGGAAGCCCGCGACCAAGCGATTCGCGCCAGCCTGAACCTGGGTGCCTTCCTGTGCACCAAAATGCTCGATGACGGCCAGTACCTGGACTTCCTGCAGAAAAACTATGCCGCCAACTGCAAGGCTGGCGAGGAAGATCCTACCTGCGGCATGCGCAAATCCAAGCTCGACGAGCAGAGCGATCGCCTGCACAAGCTCAGCCGTTACTACGCCAGCTCACTGGTGGACTCCGGCTCGCTCTACGGCCAATCACTGCTCGAAGCTCAAGTGCCGGTGCTCGAAGGCGTGTTGACGGCCAACAAGAATCTTTCGGAACTCAAGCCTTACCTGACGACCCATTGGGCCAACCAGTCGGCGTTCCTGAAAACCCAGAAGATCGACATCAACGCCTGGCTCAAGAGCTGCAAGGCCGTAACTCACTAATCAACAGCGCACAAGGAAAGCCAACGTGAACACAAACAAACCGGGTATTTCGCGGGTATGGATCGGTCTGATGGTTGCATTCAGCCTGGTGCTGAGCGGCTGCGCCAGCACAGGCAGTTCGCTGCTCGGCGACAGCGGCGCCGACCCGCGCTTGACGTCGGGTAACGACGCCAAGTTCTTCAGCGCCTCCGGTTATCAGGCCTGCGCGGTAGCCGCTGCAGGTGGCATTTTGGTTTGCACGCTGTCCAACTCGGGCAACAAGGCGGTCTGCGCCGTGGCTGCGGGACTGGCCGCTTGTGGCGTGGCCATGGGTGCCAACTACTACCTGGATGATCGTCGTGCCAAGTATGCCGACACCACTCAACGTCTGAATGTGATGAGCGCCGACGTGCAGAAAGAAACTGCCAAAGTGGCTGAGCGTACCAACACCCTGCAGCGCGTTATCAATGACGACAAGCAACAGATCGCCGACATCCAGCGCGATATCAAGGCCAAGACTGTCGATAAAGCCAAGGCTCAGCAGAACATCGTCACCATCGACAAGAACCTCGACCTGATGCGCAAAGACGTCAAGAACATGCAAACCCGCATTACCGAGTTCCAAAACGTCGCCAAGCTCGAGCGTGCAAGCGGTTCCGACCAGGTTGAAGTTCAGAAGGTCGAGACCGAGATCGCCAAGATGAACACCAAGGTTGCATCGCTGCAAAAAGAGGTCGATGGCCTCTACGACCAGCGCTCGGCAATCACTCTGGGTTGAGGACAAGGCATGTTGGTAAGAATCGGTTTTTGCGCTCTGCTGCTAGGCACCCTGGCCGGCTGCGCAACCACAGCGTCACAGTGCACGGCCTCCGACAGCAGCGCCAGCCTGATCAGTAAGCTCAACTGCGACTACGGCGGCGGCTATGCCGAGCAGGTGCGTAACAGCGAGCAGGACTTGGTCGCAGCCCGTGAGCAGAATCGCCAGTTCAATCAGGTGTACGACGAGCTTAGCGCCCTACAAGCTTCGACGCGCCAGGACCTGGCCACTCAGCAGCGCCAACAGGCAAACCTGCAAAAGTCGCTGAATGGACTGCTGGCCACCCTCAAGGCGCGTCACGCCAACAAGAGCGATGTGCAACAGCAGATCGCCGGGTTGGAAAAGCAACTCAAGGCAGGCCAAGGCGCTCCGGCAAAAAACGCCAGCAGTGCCCAGGTCGAAGCCCGTAAGCAAGAGCTCAAATCCCTGCAGCAGCAAGTAAGTCGCCTGCAGTTGAGCCTGGGTTACGAGTAAGCCCCATCGGCAGCTTCGGCTGCCGTACTTTTCAGGATTTCATCATGCAGCGGGTTACCCGTGATGCCGGGCCGGACCATTCCGGCCTGGCCGATCTCGTCCAGACAGTCGCGATCATTAGCAAGCATTTCCCTCCCAGTGTTGCCCAACTTTACGCCAGGCCCCGTGCAGGCAATGACGGAGTCCGCGAGTGGTGGACAGAGCTTGAGGGACAGCCACGCTTGTATCGCGAACTCAATGCCGAGCAACAATCGGCTTTGTTAGGTGTGTACGAGCAGCGTCAGGATGCTATTGGGCAGTTGGCCGCTGAACTGGAGCAACGCGGGCAGACCGGCGACGCCTCGGCCCTGCGCCGCCTGATCGGTCCGGCAAATCTGGATAACCTCTACAGCGTCAATGGTTACCCGTTACTGGTACGGTGGGATACGCCTGTAGTCGTAGCCACTCCACCGCCACCGGTCGCGCCGGCGGCCAAGCCTCGACGGCGCTGGATTTTCTGGCTGCCGTGGTTCCTGTTGCCCTTGTTGGCGTTGCTGGCGATCCTGGCAGCGCTGTGGTTCGGCTGCCCTTACCTGCGCCAATGGTTCGGTCAAACTCCACAACCGAACGCAGTGGAACAGCCGGTGATCAGTAGCGAGACGGCGATAACGCCCGCTCCTGAGTTGCCTTTGCCGACTCCAGAGCCTGAGCCTGTACCTGAACCTGAACCTGAACCTCCCGTGGCGCCTGAACCGCCGCCTGTTGCCAAGCCTAAGCAGGCCGAGGCAAGCGCACCGCCAAAGCCTCCTGTATGTCGCAAATACACAAAAAACCAACCCCCTGAATTGGCGGTCGTATTTGATACCTCGGGGTCGATGAACCTCAGTGTCGATGCCTCGTTGAATGATGAGATGTGGTTCTTCAGGAACCTGGACAACCCCTTCGCCGACCCTGCGATCTTCGCCAGAATCACTCAACCGCCTGTACGTATGGACGTGGCCAAGCAGTCTTTGACGCAAATGGTCAAGGACCTGCATCCGGCCATCGACATGCGCCTGGTGACGTTCAACGGTTGCCGTACCCCCGTTGACCACGGCGTGTTTGGCAAGGCCCAGCGACCTGCGCTGATCCGTGGCATCCAGGGCCTGAAGGCCGACGATGGCACAGCGCTGAGCGCAAGCTTGGAGATGGCTGCCAGCAGCATGAACGGCCGAGACCGCGATGGGGTGATTGTCATGTTTGCCGACGGCGAAGATGGCTGCGGTCGTAACATCTGCGAAGTCGCCCAGCGCATCGCCCAGGACCAGCCACGCCTGAAGGTCAACCTGATCAACATCAGCACCAACAGCCTGGCCGACTGCGTCGCTCAGCGCACGGGTGGCCAGGTCTACTCGGTGAACAACGCTTCACAACTGGACATTGCCCTCGAGCAGGCCAGCCAGGAAGTTTCCGCCAATACCAACTGCGAGTAGAGACGCACTCACATGCAGCGAGTCATACGTGATACCCAGGCCAGCCAGGAAGCAGCCACAGCGCTGGAACAGACAGTCGCGCTGATTCGTCAGCACTTTCCACCCACCATTGCCCACCTGTATGCCATACCGCGCCACGCGCGCGACGGTGTGTTGGAGTGGTGGTCGGAGCTTGAGGGCCAGCCTCACCTCTACACCAGCCTTGAGCGCCAGCAGCAGGCCGAATTGCTCAGGCGCTATGAAGAGCGCCAGGCCGCGGTCAAGCAATTGGCCCACGAACTCGAACGACGTGGGCAAGCCGCAGCCGCCCAAGCGCTGAACAAACTGGTTGGCGCACCCGACTTGAACAATCTGTACAGCATCAATGGCGAACCGCTGGTGGTGCGCTGGGGGCAGCCACAGTCGGTGCCTGCGGCGGCCGTGCCGAAGGTTGCTGCGCCTGCGCCTCGACCAGCACCAGCGCCACCTCGACCGACAGCGCCGCGTCGACCGTTGGTACTTTGGCCGTGGCTGCTGGGGTTGCTTCTGCTTGCCCTGCTGTTCGCGTTGTATCTGTGGTGGCCTTCCTTGCGCCAGTTGTGGGCGACGGTTTCATCGCAGAATCTAATCTGCACCCCGACAACAAACTTTCAGCCTTCGGAATTTACCGTGGTGCTCGACACGTCGGGCTCCATGGACGAGCGGATCAGGGTCAAGCGCGAAGGCGAACAGTGGTACATCACGTTGCTACGCAAGGTCCCCTTGATCGAAGAGTTCTTGCCGTATGACAGCAAACAGCGAGTTACACGCATGGATGTGGCCAAAAGCTCACTGAGCACCGTGATCCAGAATCTGGAGCAAGGAATCGATATGCGCTTGGTCACCTTCGACGGTTGTCGCTCGCCTCAGGACCATGGCGTGTTCGCCCCCAGCCAACGCAGCAATCTGATCGAGCGCATCAACAGGTTGCAGCCTCAAGGCGGAACCGCATTAGGCACCAGCCTGGAAGCCGCTGCTGCGCAAATGAACGGCCGCGACCGCGACGGCGTGATCATTATGTTCGTCGATGGTAGCGACAGCTGCGGGCAAAGCGTGTGCGCAGTTTCTCGCCAGATTGCCGAGCAGCAACCACGCTTGCGGGTCAACATCGTCAACATCAGCGCCAGCACGGGCTCCAACTGTGCCGCAGATAACACCGGCGGTCGCGTGTATACCGCCAATGATGCCGCCGCCGTGGCCGCAGCATTGCAGGAAGCCAGCCTGGAGGTTTCAAGTACGTCCGGGTGCAATTGAGCGTCGAAATATCGTCGCCATTATTTCGCCATTACAGAAATAATTGGTAAACTTTACGTCCAAATTCTGCTGCCAATGTGCAGCAGAAACCTACAAACGGATTTGTCATGACAATGGTTTTTTGTCGCGGTTGCGCCAAGGAAATACAC
The DNA here is from genome assembly GCF_016881005.1 of Pseudomonas arcuscaelestis. Taxonomy (GTDB): domain Bacteria; phylum Pseudomonadota; class Gammaproteobacteria; order Pseudomonadales; family Pseudomonadaceae; genus Aquipseudomonas; species Aquipseudomonas arcuscaelestis. The sequence goes on along the minus strand of NZ_JACOPV010000004.1, from coordinate 20,819 downwards.
GAAACGGCGCCTTCCTGCCCCCAGTGCGGTGCACCTCAGTACCTGCAAGCCCCTACCTCAGCGGCCACCAATGCGTCGCCGTGGATGGGCATTGTTTCGCTGATTCTCGGCATTCTCTGCGTCCTGTCCCTGTTCGATACCTCTGACTGGGACAGTGACACTGTCGCAGGACTCGCAGTGTTCGCTATCGCCAGTCTGGTTTTAGGCATCATCAGCATTGCCCAGCGAAAGCCCGGCAGCAACATGGGTATTGCCGGCGTGGTCATGTCGGGCATTTCGATATTTGTGTTTATTGGATATTCAATTAATTAACGTGAGGGATAACAAATGAGTATGGTTTTTTGTCGTGGCTGCGCCAAGGAGATCCACCAAAGCGCCGTCGCCTGTCCTCAGTGCGGTGCGCCTCAAGCCTTCAACCGCAGTACGCCGGCTTCGACAGCAGCAGTTGCGCCTGAGCAAACAGGTAACTGGTACATCGCCGTACTGAAGAAGTACGCCGTGTTCGCCGGCCGCGCGCGCCGCAAGGAATACTGGATGTTCTTCCTGATCAACTTCCTGATTGCCTGTGGTATTGCCACTGTCGAAGCGTTGTTGGGAATGAATGCAACCCTCTCCAATGTTTACTCGTTGGCCATGTTCATACCCGGCATCGCCGTTGGTGTTCGTCGCATGCATGATAGCGATCGTAGCGGTTGGTGGTTGCTGCTGCCATTCGTCAACATCGTGTTCCTGTGCCTGGACAGCACCCCAGGCACCAACCGTTTCGGCCCGAACCCGAAAGGGATCGCCTGATCATTTATTGATCAGCCTGTCGAAAAAGCGGCCATTCCAGGCCGCTTTTTTGTTTGTGCGTCGGCCAATGACGTTTTTCAATCGCCTCGATGCCGCTTTCTCCCTTGCCCTGCGGCCATCTGTACACGATTCTGTAGGTATCTGCCGTCAACAACTCCCAGCATTGCAGAGGCCTCTATGAAAACCGTGGCACAACTCCTGAAAACCAAAGCCCAACAGCATCATCAAGTTCATACCATTGACCCGGGCCACATGGTGCTCGATGCGCTGAAGTTGATGGCCGAAAAGAACGTCGGTGCCCTGCCGGTGGTTGAGGGCGGTCACGTGGTGGGTATCGTCAGTGAGCGTGACTACGCGCGCAAAATGGTGCTCCAAGGCCGCTCGTCGGTGGGCACGCCGGTCAGCGCCATCATGAGCGCCCCGGTGATTACGGTTGATCCGCACCAGAACGTCGAGTTTTGCATGAACATGATGACCAATAGCCACTTGCGCCACCTACCCGTGGTGGAAAACGGCGAGCTGCTGGGCCTGCTGTCGATTGGTGACCTGGTAAAAGAGGCCATCGCCGAGCAGGCCAATATGATCCAACAGTTGGAGCAGTACATTCGCGGCGACTGAGTAGCCGCGGCATCGATCAGCGGTATTCGCCCTCCAGCTCATCGAGCTGGTGGTCGAAGCTGCGCAGGCGTGCCGACCAGGTGTAGACCAGTACTTCTAGGTCGCGGTTAAGCACTGCCGCGCCGCGTCCGCTGCTTTGCTGGGAATCGCACAAGTCCAGTTGATAGCGCTCACGGGCCATGGCTGTAGCCACGGTAGACAGCTCGCGGGCGTTGTCCAACCAGTGGCGGCGCAGGTCGTGGGTTTCCTTGTCCAGCTCCCGGCACTGACTCTTCAGGGCTTCAAGGCTTTGCTCCAGCGGTGTGCCTTCCAGCTCGCCCATCACCTCCTGGAAGGTTCGACCCGGCTGCCAGTAGCTGCCCCAGAAGTAACGGTCGAACACCGTTTCAACACGGCGTAAGGCAACTTTGGTATTCCAGATAGCTACCAGCGTGCGGCCTTGAGCAAGCTGGCGCCTACTGACGCGCAGTTGCTGCCAGGCAATCCAGGCCAGCGCCGTCAGCGCAAGGGCACCAATGACTCCACCCGCTGCGTAGAGGAATACCAGTGCCTGGTTGAGTTGGTAGGCCTCTTTGACTCCATAGAAGTAACCGACGGTCAGCAGTCCCAAGGCACTCAAGGCGCACCAGAAACCAACTGTGTAGGGATCTTTCATTGGCACTATCCCCTTGTTGTTTTTTTCTGAGCATAGCAACGCCGAACGCCGGTATCAGTGCCACTGAGCGTTTATTTTTTCGGTCGCCGAAGCGCCTCGTTCAGCTGGTCAAAAGGCACGGCCCAGTCGGCATCCTCAATGACGCTTTCTTGCAGAAAAGCCTTTTGCGCCGGGGTCCAGAACGGTGCATCGACCAGCTTTATATCGCCCTTGAGGGGCGAGTGGCTGGTGATGAACTGGTCGATACCGACGGGATCGTCTGGTAGCCCAAGCTGTTTAAACAGTTCCGAGAACTTGTGGTTAGGTGCTTCCATGGGGCACTCCTGTTAGCCAGGCCGGTCGTCCACGACGCCAGGTCTGGCAGTGGGTTGATCATCAACAAACCTCACGCACTTCGGCGTTCGGCACCAGTTTCAGATACTGCGTCATGTTCATGTGGATCAAATGATCGTGATCCCCGGCTTCTACGTAGATATCGCCTTGGCGGGTGAGCGTGGGATCAACCATCATCTTGATCGAGTAGGCGTCTCCCATTGCTGGAATGGCGCCTCGCTCACAGTCGCCGAACAAGTGTGGCAGGTTGCTTTCCGAGGTCATGTGCCACTGACCGGTAGCCTGCACCTTGCTCATATCGAGGTGACGATTGGCCGGTAGCACGGCCATGAGGTAGTTACCGTGGCGGTCGTCGAGCATGACGGACTTGGCCACCCTTTCCGCTGGCACGCCTGCCATACGGGCCGACTCAAGGCTGGTGGATGAGTGGGCATGAGGAACGATGTCGTAATCGCAGCCCGCCGTGTCAAGGCAGCGCTGCAGGGTTTTTGCCATACGCATGATGCACCTCCAGATACAGCTCCCCCACTGATGAAGTTTAGGCCGTGCCGCTGCGGGCGGCGGACTAAACTGATTGGACACGCACAACTCGGGTGAATTCAGGTGATCGCTCGCTGGTGTCGGCAGCTGCTTGTGCTGCTCTTGCTCGGCGCGTTGCCCGGCGGACAAGCTGCGCCCGGCAACCCGGTGTTGGTATTGAGTATTAACGACGCTATAGGTCCGGCCAGTGCCGACTATCTGATACGTGGTTTCGAGCAGGCCAAGTCCGAGCAGGCCCAGCTAGTGGTGATCCACCTCGACACGCCCGGCGGGCTGGACAGCTCGATGCGGGAAATTATCAAGGCTATTCTGGCCAGCCCTGTGCCAGTGGCCAGTTTCGTCGCCCCCGGTGGTGCCCGAGCAGCCAGTGCTGGGACCTATATCCTTTACGCCAGCCACGTTGCCGCCATGGCCCCGGGCACCAATCTGGGCGCTGCGACGCCGGTGCACATTGGCGGCCTGCCCGGTGCACCAAAAGACCCCGGCGCACCGCCTGCTGCGCCGACCGGCGATAAGCAACCTGCGCCGAGCGAGCAAGACACCTTGACGCGAAAACAGGTCAACGACGCAGCGGCCTATATCCGCAGCCTGGCGCAGTTGCGTGGACGCAATGCCGAATGGGCGGAGCAGGCGGTGCGCGACGCCGTAAGCCTGCCAGCCAATGAAGCCTTGCGCCTGAAGGTAATCGACCGCGTCGCCAACGACCTGCCCGACTTGTTGCGCCAACTCGACGGCAAAACGCTGGAGGCCGCTGGCCAGACCGTGCAATTGCACACCGCCAACGCTGTGCTGATCGAGCGCCAACCAGACTGGCGCACACGCTTGCTGGCGGTGATTACCAATCCCAGCGTCGCGCTGATTCTGATCATGGTGGGTGTGTACGGTCTGATGTTCGAGTTCATGAGCCCAGGCACTGGAGTAGGCGGGGTTGTTGGTGGTATCTGCCTGTTGCTGGCGCTGTACGCCTTGCAGTTGCTGCCGGTGAACTATGCCGGCGCCGGCCTGATTCTGCTGGGCGTAGCGTTCATGATTGCCGAGGCATTCATGCCCAGCTTCGGCGTGGTCGGTTTTGGAGGCATCGTCGCCTTCGTCGTCGGGGCGGTGATCCTGATGGACACCGATGTACCCGGCTACGGCATTGCGCTGCCGTTGATCCTGTTCCTGGCGCTGTTGTCGGCTGTGCTTCTGGGCGGAGTGCTGGGCATGGCCATGAAGGCTCGAAAACGGGCGCTGGTGAGCGGCGATGCCGAACTGATCGGCAGCCTGGCGACGGTAATGGCGGTCAACGACAGGGATCCGTTCATCGGCTCGGTACAGGCACAGGGTGAGCAGTGGCAGGCGCAGAGCCAGACGCCGCTGCAAGTAGGGCAACACGTGCGCGTTATCTCACGCAAGGGCGTACTTCTGGACGTCAGCGCAGCAGCTGAAACTGTGGCGCAAGGAGAGTGATTATGTTTTTCGAACTGGGCATTGGTGCGCTGCTGGCATTCACCGCCGTGCTGTTGCTATCGGCATTTCGCATTCTGCGCGAATACGAACGAGGAGTGGTTTTCCAGCTCGGCCGTTTCTGGAGAGTCAAGGGGCCGGGGCTGGTACTGCTGATCCCGGGTATCCAGCAGATGGTCCGGGTCGATTTGCGTACCGTGGTGCTCGATGTACCGCCGCAGGATGTGATCACCCGCGACAACGTGTCGGTGAAGGTCAACGCCGTTATCTACTTTCGTGTGCTCGATCCGCAGAAGGCGATTATCCAGGTTGAGGACTTTCTAATGGCTACCAGCCAACTGGCTCAGACCACACTGCGTGCAGTGCTAGGCAAACATGAGCTGGATGAGCTGCTGGCCGAACGCGAACGCCTGAACCTGGATATCCGTGAGGTGCTGGATGCACAAACCGATGCCTGGGGCATCAAGGTCGCCAACGTCGAGATCAAGCATGTTGACCTCAATGAGTCGATGATCCGTGCCATTGCCCGTCAGGCGGAAGCCGAACGGGAGCGGCGGGCCAAGGTGATACATGCCGAAGGGGAACTGCAAGCCTCGGAGAAATTGATGCAGGCAGCAGAAATGCTCGGGCGCCAGCCGGGGGCCATGCAGCTGCGCTACATGCAGACGCTGGGAAGTATTGCCGGAGACAAGTCGTCGACCATCGTCTTTCCATTGCCGATCGATTTGCTTAAAGGAATGCTGGAGAAGTAGCGAGTTGGCACCGGACCGCGGGGCCAGCCCGCTTCTACCGCCCAGGTTCGGCTGACCAACCTCCACCCAAGGCCAGGAACAGGCGGATTTGGCCCATCGCTACCTGGGTATTGGCCATTGCCAGTTGAGCACGCATGTCGGTGTAGGTGCGTGTCGCTTGAAGATCTGCCAGGAAGGATTCACGCCCTGCCTTGTAGAAGCGGTGTGTCTGCTCAGCTGCCTGTTGCGCCGATTGTTCCGCTTCGAGCAAGGCATCACGCCGCTGCAGCAATGCACTGTATTGCGCCAGACTGGTCTGGGTTTCACGGATGGCGTTGAGCACCACGCCGTCAAAATGCGCGAGCGCTGCCTGGGTAGATGCTTCAGCCTCACGGATCCGCGCCCGCGAGCCATTGGTTGGCACAGTCCAGGTCAGCAGCGGGCCAAAGCCCCAGCGATTGGTTTGAGGCTCTCCGAGGTTGTCCAGAATACCAATGGTGCCAACTTGCGCACCGATGCTGATGTCCGGGTACAGCTGGCCGGTAGCCACGCCGATGGTTGCGGTGGATGCTGCTAAATGGCGTTCCGCCTGACGAATATCTGGACGACGCTTGAGCAATGCGGCGCCATCGCCCACAGGTAGAACCTGGGCGATATGTGGCAGCTCGGCACACTCGGCGGTGCCTGCCGGCAATTGCGCCACCGGCTTGGCCAGCAACATCGATAGGGTATACAGACCTGCTTCGCGTGCGGCCTGGTAGCGTGGCAACTCGGCACGCAGCGACTTGAACTGAGTTTGCGAACGCGTCACTTGGGTTTCGTCGCCTCTCCCAGCGTCACGCAGGCGTTGCGTCATAGTCACGCTCTGCTCCTGCAGATCCAGGGATTCGCGCGCGATGTGGTATTCCTCATTGGCCGCACAGACCTGGGTATAGGCACGCACGACGTCAGCCACGACGGTGATACGTGCAGTGTCGGCAGCCGCCTGGGTTGCATCGGCATTGGCCTGGGCCGCTTCCACCCCGCGCTTGAGGGTACCCCACAGGTCGAACTGGTATGAGGCACTGATGATTGCCTCACCGATGTTCGCCACCGGTACTTTCTCCGGTAGCAGGAACGCTTCGCCAGACTCCTGCAAGCGCTGGGCTCCCAGCTTTACACCACCGTTGAGCCCGCCCTGAGACTGGGCCTCTTCAACCTGGGCGCGGGCACGGCTGATGTTGGCGGTTGCAACACGCAACTCGGTATTGGCCGCCAATGCTTGACTGACCAAGCTGTTAAGCCGCTGGTCGTGATACAGGTGCCACCAGTTTTGCGGCACTGGCGCAGATACCACGCTGTCGACGTCCTGGCGCAAGTTACCTTGCAAGTCAGCACGCTGGATTGCAGCGTCTTTGGGCAACTGATAATCCGGTCCGACCATCTGGCAGGCCGAGAGCATCAGACCTATGCCCAGCAGGTAGAAACGCTTCATTGCCCGTTACCGTCGATGATCGACACCGTGGCGGTGCGCCCGGCAATCATTCGAAAATCCGCGGGCACTTCATCAAAGGCAATGCGCACCGGAATCCGCTGGGCCAGGCGCACCCAGCTGAAGGCCGGGTTGACGTTGGGAAGCAAGTTGGCGCCGCTGGTGCGGTCACGGTCTTCGATACCGGCAGCAAAGCTCTGCACATGGCCACGCAAGCGAGTGTTGTCACCCATCACCCGAATGTCCACCGCCTGGCCAATTTTGATGCCACCCAGTTTGGTTTCTTCAAAATAGCCATCGACATGGTAGGAAGCGCTGTCGACGACGGCCAGCACCGGCTTGCCGGCACTAACGAACTCGTGCGCACGCGGCGCGCGGTCATTCAGATAACCATCCACCGGACTGCGCACCACCGAGCGATCGAGGTTGAGTTGAGCGGCGTCCACCGCCACTTGCGCCTCGGCCATTGCCGCCTGCGCACGCGCTTCCCGGGACTGGCTTTCCTCGAGCTGCTCCTGCGCCACCAAGTTGCCCAAACCACGGTTGCGCCGTGCCTCGCGCTGGGCCTGGGCCAAGGTTTCCTTACGTTCAGACAGGATGGCCTGGGCATGACGCAGCGCCAGCTTGAAGCGGTCCTGGTCGATGGTGAAAAGCACGTCGCCGCGCTTGATCATCTGGTTGTCGCGCACCTCGACCTGTTGGATTAGCCCGGAAACGTCTGGAGCAATCTGGATGACATCGGCACGGATATGCCCATCGCGTGTCCACGGGGCGAACATGTAGTACATGACCATCTGCCAGACCAGTACGGTCGCCAGTGTCACAACCAGCAGGGTCAGGACCACACGGCCCAAGGTCAATAAAGGTTTTTTCATGGCAGCATCAGGTTTCGGCAAAAGTGATCGACCGTGCCGAGCAGCACGGCGTATAGCGCAACGTTGAACAACGCCCGGTGCCAGACCAGGCGGTAGAAATGCAAACGGGTGAGCAGCGCGTGCACCCCAAGAAATAACAGGTAGGTGAGGACCATCATCACCAGCAACGTGGGCAGAAATACCCCGCTGATATCCAGTTCACCGATCATAGGGGCGCTCCATCGATGCCATAAGGCAGTTGCGGCTTATCATCAGACGGTTCCAGCACCACTTCCACACCGGGCAGCAGGGCCAGGCGCAAGCCGCTCAAGCCGTGCAACAGGTGTATCCGGGCATCGCCACTGTCGGCCAGGTCATTGAGATTAAGCGCCCGGCGAGCGCGCTCCATGCTCTGCAGCAGCACTTCGGGCGCATGCAGGCGGCGGCGAGCATCGAGACAAGCCTGAAAGTGCTCGCCCACCTCCTCCACGACCTGCTGGAGCAATTGGCGCGGCCCAACGTCAACCCGAGGCATGTAGGCGAGCAAGTCGAGCAGGTTCAAACCCACGCGCAGATCACGCAACGCCGACCCCGTGTCCTGGCCGGTCTGGATTAAACGTGGCAGGTGTTGCATCAAGCGGTCGAGCATCTGTACGCCCAAGTAACGATGTTCGGCCAGCGTCGCCGGTCGGGTCATGCCCACGATGTCCCTCCAACTAAAGCGCGTCAGCCGCTTGGCCGCCAGTTCCACCCCGAACGGGCGCATCACCAGCGTCCAGATAAACGCGAACAACAACCCCACAGGCCCGGCCAGGTTGGAGTTGATGAAGGTCAGGAAGTTGGCATCGTAAGCACCCTGGATACTGATGAACGAGGCCGTGTTCACAATAGTCAGCAAAGTGCCAAGGTAGAACTGCGGTTGCACCGTCAGGGTTCCGACGCAGATGAAGGGAATGGCAAAGGCCAGCACCAACATCGGAAAGTCATGCAGGTTGGGCAACACCAGAAACAGATAAAGGCTGGCGAACACAACAGACAGGGCGGTCCAGAAAAAGAACCGGTAAATCTGCGGTGCAGGATCGTCCATCGCCGCAAAAAAGCTACAGGCGACGGCAGCTAGAATCACCGCACTGCCGCCATCGTTCCAGCCTGAAAATATCCACAACGTGGTCGCCGCGATAATTGCCGTTACCGTGGAAAACACCGAATAGAGCATCAGGCCACGATCGAAGAACGGCGTCAGGCGACCCAGGCGCCAATGGCGGTACACCGCCCGCCACGGCGACAAGTCTTCGTTGCGAATGGCGTGCTGCAGGCTGCAGCAGTCCTGCCACAGGTCAACCCATTCGGCCAGGCGGTAGAGCGCATTGGACAGCAACAACGCCGGACGCTCATCGAGGTCCGCCGCACTGGGCTGCAAGTGTTCAAGTTGAACCCTGAGAGCCGACCAGCGACTGGGGGCCGCGTCGCTGGAAGTACGTTGCAGCCATTCACGAGCCTGCTCCAGGAGCGGCTGCAACCGCTCGGCCTGGGCCGGTGCGCGTGCCTCCAGGGCCAGCAAGGCATCGTCCAGGGCATCGACCACGGGCAGCAGGTGGATCATGCGACCGCGAAGCTCACGAGCGTTCTTCACCGTCTGCGGGCGTGCGCCCTCATGTGACAGTTGCCCAATCATCAGCTCCAGCGTGTTGAATGTGGTTACCATCGACGCGCGCAAGGGGCCGACAGTGTCGGGAGACGCGGTGCGGGCAAGAAAGGTATCGCTGTAGCGGATTGCTTCGTTGAACCAGTTGCCTGTGGCGCCAACAACCACCGGGGTTAAACGTCGCGGCCAGAAGATAGCGCCAACCACTGCAGCGCAGACAATGCCCAGGCAAATTTCCTGGGCCCGGGACGAAGCGATATCGAACACCCGCAACGGATCATCGACTACCGGCAGGGCAATCATCGGCAAGGTGTAGCCCGCCAGCATCAAGGCATAGCTGTTGGCGGTACGCAGGTGCAACGAGAGAAACAGCAAGGTGCCAGTCCACAAGGCAATGGCCACGGTAAGCAGCAGCGGTGTCTGTACCAGCAGCGGCACCATGAACACTGCACCTGCAGCACCCAGCAAGGTGCCCATGGCGCGGTACAACGCCTTGGAGCTGGTGGGGCCGACAAAGGGGCTGGAAACGATATACACCGTGGCCATGGCCCAATAAGGCCGGGGCAACTGCAACAGCAAAGCGATGTACAACGCAATCATCGAGGCGGCGAAGGTACGCACACCATAGAACCAGTCGCGAGCAGGCGGCAGGGAACTGAAAAAGTCCTTCACACCAGCACGCCCGGCGTGCGTTGCGCTGCCTGTTCGAAGGCACGGATGACGCGCAGGGCCGCCATCAGATCAGCCTCGTCGATGCCCTGCAGCACATCGCGGCGCAGTCGCACCAATTCATCTTCGATGGTTTCAGCCAGTGCACGGCCACTTTCGGTCAGACTCAGCGCTTTGGCGCGACGGTCGACAGGATCTTCAGTCCGGCAGACAAGCCCGGCACTGCACAGTTGATTGAGCAAGCGTACCAACGAGGGGCTTTCAAGGCCGGCCGCATGGGCCACCGCCACCTGATGCACGCCATCACCCAGGCGCACGATCATCAGCAACGGCATGGCGCAGGCTTCGGAAATACCGTAGCCAGCCAGGGTCGCCTGGCAGATCCGCCGCCAGTGCCGACCGGCCACCACCATACCGCTGCTGATAGTGCGTTGCAGTGCATCGAGAGTCATGAAGGGAAGGCCTTCGCATATTCATAGTTTGCTAACTATCTATATTCTTCGATCCACGCCCTTAACGTCAAGTACGGCTGACCGGCGTCACGCTCCAGGCTGGAGTTGGTCATCCAGCTTCATGGTCAAGGCAAGCGAGCTGCCCATATGGATAGCTTGGTCACGCCAAAACAAGTAGCGCAAGGCATCATTGGAAACACTGAAGTGCACCGCCAGCTCTTCAGCCGCCTGCATGACCCCAGCCACTGCCGCCAACTCCAACCAGTACACACCAGCCTTGTGGTCGGCTGCTACGCTCTGGCCGTGCAACAGCCGATAGCCCACTTCAAAGCGGCAACGCGCTTCGCCGCTCTGAGCGCCGCGCGAAAACCAGCTGTAAGCCATTTGTAGATCAACACGCCAGGTCTGCAAGTCGCCGTCGCAGATTTCCTCTTCGTAGAGATCACCCAAGGCCGCAGCCGCCTGTTCCAGGCCGCGCTCGAACGCATGCTGGTAGTACTCGGCCGCGCTGGCATAGGCGACTTCGACCCCCTTGCCGAAGTAATACTGCTGGCCGAGGTTGAACCAGGCCACCGCGCTGCCCTGCAATGCCGCCATACGCAACAGGTGCCCGGCCAGTGGGGTGTCGGCGCGCCAATACTTACCATTCAGCCAGATCCAGCCCAGGTCGTTGAGCGCCGCGACACTGCCGTCCAACGCCTGGCTGCGCAGATCGCTGTACAGCGCCTGCAGGTCCGAAGCTTCTTCGAGGCGACTGATCAGGATGAAGCTTTCGCCCAACGCTGCCCGCTGACTGGGCATGCCCACGCCAGCGTACATCCGCTCCAACTGGCCGGCTCGACCCGACACAGGGGTGATTCGCTCAGGCAGCAGACGCTCGAGCAGTGGGTAAATATTGCTGGCAGCCGACATGTTCATCCTCGTTGAACAACCCTCCCAAACGCTGGCGGGTGTAATGAGGCGTGATTCTGCGCAGCGCCACGACAAAACCTGTCGCGAACGATTCGGTTGAGGCAAATCAACTGCTTCATCCTTGATCTGATAGTTAAATGGCCAATTGCCATATCTCGCCACTGAGACCATGCTACAACCGCAAGCCTAGACAAGGACGTTACCTTTTGCCCTCCGCAACCACCCGTGCCACTCTCAGCCGTCAATGGGAGTTACTGCGCCAACTGCCCAGCCGGTCACCAGGCATAACCAGTGCAGAGCTTGTAGCTCGCCTGCAAGATGCCGGTTTTCCTATCAGCAAACGCAGTATCGAACGCGACCTCAACGAGTTGTCGCTGATCTTTCCGCTAGAGCGTAATGACAAGAGCATTCCCTACGGCTGGCACTGGGCAGCCAACGCCTGCATCGAACTGCGCGGCATCAGCATCAGCGAGGCTTTGAGCCTGGCGCTGGTCGAAGAAGCAGTACGACCTTTGCTGCCAAGCAGCATGCTCAGGGTGCTTGATCCACGCTTCAGCCATGCGCGGCAGAAGCTTGAACATCTTTCCGGTGCCAACAAGGCGGCACGCTGGCTGGACAAGGTCGCCAGTGTGCGGGCAGACATGACTATGCAGGCCCCGGAAGTGCCGGACAGTATTCTGGAGACTCTGCAACAAGCGTTGCTCGAGGAATACCAGCTGCACTGCCAGTACTACTCGGCGCACACCGATAAGGTCAGCGAGTTGACCCTCAATCCGCTGGCATTGATCCAGCGTGGCCAGATCAGCTACCTGATCGCCACCGCTGCGCCCTACAGCGATATTCGCCAATTCGCAGTGCATCGCTTTCGCCACCTGCGCGTGCTCGGCAGCGCAACCGAAGGCTTGCGCGACTTCGACCTGCAGGCCTACTTGCGCAGCGACGCCCTGCAGTTCGGGGATACCGACAAGATCGAGTTGCAAGCCTGGATCAGCGACAACCTGGCACGCCTGGTACGTGAGACCCCGCTGTCAGCGGATATGCAGCTCATCAAGCTGGAACAGGGTCATTGTCTGCGAGCCACCGTGAGCAACAGCTGGCAACTGCGCTGGTGGCTACTGAGCCAAGGCGACGGTTTGATCGTCGAGCAGCCCCTGACCCTACGCCAGCAAATGGCTGAAACCCTGAGTAACGCGGCCGCCCAGTACCAGGCGGCGCAGCAGGCCTGATTCAACAAGCGCTCAGACTACTGCCGCGTTGCCCAGGATCGCGGGGCAGGCTTAGCGCTCGCGCAAGGCCTCGGCGCGGGCGCGGATGATCGGCTTGAGCAGGTAACTCAGCACGCTTTTCTTGCCCGTGATGATATCCACCGACGCAACCATGCCCGGGATGATCAGCAACGGCTTCTCGTCAGAACCCAGGTGACTGCGCTCCGTACGCAGTTTGATCACGTAGAAGGTGTTGTTGTCTTCGTCGGTGATGGTATCGGCGCCGATCTGTTCCAGCTTGGCTTTCAGGCCACCGTAGATGGTGAAGTCGTAGGCCGTGAACTTGACCATGGCTTCCTGGCCTGGATGCAGGAACGCAATGTCTTGCGGACGAACGCGTGCTTCGACCAGAAGGGTGTCGTCAAGCGGTACGATTTCGACCAGGTCACTGCCCGGCTGGATAACGCCACCGACGGTGTTGACCAACATCTGCTTGACGATACCGCGCACCGGCGAAGTGACCAGGGTCCGATTGACGCGATCGTCCAGCGCCTTGCCCGTGGCCTTGGCCTTGTTCAGGTCGGTGCGCGCCTCGTTGAGCTGGGTAAGGGCATCGCTGCGAAACTTGCCGCGGGTCTCGTCAATCTTGCGCTCAACTTCCTTGATCGCCGACTCGGCTCGCGGAATGGCCAGGGAGGTAGCATCGAGCTGGCCGCGGTTTTCAACTTCAGCGCGTTTCAAGCGCAAAACTTCAACCTGAGAGATTGCGCCCTGGGCCACCAACGGCTCGGACATGCTGATTTCCTGGCGCAGCAGCTGCAGGCTGTTGCGATATTGCGACTGCTTGGAGCTGAACTCACGCAGCTCCTGCTGACGCTGGACCAGTTGCTCGTGCATTCCGCCAAGTTCGTCCTCTAGCTGCTGACGCCGGCTCTGGTACAAGGCTTCTTCGTTGGCTGCCTGGCTGGGGACAGCTTTGCGAATTTCTTCGTCAATCTTCAGCGGACGGTCTTCGACTTCCGCGCTCAGACGCTCGACACGCAGCGCCATCGCCAGGCGGTCAGCCTCGGTCTCGCCGACGTTGGAAACAAAACGAGTGTCATCCAGGCGCAGCAATGGCGCGCCTTCTTCAACAATCTGGCCTTCTTTGGCGTAGATCTGCGCAACGATGCCGCCTTCCAGGTTCTGGATTTTCTGCAGCTTGGACGAGGGAATTGCCTTGCCTTCACCGCGAGTGACTTCGTCGATGATTGCAAAATGAGCCCACAACCCCAGAAACAGGAAGAAGGCGATCACCCCCCAGATGGTCAGGCGCACGATGCGCGGCGCATCTTCGATCAGCGCCTTGTTGACCTCGGGAAGCGGCTGGCCGCCGAGGGATTCCGAGCCTTTGAAATACTTGCGCAGGCTTTCCTTGAACTGCCCCATATCCATCTTAAGCAACACTGATCTGCCCCTTCTTCAGCGCATCCATAACGGCGGCTTTCGGGCCATCCGCAACAATCTGTCCCCGATCAATCACAATCAAGCGATCGACCAGTGACAACAACGATGCCCGGTGGGTGACCAGGACCACGGTCTTGCTTTCGATAACGGCTTGCAGGCGCTGCTTGAGGCGCTCCTCACCGGTGTTATCCATCGCGCTGGTAGGCTCGTCGAGCAGCAGAATCTGAGGATTGAGCAGCAATGCACGGCTAAGTGCGACGTTCTGACGTTGCCCACCAGAGAGGTTCTGGCCGCGCTCCCCTACTTGCAATTCATAGCCCTGGGGATGCAAGCGCGCAAACTCATGAACACCCGACAGCTCGGCCGCCTGCAGGACCATTTCGTCCTCGACATACCGCGCGCCAATGACCAGGTTGTCGCGCAACGTACCGGCCATCAGCTGAATGTCCTGAGGTACGTAGCCGATGTTGTGGCGCAGCTCGCTGACGTCGATCTGGCGGATATCCACGCCATCGATCAGCAGCGATCCTTTATCAGCTTCGTAGAGACCGACAATCAACTTGGCCAGCGAGCTTTTACCCGAGCCGCTACGGCCGATGATGCCGATTTTTTCACCCGGGCGAATCGTCAGGTTGACGCCCTTGAGGGCTTGGTTTTGCTGATTCGGGTAGGTGAAGTCAACACCGCGGAATTCGATTGCGCCCTGCAGCACCTGGCGGCTCAGCGGACGCTCCTCAAAGTTGCGTTCCTGGGGTAGCTCCATCATCTGGTCAGTTGAAACCATGGTGACCTTGGCCTGCTGATAGCGCGTAAGCAAGCCAGACAGTTGGCTCATCGGACCCAGCGCACGGCCACTGAGCATGTAGCAAGCAATCAGGCCACCCATGCTGAGGTTGCCGGCGATAATCTGGTACACACCGGCACAAATCAGCGCCACACCCGCCAACTGCTGGATAAGCAATGTGATGTTCATCGCCAGGCCAGAAAGCACCTTGACCCGCATCTCCAGGCGACTGAGGGTGCCGATGGTCTGCTCCCACATGTACTGACGTTCGCTCTCGGCATTGTTGACTTTAACCGCGTCAAGGCTTGCCAGCGTTTCGATCAGGCTGGACTGACGCTCCGAAGCCAGGGCCATGGTCTGTTCCAGCGTCGCCACCAACGGCTTCTGCAGGGCATAGCCGATACCCAGGGCCAGCGGGAAGGCAATAATCGGAATCCACACCAGATGCCCGCCGATGATGGCAATGACCATCAAGATCAACAGCGTGAACGGCAGGTCAATAAGGCTGGCAAGGGTCAGCGAAGCGAGGAAATCGCGCAGGCCCTGAAATTCATGAATGTTCTGAGCAAAGCTGCCGACCCGCGCCGGACGAAACTTCATCGCCATGCCGACGATGCGCTCGAAAAGAGTCGCAGAAATGATCAGATCGGTCTTCTTCCCCGCAAGGTCAAGGCACAGGCTACGCAGGCTCTTGAGTATCAGGTCGAAGATGTAGGCACCGCCAATGCCGATAGCCAGCACCCACAACGTCGAGGTCGCCTGGTTGGGCACCACGCGGTCGTACACGTTCATGACGAAAAGCGGTGCGGCCAAAGCAATCAGGTTGATCACCAGGCTTGCAGCGATGGCATCGATGTACAGCCAGCGGCTGCGCTTGAGCGTGTCACGGAACCAGGATCGCGCGCGCGGTATCAGGTTGCCGTGATTAACGTCGAACTTGTGCTGCGGTTGAGCGAAGAACACCCGACCGCTGTAGTCAGCCTGCAACGCATCACGGCTGACATGCACCTCGCCGCCGTCACTCTCACTGAGCATCAGCCGCGCGGTGTCATCATTCTCCCACCCGAGCAACACCGTGCTGCGACCATCCTTGAGCAGCAGCATGGCCGGCATGGCAATGCTCGGGATCTGCTCAAGCTTGCGTTGCAGCAAGCGCCCCTGTAGGCCGGCACGGGCTGCTGCACGAGGCAGCAGTTCCGGGTTCAGGCGCTGGGCGGGCAAGGGTAGACCGGTGGTCAACATCGCCCGGCTGGCAGGCTTTTGATGCAGAACGCAAAGCGAGAGCAAGCTGTCCAGCAACGGATCATCGTGCTGGCTGCGTGGATCATGACTGAGTTGAACTCGACTAACTTCTGATTCCACGCGGCTTCTCTTGGTAAATGCGGTTGGGGGTAACTGAGCCTCAGTTCATACCTGGCAGGCTCACTTGGGGCTTCAAATCGTTCTGCACAACAGTTGCCATTGGCGCTACAACACCCTGGCTCTTGAGCAGTTGGCCAATGGTCGCCTTGATTCGATACTGAGTAAACACTTGAATGTACTTCACCTCAGTCAGACGACGCTGGGCGGTGAAGAGTTCGTTTTCACTATCGAGCAAGTCGAGCAGAGTTCGCTCGCCAAGGCTGAATTGCTTCTGATACGCACTGCGCACGTTGTTGCTGTAATCGACATATTGCTGGGCAATCGGCAATTGCGCGTTGGCGTTATCCATAGCATTCCATGACAGGCCCAGTTCTTCATTGAGCTGGCGCAAAGCATTGTTGCGGATGTCCAGAGCCTGATTGGTCAGGTAGGACTTCGATTCCAGGTCGGCCTTGTTGCTGCCACCGGAATACAGGTTGAAGCTCATACGCAGCATAGCCTGCCATTCGTTATTGTGGCCGTTCGCACCATCAATATCGTTATCTGCCGTCCGTCCGAGTTCTGCATCGAAACGTGGATAGAACGTAGACTTGGCGGCTTCATATTGCTTTTCTGCCGCTGCGATGTCGGACTCAGCCGAACGCAGGATCGGGCTGCTTTCGACCATCTGATGGCGAGCTTCATCAAGGTTGGCTGGCAGCATGTCGATAAACGGTGCAGATGCGCTCAACTCATCGGGCATTTCACCCACCACGCTCAGGTAGTTGGTTTTTGCATCCGCCAGGTTGGTTTGCTCGGTGATCAGGTTGTTCTTGGCTTGGGCCAGACGCGCTTCGGCCTGGTCGAGGTCAGCCAGACGCCCAACGCCGCGGGTGGTACGCAGTTTGATCTGATCATAAATACGCTCGTGACTGCGCAGGTTGTCTTCGGCCAGACGCACCATTTCGCGTCGAGTCAGGACATCGAGATAAACCTGAGCTACGGTCAATGCCGTGCGCTCGGACGAACCAAGCAAGGAATAGGCACGAGAGTTAACGGTGGCTTGTTGACGCCCTACTTCGCTGGAAGTAGCGAAACCGTCAAAAACCATTTGGCGCAGACGCACGCTTGATTCACCCCGGTTGAGAGTCTCCCAACGGTTGCCGGTACTTGGGCTATCGGTCCCTTCGCGGCCGTACCCTGCCAGCACATCGACCTTGGGCAGATAGCCGCCCTTGGCAGCACGCAATTGGTAGTCAGCAGCGATACGGCTATTGACCCCAGCCTGGATCTCCGGATGCACTTCCAAGGCTTTCTGCATGGCCTCTGGCAGCGTCTGTGCCTGAACAAAGCTGGCAGCGAAAGCGAATGGAACAGCGGTGAACAATAACGCGCGCATTAGAATTTTTTCCTAGGGACCTCTTGTCCCAGATCACAGCAAAAGAACGTTGCTGCATTCGAAAATGGCAACCAAGTAGACGTTCTGTCGGAAACTTCCGGATGGGTACTCGAGCGTACGTAGGAAGGGTGGAAGCCGCTTAAATATCAATGTGACATTACGGTGGTGATTGTTTAGGATGGCAGCAGGAAGGTCAATAGTTTGGCATAAAGTTAATAGCCAAAAATTATAGACAAGTTTTTGACGCCATAAGCGTCAAAATAACATTTGAAGCATTCCAAAGAAGACGGCGTCACGCGCGCGCCGGCATGGAAGCCAACTGATTTGGTAAACCGGAGAGTCCAATGAGCAGTGTTGTTGCCATCGTCAAAAGCATTGTTGGTCAAGTTATCGCTGTATCTCCCGAAGGGGCTCGGCGCGTACTCATCGAAGGTGACCGCCTTTTCATTGGTGATCAGGTACTGACTGGCCTTGCAGGCGCAGTTACTTTGGAATTGGCCGATGGCCGCACCCTGGATTTGGGCCGGGACACGCAATGGAGCGCCGATGCGCCGGACAGCAGCACCGACCTCGCAGCGGCCACAGCTCAGGCTGCGCCCTCGGTTGAAGAGCTACAACAGGCGATCGCCGCCGGTGCTGACCCGACTACCGAACTTGAAGCCACCGCTGCCGGCCCCTCGGCAGCAGGCAGTGGTGCTGCCGGTGGCGGTCACAGCTTCGTCATGCTTGATGCCACCGCAGGATCGGTCGACCCGACCATTGGCTTCCCGACCGGGCCAATTGGTTTTGCCACCGGTGACGAGCGTGAAGAACTGGGCCGCCTGGACAACAGCAACAACCCGTTGGCTCCTACCCCGGACGTCGCGACCGGGCTGACTTTGACTGCCACGCCGTCGATCACCGAAGCGGGCGGGGAGATCATCTACACCGCCACCGTCGGTCAGCCGCCTCTGACTGACCTGACAGTGACCTTGTCCAATGGCCACACCATCGTCATCAGCGCCGGCCAGACTTCTGGTAGCGTCAGCGTGGTCATCCCGCCAAACGATACCGTGTACATCGATGGTAGCGAGATTTCAGCGACTATCACCGGCACCACAGGTGGTGGCGGACTGGTTGTCACTCCCGACAAGACGCCAGCGACTACCCAGATCACTGACACTATCGACACGACTACGGTTAACCTGACGGCGAATCCGAGCGTCACCGAAGGGGGCGTGATCACCTATACCGCCACCCTTACCAACCCGGCGCAGACACCGGTAACTGTCACCCTGTCCAACGGCACCACCATCACTATCGGTGCAGGCCAAACGACCGGTTCGGTTGATGTACAGACGCCTCCGAACGACGTTTACAACAATGGCAGCAGTGTCAGCGCGACCATTACTGGCGCCACGGGCGGCAACTTCGAGAATCTGGTACCTAATCCGAATCCAGCCGTCACCAATATCATCGACTCGATCGACAACACCGGCCTGAACCTGACGGCCACCGGTACGGTTGCCGAAGGTGGCCAGATCGTTTACACCGCGACGCTGACTAACCCGGCCGGCACCGCGATGACCGTAACCTTGAGCAACGGTGCGGTGATCAATATTGCCGCTGGTCAGACTCAAGGGACTGTCAGCGTAGCTGCACCTAAAGATGACGTGTACATCGATGCCGGCAATGTCGGCGTGACCATCAGCAAGACCGAAGGCGGCAACTTCGAAAACCTGGTGGCAAGCAAAGAGCCAGCGGTGACCAAAGTTACCGACACCATCGATACCTCGACGGTAACCCTTACCGCCACCCCAAGCGTCGCTGAAGGTGGCGTGGTTACCTACACCGCTTCGGTGACGGCACCTGTTACCGGATCGGCGCTGGTCATTACCCTGGCCAATGGGCAGCAAATTACTATCCCTGTCGGCCAGAGCACTGGCTCCGTCGAGTTCGTCGCACCGAACAACGTCCACACCACCAACGAAGCCCTGACCAACAGCATTACCGGTACCACTGGCGGTAACTACGAGAAGCTGGACACTGCCGGCAAGCCAGTGACCACCGTTACCGATGGCCCTGGCTCGCAAGACACGACCGGTTTGAAACTGACCGCCACTGACTCTGTCGACGAAGGCGGCCAGATCACCTATACCGCCACACTGACCCACCCGGCTGGCACGGCGATGACCGTGACCCTGAGCAACGGCGCCGTGATCAACATCGCGGCTGGTGGCACTTCCGGAACCGTTACCGTCGACGCGCCGAAGGACGACGTTTACCTCGATGCCGGTAAAGTTGAAGTCACGATCGACGGCACTTCCGGTGGCGATTTCGAGAAGCTGGCTGTGGATAACACTCCAGCGATTACCGACGTTGCAGACACCATCGACACCTCGACCGTGAAACTCACCGCCGACGTCGGCACCGTCGGTGAAGGTGGCGTGATCACCTACACCGCGACTGTCAGCGCGCCAGTCACCGGCTCACCGCTGGTGGTCAAGCTCGATAACGGCCAGACCATCACCATCCCAGTGGGTCAAACCACCGGCACCGTGCAAGACACCGCGCCGAACAACGTCCACGAAACCAACGAAGCGCTGACCAACAGCATCGAATCGGTCACTGGTGGCAACTACGAGAAACTCGAAGCCTCCGGTGAAACCAGCGTCACCGTCACCGACGGTCCTGGCACTGAAGACACTACCGGCCTGTCCCTGACCGCGACGGATAAAGTCGACGAAGGTGGCCAGATCACCTACACCGCGACGCTGACCAATCCAGCCGGCACCGCGATGACCGTGACCCTGAGCAACGGCGCCGTGATCAACATCGCTGCCGGTGCTACCACGGGTACCGTCACCGTCGATGCTCCGGACGATGACGTCTACATCGATCGCGACAACGTCGAAGTCACCATCGATGGCACTTCCGGTGGCGATTTCGAGAAGCTGGCTGTGGATAACACTCCAGCGGTCACTGACGTCACTGACACCATCGACACTTCGACCGTGAAACTGACGGCAGATGTCGGCACTATCGGTGAAGGCGGCATCATCACCTACACCGCAACTGTTAGCGCGCCAGTGACTGGCTCGCCGCTGGTGGTCAAGCTCGATAACGGCCAGACCATCACCATCCCGGTTGGCCAGACCACCGGTACCGTGCAAGACACCGCGCCGAACAACGTCCACGAAACAAACGAAACCCTGACCAACAGCATCGAATCGGTCACTGGCGGCAACTACGAGAAGCTCGAAGCCTCCGGCGAGACCAGCGTCACCGTCACCGACGGTCCAGGCACTGAAGACACTACTGGTCTGTCCCTGACCGCGACGGATAAAGTCGACGAAGGTGGCCAGATCACCTACACCGCCACGCTGACCAATCCAGCCGGCACGGCGATGACCGTGACCCTGAGCAACGGCGCCGTGATCAACATCGCTGCCGGTGCTACCACGGGTACCGTCACCGTCGATGCTCCGGACGATGACGTCTACATCGACCGCGATAATGTCGAAGTCACCATCGACGGCACCGACGG
>NZ_JACOPV010000039.1:0-3034 GCF_016881005.1 Pseudomonas arcuscaelestis | reverse complement strand
AGCACTTTCACTGGTGTTGTTCAGGCTAAGGTAAAATTTGTGAGTGACTCTTAAGAGTTTTGCGAATTTTCGGCGAATGTCGTCTTCACAGTATAACCAGATTGCTTGGGGTTATATGGTCAAGTGAAGAAGCGCATACGGTGGATGCCTTGGCAGTCAGAGGCGATGAAAGACGTGGTAGCCTGCGATAAGCTTCGGGGAGTCGGCAAACAGACTTTGATCCGGAGATCTCTGAATGGGGGAACCCACCCAGCATAAGCTGGGTATCTTGTACTGAATACATAGGTGCAAGAGGCGAACCAGGGGAACTGAAACATCTAAGTACCCTGAGGAAAAGAAATCAACCGAGATTCCCTTAGTAGTGGCGAGCGAACGGGGACTAGCCCTTAAGTGGCTTTGAGATTAGCGGAACGCTCTGGAAAGTGCGGCCATAGTGGGTGATAGCCCTGTACGCGAAAATCTCTTAGTCATGAAATCGAGTAGGACGGAGCACGAGAAACTTTGTCTGAATATGGGGGGACCATCCTCCAAGGCTAAATACTACTGACTGACCGATAGTGAACCAGTACCGTGAGGGAAAGGCGAAAAGAACCCCGGAGAGGGGAGTGAAATAGATCCTGAAACCGTATGCGTACAAGCAGTGGGAGCCTACTTTGTTAGGTGACTGCGTACCTTTTGTATAATGGGTCAGCGACTTATATTCAGTGGCGAGCTTAACCGAATAGGGGAGGCGTAGCGAAAGCGAGTGTTAATAGCGCGTTTAGTCGCTGGGTATAGACCCGAAACCGGGCGATCTATCCATGGGCAGGTTGAAGGTTAGGTAACACTGACTGGAGGACCGAACCGACTACCGTTGAAAAGTTAGCGGATGACCTGTGGATCGGAGTGAAAGGCTAATCAAGCTCGGAGATAGCTGGTTCTCCTCGAAAGCTATTTAGGTAGCGCCTCATGTATCACTGTAGGGGGTAGAGCACTGTTTCGGCTAGGGGGTCATCCCGACTTACCAAACCGATGCAAACTCCGAATACCTACAAGTGCCGAGCATGGGAGACACACGGCGGGTGCTAACGTCCGTCGTGAAAAGGGAAACAACCCAGACCGTCAGCTAAGGTCCCAAAGTTATGGTTAAGTGGGAAACGATGTGGGAAGGCTTAGACAGCTAGGAGGTTGGCTTAGAAGCAGCCACCCTTTAAAGAAAGCGTAATAGCTCACTAGTCGAGTCGGCCTGCGCGGAAGATGTAACGGGGCTCAAACCATACACCGAAGCTACGGGTGTCACTTAGGTGACGCGGTAGAGGAGCGTTCTGTAAGCCTGTGAAGGTGAGTTGAGAAGCTTGCTGGAGGTATCAGAAGTGCGAATGCTGACATGAGTAACGACAATGGGAGTGAAAAACTCCCACGCCGAAAGACCAAGGTTTCCTGCGCAACGTTAATCGACGCAGGGTTAGTCGGTCCCTAAGGCGAGGCTGAAAAGCGTAGTCGATGGAAAACAGGTTAATATTCCTGTACTTCTAGTTATTGCGATGGAGGGACGGAGAAGGCTAGGCCAGCTTGGCGTTGGTTGTCCAAGTTTAAGGTGGTAGGCTGAGATCTTAGGTAAATCCGGGATCTTAAGGCCGAGAGCTGATGACGAGTTGCCTTTAGGCGACGAAGTGGTTGATGCCATGCTTCCAAGAAAAGCTTCTAAGCTTCAGATAACTAGGAACCGTACCCCAAACCGACACAGGTGGTTGGGTAGAGAATACCAAGGCGCTTGAGAGAACTCGGGTGAAGGAACTAGGCAAAATGGCACCGTAACTTCGGGAGAAGGTGCGCCGGTGAGGGTGAAGGACTTGCTCCGTAAGCTCATGCCGGTCGAAGATACCAGGCCGCTGCGACTGTTTATTAAAAACACAGCACTCTGCAAACACGAAAGTGGACGTATAGGGTGTGACGCCTGCCCGGTGCCGGAAGGTTAATTGATGGGGTTAGCTAACGCGAAGCTCTTGATCGAAGCCCCGGTAAACGGCGGCCGTAACTATAACGGTCCTAAGGTAGCGAAATTCCTTGTCGGGTAAGTTCCGACCTGCACGAATGGCGTAACGATGGCGGCGCTGTCTCCACCCGAGACTCAGTGAAATTGAAATCGCTGTGAAGATGCAGTGTATCCGCGGCTAGACGGAAAGACCCCGTGAACCTTTACTATAGCTTTGCACTGGACTTTGAATTTGCTTGTGTAGGATAGGTGGGAGGCTTTGAAGCGTGGACGCCAGTTCGCGTGGAGCCAATCTTGAAATACCACCCTGGCAACTTTGAGGTTCTAACTCAGGTCCGTTATCCGGATCGAGGACAGTGTATGGTGGGTAGTTTGACTGGGGCGGTCTCCTCCTAAAGAGTAACGGAGGAGTACGAAGGTGCGCTCAGACCGGTCGGAAATCGGTCGTAGAGTATAAAGGCAAAAGCGCGCTTGACTGCGAGACAGACACGTCGAGCAGGTACGAAAGTAGGTCTTAGTGATCCGGTGGTTCTGTATGGAAGGGCCATCGCTCAACGGATAAAAGGTACTCCGGGGATAACAGGCTGATACCGCCCAAGAGTTCATATCGACGGCGGTGTTTGGCACCTCGATGTCGGCTCATCACATCCTGGGGCTGAAGCCGGTCCCAAGGGTATGGCTGTTCGCCATTTAA
This sequence comes from Pseudomonas arcuscaelestis, assembly GCF_016881005.1. Taxonomy (GTDB): domain Bacteria; phylum Pseudomonadota; class Gammaproteobacteria; order Pseudomonadales; family Pseudomonadaceae; genus Aquipseudomonas; species Aquipseudomonas arcuscaelestis. Next base: position 365 of record NZ_JACOPV010000039.1, on the reverse strand, counting down.
AGTGGTACGCGAGCTGGGTTTAGAACGTCGTGAGACAGTTCGGTCCCTATCTGCCGTGGACGTTTGAGATTTGAGAGGGGCTGCTCCTAGTACGAGAGGACCGGAGTGGACGAACCTCTGGTGTTCCGGTTGTCACGCCAGTGGCATTGCCGGGTAGCTATGTTCGGGAGAGATAACCGCTGAAAGCATCTAAGCGGGAAACTTGCCTCAAGATGAGATCTCACTGGAGCCTTGAGCTCCCTGAAGGGCCGTCGAAGACTACGACGTTGATAGGTTGGGTGTGTAAGCGCTGTGAGGCGTTGAGCTAACCAATACTAATTGCCCGTGAGGCTTGACCATATAACACCCAAGCAATTTGCGTCGAA
>NZ_JACOPV010000038.1 GCF_016881005.1 Pseudomonas arcuscaelestis | reverse complement strand
GCGTCTGCCGTTGAAATAGCATCACCATGATGGTGACGCGCTCCTCGGTACTCAGGTGACTGTATTGGGTAGACATGACAACACCTTACATCAGGTGTTGCACTTGCTCCTTGAGGCCGCCAAGCCCGGTCCACTTTTCAGCAAAGAGATACCGTGACTCTGAGCAGACAGCAAGGCAAAACTTTATCAAAATAAATTGCCATAAGCAAAAGACGAAAACTGCTGAAGCGGGTCTTAATTAGATTTTGCGTTGCCGTGGATTACGCCGATCGCGCAGACCGAGCTTGCCGATGGAGCATCTGACCGCCGCCGGCGAGTACATCGACAAGCGCAAGCAAACCCGCAGCGCATCCCTGATCGCCCCAAGGATGAGGACAGTCATGCGCTCTATCCGCCAAGGACATTCAAAGTCAACAGCCAAGAACCTCTTGCATGGCAGTGCCACATGCATGATCAACTGCCACACCCTCGGAACGAGGACCACGACGCCTTGCGAGCAAGCGAGACTCCTGATGCATCACCAGAAGCTGATAGAGTCAGGGCTCCAAACGGTGCTGCTGGTAAAACCAGTCGACAATGTCGCCATCCGGGCTGTAACCATTGACGGTTTCACGCAGTAACTGTCGCACGCGACCATAATCATCACTTGAAATAGCCACCAGCAGCTCGGCAAGCTTTTCTTTTAACACCTCCCACGACAAATGATCCTCATGGGCACTCATGATCATGGGGTGCGGGGTTACGCCCACGTTGTCGCCGATCAACAACTCTTCGTAGAGCTTTTCACCGGGTCGTAAGCCGGTGAACTCGATGGCAATATCGCCCTGAGGATTTCTCTCGGAACGAATACTCAATCCCGACAGGTGAATCATTTTCTCGGCTAACTCGACAATTTTCACTGGCTCACCCATGTCCAGAACGAATACGTCCCCCCCCTGCCCCATCGCCCCCGCCTGAATCACAAGCTGTGCAGCCTCGGCAAGGGTCATAAAGTACCGGGTGATCTTTGGATGCGTGACGGTCAATGGGCCACCCGACTTGATCTGTTTATGGAACAGGGGAATCACCGAGCCGGAAGACCCCAGCACATTACCAAAACGAACCATCGTGAAACGGGTTTTATTGACTCTGGACACGTTAGCAACATCACCAAACATCACAGGACCGGCTTCGTAACTGAGCGCTTGCAAGGTCATTTCAGCAAGGCGTTTGGTACTACCCATAACGTTGGTTGGGCGCACCGCCTTGTCGGTTGAAATCAATACAAAGTTCGAAACTCCAACTTGCAGCGCGGCCTGTGCAGCATTTAGCGTGCCAAACACATTATTCATTACACCTTCAGCAATATTGTGTTCGACCATCGGTACATGCTTGTAGGCCGCAGCGTGATAAACAGTGTCTACACGCCAGGTTTTCATAACATCCAGAAGCTGATGTTGATTACGCACAGTCCCCAATATTGGCAACAAACGTACCGCAAAAGGCAGTCGCGCCACTCGCTGCTCTAGCTCACTCAAAATACTATAAAGATGGAACTCGCTATGTTCAAACAATAGCAAAGTGGTCGGCCGCAACGCGATGATTTGGCGACAGAGCTCCGAACCAATCGACCCTCCGGCGCCGGTTACCAACACCGAGCACCCGGCAATGCAAAGCTCCAGCAAGTCATTCTGCGCTGGAACTGGATCGCGACCCAACAGGTCGGCGATGTCGACTTCCTGAATGTCGTCTACCTTTACCCGGCCGCTCGCCAAATCCATGAATGCCGGCACACTGCGTACATGCAGTGGAAAACCTTCGAGAAACTCGAGAATTTCCCGACGCCGAGTACGGCTAGTAGAAGGAATAGCCAACAGGATTTCCTGAGCCCCAGTTGCATCGATCATCTGTTGAATATGCTTGGGGCTATACACCTGTAAGCCGGATATAGCATGATCGACAATACTGATATCGTCATCGATAAAGGCCACTGGACGCATCATCCGCCCCATGCGCAACGCAGCCACGAGCTGATTACCTGCCGTACCGGCACCATAGATAGCCACTTTGGTCAGGCCATCGTCGCGATTAACGAACGACATGTGCTGCGCCGCAGATAACCAGTCCCCCAGAAAATAATGACGCATCCCCAGCCGAAGACCACCAATGATCACCAGGCAGAGCCACCAGTAGTTGAAGATAATCGAGCGTGGAACCACCGACTGGTGGTTACTGTACCAATACACCACCAAGACAAGAATCAATGCCGACAGGCTGACCGCCTTGATAATTGCAATCAGAGCATCATTGCCAAAATAGCGCATGACAGCCCGGTACATGCCAAAACGGACAAACAACGGAATCGCGATGACCGGCGCGCTGATGAACAGCCAGGTATGCGCAACGAATGGGTTGTAGAGATCGTCGATACCGAGACGAACGATGAACGCGAGCCACAGAGCGAACCAGACCAGAATAACGTCGGTTGCCACCTGAATTAGGCGTTTCTGTTTACGCGGCAATGCCAAAAGAAAAGTCCGAATCTTATCCATAGTCCCTTCGCTCAGTTGAGATCGCCGCCGGATCCTGCGATATCGACATTGACGTCATCTGTAAACCACCCACACCTTCAACGAAAGTCAGCTTGACGCTCCCGCTCACCCGCATGGAATTTTAGCGCCAATACCAGCAAAGGCGCGTATGCAATGCAAAGCACCATAGCGCCATCCATACGAAAGCGAACAACACAAAAAGCCAGCGGGACCAGCCAGAACAGATTGATCGCACCGACCGCGAGCGTCACCGGCAGATGATGGCCGAATTGACGTGCCGCAAATTGGTAAGCATGGCTGCGATGGGCCTGATAAATCTTTTCGCCGCGCGCCAACCGCCGAATCAGGGTAAAAGTCGAATCAACGATAAACACCCCCAGAAGTATCAGCCAAGCCCAAAAAAAATCGGGAGAGGCCCACGCCGCTTGCAGCGAAAACACCCCAAGCACTATCCCCAGAAATCCGCTCCCTGCATCCCCCATGAAAATTTTTGCTGGAGGGAAGTTCCAGATCAGGAATCCTGTCACTGAAACAGCGAGAAGCAAGGGTGGCCAGACCAGATCGCCGTGGCCGGTAACCCAGTACAACACGCAAATCCCTAGACAAGCACAAATGGCTTCAACGCTAGCGAGGCCATCAATACCGTCCATAAAATTGTATAGATTCAACACCCAGACCAGATAGAACAACGCCAACGTGGTCGTGATCCAGCCCGACTCCAGGATGAAGCCAAACAATGAGAGGACAGGCATACCCCCGACCCAAAACAAAACCCAAATACCTGCAAGAAAGTGCCCAGCCAAGCGCCAACGAGCAGCAATATGACCATGGTCGTCGATGAAACCGACAAGCGCCACGAGAGCCCCAGCCCCCCCCAGGGCAGAAAACGATCCGGTGCTAATGAGTTCCATTTGAAACAAGATCATCAGCGCCACTAAAAAAGTGAAAACAATCGCCCCCCCCCCCCCCCTAGGCGTCGCCACTGTGTGGGAGCTGCGAGTGTTGGGGACATCGATTAACTGTCGAGCCAAAGCATACTTGCGCAAGAGCCCTGTCAGAACAAAAGAAGCACAACATCCTGCAGGGATCAACCACCAATGACTCATAAAACGAAAGCTCCTGCCTATCCAAAAACGACCCTACATATCTAACCACGCAGATACCGATCGCGCGCTGGAGAAAACCCAAGCAAACATTATCACGTCGACCGCCAGAATGCCCAGCAGACACGGACAAGGTTATGAATTGCCCTTTACTCTTGACGCCCCTCCGATAGCATGAACACTAAAAATTCGCCCTCCCGAAAGCGATTACAAACCAACGCCAAAATAAACTATAATTTCGCCACCCTCTATCAGACGACGCCTATTCAGCCTGTAGGCGCACAGGAGAACAACGTTTGGAAACCAGCAGAAACGTACTGATAACAGGTGCAACAGGGTTTATTGGTCAAGCGCTTCACAACAGTTTAAAGCTCAATAAAAACATAACCATATCAACCCTTGCCAGTCGTAAAAAAGAACACTCATTAGAGAATCCGCATGGGACACTACCCCCTGAAAGTCCGCTCTACTCAGACAACCTATTCTTACAAGGAATAGACACTGTCATACACCTGGCGGGTAGGGCACACGTACTGAAAGAGCGATCTGAAAACCCACTGAACCTCTACCGCAGAGACAACGTTGACAGCACCCTAGAGCTCGCAAAAATTTCAATAAACAGCAATGTGCGGCGTTTCATTTTTATTAGCTCTATTGGCGTAAATGGCCCCTATACACATGGGGCAGCCTTCTGCGAGTTATCGCCTGAATCTCCAGTCGCGGACTATGCAATATCTAAATGGGAAGCAGAACAGCAACTACACACTCTTGTTCAAAATTCTAAAATGGAGCTGGTAATTATCAGGCCGCCCCTCGTCTATGCTGGACACGCCCCTGGGAATTTTCAGCGGTTGATGAAGCTGATCGACACAGGAATACCTCTCCCTTTTGCATCCACCAATAATGCCCGCAGCATGATTGCCTTAGAGAATCTTGTTGACTTTATCACCTTATGCATTTATCACCAGGCCGCGGCCAATGAAACTTTTTTGATTGCAGATGACGAAGCCTTCTCCACCACGGAAATAGTTCGGTACCTGGCGAGTGGCATGTCGCGAGACATCAGATTTATACCTCTCCCCAAAATCTTTATAAAATTGACTGCAAAAACACTCGGCATGCAGGTAGCTTACCATCAACTTTTCCAGTCACTTATTATTGACTCGCGAAAAGCACAACGCCTCTTAGGATGGAAGCCTCCGCTCCAAGCAAATAAAGCATTGTTCGAAGCAGGTTTAAATTACAAAAAATCCCACACCAGACAAGATCCCATCTAGGCAACGTAAGCGTCCCCACGCTCGAGCCCCCCCCCTTGACCTTCGATGCTGTGCCGACCCCGAAGCTTTCTCGCCCCGCCACTTAAATTGCGCTGCTGACCGGTCTCACCCACCAGGCGTGTGGCGACACTGGTTGCACGGCCGAATCCGTGAATGGTTCGCCGTCTGATGAAAACGACGCTTGGAGCGTGGGGAATAGCTACGCTGAGATAATAGCGGCGGCAAATAACCAGCAAGTATGAGTGATCTCTGCTTTTTGAGTCGGCTCGCCACTTTCAACAACGGGGACGACCGAAGCCATGCAGAACACGTGACTACTTCGATCCCGGTAAAAGTCACGTTGAAAAGGCGGACTGAGGCATCTAAATAATTGAGCCACCATTGGGGCCAACGAGTTCATGTATATGCGCTCCGGCACGGAGAAAATGCTCGCCCTTGTTGTGGCGACCTTCAGTGTGGCTCATCCACATTGCGCTTAACGCTTTGCCAATCGACGGGGCAACTGCATGACGTTGTTGGTGCATGAAGGCAGCCAAATAATCGGCATGGCGCCCAGATGGCGTTGACCCCCAGGCAGCTCCTGGCAGTGGTGGTCGGCCTTCCCTGGCAACTTCTTGGGCTTGACGGAATTATCCGCCCACATTAAGAGAAATGGATGACATACATCGATCAGCAGATCACGCAGATTCATTGCCATGATTTCTACTCATCCTCTCAACCAGCTCGACACCGAACAAATGCGCAGCCTCGCTGCGACGTTGCTCTGCCACGTTGAGCGGTTGGATACGCGGCTGGCGAACCTCAGCAAGGAAGTGCTGCATCACAAAACCCGTAATCAGCAGCTCACCCACGAAATCGCTCAGCTAAAACGCCATCGTTTCGCCAAGCGTTCCGAGTCGTTCCGAGTCGTTCAGTCTCGGCCAGGCCAGCCTGCCTGACGACTCGATTGAGACCGACCTGACTGCCATCGAAGCCGAACTGGAAGTGCCGACATCCAAGCCTGAGCTGCCACCTGCCCGTGAGCCCCCCCCCAAAGGTACCGTCTTGCCTGCTGAGTTTCCTCCCCCGTTGATCCTTCACGAGCCTGAACATACCCAATGCCAATGCGGCTGCACTTTCAAGCGCATATGCGATGACGTTAGCGAAAAGCTCGACTACAAGCATGGCGTGCTCAGCGTTGAACGTCAGGTTGGTGCCAAGCGGGTCTGCGACAACTGCGCACCTTTATTCAGGCGCTGGTGCCGGCACAGGTCATCGACAAAGGTACCCCGACCAACGGCCCGCTGGCTCAGGTGCGAATATGAGATTGAGCGCGAAGCACGCGATCTGGAGCCTGATGTTAGGCAACGAATTCGCCAGGAAAAAGCCGCGCCGGATGAGTTTCAAGCCCGAATGATCGCCCAGAGCAAACTTGTGCAAGAAGGTTTTGTAGTGGTCTAATGAATCCTGACACCCATTTAGGCGAGAATGCTCGCCACAGAGAGGTGTCTGATGACCAAGCAACGCCGTACCTTTACGCCCGAATTCAAGCGCGAAGCCGCCAGCCTGGTGCTCGATCAGGGCTACAGCCATATCGAAGCAGCTCGATCACTAGAGGCGGTGTCACTCCGACCAGTAAGGCGCTCACGCCCGAGCAGCAAAAAATCCAGGAGCTGGAAGCTCGGATCAATCGGCTGGAACGGGAAAAATCTATATTAAAAAACCGCCTCCCCGGCGCTCCGCGGCCCATTGGGATAGAAACACTACGTACTACACTTACATTTCTGGACAGTGGTCGCTGGCTTTTTGGAGGCTAAGTCCCCGTCAAAAAACTTGACCCAG
>NZ_JACOPV010000037.1 GCF_016881005.1 Pseudomonas arcuscaelestis | reverse complement strand
TGCAGATCTACAACACAGAGCGGCCCCATATGGCCCTGAAAAACAAAACGCCCGATGCGGTGCATCGGGCGTTTTGAGGCCTGGTGGCCTACCTGAAAAGGTGTAAACCTACTTCAGGACTAGACACGAGGACTTATCCACACCCATTACCTTGGCAGCGAGTGATTATTGACCCGGCTGAGCCTCACTCAACATCAGCTTGCCTTCTTTATCCAGCGGGATCTGCGAGCCAGGGTCACGGTCCATCCGCACCTTGCCGACCTTGTCTCCAATCGAATATTTAACGTCATAACCAACCACTTTCTCGCTCAGGTCATTGACCGTGTTGCAGCGAGTTTGCGTAGTGGTATACGTATCACGCTCCTGCATGCCTTCCTGCACCTTGTTACCGGCATAACCGCCACCAACGGCACCTGCTACCGTGGCGATCTTCTTACCAGTACCACCGCCAACCTGGTTACCCAACAGACCACCCGCTACAGCACCCAGCACGGTACCGGCAATCTGATGCTGGTCCTTAACCGGTGCTTGACGTGTAACAGTAACGTCCTTGCACACTTCTCGCGGCGTCTTGACGGTCTGCTTGACCGGCTGAACTGCCAACACCTCGGCGTATTCCGGCCCACCCTTGACCAGGCTGTAGGTGGCTACAGCACCCCCGGCAGTCACACCGACCGCACCCAGAACCGCACCCACCAACATTGACTTGTTCACGTGAACCTCCTGATCGTACCTACGGGACATTGCCCGCTTTCTCCTTGCCTTGGAGCATAAAAAAAGGCGCGAGTTCAATACTCGCGCCCTCTTCTAAGACGAACAGTGTAGGAAATGTCTTTATGGACGCTCGTCTACACCTTCAGCCTTGACGGTAGGAATCAGGTCTTCACTGTTCAGGTTCAGCCAGATCAGCACCACGTTGGCGATGTAGATCGACGAGTAGGTACCCGCCATTACACCGATGAACAGTGCTAGCGAGAAGCCCCACAGGTTATCGCCACCGAAGAACAGCAGCGCGGCGATGGCCAGCAAGGTCGAGATCGACGTTGCGACCGTACGCAGCAAGGTCTGGGTGGTCGAGATATTGATGTTGTCGATCAGCGACGTCTTGCGCAATACACGGAAGTTCTCACGCACCCGGTCAAATACGACGATGGTGTCGTTGAGCGAGTAACCGATGATCGCCAGTACTGCTGCCAGCACTGTCAGGTCAAAGGTGATCTGGAAGAACGACAGGATACCCATCGTCACGACCACGTCGTGGATCAGCGACAGAATCGCACCCAAGGCAAATTTCCACTGAAAGCGGAACGCCAGGTAGATCATGATGCCGCCAAGCGCCAGAAGCATACCCAGGCCACCTTGGTCGCGCAGTTCCTCGCCCACTTGCGGCCCCACGAACTCGACGCGCTTGACCACCGCCGGGTTGTCGGTATTGACCTTCTTCAGCGCCTCGGCAACGCGATTACCCAGCAAAGGGTCATCCCCTGGCATACGCACAAGCAGGTCAGTGGTAGCACCGAAGCTCTGCACCACAGCATCGTGGAAGCCAGCCTTACCCAGTTCTTCGCGAACCTCGCCGAGGTTGGCTGGACGCTCGTAGGTCAGCTCGATGAGCGTACCGCCGGTGAAGTCCAGACCGAAGTTGAGACCCTTATAGAACCAGCTGAACAGCGCCAGAACCGTTAGAAGCAGGGTGATGCCGAACGCAACGTTGCGCACACCCATGAAGTTAATGGTACGTAACATGGCAGCCCCTTAAACCCACAGCTTCTTGATATCACGCCCACCGCAGGTCAGGTTGACCATTGCACGGGTAACCATAACGGCCGTGAACATCGAGGTGAAAATCCCGAGGGACATGGTAACCGCGAAGCCCTTGACCGGACCGGTACCCATGGCGAAGAGGATGCCGCCGACCAGCAAGGTGGTCAGGTTGGCGTCGACAATCGCTGTATAGGCACGGTTGAAGCCTTCGTGGATGGCGCGCTGCACCGACATGCCATTGGCAAGTTCCTCTCGAATACGCGAGAAGATAAGTACGTTGGCATCGACCGCCATACCCATGGTCAGAACGATACCGGCGATACCTGGCAAGGTCAGGGTTGCACCCAGCAGAGACATCAATGCCAGCAGCATGACCATGTTACCGGCCAGGGCGATGGTGGCGATCAGACCGAAGAAGCGGTAGATAGCCATGATGAACAGCGAGACGAACAGCATGCCCCACAAGGATGCATCGATACCCTTGGTGATGTTGTCGGCACCCAGGCTAGGACCAATGGTGCGCTCTTCAGCGAAGTACATCGGAGCAGCCAGGCCACCGGCACGCAGCAGCAGGGCCAGTTCCGACGACTCACCCTGGCCATTGAGGCCGGTGATGCGGAATTGACTGCCCAGTGGCGACTGAATCGTTGCCAGGCTGATGATTTTCTTCTCTTCGGTGAAGGTCTGGACAGGAACGTCTTTTTCAACACCATCGACCATCTGCTTCACGTAGCGCGTGGTAGGACGCTGCTCGATGAAGATCACCGCCATGCTGCGACCGACGTTGCTGCGAGTTGCGCGGCTCATCAGTTCACCGCCATGACCATCCAGACGGATGTTCACCTGCGGACGCCCCTGCTCGTCGAAGCTCGCTTGAGCATCGGTAACCTGGTCACCCGTGATGATCAGGCCACGTTCGACCGCTGCAGAACGACCACCTTCGCGGAATTCGAAGGTTTCGGTGGTCGCTTTCGAAGCGCCCGGCTCAGCACCCAGACGGAACTCGAGGTTAGCGGTCTTGCCGAGAATACGTTTGGCTTCGGCAGTGTCCTGCACGCCTGGCAGCTCAACCACGATGCGGTTTGCACCCTGACGCTGTACCAGTGGCTCGGCGACGCCCAGCTCGTTGACTCGGTTACGTACCGTGGTCAAGTTCTGCTTGATCGAGTATTCACGGATTTCCGCGACCTTGGCCGGGGTAATCGCCAGACGCAGCACCGACAGGCCATTACGCTCGGTGGTGGTCAACTCGAAATCATTGAAATTCTTGCGGATCAGGCTACGGGCCTGCTCGCGGGACGCATCATCGGAGAAGCCCAGCTGAATGCCGCCATCAAGTTGCGGCAGGCTGCGATAGCGCACACGCTCTTTGCGCAGCAGGCTTTTGACTTCACCTTCATAGACTTTCAGTCGGGCCGACATGGCCTTGTCCATGTCCACTTCAAGCAGGAAGTGCACACCACCAGAAAGGTCAAGACCCAGCTTCATCGGGCTCGCACCCAGATTGCGCAGCCATTGCGGAGTGGTCGGGGCCAGGTTCAGAGCTACAACATAGTCGTCGCCCAGTGCCTTGCGCACTACATCCTTGGCTGGAAGTTGATCTTCCTGCTTGGTCAGACGCAATAGTGCGCCCTTGCCTTTCTCGCCCAGGCTTGCTGCCTTGACCTGGATACCGGCATCGACGAGCGCTTTGCTCGCGCGATCCAGATCCGCCTGAGTGACCTGCAACGCCGTGCTGGCACCACTGACCTGTACGGCCGGATCATCAGGATAGAGGTTGGGAGCGGAATAAATAAAACCGATCGCCAGTACCACCAGGATCAGTGCGTATTTCCACAGAGGGTATTTGTTCAGCATCACGCCGCCCGTTCAAGACGCGGGGCGCCTTGCGCGCCCCGTCGATTGGAAAAAAACTGAAACTTAGATCGCTTTGAGCGTACCTTTTGGCAGGGTCGCGGCAACGGCGCCCTTCTGGAACTTCAGTTCAACGTTGTCGGAAACTTCCAGTACCACGAAGTCATCGGCAACTTTGACGATCTTGCCAGCAATGCCGCCGTTGGTGACAACTTCATCACCTTTTTGCAGGTTGCTCAGCAGGTTCTTCTGCTCTTTGGCACGTTTGGCCTGTGGGCGCCAGATCATCAGGTAGAAGATAACCAGGAAACCGACCAGGAAAATCCACTCGAAACCGGTTCCGGCTGGACCGGCGGCAGGGGCGGCGGCGTCCGCGTAAGCGGCGGGGATCAGAAAGCTCATTTAGCACTCCAGTTGCAATCAGTACTTGTTAGGGATCGACAAAACATCAGTCCAAGGGCGGCACAGGAAGCCCGCGCTTAGCGTAAAAGGCATCGACAAAGGCGGCCAATGTACCTTGTTGAATAGCCTCGCGTAAACCAGCCATCAAGCGCTGGTAATGGCGCAAGTTATGGATCGTATTCAACATGCTGCCCAACATTTCGCCGCACTTATCCAAGTGATGCAGATAGGCACGGGAGAAGTTCTGGCAGGTGTAGCAGTCACAGGTCGGGTCCAGCGGCGAATCATCATGGCGATGGAACGCGTTACGGATTTTGAGCACGCCGGTGTCAATAAACAGATGGCCGTTGCGCGCGTTGCGCGTAGGCATCACGCAATCGAACATGTCGACGCCGCGGCGCACACCCTCAACGAGATCTTCCGGCTTGCCTACCCCCATAAGGTAACGAGGTTTGTCAGCCGGCATCTGGCCTGGCAGGTAATCCAGCACTTTGATCATTTCGTGCTTGGGCTCACCCACCGACAGACCGCCAATGGCAAGGCCATCGAAGCCGATCTTGTCCAGGCCTTCGAGCGAGCGCATGCGCAGGTCATGGTGCATGCCACCCTGAACGATACCGAACAGCGCTGCAGTGTTGTCACCATGCGCATTCTTCGAACGCTGGGCCCAGCGTAGCGACAGCTCCATGGAGATGCGCGCGACATCTTCATCGGCCGGATACGGGGTGCACTCGTCGAAGATCATTACCACGTCAGAGCCCAGGTCACGCTGAACCTGCATCGACTCTTCCGGCCCCATGAACACTTTGGAACCGTCCACCGGCGAGGCGAAGGTTACGCCCTCTTCCTTGATCTTGCGCATCGCGCCCAGGCTGAATACCTGGAAGCCACCGGAGTCGGTGAGGATCGGACCTTGCCACTTCATGAAGTCGTGCAGGTCGCCGTGGGCCTTGATTACCTCAGTACCTGGGCGCAGCCACAAGTGAAAAGTATTACCCAGGATCATCTGCGCACCAATGGCCTCGATATCACGCGGCAACATGCCCTTGACCGTACCGTAGGTACCCACCGGCATGAACGCCGGGGTTTCGACCACGCCACGGGGGAACGTCAGGCGACCACGACGGGCCTTGCCGTCAGTGGCCAGCAATTCGAAGGACATACGACAGGTGCGACTCATGCTTGATCCTCGGGGCCGCGCGGCGCCGGATTGCGGGTGATGAACATGGCATCACCGTAACTGAAGAAGCGGTACCCGTTTTCAACCGCCGCTGCATAGGCAGCCATGGTTTCGGGGTAGCCGGCGAATGCCGAAACCAGCATCAACAGCGTGGATTCAGGCAAATGGAAGTTGGTAACCAGGGCATCGACTACGTGAAAGGGGCGGCCTGGAAAAATGAAGATATCGGTGTCACCGCTGAACGGCTTTAGCACACCATCGCGAGCAGCACTTTCCAGCGAACGCACGCTGGTTGTGCCCACGGCAATTACCCGACCGCCCCGCGCACGGCAAGCGGCCACGGCGTCGACCACGTCCTGGCCCACTTCCAGCCACTCTTTATGCATGTGGTGGTCTTCAATGCGTTCGACACGCACAGGCTGGAAGGTACCCGCGCCGACGTGCAGGGTGACAAAGGCGGTTTCCACGCCCTTGGCAGCAATGTTGGCCATCAGTTCTTCGTCGAAGTGCAGCCCGGCAGTTGGTGCGGCAACTGCACCGGCGCGCTCGGCATACACCGTCTGATAGCGCTCACGGTCAGCGCCCTCGTCTGGACGATCTATATAAGGAGGCAACGGCATGTGGCCGACACGATCGAGCAGCGGCAACACCTCTTCGGCAAAACGCAGCTCGAACAAGGTGTCGTGACGAGCTACCATTTCGGCCTCGCCACCACCATCGACAAGAATCTGCGTGCCTGGCTTTGGCGACTTGCTCGAACGCACGTGGGCCAGCACGCGATGGCTGTCCAGCACCCGCTCGATCAGAATTTCCAGCTTGCCGCCACTGGCTTTCTGGCCAAACAGCCGCGCAGGAATCACCCGGGTATTGTTGAACACCATCAGATCGCCCGGACGCAGGTGTTCGAGCAAATCGGTAAACTGGCGATGAGCCAGAGCCCCGCTCGGACCGTCCAGGGTCAACAGTCGGCTACTGTGGCGCTGCGCCAATGGATGGCGAGCGATCAGGGAATCAGGAAGCTCAAAGGAAAAATCAGCAACGCGCATGATGGTGTTCGGTTTGACAGGGCCGCAAAGTTTAGCCGAAAAGACAAAAATTAACCATGAAAGCTGATTGACCAACGGTAATGACCTCTCTATACTTCGCCGCCACAAGCCCTGATGGCGGAATTGGTAGACGCGGCGGATTCAAAATCCGTTTTCGAAAGGAGTGGGAGTTCGAGTCTCCCTCGGGGCACCATCTGCAGTACATAGACGACTACCAGCGTCTAGGTAACACCTCTAAAGCCCGCTAACTGCGGGCTTTTTAGTCTCTGGAGTTTCATCCTCCCTCGCACGTCAATGACTCCCAGCCTTCCGGCAAACAAACCATCGTAGATGGCAAGAAGTCGACCCGACGCGACCCAGTAGACAACGCTGAATTAAATCGATCTTAAACAGTGCGTGGAACCCTCCAGCTGAACGCTGTAAGAGCGCCGTCATAGAAAGCAACTCAAGGTAGCCAGAACCCGCTGGAGAAGCTCCAGGAGCCTTACAGCGCTATGGCTATCGCAGAATGCCTCGTGGTATAGCGCCTCAGGCCTTTGTGTAAGCATACAGATACCCAAGACCACCCCCACCAGGGTGGATTTTTTTGCCTATCGATTTGTCGATTTAACGCCAGCGATATCAACCGCTGGACGCTGGCTTGACCTGCGACTGCGGTGCGTATGGGTATGGGTATCGCGAGGCACGCAAGCCGCCACATTGACGCGGCTTGCGATCGCGGAAAAGACAAAACCCCTACCTGCATGCGCAGATAGGGGTTTCGGAATTTAATCTTGACGATGACCTACTCTCACATGGGGAAACCCCACACTACCATCGGCGATGCATCGTTTCACTACTGA
>NZ_JACOPV010000036.1 GCF_016881005.1 Pseudomonas arcuscaelestis | reverse complement strand
ACCCGCACCGGTCACCTTCGACCCGAAGACGCGCTCGACGAGATTGTGCGGTTCTTCGAGGCGCGGGTTTCCGCCTTGCGACGGAGCGGGGTCGCTGCCGACCGGCTCATCCTCGATCCGGGGATGGACCGGCGATTGGTCCATGGCGAAACGGCCGACCTTGCGCCGACCGGCTTCGGGCAACAGGTCCGCGAAGCCATGGACCAGCGCCGCGAGCATCATATCGAACAGCGCGACGCCACGCGCAACAGGGACGGCCGAATCTTCTACCGGCGCAATCTTCTCGCCACCCTGCGCGAGCGGGAAGTTGCGCGCGCCGGTGCGGAGATGGCCGAGGGCAAGGCGCTGCCGTTCCGCGCCGCCAAGGATGGTGAGAGTGTCAGCGGCAAGTTCACCGGGACTGTCCAGCTAACGAGCGGCAAGTTCGCCATCGTGGAAAAGAGCCACGAGTTCACCCTTGTCCCGTGGCGGCCGATCATCGACCGCCAACTCGGCCGCGAGGTTATGGGCATCGTGCAGGGCGGGTCGGTGTCGTGGCAGTTAGGGCGGCAGAGGGGGCTGGAACGCTGAGTGCGCCCATGCCGCATTGCGAAGCAAAAGATAATCGGATAAAATGTAGCAATTCATATTCGTAAGCGTGGAGTAATCAGATGGGAAATTCCAAGTCAGCAGACAAGTAAGCCGCAACAACCAGTATTGTTGTTGCGGCGCTCTGTAAGGCTAGTCTCATCTGATTGCTGACGAGCAGACGTCGCCCGGTATTCCTTAATCGAGGGTTGATTCGTCATGACCACCACACGCCCCGCGTGGGCCTATACGCTGCCGGCAGCACTGCTGCTGATGGCTCCTTTCGACATCCTCGCTTCACTGGCGATGGATATTTATCTCCCTGTCGTTCTAGCGATGCCCGGCATCCTGAACACGACGCCCGCTATGATCCAACTCACGTTGAGCCTCTATATGGTGATGCTCGGCGTGGGCCAGGTGATTTTTGGTCCGCTCTCAGACAGAATCGGGCGACGGCCAATTCTACTTGCGGGCGCAACGGCTTTCGTCATTGCGTCTCTGGGAGCAGCTTGGTCTTCAACTGCACCGGCCTTTGTCGCTTTCCGTCTACTTCAAGCAGTGGGCGCGTCGGCCATGCTGGTGGCGACGTTCGCGACGGTTCGCGACGTTTATGCCAACCGTCCTGAGGGTGTCGTCATCTACGGCCTTTTCAGTTCGATGCTGGCGTTCGTGCCTGCGCTCGGCCCTATCGCCGGAGCATTGATCGGCGAGTTCTTGGGATGGCAGGCGATATTCATTACTTTGGCTATACTGGCGATGCTCGCACTCCTAAATGCGGGTTTCAGGTGGCACGAAACCCGCCCTCTGGATCAAGTCAAGACGCGCCGATCTGTCTTGCCGATCTTCGCGAGTCCGGCTTTTTGGGTTTACACTGTCGGCTTTAGCGCCGGTATGGGCACCTTCTTCGTCTTCTTCTCGACGGCTCCCCGTGTGCTCATAGGCCAAGCGGAATATTCCGAGATCGGATTCAGCTTTGCCTTCGCCACTGTCGCGCTTGTAATGATCGTGACAACCCGTTTCGCGAAGTCCTTTGTCGCCAGATGGGGCATCGCAGGATGCGTGGCGCGTGGGATGGCGTTGCTTGTTTGCGGAGCGGTCCTGTTGGGGATCGGCGAACTTTACGGCTCGCCGTCATTCCTCACCTTCATCCTACCGATGTGGGTTGTCGCGGTCGGTATTGTCTTCACGGTGTCCGTTACCGCCAACGGCGCACTTGCGCAGTTCGACGACATCGCTGGATCAGCGGTTGCGTTCTACTTCTGCATCCAAAGCCTGATAGTCAGTATCGTCGGGACATTGGCGGTGACGCTGTTAAACGGCGATACAGCGTGGCCCGTGATTTGTTACGCCACGGCAATGGCAGTGCTGGTGTCGTTGGGGCTGGCGCTCCTTCGATCCCGTGATGCTGCCACCGAGAAGTCGCCAGTCGTCTAGCCGACGACTGGAAGCAAGCCCGCTCCGATGCGGCGCAATAATCTTCGAAACCTCGTGAATGGCGGTATCCTGTCTGGCAAGATACCGCTCATTTCCCTTGTCCCGTGGCGGCCGGTCATCGACCGCCAGCTCGGCCGTGAGGTCATGGGCATCGTGCAAAGCGGATCGGTGTCGTGGCAGTTGGGGCGGCAAAGGGGCATAAGCCTCTAATCTGTTGTAGATGAACGCAGCCGCTCGAAACCAGCGATGAGGCTGTCGAGTCCGAAGTTGAACGCAGCATCCATGCCGTCTGTTTCCAACTCGTGAAACAGATCGTGCAGGAAGGACGACGGTGCTTGCTCGGACACATCTGGCCTGTCCGGAACTCTCTCATCGGCATCAGATGCCTGCTGCTCGAGAACGGAACCGACCACATAGTGACTGACCGCCCGGAGCGCCCAAACGGCGCGCTTCGGACAAAAGCCCTCCGCGCAGAGAAAGCGTATTTGCGTCTCGGCGGTGCCAAAATTCGGTTCTGTCGGTCGAGTGCCGGCATGGATACGCGCGCCGTCCCGATAAGAGAGCAACGCCGTTCTGAAGCTCAGGGCATTCTCTTTCAGGAACACCCGCCAGTCCTCATTCTCTTCGGGTAGCGAGCGGGTATGGCGTTCCGCCAGCATCGCCTCGGCGAGCGCATCAAGCAGCGCTCGCTTGTTCTGGAAATGCCAGTAAAGCGCAGGCTGCTGAACCTTGAGGCGTTCAGCGAGCTTCCGCGTCGTCAGGCTGTCCATGCCAACCTCGTTCAACAGCTCTAGCGCCGCCGCGATCACGGTGCCCTTGTCCAGTTTGGTCATTCACGTTCCTTCGCCAGTGCTTGACAATTTATCACCGATAAGTTATATGTCCATCTCCTTATCGTTGATAAAGTCGCTCCATTGAGCGGCGCTGGAGTTTCAGGTGCGCAGCTCTGCCATCATTGCCCTGCTGATCGTGGGTCTTGACGCCATGGGTCTCGGCCTCATCATGCCCGTCCTTCCGACGCTTCTGCGTGAGCTTGTGCCAGCAGAGCAGGTCGCTGGACACTATGGTGCCTTGCTGTCGCTCTATGCATTGATGCAGGTCGTCTTCGCGCCCATGCTTGGACAGCTTTCGGATTCTTACGGTCGGCGTCCGGTACTTCTGGCTTCTCTTGCAGGAGCCGCAGTCGATTACACGATTATGGCATCAGCGCCGGTCTTATGGGTGCTCTATATCGGCCGACTCGTGTCCGGCGTCACGGGCGCAACCGGAGCTGTAGCAGCCTCAACCATTGCCGATTCGACGGGGGAAGGTTCTCGCGCACGCTGGTTCGGCTACATGGGGGCCTGTTATGGGGCGGGCATGATTGCCGGGCCAGCACTTGGTGGCATGCTCGGTGGTATCTCTGCTCATGCCCCGTTTATCGCCGCCGCCCTTCTCAACGGGTTCGCGTTCCTGCTTGCCTGCATTTTCCTCAAGGAGACTCATCACAGCCATGGCGGGACCGGAAAGCCGGTTCGCATCAAACCATTCGTTCTGTTACGGCTGGATGATGCATTGCGCGGGCTAGGTGCGCTTTTCGCAGTTTTCTTCATTATTCAACTGATCGGCCAAGTGCCTGCAGCCCTATGGGTCATATATGGCGAGGACCGTTTTCAGTGGAACACCGCGACCGTTGGTTTGTCGCTCGCGGCGTTTGGGGCAACACATGCGATCTTCCAAGCGTTTGTTACCGGCCCGCTTTCAAGCCGGCTTGGAGAGCGGCGCACGCTGCTGTTTGGCATGGCTGCGGATGCGACTGGCTTCGTTCTTCTGGCTTTTGCCACGCAGGGATGGATGGTGTTCCCGATTCTGTTGCTGCTTGCCGCCGGGGGTGTTGGCATGCCGGCCTTGCAGGCAATGCTCTCAAACAATGTCAGCAGTAACAAGCAAGGGGCTTTGCAAGGAACGCTAACGAGCCTCACCAATCTAAGCTCTATCGCAGGACCGCTTGGCTTCACAGCACTCTATTCTGCCACCGCCGGGGCATGGAACGGTTGGGTTTGGATTGTCGGCGCGATCCTCTATTTAATATGTCTGCCAATACTACGCAGACCATTCGCAACTTCATTGTGATTTAGTCATGGCGATTTGGCATGCGTAGACTTAGGAGAAATGACGGATTAAATCTGTTGAGCAATCATCTCCTTTCGGGGCGAGTGCCAATGATGACCTTAGTTCACACTCTCGCTGTCGCCGAATATCTCAACTTCCGTCACGCCGCCAACGCGCTCGGCGTTGCACAGTCCAGCGTCAGCGCCCGCGTGAAGGCACTGGAAGAAGACCTCGGCATCCTCTTGTTCGAGCGTCATGCGCGCGGCGTTCGGCTGACCGAGGCCGGACGCCATTTCGTCGAGCGGATAGCCGTAGGTATTGACCAACTCGACCATGCGGTGAAAACCGCCGGCATGGCGGCAGCCGGAGAAAGCGGCCGGCTTCGTATCGGTATCCATGCCCTGATTCCGCATAGCTTCCTCGCAAAGCTGATCGGCCAATACCGCAAGGATTACCCCGATGTTGAAGTCGAGATCGCCGAAGGCCCGGCCCGTGAAGCGGTGGTGCAGCTTCGCGCCGGCAGGTTGGACGTGGCGTTCGTCGCGGGCACGCCCCAACCACCCGACTGCCATTCCCGTCGCACATGGACCGAACCGCTCTTGGCGGTGCTACCGGAACGGCATCCGCTCGCCAAGCGGTCAGCCGTCACATGGCCCGATTTGGCAGGCGAGACGTTCCTTGCGTATAGGAAGTTCAAACGCCCTTTTCGGGCAGTCTGCTGGGTAGGCGGCGGTCGCGCAAGCCCCGTTTTGGGCACGGATCGGACGTCTGTGAGTGGGATTTCGGCATCGCGGGGCCACGCAGCGGCGTTGTCAGCAGCCATGCTTCGCTGATTCCCGACAGCGGGCCGAGCGCCGCCCTGCGGATCGTGGCCGCATCGGCTCGGATTCCGGTTTCGCCGTCGGCTGTGCAGCCGGCAGATCGTCACGCGGCTTGCACTGGCGGCGCGCGCGCTGCGGGCCTGTAGTGCGCTTCTTCCCGCGCGCCGTGCTTCTCGAAGTGGGCGAGGATGGCGCGGATGGCGGTGGGTTCCTCGATGCTGGCGACGATCCGCACGGTGCCACCGCAGTGGACGCAGGCGGTGACGTCGATGGAAAAGACCCGCTTGAGCCGTTGCGCCCAGCTCATCGCACGGCGCTTCTCCTCGGGGCTGCGCGGCGCGTCGTGGGCGCTGACGTCCACTGGCGCCGCATCGCCCGCAGGCCGCTTGCCGCGCCCCGAGGGCGTCAGCTGCGCACGCAGGTTTGCATTCGGGGCGAATACGCCGTGGAAGCGGGTGAGATGCGCGCGAGGTGGCGGGACCAGCGCCGCCAGCTTGGCGATGAAATCCACCGGATCCCATTCCACATGCGTGGTGCCATTGCGCCACGGGGTCTTGAGCTGGTAACGCACCCTGCCCTGGAGCGCTATCGACAGCCGCTTCTCGCTGATCGCCGGGCGCGTGATGTAGCGGCACAGCTTTTCCAGCTTGTGGCTTTCGTGTGCTTCGGCCGCCACGCCGGCATGCAGTGAGAAGCCGCCGACCTTGCCGGCTTCGCCCTCCAGCGAACCGGCGTCACCGGGCAGCGTTTGCAGCGTGACGACCTTGCAGCCAGCGTCGCGGCCGGTGGCGATGCGGTAGGTGATCGAACTCATCCGCAGCCCATCCATGCTGTCGTCGCCTGCAGCGCTGTCTGCCAGGAAGGCCGATTCGCCCTCCCCTTCGAGCCAGCCTTTGCGCGTCAGGTGCCGACACACCCGGTGCGCGATGGTAGCTGCCAGCTGGGTCAACTGCGCGGTGGTGGGCGCACGGGCGCGGTGCAGGCGCAGTTCGCGCCGCGGCAGCTCGGTGGCTTCCACGTACACGCCGTCGAGCCACAGCATGTGGAAGTGGATGTTCAGGTTCAGCGCGCTGCCGAAACGCTGGATCAGCGTCACCGCGCCGCACTGGGCGCTGGCGCGGTCGATGCCGGCTTGATCGGCCAACCAGCCGGCGATCACGCGCTGCACGATGCCCAGCACCGGGCCAATGGCTTCTGGCTTGCTGGCGAACAGGAAACGCAAGGGGTACGGAAAGCTCAGCACCCATTGCCGCACAGGCCGCGGGCCGAACACCTCCTCGACCAGGTGCCGCGCACTCTCGGCCATGCGTCGCGCGCCGCAACTCGGGCAGAACCCGCGCTTCTTGCAGGAGAAGGCCACCAGCCTCTCTGCACGGCAGTGCTCGCACACCACCCGCAGGAAGCCGTGCTCGAGTACGCCGCAACGCAGGTAGGCATCGAACGCCTCGCGGACATACCCGGGCAGCGAGCGGCCCTCCGCTTCGATCCGTGCAATGAAGTCCGGGTAGTGCGCCTCTACCAACGCGTACAGCAGCGTGCGCTCGGGCGCGTGGCGCGCGTACCGCGAACCGGTGTGGGCGGACGGCAGTGGCGCGCATCCCGCGGCTTGCCGCCGGGATGTGGCGAGGCGCGGCACGCAGCGCTCCGGTGCGGGGACGGCTGCTCAGTGTTGCGCCTGTGTTCGCACGTTCGTATCGGTGCGTTCTGATCTTCGCGTCAGACATTGCCGCGGCGCGGGCACAACAAAAAGCCCGGCATCGCTGCCGGGCTCCGGCCCCGTCCTTGGGGCCTTGATGTCGGGTCGTTGCCGGGATCGGACCGCGCTGGCGCGGTCCGGTTCCCTGACGACCGGGCCAACCGGATCAGAAATCCATGCCGCCCATGCCGCCCATACCGCCAGCACCCGGCATGGCCGGCTCTTCCTTCTTCGGCACTTCGGCCACGACCACTTCGGTCGTGATCGCAAGGCCGGCGACGGAAGCGGCGTGCTGCAGGGCCGAGCGGGTCACCTTGGTCGGGTCCAGGATGCCCATGGCGATCATGTCGCCGAACTCGCCGGTGGCGGCGTTGTAGCCGTAGCTGCCTTCGCCGGCCTTGACGTTGGCCACGATCACGCTCGGTTCTTCACCGGCGTTGGCCACGATGGCGCGCAGCGGGGCTTCCAGCGCACGGCGGGTGATGGCGATGCCCAGGTTCTGGTCTTCGTTGATGCCCTGCCAGGGCAGATCCGTGCACAGCACCTTGCCGTAGAAGAACAGCAAGGCCGCCAATGCCTGACGATGCGTGGAGACCGAAACCTTGCGCTCGTTCGCCAGCCAGGACAGAAATGCCTCGACTTCGCT
>NZ_JACOPV010000035.1 GCF_016881005.1 Pseudomonas arcuscaelestis | reverse complement strand
GAGCACGGCCGTTACCGCTTGTGCTGCCAGGCTCGGCAGCACGCTAGCCGCGCCAATAGCCAGCGCAGCCGCAGTTGCGGGTAAGGCCATCCTTCCCATGAACGCCGCATAGTGGCGCCTTTGGGGAATGGCTTTTTTACCTGCACGCAACCGCTCGTAAAGAATTTGCGCACGGCTTATTTGCTCGCGAGTCGGCTTGACTCTGACGGACTCGTAGCCTGTTAAGCGGCCATCTTCGAGAATAGGCGTGACATACGCGCTGACCCAATAAAAGTCGCCATTCTTGCAGCGATTTTTTACGATTCCCATCCAGCTTTTGCCAGTCTTCAGATAGCTCCACATCAGCCCAAAAACAGCTGGAGGCATGTCGGGATGACGAACCAAATTGTGCGGACTGCCCAACAACTCTTCACGAGAATAGCCACTTATTCTCGTGAACTCGTCATTGCAATAGGTAATTTTCCCGCTCGCATCAGTAGCAGAGATCAATCGCTGCTGGGCCGGAAATGTTTGCTCAACGGTTGTGACGGACAGGTTCGAGCGCAAGTTGAATCTCCACGAGCAATAATAGCACAATGCCATTTTAACATGGATAACCACATGGTTTCTATGGCCTTATCCTGGTCGCGAGACGTTTGAGGCGAGCAGCATCGTTGATGGTGATGGTGATGGTGCCGCTAGTGTAAATGGTGTCTACCGTCATCTCGGGAGAGGTTTTGCGTCAGTTCGGCCAGCAACTGCTTGAAGCCTTCCTTCATCTGAGGCGGTCTGATGCCTTCCGATACACGGCTTCATTTTCACGTTTATCAATCGCGACCACGAACACCACAACCTCTTGATCTATGACCTGGTAGATCAGGCGATAGCCAGCACTGCGTAGCTTTACCTTGTAGCAATCTGGCAGCTCGCGTAAGCGGTTGGCCTCGATGCGGGGATTCTCCAGGATTTCAGACAGCTTTTTCTTGAATTGCTGCCGGATCGTATCTCCCAGCTTGTGCCACTCCTTCAGTGCACGCTGGTCAAATTCAAGGCTATAGGTCATCCAGCGACACCTTAACGCGCTGCGGTGAAGCCAATCGCTCGCGTACGGTGTTTATGAGGGTTTCATCCTCTTCAGTCATGAGTACGGGACGGAAGGGGAGTTGACCGCGCTCAGCAACGTACTGCAAGGCTTGGCGCATGAGTTCAGACGGCGTGACACCCAAGCGTTCCAGCTCGCGATAGGCGCGGTTTTTGAGGTCGTCGTCCACACGGACGTTGATTGAGGCCATAGAGCATGACTCCTGCAAAGACATCTGTCATTACAATAGCGTCTTAGCGAAAGTTTTTCAATGGATCTCGGTAATATTTTAGTCCTCTTTCTTGCCAAGCCTTTTCAGGAAAAAACAAGTAGGACATTACTTTCTTGCGAAAGTTTTTAACATCTAAATCACCGCCTTGCAAAACCTTGAAAACGGTATCATACATGAGGTCTTTGAATACTGACCAGTTACCTGGCTCCTTTAACATAACTTGGCTATATTTTTGATTTATTAATGGCTCATACTTACAATAAAAATATTTATTGTAAGTTTCGCTACCTGAGACTCTTTCTAAAGCCATATATCCTATAACCATTACCTTTCTTAACGACCTAAGCAAATCTTTCCTTTTCCCGCGATAAGATATAAACCTTGTTAACTCATTCATGTATGCCATGTATTTAGATTCTATGCCATATGATTTGAAGAAAGAGTAAGATCGTCTAAGGTAATGCAACTCATCATTTAGGGATTTAGTGCTTTGATTTATTAAAAACTGTTTATCTGCGCTTGGATTTGCCTCTATTATTTTTTCAACGATTCTGATTTTCTTAGATTTATGTACTGAGTTATTTTCTATGTATCTCTCTATTATGTCTCCTAGAAACTCTTCAATCTTTATAAGAACTTCGTTATTTGACATGTCATCATTTACAACCCACTCTTCTGTAAGGTTTTTATTTTTTATGTACTTTCCGCCAGATAAGTAATTATTACCAAACAACTCGTTTTGATGGGTACCACCATAAAAAAGGTTTTTATAGTGGAGTAACCCTGTAAAGCCTGGGCCTTTAATAGGTGCTATATGACAGCGACTTACATCCCCTTTTTCTTTATTTTTTATGAACTCCATGGTTTTTGTAAAAGACTTTAAAGTGTGACCAGTCAATATTTGGATCGTTTCGGCTTGCCTACATTGATTTATTACGTATATAAATGTGTCGTTTTGTATTAGGTTTGATCTTTTCTTCTCAGTACGTGTCTGTTTAGATTTTTTCTTACGATGTGCTTCTTTTCTATGTTTAGTGCTGCAATATGTCTGGTTAAGCCATTGTTTTGATTTCTTAGGTATTTCTATTTTGCAGACAGGGCAAAGCTTGGACATGAGACTCATCCTTTGATGTGTCTCATGTATTTACAGTTTTAAAAGGTATCTAAGCCGTCCCCATATCCTGACTACTACAGGTCGCTTCCCTCTTTATAAACTTTATATCTTTAAAAGCTTTAGCTGCTCTACAGGCCTTTAAAATCAAGGCTCTTGGTCACGAAGGTGCGAGAGATTCCTGTCGAAGGCGCGAGAGATTCCTGTCGAAGGCGCGAGAGATTCCTGTCGAAGGCGCGAGAGATTCCTGTCGAAGGTGCGAGAGGATCTGATAACCTCTCATAATGGATGATGGGAAACGGCTATGAGCAAAAACCTTCAGATCAAAAAATCTAATGCCCTGGTTGAGGCGGGTTACCGGTTAACACTGGGGGAGCACCGTTTGATTTTGGCTTGTATTGCCAAAAGCCAAGGACAGACGTTAAACGATCAAACCCTGTACGAGGTTGATGCTTTAAGCGTTGTAGACCTTGTAGGTATTACGCGCCAAACGGCTTACGAAGAGCTAAAGGATGCAGCAGATCGGCTTTTCAATCGGCAGATCACAGTTCCTTACGATCAGGCTGGAGAAACGCCTGCTATCAGGCGGTTTCGTTGGGTTCAGCAAATCGAATACGTGGAAACCTTAGGTTTGGTTCGATTCCAATTCGCCACTGCACTAATCCCTTACCTTTCAGAGCTAAAGGAACGTTTCACGGTTTATCCCATTGATGATGTTGTCAAAATGACGAGTATCCATGCGATTCGCTTGTACGAGCTTTTGGTTCAGTGGCGAAGCACTGGAAAACGAGAAATCGAAATCGCATGGCTCAAAAAAACGTTCCAGATTGCAGATAGCTACAAATCCATTAGCGATTTGAAACGTTGGGTAATTGCGCCAGCTATAGAGCAAATCAACCTGCATTCCCCCATCCAGGTGGGCTGGAAACAGAAGAAAACCGGTAGGTCTGTAACTCATTTGGTTTTTGAGTTTTCGCCTAAAAAACCGCTGAAACCCAAAACCAGGAAGACCTTAAGCCGAGAAGAAGCGAAAGATCTGGCAAGGCCTGGGGAAAGCTGGGACGACCTTTCGAAACGCCTGGGCGTGGTCATTTTGTAGTTTTTGGGCAACACGTTTTATGGGGATTTGGGATGCCCACCAGAACGGTAGGTGAAGAAAACCCGTCAGGGTTATAGACACAGCGATCAAAGCACTGTGGGGAAGGAATGGCTCAGCTCAGTGTTTTGAGTAGATCCGCGAACGATTCAGGCTTTTCTCGTGGCAATGGAGCCGCTTCCTGAATCGCTGGTTTGTGTTCGATCAGGAGCAGCTTCTTTTCTTCGATCTCAATCAGTTTTTCGAGTGCTGCTGCCAATCTTAGTGCGGTAGCTTCTGTAAGCGTCCCTGGTAGATTCTCTGATGTGCATGGCTGTGCAATTTCCTGTGCAACAGGCTGTGCAATGTTCAGCAAACTGCCATAGACGCGAATCAGTTCAGACGTTTCAAAGTAACGGCGTTCGTCATGGCCTAAGCTATAGGACAGACGGCCCTGATCACAATGGTTGTAGAGTGTTCGGCGAGATTTTCCAGTCAGTACAATAGCTTCCTGAATGGTGTGCAACATCTGCATAGCCCCTAGTGTGCAATGTGTGCAGACACTCTACCATCAGCCCTACTCGGTAAACAGTTGATAGGGTTAGCCCATCGTGGACGAAAGCTTTTAAGCAGGGGGACGTGCCAAAGCTCGATACAGGGTTGCGCGATGTACATTCAGAATACGTGCAGCCTCAGTGACAGGCCGTCCCTCTTCCTCGATCAATCTCCGAGCATGAACTATCTGTTCGGCGCTTAAGGCTGGACGTGGGCCGAAACGTACACCTCGGGCAAGAGCAGCAGCCCGACCAGCGCTAGTACGCTCTCCAATAAGCGAACGCTCGAAGTCGGCAATACCTGCAAAAATGGTCAACACCATGCGCCCAGCGGGTGAAGTGGTATCAGCCCAAGGTTCAGCCAACGAGCGCAAACCAGCGCCGGAATCATTGATCTGCTCAGCAATATGGAGAAGATCGCTTGTTGACCTGGCTAAACGATCCAGTCGTGTAACTGTCACAACATCTCCGGTGCGCAAATGGTCGAGAAGTCGTCCTAGCTCCGGTCGATCTCGCTTAGCCCCACTCACTTTCTCCTCAAAAATGCGCTGGCATCCCATAGCACTAAGCGTTTCCCGCTGCTGAGCCAGATCTTGCCCTTGCGTTGAAACCCGTGCGTACCCAATCAACTGGCCATTGTTCGTGGTCATGCTCCACCTGTCGCATTATTTGTCGCAAGTAAAGTACCACCTGCGACAGAAATATGCGACACTTATGGAGCAGAAAATCGGGGACCGGTTCCATGTCGCACGACTTAGGATTCATGCGACTTATTTTTATGTAGCAGCAATGTGTGGCTGAGTATTTTGGGATGCTCCTTGAGACCGCCATCCCCATGACGGGTTGGACACAAACTGCGCCACCCAACGGGACACTTGTTCTACCGGCATAGGTTTCGCAATACCGTAGCCTTGCGCTACGTCGCAACCTAGGCGCATCAGCAACACGCCTTGCTCAACCGTTTCCACTCCTTCAGCAATAACCTCGCGGTTAAAAGATTTGGCTAGGCCGATGATCGCCTTAGTCAGCACGAGGCTATCTTTATCGTCGAGTATGTGGCGTATAAAAGATTGGTCTATCTTGATCGACTGCGTGGGCAGTTGTTTAAGATAGCTCAGCGACGAGTATCCTGCTCCAAAGTCGTCCAACGAAAACGTAACGCCCAGATCCTGGCAAGCGATGAGGCGCTTACTGACATGCTGAATGTTTTCTAACACCACTGATTCGACAATCTCAATATCCAACATCTGCGGTGCAACATTAGGGTGGCAGGCCAGCAAAGACTTTAGGGTCTCCGTAAAATCTGCTCTTTGAAAATGCAAAGCTGCAATGTTCACGCTCACAGACCAAGTATGGCCTAAGGCCGCCCATCGCCCTATTTGATTGAGCGCCTGATCAATGACCCACTCGCCAATCTCCACGATCAGATCGGTCTGCTCAACCAGCGGTAGAAAATCCAGCGGCGGTATTAGTCCTTCTTGCGGATGCTGCCAACGCAACAGGGCTTCAAAACCAATCACTGCCCCGCTGTTCAGATTGATTTTGGGTTGGTAATACAAGCATAACTCACCATTATGTAAGGCTTCGCTAACCCGTATCACGGTCTCAAAGGCCGTTTTGGCCTTCTTATCCAGTGATACATCGAACAAATGAAAACAATCGCGGCCCCTTTGTTTGGCCTTATACATAGCCTGATCGGCATGGCGCAGCAGTGTTTCGGCATCCTCATTATCGTTTGGATAGAGCGTCACGCCGATACTGGCGGAAATATGAATGCCTATACCATCGATTGTGTAGGCGGAAGAAAGGGCGCTCAAGATCCTCCGCATGGCACTTTCCAACTCCTCAGTATCTTGCACGCGCAAGACCAGCACGAACTCATCGCCGCCTAAGCGGGCTAAGGTATCTTCGCCGCGCATGATTTGTTTCAGGCGATCAGCCACCGCCACCAGCAGACGATCACCTGTCGCGTGGCCATAGCGGTCGTTGATCAGCTTGAACCCATCGAGATCGAGCATGCCCACGGCAAGCGTGCCGTGATACCTCTGTACTGCGGCGATAGCCTGCTCAAGCCGCTCGGACAGCAAAAAACGATTTGGCAGACCAGTAAGCTCGTCGCGTTCCGCCCGCCATTGCAAGGTGTGCATCAACTGCCGTTTTTTGGTCACATCAAAGCGAATGGATACGTATTTCTGCACCCGCTGGTTGGCAGCATCGAACATGGGCACTATGGTGCTCTCTACCCAATACAGCCTGCCATCCTTGCTGCGGTTGCAGATTTCACCTCTCCACACCTGTCCGCGTGAAATGCTTTGCCACAAGTCGATGAAGAACTCAGCGGGATGCTGTTCTGAATTCAGCATGCGGTGGTTTTGCCCAAGCAACTCTTGCGCGCTATAGCCCGAAATGGCGCAGAACTGTTCGTTGACATAGGTGATGTTTCCCGCCAGATCGGTTTCCGAGAAAATAGCGGCCGCATCCACCGCCGTGCGGTATCTTTCGCTCATGCGTGAACCTAATTCTCCAAGGGTAATCATCAGGTCACTACCTGTTGAACCGCTCAACCAGTGCGCGTAAACCACGGGATGTGCTTTCAAGTTCGCTGCCACGAATCACTGCGGCGTTAGCATTTTTCGCTGTTTTCTCAACCGTCCCCGCTACGTTATTGATCTGCCGAGCAATATCCTCAGCGACATGGGCTTGCTCTTCTGAAGCGGCTGCCATTTGCTGGCTCATGCCACTGATCCGCTCAACAGCCTCGCGAATACCTTGAAGGGCACCCTGCGCCTCTATAACTTGCCGTACGCCGTGATCAGCCTCGCGGATACCAAGCCTGGCAATGCTTACCGCCTCATCAGCCCCCTGTTTAAGAGTTTCAATGACACTTTGAATTTGTTGAGTAGAAACACGTGTTTTGCTGGCCAGGGCGCGGACTTCATCAGCTACTACAGCAAAACCGCGACCCTGCTCACCAGCCCTGGCCGCTTCAATTGCAGCATTGAGGGCGAGCAGGTTGGTTTGATCAGCAATAGATTGGATCACCCCAGCAGCGGTCATGATTTGCTGGGTTTCATTGGCGAGGTTATCCACAGCAGTGCTGATATTCGTTACCGTACTAGCCAGAAGCTGAATGGCCTCTCGGGAAGTCCCGGCGACTTTGTCGCCTTGTTCAGCCAGTTCATTTGCTGTTTGCGCCTCAGTGGCAGTTTGTTGAACATGCCCAGCTACCTCGCTGATTGAGGCAGCCATCTCCGTCATGGCGGCTGCCGTCATGTCCGTTTCGGCTCGCTGCTCCAGCAAGGCATGTTCGGTTTGGTTAGAGAGTAAGGAGGAATGTGCAGCGGCTTCAGCCACTTGGCTAGCCAGATCGCTTAGCCGAGTCAGGGCAGTTTTAAGGCGCGCATCCTCACTAATCAATATCATTTCCAACTGCGCCGAAGGGCCATATATGTCGCTGTAAGTGATGGCGCTAATCGAATCTGAAAAAGCGTCAGGGGCGCTTTTAATGATTCGATTTAACAGATGTCCCTGTCGCGTATATGACCACCACCCCGTAGCGAGAAAGAGCACGGCCGTTACCGCTTGTGCTGCCAGGCTCGGCAGCACGCTAGCCGCGCCAATAGCCAGCGCAGCCGCAGTTGCGGGTAAGGCCATCCTTCCCATGAACGCCGCATAGTGGCGCCTTTGGGGA
>NZ_JACOPV010000034.1 GCF_016881005.1 Pseudomonas arcuscaelestis | reverse complement strand
AGCATTGGAACCACCTGATCCCATCCCGAACTCAGTAGTGAAACGATGCATCGCCGATGGTAGTGTGGGGTTTCCCCATGTGAGAGTAGGTCATCGTCAAGATTAAATTCCGAAACCCCTATCTGCATATGCAGGTAGGGGTTTTGTCTTTAGAGTAGAAGCATCAAGAATTCGTTGGCACGTCTTACAGACGGACCAGCACACAGAATTTCTTGACGACCATAGAGCATTGGAACCACCTGATCCCATCCCGAACTCAGCAGTGAAACGATGCATCGCCGATGGTAGTGTGGGGTTTCCCCATGTGAGAGTAGGTCATCGTCAAGATTCAATTCCAAAACCCCTGTCTGCACTGCAGACAGGGGTTTTGTCTTTCTGGGATATGAGCAGCCTTGTGGTAGCCCTAGACGGTGCTTCTGCTCAGGTAGGCTTTTATTGCTGTCACGCCTGTATTCAGGTGACGCTCAAGAACCCTGATAGCCTCTTCGACTGATTTCTCGCTGGCTGCATCGACCAGTTGGTTATGGTCATCTTGGGTCAGTTTGCCCAGGCCCATAGAGGACAGGTGAAAGCGTAGGAAGCGCTCTTCCTCGTTGAGTTCGATTTCTATCAGGCGCAACAACTTCTTGTTGGAAGCCTTGCTATAAAGGCTCATATGAAACAGTCGGTTCAAACGACCGATCTCGGCATGCCGGGTTTCGTTTTCCAACTGGCTAATGTAGCTGCGAGCCAGAGCGATATCGCCAGCATCAAGATGAGGAATGGATTGGCGCAGTGCTTCTGACTCCAGGATCACTCGTAGCGCATAAGCGTCTACGGCATCTTCGCCAATCAATGGGGCCACTACAGCGCCCTTATGAGCTACAACTTGTAGCAGCGATTGCGCCTCAAGTTGTCGCAATGCTTCGCGTACCGGCATGCGACTAACCCCGAACAGCGTTGCCAGTTCTTGCTGACGTACAGCCCTGCCGGGTGCCAGGCGACCATCAAGGATGGCGCTGCGCAACCGTTCTTCAATAACACTACGAGCCAGATGTGCGGGGACTTGCTCGCTGCCCAGTATTTCGCCCAAGGAACTGGTTTTTTCGGTCACGCTTTAGTTTTTCCTTAAATGTCGAAACGCTTTATTGATTGGATCCAATCAACCTAGTCAGCGTAATGTTGCTTGTCAAACCGCGCGGGCGTTCCTCCCCATCCACTGTAGAACAACAGGCGCGGTGCAAGTTGCTATCGTGAATGAAGTCTAAATCCAATGGAAGCCGGCCCTACGTACCGGTGTAGCGGATAACTTTTTGACTGAAAGCAAAGTGATGTCACCACGATTGTAAGGTGCCATTGTGTTTTAGCAGGTAAGGCCGCACCATCAGTGCTTTTCCACGGGTCTGCGCAGGTTTTCGCAGTGGCGATACGTTGGGCTGTTCATTTAACCATTCGCAGATTGGCCCTTGCCGGTGTGCTCGGCTGTCTGTTGCTGGGCAGCTTGCATGCAGATTGGGATTTCTCCCAGATCAGTCGTCGTGCACAGTCCCTGTATGGGCCGCTGGGAGCAGGGCAGGGGCGTATTGATGCGTGGCAGAACTTGCTGGCAACGGAGAAACAGGGCAGCGAAGCCGCGCAACTCGAACGCGTCAACCAGTTCTTCAATCACCAATTGCGCTACGTCGAGGATATCGACCTGTGGCGAGAAGTCGATTACTGGGCAACACCCATACAGGCCTTGATCAAGGGACAGGGCGACTGTGAGGACTATGCTATCGCCAAGTACTTCAGCCTGCGGCGCATGGGGGTCCCGGCTGAAAAGCTGCGCATCACCTACGTAAAAGCGTTGCGCCAGAATCGTGCGCACATGGTGCTCACGTATTACTCAAGCCCCAATGCCATGCCGCTGGTCCTTGATAGCCTGATGGATGCTATCAAGCCCGCCAGTGAGCGAACCGACCTGCTTCCGGTTTACTCCTTCAACGGTGAGGGACTATGGCTGACGGGAGCATCAGGCAACAAGAAGGTGGGTGATACCAAACGCTTGTCCCGTTGGCAGGATCTATTGAAAAAGATGCAGGCCGAAGGTTTCCCGGCCGAACCGGTTTACTAAAGGAGCACAGATGTCACTGTTCAAACAATTGCTGCTCGCCATCTGCCTGTTTCTGGTAGTCGCGTTCAGCGGCAGCTTCATGGTGAGCCTCGAGAGTTCGCGCAGCCAATATGTTAACCAGCTGCGTTCGCATGCCCAGGATGCGGCTACCGCACTGGCGCTATCGCTGACACCGAACATCGACGATCCGGCGATGGTCGAGCTGATGGTCAGTTCAATTTTCGACAGCGGTTATTACTCGAGTATCAAAGTTGTCGATCTGGCCTCTAACGCCGTGCTGGTGGAGCGCCACGCCGAAGCTGATGCCAATGGTGTCCCAGGCTGGTTTATTCGCCTGATCGGCCTTGAGGCCGCTGGAGGCGATGCTATTGTCAGTCGTGGCTGGCAACAGGCTGCCCGTGTCGAAGTAGTAAGCCATCCGATGTTCGCTTTGGGCAAACTTTGGCAGAGCGCGTTGGGCAGTTTGGGCTGGTTGCTGTTGTGCGGAGCCCTGAGCGCAGTGCTTGGCGCATTGTTGCTGCGTCGACAGCTCAAGCCACTGGATTATATGGTTGCGCAGTCCCACGCCATTGCCCGTCGCGAGTTCTTGAGCCTTCCGGATCTACCGAGCACGCCTGAGCTGCGCCGAGTGGTCCAAGCGATGAACCAGATGGTCGAGAAACTCAAGGCGCTGTTCAAGGAGCAAGCCGAGCGTAGTGAAAAACTGCGCGTCGAGTCCTATCAGGACAGCCTGACCGGCCTGGCCAACAGACGTTATTTCGAAATGCAGCTCAACGCCCAGGTCAGCAATTTAGAGGAAGCTCGACCTGGTTACCTGTTGCTGTTGCGGGTAAAGGACTTGGCGGGCCTCAACCAGCGTCTGGGCGGTCAACGCACCGACCAGTTGCTGCAGGCTGTTGGTCAGCAATTGCAACGCACCTGCGCCAACTATCCGGAAACCAACAATCTGATCACTCGCAGCCGTGGTGGTGAGTTCGCGGTGTTGGCACCCGGCCTGGTACACGAGGAGGCGGTCCAACTGGCACAGGCTCTGGAAGTTACCTTGCAGAGCCTGGCGGATACGGGGGCTACTGACGTCTCTCCAGTGGCTTGTATCGGTATGGCGCCCTATAGCCCTGGTGATGCTCCTCAGTCCTTGCTTAAGCTCGCAGATGAGGCCCTGGCTCGCGCAGAGGGCCAAGCGGAGCCGGGTTGGGTGTGTCTTGAACAAGGTTCAGCGCCTCAAGCGGGCGAATCTCATCACGTCTGGCATCAGCTGCTTGATGACGCGCTGCAGCAAGGACGTTTCCAGCTGTTTTTCCAACCGGTCGTGGCCAGCAATGCGCCAGAGCAGGTCTTGCACTACAAAGTGATCTCGCGAGTTTTGGATGATCAGGGCCAAGCCATCGCTGCAGGACGCTTTCTGCCCTGGCTTGAGCGTTTTGGCTGGTCGGCACGCCTTGATGTGTTAATGCTCGAGCAGGTGCTCAAGCATATGCAAACCCACACCGAGTCTTTGGCCCTGAACCTGTCTGCCGCCACGCTGGCCGATTCCAATGCGTTGCAGCGGGTTTACGCACTGCTCGCTCAGAACCAGGCGCTGGGGCCACGCCTGACCCTGGAGATTGGTGAAGAGCAGCTTCCGGATCAAGCGGTACTGGAGCAATTGACCCGGCGTCTGCATGCGCTCGGGTTCAGCCTGAGCCTGCAGCGCTTCGGTGGACGCTTCAGCATGATCGGCAACCTTGCCCACCTGGGCTTGGCGTACCTGAAGATTGATGGCAGCTACATCCGCGCTATTGATGAAGAGCAACACAAGCGACTGTTCATCGAGGCTATCCAGCGCGCGGCACACAGTATTGACCTGCCGCTGATTGCTGAGCGCGTCGAAACCGAGGGTGAGCTTAAGGTCCTGCGTGAGATGGGTATTCAGGGCGTGCAGGGCAGGTTGATTGGTGAACCCGCACCCTGGCGCTGAAGAATGTGCTGAGCGGGCCAGAGGAAGGCCCGCTGCGCTCAGATCAGACCACCGTCGTCACTGTCATCGATCAAGTTGTTCAAACCACCAAGCGCTTCACGTGCGCTGGAACGATTGAGCAGCTTGGCTTGAGCCCCAGGCGGTAGGTCGGTGATGCTGATCACCCCCTTGGTGGTCAGTACTTCAATCAAGTCTTCGAGCACCCGGATCATGTCCAGGTCGCTTTGCTTGAGCTGTTTGAGGCTGTTCTCGACAACATCGTCGGCAAACCAGTCCTGAATCTCGGCGTGGTCGGCCGGCAACTCCTCCGTGTACTCGTCGAAGGCTGCCGCTTCTACCCGAAGCAACTCGCCCTGTGCGTTACGTTGCACGTAGAACATGGGTTATCCCTCGTTAAATTGAGTCCGTATCCGCAGTCAGCAGCATAGGCCAAGCTCGCCGGGCTTAGGGCCTGGCGAGCGAGTATGCAGCGTCAGTGGGGTACAGGCCAAGCCCGTCGACTGCGGCAGCCGGTGTCGGGCTGCCGCAGTCGATGGGTATTAGCTATTGGAGTGGTCAATCTTGATGGTTGGGTCAGCACCGGTTACCAGCGAGTTGATCGTGGTGTTGGCCCAATTGACGCCTTCGAGCTTGATGGTCACATCGGCATTGTTGATACCGCCGGCATCGTTGAGCTTGCCGGTGGAGCTGACCTGCAGGGTCGATTCGCCGTTGACCGTAGTGATTTTCAGGAATTTGTCGATAGTGCTGGCACTCTCGCCCTGAAGCAGATCGCTAAGGTCCAGACGGTCACCTTCGGCGCGGCTGAAGTCCTTGATCACGTCCTTACCAGTGTCGCCGGCTTTCCAGACGAAGGTGTCGGCACCGCTGCCACCGGTAAGGATATCGTCACCTTTGCCACCGATGAGGATGTCATTGCCCTCACCGCCCAGCAGGGTATCGTTGCCCTCGCCGCCAACCAGCAAGTCATTGCCAGCACCACCGATCAGTGTGTCCTTGCCGCTGCCGCCGAGCAGAATGTCATTGCCCTTGCCGCCATCGAGGTAGTCATCACCACCCTGGCCGAAGAGGATGTCATTGCCGTCGCCACCTAGAAGGGTATCGGCACCATCATTGGCACGTGATACATCGAACTCGCTGACGTGCTCGGCAATGTACTTGTGCAGTACACGACCATCGACCTCGCCCAGCTGTACGCCCAACTTGCCTGCAACATAGGCCTGCATTGCTTCAACACCGTTACCGGCAATACCATCAAAGCTAACCAGGTCGCCGAACAGGATGTCGTTACCGTCGCCACCGCTGACTGTGTCGTTGCCAGGTTTGGTCGCTTCGGTATGGCCGAGAATAGCCTCGGCCAGCTTGCTCGGGTCGATGTTGGTCTGTGGCTTGCCATCGGTGTCATATGGTTTCAAGTCGTTGGTGTTGATCGCACCATTGAGTCCGATGGCCTCGACACTCGATTGCTTCGACAGCAACAGGAAAGATTCTTTCGAGTTACTGGTGATGAGCGAGCTCCAGGAACCAGCCAAATTTGATATTTCGTAAGTGCCGTCACCTTGAGCATGCAACTCGCCCGAGGCATTTTTATCCTCGCGCCAGCGATTGCCGGAGTAATACTCGGCCGTGAGGTTGCCGTTTTTATCAATGCTGATCCGGTTGTCGCTACCTAGCATTTTATTGGTGATTTCGTCGCCCAGCTTATAGTTTATTGAGCCGAGGACGCCGTCCAGCGTGTAGTTGGAGCCCCTGAACGTCGGATCGGTCTGTTCATTTGCCTGATAACGGTTTGGCTCGCCATCAGTAATAAAGAATGTCTGATTGCTGCCTTTGCTACCGTCGTTCTTGAGGTTCTGGAACCAGTTAGCTGTGGTTTTGAACGCATCTTCATAGTTGGTGTTGCCGCCCGCGGTCAGTTTTAGTAGGGCGGCTTGTAGCGTCTTTAGACCGTTTTCGTCAGCCAGGTTGACCGAGATGGTGGTGTTGACTTGGGTAGAAAAGTCCACCAACAAGATGTTCACCGTGCCGGACTGCGCGCCTTTGACACTATTGGCCAAAGTATTGAAAACCGACTCGAGGGATTTCTTCGCAGCGTTTACCCCCCAATCACCCATACTACCCGAGGTGTCGACAATGAACGCCAGGTTGTAGTCCTGCCCAGGCGTTACATGCAGGCCGTTTACGTCGGCAACGACGATGTCGTTCTCGGTGCCCAGGGTTTTGGTGTCGTCCAACTCCGTCAAGTTGCCAGG
Organism: Pseudomonas arcuscaelestis; assembly: GCF_016881005.1. Classification (GTDB taxonomy): domain Bacteria; phylum Pseudomonadota; class Gammaproteobacteria; order Pseudomonadales; family Pseudomonadaceae; genus Aquipseudomonas; species Aquipseudomonas arcuscaelestis. Next base: position 3,377 of record NZ_JACOPV010000034.1, on the reverse strand, counting down.
GAGGTAGCTATCAGGGTGTACGGTAACCGTAATCTTGCCCGGGGTGGAGGCGGAGTCGTTGTTGGCCTTCTCGGTCGCGGTCGCGGTAACGCTGATGTCGAACTTGCCTTGGAAGTAGGCCGGCGGCTTGATGCTCAGACCGTTCAGGTTCCAGTCAGTGACATCCACTTCGGTCTTGCCGACGGTAATGGTGTGACCTGCGTCATCGCTGAGGATCGAGCCTTCCGGAATACCACCGAGCTTGATGCTGAGTTTTTCCGAGCCATCGGTATCAGTCAGATTGGCGGCGATACCCACTAGTTTGACTGTACCGTTTTCCGCACCCTCATTGAGCTTGTAGCCCTGGTAGTAGCCTTCGCCTTTGTCGCCATGCAGCTCACCCACAGTGACGCCCGCGTTGGTCAGATCGTTGACGCTCGGGTACATCGGGATATTGGTTTTGCTCAGGTCGACCGGGGTGCTGCCATCGACCGACAGATTGACGTCGAAGCTGCCCGGTCCTGCCTGGTTGGCGTTGTAGATATCTAGGGTGTAGTAACCACTGATAGTCGGCTTGAACGAGCCGCTGATCGCGCCGCCTGTACCCCAGGTGGCCGACGCTACGTTGTTGCCACCGATCGTGATCAGAACGCTGTCATCACCCACACCGCTAAAGCTGTAGGTCTTGCCTGCTTCCAGGAAGATCAAGCCAGAGGTCTTCGAGCCTGAACCTACAGCGACATTACTGTTGGATTCGACGTTGGTGACCAAAGAGCTGCTATTCGGGTTGCCAGACTTATCGAAGACGTTCTTCAGTGCGTCTCCGGTGATGCCGTTGCCATTGGTACCCAGGCCGACCAGAGTGTTCCAGTTTTCCTTGACCAGACCAAGTGAGTTCACGTTGTTGCTGCCAATGGTCAGGTTTGGCGCATCGGCAACTGGGGTGATATCGATCTTGACGGTCGCTTCGTTGCCCACGCCCTGGCCGTCAGTTGGCTTGAACTGGATATGTGCGTAGTCAGCCTTCTGATCGCCTACGCCGGTACCACCGTTGGCGTTGATACCCGACTCGTTGTGATCCGGAGTGAACTTCAACTTACCGCCATCAATGTCGGCCTTGCTGAAGACCTTGCCTGCATCGACATCGGCCTTGGTCAGGGTCTTCCAGACGTTGCCTTCTTTGTACTGCAACACGCCATCGGCAGGCAGCTTAGTGATGGTCAGGCCCAGATTGGCGGCTGGAGTGTCAGCATCGGAGATGCCGAAATTGGCCCAGGTCAGCACTAGGTCATTGTCTTCGGTACCGGTCACGGCCCCGCCAGCAGCTACTGGCGCTTCGTTGCTCTGGATGGTGGTCGTGACGCTGCCAGCGCTGCCATCTACTTCCAGTTTTTCGAAGTTACCGCCTGTGGCTGAGTCGATCTTCACGGTAAAGTTTTCAGCACCTTCGGCGATACCGTCACGCAGGATTGGCACGCTGAAGCTACCGGTGCTGCTGCCTTTTTGAATAGTGACAGTAGTCTTACCAGTGAAGTCCTCGCCATTTTTGGCCGTGCCGGAGTAGCTCAGCGTAATGGTGACAGTAGCTTCTGCTTTGTTGGACAGCGTCAAGGTGTAGTGGGCTGACTCGCCTTCGGCAACCGAACCTGTACCACTGATCCCGACGGTGGTGGTGTCGGGGGTGTCGGCAACGTGGGTGATCGCTGGGGTGTCGCTAATGTCCAGCTTCTCGAAGTTGCCGCCGTCAGCGCCGGTAATGGTCGCACTGACATCGCCTGCATCGATGTAAACGTCATCACGCGGCGCATCAATAGTGATGCTGCCGGACGTTGCGTCGGCATCGATGATGATGGTCTTGCCGTTGCTCAAGGTCACGGTCACCGCGGTGCCTGCCGGATTGCTCAGGGTGGCGGTGTAGGTGATCTTGCCACCCTCGTCGACCGACGGGGTAGCAGTCAGTTCAAGGGTGGTGGTGTCTATGGTATCAGTCACATCAGTGACCGCCGCCGATGGGTCGATGTCGAGTTTCTCGAAGTCGCCGCCGTCGGTGCCGTCGATGGTGACTTCGACATTATCGCGGTCGATGTAGACGTCATCGTCCGGAGCATCGACGGTGACGGTACCCGTGGTAGCACCGGCAGCGATGTTGATCACGGCGCCGTTGCTCAAGGTCACGGTCATCGCGGTGCCGGCCGGGTTAGTCAGCGTCGCGGTGTAGGTGATCTGGCCACCTTCGTCGACTTTATCCGTCGCGGTCAGGGACAGGCCGGTAGTGTCTTCAGTACCTGGACCGTCGGTAACGGTGACGCTGGTTTCGCCGGAAGCTTCGAGCTTCTCGTAGTTGCCACCAGTGACCGATTCGATGCTGTTGGTCAGCGCTTCGTTGGTTTCGTGGACGTTGTTCGGCGCGGTGTCTTGCACGGTACCGGTGGTTTGACCCACTGGGATGGTGATGGTCTGGCCGTTGTCGAGCTTGACCACCAGCGGCGAGCCGGTGACTGGCGCGCTGACAGTCGCGGTGTAGGTGATCACGCCGCCTTCACCGATGGTGCCGACGTCGGCGGTCAATTTGACGGTGCTGGTATCGATGGTGTCAGTGACGTCAGTGACCGCTGGAGTGTTATCCACCACCAGCTTCTCGAAGTCGCCGCCGTCGGTGCCGTCGATGGTGACTTCGACGTTGTCGCGATCGATGTAGACGTCATCGTCCGGAGCATCGACGGTGACGGTACCCGTGGTAGCACCGGCAGCGATGTTGATCACGGCGCCGTTGCTCAAGGTCACGGTCATCGCGGTGCCGGCCGGGTTAGTCAGCGTCGCGGTGTAGGTGATCTGGCCACCTTCGTCGACTTTATCCGTCGCGGTCAGGGACAGACCAGTAGTGTCTTCAGTACCTGGACCGTCGGTAACGGTGACGCTGGTTTCGCCGGAAGCTTCGAGTTTCTCGTAGTTGCCGCCAGTGACCGATTCGATGCTGTTGGTCAGCGCTTCGTTGGTTTCGTGGACGTTGTTCGGCGCGGTGTCTTGCACGGTACCGGTGGTCTGGCCTACTGGGATGGTGATGGTCTGGCCGTTGTCGAGCTTGACCACCAGCGGTGAGCCGGTGACTGGCGCGCTGACAGTCGCGGTGTAGGTGATGACGCCACCTTCACCGATAGTGCCGACATCGGCGGTCAATTTGACGGTGCTGGTATCGATGGTGTCAGTGACGTCAGTGACCGCTGGAGTGTTATCCACAGCCAGCTTCTCGAAATCGCCACCGGAAGTGCCATCGATGGTGACTTCGACGTTGTCGCGGTCGATGTAGACGTCATCGTCCGGAGCATCGACGGTGACGGTACCCGTAGTAGCACCGGCAGCGATGTTGATCACGGCGCCGTTGCTCAAGGTCACGGTCA
>NZ_JACOPV010000033.1 GCF_016881005.1 Pseudomonas arcuscaelestis | reverse complement strand
TTATCAAGACCCAGGCGCCGATCGCTACGAGCAAAAGTATCGGGAGCGAGTTGTGAAAGGTTTGTACCGGCGTGCGGCTGAGTTTGGCTTCACGCTACAACCGGCGAGTGGTGTTTCTTAGGAAGGCCGCCGCGTACTTTGCCAAGGAGTGCGGCTAAAGTACGCCTTCATCAAGAAGCACTCGACTGATTACCCGGTGCGGCGCCTTTGCCAAACCCTCAAGGTGCACCCCAGCGGCTACTACGCCTGGCTGGCCGAGCCTGAATCTGCCCGAGCAAAAGAAGATCAACGTCTGCTTGGCTTGATCAAACACGCTTGGCTAGAAAGCGGAGGTGTATATGGCTACCGCAAAATTCACGATGACCTACGTGAGCTAGGAGAGGAATGCGGACGAAATCGAGTCGGGCGCTTGATGCAGGCGGAGGGGCTGCGTTCGCAAACGGGCTATCGGCGGCGTCCAGGGTTTTACGGTGGTAAACCAACAGTGGCCTCGCCCAACCACCTCGCGCGGCAGTTCAATGTCAGTGAGCCGAACAAGGTTTGGGTGACAGATATCACTTACATCCGCACCTATGAAGGATGGCTCTACCTGGCGGTAGTGCTAGATCTGTTCTCACGCCAAGTAATTGGTTGGTCAATGAAGCCAAGGATGTGCAGCGACCTGGCTATCGACGCAATGTTGATGGCTGTGTGGCGACGCAAGCCACAGCAGCAAGTGATGATTCACTCAGATCAAGGTAGTCAGTTCAGTAGCTCAGATTGGCAAAGCTTCTTGAAGGCTAACAATGTAATCAGCAGCATGAGCCGGCGGGGAAACTGCCACGACAATGCCGTAGCCGAGAGCTTTTTCCAGCTTTTGAAGCGGGAGCGAATCCGACGAAAGATCTACACAACCCGTGAAGAAGCCCGAAGTGACATTTTCGATTACATCGAGATGTTCTATAACCCTAAACGCCGACACAGCAGTGCTATGCAGCTGTCTCCAGTAGAGTATGAGAAACGCTATTTCCTGAGCTTGGAGAGTGTCTAGGAAACCAGGGGCGATTCAGATACAGTGAGCATGGCTGCCCCATTCGCTTGCAGCGCAGAGCGATTGCCCTGCATATCCCCTGCACCAGTCAATCTACACTCCTGTTGCTCAGTGGGTTGAGGCTCGATCCAGTAAGGTCTCCCTACATACGGCGACACGAGCGCGCTGCCACCTTTGCGTTGCAGAATCAGCCGAGCGCGACGCCGTCGCGCTGACTGATGGTGGCCGAGCATACTCGTCGGCACAGTTAGCCTTGAACTACTAGGCTGAGGACAGCCAGGACGACAGAAAACTATTTAGAGAGCAGTGTATCTGCCTTGAATATTTTCAGACGCCCCAGATCGCAAACCTGAGTGTAGTGCTGGTTACCGAACTCGCCTTGATTAATGAGTAGTTCCCGATTTTTTCGATCTTCTCGATAGACCTCTGCCATTGTGGCGTTAGTGCTTTTTATTTTTTCATCAAATAGTTCGGCCGGCAAAAAACCCACGGCCTTTTCGGCATCTAGAATCAAAAAGTCAACAGGACTGCCACAGTACTTCCTTGCTGGAGACAGGTTATCCCAGGCCATTGAAAGACATGTTTCAGGATGACTGATCGAGTTTATTGCCACGGGGACGGTAAAATCGATAAGAATTTGCCCTACGCTGGCACCATTACTGTGCTCCTTTACGCAAGCCAAGGCTGATGTGGCGAGCGCGACGTCATCTTCAACAAATTCCTTTGCAATGAAATAACTCGCGTGGGACATACCTGGCGTTTCACTCTGAATCCCTTTATTAAGAAGGAATAGTTGCTGCAAAAACAACAGACTAATTATAACTCCGAGCACACGCGGACCACTTGACGACCGGGCATAACCTACAACGCCAAGCAATAGAACAAAGGAAATCCCGGTAAAGTAAGAACCAACGCTACTCACATTTTTAACGGAAACCGCCAGATAAATCGCAACACTTACAAATATCGCTATTATCGCCAGAAAATCACTACGCACTGAGCGATCTTGACGCATAGCTATAAACCAGCCAAACATGAGCAGTAACATTGCCAGGAAGGCGCCAAAAGCTCTGAATACGCCATAGTAGAAACGTTCAACGGGATTAGCAGGCCCCTCAGGAATACGGGTAACTTCGAGAAATTTCTGCAGATCGTTTAAGTAGTCAATCCAGAAATGTGGAGCACTTGGGATAAGTAGAAAAGAAGGATTAATCATCACCCCGAGAACCAACAGAAAAACAATCAGCGGCGGAACAAGAGTTTTGACGGCACGCGACCAGTCAAGTCGGCGCAACAACAGAAGCGCAATTAACGGGGCGATGAGCAGGCCACTCAGTTTGATCGCTCCGGCGATGGCGAGACTCAAGGCCACCCGCGTCACACCCCAAGTAGTTGATTTTTCTTGCTTTAATGCATAATAAAGTGCAAGCAACGAGAAAAATGTCACTGCATTCACGGTACCAAAACGCAGCGAAAAGTAACCCATTGAAGGAAAAAGTGCGAATATCAGCACTGCACCTGCGCATGCCCACGACGGAACTTTTAACTGTTTTAGAAGCTTGTGCATTACCATCAAGCACATGACTCCAAACAGCAGTGAAAGTTGTCGAGGCGTGACAATTAAGGGCCAGGCTATAGAGAAACTCTGCTCAAGCAGGAACAAAGGGTAGGTGATCAAGGCAATGGTTGCCCAGAAGACCCAGCCATAGGCATAGTCGTTGAGTATAAAAAACTTTGGCCAATCACCGGCTTGCAAAATAAGATGAGCCCGACGCAAGCTAGCCTGAAATCCAACATCATCGTAGGAACGAAAGCCCAACAGGGTGAAGTCACTGGAGAAAATAAAGTTTTCGACAAATAAAATTGCGAAAATCACACCAGTCAGCAAATAACAGACTGTCGCGTAACGCCGAAATGAGTGCTCGATTGTCATATAAATGTCAGTATAGTTTTATTATGATTGGTCACTTTGCCAACCGCATGCGGTAACGTTCAGCGTCCCAATTTAGCAGTTCACAGATATTTTGATCTGAGAGTGAATTCAATTTTTCGTCTTGCCCCTGCCGGACTATAACATCATAGTAGCAACGTATTTGTGCTTCTTTGGCCTTGTTGAATCCCGGACCCACAAATACGCCGACGCTTTCCAGGAACAGAATGTCGGGCAGTACCTCGAGTTTTTCAATCACTGCACGGAGGTTTGAGACGTCATCCACTGTCACGGCGCGCGCCCCCATGAACACTACATGGTCAGGACACAGTGCCCAGTCTTCTTGCACACGCTTGAACAATGCAGGGTCAATTGCTAGCTGATGCAACACAGGGTCATTGGCCGGTATCCAACTGCATGTATCGTCGTAGCGGATCGATTTCTGTAGCGGTGGAACTACCATTGCTGCCCGAGGTACGACGCGTAAACGTTCCGTCAGCGCATTCAGGATACTAGCGACTTCGCCAACAGTCGCCGCGCCAATGACAACGCCATGGTTCTGGAGAAATATCACGTTTACGCCCGGTCTATCGTTCAGTCCCCGGGCCACGGCGCAGGCCAAAGCCGCTCCGGGCTTATGGTAGCCAACGGATGTCCAGATCACACCTGGAATCGAATCCTGATTGAGTACGCTGGGAAAACTCGCCCTAACCAGATGCGCCAGGACTTCGATTGCATGCACATGAACTACGATTCGCTGGGGCATAAGCGCATGCAGCAGCGTCTCAATCGAAGGTCGCAGGCCGGATTCGCTGACAACGACCGGCTTGACGTCAAATTGATCATTCTGAATGGCTTCGCGCAGATGTACCAGGTCAACAGGCACGAAGATGGACTGCTCGACTGCGTCGGCAAGCCACGTGCCAGAAGCCTTGACCCATAAAACATCAGCGTCCTTCCACGACACATTACCCCCTGCGCCCTGTACAAGCAGGGGCTGGGCACCTATGTCAGCGCAGTAGTTGCTGATTTCTCCCTGGAGGTCGGAATACTCAAAACTCATCCTTTTTCTCCCAGGCGGGCAATGAGTTTACGTAGATCGCTGAAGTTACCGAACGACGCATCCGGGGCGTTTTCCCCGTCTCCTAGCTCGACGCCAGCATGAGTCTTCTGCAGTGTTACCGCGTTAATTTTCTGGCGCCCCCCTCGAATGTCATTCACCGGGTTGTCGCCGATCATCCAGATACAGTCGCCTTTGGGGCGCATTTTTTCCAAGGCGATCTGGAAGGGGGCCTCATGAGGTTTGTCGTAACCGGCCTCTTCGCTGGTCACGATGTAATCAAAGTAATGATCAAGACCAAAGTAGACGACCTTACGAAACTGGATCTGAGCGGTGAGATCCGTAACAATTGCGGTGGGCACTCCCAACAGCCTCAGATCATCGAGCGTATCCTTCACGCCCTCGAACAAAGTCGCATTGGAAAGAAATGTGCGCCAGTAGGTCTGCTCAAAATCCAGCGCGAGAAGTACCTGGGAACCCAGCCCCAGAATTTCCAGCATTCGCTGCAAATAGAGCAGACGGCTATGGGATGAAGCAGTGTGCTTGAGGCGTGCTTTGACCTGGTTGCGTGCTTCTTTGAATGCAGCATCGAACTCTTCTCGCTTGATCGAGAAGGTACTGACCACTTTTTCTCTTACCGCATGTTGTGCTGCCGCATGCGCCGGGTCATAGGGGTACAGGGTGTTGTCAGTGTCGAAAAGAATCGCGTCCGGAAGACGATCAAAGCGCCCGGTATTGTAGATTTTCATTATATGAACCGTTTCGTAAGAGCTTGGTTGATATGCGATAGGGTAATGAGCTGCATCACACCAATCATCCCATCCCTCCACTCGGGCTCAATATCTAGAAACTCGAGGACCCGCGGACAGACCAATTGTGCAGCCATCGCCATGTCATCAGCTGAGGTTTCGCCTTCTACCACCATCTCCACAGCTCCAGATTGATTTCGCACTGAAAAGTCAACATGAAGCCCGCAAACCCCTACGAGGACGCGCGTCAGCAACAATTCATTGAGGCCGTGTCGTGAGCTGACTACAAGCTTGAAGCGCAGCGGGTGCTTCTCGCTGGATTCCTGCAGCATGCGTGGATGGATTGGCTGCAAGGAAAGCACTATATCGGCATGAGCTGCCTGCGGGCGAATGAAGTTTTCAGAATCCGGTGCTCGCCGCTCAAAGGATTGCAGAACGCGCTCTACACTATGGCCACGTTGTTTGACATCACGCTCCAGCTTGAAATGCCGGCGCAAGTTCTCATCGATATCCAGATAGATGCTCAAGTTGTAGCAGTCCCTGAGAATCGGTACGTGCAGGGCATGTAAACCGCTGGCGATAATAAAATCGTTACTTTTGATATGGCAAGGACGGCTCATCTTGCCAGTCGCATGGTCATAGTGGCGGGAGTGAATAGTTTTGCCGTCTGCCAGCGCCAGCAAATCCCGAGCGAAGCCTTCGAGATCGTTCGCCATGGGGTTCAAATGGGTCATCACCTGCCACATCGGCTTGTGGCGATCCCATAGGTGATAATCATCACCCGAGATTGTTGCGACGGAGTGACCGCCGAACAGGTGTTTGATCGCATCGGAAAAAGTATCTTTTCCTGCCCCTGAATCTCCGGCAATGCCGATCACAAAAGGATGCTGACTCAAGCGAAAATAATCATTGCGTTGAATGGTTTCGCGCGCAATCCGAATGGCGAGGATTATACCAATGGCAAACAAGGTCGTGTTCAGAAGCGAATTGATGTGACGTGTCATCTCTGGACCACCTTGCAACTGGACCAACACCATCTGCCAGTGCTCGGGCAGTAACACTTGGGCTGCGTCCATCAAGGTGGTTACTGCATAAGTACTGGCGAACAACGTGGCCAGCACAATTGCAATTCGATCACTTTTCGCCTGGTACTGTACCAGTAAAGGAATAGTCCAGAGATACCATCCAGGAGAGGCAGGAGTTGTCAGTACGATCAAGAGGAACACGAGTCCCAGGATGATACTGAACAGATCATAATTGAGTCGACGAACGCGCCAGGAAGCATAGAGGGTTACAAGATAAATAAGTGGAACAATGTAGATTGATACCCGACTTCCCAGGTCGACGGTAAGTAGATAAACCTTTGCCATCTCCGGACTATCGAACAACATCGCTGGTCCGTCCACGGTCAGTGCGAAAGGTACTGTCAAGAACACTAAAGCAACCACACATCCCTTTATGAACTGTGGCAGAAGCTGCCGAACCGGTCGGTTGTGTAACAAGTATATAGCGAAGAAAGGCAGTGCCATCAGCATACTGAGCTTCGCCGAAATGGCGGCAACAACGGCAATGCCCGCATGTTCCATTTTTAATTGACGCAACAAATGAAGCGACAGTGTCAGTAGCAATACCGGCACTAGATCATTGAGGCCCAGGACGTAGCTGGGAACAATGACCAGAGGGGACAGCCAGTAGGCAAACAACAGCAACTTCCTCCTGCCTGGCAGAAGGTGTTGCAACAAAACAAACAACGCAAGATCTGCGATCAGCAGGCTAAATCCATAGCCAATAGCTAAGGGAACACTCAGCAGCTTGCACAGGAGTACCAGTGGAAGGAGAAACAGCCACATCACATAGCCATAAGGAAAGGCAATGGGTGAGCCACCTGCCTCCAGCCAAGTACGCCAAGGGTTCAACGTGAGTTGCTGAGTGGTAATGTCCATAAATGGGACATACCATTCAGCCACTGCGGGGGCTGTCACTAGCATAATCAACGCAACGCGAAGTATCAGCCCTGTGACGAACAGCGGGTTGAAAAGAAGGCTTTTCATGGTTTTTGAACTAACGCCTCCCACAGGTCCGCACGCTTGGTACAGACCGCGTCAACCGTTATGCCGCGCTCATCCAAGAGTTTGGCCATCTGTGGAATTTCTTGCTCGGCATCACGCCCCTGAAGCTCGGGAGACACCAGGCACAGACGGAAGTCAGCGTCTTTCAGGCGCTTCGCATCATTTTGTTGCAGTGGAAAATGGGTGAAGCAATCGACCCATACCCAATTGACCTTGCCGGCCAAGGTTAGAGCGGTCTCGATCGATTCGAATTCCGAGACCCTTACTGCACAATTCTGCTCTCCCAACCGCGACCATTTGACGAGGAAGGGGAAGGATTGATCAAGAAAAAAATAGTCATCAATGTCATGGGACTTCATCAACGCGATGAGGCGAGCTTCAAGCCCCTCTTCCTTGACATTGAGAATAAGCGTTTGGTGGCGATATTCGCTGATCCAGTCTTCAAAGGAAACTGCATCGACGAATGGGTCATGGTGAACAATCAGCTTGTTTCCAAAACTGCGGACATCTACTTCAATGCCATAGCGGCTATCCGTACCACAAAGTTCGGAAATGGTGTTCCTTCGATGAGCGATTATTTTCATGAGTTTAGAGACTTTCTAAGTTGTAAGCTGAAATCGATCGTGCGCGCAATAAACTTGCGCTTGGCTGCCCAGTTTACATTCCAATGAGAAACACCGTGGGCCCGTTCACCAAAACGCACTGGAAAACGGTGGACCATCTGCTTGCACTGTCGTGCCTGGTAATAGGCATACAAATCCAGGGAGAAATCGTGTGGCGGAGCCTCCCACGTCTCGAAAAAGCGGCGGCTAAACATGGTAGGTTGCGCATTGATGTCCCAGAGCGGCTTGCGCAACAACAAAGTTTCGAAAATGCTCATACCGGTAGTGAACAGCGTATCTGCCAAGGGCCGTCCGTAACGCCGCCCCTTGATAAACACTTCCTCCCCATGCCGGCTCACCAGGTCCAGGCCACGCAAAGCGTCCTGCGGATCGGTTTGCATATCGGCATGCGTCCAGCCAAGCATCTGCCCCTGCGCGGCGCGCAATCCGCTGAGGATACCAAAGCCATAGCCCTGATTTTGCTCTACGCGAATACTGCGACATCCTTGGTAGGCTGGCAGTAACGCCTCCAAGACGCCAGGTGTGCTGTCAGTTGAACCGTTATCCACCAGGATGACCTCAACACCGGGAGTGGCGCCCAATGCCTTACAACGCTCCAGCAACAGGGGAAGGTTCGCCGCTTCGTTGTAGCAAGGGATAACAAGAGAGAATCTCATAGGGCCTCCTTAGGTTCGCTTACTTTAAACACAAAGTGTTTCATACCCAGGAAGTTGAGAGCCGCCGACACGCCAGTCGCTAGCAGGAATGCCAGGTGGATATCGGCGGCAAACATCCACAGGGCGAGGCGGTTGATTGCGATGTTGGCAACCAGGGTAACGGTATAAAGCACGCCAAAACGTATCGCACTGCCTCGAGCATGCACCTTGGCATTGAAGGTCCAGAACCGGTTTGCAAAGTAGGCAAATATTGTACCCGCCAAGAACCCGAGCCCCTTCGCCCAGTCTGTTGTTACGATCCCGGTTCCGACCAACCCTCGATAGCTCAGAAAGTCGACCAGCACCGTAAGGCTGCCTACCACCAAAAAAATGCTGAGCTCACGCCTGATCATAAGTGTTGGACTGTTGCTGCCGGGACAGTTGCTCGGTAGCGCTCTTCGAGTGCAGTGACGCAGTTGCCGGGGATCCGCGGGTCATTTTCGAGACGGTAGGGGTGTCCGGCCCACTTGTGGAAGCAGGATTGCCAGTATTCAAATGTACGAAGATCGTTGGGGGTTCCCCATGACAGGAACGAGTCTACTTCGAACAGTACGCACTTGAGCCCGAGGTCGACAGCGTGATTAATGCAGGAGTCTATATAAAACTCACCATTGATTCGGTCGTCAGCGGCCACCAGGCGATCGACCGCCCTGCGGAAATTCTCTGCGTTGCGAAAAGTGAAAGATCCCAGCACTACTGGATCATAAGCGGGCTGACCAAGGGGGGTCTTCACGGAAATACGCTTGATCCGGCCTTGTTCACTATCAATCCAACCGAACATTTCAGCGTGGCGTACAGCATTGGCATGGCCGCGTACCCCCCAAACAATGACATCGACGCCCGGATCGTCCATTAGTACCTGCAAGTCGGGCATTTCATACAGAGCGCCGTTATCACACGCGCCAATCGTCACAGGTCCAGGATCGTTTGATACTGCAGCAGCCAAAGCATCGAGGCCAATCAGTGCAGTGCATGCTTGACCTTCGGTGACGCCAGGAATCGATTTGATAATGACGCCCGGATAAGTGCTTTTCAGCGTTGAGCAAATATCCTCAAAACCTTGCATGTCCTGACGTAACACGAAAACATGATGGTCGGCTTTCGGTAGGTCATTAGTCGCCTGAATCACCATTGGCTTGCCTGAGACCGGAATCAGAGGTTTGGTGAGCGAGTACCCTTCATTTACGAAACGCTGTCCTAGCCCCGCCATAGGGATAATCAGAGTCCCTCGTGGCGCCGTTGCTAGCGGGGCATCGGTCATTTGGCGAAATGCTTTGGACCACCCCAGATACTCAACGACATCATCCGGTGTTCCCCATTGCATAAAGTGCTGTAAAGGATACACCGCTACCGGCAAGGATTGGTTGAAAAGCAGCTTGTAAGCGAGGCTGACGTAGTATTCACCACCTACATTCAGGTCTTCTTCCATCGCGTGCCTGAACGACTCGCTCATCAGGCGGCCAGAGGCAAAGTAATAGGTCCCGCTGGAGGCAAACTCATCCATTCGGTTGTTGGTATATGGCTGCTTTTCCTGGATATCGCTCGCCCAGCCATCTACTTCACGAATGTAAGCGTAGTTGGTACTACCAAGACAATGAGGATGAAAGCCCTTATAGGCGGGAATGGCACCTGCGCAGTGACTTTCCTTGACGAACTGCTTGAAGTGGGACCAGTCCCAGAAGCACGTGAAATCGCAATAGTTGACGATCACTGGCCGCGCCGGATCAATCAAATGCTCGACCTGGCGTACGGCGTTGATCGGGCCCAACTTGTGGGAAGGGATCGCCACAATGCGACCAGTCGGGCAGTACCGGCGAAGAATTTCTTCCATCCGGTACTCAGGGTGGCTCAGATGATCTTCGTTGCAAATGAAAAGAAAATCATGCTCACCAGGGAACATGTTAATAACATGTCCGATAATTGGCTTTCCATCAATTTCGATCAAGGGTTTCGGGACGCTGTAGCCCGCGCGACGAAAGCGCTCCCCGAAGCCCGACATTGGGATGATAATTTGCATGAGTATCTCGATGATTTGCGTGGTGGAACTCTGTGGCTCTGTCCATAAAGGGCGGCCTCAAGGAGCAAGTGCAACAGTCAGTTAAAAAATCGGAGCGTGCTAATTACGAAATTGAACGAGATACCGCCTCCGAAGCATCGCGATCGTTTGGCGTCTGAGCGAACCGAGCCATC
>NZ_JACOPV010000032.1 GCF_016881005.1 Pseudomonas arcuscaelestis | reverse complement strand
TATTCAGAAATACCATGAAAATAAAAGTAAAGTGGTACGTGATATCTATCAGAAAATTTTTAAACAATTAGGCTATATTTGATATGTTGCTTGATTTTATTGTACGGGGCTAGCGACGCAGAAACAGGTCTTTGGATATTTGATGCGCAGAAACGATACGGCGCTTCAAGAAATTGTTGGCGTGCTTCGTAGTTTCCTTGCTCCTGCAACCTGAATTTGGGTTGAGGGCACAGCGTGAGATTCCATCAACGTGGGGCAAAAAAATAATCTCGAATCCCAGTGCCGAACGTCCGCAATGGGTCGATTATGCTCTGCGAAACCGAAATCGGAGCCAAACAAGTTCGCCGTGTGCTTCAAGCCCTTGAATGGGGAGGCACGGCCTGATGCAGGTTTGTTGAAGGCGAACGCCGGGGCCAGCTGGTGAACAACCACAGTCCCTTAGGCCGGCTCTGGCCTGTCACCAAGGGAAGCAGCCGACTTATACCGATCAATCGTGAGCGGCATAAATCGGCCAAATTTCGGTATGCAGCCTGGTGCGTTGCCGCTGTTCCCGCAGTTGGCGGCCAGCAGCGAACACCGGTCACCTGACCGGCCTCAGCTGTTTCTCGGCGTACCTTTGCGCAGCCGCTGACTACCCCCGGGCACTGGATTGCTGCTGCCGGAGTCAGCCAACTGCTGACGCAGCGTTTCGGCGCGGGCCTGCGCAGCGGCTGCTTGCTCACGCGCACTGGCCAACTCGCCATGGGTGCGCTGCAGTTGCTGCTGCAGCTCCTTAAGCTGGCGGCACCGCTCAGCCTGCAGCTGGTGCACTTGTTCCCGCTCGTGTAGCAGTGCCTGCGCCTGGGTCTGCGCGATGCTCCGCTGTTCCCGGGTTTCGGCCAGCTCTGCCTGCCCTGCTAGCAACGTCTGCTGGAAGGTCTGCAAACGGCCATTGGCCTCCTCGAGCTGGGTCGCCAAGGCTTTGCTCTCCTCGCGCGCCCGATCGATCTCCCGATATGCCCGGTCCTCGACGTCGCGGGTGTAGCGCTGCTGCTCTTCGCGTGCCTGCTCGGCCTGCTGGCGACTGTCCTGCAGTTGCTGGCGGACTTCGACCAGTTGCCCGCGCGCTTCGTCGCACTGCCCGAGCAATTCCTCGCGCTGCTGGCGCAGGTCGTCGATCTGCGCCGAGCGCTGGATCAGCAGCTGTTCCAGATCGGCCAACCGAGTTTCGGCGCTCTGCCGCGCCCCCAGCGCCTCGGCGGTCTGTAGCCGGGCCTGTGCGACGTCCAGACGCGCCCTCGCCTCCAGTGCCACCAGTTGCTCGCGTTCCTCCGCCAAAACCTGGCGCTGGCCGGCCAACGCGTATTCGGCCACGCCCTGAGCCAGGGTGGTCGCCTGCTGCCAGATGGCGACGAAGGCCTGTGCCAGTTCCGTCGGCAGGCCGGGCAGCCGGGTTTCACCACGCAAGCGCCCGGCTAGTTGTTCCCACCATTGATCGAGCAAGGAGCCAACCCGCGCTGGACTGCCGCGGCCGAGCTCCAGACGCACCCGCTCGACCGTCGGCCGCTCGCCGCGGGCCAATACCGCGTCCGCCGCGGCGAACACGTCGTTTTCCGGTACACCTACCGCCATGGCCTGCCCTCCGCTATATTAGGTCTGATAATGCAATCTTATCCGGACCTGTTTTTCGCCCACTCAATTCTTAATACGTGCAATGTTATGAATAGTACAAGTGAGACGAAATTACCTACGCCAGTCCCCCTTGACCTGTTTCGGCTAGCGGACAGTACGCGCTTCGCCGCTGAGGCGTTCATCGCTGCCGGCACTGCGGCGAATACCGTGCGTAGCTACCGCAGCGCCCTCGCCTATTGGGCCGGCTGGCTGCAATTGCGCTACGGTCGGGCACTCGGTGACGGCGCTTTGCCCCCGGAGGTCGCGGTGCAGTTCATCGTCGATCACCTGGCCCGCCCGGATGGCACTGGTGGCTGGAGCCATTTATTGCCGGCCGAGCTCGATGCCGCGCTAGTCGCCGCCGGGGTCAAGGGTAAGCCTGGGCCATTGGCGTTCAACACGGTCAGTCACCGCCTGGCAGTGTTGGCCAAGTGGCACCGCCTCAACGAGTGGGACAACCCGTGCGAGGCCTCAGCGGTGAAGACCCTCTTGCGCGAGGCGCGCAAGGCGCAAACCCGCCAGGGCGTGACACTACGCAAGAAGACCGCGGTGGTGCTAGAACCGTTGCAGGCAATGCTGGCCACCTGCACCGACGGGGTGCGCGGGGTGCGTGATCGAGCGCTGTTGCTGCTGGCCTGGAGTGGCGGCGGTCGGCGCCGCTCAGAAGTGGTGGGCTTGCAGGTCCAGGACCTGCGCCAGCTAGATGCCGACACCTGGTTGTATGCCCTGGGTGCGACCAAGACCGACACCAGTGGTGTGCGTCGAGTGAAGCCAATACAAGGGGCGCCGGCGCACGCGTTGAGCACTTGGCTGGAGGCGGCCCCTGCTCAGACCGGCCCCCTGTTCCGCCGCCTGTACAGAGGTGGCAAGGTCGCCACCAAGGGATTGTCAGGGGATCAGGTGGCGCGGATCGTCAAACGCCGTGCCCAACTAGCTGGCCTTGACGGTGATTGGGCCGCGCACAGTCTGCGCTCGGGTTTCGTCACCGAAGCCAGCCGTCAGGGTGTGCCACTCGGTGAAATCATGGCCATGACCGAACATCGCAGTGTCAGTACGGTGATGGGCTATTTTCAGGCAGGATCGCTGCTAGGTAGTCGTGCCACCCAGCTATTCACAACTCAATCTTCGCTAGAGGACGACGCTGACAACGCCCAGAACAGCACAAACGCACCTGTTCTCTGACCGACTCCGATGAGACTATCCCGCGTCACCACAACTCAGGGAAGAGCCTCGCAAACAGACTCGAGAATGATTAGGCTGTAGGGTTTGTCGCGCTCCTATGCCTGCTCGGCCTAGCCGAACCTTATTTTGGCCGACATTAGAAATGAAATAGGTGATCAATCTATTCAGCAAGTTGTCTCACCATTTGAATCGATGGTCATAAGAGCCAGGTGAGAGCTTGAGTCCCTCTAGAAATTGCTTAGTAGCGGGAAGGAGCAATGCATGACGACGTTCCATATATCCAACCAACCATAGCGAAATTTCTGGTTTGTCTCGGCGCATTCGGCGTCCTAAAACCAGTGGATCCATTGGTGCATAGCCGAAAACGTCATCTTCCGAAGACATGAATCTGAATACGCCGAATACCATTCCGCAGTAGAACAACGCTTCCATTCGTGTGGAGATCGAACCGTACAAGCCCTCTTTCAACAGGGAACCTGTTGCGTTGCGTTTCTCTCTGGCGGTTGATCTGCCGGGTCCAGTTTCGCCTGCCGCCCAGCCTTTCCAAGTTCCTAAGCGAGCAACATGGCACGCCATCAGAGCAATAAAAATGACTTCCCATAATCGCCTTAAGGAAAACCTCCATGACTCCGAACCAGAACTCAGAAAACTACAGTACCAGTGCTGAGATTGAACCGCGGGGTCCATATATCTTTCCCCATGCCAGCGTTTGGAATAATTAGATAGACGCCCTCCTCTCGCCGAATATGACGACTCTGCGCCTTCGATGAACGCCAATGCAGGAAATTCATAATATTTGGCATCACTATTGAGGGTATCAGACAGAACATGCTGGTGTTTTTGACAAATGGGGATGAATGGCGAGCACCAAGACCTCTTCCAAGAAGGAAGCCCTACTTGCCTTACGCTATCCTCTAGGCATTCGTAGCAGTAAGCAGACCTGGCTTTCCTCGGAATCACCAACGCCCCTCCTACCGAGAAACTCTCACGCAAATCACTGGCGGTTAATTGAGTGATTCTCTGCAACTCAAGAGCGAATGGTGATAGAAAATTAAAGTCAGGATCACATCCATGCGAAGCATAGAAAGCCTGATGTAAGGCTATCCACTCGGTAGGGCAGTCGACTTCATTAAACACTCTCCATGCCCATGAGACCATCGTTTCTTCGGGTAATGGTGGTTCACTCAAGAAAATCATCCAGCACCTTCCATAGTTTAGAGTATGAGGCATGCGGATCGATTTGTTTTTCTGTAATCCATGCCGTTGCAAATGCCAATTTTACCCAATCGACTAATTCGCCCAGGCCTCTCCCCGGGGGGGGGCACCGAGAAACCTCACTGGCTAAGGTAATCGTCGTACCGTTTAGCTCGTTTAGTTCTTTTAACATTGCGAGAGCTAACTCCTTGCTGTTGACGCCATTTAAGCCCTGTAAATTATGGGTTACACAGTGCAGGCTTTTAAGCAAGCTTGACCGTTCTACGTCCGCCCGAGATGACTTTATGCTGAGAACAAAATGTAAAGCAGGAGAACTCCTTGCGAGCAGTGCAATATCTGCAATAAAACTTTCAGCAGCCATGCGATCCAACATAAACTGATCAGCATCATCTACATATATTATCCGCACTCGCCGGAGCTCTAATATTCTCAGCAAATACTTCGGCAAGCGATCCAATCTGTGGCACACGTTATATACGCCCATATATCTTGCAAGCCGGTCATACAAGGTTGCTTTCGTACCCAAGAGCTTGGCACCAAGCCATACTGAATGAGGTGCTGCGCTTGAGAAGTGCCTGCTCAAGGCCCTCGTCATGCCGCAGCCTGGCTCTCCATATGCGACGAAAACTCTCGGCCCGGCATCGCATTCAGAAAACTCTTCAATACGAGCCATCAAATCAAGGGATGGCGCTAGATCTTGCCAGACCGGCTGAAAGGACAGGGCTGATGCGATTTTTTCTGTAGCGTCTGACAACAAACTTACTCCCACGCTACGCCCAAGTCATGGCACAACAGCCCGACATTATTGGCGTGCTCCAGCGTTATACGCTCTGTTCCATCAAGCACAGCAGCGCTTGCGCAAACCTGCAAGAGCTTTACAACATTATCCATAATCCCTTTCGAGTTGCTGAACATTGCCACCAAGAGCTGCTTATTTCCCAGGTCAGTGGCTAGGCGCAGCGGAAGGAAGTTAATATAGCTCGCTACAAAATTACGGAATGCATCCCCCCATTGCCAATCTAGCAGAGGGTGCATTGCATAACGCCTGGCCAGTTGTGGATCAGCTCTGAGAACTTCCTCCGCCCCCTCTGTGCCAAATGCGAAAACAGACAAGTTATAATCGGCGCCGGACAAATTCTTCAACAGCGATAAATTTATCTTTTGCTGCACAGCAGTCAGGGTCAATGCATCATGCACCTCATCAATCACGATACCCTTTATATTCCGGGTCTCGATCAGCATGCGCAATTGTGCTGAAATATCTAGAGTGGCACGTGCGCGCTTTGTCACCGCTATGTCAAACGCGGAAAATAACAGCTCTCGGAATGCCCAGTTATTTGGATTCTGCCGCATATTAACAAACACAAGCTTTTCATCGGCATTTTCATAAAGAGATTGCAAGCGTTGAAAAATCGTGGTTTTTCCAGAACCGCCTCGTCCATATACCAATAAGCATGGCGCTTGAACCTTATTTTTTACCTTTAACATCATACCGATTTTGTTAACAACTCTTTCGGCGTGAGGGGCATTAATCCAAAGATCGGCACGGCATGCGAGACTGCGAAGCTCAATGGAAAGATCGAATAAGTGTCGACGTTCGGGCCGTACATGTTCAAATCCGTTGCTCACTTTAAGTCTCCATCATAAATTTTTGGTTGACTACTAAAGTCGATATCTTCCGCATGGGTGTCTGCAGGCCGCGAAGCTATGAGATAGTCGAGAATACCTATCCGATCATGCTGGACAGCTAGTGGCGGATTAATGGAACCAGGAATTGAATTGGCCGGTATAATTTCCTTCGCAGCTTTATGGGTTCTAGACGCCTCGGATTTCCTCCCCTTTTTCGCTTCCTGAGTTTTTTGTTGCGCAGCTTCCAGGTCCGCTTTAGCTTCGATCATGAGGCCTAGCGCCTCGTCCTCCGTAATTGTTCCGTTCCTAACACCTTTTTGATTTCTCTCGTATCTATACATCTCATAGTCCAAACTGCGCGACTTATAATTATAAGATAGCGGTATGAGCTGATAGCTCCCCTGCAACAGCGCAAATACATGCGTAAGATCATATGGGTCAAACTTCACCAAGACTTCACGCCCCACTAAACCTTTCAGGGGCGTGCCATAATAGCGCCGCCCCAAAATTTCAATTCCGTAGGGTTGTATTTTTTTAAGGCGTTGCGGGAAGAAATCTATTCGAAAGCTTTCTAGCTCCGATGAGTCTATTATTTTCGGGCGTGGATTTTTAGTGTAATATTCGTCCCACACTTGATTCGGCGATTTATTTTGAAGCGCGCTATGAGTTGTAGAATTATAAACACTCACATTAACTACGAAGTCCTTACAGAACTCCTGGAATGTGAGTACGGCTTTTTTTTCTGGAGAATAGTCACGGCGCCTGAGAACGTTGGAGAATGTAGTCCCTCTCAGAAAGTGAACCTTAGTGGTCATCATGGTGCCAATAAGTCTCTCGATATGACCGCCGTAATGCTTGCGACGCCGAGACACTAGTTTTATGTCATGTGATTCGCAAGCGCTCCTGAGTATATCTGAGGTGAATTCAGCCGCATTGTCTGTATGAATTGTCTCCATCAAGCCATGGCGCGGGAGTGCATTTTCACTAATTCCCAACTTAGTTAGCAGCGATGATTTCGACGCCACAGAATTCCCAATGACCATAGCAACACTCACAGCACTGGGATGCAGGAGAGAAAGATAAAATCCGAGAATCAGCCGGGTGTGTTTACAGATTGCTAGCGTTACCCAAGGGCGCCCTATAAGCTGGGTTCGATCCTGCGAATCGACTAACATCACGTCTGCTAAAGTGTGATCAATCTGCACCCACTCTAACGGCCTGTTGGTTTGCTTACTGCCAGGACGGGGCGAGTACTTTTGGTCGGCTGCTTCAACACCGTATTTCTTCCTGAACCTCTCGATTTCAGGTTTTTCTAAAATTCTGATACGGACTGCATGGTAGCTCGGGCATTTCAAGTCAGAAACTTTTGTTATCGCCTGGAGTTGACGCCAAACATTAGCAAAAGAAGCAGACGATCCTTCATAATGATCCTCATAAGCATCATCTATGAGTTTCTCAACCTTATTTCCTAAGTACCTCGAACCAGAGTTACACCCCTTATTGCCGGGCAGTAAGCACTCGTAGTTAGCAGATCTATTCACAACCCCCAACAGCCTGTAAAACATAGACTTCTTAAGATTCATGACTCGCATGGCGACGTCCATAGGTAATTCGCCTTGCTTATATCTTCGAAAGATATCCCAACGTTCCATTGCACGCCGATGGTGGAGAATATCGATTGATGACGACGCGCTGTTTAAATTAGCCACGAGTAACCGCTCCTTAGTCCGGGGCATAAGCTAGAACTACTCGCGCCTGGTTTCCACCACCAACGGCAAAAAAGACTAAATGAAGGAACTGCTCATCTCGGCGCCCCATCACTGAGCTACTCAGCTGACGCTAACTTAATAGTATAAAAATCAATAAGATACGTCTTATGCGTGCGCAGCGAACTGCGACTCTTTTATCTTTTTCCGATAACCATTAGGTTTTTTACTTCGAACTATTCTCAACGCATGCTTGCAAAACTAAAATGTCCGCCCCCTGATACAAAGCAGAGGATCCTGGCTCTACCCGAAAAAAGTGTCGCGAACATCGAATGCTATAGGACTAGAGAGACCATCGCGAAGTAGATAATTCCATGCTTGTCGAAGCGCGTGACAAGTCGCTAGTTTTCTTCCCACCAGGCGATTATGCGTTTAATGGTGTTGCTCTACCAATACTTTGGTCGAGTAAGCCAGGCAGGTTCTTAAATTTTATGGAGCGCAGCTAAATCAGGGGTTCCATATAATATTCTTCGAAATAACGACGTAAGGCTTCGGCGTCATAACCTTTATCCGTCGCCTAATTTGCGACGCTTGTGAAGGCGGCCACGTTGACTTGTCGGGATACTGACATCATCCACCAGCGGATGTGCTTAGCCGATTCCTGGCTTGTCCGTCAGAGGGAAGTAAGCGCAACTGTATGCCGTTGGCATTGCCGAGCATTTGAATCTTCTTAGTCAGGCCGCCACGACTGCGGCCTTGAGAATAATCAGCAGGCGCGTCAGGGAAACCGTTGGCCAAGGCCCGAAGCGCTCCGGCACGCTCGGCATGCGGTACCCGAGCAAAGAATCCACAGCACGCTATTTAGTACCACTCGATCAATGCCGAGTGAGCTACCTCTGATGTGAGTTTGAGTGAAAAGATCAGCGACCACATCCCATCCTTCGCCCCAGGACTCATAACGCTTTGCCATTACAGCATTCGTTGACTCCCGAAGCCCCTTTAAACCTGGGCCCTTGAAGGTCGGCAATTGGGTTGCGTGGAATTTCATACAGAACCCAGAGATTTTCGAAATCTGGTTGGAAAATCCTCTGTATTTTGATAACTAGGTGGAAAATCCGACAGGCTTTCCATTTTTTATCAAAAAGAACGAGAGAAAGCCTTTAAATCAATCTGTTAACAAATTCCATTTTGTTCTCGACCCTCACACTGTGACTGTCACCGTCGCGAATTGCGGACACTTTTACCCCGTCAACTCCTTGAGCCCTCTACTCACTTGGCTTCCAGCAATTCGGCATTGCTCACATGCGCCTCTATTCCAACGAAATGCGGACACTTTTGCTGCCACACGATTTCCGTAACCCACTGATTTTACAGGGGCGCACGCTGATACGATGGTTTGAACCGTTTGACCCAATTCCTCCGCTATCTGGACACTCGTAACCACTGCAGCACTGGCGTCTGACTTGCTACAGTCCTTGTAATCCGGGGCTTCCAGTAGCTTCTGCTCAAAATTCGGACACTTTCGTCGTCGTGAACCAAGCCGCATTATGTGGACACTTTCCCAGATTTCGAGCCTTGTAAGGCTTGGTAAGCTACCTACGCCAAAGTGAAGTCAGCGTTGCTTTATGGTCTCAAGGCCAACCGTGCCACGGTCTGAAGCCATGCCAGCTTGTAGTAGCTTCCGTTTCAGTGTTCCAGGTGCTCTAGGCGCTCAGCTACACCATGGAACTTTTTTGGCGTGGATCCGACAATAATGCGGACGCTTTCCGAAGGCCCAGTTGAGCGCTCATGAAGCTAGAATCCCATTTTCTCTGGCCTCGGGATGTTTTTCACTTAATCCAGACACTTTCCGAATGCGGCTAAGATTAAATTAATGTGGACACTTTCCTCAGGCCGCCGCTTTGGGGCTGCGACTGTCAATACTTAGCCAATATTGATCGAGCCGTACATTCGAAAATCAATTTCAATTATTGATTATATTAATCAGCAGCCCCGTATTCGTTGGGGGGGGGGAAGCATAACCTTTGAGTGGAAAAAGCAATATATGCTATATATTAGCAATGGTGCTGCGGCACGATTATTTTGAAACACAAGGATCAATAGCGCCTAATGCGTTCCGGCTAACATGTCAAGTCCTGGCGAGCACTTAGCAGATGAATGGGCTTGGCATGTTTGTGGTTGCGACTGGCCTAACTTGGGGATACCATCCGCAGATTCCCATTAACTAGGCCCGGCGGTTGAGAGTAGGTTGTATAGGAGGCGAGAACTTCCTAAAACAGCCAGATTAGGAAGTTCTCAATCACTAAGTAAGGCCACCTTTTTTCGGTAAGTTAGATGCCCTGCACTCCCCAGCCAATCTTTGAATCTCACGGTGACTTTGTAGATCAAGATTTCACCCTGGGCCGGCCATCCCTCACCAGTGCCGTAGAATATCTGGAGCGCTTCGCACCGGAACTCAAGGCGATCCCGAGCTTCCTTGTCGCACGCGGCTATCTAAGGTGCTACGCGGATAACGCGCTCACGTACAGCACCTACCGCGGACACGTCGAACGCCTGCTGCTGTGGTCGCTGATCATCCGTGAGAAGCCCGTCACTGAACTGAAAAGGCTGGATGCGGAGGCTTATCTGGAGTTTTGCAAAAACCCGCCAGCCAGTTGGGTTGGCCCGGTTGTCCGCAATCGTTTTGTCACTCAACAAGATGATGCTTTGGCTTCGCACTCGGAAGTTGGTCATAATCCAAAATGGAAACCTTTTACTCATCGCGTGCCTAAACAAAATAAAGTGCTGGGTGAGGATGTTGATGAGTTTCGGTCTGCGGACTATCATTCATCGAAAGGCAGCATGAGTAATGTATTCAAGATCGCTAATGGCTTCTACGAATATTTGGTCGAAGAAGAACTCGCCAGTTCCAATCCCTTTCGCAAGGTCGCAAAAAAAGGACAGTACAGTTCATCCCTGCAGGAGTCGAATTCTTCCCGTGCGCTAACACCCTTACAATGGGATTACGTGATTGACACAGCGGAAGCAATGGCTGAAGCTGAGCCTAAAAAACATGAGCGAACCTTGTTCATTCTCCTCACGATGTTCAGCATGTATCTACGTATATCAGACATAGTTGGGCGTTCCAATTGGAAGCCCACCATGGGTGATTTTCGTCTGGATGCCGATGGAAATTGGTGGTTCCATGTGGTGGGTAAAGGAAACAAGTCTGGCAAGATTGCTGTACGCGATGAGTACGTGGAGAAGTACCTAAAACGCTATCGCACATTCATTGGACTGGGCCCATTGCCGAGTTACCAGGAGAAGACGCCGCTTCTGAAAACACTAAGTGGCCGCGCAGGCCTCTCTGACCGGCAAGTACGTGCCCTCCTCCAAACCGTGTTCGACAACGCGCTGGTACGCATGCGCGATGAAGGGCGCGAGCCCTACGAAATGGATAGCCTGCGGGTGGCATCGTCTCACTGGCTTCGCCATACCTCGGCCACGTTCGATGCGCCGTTCAGAAACGCCAAGGATCTCCAGTACGACCTGCGCCACTCGAACCTGGCTACGACTCAGAACACTTACTATCACTCACATGATCAAGAACGGGCACTGTCCGTGAAGCGATTGGGGACACGGGATAGAGGCTAACGTTTACGGCAGTCAAATCATAGGAGTACAAATGTACTCCTTCGTCTCAATCATCGTCGCTCCACAACTGCAGCCTCGGTCAGTGAATTGGATTCTGTTGTACAGATCATCTGTCCTCGGCCACTCCCTTGATCCAGTGGATGGCCCCTACTTCGAGGCATTGGTTCGCGCTCTGAATAACCGGCGGGTGGTCTGGATGATAACCGTTCTGCCGGACGACGATGAGAGAGAAAAAGTCTCCAACCCGGGGATGTACGGCGTCGACTCTAAAGCAGGTTCAGTGAAAGCCCTGGAGCGAGTTTCACGCGGCATTGCCGGGAACGTGACAAGCGTTACGTCGCAGGGCAATCGGCAAGGGGGAATATTGAGGAGAGGTGCAGCTACCACCTAGGTACGTTCAAATTAACGGCGCGGAAGGGATCGCATGTGCATGCACACGGTCTCCCACTGCCCGAACCGGAATCGGTTGTACTGGCGAACCAGGACAACTTTTCCATGATTATTCATGGCGTATTCTCCATCTGATCTCAGCGGGCCGCTGATAGCCTTTACACCACGTGCAAAGCGAGCAGATGAATGACAGGCAGGAAGGAGAGTCCTTGGGTGGTAGCTGCAGGCGCAATGCTATCAGCGTAATCAGAGCCTGGAAAGCCCAGCGAAAAGGTAAAACGATTCACACTTAGCGCATACTCAACAAATCAGCCCCTGGAGTAACGGTCGAACGGAAAAGCCTGCGATATGCGGCCACGCACGTCGCCCCCATGCCATGGCTCAAGATATAAGCGAGCGCTACCCCATCATCTTGTCGTAATGCTCCTGAAATTCCGTTCTGACAAACACCTGGCGGAAGCGCTCGACGTACACCGCTGGGTCGATTTCACCAAAATCGGTGATGTTCACGGCATCAGCGTGAGACTCGCGGTTGATGTAGCGGTACAACGAGCGGAATTGGGGATCCTCATCGCTCAGGTCTTCGAGCGCCTTGGCGAGCTTGTCCTGGCGGTGCACGAACGTGAAGTAGTACTCCAGGATATTTCGCATCATGTTCGGGATGACGGTGGCAGAGGTGCGTCCATTTAAAGCGTCCTTGATGGCCTGCCAGAAAGATTGATAGTCGTTCTGGATCTCCTTGGGCTGCATGGCGACCACTGCGCTGTAATCAGACTTGGTGATCCGGAACAGGGCCAGCTGGCTTTCCTGCTGACCAGCGTTGCCCCGGCCACGCCCTCCGTCTTCGTTCATGAGCTTGACCATCTCGTGGAAGAAAAACAGGTTGTGGGTCAGGATGACCACCTGCTTGAAGCGGGTAATGGGGCTGATCACCTGGCGCTTGATCAGGGAGGCAATGTCATACACGTAATTGTGGGACAAGCTTGAAATGGGGTCATCGATCACAACAATGCGGTCGCTGATCAACCTTCCCGCAGTCGCGTTCAGCTCTCCATTGCAGACTTCCAGAAAGTACAAAAACGAGATGAGTGTTTTCTCGCCCTCACTCAGCGTTTTGAATACACCCGCGCGTTGCTCGGGCCGCTGCAGCCTGTATTGAGGGACATCTCCTTCCTCCTTGGTCAGCTCAAAGCCTTTGAGGCCCAGGATGCGCAACCAGTGGTTTATGCTGTCAACCGACTGGTCAATATTCGTGATGGCTGCCTTGCACTGGGCGATGATTTCACGCTCCGCCTTGGCTTTGACCCGTAGCGCCTCAATGTTGTCCCTGGCTTTTTGCTGAGCCAGGGCTAGCTCCTGATCCTCTTGAGCATAATGATCCAGCAATGCACCAGCTGAAGTCCTGAGCACGCCCCAGAACAGCTCCTTGATCCGGGCCAGATGAACCTGCTTGTTCTTGACCTTGAGGTTGAAGGCATCGATTTTTTCTTGCTCTACCGCAACGCACTCATTCAAGGCTTCAATCAACCCGTCGCTGGACTCAAGCTCAACCACAATAGACGGGCTGGCTACCTTTTTCTCAATAGTCTGAACATTGCGCTGAAGTGCTGCAGATAGGTTGGAGATAGCCAGTTGAAACGAAGGTTGCTGGTAGCTCGGGCTACGCAGGCGCTGCAGCGTTTGCTCGACAGCTCCAGCGTAACGGCGTTGCAGGTTCGTCAGGTCACCTATGCGCTGCTCGTAGGTTTTATCGAAGATCTTGGCAATCTCGCCATGAAAACCTTCCGGTAACGGCTGCTGACAGAAGGGGCATAAATCGCCATCGATGGGGGGAAATGTCAGCGCATGCTGAATCCAGTCCGAATGGCCGAGCGCGTGGATGAGGCCTGCCAAGTAGGAGTTGTCTGTGCCCGTGATGATCTCCCTGAAAATAGGGTTGGGCTCAAGCTCGGAGCCTGAGAAACCGACAAG
The DNA here is from genome assembly GCF_016881005.1 of Pseudomonas arcuscaelestis. GTDB lineage: Bacteria > Pseudomonadota > Gammaproteobacteria > Pseudomonadales > Pseudomonadaceae > Aquipseudomonas > Aquipseudomonas arcuscaelestis. The sequence goes on along the minus strand of NZ_JACOPV010000032.1, from coordinate 3,466 downwards.
CGAAATAGAGGCCAACTGTGCGTCCGTTGCAGCCTGGAGCTCAGTGGCCTCCGCCATCAACTCGGCAGTGGTAACGGCATCCGGCGCTTCAGAGGTGGCCTGAATCCTCTCCAGCAGACGCTCTTTGGTGTTCACACCTTGAAAGCAGTAGGCCAAGGGTGAACCATCGAATGGTGTTTTGAGCTTCCACAGGCCGTCTTTCAATGCCTGCTTCTCAGTCTCTCTAGCCGTCTTACTCGCTTTGCCCTTGGCCATCTCCTCATCTTGCTGCGTTGACAGCAACTTGATTGCGGCCTGCGCTGCACTCAGAGCATTCTCGGCCTCGATGTTGCCGGCGCTGAGTGTAAACACCCCAGGTTGCGCTACGTCTTCGTGGAAGTTCATCTCCATGAAGGTGTGGTTGTAGACCAATATTTCGCGTTCGGGGTCAGCAGGCACCATGCTGCACCCCCGATAGCACGTCTCACCTGGCGTTTGCAGGTAGTTGCCAATCGTGCTTTTACCCGTGCCATTTTGCCCGTAGAGAATGCTCACGCGCTTGAGAGGGCCAATAAGGGTCGGGGCGTTAGGGGAATAGCTTGATACGCCGCGTATGAGCAGATTCTCAATCACAAGGGCTGTCCGTGGCACGCAGAGAATCCGAGATTAAGCCCTCTGCAAAAAATTGCAATGTGTCACCACAGAACTCTTTCTGCCCTCAAAACGGCCAACTCCTACCAGTCAGATACCGTTGGCGTATGCTAGGGAGCATAAAGCCCTGCTTAACCAACACACCCCAGCGATTTACGGGATCAGGATGATGCAGCTCCCCCTACAGGAACAGGAAAAAACCCAGCTGTGGCTCAACCAGTTCGATAAGCGGCCTGGTGATCGCGAGCTGGCCAAGGTTTTGCTGGACTCAATCAACTACTGCCCCCTTAACGAATTCAAGAACAGTCTGACCAAGCTCATAAAAAGCGAGCTACCAATGAAGAAGTCTGCGGCTCTATTCATTGAGCGTGAGTTACAGAAGACAAAAGCCAAACTCCCCCCGCCTTTTTACAAGCAAAAGAAAACCCGCAACCCCAAGTCAAAAAGGAAGCACCTGCGTGCATATGGCGCAGCCAAGCAAGCCGTCCAATCACTGACCTACTCGACTCAAGATGTGGGTACCGCTGCCAGCTGGATCAGGAGATCACCTTCAGTCTCGGCCAGGCAAAGGACTTGCTCACGGGGAAGTAAGGTGTAGCTATTACGTTCGCCGGTCGGGCCCATCAGCACACGGGTAACGCCGCTTTGGGATTGCTGTGCAAAGTAAACACACAGCCCGGCCAAGCTTTCCCTTTTATTGCCCGTTGCCCATTTTTTCAGTTCGTCGATCGGCGCCGAAATAAATGAGCTTGCGGTTACATCTGTCGTGCAGAACGAGGTGTTGCGTTGAAACGAGCTCGAAATTGCATTGACTGGACGTGCCGAGAGAAGGCGGTACAGGTACAGCGGGCCACCCGCCTTTGGCCCCGTCCCTGAAAGACCCTCACCGCCAAACGGCTGCACACCGACGACAGCGCCCACAACGTTACGATTCACGTAGATGTTACCCACGTGAGCATTGTCGATGACCTTCGCGATGGTCTCATCAATACGTGTATGAACACCTAACGTTAACCCATAACCACAATTGTTGATTTGCTCCACCAGGCGATCCAGATCTTTGCGCGCGTAGCGCACGATGTGTAAGACCGGCCCGAAAATCTCCCGCTCCAGTTCATCGATGCTCTGCAGCTCAATCAACGTCGGAACGACATAAGTCCCGCGGCGGGTTTCTTCGGCGTTTGCGATCGCGACCTGATAAACACTTCGCCCCTTGGTGCGCATGGATTGAATGTGTTTTTCAATGCCCGCCTTGGCGCCGTTATCGATCACTGGCCCGATGTCAACGCTCAACCGATCTGGGTTGCCCAGGCGGTACTCAGCCATTGCGCCCTTGAGCATTTCGACAACATCGTCAGCGGAGTCCTCTTGCAAGCACAAGACGCGCAGTGCCGAGCAACGTTGACCCGCGCTGTCGAACGCAGAAGTGATGACGTCGAACACCACCTGTTCCGTCAACGCGGACGAGTCGACAATCATGGCATTTTGCCCGCCCGTCTCCGCAATCAGAGGCACGGGCCGGCCACGCTCATCAAGACGCCCGGCCAAGGTCTCCTGCAAGGAGCGAGCGACCTCGGTGGAACCTGTGAACATCACACCTTTCACGCGCTCATCCGCGATCATTGCAGAGCCTAGAACGCGCCCGCTTCCCGGTAACAACTGCAGCGCCGATGTCGGAACACCAGCGTCAAGAAGCAATCGCACGGCTTGGGCCGCGATCAATGATGTTTGTGCCGCGGGTTTGGCCAGCACCGGATTACCCGCCGCGAGCGCTGCCGCTACCTGGCCGGTGAAAATCGCCAGCGGGAAATTCCACGGGCTGATACAGACGATGGGGCCTAAAGGCAGGTAGCTGTCGTTGTTAAAATCATTGCGTGCCTGTACGGCGTAATACCTGAGGAAATCCGCCGCTTCTCGTACCTCTGAAATGGCGTTGGCGAAGGTCTTTCCAGCTTCGCGCACCAGCAGCCCTATCAGTGGCTGGAGCTGAGCCTCCATCAACGTTGCAGCTCGCTCCAGGATGGCCGCCCGCTCGCTGACGGGTGTCGACAGCCAAACGGGAGCTGCGCTCACTGCGCACTCCAGGGCGTTGCTGACATCTCCCAGATCTGCGTGCTGAACGTGGCCTACCACATCGCGCAGGTTGGAGGGGTTGAGCACCTGCTCAGTCTTGCCGTGACTGGCTGAACAACCGAGCATGGGGGCTGCGAACCATTCGATACGCGTGGTGCTAACCAGCGCATCCGACAGAGCCGCCAGGCGATGCTCGTTAGCGAGATCGATGCCTGCCGAGTTGGGTCGTTCAACACCGTAAAGATCGCGCGGCAAGGGGATGCGAGGATGGGGTAAGCCCAAGGCACCTTCTTTGAGCGCAAGGCTTTCGATCTTCCTGACCGGATCGGCGACAAGCTCCTTGATCGACACGGTTTTGTCTGCAATCAAATTGACGAAGGATGTATTCGCACCGTTCTCCAGCAGCCTGCGAACTAGGTAGGCAAGCAATGTCTGGTGAGTGCCCACGGGCGCGTAAATTCGGCAGGGACGATTCAATTTTCCATCGGTCACCTTGCCCACGACCTGCTGGTAGAGTGACTCCCCCATTCCGTGGAGACACTGGAACTCGTATTGGCCAGGGTAATAATTGTCGCCTGCAATGTAATAAATGGCCGACAGTGTATGAGCGTTGTGCGTAGCAAACTGAGGGTAGACAGGGCGGCCTCAAGGAGCAAGTGCAACAGTCAGTTAAAAAATCGGAGCGTGCTAATTACGAAATTGAACGAGATACCGCCTCCGAAGCATCGCGATCGTTTGGCGTCTGAGCGAACCGAGCCATCCC
>NZ_JACOPV010000031.1 GCF_016881005.1 Pseudomonas arcuscaelestis | reverse complement strand
TGGCTCGGTTCGCTCAGACGCCAAACGATCGCGATGCTTCGGAGGCGGTATCTCGTTCAATTTCGTAATTAGCACGCTCCGATTTTTTAACTGACTGTTGCACTTGCTCCTTGAGGCCGCCCTTCCTTCAGCGCTGACTGGATATAGAGTTTTTCGAATAGTGCGAAAGACAGGGTAGATTTGTAATCTGCCAATGGCGCCACCTCGTTGCAGGCCCTGATCGTATTCACGCGCTCATCCCAGAACGTCTCCAGCGTGTACAGTTTCTCGGTGGCACCTTTGAGTATCGTCAGTTCTTTGAATTTCTCGATCACGCAGAACAGCTTCTCAGACTCTTGCAGACGCATTGGAACCAGCGCGAGCTGCGCCTCATAGGTGGAGCGCAACGCTTGTTGGCGCTTCTCTGTCTCGGCCTTACGTTGAGCGATGCGGCTGTTACGTGGCATGCCGCCACGCAGGCGCAAGCCGAGGTCAAGCTGCCAGGCCCCTTGGTTATTTCTGTGCAACCAAGGGCCGAGTGCGCCTGAGCTGTCTTCTGCGATGATGCGAGGCTGGCCACTTTGTGAGTCAAGTTGCACCCGATAAACATGATCGCCCAGGTGGGCCCAGAGCTGGTTGTTATAGGTGTAAAGTCCACGGTGAACACCACTGATAATTGGTATTCCCATGTTTGCCAGTGTTTGCCAGTGTTTGCCTGGCTTGTAGCTGCTGTAGTGCCAGACGCTGCGCCTCGCTGAGTTGTTGGCTGGGGTGAGACCAGCTGAAGTCCAGGTCAACGATATTCGCAGGGGTTGGCTCCAAGGTTGGTCTGGGTGGGGTTTCTCCTGACCCAGATGTTTGGGAACGCAGGCTTAGAGGTTGCTGCGCATGGCTGAACAGCAGCACTGCAAGACTGAACAAAAGGTTTGATAGGGCGACGTGACGGCTCGACTGGTCACCTTTTTCCGTCGACTTCACATAGGCGATCAATGCGATATTTATCTGCACTAGCCAGGTTGCGCGCACCAGCGTGGGGCCGGCTAATGGCAGGACCGAGTTGAACAGCAACCAGCCCAGCTCTTTCCAGCGAGCCCAATGAGTCTCGCTGCTGGTACTGGAGCGTGCCTTGAAATGGGTAATGGTTTCCTCGACGCAGGCGAGGTAGAGCTCAGGGATAAAATCAGTCAACGGTGGTTGTACCGCCAGCCGAACCGGGCCGGGTGCGCCGAATGGGACAGAAAACGAATCCTCCGTCGAAAAGGGCAAGTGTGGCTCCTGGAAGCCACCGTGTTCATAGATGCTTTGACGTTCGGCAGGCAGGCGTTGGAGGATATCTTCTTGTAGTGGCCCAGGGGTGCTGATGGCCGCGAACAATGCCAGGCGGTCAACGAATTGCTGAAGCGGCGTGGCGTGCAAGGGTCGGTACAGCACGCAGGGCCCTGATATGGCACCGGCAGGTTCCAGCAGCCAGGTATTGTAAGGCTGGTCGGGCGTTACGCCGGGTTCGCTGACAAGGCCCAAAGGGCGCAACTCCCAGTGGGTGTCCGCGGTCCCGATGCTGTGCTGGAATACTTGGCAAATACCGTCGACGGCGGCGATGCTCAAGTGGTTGCCATTGAGATGCAGCTCCATGGCCAAGGCAGGAATTTGTGTGGCCAATTGGGCGGCCAGTAATTCCTGGCGTTGGGTACGTTGGTATTGATCGTCGAGCAACTTGTCGCGCAGCATTTGGGGATAGCTTGTACCTATGTCCAGCTCGCTCACCACCGTGCGTATATAGTCGATAGTCAACCATTCGGGCAAAGCATTTGCGGAGTGTGTCTTGAGCTCGATTTGCCCAGGCTTGAGCAGGTTCAGATTGCCGATCGCCAATTGCGCCAGGGAGAAATGCACAGGCGTGATGCTACCCTCGGTTATCAGGCTGTCCTGGCCTGGAATTGCGACAGCTTCGACCTGATAGTTGATGACTTCCACGTCCCAGGGTTGCAGGGTGTTGTCTGGATGCTCAGCAAGCAGGTATTCATTGAGTTTCTTGTTGGCAAAGTGCTCGGTATCATCTACGTCATCGAGCCAGAAATCGCCATTGGCGTCGATGTAACTTTGAGCCACACCAGCAATCATCGAACCGTACCGCGTGAGTAACGCGCTGTCTGCGTTCTGCAGCCATTGCGGCAACTGCTTTATCAGCTGTTGGCGGTGCATTCGCTCATTGCTGTTGCACAGTTCAATCATTGATGTCAGACGGTCTACATCAAGGCTCAGTTGTACGGCATCGAACTGCGAGCGACAGGCGTTGGCAAGCGAATCGATCACCCGCAGTTGTTGGTCTACCAAACCACGAGCCTGCTTTTCGAACACATGTTCCGACTCAGGTTCCAGATGATATTGGGGATGCCATTCAGATAACTGAGGCCACAGTTCGGTGATTTTTTCGAGCACGGCATAGCGTGAAGAGAAAGGAATTACCTGTCCGGTCGGCGTGTAGAGCAGGCAGGAGGTATGTTCGCTGGCATCGACGTTGGGTTCAATCAACACGGCGCTCGCCAGATCAGCATCAAGCTTGCATCCTCTGGATAGGTCAAGGGTCAGAATCGAGACGTTGGGCTGGGCAAGGTCGGCATGCCGCTCCTGAGCATCGGGCGAAGTATGCAGTTTGACCAGCCCAGCCATGTGGGTTGTGTCGGGGGTGAGTGTGCGTGCCTTGGCATTTGCATCGATAGCGGCTTGAAATTGATCCGCAAGGTACTGTGCATACCATTGCCATGGGGTCTGTTGCGAGTCGTCTGCTTTATTCCAGTAGTTGACCAGACTTTGTTTGTAAATCTCTATTAGTAGCGGTCCGCAATCGTTGATCAGCAATTCGACCTGATGCAGATCTATTTCCAGGCCCCAATCGCTTTGAGGGTCTTCGATGATCAGATCCTGCTTGTCATCGAGGTTAAGGGTTGCACGTTTGCAGTAACGCTCCAGCAAAACTCGCTGCAGCGGACGTATGAATTGTTTTCGGGAAAATGATGCTTTGCTGGCAATGTAGAGTTTTAGCGGATCGTGATTACTGATGTCGCGAGCCTGCCACTGCTCGACCAGTATTTGGCCGACAACGTCTAGAAGCGCCGGACGTTCGCTAAACGTGCGGGTCAATTGGCAAGCGAACATGCTCGACTGTGTCAGATCTTGGGATATAGAAGCCATCTTGGGGACTCTGTAGGGCGAGAGCAGCCATCAAGCCCCTTGAGCGCAGTAAGCGTGCGGTAGCTAAGTAACACCATTTCGGCAATGGCTCACCGGACCTTGACGAGTGATGAGCGCGACGTGACCTGCAGACCAATTGTTTCTGCATGTTTAGTCATCATGCGGTATGGCTGCTGGTTAAGCGTATGGCTTTGAGGGGCGCGAGAGGCGATCAATGCAGCCGATTGGCGGAATCCAAGCCGATTCAGTCGTCTACGATGTCATTTTTGTTGCCCAGTGCGACGTGGCGCCTTAGACTGCCGCCCCTCGAAATAGAGTGCCGAAGGGTGCTTGAAGACTTGCGCTGTCGGCGAATTGTCGGCGATGGCAATCCAATCGCTTAAATGCACGTTATTTTCATAGAGAATTCGATGACCAAGGATAAGTTGCTGGCCATGCCGGCCGATGACTACATGAACGCCGAGCAACATGCGTTCTTCACCGAGTTGCTGCAGTCGATGAAAATCGAGACTCAAGAGCGCATCGAGCAGAGCCGCATTGCCATCGAGAGCCTGGATACCCCAGCGGATCCGGCAGATGCAGCCTCTGTCGAGGAAGAGCGCACCTGGTTGGTCAACGCGATTGACCGCGATCAGCGTCTTCTGCCACAGCTGGAAATGGCCCTGGAGCGCATCCGGGATGACAGCTTTGGTTGGTGCGACGACAGCGGTGAGCCGATCGGCCTCAAGCGCTTGTTGATCAGCCCGACTACCAAGTACTGTATCGAAGCTCAAGAGCGTCACGAGCAGATCGATAAGCACCAGCGACAAGCCTGATTGGCTTACCGCACAAGGCCTCGCAGAGCAATCTTCGGGGCCTTGATGTTTTTGCTGGTCTCGTCCTGTTTGAGCCGGTAGCTGAGACCGGTTTGTTGCTGCTGATGCAATACAGCTATACCGGCAATAGCTTTTTCCGCCACCGTAGCGGGGGTATCATGGCTACATCGTTAGGTTGCTAACTAAGTTCCGGAGGGAATGATGAATAGCCGAGTCGATGTCGCCGTAATGATAGGCAGTGGCGTACCTGTTTCCTTGCAAGCGCTTGGCAGTCGTGCGTGTTGGGTGGTGCTGGTTAATGGGGAGCGACGAGGTACGGCATTCGCCACGCGTGCTGAGGCGGTAGAATGCCAAGTGGCGTGGTTGGATCGATTGCACGGTAATCAGCGGCCTGGGAGTGCTCGCCAGGCCGTTTGAAAATGATTTCAGCGTTCAAGCGTGCGAGCCAGTTCGCACGCATCAACATGACGGCAGCGGAAGCCTTTTACCTGACCAGTCGCATGCTCGGTAATATGAAAGAAATTGACGCCGGCAGGTACCACGATGTGGCGCGTGCCGGATTTGGTTGAACTCAGGCAGTTATTGAAGTAAGAATTGCAGACTGCCTCTCGACGAATTTCAGTGTTTTCGTGCATATTCCTTCCTTGTAATATGTAGATAAGATTCTGAGAGCCATTCTGACGAAGGGCTTGGACCTATCTATCGCATTTTCCTGACAGCTTTGATGTCAGAAAGTACATTTCCGATGACGGAAATTTGCTGAATGTCTGTTGTGAGGCCTTGGCTTGCGCACTGGAGCGAACCTTCCTGCAAGTTACAATGCTCGCCCGCACAGACGCTTCGCGCATTTACCCAGTAGTCTTTCAGACTTCGACATTGAAGTGTCGCCACCTCCTTGGTGACTTGATTACCTAGTGGTGACGACGTGTAACCGTTTTTGAGGAATTCTTCATTGGCAGTCAGTAATTTGGATATGCATGCCCTGTTTGTGTTGGGTGATCTTCGGGCCAAGCTGGTCAAACAATTCCAATCGCGTTTTGTCTACATCACCGAACAAAGCGCGGAAGGCCTGTACATGGCTGAAATTGACACAGCGTCCGCGCTTGTTGTTGATGACAAGCCACGGCTGGAACTCAAGGTCGGTGATCATTTTCGTGCAGCGGTGCTGCCCAGTCGCGAAGGTGGCAAGATGGAAGTCCGATTCCGCGACATCAAACTCACTGTCTATGGGCTGGGTGACTATGCATTTGTCTCCGTACCTGAAGGCGAAGGCATTGTCCTGCGGGAAGGCCAGGGAGTGGTGATGATCTTTGCTGCTCATCAGCAATTACAGGAAGGCCTGGGGAAAATTCTCAAGGCGGCCACTGGCAAAGTTGCTAAGTGGCGTAAAGGCGAGTTAACCACCTTCAAGGCCAGCGAGTGAAAGGCGCGGTTGATTTACCGCAGGGACGTGCAGAGTTTCACGCGCGCTACCAAGCCCAGGCTCGTGAGCAAGCCGAACAGTGGTACGCGCAACGCAGCCGATTGCAAGGTGTCTGGCTGGATTGGGTAGCTAGCCAACTGTATCAACTCAGTCCTGCAGAATACGCAGCAATGGTTCGCCGCGAGTTGCAAGCGCTTAGCAACTGAGCCTCAGTTACCTCGTTCTCCACCGCTGCTGACTTCCTCGGGCACTTTGTCATTGGACATGCGCTTGCGAAACAGGGCTGCGCGGGCCAGTAGGAGCGTGGTCACTGGCACGGTGATCGCCATCAGAATCGGAATCAGCCAGGCATGCAGAACTGGTCCCTCTTTTAATGCTGAAAAATACAGGATCGAGGCCAGTGCAACACACCAGGTGCCCAGTGTAGAGGCTAGGGCGGGTGGGTGCATGCGCTGAAAAAAATCCTTCAAGCGTACTAGACCCAATGCGCCACTCAAGGCGAACAGGCTGCTCAGCAACAATAGCGCTGCAACGCACAACTCGACCCAGAAGGGCAGTTGATTCAGATTGGTCATTCGATCACCTCACCACGCAGCAGGAACTTGGCCAAGGCAAATGAGCCAACAAAGCCGAACAATGCGATCAATAGTGCACCTTCGAAATAGGTGTCGCTGGCATAACGAATACCCAGCACCAGCATCATCAGCATCGCCAGAATGTACAGGTAGTCGAGCGCCAACACCCGGTCCTGTGCGGAAGGTCCGCGGAACAATCTGAACAGTGTCAGGGCCATGGCCAAAGAGAAGATGAACAAGCTGGCCAGAATGGCATTGGCAAGCAGGCCGGTCATTCGAAGATCTCCATTAGCGGGCGTTCATATGCTTGCTTGAAATGCTCGATGAATTGCGCTTCATCGTCCAGATCGAACACATGCAGCAGCAGGATACTGCGATCCAGCGCCAGCTCGGACCAGATGGTTCCTGGAATAACAGTGGTAATCATCGACAGTGCCGCCAGGCCGTGGGCATCGCGCAGGTCCAGTGGAATATGGACGAAACGCGAGCGAGGGGGACGGCGTCTGGCGGTCCACACGCCCCGCGCCACCTCAAGATTGGATACGAGTACATCGATGCCGACGCGTGCGATCAAGCGCAGAATCGTCCAAGGGTGACTGATGCGTGCCGATAGCGGCCGCAGCGGGGCCATCAGCAATGGCGCAAGCACACCCAGCAGGATAGCCAGCAGCAGGTTTCCTGGGCTCAGCGAAAGGTTGAGTACCAGCCACAGCAAACAAAGCGACAAGGACAGCAGCGGGGCAGGAAACAGTCGTTTCATGGCTGCACCTGCGCACTGGCGGCCTGAGTGGTGGGGCCGGGAATCGGCCGAGTTGCAAGCACTGCACTGATATATTGCTCGGGGTCCTGAAGGCTTGCTGCGGTGTCCTGGGTGTATCGCAGAAGAGGTTCGGCGCGTACGCTCAGGAAAAAGCATAATCCCAGCAGAGCTACGATTGGGATGCACTCGAATCGGCGCAACGCCGGTGACGGGCGTTCCTGTGGTGTCCAGAATCGCTGTATGCCGACCCTGGCCAGCGCAATCAGTGATGCCAGACCGGAAAGAATCAGCAGCGCCACCAGTGCCCAACCTTGAATCGAAAGCGGTTGTTCGGTGCTGACACCCAAGCCTTGTGGGTTGAACAGTGCGGTAATCAGGCTGATCTTGCCGATGAAACCAGACAGGGGCGGCATTCCTATTATCAGCAACGCGCATGCAATGAAACTCAAACCCAGGAAGGCCATGGTCCAGGGAATCACTTGGCCGATTACAGCTTTTTGTTCATCATCAAGGTTGATGCCTTTGGGTGGATGCAGTGATTCAAGTGGCGAGGGGAGGCAGTCGTCATCGTCCAGGGACGGCTCATTGGCAGAGCGTGAGCGCTCTATCAGCTCGGCCAGCAGGAACAGTGCGCAGAGGGCCAGCGTTGAGCTGACCAGATAGAACAATGCACCAGCCGTCAGTGCCGCTTGGCCAAAGCCGATGGCCGCCATCAGTGTGCCGGCCGAAACCAGAATGCTCAGGCTAGCCATGCGCTCCAGGCGTTGGGCTGCAAGAATCGACAGCGCCGCGCAGCCCAGCGTTGCCAGGCCACCATACACCAGCCATTCGCCTCCAAAGAAGGATGACGCCCCGGCTTGGCCGGAAAACAGCAAGGTCCACAGGCGCAGCACGGTGTAGAAGCCGACCTTGGTCATGATTGCAAACAGTGCGGCCACCGGAGCACTGGCAGCAGAGTAGGCCGGTACCAACCAGAAATTCAGTGGCCAGATTCCGGCTTTGGCCAGGAATGCGATGGCCAGAATCGCGGCTCCAGCATGCAGCAAGCCGCGATCGGCTTCTGGTACCAGGGGTATTTTCATTGCCAGGTCGGCCATGTTCAGCGTGCCGGTGACGCCGTAGAGCATTGCAGCACCAATCAGGAACAGCGATGAAGCGAACAGGTTGATGGCGATGTAGTGCAAGCCTGCCTTGACACGTGCGCGGCCCGAGCCATGCAGCAGCAATCCATAGGAAGCCGCCAGCAGCACTTCGAAGAAGACAAAAAGGTTGAACAGGTCAGCTGTCAGAAATGCCCCATAGAGCCCCATCAACTGGATCTGGAACAGGGCGTGAAAGCTCGCGCCAGCACCGTCCCAACGGGCCATGGCGAAGAGTAGCGCGCTCACGCCTACGATTCCGGTCAGTACTAGCATCAACGCGGACAGACGATCGACAACCAGTGCAATACCGAATGGCGCGGGCCAGTTTCCAGGCAAGTAGACGCCTATCGAGCTGGCCTGACCTTGGGCCTGGACCCACAGCAACAAGGTGACCGAAATTGCCAATCCCAAAAGGCTGGAAAAAAGGTTCAGGCGAGCTTTTAAAGGCCGGCGCTTTTCACCGAGCAGCAGCATTAACGCCGCCGTGAGCAAAGGCAGCAGGATCGGGGCGATTATCAGTTGGTTCATCAAGCTCATTCGTTGGACTCTCGGCCATCCACGTGGTCGGTGCCGGTCAGCCCGCGGGATGCCAGCAACACCACCAGAAACAGTGCGGTCATGGCAAAGCTGATGACGATTGCCGTAAGCACCAGGGCCTGGGGCAAGGGGTCGGTATAGTTGAGCAGGTCCTGAGGCACGCCGTCCTTGATGATCGGCTCCTTGCCGATGAACAGGCTGCCCATACTGAAAATAAACAGATTGACCCCATAGGACAGCAGGCACAGGCCCATCACCACTTGGAACGTTCGTGGGCGCAGGATCAGCCACACCCCAGAGGCCGCGAGTACGCCAATGGCAATAGCGATGACTTCTTCCATCAGGCAGCTCCGGTCTGGTTGGCTTTGGGTTGGCTGGCGGGGCGGTGTCCGCGCACTGACTGGTGAGCCAGAGCCGTGAGGATCAGCAGGGTGGAGCCGACGACAACAGTGAAAATACCGACATCGAAGAACAACGCACTAGCCACGTGAATATCCCCGAGCACCGGCAGATGCAGATGGGCCGTGTGTGTGGTCAGGAACGGATAGCCAAGCAACATTGCGCCGCCGCCCGTTACCGTTGCGCAGAGCAAGCCGGTCCCCATCCAGCGCAAGGGCCGCAGGCTCATTTGCGCTTCAACCCACTGGGTGCCGGCGACCATGTACTGGAGGATGAACGCCACCGACATCACCAAGCCTGCGACAAAGCCGCCACCGGGTTGATTGTGGCCGCGCATGAACAGGTACATCGACACCACCAGAGCGATCGGCAACAGCAGGCGCACCAGCACCGCTGGAACCATCATGAAGCCCAGTGCTGTGTCGGCCGCTTGGCGCGGGTTAACCAGGTCGGTCACCACATCGGGTGCCAGCAGCCGTTGTTGCGCAGGCAGCTGCATGCTCTCACGGGGTGGGCGAAAGCGGCGCAGCAGGGCGAAAACTGCCAGGGCAACTGCGACCAGTACCGTCACTTCTCCCAGGGTGTCGAAGCCGCGGAAGTCGACGAGCATCACATTGACTACGTTACTACCGCCGCCTTCGGGCAGGGCTCTGCTCAAGTAGAACGTGGAAATGTCATTAGGTGTGGGTCGAGTCAACATCGCGTATGACAGCAGCGCCATGCCACCGCCAACGAGAACTGCCAGGATCAGGTCGCGCAGGCGCCGCAGTCGGGCCTGCTCCTGGCTGCCGGGCAAGGGCGAAACACCTTCGATTCGCCGTGGTAGCCAGCGCAGACCAAGCAGAATCAGTACGGTGGTCACCACCTCGACTGCAAGCTGGGTCAGGGCCAAGTCCGGGGCGGAAAACCAGACAAAGGTAATGCAGGTCATGAGGCCGCAGACACTTACCATGGTCAGTGCTGCCAGACGGTGATACTTGGCTTGCCAGGCAGCGCCTACCGCGCAGGTAATCGCTATTAGCCATAGAGCGACAAAGACGCCTGAGCCTGGGATCTTCGGACGATCGCCCCAGCTCAATCCACTTTGCAGCATGGGTAGTAGACCCGCCAGTAATGCTGCCAAAACCAGCATGAACAGCTGTTTCTGAAGCCGGCGGGTAGTCATGATTCGTTCGAAACGACGCGCCATGCGCATCAACAGCACCTGGGCATGCTCGAACAAGCGCTTGCCGTTGAAGCGCTCGATCAGCGGCGGGTTCGGGAAGCGCCCCAGCTTGAGCTGATTGCGCAGCAACAGGTAAAGCAAGATACCGCCGCTCATGGCGATCAGGCTCATGATCAAGGGCGCGTTCCAGCCATGCCAGATAGCCAGGCTGTATTGCGGTAGCGTGCCACCGACCACTGGTAGCGCCGCAGCTGCCAACAATGGTCCAACCGATTGGGCTGGGAACATGCCGACGACCAGACAAGTCAGCACCAATAATTCTACCGGCGCGCGCATCCAGCGTGGCGGCTCGTGGGGGGTATGTGGCAAGTCGGTGGCCGGCGGGCCGAAAAACACATCGACCGTAAAGCGCAAGGCATACGCCACGCTGAAGGTACCGGCCAGCGTGGCGATCACCGGCAGGGCAGCTTCGATCCAGGCGCTGGAGTTGATGAATACGGTTTCGGCGAAGAACATCTCCTTGGACAGGAATCCGTTCATCAACGGCACCCCGGCCATCGAGGCGCTGGCAACCATGGCCAGGGTTGCCGTGAAAGGTATCAACCGGAAAAGACCGCTGAGGCGGCGGATGTCACGTGTGCCGCTTTCATGGTCGATGATTCCCGCAGCCATGAACAATGAGGCTTTGAAGGTGGCGTGGTTGAGGATATGGAACACTGCAGCGACCGCTGCCAGCGGACTGTTCAGGCCCAGCAGAAGGGTGATCAGCCCCAGGTGACTGATGGTCGAGTAGGCCAGCAATCCCTTGAGGTCGTTCTGGAACATGGCGGCAAAAGCCCCCAGCAACAAAGTGCAAGCACCGGCCCCGCCGACTATCCAGAACCATTCTTCGCTGCCAGAGAGGACCGGCCATAGGCGTGCCAGGAGAAATACCCCGGCCTTGACCATGGTGGCCGAGTGCAGATAGGCCGAGACTGGCGTCGGCGCGGCCATGGCGTGAGGGAGCCAGAAATGAAAGGGGAACTGGGCGCTTTTGCTCAGTGCGCCGAGAAGAATCAGGGGAAGTAAGATGGGGTACAAGGCATGGTTGCGAACCAGCTCGCCGGCAGCGAGGACCTTGTCAAGGTCATAGCTGCCGACCACATGGCCGAGCAGCAGTACCCCTGCCAGCAGGCATAAACCACCAGCGCCGGTCACCATCAAGGCCATGTAGGCACCACGGCGGGCATCGGCACGGTGGTGCCAGTAACCGATCAACAGGAATGAGAACAGGCTGGTCAGTTCCCAGAAAAACACGATCTGGATGAGGTTGCCGGAAATTACCAGGCCCAGCATCGCGCCCATGAAGGCCAGGAAAAAGGCAAAGAAACGCGGTACTGGATCCTGAGGTGACATGTAGTAGCGCGCATACAGCGATACCAATGTGCCGATGCCCAGCACTAATAGGGAAAACAGCCAGGCGAAGCCGTCCATGCGTAGGACGAGATTGAGCCCCAGGCTGGGTAGCCAGAGAAATTCTTCGCGGATGATCCCGCCATGGGCTACCTGCGGGTACATCAACGCGACCTGGACGGTCCCGACCAGGGCCACGAGTCCCGCAAGCAGCGACTCACTGTTACGTGCGTTGTGCGGCAAGACAGCCGCCAGGCAGCTGCCGATAAACGGCAGAAGCAGTAGCACTATCAAGGACATAGATTTCTAATCTGCAGAAGTTTGTAAGGGATCATACGTGGCGTACCGTCGATCACCAACACAGAAGCTGTCGCAGAAGCCTACAAGTACGGCGTATCAAACACTTTTTTTATAACAGTTCTTTTCAAGCGTAGACGGTTTCCCCATCAGAGTCCGCTTTCCCGCTTTCGTACTGGCAACTGCAGTGTTGCTTTTGGCTCTCGTCGTTTGAGCTTGAGTTCACTGACCACGACGGCAATCACGATCAATAAACCACCAACCAGTGCGATGCCTGGCAAGCGCTCGCCCGCGATGCGTCCGACAATACCAGCCCAAACCGGTTCGCCTGCATAGATCAACGTCGCTCGTGTCGGCGAGACAGATTTTTGCGCCCAGTTCATCGCCATTTGAATGACGGCACTCATTGCCCCTAGCCCCAGTGCGCTGAGAAGTAATAGCCAGGAAAACTCCGGCAGCGGCTCTTGAGTGGGTACCACCATCAGGAAGGACAGCGCCGACGCAGTCGCCAGCTGCACCACGGTTACCCGCCGAACATCGACCTTACCGGCGTAACGACTGATGAGAATGATCTCCGCGGCAATGGCAACGGCGCTGACCAAGGTCGCGATTTCGCCTGCTCTGAACTGCAATGAGCCCCCGTTGGGGCCGGCGAGCAGCATAAGCCCGACGAAGGCCAGGGCGATTCCAAGGCTCGGCATCAGGCCTGGGCGGCGGCCCAGGATCAACCATTGCAGCAAAGGTACAAACGGTACGTACAACGCCGTGATGAATGCAGACTGGCTGCTGCTGATGGTTTGCAGGCCGTAGGTTTGCAAGCCGTAGCCGAGCATGATCGACACCCCAATCAGCATGCCGGCTTTCAATTCCGTGGCCGTAAGGCCAGATAAGGCACGCGCTGAAATTAGCCCCACGAAGAGTGTCGCGGCGGCGAAGCGCAGACCGACAAAGAACATCGGGCCGCTGACGCTCATGACGTTGTGCACCAACAGAAAAGTTCCACCCCAAAGCATGGTGATGAAAACCAATACCATTTCGGCCCTGCTCAGCCGGAAGGAAACGCAAGGGCGTTCTGCACTGTTGATTGAGTTCATGGTCTTGCACACTGAGAAAGAGCGACGCACAATTGCGGCGAAGTGGGCAGTATACTGCGCAAATTCAATTAGTGAGCAATATAGTGCACAAAAATTTCCCTCAGCGCGCCTCGGTGCTGCAACACGTTAGCCAGAATATTCGTCGCCTGCGTCATGCTGCCGAACTCAGTCAATCTGCGCTGGCAGAAAGGTCCGCCGTCAGTCGACGCATGCTGGTGGCCATAGAGGCTGGAGAGAATAACGTCAGTCTGACTACCTTGGACCGTTTGGCAGAGGCACTTGGGGTTGCGTTCACCGACCTCATCCAGGCGCCTGACAACCGCGATCCCGGTCGCATCAACGAACTGGCCTGGACCGGCATTCACCCCGGCAGCAGAGCGGTTTTGCTGGCAAGTTCTGTCGCGACCCGTGAAGTGGAGTTGTGGGAGTGGCGATTGGAACCGGGTGAGGTATATCAGTGCGAGGCCGATGCCGATGGCTGGAGTGAACAGTTGTATGTAGCCGAAGGCTGCCTGACCTTGCATATCGGGGATCAGCACCACCTGCTGCAGCCCGGAGATTTTTTCAGCTATGCCAGCAATTGTGTCCACGCCTATCGCAATGACGGTGAAGTGGCCACGCGGTTCGTGCGCAACGTGGTGATCTAGCCATTCAATCGCGGGGCGAGCAAGGCTGCGCCGAGGGAGCTGCCCCGCGCCAGGTTCAGCGGTTGTTGGTGGCCAGGTATTGCTCGGTGGAAATCACTTGGGCATAGGCAAATGCCAGTGATGCCATGTAGGCCGCATGGACCTGGGCTGCCGGCACGGACACGCCATTGAATTCCAGATCGCGCGTAGCGCAGGCGTCATGGATGACCGTGGTGGCATAGCCAAGGTCGGAGGCTGCGCGGGTGAAGCCATCGATACACATATGGCTCATGCTGCCAATCACCGTTACGGTCTCGATCTGTTGAACGTCCAATATTGCCTTGAGTTCAGTGTTCAGGAATGAATTTACCTTGTGTTTGAGCACGACGGGTTCATCCCCCACCGGCGCAGCTTTGGGATGGATCTGAGCGCCCTGCGACCCTGGGGTGAAGAAGGGCGCATCAGCAGACTCGAATTCATGCCGGACATGCACCACCAGGTCGCCTGCGGCCCTCGTTGCAGCGAGAATTCGGGCTGAGTTTTCGGCAGCGCGATCGGCGCCTTCCAACGTCCATTTCCCGCCTGGGAAGTAGTCGTTCTGTATGTCGATGACGATCAGGGCGTGCTTGCTCATTTCAATTGCCTCTTTGAGGAGTGGTTGTGATGTGGTGATAGTTATAGGCTTGATTGACGTGCTTGAAGATTGGCGCGAACGACAAAAAGGCGGGAAAAACTGACAATGACCAAAGCGTGCGAGGTTTTGGAAATAGGGTTGCTGGTCTATCCCGGTGCGCAGGCTGCAGCTGTGCATGGTTTGACTGATCTGTTTACCATTGCCAATCGCCTGCGCCATGACCTGGGCGCATTTGAACGGCCGATGCTGCGTATCAGTCATTGGAGCGAAGACCAGAATCAGCAGTTGTCTGTGGTGTTCGACAGTCATCCGGGTAGCCCCCACCAGCCTCGGGTCATGGTCATTCCGCCAAGCTTGACTCAAGTGCCATCCGTTGAGCTTCTGCAGCGCTATTGCCAGAGTCTGCTTCAGTGGCACCGCCAAGGTGCCCTGCTGGTATCGGTGTGTGTCGGCGTGTTTTTCATTGCCGCCAGTGGGCTGCTGGATGGACGCCCCGCGACGACGCACTGGAATTTTGCTCAGTCCTTGGCTGACCGCTTTCCCGCGATCAATGTCGAGGCCAATCTGCCGTTGCTCGATGATGGCGATATCATCACTTCGGCTGGGCTCATGGCCTGGACGGAACTGGGGCTGAAGCTGATCGAGCGTTATCTGGGTGAAACCCTGGCTGCCGAGACGGCGCGCTTCCTTGCCGTGGATCGCACCAGTGTCCGCGCTCAACCGGGCAGCGTATTCAGTCCGCGCCTGGATCATGGTGACGAAGCGGTACTCAAGGTCCAGCATTGGTTGCAAAGCAGTGGGGCGCGGGAGGTGAGCCTGAAGACCATGGCTGATTGTGCAGGATTGGAATCACGTACCTTTCTTCGCCGCTTTCGCAATGCCACAGGGCATAAGCCAACCGAGTACTGCCAGCAGGTGCGTGTGGGACGTGCGTGTCGAATGCTCGAGTTCACCAATCGCAGCATCGATCAAATTGCCTGGGGGGTCGGGTATCAGGACCCTGGCGCATTTCGCAAGGTTTTCCAGAAAATCACTGGGCTGGGTCCCAGTGACTATCGGCGTCGTGTTACTGAAAGCCTCGGCTGATCGGGCGTTGTCAAAGTTGAGTGAGGATACTGCAGGCCGGTAATGGACCCAGGGTCATTACCGCTAGGCAGTCGGTTAGTTAGAAACCTCTTGACCTTGAGTTAACTAGAGGTTTTACCCTGCCTGCCGTTGCATCGCATGTTCAATGGCAGGGAGACAAGGTCCATGGCGGTTCCAGCGCGCAGTTTGTGTTTTACCCAAATGATCGAATTCGAAGTAGTACCGATACGCCAGCAAGCCTTGGCCCAGGCATTGGCCGAGCGCAGTGAGGAACTTGCCTTGCGTCATTCCAGCCTGATTGGCGCGAGCATCCAGGCCAGCGACGATGGCAGTCGGGTATTGCAGTATTTGCAATGGCAGTCGCGCACTGCCTGGGAGGCGGTCGCGAGCAGTTTTGAGCAGGAGCCCTTTCTGCAGTTGATCCAGCAGCACCAAGCCAAAGGTGTGAGTTTTGCTGCATTTCAAACAGTAAGTAGCCTGGTGCGCGGTGTGACAGGTGGACTCTATTGCCCTGTGCCCCTGGCTCAGGAATACCAAGGGGAGTGGTGAGGGTAGCGGTCGAGTCGGGCGCCAATGACCATCTCGGCTATCCAGGTGCTGAGTATCGAGCTGTAGGCCTTTTGGCTTCGGTCACTTGACAGCGCATGGTCTGCGCCATCGACGATACGGTGGGTTAATGAGTGGGCGCTGACGAACGCAGAGCGGTAGCTCATCAGCGTGCTGTGGGGTACGTAATCGTCCTGTTCAGACTCCACCAGCAACACATCACCGCCAAATTCGGCGCAAGCCCCCAGCGCTCGATTATCGGCCGGCCCTAGTGGACGATGGCGATAGGTGTTCAAGCGTTGGCGATCCAGCCCCTGCTTGGGCATCGTCCATTCATCGTCCCAGTACAGCGCCGGTACCCGCAGTGCAAGCCATTTGACCGGTCGCAGTGCTGTGAGCAGCGTTGCCAGGTAGCCCCCGTAACTGGTGCCGATTACAGCGATGGCACTGGTATCGACCGCGGGGTGACTGACCAATCTGTCGTAGGCTGCAATCAGGTCTGCCAGGTTCTGCTCACGGGTAACGCTCAGGCGCTGGCTAGCGGTTTTTTCATGGCCGCGCAGGTCGAAGGTCATGCATACACAGCCAAGGCCTGTAATCTGCTTGGCGCGTGCCAGGTCACGTTGCTGGCTTCCTCCCCAGCCATGGACAAATAGAATTCCGGGTACTTTGTCGCTGGGGCTTACGATGGTTGCGGCAATCGACTCATCATCAACATGGATCTCGATTGATTCGCTATGGATGGTCATAGTCGCGCAACCTTGCATATTTGCAGATTCTTCCGAGTTCACTGTCGTCCCCCTGATAGAAAATAGTCGCATCGGCGGGCAGTAAGGGCTCGTCGAAGACCTCATGGGTAGAAGCGCGCACACGAGTCAGTGCAGTGTCCGAGGCGAATGCCTGGATTGCGAGAATTTCTGCACTGCTAGCGCCGCCTATGCGCCAGGATTGTTCGAGCACGCCGCTTTTCGGTTGACCCTGGCTGTTCAGGCCGCGCGCTACGTCATAGTTTCGGCGCGAGGCTATGAATCCTGGGAAATTACGCATCGCAGCCTTCTCATAGGTCCTGGCCTGGGTTATGGCTAGCCGTATCGGCTGCTCAAGCTCTAGTTGTAGCAAGGAGTCGTAAGTGCCTCGCACCACTACCAGGTCAGATCCTCCGTAGACTTCTTCACCGGCATGGTCATGGGTCAGTTGCTGCGTGCCGTAGTAACTGCACTGGATGCCTGCCACTAGCGCCTGGCCAACGCTAAAGGTCTGAACTTGAGTCAGGTTCTCCTCCAGGACCAGCCCCCAGATGGCGAGCTCTTTCTCGCTCTGGCGTTTAAGCGCTTGTTCGACTTCGTGCATGGAGCTTGCAACTATTTGTCCTCGCCCTGCCTTGGCGCGAACTGGTTTTATTCGCAACGGACCGTTACGCAATAATAGTTCCGCAGCGCAAACGGCGTCCGTCAGGCTGAAAACCGTGTAACCGCGAAGCAGTGCGTCGCTGGCTTGACGGGCAAAATCGTCAGTCCAGCCCAATGGGTAGCGGGCATTAGCGATGAGCGGGTGGGAAATGGCTTTGGTGGCCATGTAGGGTCTGCTGACCAGCCCTCCAAACAAATCCCGATCTGAAGAAATGCCGAGATTCTGATAATGGTCGGTATCAATCAGTGTTTCGGTGGGCAGGAAGTAGTAGTTGTCATCGGCGCTAGGGGGGTGGGCGGGATCGACAACCTGGGTATCCAGCAACTGCGCCAGGCGCTCGGCAATCTTCAGGTGAACATTGCGTTCGTGTTCGGGGGTTTGCTCGCGAGTATCGAGCAGCACCACGCCTTGCTTGCGGTCTGTCGATCGGCGCATGGGGCATTTTCCTCGGCATCAATAGTTCCCAGTGGGATCAACTGCCACACCGGACTGTATTTGTTGTGAAGGCGCAGACGCCAGGAAGTTCAGCCCAATTGAGGTTCTGGCCCGGTTTTGTCCCGTTTAGGCTCTGGCCACGATCCGTCGAACCCGGCGGCGTGAGTTTTGTTACAGCCCTGCGCCACAGCGCGGTTGCCGGACGCGGGTGCCTGCTCCATTATTTGCGTCTATACCAATGGATGTCGCAGTAGCAGGAGTCAGCATGAATAGTCAGCCCTCAACGCAGGGAGTGATCGTCGCTCGCCTGGCAGCTGTGCGTCAGGTGATGAAGCAGGAGGGGGTCGATGCACTGCTGGTACCCTCGGCTGACCCGCATCTTTCCGAGTACCTACCAGGCTACTGGCAGGGGCGAGAGTGGTTGTCCGGATTTCAGGGGTCGGTGGGCACGCTGATTGTGACTTCGGATTTCGCCGGCCTGTGGGCCGATAGCCGCTATTGGGAGCAAGCTGAAAAGGAATTGACCGGTAGCAGTATCGAGCTGGTCAAGCTGCAGCCAGGCAAGCCGGGACCACTCGATTGGCTGGCAGAGCAGGCGTGTGAAGGTCAGGTGGTTGCAGTTGACGGTGCCGTCATGGCGTTGGCGTCGGCGCGTCAATTGGAAGAGCGCTTGAAAGCACGCAATGCGCGTTTGCTGACCAACACTGACCTGCTTGATCGGGTCTGGTCAGATCGTCCGTCGTTGCCAGGTAACGCAGTATTTGAACATCTGCCCCCTGAAGCAACGGTCGGTCGCAGCGAAAAGCTCACGCAATTGCGCAAGGTATTGTGCGAGCGTGGGGCCGACTGGCACTTCATTGCAACCCTCGACGATATTGCCTGGTTGTTCAACCTGCGCGGGAGCGATGTTTCTTATAATCCGGTTTTTGTCGCCTTTGCGCTGATTAGTCAGGAGCAAGCAATTCTTTTTGTTGCGCCTAGCAAGATCGATGCGGGTATTCGTCAGGCGCTCGCTGGGGACGGTGTTGAGTTACGCGATTATGCGCAGATACACGCGGCATTGGCTGCAATAGCGGTAGACAGGCGCTTGTTGATCGATCCGGCCCGCGTCACGCGCGGCCTGATTGACAGTGTTTCCGCTCAAGTGCGATTGGTTGAGGGGCCGAACCCCACCACGTTGGCCAAATCGCAGAAAACCCCCGCAGACCTACTGCACATCCGCAATGCCATGGAGCAGGACGGTGCAGCCTTATGCAATTTCTTTAGCTGGCTGGATAGCGCCTGGGAGCACAGGGCCATCACGGAGCTGACAATCGATGAGCAGCTCAGCGCGGCTCGAGCCCAGCGGCCTGGTTTCGTTTCACTGAGCTTTTCCACCATTGCTGCATTCAACGCAAATGGAGCCATGCCGCACTATCGTGCCACCGAAGCGTCCCACGCACGTATTGAGGGTGATGGGCTGCTATTGATCGACTCTGGTGGTCAGTATCTGGGCGGCACTACCGATATCACCCGCATGGTTGCGGTGGGTACTCCGAGCCTGGAGCAGAAGCAGGATTGCACCCGCGTGCTCAAGGGGGTGATCGCCTTGTCGCGCGCGCGGTTCCCGCGGGGCATTCTTTCGCCACTGCTCGATGCGATTGCCCGAGCGCCGATCTGGGCGGAGCAGGTCGATTATGGCCATGGCACTGGGCATGGCGTCGGTTATTTCATGAATGTGCATGAGGGGCCGCAGGTAATTGCCTATCAGGCAGCAGCGGCGCCTCACACGGCGATGCAGGCCGGCATGATCACGTCTATCGAGCCGGGTACTTATCGGCCAGGGCGTTGGGGTGTTCGGATTGAGAACCTGGTATTCAATCGAGAGGCGGGGCGCAGTGAGTTTGGAGACTTTCTCGAGTTTGAAACATTGACGCTGTGTCCTATCGATACGCGCTGCTTGTTGCCGGAACTGTTGAGCAAGTGCGAGCTTGATTGGCTCAATGGATATCACCAGGAGGTATACGAGCGCCTCGAGCCGCTGCTAGAAGGGGATGCCCTGGGGTGGTTGCGCGAGCGTACCCTGGCACTCTGACTGACCATGCATAGCAAGAAGGGCAGCCATCTGGCTGCCCTTCTTGTTGAATGTCCTTACTTGCAGATGACGATCATGCTACGACTGGTATACCCGGCAGGATTGAGACCGAAAAGGTAATCGCCAGGCTCTGCGTCGTCATCACCAGAGCGAGCGATCACTTTGTAGCCTTTTGTGCCGCAGGCAGTGGTCGCTTTGGTGTAGCACTGGTCCCAGGAGGACGAGAGGCCGGAGCAGTTGATATGCAACCCCCTTTTGCCGTGCTTGACTTCAGTTTTTGCAGTCGCCGCGCATCCGGCGATGGCCAACATGGCCAGGATGAGCAAAATTCGTTTCATTCCCGTCCTTAATACGTGCCGGCTCTACTGTCCGGTTCTGTGTATGCAGCCTCTTCCTGATGCTCCCGTGCGTCCATGTCTTGTCAATTAGATCGCTTGAAGATTGACGTTCCATGACAGCTTAAAGATCGTGGCTGCTCGGCACAATGACCCGTTCCTATTTAAATGCAAGTATTTCTCAAATCAGTCCGCAGGAATGAGCGGAGCGCTCTCCTTGCGTATCGACAATGTCGCCCCGACGGAGGCGGTAATGATCGCGCCGATTGCCAGCCATTGAGTAAGGCTCAATACCTCTCCCAGGAAGAGCAGGCCAGAGAGCGCGCCGAAGGCAGGTTCGATGCTCATCAGTGTGCCAAAGGTCCGCGCTGGCAGCCGCGTTAATGCGACCATTTCCAGACTGTAGGGTAGGGCTGTCGAGAGTATTGCAACGCCTAGGGCTATCGGCAGCAGGGCGGGAGTAAGCAGTGCGCTGCCAGCATGAATGATACCCACAGGTGCGACGAACAAGGCGGCGATCATTACACCAAGGGCGGCAGTCTGAATGCCGTTGGCAGCCCCCGCCTTTTGGCCATAAAGGATGTACAAGGCCCAGCACACACCAGCGCCCAGCGCATAGCCCGCGCCAACCAGGTCTAGTGCGCCACCGGTTTGGCCTATGGGAATCAGCAACAGCAGTCCTATCACGGCCAGGCCGATCCAGAGAAAATCCACTACGCGTCGTGATGCATAGAGGGCCACTGCAAGGGGGCCGGTGAATTCCAGTGCTACAGCGATCCCCAGTGGAACTGTGCGCAGTGACATATAAAAGAGGAGGTTCATGCCGCCTAGCGCCATGCCGTAGATAACCACGGTGCGCAGGGTGCTTGCGTTAAGTCGTGCTCGCCAGGGGCGCAGCAGTAATAGCATGATGACGCTGGCGAAAATCAGGCGCAGGGTGGTCGTGCCTTGTGCGCCCACAATGGGGAACATGCTCTTGGCCAGCGACGCACCGGATTGAATCGAAGCCATGGCAATGAGCAGTAGGCCAATTGGAAATAGTGTTGCGGCCAGACTGCGGGGTTGGGCGTTCATTGGAGTGGGGTGTTCCTTATATAGAAAGAAGTGCGCGCAGGGCGACAGCCGTCTATGATGCGCAAAGCCGGTGTTTTGAGCAATATAGTGCGCATTGTTCTTTTGTATAGCCTTTTTAGGATTAACGCTTGACCTCCGATTTAATCTCTCTATAATTCGCCCCACTTCCGGCGTAGTCGGAGCGGAAAACTCCTTGATATTCAATGAGTTAGATGTTTCAGGTAGTGCTGGAAGTGCTTCGATCGAAAGATCGGCAGCGGTGAAAAAGGTGGTTGACAGCGAATTGAAACGCTGTAGAATTCGCCTCCCGC
>NZ_JACOPV010000030.1 GCF_016881005.1 Pseudomonas arcuscaelestis | reverse complement strand
AATTATCAAGACCCAGGCGCCGATCGCTACGAGCAAAAGTATCGGGAGCGAGTTGTGAAAGGTTTGTACCGGCGTGCGGCTGAGTTTGGCTTCACGCTACAACCGGCGAGTGGTGTTTCTTAGGAAGCCGCGCGGTACTTTGCCAGAGAGCCCGAGTGAAGTACCGCTTCATGAACGAGCATCGTCATCAGTATGCAATTACCACGATGTGCAGGGTATTGCGGATCGCTCGTGCTGGGTTCTACCAATGGCTACACAAGCCCGTTTCTGAGCGCGACCAGGATAACGACCGCTTGCTGAAACTGATCCGCGATTCCTATGCGGCTAGCCGAGGGGTTTACGGTGCTCTACGCGTCTATGGCGACTTGCGGGAAGCCGGCGAGAGTTGCGGCAAACACCGCGTTGCGCGGTTGATGCGTGCCAACCGGATCAAGGCGTTGAGGGGCTATAAAGCGCCGCGCCCAATTGCCGGACGGCCGTCGATCATTGCACCCAATCATCTCAACCGAGCATTCACAGTTGATGCCCCCAACAAGGCTTGGGTGACCGATATCACCTACATCCGCACATGGCAGGGTTGGCTGTATTTGGCCGTGGTGGTGGATCTCTATGCGCGCAAGGTCGTGGGCTGGTCGATGAAGCCGACATTGGCCCGTGAACTCGCGCTGGACGCGCTATTGATGGCGCTCTGGCGCCGTCGGCCCAAGGAGCGCGTACTGGTGCATTCCGATAGTAAGAATGTGATTGCCAGTGTTTCCGGATGACCTGACCCACACAGCGATGGACCAATAAGGGATGATCTGGCGTCGTGAGGTGCCCTGGTTGGCCTGACCCCCACTCCGATTGGCCTTGTGTCTTTCCTTGGACCTGTCGGCCAGCCGGGAGCGCTGCACGTCGAGGTTTCCGCCTCACCGATGCCTGTGACCCTAGAAGGGCCTGACGTTACGTCACTTTACTGTCTTGTCCACGTACTCGGCTCGAGCGGATTGGTCTGTGATCCCAAATTTGGAGCAACCAACTATGCGCGACGTCGAAGCCGAAGGATTTCAGAAACGAGTCGTAGGTGGCGTGGATACCCAAAAAGACTTACATGTAGCGGCAGTCGTAGATGAACTTGATCGTGTTCTAGCCAGCGAGTGTTTTGCGACGACACGGCATGGCTACAAACAAATGCTGACGTGGATGCGCTCGTTCGGCGAGCTGACACGTGTGGGCATTGAATGCACTGGAACATATGGGGCCGGGCTGCTGCGATATTTGGATCAAGCTAAGGTGACTGTTCTTGAAGTGACAGCGCCCGACAGAAGCGATAGGCGCAAACGGGGCAAGGACGATACGCTAGATGCCTGTAACGCAGCTCACGCGGCTTTCGCAGGTGTTCGTACAGTCACCCCCAAGAACCGAGATGGGATGGTCGAATCGTTACGTGTACTCAAGGTTTGCCGCAAGACGGCAATCCAGGCTCGCCGCGTGACGTTGCAACTTATTCAGAACACCATCGTCAGCGCACCAGACGAGCTTCGCGAGACATTACGAAAACTGACGCGAATGCAGTTGATTCGGATGCTGGCAGCGTCGCGGCCGGATTTATCTGACTACCGTCAGCTCGCGTCTGCATATCGAATAGCCCTCAAAACACTGAGCAGGCGGTATCTGGAACTACATGATGAAATAGCCGATCTGGACGTTATGATAGCGGGCTTGGTTGACGATCTTGCACCAGACTTGGTTTCTCGCAATGCCATCGGTTATGAAACTGCCGCTCAGCTTCTCCTGACAGCTGGGGACAACAGCGATCGCTTCCGCTCAGAATCTAGTTTCGCTGCCCTTTGTGGCGTCAGCCCTGTCCAGGCATCTTCAGGAAAGGTTAGCCGCCATCGGCTCAATCGAGGTGGCGACCGTGCTGCTAATAGCGCTTTGCACATCATCGCAATCGGGCGGCTGAGGACAGACGCTCGAACCCAGGCTTATGTCAGCAGGCGCATCGCTGAAGGTCACTCAAAGCTTGAGGCGATCCGATGCCTCAAGCGGTATATCGCGCGAGAAGTTTACGGCATCCAAAGCCGAAACCGCACCATCAACCAAGTCGCAATATCCACTTGACGTTTAGAAGGGCGTCCAAGGAAGCCAATACGGCAGCCGAAGCTTCCGTCAGCGACTGTGGCGCTATCGTTTTAAGCAGAGCATGAGCCGGCGTGGAAACTGACACGACAACGCGCCGATGGAACGGTTGTTTCGCAGTTTGAAAACGGAATGGGTACCGAGCGTGGGCTACATGAGCGCTACGCTGGCACAGCAGGATATCGGCCGGTTTTTGATGCAGCGCTACAACTGGCAACGGCCACATCAATTTAACAGCGGGCTGGCGCCCGCTGTGGCCGAGGAGAAACTTAACGCAGTGTCCGGGATTAGTTGACCACTACATTTGGGGATTACCAAAGCCTTGGATTACAGCCTAAAACGTTGGACGGCGTTGAGCCGCTACCTGAATGACGGAAAGGAACCAGTCGACAATAACCACATCGAAAATCAGATACGGCCATCGGCGCTCAGACGCACAAATTGGCTGGTCGGCGGCTCACTACGTAGCGGTCGACGTGCGGAAGCGCTGATGAACTTCATCCAGCTGGCACGCTACAACAGACCATCCTCAGGTAGCAAGAGCCCCACAAATTCACCCACCAATCCCAACGTTGACACCCCAACGAAAAGATGGCGGAATGGAAAATCGCTTCAAACGTTCTCGCATAAATATTTCATCACACCTCAGTGGAATAATAAAAACCAACCTAAGCAGAGATCGATGACTCGCCTATATAAGCACCTACATTCAGCACGCAATATTCTACGCTCGCTCGTATCGAGCCAAGCATCCCCCGGCCGAGCCGCGCCCTCGGAGCAAGCAGCGCCTGCCTCCACACCAGCAGCGCAACCCAGCACTTCATCTACCGAACATGCGCTCACTGGAGCAGCTCATGAAGAGCAAAGGGCCAATCCAGCACATGACGCAACGGCCCCTTCCCCAACAGACGAACCCTACGCTCTAAATGCCGAACAGCCCGACACCGCAACAGTTGATGAAGGGAACGCTGCGCCCCTGGAGCAAGGAGCAACGGCCCCCAGTCCTATAGAAGAACCCAACACACTGACCGGCGCACAACAGAGCACGCCAGCCGCTGATGAAGGGAGAGCAACTACCCTAGAGCAAGAAGTAACAGTTCCTATTCCCACAGAAGAACTCAACTCGCGGATCGCCGAGCAACAAGGTGCTCTAACGAAAGATGAAGAACTCATTGTTACCCCAGCACTAGCGGCAACTGCTCCGACAGAGACACAGCCCCCAAACTCGCTGAACGCTGAACAACAGAGCACTTTAACAACGGAAGAAAAGTTTACTGTTATTAGCCAAGAAGCAACTACACCTATTCCAACTGAAGAACCCAGCATGCTGATCACCGAGCAACAGGGCATTCTAACGAACGATGAAGAACTCCTAGGCATCCCAGCGCAGGAAGTAACTGCTCCCCTTCCAGCAGATGCCCCTGCCTCGCTGAGCGCCGAACAACAGAGCGACGTAACTACTGTTGAAGCTGACGCGGTAGAAACAGTAGAGAGAAACGTCGCAATCGCGGATGAACCGGATATCGCCCCCCCCCCCCTCGACCCAATTCCGTTCAATGCTAATGACAACAGCGCCGTTAGAGTATTGTTTGTAGCTCAGCACCCTGCACTGCTAGCAAACTGGCGCAGCTTATTACACACGATGCAAAAGGACTCGCGGTTCATCGCAAAAGTTGTACTTTGCCCCTTCCTGCACCCGTACTCATCTACGTCGATCACGCTTGACGATATGAAGCAAAGCCTGATGAAAGAAGGCATCCCATTCAGCACAATCGATGTGCTGTCCCCGAGCAGTTTCCGCCCCCATATCGTATTTTTACAGAACCCATATGATGAGACGAGGCCGGATACATTCAGATCGACGAGCCTGACGAACAACGGAATTCGCGTAGCCTATATTCCATATGGCTTGGAAATGGGCGGAGGTGCATGGAACCTCAAAGCACAATTTGATCTACCAGTCCACCGCCAGGCATGGCGAGTATTCGCTCGCTCACAGCGACACAAAATCATGTTTGGAAAATATTGCCGATCCGGAAACAGCCATGTCGCGGTAACCGGCCACCCAAAATTTGACAGTATCAGCATCCCGAAAGAAAAAGCCCCTCCCCAGGAGCTTACTGAGAAGATAAAAGGCCGCAAGGTCATACTTTGGACGCCTCACTTCTCAGTAACTCCAATACCCTCGTGGTCTACCTATAAACTATATAGCGACGCCATCTTCAAAGCTTTCGCCAAACGACGAGATTTATTTCTGCTTCTACGCCCTCACCCACTATTTTACAAATCCATGGTGGGCAACGGACTTTGGGATGAACGAGGCGAAGTCGAGTTCAAGACGATGATCGACAACAGCGACAACATCGGACTGGACGAACTACCCGATTACCATGTTGCATTCTCCGTTTCCGACGCACTTATGACCGATGTAGGTTCGTTCCTTCTTGAATATTTGGCGGTCAACAAGCCTCTACTTTATCTACATCACCCTGATGGGCTTGGCATGAATGATGACGGCATTCTTACAGAGTCCCTATATAAAGCCAACAATGATAAGGATATCCTCAATTTTATCAATCAAGTTTCTGTTGGCGATGACCCTCTCCGCAACGAGAGAGAGCACCTTAAGCCCGAATTCCTCTTCGGCTTGGACGGCAATATCGCCAACAATATATGCGATGAGATACACCAAAGCCTAAGTGCTGGTGACACCTGGTCACCAGGCGCAAAACTGCACAGCTCTTCTTCACAGCAAAAATCAGAACATTATTGGAAGAATTCGACTACTACGTACCTTGCACCGCCGGAATATTATGAAAAAAAGGCCAATATTCTTAATGAGGTATTAGAGAAACTTCCTCCGGCACCAAGAGCAATTGACATCGGCTGTGGTGACGGGAAGTACACCCTACAACTGGCGAAATTTGCGGGCAGGGTAACAGGATATGAGCTTTCTACTCACCTGGTCGAACAAGCAATAGCAAAAGCTAAGCACAACAATGTCAGCAATGTCGAGTTTATCCCGTGCGAACTGGATGACATCATTCCACTAGAGCGATTCGAACTGATATCGTGCCTGGGCGTCACCAGTTGCATTATCGATGACCTAAAGTTTATTTTTTTCCTGCAAAAGCTTAACGCATTGGCAAAGCCAGGCGCCACACTGCTGATGATTGACAGCCTTTCGACCGTAAGCGAGTGCTTTGCCGAAGACCAGAGTGGTTATCAGGCAAAATACAGGTCTCTTCCAGATTATAAAATTCTGATCGAGCGAGCCGGTTTCACACACCATGAAGAGATTACCCTTTCTGAGGCACCTGAGAAAAAGCTAGTCAATAAACTATTTATTCTGAAAAATAAAACTCAGCTATTAACAGCAGACTCTCTCAACAGAAAATATTGATGGGTTAACTATGACACGCATTTATACAAAGCCAGGCGAGGAACAACCCAAGCTCAACAAAGAGTCCGTTCTCAGTTTCTTTGAGGAGCGCGCCAAAAAAGTCAAAGTGCTCGGGCCGACTCGCGCCGTTATTTATCAGGACAAAAGTGTTGGCCTTGCCGAAAGAAGGGATGTTGCGGAAAAAAAACTGCTATTGCCACTACTTGAACTTACCCCGCAAAGCTGTGTTCTCGATGCTGGCTGTGGTACTGGACGCTGGGCAGAGACGATAATTCCAGAATGCGCCAGTTATGTTGGAGTGGATGTCAGTCCGGGGCTAGTGGCAGTAGCGGCAGAGCGTTTCAAAAACGCCGTGAACGCGCAATTCAGTGTTTGCGCCGTGGACTCGATCTCACCCCAGCACAAAGGCCTGGAACGCACCTTCACCCATATCCTTTCTTTTGGTGTATTTATCTACCTGAACGATGATGAAATCACAAAAGCATTAAAGGGCTACGCATCCGTCTCTGCTCCCGGCACCCGCATCATGCTCCGCGAACCTATCGCTGTCAAAGAGCGGCTCACGCTTCTAGAGCACTTCTCAGACGATATGGAACAGCAATACAGTGCCATTTACAGGACCGAAGCGGAGCTTTTTTCTCTATTTGAATTAGCATTCAGTGACGAACACTTCAGCCTCCGCGGTGAGGGAGACGTCTACCCGGACGCGGCACTGAACAACCGCACTGAAACCAAGCAAAAGTGGTTTCTATGGGAGAAGTCTTAAGCCATGAGAACTGCCTATTGTTTTGACCTGGATGGTACCATCACCAGCACCGAAATTTTGCCGTGCATTGCCTCTGAGTTGGGAGTAGCCGATGAAATAGCCACCTTGACGCGCATTACCATGGATGGACTGATTCCCTTCGAGGCATCGTTTCGCCTGCGCTGCCTGATTCTTGGGCAAGTCAGCCCTTCTAAGGTCTGTAGCATTGTTTCCGAAATACCAATTGATAAATCCATACTTTCCTTCATTCATGAAAACCGTGCTGACGCTTTTATTGTCACGGGGAATCTAGACATATGGATACGCCCCCTTCTTGATTTGTGCGGGTGCCGCTTTTATTCATCTACTGGTTTCTATGATAAAGGCCTTATCAGAGTCGACAATGTACTGAACAAGGCTGACGCAATTGCTGAGATCAGAAGCCTAGGATACGATCGGATCGTTGCAATCGGAGACGGGGCCAACGATGCCCCAATGCTATACGCTGCAGATGTTTCTATTGCCTATGGAGGAGTTCATTCTCCATCGAGTACAGCCAAGGAAGCAGCAAGCCACATCGTTCATGAAGGGGTTGCGCTATGCAAAATGTTACGTGCGCTGTAATCGCCGCAGCGGGAATGGGCACACGCATCGGTCTAGGCATGCCGAAATGCATGATCGAAGTCGAAGGAAAAACCATTCTCAGCAGATTAATAGAAAATCTTCAACCGCATGTCGACTTGATCAAGGTCGTTGTGGGTTACCGCGAGGAAATGGTGATCGACTACTGCGCACAACATCACCGTAATGTGATTTTGGTCAGGAACAAGGACTACCGGCAAACCAACACAGCATTCAGCTTTGCTAAAGGCGCTAATCTGTCGAGCGGGAAAGTTCTCTACCTGGATGGTGACCTTGTAATATCTCCCGAAAGCCTGGAAGCTTTCATACAATGTGCTGCTAGCAAAGAGATTCTTGTGGGTTTGACAGACGCCAAAAGCGAAAATGCAGTTTTTGCAGACTGCAACACTACAAGTGAAGGTTTTATGATAAGCGCTTTTTCCAGAACAAAGCCGAGTCCATTAGAATGGGCAAACGTCGTTAGCGGCCCCGCCCACCTGCTCGATGGCGCTTCAGGCTACGTGTTTGAACGCCTGGAAGAGTATCTTCCATTGAATGGAAAGCTGCTGGAACTTGCAGAGGTCGATACGGCAGGTGATCTCATTGCAGCGCGAGAGTTCGTATGCGCTCTGGACAGCAAAGAGGCTTGAGCAAACGCGTCGAGTCAAGGAAGCTGCTTATCGTACGGAGCAGCTTCAGAGCGTTGTAAAGAGCTCACTGAATAGTGGTTGTTCCTTACCTCAATATAAAGTGATACCCTATTTACTGTGGCAGCTCTGGCTAGCAACTTCACCAGGACGCGGAGTCACTCGACCAATAGAACCTCATAGACCGGTCGCAGCCAAGTTTAGGGCGCTCAGTACTAAGCTCATGACAGGTCGTTGGCACAACCGACCAACGAGACCAAGTACTGGACGCAGCTTTTTCAACCGCCACCCCAACGCTCGGATCAATTTTTTTTGACGGTAGAGGGCTCATCACAGGACGAGACCTTCTCTAAACTAAAAAAAAGCAAAAACCATAGCATCATTCCTGGTAACGGCCATACGTGGACGGGAAAAACCGGCAGCGTCCTTTTCAACCAGATCCTCCGAAATAGGCCAGTATCAATTTCTTTCTTGCAGGGCCATGGTGGCGCATGCCCAGGGGCCTCATCAGTCAGTGCATCAGCAACACGTCGCGCCACGCACTCAACATCATGAGTCGCAAGCATAGCCTCATAGACTTGTTTTTCATCTTGGGCAGATCGCTCCCCGAGCTTAGTGAACTTGACTAGTTCCTCGACAAGCTCTGCTTCCGACATTGACTTGAGCAGATCTGCGGGCGTATATCCGTGCGACCCAGTCAGTACGCCAAAGCAAGGTACTCCACGCCCCATGACCTCAGCAAATGCAGTTCCACCCACGAAAGGAAAACTGTCAACATAGGCCGCAGCGCGTGCAATGAAAGAAAGGTACTCGTCATGACCCAAGCGGCGATGCAAGATCAATCGCTTACCTATTCGACATTTAACCGACCACCACCACCAATCGAGCCAACACCGCGGCCCGATGATCTCGACCCTGGAGCTCGAACGCTGGCTTAGCACCCGGACAAAATTCGGAAATGACCAGCCTTGAGCCGGACGAAATTTGTAAGAAGTTCCGGCCGAGACAATTGCTCCAGATGAATCTGCCGCTGCCGGGCGCCGCGCTGGCAGATCTAATGGAATTCCCACGAAAACAGATCGGTCGAGACTTTCGCGAGCTTCACGCAATGCCCAGCCGAAATGACTGATCTCAAGAACCCGTTCCGCCACGCCAAGACCGTAAGTGAATACATGATCCGCGTGGTTGAACAGCATGACCCTCGCTCCAGCTTGACGTTGTGCGATTCCCGCTGCAAGCACAGCCTCTATGTCGTGAGGGTGGATATAAAGAATTAATACCTCGAAACGAGCAAATTGCTCAGCCAGCAACGCAACGCGCTCACACCCCCGAGAAGCCGAAAAAAGCGGGATACACCCATGCGCTGTCGAACAAAGGCGCTGCCAGGCAAGGTCCTGCGCCGACTCTAGTACCAGTACTGCCGAGTCCTGCAAGACCACGCTCGCACAAAGCCTTTCCACCACTCGGGTGTGCCCACCCACATCATAAGCCTTGGTAAGTACATGACCATAACGAGCTATTCGAGGACTAGCAGAAAGTGAAACCAACGGGTTGAGCCTTTCCAGCAGAACTCGCTCCATCTCAGCCAGCTGATAGCAGCCCGTTGAGTTTTTCCAAAGCAGTTCACCGAGGAACCTGGCCAAGTGAATTGCCTTGTCCAGTTGTGGCTCAGCAAGAACTCGAGCCACTGCACTTTCAACAAAACGGCTGACCTCTGGCGCGGCCTGGGTCACTCGTGCACGACCTCGGAACCACCGCCATTAACATTTGGCAGAGGCGCGTTAATGGCATCGATAATATGCTGTGGGTCCACATGGAAATCACTGTGAATTGAATGCCCCACACCCTGCTCAAGTGAGCCAAATACATAGGTGATGGCATTACCGCTGGCACAAGCCATCGACTGCCAATAGTAATATGACGTGTTTTCCAACTGTGCAATCATGATGACCAGCTGAGTGCCAGGCTTGCAGAAGAGAAGGTTGGCAAATGCCGCTCCTGTTGCCCCCACAACTATGTCGGCTGAGGAGAAAACCGCCACTTGCTCAGCAAAGGATAGCTTTTCAGGCTCAACCACCTCAAAACCTCGAGCGACCAGGATCTCTTCGATTTCTTTGGCATTAAGCACATTGCGGTAACCAGAATTACGGCGAATGAAAAGCCGTTTTCCGCCGCGGGCCTCCAGTTTCAACTTGCCGAAGATTTCCTCACGTATAGTTTTCAGTGCAACCGGGCTAAATTGTCCTTGGGAGTGCCCTTGAAAACCTTCGGATCCGGAGCGACGCTCAAAAGGAACATACCCACAATTCGAAATTACATGAGCCTTTTTGATATGCATCTCACGACCACGCTCTAGCAAGATCAGTTCTCGCTGGGAACCAGCAAGCAGTTCGATTGCCGACATGATATTTGCATGTAGCCCCGCATCAATAACCAGCGGCATACTGCCCGGAACATGCGTCACAAACATAGCAATGCGCGGCAAAACCTCTGTCATGAAATGGGCATAATTTGAGCTAAGAGCGTCCGTAAATACCGCCGCCTCCTCAACCACTTTCAGCCGCTCCTTGTGATAAGGGAGCAAATAGCTGGTACCTTTAGCCGGTTTAATAACCAGACGCCCGTGCAACTCTTCACTTGTGTAGTCGTATGGCGCACGAAACAGATCATGATGATAGAGAGCGCTGGAGCCGATCAGAAAATTACTAGACCCACGCAAACTACACCCGGACACTTGAACAGTATAAATTGCTGGAAATGTATACTCTTCATGTGGGGAAGGGCATTTAGCAGCAAGA
Organism: Pseudomonas arcuscaelestis; assembly: GCF_016881005.1. Taxonomy (GTDB): domain Bacteria; phylum Pseudomonadota; class Gammaproteobacteria; order Pseudomonadales; family Pseudomonadaceae; genus Aquipseudomonas; species Aquipseudomonas arcuscaelestis. The sequence continues at coordinate 11,994 of NZ_JACOPV010000030.1, read as the reverse complement.
CGCCTTGGAAAAATCTCTGGAGCAGGGGTTTTAACAACTTCCTGTTCAGTGAACTTAATGGACTGACCAGGCACCATTGACAATTTTTCCAATGGTAGCTTTCGCACCCGCGAAGAAAACCGTTTGTAGACGGTAACCCAAAGCGGAAAAAATTTTTTCCAACCCCAAATAACAAAGGCTCGAGTGGGCCTGAAGCGCTTCAGAAAATTCTGATAAATATAACCAAGTGGTGTTTTGTTGAGCAGAAAAAGTCGCGCATCTTCCTGCCAGTCAACCACTTCACCCATTAGAGTTCGCTTCATTTTCCGCCGCTCTCAGCCAAGTAACTGTCAATAACCGCGTCCGGCAGGCCGTCATCCTTGACTTTACCATGATCCATCCAGATAACTCGGGTACACATTCTGCGCAGCAAATTGACATCATGGGAAACCAGAATCATTATATCCGATCTATTGACCAGCTTTGACATGCGCTCAGTGGCTTTCTTAACAAACGCTGCATCGCCGCCTGCAAACATTTCATCAAGAATAAGAATTTGTGGCTGAACAGCTGTAGCAAGAGAAAACGCAAGGCGTAAATACATCCCTGTTGAATAGTACTTCACAGGCGTATCGATGAACTCTTCAATCTCCGAGAACTCAATAATTTCAGGCTCAAGCTGCTTCAATTCTTCCTTGCCATACTTCAGAATTGCACCATTCAGGTAGATATTTTCACGCCCTGTGAACTCAGGATGAAAACCAGCGCCGATTTCCAGCAAAGGCGCAACACGCCCCTGAATCCGCACCGAACCATGCGAAGGCTGGTAAATATTACATAACGCCTTCAAAAACGTGCTCTTGCCTGCACCGTTGTGCCCAACAATACCAACACGTTCACCGCTGGCAATACTCAATGATACGCCGTTCACCGCCCGATACTCTGAGAATGAACTAACCTGACCGGGTTTAAGAAAACTCGAGATGTAGTCCTTCAACGACGGTGAACGATCACTGTAACGACGAAAATCAATTGACAAATCTTCAACTACAATACTTGACATAATCTAGAGCCTGTAGACAATCTTCTTTTCGTTCAGTATAAAAACCAACAAACCAATCCCTAGCGACAAGCAGGCACTCAAAGCAGCCAGCAACAAAGATGAACCATCTGGCAGGGTGGCGTGCGCCAAAGGCGATCGAAATATGTCAACAAACGGGACCAACGGGTTGACTTTCATTAGAAACGCTGCTGGACCAGTGAGCATGGTTTTTTCATACATGATCGGGGTCAGGAAGAACATCGCCTGAAGAATAATGTTAATGATGTAGACAAGGTCGCGAAAAAAAACAGTCATGACCGACATGACCAAGCCGACACCCAGCGAAAAGGCAAATAGCAGAAGAAACGAGAGGGGCAATATGACCAATGCCCAAGAAAACTCCCCACCTAACACCATAATGATTACAAACAGTGCAATGAAGGACAGCACAGAATCGATGGCCGCCCCCATAGATACACTTAACGGGAATAATAACTTGGGCAAGTAGATCTTCTTGATCAACCCCTCATTCTGAATCAGGGCCTGACAAGACTGAGACACCGTAGAACTGAAACTATTCCAAGCAATCATCCCCGAAAATAGAAAGACCGCATACTCACGTAATGGCACCTTGAAAAGCGCAGAAAAAACCACCGCTGTTACTGACATCATCAGCAGCGGATTGACAAGAGTCCAAAAATAGCCGATCACCGTTCGGCGATAGCGCAAGATCAACTGCTGCCGTACCAGTTGCCAGAGTACGTAACCATTGGCCTGGAGCTCACTCCACCGCCCTGTCATTTCCACCAAAACCTCACCGCCTTCATCATCGTTTTAAGTAGCGACCAGCAGAGTCTACCTATTGGATAGCCGGCTCGCCAACACCTCTTCCGGCTCACCCATACCGCATTAAGCTCATCCAGCCAGTTGCGAGAGTAAATACAACCCTCTCCTATCTCAAACAGATTCGGTACAAGAGCAGTCGACTGAGGCTTTCAGCCATCGTCGGCGCTCATTGTACCCGGTAATCCGTGCAATCAATCTGCCATGAAGCTGTTGCAGCAATCGATGACAATGCGCGCCTCATCATCAGTCATGGTCGGGCCGATTGGAAGACTAAGGACTTCTTCGTGGATACGCTCTGTAAGCGGCAAGGACAAATTAGCATATCCCGAGTATGCCTGCTGCTTATGTGGCGGAATTGGATAGTGAATCAACGTACTGATTCCTTGCTGGGCAAGGTGCGTTTGTAGGGCCGAGCGCTGCTTGCAACGCACTACGTACAAATGAAAAACGTGCTGCTCATCGCGTTCCCAGAGAGGCAACTCGATCGCTTGATTGCGGATACCCTGCTGGTACAAACGAGCAATCTCACGGCGCCGCTCGGTATGCGCGTCCATATGACGCAGCTTCACCGACAGCATGGCCGCTTGAATTTCATCAAGACGGCTGTTAACCCCCTGGTAAAGGTTCTTGTACTTCTCATGCGAACCGTAATTGCGTAGCGCCCTAAGCACCTCTGCCAACTGATCATCGCTCGTCGTGACCGCTCCAGCATCCCCAAGCGCTCCGAGGTTCTTGCCGGGATAAAAGCTGAAGCCTGCTGCATCACCCCAGGTTCCCGCTCGTCGCCCGTCCAAGCTTGCACCGTGGGATTGAGCAGAGTCCTCCAACACCAACAGATTATACTTCTCTGCAACTGCCATAATACCTGGCATATCAGCCAGTCGGCCATACAGGTGAACCGGCAGAATGGCGCGCGTTCGTTCGGTGATTGCGCCTTCAATCGCAGCAGCCCCCAGATTGAAAGTCCCCTCTTCTGGCTCAACTAGTACCGGAACCAAGCGATTCTCGGTAATTGCCAGAACACTGGCAATGTAAGTGTTAGCCGGAACAATTACCTCGTCCCCTTCGCGCAATCGCCCCAAAAGCTTCCACGCACGCAACGTGAGAATCAGCGCATCTAGACCGTTAGCAACACCGATGCAGTGTCGAGCACCGCACCAGGCAGCAAATTCCTTTTCAAAATTTGCTAACTCCCCCCCGCCGATATACCAACCGGAGTCGATTACCCTTGCACACGCATCAACTAACTCTTTACGAAAAGAGCTATTTACTTCTTTTAGGTCCAGAAAACTAATCACTATACCTCCAAAGAAGCGAGAGCTTCCGCCTCGCCCCTAACGATTCTTGATCACGAAAATTTACGAGTTTTCAGGTACTAACATACTTGCGCAGCAGAGGATATCAAGCAAGCACCTAAACACCAAACCACAGGCCAAAGATCAGCGCCCCTTCGACATCCGCTCAATGGTTTTACTCATATCCTCACGCGCTCGCGATACTGCTTCCTTGGTAATTTCGAAATAGTAGTTATCATCATCTTCAGAAGTTTTTTCCGCCCCCATCCGCTGATGATACTTAACTACCGCTTCGTTATCTTTCCTCACATCAAAGTGAGATTTCTCGAAGCCAAGCTTACCCATGCCTATTTCATAAACCAGCAGTGTGCTTTCAAGCGCGGCGCTACGCGTTTTATCTTCATTGAGGATCCAGCTTCCCCAACAGAAAGAATCGGCAAGAAAATCGTAAATACGCACGGTACCACAACGTTGCCCATCGGACATTCGCTCGATGATGAAATAGTACTGGCGTCCTGACTGCTCATCATCTTTGTACTTTCTGATCCAAGACTTTTGCGCCTCAACATCTGCATTTACCGCAGAGAGATAACGGTTGTACTTGTCATTCAGGCGCAGCGACAAAATGAATTCAGCATCACTCTCTTCAACTAAGCGCAGCCGAATTGTCTTGAACTCAACCTTCATGGCGACACTCCGCAACAAATTTCTGATAATCACGAATATAGTCGGACTCAAGATAGGGCTCACTCGCCAGCACCAGCAGCACACAGTCCTCGCTGAAGTCGTGCATCTCTCGCCACATCATGCTTTCGATAAGTAAACCACGCGTAGGGCAATCCATGACCACTTCCTCACGCTGGAAGCCATCATCCAAAACCATCTTGCAACTACCCGCCACACACATTGCAACTTGTCGCAAATTACGGTGAGCGTGATAGCCCCGGCTTACCCCTTGTTCGGTCTTATATATGTAATAAACACGACGAATATCGAAGGGCACATTTCGCTCACGCTCCAGAGCGACCAAGCTACCACGCTCATCCCCCAGAATCTGAAATTCAATCCATTTAATTAGGCTCATCAACCTCGCCCTCCAATCAGAATTAGTACCACATCAAACCCTTACCTGGCGCAACGCTATCTCAAGGACAGGGAAGGGCAGCCCTACCCACCAGCAGTCGCACCACTACACGGACAGACAGACTCAAATACCTGACAAACCACAGGAAAAATTCATTCACGGCGCCTTCGCACATGTCAAGCCAGTGCTGCTGCCATCATACCTCAAGAGCACAGTACCCAAAGCCCCTTGGACAACCCCATCAGCTCCCGCCAGCCATCGATAGTGACTGGCAACAAAAACATACAAGGAAATGTAATCTTAATATTCAGGCACAAGCCAACCACTATAGCAAGCAGGCATCAATAAGGCATCCGTCCAATGAAGCTCACTTAGCTCAATGCAATCAACGCAACCAGCCACGAGTTGCCCACCAAGCCCTCAAAATGCTTGACCGAGTACAGCGTCGAGTCATCCAACTGGCGCGTGTTCGCCACAAGCAGGTCGAAAAGCTTTCGACGGATGTTAGCTATGCAACGCACTCGCAGGCACACTGGGTGCTTTGCGGCTACCGGCCGATCAGCGTACGCGGAAATTGCGGGCCGGCGGCGAGTTTGTGAGCCAGCCTGGACAGAACGGTAGCCACTCGTAAACAACGTTCGCATTGATGCCTTGGCCGCTAGCGAAATTGCAAATGGCTACTCCGGATTGCAGGCACTCCTGAACCACCTGGACACTGAACGGTTCTGGTTGAGAGCTTTGTTGGCGCATGAAAGTCTTGGCGATAAAGGCGACCGCGCCCGCTAAATAACGCGGACACATCGCCCTTAGATGCTGGATTTCGGCCGTCTCACTTATGGCTGAGGCTGAGAAGTATCAGTTTTTGACATTTGGCGGACCAATACATCCGTCTGATTGAGCTCACTATGGTTAGCCGTGGAACGGCTCCGACGTTTTTCCGCCCCAGGTCAGCGAGTAGCCGCCTGAATGTAGGCTAGTCAGCTCGGCGCACTCTACGTGGGCTTTGGACAGGTCTCGGATGAGTCGCCCAATTTTGCTGTTCAACTGAACGATTTGCTCGGACAGGTCCTGATTGACTGCGACCAGGTTGTGAGTGGTCTTGCGCACGGACGGATCGTGCGGCAACTGCTCGCTCTCTCCCTGGAGCAGGATCGTTTGATGCTCAAGCAACTCCTTGGATGCAGGCATGTTCAGCGAGAAGCTGCCGCCGTCGAAGGTTGCGGTGCCCCCCATCATTTTTGAATCCCACGACTCGAAAACTTCTTGCAGGATTGCTTCAAATAGAGCCTTGCGCTCGCTCTCTATGAATTGTCTAGAAATAGGGAATTGAAGGACCCCTGCGCTGGACAGCAGCTCAGCGACATAGCCATTAGCGGATTTGCCGAGATTAAGCTTGAATATGAACTCACACTCGGCGATGTTATCTTGTGCATCGCCAACAAAAAGACGGATGGCAAATGCTACCTTCAAGTCCTTCCTATGGAAATCTACAGGGCTTGCACGTTTGAAACATTCGTCATCGAATATCCCGATTTGAAAACGCTGCTCTTCATGCCCCTCCCCTAGGCTATAGCTTTCGCCGTAGAGCCCAAGATGCCCCCCCAAGGAAATGCAAAGGCTGTTGGCCTTCTGTTGCAAATCATACCAATGAGCGGCCCTAGCTTCCTTGCGCTTCTCGTATGCCAAGCGAATATCCATAAAATCAGTCAACACGCGTTCCTTCCTATCATCCCGAGACAAATTCAATTATATAGCATTATATGATGGCCTAATGATACGCCGCACCCATTTAGTTGAGAATGTTCGCCACAGAAAGGCTGCCGATGACCAGGCAACGCCAAATCCTTTCGCCCCAGTTCAAGCACAACGCCTGAGCCTGGCACTCAACCAAGGTTACAGACACATCGAAGCAGTTGAATAAGCTTTAAGCCACTTGGCCAGCCCAATCCAGAGAGAGCTAGCCAGCGTCGCCCCAGCCAGCAAAGCAGTGACATCCGAACTGCAAAAAGCTCAAGATCAGGACGGCGGCTCAGTCGTCTGAGAGAAAATCGATCCTAAAAAAGCTACTGCGTCTTGATGACCGAGAATCACAAGCCTTTGCGTCAACTGATCAACGTCACTCTAAAACCCCGATTGATCCTTTTTCGCCTGCAATTGAAGTCACCAGATCCTGCTCCTGCACGCATTGTCGTGAGCAGAATGGCTGGTTCTGCGCAGTCTCGTGCCGTAAGCCCACCGTTTCGGCGCCAAATGAGGTCAGACAGGCTGGACACCTTCCTCGAAACTCAGCGCCGACCTGGTCACCAACACTCTAGACATGGCTTCTGAGCGGCCTAGTCGTCGCCCCGATGGAAGCCTTGTTTCGCAGCTTGAGAATCGAATGGACAGTGTCGCGTCATTCAGCTTTGTTTGGTATCAACGCCGTGGCCCAACAGATAAAAAAGAAAAATACTTTATCGCGCACTCGACGCCGACATTGCCAGGCGCTGAAGGATAATCTGATCAGCTGACAACGGCGCAACAGAAGCCAGGATCCAACGAATGGGTCAGCCTCCTTCCCAACCAGTCGCACGATCAGCTGCACCTGATTGAGCCACCAGCCACTATGGATGGTTTTGTAACGAGCAATCAGCGGGCTCAATCCTTTGTTGGCGCCAAACTGATTACACTCGTGCTGACGATAATCCATGGAAGGGATAGGGTCGATATACCAGCGATAACCATGGCTGCGAGCAAAAGCGTAACAATACCAGTCATGCAGGCTGACACCCTGCAGTTGCTGCCAACTGGCAAGCATTGAGCCCTTCAAGAAATCTGCGAGTTTCTTGCTCAGCACATAGGTGCAGCCAGGGCCTGCAGCTTCGAAAAGAAAGTCCCAAGCTACCTGTGGCTGCGCCTTGTGCAGCACATGGGTTTTGCCGTCCGGCCAGAAAGCCGTGACATTGCTGGAGTAGGCATCGACCTGAAGATTCCGGATAGCAGCAGTTGCACGCTGAAGTTTGTCTTTATGCCAGATGTCATCCTGATCGGCAAAGGCAATGAAATCGTAACTACCAAAATCGACATCTCGGATCAAACGAAAGAAGTTACGCGAAGCACCGCCGAAACCGCCCGCTCCCGGCAGAACGACCACGTCGGAACGCTGAGCCGCATACTCAGCGCACCAGTCTTCGGTACCATCATCCGAAGGATCAATACTGATGTAAACAGTGACATCAACAGACGACTGGCCAAGAATTGAAGCTAGCTGCTCTTCGATCCATTGCATTCCGTTGTAGGCAGCCAGCAAAACTGCAACCCGGGGGCATCTTACTGGCATGTCATTCCTGCTCACCAAATTCAACGCTAAGGAATAGAGAAGTATCTTGCTCAGCCAGCACTCGATCAGAGCAGTTTCTGCAGATACTGACCATAGCCAGTCTTCTTCAGAGCATCGGCTTGAGCCCCCAGTTGCCCGGCAGTAATCCAACCGTTGTTATAGGCAATTTCTTCCAGGCAGGCTACCTTCAGGCCCTGACGCTGCTCGATTGTATGTACAAAGTGGCTCGCCTCAAGCAACGAGTCATGGGTACCAGTATCCAACCAGGCAAAACCGCGGCCGAGCATTTCAACATTAAGCATCTTCTGCTCGAGATAGGCACGATTGACGTCAGTGATTTCCAGCTCTCCGCGCTCGGAGGGCTTGATGCCCTTGGCGATCTTGACGACCTGGTTGTCATAGAAGTACAGGCCGGTAACTGCGTAGCTGGATTTTGGCTTGAGCGGCTTTTCTTCGATGCTCAGAGCTCGACCAGAAGCGTCGAACTCAACTACACCGAAACGCTCGGGATCGGACACGTGGTAGCCGAAAACGGTTGCACCTTGTTGCTGGCTGGTAGCAGCAAGCAGGTTGTCCGAAAAGTGCTGACCGTAAAAGATGTTGTCGCCGAGGATCAAGCAGCATGGGTCGCTGCCAATGAACTCTTCACCGATGATAAAAGCCTGGGCCAGTCCATCCGGACTTGGCTGCTCAGCGTAAGTCAGCTTGATGCCATACAAACTGCCATCACCCAGCAATTTGCGAAAACCCGGCAGGTCTTCGGGAGTTGAGATAATCAAGATTTCGCGCATACCCGCGAGCATCAGTACCGACAGCGGATAGAAGATCATCGGCTTGTCGTAGATCGGCAGCATCTGCTTGGAGACGCCAAGAGTCAATGGATGCAGGCGTGTACCCGAACCACCAGCGAGGATGATGCCTTTACGATTTGTCGTGATCATTTGCTCAAAACTTCCATTAGCATTCGGGTTACACCACTTTGCCAATCCGGCAAGTGTAGAGAAAAGTTGTTGCGCAGCTTTTGAGTCCACAAACGCGAGCTCAACGGACGACGAGCAGGGGTCGGGTAGGCAGTGGTTTCAATAGGTGTGATGCCTCTCACCGCCAATTGCTCGCCGTTGGCCCTAGCGAAACCGATGACATGGCTGGCATAGCCGTGCCAAGAAGTTTCACCGCTAGCAGTGAGTTGATACAGCCCCGCGAGTTCTGGGTACTGCATTACCTTTTGAATCGCCAGCGCGCTGATGTCTGCGATGAGATCAGCACCAGTTGGTGCACCAATCTGGTCGGCGATAACGCTGAGGGATTCGCGATCCTTACCCAATCTCAGCATGGTTTTTGCGAAGTTGTTACCGCGGGCACTGTAGACCCAACTTGTGCGGAAGATCAGGTACTTGCAGCCTGAAGCCGCAATCGCCTGCTCACCTGCAAGTTTGCTAGCCCCGTAGTGATTCACCGGTGCGACAGGGTCAGTCTCCTGCCACGGGGCTTGCCCTTCCCCACTGAACACGTAATCGGTCGAGTAGTGAATCAACCAAGCGCCCATAGAACGTATTTCTTCAGCCATGACCAAAGAGGCCAGACCATTTACACAGTAGGCAAGTTCGGATTCGGACTCGGCTTTGTCAACAGCAGTATAGGCTGCAGCGTTGACTATGATATCCGGCTTGACCTGACGAATAGTCGCACGCAATGCGTCTAGATCAGATAGATCACCGCATAACCCATCGACAGTTTGACGATCCAAAGCTATCAACTCACCAAGCGGCGCGAGAGAACGTTGCAACTCCCAGCCAACCTGACCGTTTTTGCCCAGCAAAAGAATCTTCATGCTTTGGCTGAGCGTTCGCTGTAGTTCTGGTCGATCCACTGCTGATAGCTGCCACTCTTCACATGCGCTACCCATTCAGTATTGCCGAGGTACCACTCGACGGTTTTGCGGATACCAGTTTCGAAGGTTTCTTCCGGCACCCACCCCAGTTCACGCTGGATTTTCCTGGCATCGATTGCGTAACGCTGGTCGTGACCCGGGCGATCCTCAACATAGGTGATCAGGCTGGCGTGGGGACGATGAGGAGAATCTGGACGCAGCTCGTCGAGCAATGTGCAGAGGGTGCGGACCACTTCGATGTTTTGCTTCTCGTTGTGACCACCAATGTTGTAGGTCTCACCGATGACACCTTCGGTCAGGACCTTGTACAGGGCACAGGCATGATCTTCGACGTACAGCCAATCGCGAATCTGATTACCCTTACCGTAAACCGGTAGCGGCTTGCCCTCCAGCGCGTTGAGGATAATAAGCGGGATCAACTTTTCGGGGAAATGGTATGGGCCGTAGTTGTTCGAACAATTTGTCACCAGGGTTGGCAAGCCGTAAGTGCGACTCCAGGCACGCACTAGGTGGTCCGAACTGGCCTTGCTGGCGGAGTATGGCGAGCTTGGCTGATACGGGGTAGTTTCCGTGAAGAGATCTTCCGGACTCTCGAGGTCCCCGTAGACTTCGTCAGTAGAAATATGATGGAAGCGGAAGCTGGCTTTTCGCGCTTCATCCAGTGCGGCCCAATAATGGCGTGCAGCCTCAAGCAAAGTGTAAGTGCCGATGATGTTGGTCTGGATAAACTCGGACGGGCCGGAGATCGAGCGATCTACATGGGACTCTGCCGCCAGATGCATAATGGTATCGGGCTGATGCTCTCGCAGGACCCGCTCGACCTGATCACGGTCACAGATGTCAACGCGCTCGAAAGCGTAACGCGGACTTTCACTGATCTCGGCCAACGACTCGAGGTTGCCAGCGTATGTCAGCTTATCGACGTTAACTACAGAGTCATCCGTATTTGAGATGATATGTCGAATGACTGCCGAGCCGATAAACCCGGCGCCGCCGGTTACTAGAATTTTCACGCGACACCATACCCTTTGAGCTGTGAACAGGACCCTTAAACGGGCCCCATCCAATCCATGAATACAAAAGCCAAAATATTATCGGAGACGACCGACGGAATCAATTTTAACCGAAAAGGTAAACAGGCCGAATATCTACACGACAATCGAACCATACATACAATCGCAACAGGCGCGTTCCAGAACAACGATGCCTACACGCATGGGCGACAATGGCGGACGCAACAACGAGACATGACTTGCGGCAGGATCGCGATAAAACACCACTGTTTACAGGTACTGCCTAGGAAGCACTGAATATACCATGTGAGCCAAGCCCGCCCAGCACCTCACCCGCTCGCCGCAGGTCAATGCACGGTTTGGTATCACTGGCCGTACAGCAGCTCAACGACGAGTTTTAGATGGCGTTCAATAGTGGCTTTTTCATGCGTGAGCTTAGCCGCAGGGCACTTTCGAACAGCAACGGCAGTAGCCTGGCGAAAGGCTGATTGCAGATCATCGCCTCTTGAAGCAGGCTGCCAACAACCCAGGACTACAGGTGATTTCTAAATATCACCGTAAATACCCCGAAGAACGCAGCTTAGCCGCTGATGCGACGCGCCCGCCCCTTAGCACGGAGCCCGACATAAAGACCCATCAATGGCCCAGCCATCAGGCCTACCAACAGCGCGACCAGCACAACAACAGACAACGGCAATGCCGGTGCGGACCAACCGAACATGACTAAGGCAACAACTTGCTGGTTTTCCAACACAAAAAAAAGCACCAGCGTCGCCAATGCCATAATGAACAGCACTACTAAGGCGCGCTTGAAACTACGCATAACCCACCCCCTTCCCCTGCGATGATTAACCGGCATGCTCATGCTGCTCATCTTCATTGACGCGGTCACGCAGCTCTTTACCTGGCTTGAAATGCGGCACAAACTTACCATCGAGACTGACCGACTGCCCCGTCTTGGGATTACGCCCTACCCGTGGCGCACGGTAGTGCAGGGAGAAGCTGCCAAAGCCACGGATCTCGATACGATCTCCGGTCGCCAGGCATTGGGACATCTGTTCAAGCATGGTCTTGATGGCCAGCTCCACATCCTTGGATGAGAGCAGCCCTTGATGGGTGACAATACGTTCGATCAGCTCCGACTTCGTCATATTTTTCCCTTCTTTATCAAGCAGCTAGATCATTGCTTCATTGTTTTTAGCATGACCTGAAGGTTTTGAACAGGGTGGTTATTGACTTAATCGAAGAAACTTGTATCGCACCCCTCAAAGAGGAATCTGGGGATTTGGTCTGAGTCAGCGGGCGCTAGGGTTACAGCGTCTTTCGAGGTACGCATTCGCGGATTAGCAAGGGTGCTCTCTTGTGCGCTGTAAATGCAGCCAGTGTCTAGTCCTGAAATAGGTTTACACCTTTTCAGGTAGGCCACCAGGCCTCAAAACGCCCGATGCACCGCATCGGGCGTTTTGTTTTTCAGGGCCATATGGGGCCGCTCTGTGTTGTAGATCTGCACTGCCTCGTCAACCAT
>NZ_JACOPV010000003.1 GCF_016881005.1 Pseudomonas arcuscaelestis | reverse complement strand
CCTCCCCCAGCTTGGCTAGCCTGCTGGATGCCCCATAAGGAGAGCGGCTATCGTGCCATTTCAGGCCGCTACATCGTCGATGCTGGGGGGGTTCTGTATAGCCATTGTTTAAGCGATGCCGGGGGGGTGTGTATAGCCGCAGTTTCAGCGACCGAGGAGGAGATCTTGGGCGGGTCCTTGGCGAAGAAAATCGTGCTTAGCCGGGATGGCTCGGTTCGCTCAGACGCCAAACGATCGCGATGCTTCGGAGGCGGTATCTCGTTCAATTTCGTAATTAGCACGCTCCGATTTTTTAACTGACTGTTGCACTTGCTCCTTGAGGCCGCCAAGCCTAGAACACATTTTTCGCTGTGCAAGCAGCCTATGTCTACGGGCTAATCTACCATGACGATTAGGATTAACTCACGCTACCCGAGCCAATCAATCTCTATAACGATCCCAAACCTTATCGCTAAACGCGACTAAGCCCTCCCTGCGCAGATAACTAATTAATCCTCCAATTGGTCAATTACTTGCGTCTATGATCAACGCATCGATTGTTTGACCAGGGACGTTCACAGCATGGCAAAGGTACTGATTGTCGACCCCTACCCCTTGAGCAGTCTGGGTAGCGAAACCCTGCTAAGCCAGGCAGGCCACCGCGTCGTGGCACTTGCCGATAATGGGCTGGATGCCCTGGAGCTTGTTCGTACAGCGGTTCCGGACCTGGTGGTGCTGGACCTGGACATTCCCAGACTTGGCGGTCTGGATGTGATCAAACGGATAGCCGCACGCAAGTCTTCGACCGTCATCCTGGTACTGACTGCCCTGCCCGCTGATGTCTATGAGCATTTGTGCATCACCGCGGGTGCCTCGGACTTTGTCTCCAAAAGCGACACCCTGGAGTCATTCGCCGATGCAGTAAAAAAGGTACTTGCCGGCAAAACCTGTTTCCATGCCAGCGCCCTTCGACAGGACCCGGGCTCGGCCACACCCACAGAACAACTGACGGCCAGAGAAGTGACGGTATTGCATTACCTGGCTGACGGTTACCGGGTAAAGCAAATTGCCGGTGAACTGGCCATCAGCGACCGCACAGTCAGCACCTACAAGACTCGATTGCTGGAGAAAACCGGCACCCACTCGCTGGTTGAGTTACTGCATGTAGCGACCCAAAGGGGATTTCTCGAAGGCAGGGCTGACAGCGATAAAAACGCCGTTGTGTCGGATCAGGCGTCAGCGTTGCAGTTCAATGCCTTACTCGATCAGATCCCTTTCCCTATCTGCTTGCGGGCCGCAGACGCGCGCATTCTGGCTGCCAACCAGGCATTCCTCGATTACCTCGGTTTGACCCGCCACGCGGTCCTTGATGCCAAGCAATGCGATATAGGCGTGATAGACACCGAGCACCTGCAATTTGCCCGTGAGACCTTCAACACCGCAGTCGCCAAACAGATTCCCTACATGATGGTCATTGCCGTGCGTCTGCACGGCGAGCGCAGGGTGTTGAAGCACAGCGGGTACCCGGTCATCGACCAGGGTGGCGAACTGATCGGAATGCTCTGCACCTCGATCGACATCGGCGAAGAGCAGGCCCAGATAGAGGCTTTGCGTGAGCAACTGGCCTATCTCGCCTTTGTCAGAGACCGCCGAAGCACCTACCTCATCGAGCACGCTGATTCGCTTGGCCGCTACCTGAGCAACGCGCGCTCGGTTGTCGATGGCAATGAAAGGATCAACGCCCTCTTTGACCGCATGGACGAAAGCGTGCAATGGCTTTGCGAAATGGTTCACCTTGAAACGGGGCAAATCAAGCTCTCCCCTTTTTCGCACAATCTGAACACACTCACCCGGCAAACGCTCCAGCAGCTGCCAAGCAACGACATGCCGGCGCATGATTTCACAAGCGCCCATTCGAACCCATGGGGATGGATAGACCCAAAGGCTTATTCCAGCCTGATCAAAGCCCTGTACCTTCACCTCAAGCACAGGGGGGCAAACCTGGTTTCGATTCGCGCCGAGTCATTTGAGAAAGACGCCGGCTACATCGAGTGGCACCTGCAAGTAACAGCATCCATGACGGCGGCTGAATCACTGACCGCTCCGGTTATCTACCTTTCCCTGGCATCCGAGTTGAGCTCGTTGTTCGAGGCAGATCTGCAGATCACCAGCGATAACGAACATGCATTCGAGGCTCAACTGCGCTTGACTGTCCCGGTCGCTACGGCGGCGCATTAGAATCGGAAACGCACTACAAGGCGTTGCATGAAGCAACGCTTACCCAGCCACGGCCCAGGATCAATCATTTCTCCTAGTTAACATTTCTAGGAGAAATACGATGAAACGGCATCTAAAACCCAGTCAAGAACCTCCCTCCTCTACGCTGACTGCACTGTGCGTTGCCGTCGCCCTGGCGATTGCCGGGGTGACCTGGCCGGTAGGTTACGCCCTGGCTGAGAACATTCCTCAGGGCGGCCAGGTAATCGGCGGCAAGGCAACCATTACGCAACAAGGCAAAGGCATGGAAGTGAACACTTCCACGGCGCGTACTGCCATCAACTGGCAGAGTTTCAACGTCGGCCCCGACCACAAAATCACGTTCAACCAGCCTGATGGCAAGTCGGTCACCCTCAACCGCGTAACAGGCGGCGACCCCTCGAAAATCTACGGCACGGTAACCTCCAATGGCCAGCTGATTCTGGTGAATCCCAACGGCATCTGGATGGGGCCCAAAGCGCACCTATCTTCCAGCGCGCTGGTCGCCAGCGCAGGTTTTCTCACGGAAGAGCAAGCCAAGCAGTTTGCTGCAACCGGCAAGCTGGATATTCAACTCACAGGCGCGGTAACCAACCAGGGACGCATCACTGTCCATGACAATGGCATGGTCGCCCTGCTTGGCGCCCAGGTTACCAACGCCGGCGTTATTCAAGCCCGCAAAGGTACGGTTCAGCTGGCTACCGGCCCGCAGGCCACACTCGACTTTCACGGCGATGGTTTGCTGAACATTGCCGTCAGTGGTGAGCCTGGCGACAAGGCCAGCGTTACTGCCGATGTCAGTGGTGGCGTGCACAACAGCGGGCAAATCGACGTTGCCAACGGCGTGGTGGCCATGAGCGCCCAACGTGCAGCCAAGCACCTGGACTCGGTGATCAATCTGGGCGGCAACGTCGTCGCCGATTCGGTAAGCAGCGACGGCGGCACCATCGTCCTGGGTAACGCTGCGCGCACCCATGTCAGCGGTAACCTGAGTGCTACGGGCGTCAATGGCGGCACCATCAAGGTACTTGGCGACCGCGTGAATGTTGCCGGCACGGCGAAGATCGATGCCTCAGGCAGCCAGGGTACCGGTGGCAAGGTGCTGCTGGGTGGTAGCTTGCAGAACAAAGGGAACGAGGCGCCCGCCACCACCACAACCGTAGCCAAGGGCGCCCAGCTCAGGGCCGACGGCAAGACCGATGGGGGGCAGATTGTCGCGTGGAGCGATGAAGCCACTCATTTCGCAGGTTCCGCGTCGGCCACCGGCAAGGTCAAGGGTGGCGTAGTTGAAACCTCGGGCAAGCAACTCACGGTAACGTCCGATGCCAAGGTCGATACCCATGGACAAAAAACCAATGGCACCTGGTTACTCGACCCTGCCACTGTCAATATCGATGAAACCGGCGCTGCTGGTTCGGTGGCAGCCAGTTCTATTGTCAGCGGACTGGCGCAAGGCAACGTGCTGATTCAGGCAACCGATACCCTCAATGTCGATGCTCCCATTATCGCCACCAACCTCGCCTCGGTAGACAACAACGGTCGCATCAGTCCATCGACTCTGGCGCTGATCTCCTCTGGCAACGCCGGTCAGATCACCACGTACGAGGGCACCGACAAGAGCCACGCCAACGGCGCGGTGAATATCAGGGCGCCGATCCTGCTCAAGGACGGCAACCTCTACATCAGTGCGACCGGTGACATCCGCTTGTTCGATGCGGCACCGGCGGGTGCCAGCGGCGAGGCCGCCTTCGGCCGCCGCGCAATCATCGATGTGGGGTCGGGTATCGCCTGGCTGAAAACCACTGACACTGCCTCCATCTTCCAGCAGGACAACACTGCGCTGATCGGTGCCAAGGTCGCCCTTGAAGGGGCCAGCGTACGCATGGACAGCGGTTTGAACTTCGCTGGCGAATTGGCCGGCAAGGCCAGCAACGGCATATTCACCTTCAGCCAGACCAATGCCAGCGGCACCGGGCCTGACACCAGCAAAACCATTACCGCCCCGCTGACCGGAGAAACCCTCAGCGGCATCAAAGCCTATGCCCTGACCAAAGTCGGGACACAAGTGATTATCGGCAACAACAACGTGGACCGTACCGTTGAACTGAGCCCTGGAAACGGTCAGGCATTCGACTATGTGGTGTTCGAGGCGTTGAATCTTCGTGACGAGAATGGCAACGAGATTGCGCAAGCAGACGTACTGCGTTATCTGGACAGCTCCGACTACCTGATCTACGGCATCAGTTTTCGCGATAGCCAAGGCGCGTTGTGGAAGTTCACCCCCAACCCCAGCGACGTCAATGCCCCCATTGTCAGCCGCGACGGCGTTCCCGTTAATGTCCCCGTGGGCTTTTCCCTTAGCCCGGTGGGTGGACAGCTCGCCGTTGGTGTCATGACCGGCATTGGCTACTGGGGTGTGGATGGCGAGTACATCCCCGGTGCATCGAACCAGCACGAGATACAGTACAAACCCGCCACAGATACCTCCCAGCAATTGATTTTCAAGCTGCCCGGTGAAACCGACGCGATGCTCGCACGCATTGGCTGGCTGGCCGATGACAAGCCCTGGATAACCACCACGGACGGCACGCCTGTCACCCAGAAAAACCTGTTTGAAACAGCCCAGGTCCAGTTTCTTTCAACACAGGACAAAACCGACACAAACGTTGCGATCTCCACTAACAAGGCACAAATCAGTGCTACCCCCGCGCACGCCAGCCGCGAATACGGCGAGCACAACCCGGCCTTTACCCAGGGCATCGTCAACAGCGGGTCAAGCGTGGAACAAGTACGTGGGTTGGACCAGTATGTTGACGCTCAATTGGGTCGGGTCGGTGTCACCAAGGCCGCGCCATCGACAGCCGCAACCGAGCACTCCAATGTCGGCCAGTACGCGATCGAGGGTGGCTTGAGCGGCGATGCATTTGCCCAGCAGCGCTATGAACTGCAAAACAACACCGCCACCCTGACCGTGACCCCGGCAGAGCTGACCGTGACCGCCAACGACAAGCACAAAGTCTACGGTGACAATGACCCTGGCCTGGACTACAAGGTCGGCGAGACAAAACTGGGTCACACCGGCGCTGAGCTGCTTCAGGGCAATCTTGATCGTCAGTCCGGTGAAAATGTCGGCCAGTACACCATCAACAAGGGCGGCCTCGCGTTGAACAACGGCCTGGGCGGTAACTACACCCTCAAGTATGTCGACGGCACGCTGCAGATCACCCCGGCGACCTTGACCGTTCAGGCGCAGAACACGTCGAAAGTCTATGGCGATGCCGACCCTGCCCTGACTCGTAGTGTCTCGGGCCTGAAGAACGGCGACACAGTGGCATCGGTACTCAACACCGGCACCCTTGGCCGTGAAGCCGGCGAAAACGTGCGTGCCGCCGGCTACACCATAAATCAGGGCAGCGTCGGCCTGAACAATGACCAGGGCCGTAACTACGTTCTGCAGTTTATCGACGGCAAGCTGACCATTACCCCCGCCGCCTTGACCGTAGCCGCTGATAACAACGGCAAGGTCTACGGCGACCTCGACCCTGCGCTGGGTTATCAGGTCCGTGGCCTGAAAGCCCAGGACAGTGCCGGCGAGGTGTTGAACAACGGCACACTGGTTCGCCAGACGGGTGAACAGGTCAGCGCTGGCGGCTACAGCATCGAACAAGGTTCGGTAGCCCTCAACCAGGGCAAAGGCCAGAACTACATACTCAGCTATGAGGCTGGAAACTTCAGCATTACTCCGGCAACCCTCCTCGTGCGTGCCGATGACAAAACCAAGGTCTACGGTGAAATCGATCCGGCACTCAGCTATCAGGTGTCCGGACTCAAACGTGGCGATCAGCAAACCTCGGTGCTCAACGGCGGCGCCTTGCAACGCACAGCTGGCGAAGACGTCAAGGCAGGTGGCTACGCCATCGGCCAGGGCACGCTGGCCAACATCAGCCAGAACTACATCCTCAACTACGAAGCTGGCGTATTTACCATCACGCCAGCCTCGTTGCAGATCGACGCTGGCACGCACTCCAAGGTGTATGGCGAGGTAGATCCAACGCTTTCCTACCGCCTCAGTGGCCTGGTCAATGGCGACAGCGCCGGCGATGTGCTCAACAGCGGCGCCATCGCCCGTAACAGCGGCGAAAACGTCGGCCAGTACGCCGTTCACCAGGGCGATCTCGGCCTTAACAGCGGCAAGGGTGGCAACTACATCCTCACCTTCAACAACGGTCAACTGGCAATCACCCCAGCCGTGCTAAGTGTGACCGCCGACCACAAGGCCAAGGTCTATGGCGATCTTGATCCTGAGTTGACCTATTCGGTCGCCGGCCTGAAACGGGGTGACAGTGCTGCCGATGTGCTCAAGGGTGCGCTCACTCGGGATGCCGGCGAGAACGTCAAGCCCGGCGGTTACGCCATCACCCAGGGCAATGTGCTGCTCACCAGCGGTAACTACGCCATGGTTTTCAAGGACGGCAAACTGCAGGTCACCCCGGCTCCGCTGGATGTACGCGCAGACAACAAGTCCAAGGTTGTCGGCGCTGCCGACCCGCAACTGACCTATAAAGTCAGCGGCCTGAAAAACGGCGACAAGGCTGATCTCGCCCAAGGTTCGCTGGTCCGCGCTCCAGGTGAAAGTACCGGGGCCTATGGCATTGGCCAGGATCAGACCTACCAGGCGGGCAGCAACTACACCGTGACCTTCCATGACGGCACCTTGACCATCACCGGACCGCTCGCGCCCATTGACCCATTGCCCACTGCGGTACGCCAAGTTGTTCCTGTCACCGCGCAATCGCCAGGCAACACCCGCTGCACGGCCCTGGAATCACCCTCGGCGGTATCGGCCAACTACTCGGTAACCCCCGCAGTGGCCCGCACCTACGCCGTGCAATTGCTCTGTAAACCCCGTGCCTACGGCGATAGCAACAGCACCATCCCGGATATCCGCGATGTGCTCAGTTACGCCAACAGCCACTTCAAGGACGGCCAGTTCATCGTCCCTGATTGGAGCCGCAGCGTCATTCCTCACGACCTTCAGGCTCCGCAAAAGGGAGGTAAATAATCATGAAATCCTATCCCTCACGCATGACCCGTATCGCGGTGGCAGTGCTGTCCAGCCTGCTGGTGCTGTCGGCGCAGGTAAACGCCGCGCCGCTGGGGCAACTCAACCCCGGCCGGATCGAAGTTCCCGACCGCAGCGGGATGCGCAACTCGCCCACGCAGATGCCTGAAACGCTGGAGCTACGTGAAACCTCCGTCACCCCGCAGCTGGAACAGTTGCCCGAAGAAATGACTGCACTGCCAGCGAACCTGTCACGATTCAAGGTCAACAGCGTCACCCTGATCGGTGCTGACAGCTACCCTGCCGGCACCTTCAAGCCGGTGCTAGCGCGCCTGGAGGGCAACAGCGTCAACCTTGCCGAGATCAACGCCGTGGTGGACACCATCACCCAGCGTTATCGCAAGGCCGGTTTTTTGCTGGCCAAGGCCTTCGTTCCACAGCAACGCCTGGAAGGCGGCAAGCTGACGATTCAGGTGTTCGAAGGCAAAATCAACCAGGTCAGCTTCAGCGGCCCAAGCAACAAGGCACTGGAGCGCTACGCCGAAAACATTCGCCAGCAAACCCCACCGAAAAGCGCCACCATCGAGCGCAACTTGCTGCTGATGAACGATGTGTCCGGTAACGAAAGCCGCGGTGCCTTGCAGGCATCACCGCTGCAGGCCGGTACTGAACTGACGGTAGAAAACCAGCTGCGCAAGTACGAAGGTTTCATCGGTTTCGACAACCGAGACAGCCGCTACTTCGGGCCCTGGCAGGTCTATGGCGGCATTGGTGTCAACGACCTTACTGGCAACGGCGACCATTTGGGCATCCGCGCCGGCCGGTCAGTGGAAGGCAACAAGATGACCTTCTTCGAGGGCCAGTATGAGTTGCCGGTTGGCAGCCAAGGCGATGTCCTCAGCGTACTGGCCCAACATAACGATGGCCACGCCGACACCTATTCGTTCCTCAATGCCAACAGCTCCGGTGACACCTTGGCCGTGCGTATCACTCGGCCATGGATTCGTCAGCGCGACAGTACGTTCAAGACGTCGGCGGCGTTCACCTACTTCAACGGCAAGTCCGAGTACCTCGACGACGCTGATCTGCCACCTTCCAGCGACGACCGCATTCGGGCAATACGCCTGGGTGCAAGCTATGACTTCGTCGATAGCTACGGCGGCAAAAACCTCGCCAAGCTCGAACTGAGCAAAGGCCTGGCAGTGATGGGCGCCAGCAGCGAAAGCCGGCAGAACCCGTCCCGCGAAGGGGGTGAAACCGACTTCACCAAACTCCAGCTGGATGCGCAACGGCTGCAAGACCTGAGCCGCCTCATGGACGGGCTGAACCTGTACATGGCCGCCACTGCGCAGACATCCTTTGGCCAAGCCCTGCTGTCGCCGGAACAATTCGGTGTGGGCGGCAGCGAGTTCGGCCGCGGCTATGACCCTTCGGAAATCACCGGTGACCGTGGCTTTGCAGTCAAGACCGAACTGCAATACAACCGCATCCACGCCTTCAAAGGCTACGCCGTACCCACTCAGTACTACGCGTTCTGGGACTTTGGCAAAGTGTGGAACGAAGAGCCCTATTGGGTCCCGACTCAGAGCTTGTCTTCCGCGGGCGTGGGGGCTCATTTGCAAGTGTTCAAGGACACCTTCGTTTCCCCGGAAATCGCCTTCCCGCTGACCCGTTCGGTCTCTGCTGAAGAGTTGGATAACGATAACGGCAAGGCGCCACGGCTCTACATCAACTTCCTCAAACTGTTCTGAAATCAGCGAAGCGAATGCCCCTCCTGGCGCATTCGCTGTGGAGACCGCACATGACTAGCCACGGTGAACTTTTGCGCACAATCAGAAGCGCTTCGTTCAATGACGAAGCGGCGGCAGAACTGTTGCTGGAAATACGCCGCCTTGGCCTGGCACCAAAGCTCAGCCATCGCCTCGACGATATCGCCATTCATATGCACCACGATGCCAGGGCGCTGGAGGCGCTCTACCTGGCGTTGAGCAGCGGCCGCATCGTGTTCAGCACAGGAGGGTCAGCGGATGACCAGGATTGTGCTGCATCGCCCAGCTAAAAAGCGATGGCAGGCATGATCACCCGTCACCTGCGTTTCATGGTTGCAGACCCCGCAGAAATATAGTGATGGCCTCATCCACCCGCCGCTGTCGATCCACCTGCGAAGGGATATCCATCAACCCCAACAAGCAGCGCAACTGAAAATCACCGGTCAGGGCATCAAGAAACAGCACTGCCCGGGTCTGGGCGTCTCCCGCCCGGACGATTCCGTCTTTCTCGGCCCAGACAAAATAATCAAGCAAACAGCCGTAGGCTGCGCCGGGTGCCGCCTCGAAAAACGCCCGTGCAGCTTCCGGGGCACGCAATGCTTCAGCGACGATCAGCCGGTGCATGGCGATCGTTCGTGGCGAAAGAATTACCTCCAGGAAGGTTTCGGCAATGGTGCGCAATGCCTGCGGCAGCGGTTTGCAGGTGAGGTCCATGTGCGTGAGTGGATTGACGATCTGCTCGCACAGACGGGCGATAATGGCCGCAAACAAGCCGTCCTTGTCCCCGAAGTAGGCATACACCGTACGCTTGGAGCCGCCGATGCGGGCGATGATGGCGTCGACGCTGACCCCGGCATAACCCTCTTCAAGGAACATTTCCGTCGCTGTGGCGAGAATGCCCTCCCTCTTTTCGACCTGCCGCTTACTTTCCACCCGCTCGCTCAAGTAGCACCTCTGTCAGTTCCAGACGCAATCGCTGCGCGCTAAGCCTACCTGCCCTGCGGGAGGCGTTCCACTTTGTCGATAAAAATGCATATCTGACCTGCATTTTTATGCAAAACACTTCCTGGCAATGGCATTGACAGACTGTGACCGCAATGGGAATCTTCACGCAACGGTACGGTACGGTACCGTTTACTTAAACCTTGAAGAACAATAACAGCGAGGTACGGATCATGCGTTTTGTCAGCTTTGCCGAGGGTGCTCTCAAGGGCCTGGCCGTGGAAACCGAAAGCGGCCTGCGCGGCCTCACTGAAAACCTCCCAGGCTACCCGGGCTCGCTGTTCGACTTGCTCGGTCGCGGCGCGAAGGCGCTGCAGCATGCTCACCAGCAGTTGAGCACAGCGCCCTTACTCGACAACGGGCGGATTCGGTATCTGCCGCCTCTCGAACGCCCCGGCAAAATCGTCTGTGTCGGCCTGAACTACGCCGACCACACCAAGGAAAGTCCCTATGAACAGCCTACCTACCCAACCTTCTTTCCCCGGTTCTCCACGACACTGATTGGCCACGGCGAGGCCATTATCCGTCCTCAGGTGTCCGAGCAACTGGACTACGAAGGCGAACTGGCAGTGATCATTGGCACTCGAGGCCGTCACATCTCGCAAGAACAGGCCTTGCGGCATGTTGCCGGCTACTCGATCTTCAACGAAGCCTCGGTGCGCGATTACCAGTTCAAGTCGCCGCAGTGGACCATCGGCAAGAACTTCGATGGCACCGGCGCGTTCGGCCCGGTCTTCGTCAGCGCGGATGAGTTGCCGCCCGGCGCCCGTGGCCTGTCGCTGACGACTCGCCTGAACGGCAAGGTTGAACAGCACGGTAACACTGCCGACATGGTCTTTGATGTGGCGCATCTGATCGCCGTACTCAGCGAAGCCGTCACCCTCGAACCGGGCGATGTCATCGTTACCGGTACCCCCGCCGGCATTGGCTGGGCCCGCCGCCCGATGTTGTTCATGAAGCCTGGTGATGTCTGCACCGTGGAGATCGAAGGGCTCGGCACTTTGGTCAACCCCATCGCCGCTGAGACGCCGCCCGCCTGAGGCCGCGTTTGAAACGCTAGTCCAATCCCGTTCGCCTTTGACAGGCGGGAGCTTCACGGTCGGCCTCGCCGCGCCGTGACCCCGGCTGCGCGCGCCCGGACCGATTTGCGGTTCGCGGGTGCGGCTGCCTGGAGAATGCCTCTTGCCAGCGAACGCCCGAACAAATCGTCGGCCCTGGGCTGAGGAGACGCAGCCATGCTGCACATCAAAGACATCAACCATGTGGTCTACCGGCATGCCGATCTGGACCTGCTTGAACGCTTCCTGCTCGACTTCGGCCTGACTGTCTGTCACCGCAGCAAACACCGGCTTTACCTGCGTGGTACCGGGCCGCTGCCCTATGTCTACATTGCCGAGCACGCTGACACGCCGGCCTTGGGCGCCATCGCGTTTGCCGTCGAGTCGTTCGCCGACCTGCAGTTCGCCGAACGCTTGCCAGGAGCCTCAACGATCCAGGCGCTGGAGCACCCCGGCGGTGGTCATGTTGTGGCACTGCAAGACCCCTGCGGGCGTCGCATCGAACTGGTGCAGGGTATCGAGCCGGTCCAAGCCCTGACGCAACGCTCGGCGCTGGTACTCAACTCGGCGGTCGAAAAGCGCCGCTTTGGCGATGTGCAGCGCCCCGGTAAAGGCCCGGCACAGGTCATGCGCCTGGGCCATGTCGCAATCGGCGTCGCCGACATGCCCAGCATGATTGCCTGGTACCGAAACGTGCTGGGCATGCTGCCGTCCGATCTGATCGTCGAAGGCGACGAGCAGGGTTGCCCATCGGCGGCATTCCTGCGCCTGAATCGCGGCAGCCAATGGACCGACCACCACACCATTGCGCTGTTCCAGGCCAGTCGTGATGTTGTGCACCACGCCTCCTTCGAGGTTCAGGACTTCGATGCGCAATGCCTGGGCCATGAGTGGATGGACGATCAAGGCTGGACCCCTTTCTGGGGCGTTGGCCGCCATGTGCTTGGCAGCCAGATATTCGATTACTGGCGCGACCCGTCGGGCAACCTCATCGAGCACTTCACCGACGGTGACCTGTTCAATCATGCCTCACCCATGAACTGCACCCAGGCCTGCGATTCCAGCCTGTACCAGTGGGGACCGCCCATGTCGGTGGAGTACTTCCTCGGTGGCAGCGATGAAAGCGAGACCGTCGCACCACGATCGCTGGCCGAACGCCAACGCCGCAGCCGCTGACCATCACAGGAGTTCTGCCATGAATGAAACATTGTCCAACCACGCCCTCGACCAGCTGTTTCGCAGTGCGCGCAGCCAGAATGGTTGGCTCGACAAAGCTGTAGACGACGACACCCTGCGTGCTATCTACGACCTGGTGCGCTGGGGGCCGACCAGTACCAACGGCTGCCCGGTGCGTATTATCTTTCTGCGTAGCGCCCACGCCAAGGCGCGACTGCTGCCTGCGCTAGCCGCGGGCAACGTTGAAAAAACCCTCAATGCCCCGGTCACCGCGATCATCGGCTATGACGTCAACTTCCACGAGCAGCTACCACGCCTGTTTCCACATAACCCGGGCATGCGCGACTGGTACGCCGCGCAACCGCAGGCAATCCATGCCACTGCGCTGCGAAACAGCGCCTTGCAGGGTGCCTATCTCATTCTTGCCGCACGGGCACTGGGTCTTGACTGCGGACCGATGTCCGGCTTCGACCATGAGCAGGTCGACGCCGAATTCTTTGCAGGTAGCACCCGCTTTCCCGGCCAGCAGATAAGCACCAATTTTCTCTGCAACATCGGCTACGGCGATCCCTCGAAGCTGTTCCCACGCAGTCCGCGACTGAGTTTCGACGAGAGTTGTGCCCTGCTGTAAAAGCCTGCGCTCTGCGCACAGCCAAGCGCGCCATGTCGTTCACAACAAAAACAAAGGAGAACACCATGCGGCATACCCACCCAACCCTCCCTTCCACACCTTGGTTCGACCGCTGACGGAGACACACCATGCAGAACATTTCGAAATGGCATGTGCTTGTCGGCGGCTTCCTCGCCTATCTGTTCGACGCGATGGAAATCATTCTGCTGACCATCGCCCTGCCGGTAATCCAGCAGGACCTGGGCCTGACCATTGCTCAAGCTGGCATGCTCGCGTCGGCGACATTGCTTGGTATCGGCTTCAGCAGCATTACCACCGGCTGGTACTCGGACAACTTTGGCCGGCGCAAGGCGCTGCTGCTGTCACTGATCAGTTTTGGTGCGCTGACTATGGCCGTGGCATCCACCAGTAACTGGTACCTGTTACTGGTGCTGCGATTTTTCTCCGGTTTGGGCCTGGGTGGCGTGTGGGGGATTGTTTCGGCCTACATTGCCGAAACCTGGCCTGCGCACCAACGTGCCCGCGCCACAGGCTTTGTGCTCAGTTCGTTTCCCATCGGCGCAGCAATCGCCGCGATGGCTGGCAAGGCTTTGCTGCCGGATTGGCACGTGCTGTTCCTTGCTGCGGGCATCTCGACGCTTATCCCTGTGCTGTACCTGTGGTTCTTCGTTCCAGAGTCCCCCGAATGGAAGGCACAAAAAGCGATCGCCAGCCCCTGTGCCGATGCCCCTCGCAATGCTTCGGTGCGAGAAATCTTCGCCCCAGGCTTACTGCGCCTGACCCTGCTTGGCACCGCTGCGGCAAGTTGTTCGGTGATCGGCTTCTGGGGGGCCAGTACCTGGTTGCCAACCTATCTGGTGCACGAGCGCGGCTTGGAGATCGGGATGATGGCGCACTTCATGACCATCATGAACATTGGCGCGTTTATCGGCATCAACGCCTTCGGCTTTTTCGCTGACCGTATCGGCAAGCGCAATGCCACGCTATTGTCGCTGCTGGGCAGTTCAGTGATGCTGGCAATCTACGCCCTAACCACCGATAACCAGATTCTGTTCTGGCTCGGCCCGGTGTACGCCTTCTTCTATGCCTTTGCCAGCCTGTTCGCTTCATATTTCAGTGCCCTTTACCCGGTGCGCGTTCGTACCATTGGCGCCGGCTTCTGTTTTAACTTCGGCCGTGGCCTTGCCGCTTTCGCACCCTTGCTGCTCAGCGGTATTGCAACCAGCTACAGCTTGGCGTTGGGGTTGCTGGTATGCGCCGGATTCTTTGCAGCTGGCATGCTAATCATGTTTTTCATGCCACATGCCGAAGCACCACTGGGCATCCACGCAACACCCTTGAAGCCTGCGCAAAACGCTACCTCCTGATCACCTCACGCTGAAATCGCAAGCGTACTGCCCGACAGTTTGCCTGTCGGCTCGGGACTGCTCGCCCGGAGAAAACCTGGGCCCGGCCGTACCGTCCTTCCCCAACGCCAGCGGCGCACGAGCTGTGCAGCTGGCAAGCCATCGGAAATGCACCTCGATGAACGCACAACAATTACAACAACGCATTTGCAAGGTACTGAGCGCTTTAACCCTGTGCAGCACTGCTGTTGTCGCCAATGCGGCGCAGTGGAGCGACACCTTTGTCGGCTTTCGCTACGGTGAGCATTACAGCGAGCCACCCGTGGACAAGAAAATCCAGAAGGAGATCTACCAGCTTGGCCACAGCAGTGGAAATGAATGGGGCGCTAATTTCTTCAACCTGGACGTGCTCAAGTCCGACAGCAATGACCCGAAAAAGGACAGCGACTCCGGCGCCGTCGAGGCGTACCTGGTCTATCGCCATCAAGTGTTCCTGAGCAAGGTGTTCGACCGTTCACTGCGCTATGGCCCGATCAAGGACGTAGCCCTGACCGGCGGTATTGAACTGAACTACAAGAACAACGACTTTTCCACTCGCAAACGCCAATTGCTGATCGGGCCCACGCTCAAGTTCGATGTGCCCGGTTATCTAGACCTGAGCCTGCTGTATTCGATGGAATGGAACCACTGCGGTCTGTCCGCGTGCAAAACAGAAAACATCGAATTCGATCCCTACTACGTCATTCATCTCGCCTGGGGCTACCCCTTCCAACTTGGCGAGGCTGCGTGGAAGTTCCACGGATTCGCCAGTTACAAGACGGCCAAGGGCAAGGACTATTTCAACGACGACACCGGCGAGGAAAGCCTGATACGTGGCGCATTGATGGTTGATGTCGGCAAACTGGCGTGGGGAACGGCGAGCACGCTCTGGGTCGGCCCTGGCTATGAGTGGTGGCACCACAAGTACGGTGCGATGCATAAACCGGGCGTCAATACCCATGCCCCGACACTGCACATGGAGTGGCATTTCTAAGCGCTGTAGGGGTAAAGCTAAAGCGTGTCGACGGACCTGTGAGCCCCCCGGCACGCTCAAGGCTAGCGTGGCGGTGGCAACTGGATCGGCGTCGGCACGTGTAAGGCGCAACGGTGACTTCACGCTACCATCGCACATGCCCCGCCCTAAATACTCATCAGCAGCTGCCCGCTGTCGACCCGCAGCTCCACTCCGTTGATCGCCCGCGACTCATCGCTGGCCAGGAACAACACACTGGCAGCTACATCTTCTGGCAGACACATGCGCTGCATCGGATCGCTATCGATAGTCATCCGCTCAGGGTCAAGCCCTGCCGGCCAACTGCCGCGAGTCATGGCAGTGAGTACGCTGTCCGGGTGCAACGTATTGCAACGAATACGGTACTTGCGCTGGCGACAATGCACCGCCACCGAACGCGACAAGGCCGCCACCGCGCCTTTGGAAGCGCTGTAAGCCAGGTAATCACCACGCCCACCCAACGCCGCAATCGATGACATATTGATGATCGAGCCACCCGTTGCCTTCATCAGCGCAATGCCCTCACGGCAGCCGAGAAACACGCTGTCGCTGTTCACCTGCAGTACCCGATGCCAGTCATCCAGCAACGTATCTTCAATCGAGCCGCTGCGCAGGATGCCCGCGTTATTGAACAGAATATCCAGGCGCCCATGCCGATCACGCAAATAGGCCATCACCTGCTGCCAGTCGTTTTCACTGCTGGCATCGTGACGAACAAAGGCGGCGGCCGGGCCTATCTCGGCGGCAAGGGCCTGGCCTGCTTGTTCATCAATGTCGCTGATCACCACCTGCGCGCCTTCTGCCGCCAGCAACCGCGCGCAAGCGCGGCCAATACCGTTTGCGCCGCCTGTGACCAAGGCAACTTTGCCCTGTACTCGTCCACTCATATACCGGTCCTCGTTGGAATTGCTTGCGCCGTATCGCGGGGCAGGCCCGCCTCTGAAACCTTCACTGAAGCGGCGGCGCAACCGGCCCGGCGCCCGGAAAACACGCAGTCCGCCAAAGACAGGCCACTGATATACAGGTGTGAGGGAATGCCCAGCGCCGTGCGACCCGCGGCATAGAGCCCGGCAATCGGCTGACCGCGGCTGTCCAGCGCCGCGCCGGTGTCTTCGTCCACTTTCAAGCCGCCGAGGGTCAGCGCCCCGAGGGGGAAGATCGGGTTGCCAACGGAAATATCACAGGCATAGAACGGCCCCTGATCCAGCACCTCACGACAGCCGCTGGACTTGCCGAATTCGTCCTCGCACTCGCCACGGGCGGCACTGTTGTTGCGCTGCAGCGCCTGGTTCAAGGCATCGACCTGCATACCGGTAGCCTTGGCCAGTTGCGCCGGGGTCTTGCCCTTGCGCGGCTTGAACATCATCAAGGCCAGCGCCGGCAAAGCCTGGAACCACCAATAGCCACCGAACAGCGCCTGCCTGATAGCCTTGGCCCGCAGTCGCGCGTCGAGCACCAGCCAGGCGCGCCCGCCCTGCTCTTGCATGAGCGGCTGGCCGAGGGTGGCCCCATAGACTTCCTCGTTGCAGAAGCGTTTGCCGTCGCGATTGACCACAATGCCTTTGGGCCAACAATGCGGAGGGTTGATAAAACGCCACGCCGAGACGCGCTCAAGCCCAGCACTGGCGGCGCCAGCGCTTTGACCCAGGCGCAGGCCGCTGCCATCGCAACCACTGGCGCCCACCTTGAAGTTGCGGCGATAGGCGGGTGCATGCTCGCGCATCAATTCCCGGTTGAAGATAAAGCCCCCGGTGCTGAGCACCACGCCCTGGCGCGCGCGCACCCGGTATGGCTGGGCGTGCTCGCGTTCCAGTTGCGTGGCACGCAGGCGCAGCTTGTCACAGTAACCGGGTGCGAGGTTTTGCCAGCGTTCGGCGCGTGCCGTCAGCCGCGCATGGGCCTTGGCCGCCTCGCTACCTGGCTGCAAGCGCCACAACTCGGCACCGATCACCCGACCTTCGCCGTCCTGCACCAGGCGCCGCGCTGCCGATTGCAACAGCGGACGTACACCGGCTTTCAGGCAGGCTGACTGCAGATGGCCGTACAGCACAGCGCCGCACTGCCCTTTGCCCACCGTACGATGACCGCGGGCTGCCGGGGCCAGCGAACCGGTGTGCGACGGCACTAATTCATTGCCGGAGTAATAGAGAAAATAACCATCTGCGGGATAGGAGGTCTTGCCGCCGGGGGGCATCTGGTGACCGAAGGGCGCGCCGTGGCTTTGCAGCCATTCCAGGTTGGCCACGCTCTGCTCGCAAAATCTGCGCAGCGTGCTGTCGCTGACCACCCCGCAGGTTTCGTGCTTGAGGTAATCGAACATCGCTTGGGGGCTGTCGCTGATTCCGGCAGCCTGCTGCTGGCGGGTGCCTCCCCCGGCGTAGACAACGCCACCGCTTTTGGCGCTGGCGCCACCGCCGGTAAAACGGTCGGCGATCAACACGTCGGCGCCATTGGCGCGCGCCTCAAGGGCTGCGCAGGCGCCCGAAGCGCCCCAGCCAATCACCAGCACATCGCACAGATCGTCCCACTTCAACAGTTTGCTGTCGCTCACCCGCAAAGGCGCCAGGATGGTGCTGCAGGTTGAACCCTTATTGATTGGCTGCATGGTGGCTCCTAACGTTGACTGGCAAGGTGGTTGGCGGCGACAAAGGCGAAGGTCAGCGCTGGCCCCAGGGTGCCACCGGCACCGGGATAGCTGGTGCCCATCACCGAGGCCGAGCAATTGCCAATGGCATACAGGCCTTCAATCGGCTGGCCGTCTTCGCGTACCACCTGGGCGTCGGCGTTGGTCAACAGGCCGCCCTTGGTGCCAATGTCGCCAGCATCCATGCGCATGGCGTAGAAAGGCCCTTTGCGCAGCGGCGCCAGACACGGATTGGGTTTGACAGTGCTGTCGCCGTAATAGCGGTCGAAGACATTGCCGCCGCGGCCAAAGTCCGGATCAATACCGTCACGCGCATAGTCGTTGACCTTGGCCACGGTATTTTCCAGGCCATCGCCGTCTACACCGATCAACTGGGCAAGTTCGGCCAAGGTTTCGGCCTTGAAGTACAGAGTGTTGCGCCATTCCTTGCGCAGGCGGCTGTCGGGCATTACTTGTGCCGGCATCAGCGGGCCCATGGCATAGTGCTGGCGAAAGTGGCCGTCAAAGATCACCCAGGCGGGCACGCTGTTGCCACCGGTTACCTGGTTGTCGCGGTACATGGCGTCGACGAATTCAAGGTACGGCGCCGCCTCGTTGACGAAACGCTGGCCGTTGCCGTTAACCACGATGGCACCGGGAAACGCCCGTTCAGCGAAGATGCCTCGTGGTTTGTCCTCCCCCGGAACGGCAATGGTTGGCGCCCACCACGCCCAGTCCATCAGCGCTGTTGCCGCACCCTGGGCGATCCCGGCCTGCAACGCGACGCCGGTATTGTTGCCGGGCGGGGTTGCACTCCAGGCCATACGCGTAGGCTGGGGCAGGTACTGTTCGCGTAATGCCTGGTTCTGTTCAAAGCCACCGGAGCCGAGGATGACCCCATGTCGCGCCCGAAGCGTAAGCGGCTGCCCGTCGCGCACCACGCTGACGCCGGTGATTCGCCCGTTGTCGCTTAGCAGTCCGGAAAAATCGGTGTTCAACCACAGCGGTACATCGCGGTCCATCAGCGAGCGGCGCAGCGCGGCGACCAGCGAACTGCCCAGCGCTGCGCGTCGGTCGTACTGGCTTCTGCGCCGCCATTTGAAGTCCAGCTTGTAGCGCAGCATCAAACGGAGAATCAGCAACTGCCAGCCAAAGCCACGGGCCATGGCCTTGTGGGCATCGCGTGCGGTCCAGGCAATGCGCCCCATGAGCAAGGTGGTGGGTGAAGGCTTGCGCAGGTGGTCCAGTTCCTCGCCCAGTTCACTGGTGTCGAACAACTCAGGGTCCAGGGTGCGGCCACCTGGCAAGGCACCTGGAAGGTGCGGGTAGTAATCCGGGTATTTGTCGGCCACCGCATAGCGCACTCGGCTGGTACGGGTGAGGGTTTCAATCATCTTCGGTGCGTTGTCGAGGTAGGCGCGCAAGCGCCCCTCGTCCACCTGATCACCTGCGGCCGCCTGCAAATAGGTCAAGGCCAGTTCGGCACTGTCTTTGCCACCCTTGCGGGCGAAGTAATGATTGTTGGGAATCCAGATCCCGCCGCCGGAAATCGCCGAAGTCCCCCCGTACTTATCGCTCTTTTCCACGATCAGCACGCGCAACCCCTGGTCAGCGAGAAACACCGCCGACGCCATCGCGCCAGCGCCTGAGCCGACCACAATCACGTCATAGACACTTGGAGCCTGAACTTGAGCAGTCATTATTGTTATGCCATTGGCTGAAATTCAGTGTTGATCATCGACCCAGCGCAGACCGCGCTCATCGTCAAAGCGGACTAGATGCAACACCGCGCAGGGCTGGCCCTGCACGGTAAAAAGCGTTAGTCCGTTAAGACGATGTGTTGACAAGGCGTGCGTCCAATACTTGCACCACGAAATCCCACCCCATGAGGACATGTCATGGCTACGCCAAACATCGGTTTCGACCCTCAAGCCTTCCGCAATGCGCTGGGCACGTTCACCACCGGGGTCACTATCATCACCACCCAGGCCGAAGACGGCTCGCCAGTGGGAATCACCGCCAACAGTTTCAACTCGGTGTCGCTCAATCCGCCGCTGGTGCTTTGGAGCTTGTCGAAAAAAGCCCGCAGCTTGCCGGTGTTCAGCACCGGCAAACACTGGAATGTGCATGTGCTGTCTACCGAGCAGGAGTCGCTGTCTGGCCGTTTCGCCACGCAGGGCGAGGACAAGTTCGCTGAAATCCAGTTCGACAGCGGCATCAGCGAAGCCCCGTTGCTGCAAGACTGCACCGCGCGCTTTCAGTGCCGCACCGCCTTCCAGTACGAAGGCGGCGACCACGTGATATTTGTCGGCGAGGTGCTGGCATTCGATCACAGTGAGCGTGCGCCGTTGGCGTTCCAGAGCGGCCAGTACGCCCTGGCCACGCGCAAACCGCGCAGCGAACTGCGCCTGGCTACCACCCCGCCGCCGCCCGAGTGCAGCTACACCGAAGACCTGCTCGGCTATTTGCTGGGACGCGCCCACTACCAGTTGCTCAACGCCTTGCGCCTGTTGTTGAACAATCAGCAACTGGATGAACAGGCGTTTTTCATTCTCTCGGTGCTGTGCATCCGCGACAACCTCAGCCTGGAAGAGATCAACACCTTCGTGAACTACACCGGACACGAAGTGACGCTGCCAAGCATGCGCTTTCTTGAGCGCCAGAACCTGGTCGCCATTGAAGGCGTTCCAGGCCAGCAGCGCTTTGTACTGACCGCCAACGGCCGCGAAGCATCGCTGCAGCAGTTGGCCCTGGCCAAGCTGGTCGAGGAAGATCTGTCAGCCAAACTGGGCCCGGCTGATGCCCAGGCGTTGAAGGTGTTGCTCAAGCGTCTGATCGTAGTCAGCGACCCAGGCTTGCCAGACCTGTGGGCGCCGCGCTGACGCACCTCCCCGCTTGGCCCGCAACTGTTTTACAATGCATGGCGCTCGAGGCCTCTCATTTTCAGCCTCGAGCACCGAGGCGGGTAATGAACACCATCGAGCGCTATCTTCAGGCGGCCACCCGCGACAACACCCGACGCAGTTACCAAGCGGCGGTCCAGCACTTCGAAGTAAGCTGGGGTGGCTTTCTTCCCGCCACCGCCGACAGTATTGCCCGCTACCTGGCCGACCACGCTGACACCCATGCAATCAGTACCCTCAAACAGCGCCTGGCGGCGCTTGGGCAGTGGCATGTCAGCCAGGGCTTCCCCGATCCGACCAAGGCACCGGTGGTACGCCAGGTGCTCAAGGGTATTCGCACCCTGCACCCGGCCGAACCTCGGCAAGCGGCGCCATTGCAGATCCAGCACTTGCAGCAAGCCATCGAGTTCCTGGAGCAGGCGGCCCGCCAGGCCCGCGAGCGTCACGACCTGCCCGCCCTGCTGCGAGCTCGACGCGATGTGGCGTTGTTGCTGATCGGCTTCTGGCGTGGCTTTCGTGGCGATGAGTTGGCCCGCCTGCAGGTCGAGCACATTCAAGCCCAGGCCGGTAGAGGCATGCACATCTATTTGCCACGAAGCAAAGGTGACCGCCAGGCACTCGGCACGCGCCATCAGGCCCCGGCGCTGAAAGTGCTGTGCCCTGTGCAGGCCTACCTGCAATGGATCGAGGTGGCGGGCATCGCGCACGGCCCGGTGTTCCGCAAGCTCGACCGCTGGGGCAATCTGGGTGAAGCTGCGCTCAACAGCAACAGCCTGATCGCCATGTTGCGGCGCATCCTTGAGCGCAGCGGGATCTCGGCGTCCTTATATACCAGCCACTCGCTGCGCCGTGGCTTTGCCACCTGGGCCACCAGCAACGGCTGGGAGATCAAGGCATTGATGAGCTACGTCGGCTGGAAGGATGCCAAGTCGGCGTTGCGCTATATCGATGCCTCGGCCTCTTTCGGTGAACTGGCGGTGCTCGACAAGCCGCTCGCGCAGCCTGCGATCACCGATTCAACCCGCTGATTGACGGGCACAGGACCACAAGCGAGCCACATCGCCAGCACGATCCTGCAATAGCTCGGCGGCGTTGCCACACGCCTGTTCAAGGCTCATCGGCCCGCTGGTCACAGCGAACGCTGCGTCAATGCCGTAACCGTACAACTGCTGGTAACCCTCACCCAGGGTTCCGGCGATGACCAGCACCGGTACACCGTGGCGCTTGGCAATCCGAGCGACACCGAAGGGTGTCTTGCCCCGCAATGTTTGCGCATCGAAGCGTCCTTCGCCGGTAATCACCAGATCAGCACCTTGCACGGTCGATTCCAGGCCGGCCAGCTCTGCCACCACGTCGACACCCGCACGGAAGGTCGCCTGCAGGAACGCCTTCGCCGCAAAGCCCATGCCGCCCGCTGCACCGCAGCCTGGAAAGTCACGCACGTCTTCGTTGAGCCACGCTGCGCAGTGATCGGCAAAGTGCCCCAAGGCTTTGTCCAGCATCAGCACCTGATCAGGACTGGCGCCTTTCTGGGGGCCGAAGATAGCCGACGCGCCATTGCTGCCGCACAGCGGGTTATCAACGTCGGCGGCAACTTCCATCTGCACCCCGGCCAGGCGCGGGTCCAGCGCGCTGGCATCAAGGCGCGCCAGTTGGCTCAACGCCAGGCCACCCTCGGCCAGCGCCTGATCCTGCGCGTCGAACAGGCGTACGCCCAAGGCCCGCAGCATGCCGCTGCCGCCGTCGTTGGTGGCGCTGCCGCCAATGGCCAAAATGATCCGCTGCGCACCGGCATCGAGGGCGGCGCTGATCAACTGACCAGTGCCAAAGGTGCTGCTACGGCACGCGTCACGCTGGCCAAGACCGAGTAACTGCAAGCCGCTGGCCTGGGCCATTTCAATAATCGCCGTGTGGCTTTCAGCCAACCAGCCCCAACCGGCTTGCACCGGTTCGCCCAGCGGGCCTTGTACGTGCCGACGGCGCAGTTCACCGCCACAGGCCGCGATAATTGCCTCCATGGTGCCTTCACCGCCATCGGCCATCGGGCACTTGAGCAACTGCGCGTCAGGCCAGACCTGAGCCAGGCCCAAGGCAATGGCGTCGGCCACGCCTTCGGCGCTGAGGCTGTCCTTGAACGAGTCGGGGGCGATGACGATTTTCATGGGGGTTCTCCTGCTCCAGTTCGTTGCATGCTGACAGCTAGCGCGTCCGCGGGCTTCTGGCAGATGCACAAAAGCTGCAAATGAGCATTGGGCAGTTCGCCA
Organism: Pseudomonas arcuscaelestis; assembly: GCF_016881005.1. Classification (GTDB taxonomy): domain Bacteria; phylum Pseudomonadota; class Gammaproteobacteria; order Pseudomonadales; family Pseudomonadaceae; genus Aquipseudomonas; species Aquipseudomonas arcuscaelestis. The sequence continues at coordinate 440,045 of NZ_JACOPV010000003.1, read as the reverse complement.
ATCAGGTGTTTGCCGGCAGCAGTTGCAAGCCCAGGTACAAACTCAGCATGCCATCCAGGCGCAGCGGATCAACCTCGCTCAGTTCGGCAATACGCTCCAGGCGATAGCGCAAGCTGTTGCGGTGAATCCCCAGGGCGTCGGCACAGGCCTGACTTTGTCCGTCATGGGCACACCAGGCGCGCAGGGTCGCCAGCAACTGACCGCTGTTGTCCTTGGCGCGGATGCGTTGTAAGGGTTCGAGCAGCTCATCCAGGGCATCATCGTTGCGATGGCGCCACAACAGTGCCGGCAACCGGTAACGCTGCAGCGTAAGCGTTTGCTCGCCCGGCACCACTTCGCGGCCGTAGGCCAGCAGGTCTCGCACCCGTCGATAGCCGCGGCGCAGTTGCTCGATGCTGTGTGCCGGCAGGCCTGTTGCCAGGCGCTGCACCTGCCAACCATGGCGCTGCAACCGTTCCAGCAGCCGCGACTCGTCGATGGCCACACTGGCCGGGCGGCACCACAGCAATGACTGGCGCGCCGGGCTCACACACCAGCTGTCTGGATACCGGCTCATTAACCAGCTGGCCAGCTCTTCGGCCGCAGGGCCGGTGTCCAACTCGAACAGGCAAGGTACGCGTGCCAGCTGCGGTTTGAGGCCCAACTGCCGTGCCTCATCGACCAGACGTGGCGAATCCCCCGAGCCACCCAGCAACAACGCGAGCAGATCGTCACAACGTTGTCGCCGCCATTGCTGCTCCACCTGCAGGTGGCGCTGGGCCAGGAGCATCTCCGCGGTCATGCACACCAGTTGCGCGTAGGTGCGCAACTGCTGCGGGTCGCCCGTAAGACCCAGCACCCCCATCAAGCGCCCATCGAGTAACAAGGGTACATTGATGCCTGGCTGCACACCTTTCAGGCATTTGGCGGCCTCGACGTCGAGTTCGACGATGCGACCATTGGCCAACACCAGCTGTGCACCCTCATGGCGGGTGTTGATGCGCTCCGGCTCGCCGCTGCCCAGGATCAGGCCCTGACTGTCCATGACGTTGACGTTACACGGCAGAATGGCCATCGCTCGATCGACGATATCCTGCGCCAGATCATGGTCCAGTTCGAACATGAGAGGATCCTTGTTATCGCAACAGTTGGTCCGGGGCACAGCAGGTCAGGCGATTTGCTGTGCAAAAGCACAAAGACAGCCACGGCCCGCTCACTGAGACTCGTCGCAGCAGCCACGTTGACGCTGACTGCGGCGATAAACATAAAAACAGAGAGAGAATCATGTCATACAGCTCTGCCCCTGACCAAGGCCAAGACGTCGCCCGCAATGCGCTCTACCGGCGCATTACCTGGCGACTGATTCCCTTCATCTTCATCTGCTACCTGTTCAACTACCTGGACCGGGTAAACGTCGGCTTTGCCAAGTTGCAGATGCTTGATGCGCTGAAATTCAGCGAAACCATCTACGGCCTCGGCGCCGGGATCTTCTTCATCGGCTATGTGGCATGCGGCCTGCCCAGCAACCTGGCGCTCAACCGCTTTGGTCCGCGACGCTGGATTGCGTTGATGATGATTGTCTGGGGCACGTTATCCACCTGCCTGCTGTTTGTGACAACGCCGATGGAGTTCTATGTACTGCGCCTGTTTACCGGCGCGGCTGAAGCGGGCTTCTTCCCCGGCATCGTGCTGTACCTCTCGCGCTGGTTCCCGGCCACACGCCGTGGCCGGATCATGGCCCTATTCATGTCGGCGATCCCGGTTTCCGGCTTGCTGGGCGGCCCGTTCTCCGGCTGGATCCTCAACCACTTCGCCGCAGGCCAACATGGCATGGCCGGCTGGCAGTGGATGTTCCTGATCCAGGGCCTGCCAACGGTACTGCTTGGTTTCCTTGCGATCTTCCTGCTCAGCGACGGTTACGCCACCGCCAAATGGCTGAGCCCGGCCGAGCGCCAGATCATCAAGGCCGATCTTGATGCCGATGCGGCAAGCAAACCGGTGACCACCAGCGACAGCCTGATGTCGGTATTCAGCAACCCGATCATCTGGACATTCGGTTTTGTCTACTTCTGCATCCAGAGCGGCGTGTATGCGATCAACTTCTGGCTGCCGTCGATCATCAAGAGCCTGGGTTTCAGCGACGCCTTGCTGATTGGTTGGCTGAGCGCAATTCCTTACTTGCTGGCGGGTGTATTCATGTTGCTGGTGGGCCGTTCGGCGGACCTGCGCAACGAGCGGCGCTGGCACTTGGTAGTGCCGATGTTGATGGGTGCGTTGGGGCTGCTGATTGCGGTGAACTTCGCGCATAACCCGGTTATTGCCATTATCGGCCTGAGCATCGCCACCATGGGCGCCCTCACCGGCCTGCCCATGTTCTGGCCGATGCCTACCGCCTTGCTCAGTGCTGGCACTGCGGTGGCGGGCCTGGCAATCATCAACTCGGTTGGGCAGATGGCCGGCTTCCTCAGCCCGTACCTGGTCGGTTTCATCAAGGACCAGACCGGGTCGACCGATGCCGCGTTGTATTCGCTGGCCGCCTTAATCGTGGTGGGTAGCCTGGTGGCGTTGCGCGTATCACGCGTGCGCACGCTTGGCACAGTGGGCGAACAGGCTAACTGAGGGTGAGTGCAAAGGCCGGTCATCGTAGACCGGCCTGTTTGTTCACCAGGTTGAACCTTACTCGAACATTACCTTGCCACGGCTGTTACCCCAGTGCTCGAACTGGTGGTGATAACGATCCTCGATCTGGCTGCGACGAATCTTCAGGGTCGGGGTCAGTAGCGCATTGGCGATCGACCACGGCTCATCGACCACCACCAGGCACGCCAGTTGCTCATGTGGCTCGAACTGGCTGTTGATCTCGGCGAGGAACATCTCAAGCTCCGTCAGCACCTTGTCGCGGCCCTCGGCAGTGGCCAGGGCTGCGCGGGTTTCGGCTGAGACATTGAGCAACGCCAGCGGCTGCGCCAGGCCGACGCCAGTCACACAAGAGGCTTCGACCCGTGGATGGTTGCCCAGCTTGGCTTCTATCGGAACCGGGGCCACGTATTTGCCCTTGGCCGTCTTGAACAGTTCCTTTACCCGGCCGGTGATGCGCAGTCGCCCCTGCTCGTCCATCTCGCCGCGGTCGCCGGTGCGGAACAGGCCATCTTCGGTATAGCTCTGTGCGGTCAGTTCCGGCAGTTTGTAGTAACCAAGCATCTGTGCCGGGCTCTTCACCAGGATCTCGTTGTCGGCACCGATACGGCTTTCAACACCCGGAATCGCCGCGCCGACATAGCCGACCCGAACTTGCCCCGGCAAACTGAAATGTGAAGTGCCGAAGTTCTCCGACATGCCGTAGCCCTCCAGCAATTCAAGGCCCAACTGGCGATACCACTCCATCACCGTCACCGGTAAAGGCGCCGAACCGGACAAACCGGTGTGCACATGATCGAGCCCCAGTGCCGCGAGAATGTTCTCCTTCATCAACTTGCCTGCAACCGGATCGGCAAACGCCGCAGCCTGAACAGCCGGATCGATCTTATCGTTGATGCCCTGATAGAACTTGCCCCACAGCCGAGGCATCGACAGAAAGATGGTCGGGCGGGCACGCCGCAGGTCTTGCGCAAAGGTTTCCAGACCCAGGCTGAAGAACACCCGGCAGCCACTGAACAGCGAAACTGCCTCGACCACTGCCCGCTCTGCGGTATGGGCCAGCGGCAGGTAAGACAACAAGCGGTCGTTGTTGCTGGTGCCGTTGCCATTGGCGTACATGCAGCCGGTCACTGCCGGCGCGGTATACATGCTGCGGAAGCTGTGCATCACACCCTTGGGGTCACCGGTACTGCCCGAGGTGTAGATGATGGTTGCCAGTTCCTCAGGTGCGGGCAGATGTACACTCTGCAAGGGTTCGGTGCTGGCGATGATCTGTTCCCAGGAGCGGCCTTTACCGCAACTGGACATCGGCAGGTCTATCAGCGGCAGGTCGGCAGGAATCGAAGCGCTTACTGCACTCCAGCCTGCCGCTTCGCCTTCCAGGCGGCCGACGAATAACAGGCGCACTTCGGCGTGTTCCAGCACGTAGCGCACAGTATCGGCGTTGGCTGTGGTGTACAACGGCACACTCACGTGCCCGGCCATCCAGATCGCCAGGTCGGCAACAATCCAGTGCGCGGTGTTCTTGGCAAACAAACCAATCGACGACTTTTCCGGTAGCTCAAGCGAATGCAGGTGCGCGGCCATACGTCGGGCCTGATCACCGACCTCACGCCAGCTGTAGTCCTGCACGCTGCCATCGGGCATGGGCTGGGTCAGGTAGATCGAATCTGGAGTACTGCGCTCCCAGTCGAGGAAGCGATGCAACAGCGTTGTCTGATTCTTGTTGTTGTTCATGGCAGATCCTGGAGCTGAACGGTGGTGTTCCACCTATTGAAATTATTCTGGTTCACGATGTACCGGTGCGCGTTGGCACCTTGGATCAACTGCGCTGATAAAGCGTCGTAATCACCGTACCGTCGGCGCTCGCCTGCTGTTGCAGGGCAATGCGTGCATTGGCCACCTGGCGCCGACCGGCACTGCCGCGCAGTTGGCTCGTCAGTTCCAGGCATTGTGCCAGAGCGCTGGCCGCGCCCGCTTGGCCCAGTGACAAAAGGCCTCCGCTGGGATTTACCACCAGATTGCCACCATAGGTGTTGTCACCTTCCTCGACCATTTTCTCGGCGCCGCCCTCGGGACAGAAGCCCAATGCCTCGTAAAGCAGCAGTTCATGGAGGGTGCTGGTGTCTTGCAGCTCGCACAGCTCTACTTCCTGTGGCCCCCTGCCCGCCTGTTCGTACAACTCACGGGCCGAGGCCACATTGATGTCGTAGCCGACGCCAGCGAACGTAGCGCCGAGTTTGGCGACCACTTGTGTGGGTGAAACACAGGCCTGGGCCAGCACCTGAACGTGCGGCCCGTGGCCATGGTGCTTGGCAAAGTCGCTGGAGCACAGCAGCAGCGCCGCAACACCCGCGCTGGGCCAGGCGAACTGAGGCAGGGTCAGGGGTTCGGCGAGCAGGCTGGCGTCGAGCACCTGTTCCAGGCTCAACGCGCGGTTGAAGGGGGCCAATGAATTGAGTGCGCCATGCTGGCGCGCCTTGACCGCAATCATCGCGAAGGTTTCACGCCGTGTCTGGTAACGGGCCATGTAATCCCGGGCCGTAGCGCCCAGGTGTGCAAGCGCCACACTCAGGTCCGGGAGATTTGCCGGTGAGCGTTGAATGCCGACCAGCAGAATACTGTCTGCCTGCCCTTGGACAATGGCCTGGCAGGCTTGATAAAACAAATCGCATCCCTGCCCAACGTAGCGCCTTGGCACGCCGCCCATCCCGCCCCGTTCGAGCGCTAGATGCAGGGCTGCGTCCTGGGGCACATCCGAGGCGGCATACACCGAGCCTATGCTGCTGGCGCCCAGGCCGGCATCGACAAGCGCCTGCTGTACCGTACGACCGATCAAGGCCGTTGGATCCGGGCTCAATACGGCCGAACTGAAGGCGGACATACCTACGCCAATCACATTGACGCAACGTTGCATTGTGCTCTCCTGGAATACAAAGCTGCCGCTACCCGACCCGGCTAGCGGCAGATGGCCATGAATCAGGCCGGTACGGACTCGAACAATTCGACCGCACCATTTTTCAGCACGATGACGTCACGCTCCACGGCACGCATCTCAACAATGATGCGCGTGGCAGACTCACGCCACATACGGGTTTCCAAGGTGTCGCCCGGCATCACGATCGAAGCGAAACGCGCCCTCACGCTCTTGAACAGGCGCGAGTCGTTGTCGCAGAACGCCTTGATCACATGGCGGCCCAGGTAACCGAAGGTGCACAGGCCATGCAGGAACGGTTTCTCGTAACCTGCCTTGGCGGCATAGTCCGGGTCCACGTGCATCGGGTTCCAGTCACCGCACAGGCGATACAGCAGTGCCTGATTGACATCAGTGGTGTCGGCCAGCACGGCATCCGGAGCGCGCATCGGCGCAACGTTGATTTCTTCGCTGGCCACACGCTCAAGCCCGGCGCCCGGAACACCTGGATAGAAGCCGGTCACCTCGTTGTAGAACAGCGGCGTGCCATGCTCATCGGTGGTTTCAATGGCCAGGACGCTGACCGAGCTCTTGCCTTTGTCGATGGCAGCTTTCAGGCGCATGGTGTGCTTGAGCTTGGCTTTGGGCGGCAGTGGGCGATACATCACGGTGTATTGCTCACCGTGCAAGCCCTTGGCGAACGGCAAGTTCAAGCCTTCGATCTGCGGCTCGCCGGATTTGGCAGCCCGCAGGAACACTTCGGTGGCCGGCAACACGGCCATCGTCGGCAACACGCGGAACTCATCACCCACGAACTCGTTGACATAGAGCAGCTCGGTGCGGTCCAGTGGGTCCTTGGCGGCGCCGACGGCAAGTGCGTAGAGCGCGGCGTCATTCTGGTCGTACTCGGTTTCCAGGTACGAGACTGCATTGGCCGCCACTTCCATGTCGACGAAGGCGTTGCCACCCTTGGCCGGCGATTCCATCCGGGCGAAAAGCTCTTTGAAGCCTTCTGTGCCATTGGCGTGATGAACGCTGTGCTCGTCAAAACGGGTGATGCGCTCCCAGTTGTCGCGTACCAGCTCCGGGCTCAAGGTGTTGGTGTGCAGGAAGCGCCCGTGGGACCGCTCCCAGCGGTATTTGGCGTGGAAGCCGCCACCCACTTCGAACAAGCCACCGGTGTCCGGGCATTGTTCGCTGCACAACCAGCCAACCAGCGGCGCAACATCTTCCACTTTCAGCTTGTCGTGCAACTCTTCAGGAAACAGCCCGCTGGCGATAACCATGCGTGAGGCAGCGATTGGCGCGATGGTGTTGACACGAATGTTCTTGCTTGCGCCTTCAATGGCCAGCGAATTGGCGAAACCGATCAGGCCGGACTTGGCAGTGGAGTAATTGCACTGACCGAAGTTGCCGAAGATCCCGGCACCCGAGGCGGTCATGACAATGCGGCCATAGCCCTTGTCGCGCATGATCGGCCATACCGCGTGGGTCAGGCGGAAAGCGCCCTTGACGTGGACGTCCTGAATCAGGTCCCACTGCTCTTCGGTCATCTTGTGGAACGAGGTATCACGCAGAATGCCCGCGTTGTTGATCAGGATGTCGACGGTACCGAACGCCTGCAGTGCGGTCGCGACAATCTTCTCGCCTTCGGTGACTGAATGGTGATCGGCGACCGCCTCGCCACCCAGGGCGCGAATTTCGGCGACCACCGCGTCGGCGGCAGCGCTTGAGCTTCCGCGGCCATCGGTGCTGACGCCGAGATCGTTGACCACCACTTTGGCGCCACGGGCACCCAACAGCAATGCGTGGGCGCGGCCCAGGCCATTACCGGCGCCAGTGACGATGGCGACTTTACCGTCGAAACGAATTTCTTCAGACACGTGTGCACTCCTATTGTTATTTCGCTCACAAAGTACGAGCGATGATTTCCTTCATGATTTCGTTGGTACCGCCCCAGATACGGTTGCCGCGGGTATCCAGGTACAACCTGGCAATCGGGTATTCGGTCATGTAGCCGTTGCCACCATGCAGTTGCAGGCAGGCATCGACCACTCGGCTACTGAGTTCGGCGGTCCAGTACTTGGCCACCGCCGCGGTCTCGGCACTGAGTTCACCGCGCAGCAATAGCGCCATGCAGCTGTCGACCCAGGAACGACCAATCTGTATTTCGGTCTTGAGCTGGGCCAGGGTGAATCGCGAGTTCTGGAAATCGAGCACCGGCTTGCCGAACACCATGCGGGTGCGGGTGTACTCCAAGGTGTGTTCAAGCGCGGCTTCAGCCTGGGCCTGAAAACCCACGGCGCCGATGATTCGCTCCCATGCCAGGTCGTGCATTAGCTGGTAGAAGCCCTGCCCTTGCTCGCCGCCGAGCACGTTTTCTACCGGCACCCGGCAGTCATCGAAGAACAACATGCTGGTGTCCTGCGCATGCAGGCCGATTTTTTCCAGCGGTTGCGAGCGGCTGAAGCCTTCGCGCTCTTTCTCGACAATGATCAGCGAGATGTCCTTGGCGCTGCCGCTGTTGCCGGTCTTGCACACCACTACCGCAAGGTCACAGGACGCACCGTTGGAAATGAAGGTTTTCGAACCATTGAGAACAAAGTGGTCGCCGTCGAGCACGGCGCGAGTACGTACCGCTTGCAGGTCCGAACCGGTATTGGGTTCGGTCATGGCTATTGCGCCGACCGCTTCGCCGGACACCATCTTCGGCAGCCAGGCCTGCTTTTGCGCCTCGGTGCCGTAGTTGAGGATGTAGAACGCCACCAGGCCATGCACACCAAAGCCGATCAGGCCGGTAGCACCGATACGCATGAACTCTTCGGAGAAGACCATATCGAACAGGCGGTCAGCGCCCGGGCCACCGTATTCTTCGGGCATTGAGGGCAACAACATGCCCAACTCGCCTGCCTTGCGCCAGACGCCACGGGGGACACACTTGTCTTTCTCCCACTGCGCATGGAAAGGTGCGACTTCTTCCTCCATGAAGCGGCGTGCGGCGCGACGGAACGCTTCGTGCTCGGAACTGAACAGGGTTCGGGGGATCAGGTATTCCATTGCTTATTCCTCTGCGGCACGGATCAGAGCGTGCGTCCGACCAGGTCTTTCATGATGTCGTTGGCGCCGCCGGCAATACGCAGGACGCGATGGTCAAGGTAGTGACGGGCTACCGGGTACTCGAGCATGTAGCCATTGCCGCCATGCAGCTGGACGCACTCGTCCACCACCTTGGTATACAAATCCGAACACCAGAGTTTTGCGGCGGCCGCAGCCTCAGGGCTAAGCGTCCCTTCCAGGCACTGCTCCATGCAGCGGTCGACATAGTTCTGCGATACCGCCAGCTGCATCTTCAGGTCAGCCAACTTGAAGCGGGTGTTCTGGAAGGCGAAGATCGGCTTGCCAAACACATTGCGACTCTTGGTGTAGTCCAGCGTACTTTCCAGTACCGCGAGGGAGCCGGCGACGCTGCTGATCGCAATGGACAGGCGTTCCCAGGCCAGTTCTTTCATCAATTGAAAGAAGCCCTGCCCGGCAACACCGCCCAAGAGGTTTTCCTTTGGCACACGCACGTCTTCGAAGAACAACATGGTGGTGTCCTGCGCGTGCAGGCCAACCTTGCGCAACGGCTGCGAGCGACTGAAGCCTGCACGGTCGGCCTCAACCAGAATCAGCGAGGTGTCCTGGGCGCCCTTGCCCGAGTTGCCGGTCTTGGCTACCACCACGACGATGTCGCAGTTGCTGCCGTTGGAGATGAACGTCTTGGCGCCGTTGATGACGTATTCATCACCGTCCAGCACTGCACGGGTCTTGACTGCCTGCAAGTCGGAACCGGTGTCGGGCTCGGTCATGGCCACCGCGCCGATGGCTTCACCTGCGGCCATTTTTGGTAGCCATTGCAGTTTTTGCGCTTCGCTACCGAAATTCACCAGGTAGCCGGCAACAATGTCATGCACACCAAAGCCGATCAGCCCGGAGGCCAGGCCTGCGCGGTAGATTTCTTCGGTCGCGACCATCGAAAAGCGCCGATCAAGACCAAGACCGCCATAGGCTTGGGGGGTGGTGGCGTTGAGCATGCCCAGTTCGCCGGCGCGTCTCCAGATGTCCCTGGGAACCCGATGATCCGATTCCCACTGTTCTTGGCAAGGCGCACAGTCTTGCGCCAGGAAGCGCCGCACACTGTTGCGGAACTCCTCGTGCTCATGATCAAACAGGCTACGCGGAATCATTAAAGGCTCTCTCCTCAAGTCATCGTTCTGCCACCTTTTCAAGCAGCTCTGAATCGATCATAGGAGGAGCCAACAAGCAGCCGCCCCCTCACAGCGGGGGGGATTTGAGTCGTTGTTGAAATGACCTGGCATGCCCCCCCCCGACCGGGGTTGGTCGGCGAGTGGCCTGGGCGCCTAGGATAGGCCGGCAAAACATCAGGCCAGGCTGCGTTGCGGGCGTCCACGCAACGTTCGCAACGCGCCTGCCCTGGTGGTTTGTCGCTTACTCGATCAAGCCGTGCTTGCGCGCCCACGACACCGCGTCGTAGCGGCTGGAGACGCCCAGCTTGGCGTAGATGTTTTTCAGGTTCCATTTCACCGTTTCCAGTGAAATGTTCAACGTCAGCGCCACGCGCTTGTTGGCCATCGCCTGGCTGATCAACTCAAGGATGGCCAACTCTCGCGGCGTCAGCATCGACGGCGCGCCGGTGGCACAGGCGTCACTGCTGCGCCCGGCGCCACCTTGGCCAAAGCGCTCCAACAGCATCGTCAGGTAGCTATCATCTTCACTGTCCAGGGGGGTGCCCGCCAACGCGCTGAGCATTTTGCGCCGTACCTCACCTTCATCGAGGAAAGTACGCACCATGCCCAACTGACGCCCCTGGGACAGGGCCGCGCGCAAATGCGCCTGTGCTTGCTCAGGCTGCAGCAAGTCCGCCCTTGCGCACGCCATCAGTAGCTGGCCGATGACCAGCAACTGACCACGGCGATAGGCAATGGCGTAGCGTTCCAGGGTCTGAAGGTCGTGCAGGGCTTTGTCCGGATAGTTGGTGGCCAACAGCAAACGCGCGCTGGCCAACGCTGCGATCGCGACGATGTCGGCCTGGAAACCCACCGCACCTTCATGCCGCGCTGCCAGCGCTTGCAGCTTGGCGACCTGTTCAGCAGCGAACGCCTTGTTGCTTTCGATCAGGGCGATTCGTACCTGCTCGGCCAGGCAGTGCACCAATGCACGCTCCTGGCCAATGGTGCGAAAGTGGCGTTCCTGGCGTTGCAGAAAAGCCATGGCGACCGCCGCGCAATCCTGCAGCAGGTCCAGGCGTGCACGGCTGATCGTGGCGCGCAGCATGGTATCGGGCATCGCCCACTGCAACAGTCCGCTGCGATTGGCGAGAATCTCCCGCGCTTCGTCGGTTCGATCCAGCTCGCGATACACCTCGGCCAGGGTAGCGGCGCCCAGGTAGGCGCTGGCAGAGCGATGGCCGTGAACAGAAACCGCACGCGCCAATTGCGTAGAACCGATGCGTTCGGCCTCCAGAATCCGGCCCTCCTGCAAGTAACACAGTGTGCGCGCCCCTTGAGCCACCAAGGCCATTTCGGCATCGCGCTCGGATTCGGGTATGGGATTGTCATCCAGGCAGCGCAAGGCGTCCTCCATCCTGCCGGCGGCCAGATAAGCAATGGCCAGCAGCGCGGGTGCGCCGTAGCGAGTGACCGAATAGTCATCGGGCAGCGCCTGGAAGTCCTTCAACAAGGCAATGATCGGTTCAGTGCGATCACGCTGCAGTTCAATGGTCGCCTGCACCAGCGGCAAACGGTAGGCCACATCGTCCTGATGTGCCGCACCGCTGTGGCGAAACTGTTCGAGCCAGGCCTCAGCCTTGGCCGGGCGTGCCGTCAGGGCATAGGCCAGGCAGCCGAGGAAGAACAGCCGTGGACGCGAGAACAGAATGTCCTGGGGCAGTCGGTCGAGCAGACGCAATAATGGGCTGAGCTGTCCCAGGCTCCAGGTTGCCGGCGCGGCGCGCTCGATTACCTCGGCGGCAAAACCGAGGTCGCCGGCCAGTGTCGCGTGGCGTACGGCTTCAGCCAAAAGCTTTCGTCCGGCAAACCAGTGAGCGGCGCGGCTATGCAGTTCGGTTTGCGAAGCGCTGTCACGTCGCGCCAGACGCGTGGCGAGAAAATCAGCGAACAGCGCATGAAAGCGATACCAGGGCTGCCGGTCGTCTGCCTCCACACGAAAAATCAGCAAATTGTCTTCATCAAGGCGCTTCAACATTGCCTGTGCCGAGTCACTGCCGGTTACTGCCTGGGCGAGTGAGGCATTGAAGCGACGGCAGATGCTGATGCTTTCCATGAAGCTCGCCAGCTCCACGGGCAAGTGCGCCATCACGTTTTCAGCCAGGTAGCTCGGCAAGTCATCAGAGCGCCAGCCCATCTCACGCAAGGTGTCGCGGGCATCGGGATCACTGCGCAACAGAATGATCACCAACTGCAGCGTCGCAGGCCAACCACTGGTGAGCTCATGAATCTGGTGCAACTCCTCGGGGCTTAGCTTCAACGCTGACAGGCCCTGTTCGATAAAGGCTCGTGACTCGTTGAGGTCGAACGGCAAGGCGGCGCAGTCGATTTCAACCAACTGCCCACTCAAGCGCAGGCGGCTGAAACTCAACGGCGGGCCCACCCGCGAGGAAATGACGAAATGCAGGTTCTCGGGGCTATGGTCCAAGAGCTTCTGCATCAACTGATGGGCGCGTGGGTCTGTTACATGCTGGAAGTCATCGATAACCAGAAACAATTCTTTGTTGATGGCCGCTGCGCCCTCGACAACTGCTGCAACCACTTCATCGATCAATTCCTGGCGCGTGCCCTCGAACGGCATGCCGCTGTCTAGGGCGATGCCCAGGCGTTGCAGGGCGCCACGCAAATAGGCGAAGAATATCGACAGGTGCGTATCATCGGCACTCAACGACAGCCATGCCACCTCCGCCCCGGAGCGCATCATGACCTGGCGCCATTGAGCCAGCAGCGTAGTTTTACCAAAGCCTGGACTGCCGGTAATCAAGCCTACCCGGCACTCTGACATGCCGCGCAAATCCTCCAGCAAGCGTTCGCGGACGATTGTCTGGGTACCAATGCGCGGTGGAGCAAATTTCGTCGATACGAGCAGTTTATCGGTGTGCATGTGCTGACTGGTCTCCGATCCTGCCCAGCCCGACGACACAGCGACTCGGGCGCTGCACGATGGGGAAAGGCAAGGTGTGGCCACGTTCTGGCGATTGTCGGATTATTAACCCGAATACCGTCAAAGTCAGCACGTATCAGCGCCACGCACTGGCTTGCGGTAACCGCGGTGATCCGCCTGGCACAGATGGTGGCGGGGAACCGATACAAACCGCCCCCTACAAGTGAGGGGGGTGTCGATATCGGCCCCACACTTCAGAGCGTTCGTGCTACCAATTCACGCATGATGTCGTTGGCTCCCCCGTAAATACGGTTGACGCGACTGTCCAGATAATGCCGGGCCACCGGATATTCCAGCATGTAGCCGTTACCACCATGCAACTGCACGCACTGGTCGACCACCTTCGAGTACAGCTCCGTACACCAGAGCTTTGCTGCTGCCGCCGCCTCAGGACTCAATTCGTGCTGCAGAATCAGCTCCATGCAGCGATCGGTGAAGGTCTGGCCCAAGGCGATCTCGGTCTTGAGCTCGGCCAACTTGAAGCGCGAATTCTGAAATTCGATGATCGGCTTGCCGAACACCTTGCGTTCGCGGGTGTAGTCGATGGTCTGCTCCAGCACCGCCTGACTGGCGGCGATAGCAAGAATGCCAATGCTCAGGCGCTCCCAGGCCAGCTCCTTCATCAATTGATAGAAGCCCTGGCCCGGTTCGCCACCGAGCACATTCGCCGCAGGCACGCGCACGTCCTGGAAAAACACCATGGTGGTGTCCTGGGCGTGCATACCGACCTTGCGCAGTGGTTTGGACTTGCTTACCCCGGCACGGTCGGCTTCCACCAGAATCAGCGAGATATCCCGCGAACCCTTGCCACTGTTACCGGTTTTGGCAATCACCACGATGATGTCGCTGTTGGTGCCGTTGGAGATAAACGTCTTGGCACCGTTGATGACGTATTCGTCACCGTCGAGCACCGCACGGGTCTTGACTGCCTGCAGGTCCGAGCCGGTATCGGGCTCGGTCATGGCTACGGCGGCGATGGCTTCACCGCTGGCCATTTTTGGCAACCACTGCAGCTTCTGCGCCTCGGTGCCGAAGTTGATGAAATAGCCAGCGCAGATGTCATGCACATTGAAACCATTGAGCCCGGAGAGCCCGGCACGGGCGACCTCTTCGACCGAAATCATCGAAAAACGCCGATCCAGGCCCAGGCCGCCATAGGCTTCTGGAGTGGTGGCATTGAGCATGCCCAACTCACCGGCGCGCTGCCAGACCTGCCGGGGAACCAAATGATCCTCTTCCCATTGTTCGTGGAATGGCGTGCACTCCTCCGCCAGAAAACGCCGAACGGTACTGCGGAACGCTTCATGCTCATGATCGAACAAAGTACGCGGAATCATGGATTGCCCTCGGGGTACGTGGATACTTCGCGTCACCTTATGGCCGCCGCAGCCGGATTCGCCCCCTCCAAGCGGGTAGGCATGCGGCAAATGTGATTTAGATAATGCGCTGCGCTTTCAACGCCTCGATCCGCTCATTGTCGATGCCCCAGTCGGCCAGGATGGCCTCGCTGTCGGCCCCGCTCGGCCTAGGGGCGCTCGGGGTTGGGGGCACGCTGCGACTAAAACGTGGTGCAGGCGCCGGCTGCAACACCCCATCCACACGAATAAAGGTCTCGCGCTCGATATTGTGCGGATGCTCTGCTGCCTCGTCCCAATCCAGTACCGGAGCAAAACAGGCATCAGTGCCTTCGAGCAATGCGCACCACTGCTGCCGCGTCTGCGTCATGAACAACGCGCTCATGCGCTCCTTGAGCGGTGCCCAGGCCGACTTGTCCCGCTGGGTATGGAACGCCGGGTCGGTAATGTTGCACAGCTTGAGCAACAAAGAATAGAACTGCGGTTCGATAGCTCCAATGGCGATGAACTTGCCATCGGCACAACGATACGTATCGTAGAAGTGTGCGCCGCCATCGAGCAGGTTGTCGCCACGCTCATTGTTCCAGGCCCCCGCGGCCTTGAACCCGTACATCATCGCCGAGAGCAACGCGGTGCCATCGGTCATGGCTGCATCGACCACCTGGCCTTTGCCCGAACTGCGCGCCTCGGTAAGTGCGCAGAGCACGCCAAAACCCAACAGCATGCCGCCGCCACCAAAGTCACCAACGTAATTCAACGGCACCACCGGTTTTTCGCCTGCACGGCCAATGGCATGCAAGGCACCGGCAATCGCGATGTAGTTGATATCGTGCCCCGCCGCGTGCGCCAGGGGACCGAACTGGCCCCAGCCGGTCATGCGTCCGTAGACCAGCTTCGGGTTACGCGCCAGGCATACCTCCGGACCCAAGCCCATTCGTTCCATGACGCCAGGGCGAAAGCCCTCGATGAGGATATCCGCCTTGGCGATCAGCGCCAGGACGGTCTCGGTGGCACCCTCGGCACGCATGTCGATGGCCAGCGAACGACGGCCGCGATTGAGCACCTGTACACGGCTATTGTCGACGGCCTCGGCCTTCACAGGCTTTTCGATACGAATCACCTCGGCGCCCATGTCCGCCAGCATCATCGCGCAAAAGGGCGCCGGCCCAAGCCCTGCCATCTCTACAACTTTCAACCCTGCCAACGGTCCTGACATTGCGCTACACCTTTGTGGTTGTTTGATGACATCAAGCCTAGTGCCTGCGCCTGCCGCGACAATCGTTCGAATGAACCAAAGCCACCGCTGCAGCCGCCACACCGATAGTGCGCAAACGAAGCGTATGGTTCGTTCGATCTACTGCCATTGCCCACCCCGTCCTTTAGTGTGCAGTTTCCAAGACCTGCAACGTCAAGGTGGGTGAACACACCCGTTACGCATAACAATAACCAAGGTGGATTCATGAAACACGTCTTCAAACCCCTGCTGCTGGCTGCAACAATCGCTGCCATCAACAGCCCGATGCTGTACGCAGCCGAGCCTGCCCTCAACCAACCTGCCTCAAGCCAGACGATCAGTAGCAACAAGGCGGTTCTGAGCCAGTTGCCGTTTACTGATCGCGCTGACTACGAGTCTGTCAGTCGCGGTTTGATCGCAGCATTCAACGGTCAGATCAAACGCGCCGACGGTAAGGTGGTTTGGGACACCACTGCGTATCAGTTCCTCGACAAAGACCAGGTGCCCGACAGTGTCAACCCGAGCCTGTGGCGCCTGGGCCAGTTGAACAGCCATGCCGGCTTGTTCCAGGTTTCCGAGCGCATTTACCAGTTGCGCGGGATGGACGTATCGAACATGACCGTGATCGAAGGCGATCAGGGCCTGATCATCATCGACCCGCTGACTGTTTCCGAAACCGCTCGCACCGCACTGGACCTGTACTATCAGCACCGTCCGAAAAAGCCGGTGGTCGCGGTAATCTACAGCCACACGCATGCCGACCACTTCGGCGGCGTCAAAGGCATTGTCGACGACGCCGACGTGCAGTCGGGCAAGGTGAAAATCTACGCGCCGAGCGGTTTCATGGAACATGTGGTCAGCGAGAATATCTTCGCCGGTACCGCCATGAGCCGCCGCGCCTTGTACCAGTTCGGCAGCCTGCTGCCGCGCGGTGAAAAGGGCCAGGTCGATGCGGGCATGGGCAAATCGACCCCCGTGGGTGGCACGATCACCCTGATCGCACCGACCGTATCGATCAAGGACCCTTACGAAACTCACCGTATCGACGGAGTCGATGTCGAGTTCCAACTGACCCCCGGCACCGAAGCACCTTCTGAGATGAACATGTACCTGCCGCAACTGCGCGCGTTGTGCATGTCTGAAAACACCACGCAGATGATGCACAACATCCTCACCCCGCGTGGTGCCCTGGTGCGCGATGCCAAGGCCTGGGCGCAGTACATCGATGCCAGCCTCGAGCGCTACGGCGACAAGACCGACGTCATGTTCGTTTCGCACAACTGGCCGACCTGGACCGGTGAACGCGTGCGCACCCTGCTCGCTGACCAGCGTGACATGTATGCTTTCCTCAACGACCGCACCTTACACCTGCTCAACCAAGGCCTGACCCCCGCGGAAATTGCCGCGGACATGCAGAAACTGCCGGGCGACCTGGAGAATAAGTGGTACACCCGGGGCTACTACGGCTCCCTGAGCCACAACTCGCGGGCCGTGTACCAGCGTTACCTCGGCTACTACGACGGCAACCCGGCAAACCTTAACCCACTGCCACCCGAGCAGGCCGCCGAACATTTCGTCAAAGCCTTGGGAGGCCTTACGCCGGCCATGGAGAAAATGAAGGAAGCACTGGCCAACGGCGAGTATCGCTGGGCTGTGCAACTGGGCAACAACCTGGTGTTCTTCGCCCCCGACAACCAAGAGGCGCGCGAGCTTCAGGCCCGGGCCATGGAGCAATTGGGCTATCAGAGCGAAAACGCCCTTTGGCGCAACATGTACCTGACCGGGGCCATGGAACTGCGCCAGGGTGTGCCGCAGTACCAAGGTGGCACCAACTCCCCGGACATGATCCAGGCCATGTCACCGTCGATGTTCTTCGATTACCTGGCCGTGCGCCTGGATTCGCAGAAGGCCCAGGGTCACGACATGACCTTGAACTGGGTGTTCAGCGACCTCGACCAGCCGTTTGCATTGACCTTGCGCAACGGCGTGCTGACGCACCGCTCGGGTACCCAGAACGCGAAAGCTGCGGTCACCGTGACAATGGATAAAGCCACGCTGGATAAAATCAGCCTGCGCCAACTGGATTTCCCAACGGCCATCAAGCAAGGCGATATCCAGATCCAGGGTGACAGCAAGAAGCTCGGCGAACTACTGGGCATGCTCGATACCTTCTCGCCCTGGTTCAATATCGTCACACCTTAAGGGATTTTCGCGGGGCTTCGCGCCCCGCGATTCCTTTTCCCCATTGCGGGGAGAGCCCGCGCCTACCTGTTCAGGGTTTGGCGCGTTCGGTCAGTTGCCGCGCAGGTATTGCCAGCAGCAACACCAGCACACCCACAATCAGTACACCACCAATCAGATCGAAGGCCAGGTACAAATCCCCGGTCGCTGACTTGATCGCACCAACGGCAATCTGGCTGACAACGCCCGCCAGGCCACCAATGCAACTGATAACCGCAATCCCGACCGGTGCCGCTGCAGGCGTTAGCAGTGCTGGGGGAATGGTCCAGAACAACGACAGCGAGGTCAGTGACGCTGCCGCGCCGACACTCATCAGCGCCACCGAGGCAACCAGATTGCCTTGTGCCGGCCCCAGCAGAAAGAAGCAACTGGCGCCGACCATTACCGTCACCGCCACATGCCAGCGTCGTTCAAGGCGCTTGTCGGAGCTGCGCGCCAGCAGGTACATACCCACCAATGCCAACAGGTAGGGAATGCTCGCGAGCATACCAATGGTCTTGAGATTCTCCACGCCGAAGCCGCGGATCAGTGTGGGCATCCAGTACGACACGGTATTCGAGCCGCTGTACAGGCAAAAGAACACCAATCCGGCAATGTACACCCGCGGGTTGCGCAGTACCTGGGCAAGGCTGGCATGAGCACTACCGGCGGCCTGTCCCTGGGCCAGGGCGTTGGCCAACAGCTGCTTCTCGCGGGTGCTCAGCCACGGCGCGTCGGCCGGTTTGTCGACCAGCCAGAACCAGCCAAACAGCCCCAGCAACATAGCCGGCACCCCCTCGAATACAAACAGCACCTGCCAGTCTCGCAAGCCCATGAAACCGCCGAAATGACTCATGATATAGCCCGCCAGCGGCCCGCTGACGATTCCGGCGATCATCGCTGCCATTAGAAACACTGCGGGGATGCGCGCTCGCAACGCAGCGGGGAACCAGAAGGTCAGGTAAAGGATGACGCCCGGGAAGAACCCGGCCTCGGCAACCCCGAGCAGAAACCGTGCGGCAATCAACTGTCCCGGCGTGGTGACAAAGGCCGTTGCCACAGTCACCGCCCCCCACAGCACCATGATTCGAGTCAGGGTGGCTCGCGCGCCAATGCGCTGCAGATATATGTTGCTTGGCACTTCGAAGAGGATGTAGCCGAGGTAGAAAATCCCTGCACCAATGCCGTAGGCAGCATCGGTAAGGGCAATGTCTTCGGCCATGCGCAGCTTGGCGAAGGACACGTTCAAGCGATCGATGGTGTTGATGGCATAGGCCAGGAACAGGTACGGCAGCAGGCGCAGAATTACTTTGCGGTAAACCGCGCGGGTTTGCTGCTCATCCTGCTCGGCCGCAGCCGGCAGTACGACGGCGTCATTCATGGAGCACTCCTTGGCTGACAGTTGCGCAGGCCGCCGACGTTGCAGACGCCAGCGGCCAGGGACAGGAAGGTCGATTAGAGAGAGGCTTGCAGCTCAGGCACCGCCTCGAACAGGTCAGCCACCAGGCCGTAATCGGCAACCTGGAAGATCGGTGCTTCTTCGTCCTTGTTGATCGCCACGATCACCTTGGAGTCTTTCATCCCTGCCAGGTGCTGAATCGCACCCGAAATGCCGACGGCAATGTACAACTGTGGCGCAACGATTTTGCCGGTCTGCCCGAC
The DNA here is from genome assembly GCF_016881005.1 of Pseudomonas arcuscaelestis. Taxonomy (GTDB): domain Bacteria; phylum Pseudomonadota; class Gammaproteobacteria; order Pseudomonadales; family Pseudomonadaceae; genus Aquipseudomonas; species Aquipseudomonas arcuscaelestis. The sequence goes on along the minus strand of NZ_JACOPV010000003.1, from coordinate 420,814 downwards.
CTGCATGTCGTTGGCGACAAAACCGGCGTCAACCGCCGCACGCGAAGCGCCCACCCCTGCGCCAAGCTTGTCGGCCAGGCTGTACAGGTGCTTGAAGTTGTCACCGTTCTGCATGCCGCGACCGCCCGACACGACGATCTTCGCTGCGGTCAGCTCCGGCCGATCAGAGCTGGCCAACGCCTCGGCAACAAAGCAGGAGACCTGCCCGCAAGGCACACTGGCCACTGGCTGCACGCGGGCTTGCCCAGCAGCTGAGCACCCCGCACTGGCAAACGCGGTACCGCGCACCGTGATGACCTTGATCGGCGCACTCGACTGTACCGTGGCAATGGCGTTGCCCGCGTAGATCGGCCGCTTGAAGGTGTCAGCCGAGACCACCGCGGTAATCTCGGAGATCTGATCGACATCGAGCAGCGCCGCTACCCGTGGCAGAAGGTTCTTGCCATTGGAGGTGGCCGGTGCCAGCACATGACTGTAGCCCGCGGCCAACTCAGCGATCAGCGGCGCCAGGTTTTCCGCCAACTGATGCGCATACGCTGCATCGTTGGCCACCAGCACGGTACTGACACCGTCGATGGCCTGCGCGGCACTAACAGCGCCGTCGATATCGGCACCGGCCACCAACACATGCACCTCAGCACCGATTTGCTGTGCGGCCGTGACCGTGTTCAAGGTGGCGGCGGCAAGTTCAGCGTGGCTGTGTTCTGCAATAACCAGGATTGTCATCAGATTACCTTCGCCTCGTTCTTCAGTTTCTCAACCAGTTCCGCCACCGACTTGACCTTGATCCCGGCACTGCGGGTAGCCGGTGCTTCTACGTTCAAGGTGCTGACTGTCGATGCCGTGCTCACACCTAGCGCTTGTGGGGTGACAGTCTCCAGCGGCTTCTTCTTGGCCTTCATGATGTTTGGCAGCGACGCATAGCGCGGCTCGTTCAGGCGCAGGTCGGTGGTGACGATTGCAGGCAGGTTCAACGCTACCGTCTGCAGGCCGCCGTCGACTTCACGGGTGACATTGATCTTGTCGCCAGCGACTTCGACCTTGGAGGCGAACGTGCCTTGGGCATAACCGCTCAGCGCAGCGAGCATCTGGCCGGTCTGGTTGTTGTCACTGTCGATGGCTTGCTTGCCCAGGATCACCAGTTGTGGTTGTTCTTTGTCGGCCACAGCCTTGAGCAGCTTGGCCACCGCCAGGGATCCCAGTTCATCGGCCGATTCCGAATAGCCCTGCGCCCACCAGTCGGTGCCATCGAGGATGCGTGGCAGAAAGTGAGCCTTCTGCTCCGGGGTGCCAAACTTGATGATCACCGGCCCGACCATGACCACACCGAACGGCAGCACCCGCGGTGCACCGACCCGGGCGCATTCTTCATCGAAGATGTGCTTCTGGATCACACTCCAGCCCGTACCGCCCAGCTCTACCGGCCAACCGTTGGCGTACCAGCCACGCGCGTTGAGGGTGTTCATCCAGCCGCAGATATCGGCCTTGGACTGACGTTTGCCAAGCTTGACCTTGGCTGCCAGGCTCGCCGGCAGTTTTTCACGCAGAAAGCTTCTTACCTCCTCACGGAAGGCAAGTTCATCGGGTGTGAAGTGGATGTCCATCGAGACTCCTCGAGCAGTCGAGACGCACAGTCAGACCCTCGGCGTCGAGGGCCGTCTGCGCGTGGTTTCTTGTTGTTATGCGAACCTGCGGTGAGTATTGAATGACTCACCTGTCGAGGCTCTAGATCGTTCGGACCAATTTGCGCCCGTACTTCCTTTCCCGGGTACGCACTCAGAGCGCGTTTTCGCTACCCAGGAACGCGGTTACCTGGCTCGACAACGTGCCACCGTTGCCATGCAGCAAAGCGATGTCGGCTTTTTTCAGTTGCCGCGCCCCTGCCTCGCCACGGATCTGACGCACCGCCTCGATGATCAGGAACAGGCCGTACATGCCGGGGTGAACGCAGGAAAGGCCGCCACCGTTGGTGTTTACCGCCAGACCGCCGCCTGGCGCGATATGCCCACCCTGAACGAAGCGCCCGCCCTCACCTTTCGGGCAAAAGCCGAGGTCTTCAAGAAACAGGATGGTGTTGATAGTGAACGCATCGTAGAGCATCACCAGATCGATATCGGCGTGACTCACACCGGCCATTTCCATCGCGCGTGGCCCGCTCTCGGAGGCTGCCGTTACGGTGAGGTCGGGCATTGCCACGACCGAACGGTGCCACTGCGCGCCGGCGGCGCCGAGAAAGTAGGCCGGCTTGCGCTGCAAGTCTCGGGCGCGATCAGCACGCACCAGCACACAGGCGGCGCCGCCATCGGTAACCAGGCAGCAGTCGGCGGACGACAACGGATCGCTGACCATGCGGCTGGCCATGACATCATCCAGGCTCAACGGCCCACGGGCGAAGGCTTCGGGATTAAGGTTGGCCCACTGGCGTGCCGACACCGCGACTTCGCCAAGCATCTCTCGGGTAGTGCCGTACTGATGCATATGGCGGCTGGCCGCCAGGCTGTATGAGGTGATGGGATGGCGCGGCTTGTAGAACGCCTCGTGCCATTGCGGTTCGCTCATCGAAACCAGGCGACCACCGGCAGTACGCTGGTTGGAGCCGTAGCAGACCAACGCGGCGTTGCACAGGCCGGCTTCCAGCGCCAGGGTCGCTTGCAGCAGATGCATCTCGAAGCTGGAACCACCGATATTGGTGCCATCCACATAGGACGGTTTGATCCCCAGGTATTCGGCCACCGATAGCGTCGGAAACGCATGGGAGCTGGTGGCGGCAAAAATACCGTCGATATCCTGCAACTGCAGGCCGGCATCGGCGATGGCCTGCAGCGACGCCTGGCCAAGCAGTTCCATGGCACTGAAGCCCTTGGCTTCGCCAACACCAGCGGTACCGATACCGACAATGGCGGTCTTGCCGCGAATAGCCTGGTTCATGCCGCGACCTCCTCAATCACATCAAAGACCACCATAGCGACGCCCTCCTCCTCGATGATCCGTGCCTTCACTCGGCTGCCGATCGGTGCCGTCTCACGCCCTTCAATGCGCGACATCATCCGCGGACCTTCGTCAAGATCGATCAGTGCCACGCTGTGGCTGCCGTTGCGTGCACGATTGACGGTGATGGCGTAGATCGTGCCGGTACCCTTGGCTTGCTCCCATACCAGGTCGGTTTCACCGGTGCCTGGAATCAGCACCCGCGGATAGAACACATAGCGGCCGCTGGACAGGCTGCGCTGCAGCATGAAACGGCCCTGGGCAAGAAATTCGAGGTACTGCTCCTGCGGGCCAAGCATGGCCGCAGCCGTGGCTAAGACTTCACTCATGAGGTGCTCCGAACGAGGTGAATCAATTATTGTTTGTCAGGTTTGCTGGACGGTACGCTTGCGGTCGCGACGAAAATCGCGTTGCCCTTGGCAATTAGGCGCTCGCCGTCCTTGAGGACACAGCTGGCATTGGCAAGACGTGCACCGATCTTCTGGATCTCGACCGTGGACTCGACCCATGACCCGGGGTATGCCGGGCTGAGGTACTCGATGTTCAGGCAGACCGTTACCGGCGGCACTTCGGTTTGCGTCGTCAACTTGATCGCCATGCCAAACGACGTATCGATCAAGGTCGCGAGCATTCCGCCATGAGCAAAACCCAATGGATTCAAATGACTTTGGGCAATCCGGGCGCCCATGCTGCGGCGCTGGCGATTGACATAAATGGCTCCGATCGAAGGAACAAAACCGCTGCCCTGCATGGGCTCGAAGCCTTCGGGTACATCAGTGCCCGGCACGGGGGCATGACCGGGATAAAGTGCTGGGGTATGCATGTTCGCTCCTCCTACAGGCTCAACCCATCAAGTTCCGGGCACGGTGCAGACTGTCGCGACACTCGCGAACCATGCGCTCGATCAGCTCGGCGCAGGTCGGTACATCGTCGATCAAGCCAACGCATTGGCCGGCGGTGATGATCCCGTCCTCGTGCTGCCCGGATTCCAGCGCCGCACGCCCACGGGCACCGGCCACCAGGTGGCGGATGTCCTCGAACTGCGCGTTGCCACGTTTCTCGATGCTCACCACCTCCTCGGAAATCGGGTTACGCAACACCCGAGCGGTATTGTGCAAGGTGCGGAAAATCAGACGCGTATCGCGCTCACTGGCCGCCACCAAGGCCTGCTTGATGTGGTCATGGATCGGCGCTTCACGGGTAGCGCAAAAACGCGTTCCCATGTTCACCCCTTCCGCGCCCAAGGTCAGTGCCGCGGCCATGCCGACACCATCGGCAATCCCACCCGAAGCAATCACCGGCACGCTCAGTTGACGGACCGCCAGCGGGATCAGCACCAGCCCCGGAATATCATCTTCGCCAGGGTGCCCGGCACACTCGAAACCATCGATGGACACCGCATCGACGCCCAGGCGCTGCACGGTCAGGGCATGGCGCACCGCCACGCACTTGTGGATCACCGTAAGCCCGGCTGCTTTGGCGCGGGTAGCCCTGCAAACGCTGGAAATGCCGGGCGTTGATCACCGAGGTGTAGTCGGGGTTATCCAGCAACCGCGGGAAAAAGGTCGCCACGACTTTTTTTGCCGCAGCGATAAAGTCCTGCAGCGACTCCTCTGGCACGAACACATAGTCCGGCGCCAGGCAGATTTGCCCGGCGTTATGCAGCTTGCCGGTGATGATCTTGGTCACGGCGGCATCGAAGTCTGCCGAACGCGAGATGATCGTCGGCGATTTACCACCCAGCTCCAAGGTAACCGGCACCAGGTTTTCCGCTGCGGCGCGCATCACATGCTTGCCGATACTGGTCGCGCCGGTAAACAGCAGGTGGTCGAATGGCTGGGCGCAGAATGCCTGACCGACTTCTGGCCCGCCGGTAATCACTGCCACTTCACTTTCACTGAAGACCGAAGCAATCATCCGCGCCATCAGTGCCGAGGTATGCGGGGTAAACTCGGAGGGTTTGATCATTACCCGGTTGCCCGCCGCCAAAGCGCCGGCCAGCCCCCCAAAGGCCAGGTTGATCGGGAAGTTCCATGGGCTGAGGATGCCGATCACGCCCAGCGGCTGGAACTGCACCCACGCCTCGCCACGCTCGGTGTGGCGAGCTTCGGGCTTCATCCACTCACTGAGTTGGGCCTTGGTCTGTTTGAGGGTCATCAGCGGGGAAAGCACTTCGGTAACGCGGCTGAAGTCTTTACTGCGCTGGCCAAAATCGGCATACACCGCCTCGACGATGTCTTCCTGATAATCCACCAGCAGGCCGATGGCGCGGTCGATCAGCTCGATACGCTGGGCAGCGCTCAGTGGCTCGCGTTCCAGCAGGCTGGCGCGCTGTTTGTCGAGGATCGAACGAATGGCAAGCGGACTCGTGTTCTCAATGCTGCTCATGGCACACCTCCTGTGGTGATGACAGTCGTTTATTCGCTGCTGGGCTGTGCCAGCGGCCACTGGTACAACGGCGGCTGTTTGCTGGCAAAGCGCGCTGTGGCTTGCTGCAGGTAGCTGGAGCTCATGGCCACCGCCTGGCTGCTGGCTTCAGCGTCCAGTTGGGTGGCAAGATCGGTTTCGAACGAACGGGCCAGCAGGCGTTTGGTCATGCCAAAGGCACAGCCCGACATGTTCGCCATGCCCCGCGCCAGTTCTTCGGCGCGGCTGAGCAACCGTTCGGCAGGCTGCATTTCCAGCGCAATACCCAGCGCCAAGGCCTGCTCGGCGCTGATTTCGGCCGCCGAATAGATCAGTTGCTTGGCTTTCTGCAGCCCGACAATGCGCGGCAGAAAATAGGAAGCACCAAGGTCTGGCGCCAACCCGACGCGGGCAAAGGCCATGCAAAACCGCGCCCGCTGCGAAGCGATGACAAAATCTGCGGCCAGCGCCAGGCTGAAACCGGCGCCGAAGGCGACGCCATCGACAGCGGCGATAACCGGGCGGTCAAAGTCGGCCAGGGCGCTGAGCAAACGATTGTTTTCGACCATACGCGTGCGTACTGCGTCCGCCTCGACCCCGCCTTGCATGCTGCCCAGGTCGCCGCCAGAGCAGAAATCGCTGCCGGCACCGGTCAACAGCAACGCCTTGACCGCGCTGTCGCGGCGCAAACTCGCTAGCGCCTCGAGCATCTCGGCGAACATCTGCGCCGTCAGCGCGTTCTTGCGCTCAGGACGGGTCAACACCAGCGTTGCCAAACCGCGGTCAACGCCCACTTCAATGGTTGTGCTCATGCCTGCACCCTCGCCACGCGCGCACCTACAAGGTGCGAGCGACCAGCTCTTTCATGATTTCGTTGGAACCGCCAAAGATCTTGCCAACGCGTGCGTTGACGTACAGGCGAGCGATCGGGTACTCGGTCATATAGCCGTAGCCACCGTGCAGTTGCAGGCACTCATCAATCACGTTGCAGTTCTGCTGGGTGCACCACCACTTGGCCATGGCAGCGGTTTCAGGGTCGAGCTCGCCCTTGAGCACCTTGGCCATGCAGTCGTCGACAAAGCTGCGCGCAACGGTGGCGATGGTCTTGCACTCGGCCAGCTTGAAACGGGTGTTCTGCAGGTCCAGCAGCGATTGACCGAAAACTTTGCGCTGGCGCACGTATTCAGAGGTTTCTTCAACGGCGCGCTCCATGGTGCTGATCGCGCCCAAGGCGATGATCATGCGTTCCTGCGGCAGTTGCTGCATAAGCTGGATAAAGCCCTTGCCCTCCTCCGTGCCCAACAGGTTGGCGCATGGCACGCGGACGTCATCGAAGAACAGCTCGGTGGTGTCCTGGCCTTTCTGGCCAATTTTTTCCAGGATCCGGCCACGGCGAAAGCCCTTGAGGTCCTTGGTTTCGACGACGATGATCGAAACACCCTTGGCGCCTTTTTCTGGGTCGGTCTTGGTCACCACCAGAATCAGGTCGGCGTGGTAGCCGTTGGTGATAAACGTCTTGGAGCCGTTGATGACATAGCTGTCGCCATCACGCACGGCGCGGCATTTGATGCTCTTGAGGTCGGAGCCTGCACCCGGCTCGGACATGGCGATGGCTGCAACCATTTCGCCGCGGGCCATTTTCGGCAGCCAGTTGAGCTTTTGCTCTTCGCTGGCATAGCGCAGCAGGTAGTGCGCGACAATACCGCTGTGTACGTTGGTGCCAAGGCTGGTGCTGATTGCGCGGCTTTGTTCCAGGGTGACAATAGCGTCATGGGCGAAGGTGCCACCGCCGCCACCATATTCTTCCGGGATGCTCGGCAACAGCATGCCGAACTCACCGGCCTTGAGCCAGGTTTCACGATCGACGTGCTGCTGCTTGGCCCAGCGTTCTTCGTGCGGGGTCAGCTCATTGGCTATAAATCGACGGATCGAATCCTGGAAGATCACCAGGTCATCAGTGATCCAGGGAGAGGTTTGGGCACTCATGAAAGCTCCTCGGCAAGACGGTCAAGCAACAGGAAGGGAGTGAGCTACCACGCCGATGCATGGCAGCTCGCAGGTCACTTATGGACGCCCGCCGCCCACGACCAGTACTTGGCCAGACACATAGTTGGATTCCGGAATGCAGAACAGGTACACCGAGCCCGCAGCTTCCTGCGGCGTACCGGCACGGCCCATCGGAATCATCGACTCGATATTCTTCATCAGTTGCGGGTTGACCCCGACCTTGATCTGCTTGCCATCGATATCCAGGGTGGAGGTGTTGTTTTCACCCGCGGTGGCTTCGGTCAGGCGGGTCTTGATCAGGCCGAAGGCGACGCTGTTGACGCAGACCTTGTAGCGGCCCCATTCCTTGGCCAGGGCCTTGGTCAGGCCGTTGATGGCAGATTTGGCCGCGGAATAGTTGGCCTGGCCGGCGTTGCCCATCACACCCGACACCGAGGAGATGTTGACCACTTTGCGGAACACTTCCTGGCCCGCTTCGGCTTCCTGCTTGGCGCTTTCACGGAAATAGTCACTGGCAGCACGCAGGATGCGAAACGGTGCGCTGACGTGCACATCCATGATCGCGTCCCACTGTTCATCGGTCATTTTCTGGATGACGTTGTCCCAGGTGTAACCGGCATTGTTGACGATGATGTCCAGGCGGCCGAAGGATTCCAGTGCAGTTTTGACGAAGCGGTCGCCAAAGTCCTTGTCGGTCACGCTGCCAACGCAGGCCACTGCCTTGCCACCCGCGGCGATGATTTCTGCCACCACTTCTTCGGCAGGTGCCGCGTCAAGGTCGTTGACGACGATGGCAGCACCGTCCGCCGCCAGCTTCAGGGCGATCTCGCGGCCGATGCCACGACCAGAACCCGATACGATTGCCACTTGGTCTTGAAGTTTGTTGCTCATGTTTTTCTCCTTGTTGTTCAAGCGCCCAGGGCCACGATGGCTTCGCCGGACAATTTGATTTCGCCTGCCTGATTGCGGGTGGTGACTTCAAGGCGGACGGTGCCCGTCGCCTCGTCCTTCTCCACCACGGTGCCCGAGCAGGTCACGGCATCACCCAGCTGAGTAATGGCGACAAAACGCACCGAAAACTGCTGAATCGATTGCTGCGGCACCCAGGCGGTCAACAGGCGACCGAGGTAGGCCATCGACAACATGCCGTGGGCAAACACATCGGGCATGCCGGCCTTGCGGGCAAAGTCGAGGTCGACGTGAATCGGGTTGTGGTCGCCCGACGCACCGCAGTACAAGGCCAGGGCCAGACGGCTGATCGGCTCGCTGGTGAACGACGGCAACTCGCTACCGGCCTGCACGTCGACAAAGTTGACTGGCTGCATTCGTTGCTCCTTATCCATTGCGCACCACCAGGCTGTTACGCAGTTCTGCGACCAGTTCACCGCTCTGGCGGGTTACGCGGGTTTCACGCACGACAAACTCCAGGGCGCCGCCTTTTTTGTCGTAGATGTCGACGATCCGCGACTCGAAGTTCAGGTAATCGCCGGCATATGCCATCTGGTGGTACTTGAAGCTCTGTTCGCCGTGCAGCACTTTGCCGATGTCGATGTTCAGCAGGTCCATGGTGGCGCGCGGGTTCGGCGCCTCCATGTCCAGGCAGAACAGGAAGGTCGGCGGTACCGGCAGGTTCGGGTAACCGGCGTCTTGCGCCGTTGCCGGGTCGGTGTAACGCGCATCGCGCTGGCCGGTGGCCTTGGCGAAGAAGCGCAGGCGACCGGCTTCAACGTTTACGCTGTGGCTCGAGACCACGGCGCCGATATGGCTTTTATCGATCATGCAGGCATCTCCGGTTCGGGGCGCGGGTCATTGACGCTGGTAGAGGGTGACGACGCAGGCGCCACCCAGGCCCAGGTTGTGTTGCAGGGCCAGACGCGCACCCTCTACCTGACGCGCTTGGGCGGCGCCGCGCAGTTGCCAGGTGAGCTCGGCGCATTGCGCAAGGCCGGTGGCGCCCAGCGGGTGGCCTTTGGAGAGCAGGCCACCGGACGGGTTGGTGACCACACGCCCGCCGTAGGTGTTGTCACCCTCGAGAATGAACTTCTCGGCGCTGCCTTCCGGGGTCAGGCCCAGGCCTTCGTAGGTGATCAGCTCGTTGGCGGTGAAGCAGTCATGCAGCTCGACCACGTTGATGTCGGTCGGTGCCACGCCCGCCTGCTCGTATACGCTCAGCGCGGCGCTGCGGGTCATGTCGTAACCCACTACCTTGCGCATGTCGGCTTCATCGAAGCTGCTGTTGCGGTCGGTGGTAATGGCCTGCGCGGCAATCACCTCGCGGGTGTCCAGACCGTGTTTCCTGGCGAAGGCTTCGGAGCAGAGGATCGCGGCAGCAGCACCGCAGGTCGGTGGGCAGCACTGCAGGCGCGTCATCGGCTCGAACACTGTCGGCGAGGCCATGATTTCCTCCAGGCTGACCGGGTTGCGGAACACCGCGAACGGGTTGTTGGCGGCGTGGTTACGCGCCTTCACCGAGATGCGTCCGAAAATTTCCGCGCTGATGCCGTACTCACGCATGTAGGCACGCCCGGCGCCACCGAAGAACTGTGCGGCACGCGGCGCCTCGGGTTCAAAACCCTGGATCTCAGTCATGACATTGGCGAAACGTTCCATCGGACCTGGACGATCGGTCCAAGCTCCTTTCAGCGCGCCCGGCACCATCTGCTCGAAGCCCAGGGCGATAGCACACTCGACCGCGCCGCTTTCTATCGCCTGGCGTGCCAGGAACAGGGCTGTAGAGCCGGTGGCGCAGTTGTTGTTGACGTTGATGACCGGAATACCCGTCAGCCCAACGCCATAGATGGCCGCCTGGCCCGAGGTCGAATCACCGAACACGTAACCGACGTAGGCTTGCTGCACCAGGGCGTAGTCGATACCGGCATCGGCCAGTGCCTTCTTTGCCGCATTGGCCCCCATGACCGGATACGTGTCGCTTTGGCCCGGTTTGGTGAACGGGATCATGCCGACGCCGGCAACCACAACTTTATTGCTCATGTTTTACTCCATCAGGGTCAAAGGTTGGCCGGGATCAGTTGACCGCTCGGGCCTGGTCTTTCCAGTAGGGTTCGCGCAGGTCGCGCTTGAGAATCTTGCCGGCGGCCGACAGCGGCAAAGCGGCGGTGAAGTCCACCGATTTCGGGCACTTGAACCCGGCGATGTGACTGGCGCAGTGTTCACGCAATTGCGCTTCGGTCAGTTCGCTGCCGGGGGTGCGTACCACCACCGCGTGCACCGCTTCGCCCCAACGCTCGTGCGGAATGCCGATCACCGCGCACATGGCGACGTCGGGATGGCGGGCGATGACGTTTTCGACTTCGGCGGAGAACACGTTTTCGCCACCGGTGACGATCATGTCCTTGAGGCGGTCGACGATGAACAAATAACCGTCCTCGTCCATGTAGGCGCCGTCACCGGTGTGCAGCCAGCCGTTTTTCAGGGCCTTGGCGGTTTCTTCCGGACGGTTCCAGTAGCCCTGCATGATGTTCGGGCCGCAGGCAACGATTTCACCCACGGTGCCACGCGGCACTTCATCGCCATTCTCATCGACGACCCGCACCATGCCACCGTAGCCACCGTAGCCACCGCGGCCAACGCTGCGCACGCGACCGCTGGCAATGCCTTCAGGGCCGTGACTTGAGTGAGGACTTACCGAAACCACCGGCGCGGCCTCGGTCAGCCCGTAGGCGTGCATGAACTCGATACCCGGCAGCGCCACCATGGCTTTTTCCAGCAGCGTTGGCGAAATGGGCGATGCGCCATACGCCAGGCGTTTGAACGAACTCAGGTCGTAGTTGGCGAAGTCAGGATGCATGACCATGGCCTGCAGCATGGTCGGCACCAGGAGCATCTCGTTGACCTGCTCGCGCTCGATGGTCTGCAGTATTTCGAGAGCGTCGAAAGCAGGAATCAGTACATGGGTGCCGCCGACCACGAACATGCCCACGGCACGGGCCATTGCTGCGGTATGAAACAGCGGTGCAGCGTGCAGGCCGCGGCAATTGTCCAGGGCTGGAAACTGCGCGGCACGGGCAATAGCCGAAGACCACAGGTTCATGTGCGATTGCATGACACCCTTGGGCAAACCGGTGGTGCCGCCGGTGTACATGATCGAGGCCAGATCGTCGCCGCCGCGCCCGGCATCGGCAATCGGCGCGGATTCAGCGATCAACTGCTCGTAGGCATACATGCCTTCCGGTGCCAGGCCGTCGCCGGCATGGATGACGATTGGCGCACGGCGGGCGGTGGCGCGGATCTGCTCGACCATTGGCAAGAAGTGATCGTCGACAATCAGGATGCCGGTATCACAGTCGTCCAGGGAGAACACGATCTCCGGGACACTCCAGCGAATGTTGACCGGATTGAGCACACCACCGCCCCACCAGGTGGCCAGCATGTACTCCAGGTAGCGGTCGGAGTTGAGCGCAAGCATTCCCACCCGATCACCGCTGTTCATCCCCAGCGAACGCAACGCGCCAGCCAGCCGACTAACCCGCTGGCCGAGCTCGCGATAGGTCTGGCGGCGGCCACGGTAGATCGTGGCAAGGTGGTTCGGCTCCTGTTGCAGCATGCGCTGCAAGCCTTGGGTCAGGTACATGGTCAAGCTCCTGATGCTGTTGTTCTTGTGGGTTTGATACTAAGGAGAGTGCGACCGCTCAGCGTCGATCAAAGGGATGAACCTGACGGTGGTTTTCCGCTGGTTCGAATGAACTAGGGCCATCCCCCAGGCACGCAGATACCGCAAACCCTGGCGGTTTGCGGCATCTGCTGCAGGGCTAGGCGAGTGCTGGTTGGGACGTGTCGCCCGCAACCACCGGCGCACGACAGTCGGCAATGATCAGGTCCGCGGCCTTCTCGCCGATCATCATGCACGGGGCATTGGTGTTGCCGGCGACCACCCGCGGCATTACTGAAGCATCGACAACGCGTAGGCCTTGAACCCCACGCACCCGCAGTTGCGGATCGACTACCGAGGCTACATCGCTGCCCATTCGGCAGGTCCCCACCGGGTGATACACGCCATCGGCGCGCTCGCGGATGACTTTCTCGATCTGCTGGTCATCGCTGCCGTCGAACTTAAGCCCGCCAAAGTGCAACGCCTTGCCGCCAAAGCGCGCCAGCGCAGGCTGCTCAAGAATGTCCTGGACCTGATGCACGCCCTTGAGCATCACCGCCATATCGCGGTCATCGGCGAGCATGTTGAGTTCAATTACAGGGGCATCACGCATGTCGGCGGATGCCAGACGCACCTCGCCACGGCTATGCGGATGCAGAACGCAGACATGGCACGAATAGCCGTGGCCGTAGCGGAACTTGCGCCCATGATTGTCACCGGCGGACATCACAAAGTGCAGTTGCACATCCGGCTCGGCCAGCGCGGGGTCGGTCTTAAGGAAGCCTCCCGCCTCGGTAAAGCTACGGGTGAAGACCCCTTCGCGACGACCTCGGTACTTGACCAGCTCCCAGAGATAGCGGAACGCTCCGCGCACCGACACCCCGAACAGCTCGGTGCGAAACAGACGCTTGTGCAAAATCACATCGACGTGTTCCTGCAGGTTCTTGCCCACCTGCGGCGCATCGACCAGCACCTCGATTCCGTTCTCGCGCAAATGCTCGGCCGGGCCCACCCCTGACACCATCAGCAGTTGCGAGATCAGGCTGCCCGCGCTGAGAATGACTTCCTTGCGCGCACGCAGGACCTGCTCGCGACCATCCTTGAGCACTACCACGCCCACCGCCCGCAGCCCTTCGAACAGCACCCGCAGCACTTGCGTGTTTACCTGCACGTGCAAATTGGCGCGGCCGCCGTTGAGTTGACCTTCGCCGGTCTTGCCCTGGTGCAGATAGGCACGCGCCGCGTTCCAGCGCTCGCCGTTGCGCTGAGTAACCTGGAAGTAGCCAACACCTTCCTGGACAGGGCCATTGAAGTCGTGGTTATAGGCATGCCCGGCGCTGCTTGCCGCTTCCAGAAAATGCCGGGCCATGGCGCAGGGTGAGCGAGGATCGGTCACATGCAGCGGGCCCGTGCCACCGTGCAGCGGATCGTCATCGCGACCGGCGACCCGCTCGTTGCACTCGGAACGCTTGAAGTAAGGCAACACATCCTTCCAGCCCCAGCCTTCAGCGCCCATGCTTTCCCAGTGGTCATAGTCAGAGGCACGGCCACGGATGTACACCATGCCGTTGATCGAGGAACTGCCGCCCAGGCCCCGTCCCCGCGGCTGGTAACCTGCGCGGCCAGCCATGGTCGGCTGCGGCAAGCTGTTATAGGCGTAATTGAATTCACCGGCCCGCGGGATCACCAGCGCGATGCCGACCGGCGTCGTCACCAATGGACGATGATCGTGGCCGCCCGCTTCCAGCAGGGCCACCTCACCACACTTGGCATCAGCCAGCCGCCCGGCTACTGCGCAACCCGCCGACCCTCCCCCGACCACGATGAAATCGTAAGCCTGTTCCATACCGTCACCCTTGTTATTGTTCGAAAGTCGCATTGCCGTGAACGGCAAGCCATTGGTACATACAGCGCCCAGCCTAAGCCGGCGACCAACGAGCACAATCGTTCGAACAGGTGAAACGGTGACTAGTCCCTTTGACTCAGCGGTTGATTGATTAAGTCTGGCAGGGATGGGCTTTATGCCATCTGGAGGCGTGAACTAGTTCGAAAGAACGGCATACCTGCCACATTTGACGTGGCAAGATACTCACCTCAAATAACAATAAAAGCGGAACCATGGCGGCGTCTATGGGCGCCACCCCTCTAGCCCGCTTGCTGGAGACCCTCTATGCCCGATGTTCTGGAGCACCACGACTCAGCCGCCACGGACCTTGGCCACACTACTCCCGCAAAGGTCCTGCAAGGCAAGCTTTCAGCCCCGATTGCCGCGCCGAGCCATCTTGTTCGTGCCCACTTGCTGGACACCATGGACAGTGTCGCCAATGCACGGTTGATACTGGTGCGCGCTGCTGCCGGCTTCGGCAAGACCACCCTGCTCCTGCAGTACCGCGAACGCTGCCTGGCTGGCGGGCGCAGCGTGCAATGGCTGAACCTGGACAAAGCCGATAACGACATTCAACGCCTGATCAATCATTTGCTCACCGGCATTCGCGAGCTGAGCAAGGGTGACGCACTCGAGGTTGATACGCCCGCCTGCTTCAGCGCCGCCGAGCAACTGCAGGAGCTACTGGAGCGCGTCAGCAGTTTTGTAAAGCCGTTTTCCATCGTGCTCGACGAATTCGAAGCGATTGAAAACCCTTCGGTCCTGGATTTCATTCAACGCTTGATGGACGCCCTGCCTCCCTGCGGGGTGCTGGTGATTGCCTCCAGAACTACACCCGACATCGGCCTTGGGCGCATCCGCGCCCGCGGTCAACTGGTGGAGATCAATCCCGCCGCGCTGCGTTTTTCCCTGGAAGAAGCTACGCGCTTTATCCGCGACAAGCGCCAATTGACGCTGCGCGACAATGAAATAGCTACGCTGTTTCGCTGTACCGAAGGCTGGATCACCGCCATTTACCTCGCCAGCCTGTCGTTGCAAGGACGCACCGACCCCGCCGCTTTCGTCGCTTCTTTCTCCGGCTCCAACCTGGAGCTGGCGCAGTACCTGGCCGAAGACATTCTCGCCAGGCAAAGCGAAGACTGCCGCTTGTTTTTGATGCAAACCAGCATACTCGACCAGCTCAACGCCCCCCTGTGCGATGCCGTCAGCGGACGCAACGACAGCCAGGCAATGATCGAGCATCTTGAGCGCAGCAATCTGTTCATTTTCCCGCTGGACAACGATCATCAGTGTTTTCGCTATCACAGCCTGTTCGCCAGCTATCTGAAGGATGCGCTGAACCGGCAATTCCCCGGACATGCGGTCACCCTTCACCACGCCGCTGCACAGTGGTATTTCGAGGCTGAGCGACCGATTCCGGGCATCGAGCACTTGCTGCAGGCCGGGGCTACCGCTGAAGCTGCCAGCCGCCTGGCGATCTATGCCGGACAATTGATGGCCGAAGCACGCTCACGCCTGCTGCTCAGTTGGCTTGACCGAATTCCGGCGACTTACCTGGAACTGCATCCCAACCTCAACGTTGCCTATGCCTGGGCCCTGGCATTGCACCGCCGCTACCGCGACGCATTGAAAATTGTCGAACAGCTTGAAGCCCGCGCCGACGAAGACACCCACAAGCTGTTCAAGCTGGAGGCCAGAACCATTCGCTGCATGGTCCTGGCCATTACCGATCAGGTGGACGCATGCTATGTCGCCGGTCTTGAGCACATTGACCAGATACCCCTCGATGAAGTGTTTCAGTACGGCGTAGTGACCAATTCGCTGGCATTCAGCATGCTGGTTACCGGGCGCCATGAAGAAGCACGCCGCCTGTTTTCCCGGGCCTTCAAACGCAGCTCGCCGGACCGCGTCACCTACCTGACCACGGTCACCGATTGCATCGAAGGCGTTCTGGATCTGACCCAAGGTCGCCTGGGCAATGCCCTGGCGCGACTGCAGGCTGCGGCCCAACGTCAGTGGGTGGACAATCGCAGCAGTGCATTCGGTGGCAAAACCTCACTGAATATCACCTTGTCGCTGGCGTTGTACGAGTCCGATGCCTTGGAAGAGGCCGAACATAACCTTGCCGAGGCCTTGCCTCACGCCAAGGACGGCAGCCCGCCGGACTCGCTGATTTCCAGTCACGTGCTATTGGCGAGAATCGCCTATTTGAAAGGCGAACGCGACACCTGGCTGCGCTACCTTGCCGAACTGGAACAGATCGGCCGCCAATCCGGCTCCGACCGCGTGGTGTGTTCCACCTGGCTGGAGCGCGCCCGTATCGCCACCCTGGAGAACCGACTGGACGTGGCCGCCCAAGCGCTGCGCTCGGCCAACCTGATCAGTAGCTGGGAGCGGCCGGGGCTGATCTTTCACGGCAGCGATGTCGATCTTCCATCCATCGCTCGCCTGCGCCTGCAAATTGCCCAGGGCGGCTGTGTGGATGCCGCCGCGCAACTGCAGGATGCCATCGTTCAGGCCAACCACCGTCAGCAGTATCGCCGCAAGCTTAAATTGCGCCTGTTGCTGGCCATGGCGCTGGACGGCGCCGGGCAGCCGGAAGAAGGCTTTGCCCATCTGACCAAAGCGCTGCGCTTCGCCAGCCACGAAGGCTTCCTGCGCACCTTCCTTGATGAGGGATCTCGGTTGGCCGAGCTGCTTCAGCGCTGGGCTGTGTCGTACCAGGCACGGGCCAGCAGCCTGGGCATCGAGACGCGCTTTCTAACTACCTTATTGCAACGCGCGGGCAACCTGGGCGATTCCTCTTCAGCCTCGCCGGGCGACAGCGACACACGTGAATCGCTGACGACTCGCGAAATACAGGTGATTCAGCTATTGGCGGCCGGGCTGCGCAACCGGGCGATTGCGCAGAAGATGTTCCTTTCCGAGTTCACGGTAAAATCACACTTGCGCAACATCAACGCCAAGCTCGGGGCGCAAGGGCGCACCGAGGCTGTGGCCATTGCCCGCGCCAAAGGTCTGCTCGACTGATCATCCCTGGGTCAGGCGATGCGCAGGGTCGATCACCGGCGCGTCGCCCCGCTCCAGCAGGCCCATTTCCTGGGCGCGCATCACCGCCAGCGCACGGCGCTTGACCCCAAGCTTGGCGTTGATGTTCTTGGTGTGGGCCTTGACGGTGTTGAGGGAGATAAACAGGCTATCGCCGATTTCCTGATTGGTAAGGCCGCTGGCCAACAGCTTCAGCACCGCCAGTTCGCGGCCGGACAATTCAAAACGTGAGGGCTTGGCGACCGGTGGATCGGCCAATGGCGCATTGCTTTGGTCGTGGGCTTGGAGCGATGCAAGCTGTGAGCGCGCCTCTCTGGCCAGCGCATTAAACTTGAACCGCTCGCATTGCTCGATCATTGCCACTAGACGCTGGCGTGCTTCATCTGCCTGGCCAAGCTCGCGCTCGGCAACCGCAAGCACCCGCTGTATACGCAGGGGCAACGACGGTGTGTGCAGGGGGGCGATACGCCCGGAGTCCGGATTCAGCTGTGCTTGCATCGCCAGGGCAAGCGGCACAACCGCCTGCCACTCGCCCTTGTGTACCAGCACGCGCAGGCGCTGGTAGTCCAGCAGCATCTGATAGCAGCTGGCTTGGGCGTTCTGGCAGTGCATGTGTCTTTCGGCGTCATGCATTGCCCGGCTTGCCTGATCAAAGTCACCGCGTCTGGCGGCAATTTCACCCAAGCCTATGTAGCCGTGCAGCTTGAACGGGTCAGCACTTTCGCGGGCCAGGCCCATACCCAACTGAAGCGCCTTTTCGGCTTCACTGGCATTGCCGCGCAACAGGTGCAGTTCGCCCTGCAGCAATTGCAAACGCCCCAGCAAAAGGCTCGGCCGGGTATCGGCGCGGGTCAGCTCCAGACTCTGATTGAGGAGAATTTCGGCCTGGGCCAGTTCATCCGCGAGGATCGCCTGGCGGATTCGGTCGGTGTTGATCAGTACTTCGTTGGCCAGACAGCCATGGCGGCGTGCAATTTCTACCGCGTCCTGGAGCAACTGGCGGCCGTCCTGACTGTTGCCGGTCGCCATTTCCACCCGGCCAAGGGTCGAGTAGCACAGAATCGCCGATCGCCAGTCGTGACTGCCCAGGTACGCCAGCGCCTGCCGACAATGTTCACGGGCCGTCTGCGCATGACCGCGCAAGCCCTCGAGGCTGCCGTGCAATGCCTGCCAATTGGCAATCAGGCGCTGGTTCTGTGCCGGGTCGGGATGCGGCAAGAAGCGCTCCAGACGAGCGATGCAGCTGTGTGCTTCATCCAGGCGCCAGCTCAACAGCAAGGCCCGGACGCTCTGAAAAATCAGCCGCGGTGAGCCGAGCAGCAACGACGGCGGCATCCTGTCGTACCAACCCAGCCATTTACGCAGGTGCTGGCGGGCGAACAGCCAGTCAAAGCCCAGGCGGTCCATCAGGTTGGCGGCAAGATCGGGCTGGCCTGCACACAGGGCCAATTCAATGGCGTCGTCAATGCACCCTGCGGCGCTCAGCCAATGACAGGCGCGCAGCCGCAGTTGATTGAGCGCAGCGCCCTGGAGTTGGTCGCGCAGGGCATTGGCGATAGCGGGCAACAGGCAGTACCACTGGCCTGCCGCATCCAGCAGATGGAAATAGGCGTTGGTGCGTAGCATCAGTTCAAAGGCCGCGGTACCGCTTTCGTCGTCCCACAGGTGCGCATACAGCGCAGCATTGAACTTGGGCAGATGAGCCAGGGCGCAGAGTATCGACACCTGCCGCTCCGTCAGGCGCGATAGTACCTCGTGTTGCAGGTATTCGCGCAACCAGACCGTACCCTGCTGCTGCGACGCTTCAGACAACAGCCGCGTGGCGGCGCACCAGCCCAACGATTGCTGCCAGAGCATCGCGTTGTCGTTGGCACAACGATTGGGCGCCAACTGGCCCATCAAGCGCTCGAACTCGTCGTGGCTGAACCCCAGTTGGCGACTGTCCAGCTCCAGCAACTCATCCTCGAGCAACAGCCGCGACAGGTTCAATTGCGGGCGCTGGCGGCAACTGACAAACACCTGCAAGGTACAGCCTGGCAAGCCAAGCAACTGGTCGAGCCAGTGACCAATCGGGTCCGGGCCCTGGCTTGGGTAGTCGTCGAGCACCAGGCGCAGCGTTTCCTCGCACTCGCCGAACCAGGCACGCAATGCATCCGCATCCCGATAAATGTCCGCGCCGACCCCGAAAGCCCTGCCGATTTGCTGGCAGAACGCGCCGAGGGTAAGCCACTGACCACTCATCGGGATCCAGGCACTGCGCCCATGCGGCACCTGGCGCAGGGTTTCGCATAACAAGGTACTTTTGCCAAAGCCTGCCGGTGCACACAACAGGCGCAAGCGCGGGTTCTTTTCCAGCAGCAGGTCGACCAGATGCGGGCGCGGCAAGTGCCGAGCGGGCAAGTTGGGCAATGACAGCGGCTGCGAAGGCAGTGTCTTGAAGTTAAGGCTGGTCATGACAACACCTGATAATTGTTATTGGCCAGGCGGCAGAGTGTGCCTAGCAAATCATCAGGGACCTGCCTCTACAATCGGTCGTAGGAACTAGTTCCTGCGACCGTCCCGAGGCAGAGAAGCCGCGATCAGGGGTGATCGCGGCGCAAGGGTTCAGCGGATGCCGGCGTTACGCAGCGCGCCAGGAGTGAAGTCCGCCATCGTCGGTTTGGTGCCGTACTCGGTACCATGCGGTGCCTCGTTGGCCAAGGCCATCACCAGGTAGCGACCGGCGACCAGATCGTTGATCGCCATGGCCGCGTAGTTACCCAGCCCTTGCTCATAGTCATTCATGGCAAAGCCCTCGGAAACCCGCCACAGCTGACCACGACCATCGTAATGGTCGATCTCGACCAACTGCCAGGTGTCTTCATCGAAGTACATGTGGCGCTTGGCGTAGATGTTGCGCTCGCCAGGCTTGAGGGTGGCGACGACTTCCCATACGCGGTGCAGCTCGTAGCGGGTGTAGTCCGGATTCATGTGCCCGGCCTGGAGCATGTCCTTGTACTTGAGCTGCGGAGAGGCCATACGGTAGTTGTTGTAGGGAATGTACATCTCCTTCTTGCCCACCAGTTTCCAGTCGTAGCGGTCCGGCGCGCCGTTGAACATGTCGGCATTGTCGGCGGTACGCAGGCCGTCGGCTGCAGTCCCCGGGCCGTCATAGGCGACCTGCGGTGCGCGACGCACCCGACGCTGACCGGCGTTGTAGACCCAGGCCATGCGTGGTTCGGTCACCTGGTCGATGGTTTCGTGCACCAGTGTCACGCCACCGGCCAGGCGCGAAGGCGCAGTGACTTCCTGCTTGTAGTAGAACAGAACGTTCTCGGCCTTTTTCCCGTCGGCATCCTTCATGTACTGCGGGTAACCCACTTCATCGCTCAACTCGACGGCAGTGAAGGAGCCATTGGTTTGTGGGGCGGCCTGAGCGGTCAGGCGATGAAAGTTTTTACCGCGGTAGCGGCTGATGTGGTTCCACAGCACTTCTACCCCGGTTTTAGGCAGCGGAAAGGCGTAGAACCGCGAGCCTGTGAGGTTGCCGACGTAGTTGCCACCGGCCAGGGCTTCGGTATTCAAGGCGCTTTTCTTCGCCGCATCGTAGACTTCCTGCGGGTTGGAGGCGGTGCGGTGACTGGTGTACACCGGAACCCGATAGCTGTGCGGATAGCGCTTGAACATCGCCATCTGCCCGTCAGTCAGCTTGTCTTTGTACTGTTGTGCATTCTGCGCGTTGATCACGAACAGCGGCTTTTCATCCGCGAACGGATCGCCGAGAAAGCCTTTCTCCACCTTCGCCGCGCCGGGCTTGAGCCCGCCGGTCCAGGCCGGAATGCTGCCGTCGCTATTGCCTTCCTTCTGCGCGCCAAGGGGGGGCAGCGTGGTGCCGAGCTGGTCCGCTTCCTGTTGTGACACCGCCGCCATGACACCAGTGGCCAGCAAGGTTAGGGTCAGCGCTGCACCCTGAAAAAAAGTGATGGGTTTCATCTGCAGATCTCCACGGAATCAGGTTTAGAAGTTCACGCCGAAACTGAGTGACATAAAGTCACGGTCCACCAGCGTGTTGAAGTCGCCGCCAAAGTAGTTGGTGTAACTGAGGCTTGCGGTGTAGGTGTTCTCGTAGTCGGCATCGAGCCCCAGGCTGACCGCCTTGGCGCCTTCCTCAAAGCTGACACCGGTGCCATTGACGTCATGCGACCAGGCCACGCTCGGCGACAGGTTGATACCGGCAATCACGTTGGGATAATCGAGCTTGCCGCGCACCCGATAGCCCCAGGAATCGCTGGTGTAATAGCCCTTGTTGTTGCATTCCTGCTGCGGGTTGCTTGCCGTGGGTGTGCCGGCGGCGGTGCCTCGGCATACCGCGCCGTTGTCGACCAGTGCGCCTGCACCATAGGTTGGGCTGCGACCGAAACGCACGTCACCGGTATCGGTGCTCAAGCCCGAGACACGGTTGTAGCCCACCTCGCCCACCAGAGTGAGGCGGCTGGCGGCCAGTACCTGGTCGAAGAACTTGGTCGCCGTCACCTGCACCTGGGTCACTGGCATGCGCTTGTAGCCCGGAATTGCCGCGCCTGGGGCGTTGGTGGCAAAACCGTCGACAAACACAGGCGAGACTGCACCCGGTACGCCATTGATCAGGCCCAGCTGGTTGACTGCAGCCAGGTTGAGGTCAGCGGTGTTGATCTGCAGTGGCATGTTCGGACGGAAGCTCACCTCGCCGCCAAGCGCAACACCGGAAACGTTGGTCTGGAAACTCATGCCATACAGGCGGATGTCTTCCGGGTAGTCGACGAAGTAACTGGCGGTACGCACCCGGGCCGGAGTGTTAGCGGTATTCGGTGGAGCCGCCACGGTGGTGCGGGTAAAGCTCAGGTACGGATTGCGGCTGTGATAATTCATCGCGTAGGCCGCCAACTCGGTGTCATTCAACTCAGGCAGGAACCAGCGCAACGCCAGGCCAAACTGGCCACTGTCCCCAGGCTCGTGGTCTTTGGCCCGTGGGATGTAGGCGTTATCCAGACCCTGGGCAACTGCTTGAATGTTCAGGCTGTTGCTTGCCACACCGGGGGCAAAATCGGGACCGGCAATAACCAGACGGTCATTACAGCCCTTGGCCACCGGGTCGGCGCCAAAGAAGGTGCCGCAGTTATCGGTAACGGTCTTGTCCCACTCCAACTGGTAGAACATTTCCGCAGTCAGGTTCTCGGTCAGGCCCTGCGATAGGTAGAACATGTTGACCGGAATCAGCCCTTCCTTGACCTCGGCACCCGGACGGCGCAGTGCAGCGACGTCGATCGGGTTGATGGCGTTGATCGAGTTCTGAATGAACGTACTTTCACCCCAACTGACCACCTGTTTGCCCAGGCGCACGTTACCGGGCAGATCGCCGATCTGATAGTTGTGATAGACAAAGGCATCGAGAAACTCTGCGCCCGAGGCCTTGGCCGAACGGTCACGGCCATGGTCATCGATGTCGTAGAAGTGCTGCTCACCGTCCTTGAGCTCAAAGTCATACCAGTACTTGCCGCGCACAAACACGCCAGAGTCTTCGTACTTGAGCGACAGGTCGTGGATACCTTTGAAGATCTTCGAGAAGGTTTCATTCTTCTTGAAGTTCAAGCGTCCGTCGTCGGCGGTGCGAGATGCGGCATGGCCCTCCTCGCCCATCACGTTGAAGTTGGAGATGAAGTCCGAGTCGGGGTCTTGGGTCCCCCAACTTGCACCGATGGACAGTGACGAGTCGAAGGTGCCTTCGATTTCCCCGATGTTGAAACTCACGGCTTGCGCCTGAGGTCCCCACGCCAAGGCGATTGCGGTCGCCAACAGGGTGGGATGCAGGTTTGCGCGCTTTATTATTGTTTGCATGCGGCTTTCCAGGAGTTGGATCAGATGGAAAGCCCATGCTATGCAGGTAAGCCGGCAAGCAATATTGCCTGAAGGGGTAGTTTTGCGAACTACCCTTGCGGGTAGTAACGTGGCGAGGAAGGGACTATTGGCAACGACTCAACGGCCAGAGGTAGAGATCAATGAATAGCAGCACCGCCCAGGGCACCAACTGGTTCGACAAGGGTGCCGAGGCCTACGCACGCTTCAGGCCGCATTATCCGCAGTCACTTGCCGCCTACCTGGCTTCGTTGGCGCCGAACACGACATTGGCGCTAGACGTTGGCTGTGGCAACGGCCAGCTCACCCGCGACCTCGCCAAGCACTTCAGCGCAGTCACAGGCGTGGACCCCAGCGAAGACCAGATTGCCCACTGCACCGCGCAAGCCAACGTCCGTTATCAATGCGCCCCGGCCGAAGACCTGCCCCTGCCCTCGCACAGCGTCAGCCTGATTACTGCCGCGCAGGCGGCGCACTGGTTCGACTTGCCGCGCTTCTACGCTGAAGTTCGCCGTGTGGCGATACCCGGAGCCATCCTGGCACTGATCAGCTATGGCGTGCCGCTGCTCGAGCCCATACTGAACGACCGCTTCCAGCGCTTTTACTGGAACGAAATCGGACCCTACTGGCCGGCACAGCGCACGCTTGTCGATAGCGGCTACGCAACGCTGGACTTCCCCTTCGCGCACATCAAAGGCGATGCCATCAGCTTCTGCCTGGAATGGAACCTGGAGGAATTTCTTGGCTATATCTCCACCTGGTCTGCAGTGCTCCAGGCATCGCAGGCCGGCCAGGACGAAGTGCTCAAGCACTTTGCCGAAGAACTGGCCAGGCTATGGGGCGAGCCTACCACCAAGCGCCCAGTTTCCTGGCCGATCAACATGCGCATCGGTCGGGTGTAACCCGCAACAGGCGCAAGCCTGTGGCGGGTCAACACCCGCTGCTATCGACCGTTGCCTTCCAGAGTAATGGTCAACTCCTCGATACTGATCTCGCGCATTCTGAACTTCTGCACCTTACCGGTCACGGTCATCGGGAACTCGTCGACAAAGCGGAAATGGCGCGGCACCTTGAAGTGCGCGATCTGCGCCTTGGCCCAGCTGCGCAGCTCATCCTCAGCGACGCTGTGGCCGGGGTGAATCTTGATCCAGGCAACGATCTCTTCGCCATAACGGCTGCACGGTATGCCGATCACCTGCACGTCAGCAATGGCCGGATGGGTGAAGAAGAACTCTTCCAGTTCGCGCGGATAAATGTTCTCGCCGCCGCGAATGATCATGTCCTTGCTGCGCCCGACAATGCGCACATAGCCCTGCTCGTCCATGACCGCCAGGTCGCCGGTCTGCATCCAGCCCTCGGCGTCAATGCTCGCCGCGGTGGCAGCCGGGTTGTTCCAATAACCGAGCATGACGCTGTAGCCACGCGTGCACAACTCACCGATCTGGCCACGGGCCACGGTCGCGCCTTCGCTGTCGATGACCTTGTTCTCCAGGCGCGGCTGGGTGCGCCCCACCGAGGTCACGCGCAGTTCCAGTTCATCTTCGGCAGCGGTCTGTAGCGACACCGGGCTGGTTTCGGTCATGCCATAGGCAATCTGCACCTCGCCCATGTGCATCTCGTCGATTACCCGGCGCATCACCTCGATCGGACAAGTCGCCCCGGCCATGATCCCGGTGCGCAGGCTGGACAAGTCGAAGTCGGCGCGTTGCGGATGGTCGAGCATGGCAATGAACATGGTTGGCACACCGTACAGGGCAGTGGCCTTTTCTTCGGCAACCGTGCTCAGGGTCAGCAGCGGATCGAAGGCATCATTGGGGTAGATCATGGTGCTGCCATGGGTCATACAGCCCAGGTTGCCCATGACCATGCCGAAGCAGTGATACAACGGCACCGGGATCACCATGCGATCCTGCTCGCTCAGGCCCAGGCTCTCGCCCACCATGTAGCCGTTGTTGAGGATGTTGTGGTGGCTGAGCGTGGCGCCCTTGGGGAAACCTGTGGTGCCGGAGGTGTACTGGATGTTGATCGGGTCTTCAGGGCGCAGGCTGGCCTGGCGATTTGCCAAGGTTTCGCCGCTGACCTCGGCGGCCTTTTTCTGCAACTCGCCCCAGGCCAGGAACGCCTCGGGAGGGTTGCTGGCAAGGCTCACTACGCCACGCAAGGCAGGCAGCCGTTCGCAGTTGAGGGTACCGGGCTTGACCTCGGCCAGCTCAGGCACCAGGCCGAGAAACATGGCGTGGTAGTCAGAGGTTTTGAAGGCGTCTGCGCAGATCACCCAACTGCATGCGGACTGCTTCAGCGCGTATTCCAGTTCGCTGCTGCGATAGGCAGGGTTGATATTGACCAGAATGACGCCGATCTTGGCGCTGGCAAACTGGGTGATGCACCATTCAGCGCAATTGGGCGCCCAGATGCCCAGGCGGTCACCGCTGTTCAACCCCAGGGCCAGCAATGCCCGGGCGTGGCAGTCCACTGCATCGGCCAGGGCCTGCCAGCTGTAGCGCAGGCCCTGATGCCGGACAACCAACGCTTCGCGCGCTGCGAATTTGGCAACCGTGGTATCGAACGCTGCGCCGAGGGTCATGGCCAGCAGGTCTTTGTCCTGCCGCCCCTGGGAATAACTCAGGTGATTCATGTAGGCCCCTTTGTGATTGTTGTGGGCTGTAACGCGAACTCAGGCGCTGTGCTACCCGCCTTGGGCCGGCAGCACAGCGCGGGTCAACTGCAGCAATGCTAGACCACGCTCTGTGCTTGTAAGGCCAACGCTGTGCTCAGGTCAACGGGTAAACACCTGGGCGGTGCCCGTCACCATGTCGCCACCGGGCAGCTTGATGTTGTTGGTCAGCTCCAGCTTGTCGGGGTCATAGACAGCGATGTCACTGAAGGTCCCGGTCAAGTACAGCTTGCTGCCCGCCTTATTGAAGCTGATGCAGTAGTACGAATGCGCAAGCTTGGCTGCCTTGATCAGCTTCTGCTCCTTGATGTCGTACTTGGCCAGGCGGTTGAGCACGCTGAACATCTGGTTCGGGTCTTTGGGTGAGCGCATGCCGGTAAAGTACACCTCGGTCAACGGCGCGAAGTCCGTCGTCTCGGTCTTGCCGGTGGCAAGGTCGACACTGACGTAGCCATAGACATAGTCGGCGGTGGCCGGGTCTTGCGTGTCGTCCTTGAATTTCGCCGCGGTGTAGAGCAGCGAGAAATCGCGGCGCGGGCTCTGGTGCGACCAGATGTACAGCAGGTCCGGCGGGCTGTAATGCGGCCGCGTCCAGCTGCCGGTAGGCAAGGCCACGCTGTACTTGCCGGTGTTCACGTCGAGCTTGTAGATATCGCGACCGGCCATGTACAGGGTGCCGTCGTCACCCACCTGCATGATCGAGACCTGGCGCGGCACCGGGAAGGTGCGCACCGGCTTGGCGTCGAGGCCCGCGTCGGTGCTGTACACCTGCAGGCGTGGTTCCTGCACGGCATAGTGGTCGTTGAGTATCAGCGTGGGGTTGGCGACGGTGTAGACCTCCTTGCCGTCCGGGCTGACCGCCAGTGACAGCATGGCCCTGGCCTGCTCGCCCGGTTTATACGCCAGACGGGCGTGGAACACGGTCTTGCAGGTATCCATATCGATACCGTAGATATCGCCATAGTGGTTATTGAGCACATAGGCCGTCTTCTTGTCCGGCGCCACCTGGGCGGCACCCGGACCGAAAGCGTCGGGCATCTCGCAGGTCTTGTAGAGCTTGTCGGTGGCAACATCGATCAGGTGCAGGTTGTTGGGGTAGTTGGTCGCCAGCAGGTATTCCTGACCGGACTTGAGCGCCGGGCCGCTGTTGGCGGCACTGGCGCTCGGCACGCCCATGGCAAGGCCAACGGTGGCGGCGGTACAAACGGCAAACAAACCCATGCTCGTAGCAGCCAGGCGGCCGATGAACTGAAGCTTCATAGTGTTATCCCTTTTATTCTTGTCATCAGGTCATTTGTCGTTCGGGAACACAGTGCTGAGGTTGCGCCAACCTTCCTCGGAGCTCTGCCCATCCTTGTTCCAGTCCTGGTAGGTGCTCATCATGTCGGGCACCTGGGCGGGCCACCAGCACGGGTCGGAGCAGCCATAAAGGTCAGCTTCCATTGGCTGGCACAGCGACGCCACGCCACCGAACACATCGACTTCCCAGCCTGGGTCCGTGGTTGCAGTACAGCCGGCCACGCTGCTCATGGCCACAACTTCTTCGAGACGATCTTCGCCAGCAGCTTGTTCGAGGATCAGTGCTTTATTGTTGAGCGGCTTTAGATGTTTCATGTCAGTGGGCCTTGCGCGGAGTGATGTAGCTGCTGATGAACGCCGGGTTGCCGGCCATGATGCGGCTATAGACTTCAATGCCGAAGTCCACCCAGTCACGCATCAGCTCGCAGTAGTGGTAGGTCGGGTGTGTCGGGTCGCCGTAGCGGGCATAGCTCTCGTGGTAGCAGCCACCGGAACACAGGTTGCGGATGTGGCAGGTGTCGCAGCCGGTGTTGGTGCGGTCCAGGCGTTGCGACAGGAAGTCGGTCAACTCGGTCTGCTTCAATTCGCCATGCACGTTACCGAAGGTCGGCATGCTCGAACCGGTAAAGCGGTGGCAGAGGTTGAGCTCACCCTTGTGGTCCACAGCCAGCATTTTTAGCCCGGCGCCGCACGGCAAGGCCTTCTTGTGCCCTTCGTGAATGTCGGTGATCAGTTGATGCAGGTTGGAGAAGCCGATATTACGGTGCTCCAGCGCTGCTTCCAGGTAACGCCGACCAAGGGCCTTCATGTTGGCGAAGACCTCGACCAATTCCTCGCCGGTGAGGTTGAAGTTGGACATGTCGCCGGAGGTGACAGGGGCAAAACCGACTTCAGCGAAACCCAGCTCATTGAACAGGTGATTCCAGATGGTTTCGACATCGGTGATACCGCGGGTAAGGGTCACCCGCGCGCCAACCGGACGGCTGCGATAGCGTGACAGCAACAGGTCGACCTTGCGCCTGACCACATCGTAGGTGCCCTGCCCGCCGACGGTGATGCGGTTGCGGTCATGCACGGTCTTTGGCCCGTCGATACTGACCGAGAGGCCAAAGCGGTGGGCATTGAGGTAGTCGATGATCTCTGCGGTGAGCAGGGTGGCGTTGGTGGTCATGATGAACTCCACCTGCTTGCCCTGCTCGGCGAAGCGACGCTCGCAGTAGTCGACCATGTGTTCGATCAGCGGACGGTTGGACAGCGGTTCGCCGCCGAAGAACACCACGCTGTAGCGCTCCTCGTCGGGCGACTCGCGCAGGAGCATCTCGACCGAGGCTTCGGCGGTGTCGGCGCCCATCTTCTTGCCCGCCGAGGGCTTGTCCAGGTCTTCCTTGTAGCAGTAGGTGCAACTGAGGTTGCAGCCGGTATTGACGTTCAGCACCACAGTGTTGAGGGCGGTGCGTTCGACCCGGCTGATACCGATTTCAGGTGTCAGCGGCGAACCATTGCTGACCACTTCCAGCGCGATCAACTCGCGCAGGGTTTCGTCGACTTCCTGCCCGGCAAAGCGCCCGGCCAGGCGTTGGATCAGATCCTCAGAGCTGCAACCCTGCTGGCGCAGGGCGTCGATAATGCCACCGGTAACGTCATCGGTGGCAAACAGCGAACTGCTTGGTATATGGAACAGCATGCGGTCGTTATCCACCCGCACTTCGTGCAGGTTGCGTTCGACCAGATTCAAGATAGCGCCCATGGCGACCTCCCGGAAAAGTGCTCAATCGTCGTTGCCACATCGGGCGGGATCGACCCGCCCCAGCCACACACGGTTATGGCAACGGTGGATTGTTCCAACGCTGTACGGTGACGATCAGGTGGCCTTCGCCTTTCATGCCGCCCTCCTCCAGCTGCGCAATCACTTTCAGGTTGCCGGCGTTGTTGGTCATCATCTTGCGCTGCGGGTTCGGCCCGGCCAGCCCCGGTACGAACACACCATCGTCCTGCATGGTGCCGGCGAACTTGACGTCCTCATCTTCCCGGGCCTGCTCGTTGAACGGTTCGACCGTCCATTTCGCCGGCAGGTAGCCGATCCGATAGAGCTCGCCATCCGTGCCCTTGCCCCAGGCTTCCGCCTCGAAACGACCTTGCACCTTGGGGGTCGAACCGCCGTTTTCACCTACCCGGGCAATGGAGTACGCAGGCACTACCTTGACCTCGGCGATGTCCTTGTACACCGCCAACTCCACACCCTTGAGCGCGCCCACGGCGATGCTGCGTACACCCGGTGCCGCATCGGCAGCCGCCTTGACCTGCACGCGCAGTTTGCCCGGCGCAGTCTCGAGGACGTTAAGCACCTTGATGCCGGCGCCCAGATCCGGCGTGCCGGTCAGCCCGCTGCCCACCAGGGTCAGTTCAGCTTCGCTACCTGCCTTGATGAACGCCGGCTGCACCGCCAGCAGCTTGGCGCTGTCGCTCTTGGCTGCGCTGAAGTCCAGGCCGCGCTCATCATGCTCGGTCTCGAACATGCGCCCCTTCATCTCGCCGTTGAGTGCGGCGAAGACCTGACGCATGCGCACATCGCCGACCTGCAGGTTGCCGCGCCATTCGTAGCCGTTGTAGAGAATGGCCGAACCGCTGCCATTGAACGGGGTGCCGTCGGCGTATTGGCCCTTGACCTCGACCTTGAAGGTATCGACGGCGTCCGGGGTCACCGTCATCACGCCACGCACATCACCCTTGGCCAGCATATGACCACTGAAGCTCCATTGCCCCGGCAGCACGTCAGCCTTGGGCTTGTTCTTCTGCCAGTCGCTCCAGGCCTGGTTTTCCAATGGGTAGTGCTTGGCCAATAACGGTGCGACTTCCTTATGTGCCAAGCCGAACCAGTCGCGATCACGCGACAGCGACTGATACTCAAGCGACGGCCAACGGCCAAGGTGGAAGTCCACCAGGCGCTCCCATTCCTGCAGTGGACGGCGTTGCAAGGCGACCCGTGCGCCAGAGTGACAGCGCGCGCACATCTGGTTGAGCGGTTCGTCGAACTTTTCCACGGTGTTCAGGCGCCGCTCCATGGCGTAGCGCACGCCATCAGTCTCGCTGGGCGCCAGGCCTTGCTTGTCGGCGAGGAACTTGACCACCGTGCGGCGATCCTCGTCATCGATCTTCACGCCATACATGACCTGCATACGCGCAACACTCATCAACCAGCCTTCCGGTGTTTTGCGCTGGTGGCTGATGCGGGTCAGGGAATCGTCGCCTTCGGGGGTATGGCAGGCCATGCACTTGGCATTGAGAATGGCTTGGCCATCTTTTGCCAGAGCAGGCTGCATCACTGCGCAGGCCATCATGGCCAGGGTGCCGGCACCTAGATAATGTCGGAGTCGGGTCGTCTTCAAGGTCAGGCCTCCACGGTATTGTTGTTAAAATTTTCCGCACCCTTCGAGGGTTTTAGCACACAGCTACATCACACAAAGCATGTCGCATGCCAGAACGCATAAAGCCATGCAAAACAGCCAGTTACCTCCAACACAAGCGAACTGCAGGGGGAATCACTGCGTTACCGGTGTCTAATTTCGCGAACCCTGTCTAACTCTGAGACACGTGCGAGGTGTTGCGCCGGGAAGAATGGCCGTGGCCTGGCAGCGCCAGAACACCGAACACCATCGCCAGCAGGCCAATCCAGACCAACGAAACAAACGGATATCGACGCACCACCACTACCCCATAGCTGGCCTCTGTGTCACCTGAAGCGGTGCTCCCAGCCTGCATCAATCGGGGCGAAGCCGGCACCCAGACCTGCAGGTCTTCGACCCAGCCGCGCACGATGAACGGATGCAATACATAGCCGGGGTCACCGACGTGACGCGCATAACGGTAATCGAGGATCTCGCACAGTTGACGCACCGGCCCCTGATACGCGGGCGGCAGCTCGCGTCCGTCCTGGAACAAGGCGTGACCGGCAATAGTTTGGCCTTCGTTGCGCAGCTCGACCTGAGCCACCGCGCGGTAGCCTGAGAAATTCGACTCGCTGCTGATCGGCAGTACGCGTACCTGCATCTGCTCCGCGACCCGATGCCAGGCGTGCGCAGCGCTGGCAGGCGCGATATTGATCGGCATGTAAGTATTCAAGGCGGTAGCCAGCAGGCCGCCGACCAGCGCTATCACGGCGCCGCCGTGAATCAGTGCCAGCGGCCCGGTATGGCGCAGGGTACCGAGCCTGCGACTGCGCCACAGCACGACCGCGCCCCAGGTGATGCACGCCGCCAGCAGGAACAGTGCCGACAGCAAGGCAGCGTCGAGCCAGGGCAGTACATCGACGATGCTTTGCGATAACACGCCCTCGCCGCGATAGCGTGGCGTCAGCCAGCCGCCGCGCCAGGCTGTCAGCGCCACCCACAAAGCCATCGCCAGGGTGATAAGGGTTGCCCACTGCGCACGCAGGCAGCGGCGCAGAAAAACCCAGCCGCCGATCAAGCCCAACAGGGCGATCACCGGCGTCAGCCACTTGCCAAGCCCGTGACCATCCACATCCCAGTGATCGAATGCACGGCGCAAATCGGCCATTTCCGCGGCGCTGGCCCAGGTCATCAAGGTTTCGAAGAAAGGTTTCAACTCAGACGCTTTTTCCATCTGCAGCCACTGGCCGATATGCGCATTGAGCAGCGCAGCGGCTGCAATCAATGCTGCCCCGGCAAACAGCCAGATCGACAGGTCGAGCCCCCAGTCCGAGGCCGAACGGCGGACCTTCTTCAGGCCTTTGCTGGAACGCGCGAAGGCTTTCCAGGCATACACCAGCAACAGGCAAATCAGCACCGCAGCCAACGCCAGGTGGCTCAGCCATGACGTGGTGCCGATGTAGCGATGAGAGCTGGCCACCACTTCACTGCGTGTCACCGACAAAGCCATGCACGCCAGCGCGGCCGTCAGCACACTTAGCATCGGCAACAGGCGCTGGTTGTGGGCGGTCGGGCGCCAGCGTCTGGCGCCATGCAGCACCGCACCCAACATTGCCCAAACTATAAACGCGGACGTCTGCACCGGGTCCCAATGCCAGAGTTGGCCAAAGGTAAAGTCCTCTAGCGCCCAGACCATGCCCATGCCGATGCCGGCAGTCAGCACCAACCAGGAGCGCCTGCTGTAGCTCGAGGCCACTCGCCCATAGCTGTCACTGGCACCCTTCAAAGCGTCGAGTGCAACGCCGGCTGGGGCGATGGCCCAGGCGTAAGCCGCAAGAATCAACGGCGCGTGAAAGGCCATCCAAATGGTTTGTAGATGGGCGTTCATGCCCTGACTCTGCTGGGCCGCAAGCCAGTCGGGCGGAGTCGCCGTAAAGGGCCCGAGCCAAGCCGCGGCCAGGGTGTACCAGGCGGCGACCAGCGCGTTGCTACGTCCGCTCCAGCCGGGTAAAGCAGCATTGCGTATACCGATGGTCATGCACAAGGTCGCCAGCAACAGCACCGTGCCCTCATCGCCGCCCCAGAGGTTGGACATTTTCAAATAGGACGGTAACGCGGCGCTGCTGTAGAGCCAGATGTAGCGCAGGTGAAAATCATCGGCGAGCAGGTGCAGGACCAAGCTCAAGCAGGCGCCATACAAAGCCGCCAATGCAAACCGCCAGCAGCCAAGACGCAGGAAGGGTCGCAAAGCCCCCAGCACAATGAGACCGGCAATCATCACCAAGAGCAGGTTGCCGATCTGGGGCAGGAACCACAGCAGCGTGCTGCTCAGCGCCAAGCCGATTACCCATTGCACCCAGCCACTGCGTCGTAGATCACTCACGTAGGCCACTCCTTGTTATTGTCTGCTCGACTACACAAGTTACGTGCCAATCTGGTAAACCGTTGAACAACCAATTACTTAGCGAGCATCAACGACAGATGTGGGGGAACGGCGAACGTTACGTTCTGCGACACCCGTGCCAGCTTGCGACACTGTCTCATCCACCGCCTGATACATCTCAAACTGCTACAGGCATTAGCTCTCGAAAATCCCGCACTGTAAAAATTAGTATATATTTATCAAGAGCTTATAGCGCTATTGCGGCGTTGGCACGACGGTTGCGTTGGGCTTGGCAATACTCCCCAACGAGAGCCGACACATGTCTATCGAATTGCCTATCCTCGCGCAGACCCGCGCCTTCGCCAGCGGTCCGCTGAAAATGCTCATCGGTGAGCAATGGCGCGACGCGGCCAGCGGCAACACCATGAGCTTTCGTAACCCGGCAACAGGTGAAATTCTAGGTAATGTTCCCGCCGCCAGCAGCGAGGATGTCGATCTGGCCGTGCGCGCCGCGCGCCAGGCTTTCGACGATTCAGCCTGGAGCCGCATGCGTCCACGGGAACGCCAGAACCTGCTCTGGCGCCTGGCCGACCTGATGGAACGCGACGCGCAGGAACTGGCCGAGCTCGAGTGCCTGAACAACGGCAAAAGTGCTGCCGTGGCCCAGGTCATGGATGTACAACTGGCGGTCGATTTCCTGCGCTACATGGCCGGCTGGGCAACCAAGATTGAAGGCTCGACCGTCGAGGCTTCGTTGCCGTTGATGCCCAATGACCAGTTCCACGGTTTTATCCGCCGCGAAGCGGTCGGTGTGGTCGGGGCGATTGTTGCCTGGAACTTCCCGCTGCTGCTGGCCTGCTGGAAGCTCGGCCCGGCCTTGGCCACCGGCTGCACGGTGGTCCTCAAACCAGCTGACGAAACCCCGCTTACCGCCCTCAAGCTGGCGTCCCTGGTGCTGGAAGCCGGTTACCCGGCAGGCGTCTTCAACGTCATTACCGGCACCGGCCTGAACGCCGGCGTGGCCCTCACTCGTCACCCCGGCGTGGATAAACTCACCTTCACCGGTTCCACCGAAGTCGGCAAGCAGATCGGCAAAGCGGCGATGGATAACATGACCCGCGTTACCCTCGAGCTGGGCGGCAAGTCGCCGACCATCGTCATGGCCGATGCCAACCTGCAAGAAGCCGCCGCCGGTGCCGCCAGCGCGATCTTCTTCAACCAGGGCCAGGTGTGCTGCGCCGGCTCGCGCCTGTATGTGCATCGCAAGCACTTCGACAATGTGATCGCCGACATCGCTGGTATCGCCAATGGCATGAAGCTGGGCAACGGCCTGGACCCAAGCGTGCAGATGGGCCCGCTGGTTTCGGCCAAGCAACAGGAGCGCGTCAGTCGCTATATCGAACTGGGCCGCGAACTCGGTGCCACCATAGCCTGCGGCGGCGACAGCTTTGGCCCTGGCTACTTCGTCAAGCCGACGGTGATCGTCGATGTCGACCAGCAGCACCGCCTGGTGCAGGAAGAAATCTTCGGCCCAGTACTGGTGGCCATGCCTTTCGATGACCTCGATGAAGCGGTACGCCTGGCCAACGACAACCCGTACGGCCTGGGCGCGAGCATCTGGTCCAATGACCTGTCGGCGGTGCACCGGATGATCCCGCGCATCAAGTCCGGCTCGGTGTGGGTCAACTGTCACAGCGCGCTGGACCCGGCACTGCCGTTCGGCGGCTACAAACTCTCCGGCGTGGGCCGGGAGATGGGCGCCGCCGCCATCGAGCACTACACCGAGCTCAAATCGGTCCTTATCAAGCTCTGAAACGTTCGCCTGGCCCAGTAGCAGCGGCTGCCTTACGGCGGTGTCCTCGGCTGCTGTGCCAGGCAGCGGCCTGTCGTTTTGCGTTCCATCCCCAATAAGAACAACAAGGAGCACCCGATGATTCGCACCAACCGCACCCTTCTCGCCCTGGCCTTGCTGGCCGGAACCTCCCAGGCCCACGAGCTTTATAACAAGGATGGCAGCGTTCTGAATGCCGACCTTGAAGCGCTGTTTGGCGTGTTTCACAGCGACGAAAGCTATGCCATCGGCGGTAACCGCCAGCCCGGCAGCAGCGCCTGGCGCGAGGGTTACGCCAAGTATGGGCTGAGCGGTAGCCAGGCCTCTGCCGACATCGGCAGCCTCTACGGCGCATTCTCTTTGCTCAGCTCTGCCACCTGGGGCGATGGTGATGCCGCCGGCCTGACCCTGGGCAGCGAGCGCCGCACCGCAGTCGAGGACGCCTACCTGGGCTGGCGTTCCGACAACCTGTTCCCGGCGTTGGGGGAAAACGGCGTGGACATCTCTGGCGGCCGGCAAGTGGTGACCCTCGGTGAGGGCTTTCTCATCCAGGGCGATCCGGTCAACCTCGGCAAGGTTGACCTGGGCGCCAACTTCAACCGCGGCGGCGCCTATTACCTGGCCGCGCGCAAAGCTTTCGACCGCACCGCTGTGCTGCGCCTGGGCGGCAGCGACGGCCTGCGCGGCGACCTGATCTGGCTTAAATCCGATAACCACTATCAGGCCGATACTGAACTTGCCGTCGCCAACATCGAACATATCAGCGATGCCGGCACCCTCGGCCTGTCCTGGATTCACGGCATGGACGTCGACCAGCGCTACGCATCGATCCTCGGCCTTGAGGAACGCGACGGCATGGACACTGTCAGCCTGCGCGGGCGCAGCAGCCTGGGTATCAAGAACCTGGACGTGGCCGCCGAATACGTCACCCAAGACAAAGACAGCGGACGCGAAAACGCCTGGTATGTGGAAGCGGGATGGACCTTCTCCGATGTCGCCTGGACACCGGCGGCCAGCTATCGCTACAGCCGTTTTTCTGAATCATTCGACCCGCTGTTCTACGGCGCCAGCCGAGGCTATGGCACCTGGTTCCAGGGCGAAGTGGCGGCCAACTACGCCGGCCCCTTCAACACCAACTCCCAAGTCCATCACCTGGCCTTGAAGGCCAAGCCGCGCGAGAATTTAACGGTGGGCGCGCTGTATTACGACTTTGCCACACTGGACAAGGACCGTGGCAACCTCGGCGGCCGCGAACTGGACCTGTATCTGGAATGGATGGTCAATGACCATTGGCTGATCAGCCCGCTGGTGGGTCTCTATAAACCCGAGCGCAGTGCCGAAGACGGCGGCGTACAGTTGGGCAGCAGCGACACCAGCACCTACCTGCAGTTGTTGGTGGGCACCTTCTTCTGAGGTGTCAGCCCTGATAACCCTGCGCAGCCAGCCAGTTGCGCAGCATGGCCTGCTCGGCAGCAGACCTTGAGCCCAGCAACTGCTCGACCCCTTGCCCGCCTCGCAGGCCATTGACCACTGGTGCCAACGGCACACCCTGCAAGTGCCAAATGCCCAGGGGTTGGTCTGCACTGACCACCACCTCGGCCTCATCGATGAAACCATCGCTCACCACCGGCCGACGCTCGACCCGCAACTGGCGGTAGTCGGCAGCCAGATGAAGCGGCTGGGTATCCGGCCAGCTTTGGCGCTTGTCCCAAAATGCTTGGCCGACCTTGCCCAGCTCCTGGGCATAGAAGTCCCTGCCGATACGGGCGAAACGCAAGAACAGTTGCTCGATGCGCTCCTGATGAAAGCGCAGGGCCAACGCCTTGTGTCGAGGACGGCGCAGTAACGTGTTGATCACCGCAGGCGCCTGCAACGCCGACGACAACGACTGGAAAATGCCGTTGCCGGACAGCGGGTCCACGGCCATCGCCGCATCACCGACGCGCAGCCAATTGTCCGCGGCGCACTGGCCGGCAAGAATCGCCGTGCTGCTGCGCGCATAGACCTGCGCGGCCTGGGTGGCTGCGGCGCCAAACATTTCGGCGACCAACGCCGATTGGCGCCGACGCTGGGCACAATACTCGGCCAGTTGCGCCTTGGCCGGCAGTGCACCGGCGCTGCTGTCCAGGCTGATCTGCCAATAGCACCGGCCATCGGCCAGGCGCGCCATCCAGGCCCAACCGTCGGCGAGGCTTTCTACCGCCGATAGCGGCTCACCCGGTTGCTCACGCCAGAGATTGAGCAGGCTGACACTCTCGGGTCCGCGCAGGCGGCTGGCGGCCAACGGCGCTTGGCGCCCGCGTGCCTCAACCAGAAACCCGGCTGTCAGCAATCTGCCATCGTGCAGTTGCACCTGGTGGCCGTCGACGCTGCTACGCAGATCAGCTACGCGTGCTTCGATCACCTCGACACCCGCGTGACGCAAGTCTTCGCGCAGCGCTTGATCGAAGCGACTGCGATCAAGCAGGCATTCCTGATTGAGCCATTGGCGCTGGCCATTCCACTCCACCCTGCGCTTTGAAGGCATCGCAGCCTGCTCCAGTGCCTTGCCCAAGCCGGCATGGCGCAGCCCTTCCAGCACGCGCTGCGATACCCCTTCCACCGCGTCGAACCGACGCCAATCGGAGACGACCTGCACCCGGTAACCCAGTCGCTGTAAACCCATGGCAGTTGCCGCACCCGCAGGGCCGGCGCCGAGCACCACAATACGTGGCTCAGTCATGCTCGCTCCTCCGGCGCTCCGGGCCGACAAATGCCGCGTTATCGCGCAGATAGACTAGCACCTGCTCACGGCCGGCAGCCGGTTGCAGGCTCAAAAACCGGCGGACCTGGCCACACAAAGCGGCACTGGCCAAACTTGCGCCAGCCCGACCGGAGGACGGATCAACCTGTGCACCAAAGTCTGCCTGGGTCGTGTCCAGCCGCGACCATTGTCCAGGGCGGCAGCGCGCGTCGCCAGTCACGCGAATGACCCCCGGATAGCTGGCCGGATACACCGGCGCCCCGCGCGCCGGGCTCGAAGCACAGAGCAGCACGCCCGCCTCGACAGCCGCGGCACAGGCCGCGCGCAGCACGTGGCGATCCTGTTGCAGGCCGAGGCTCATGTTGATCAACATCGCGCCCTGCTCGACCAGCCAGAACAGGGCCGCACTGACCTGCAGGGCCGAGGTCAGCCACTGTTCAGTAAACACTTGCGCCACCAGCACTTCGCCACAGCCTCCCTGCCCCAGCAAACAGTCGAGTACTTGACTGCCATGGCCCAACGCATCGGCCTGCGTCTCCCCCTCGCAGAGCACACCCTGCTGTATCCAAAAGCGCCGGGCAGCGGTGATGTTTTCGGCCTGCCGAGGCGCAAAGCCGGTATCGATCACGCCAACGCGCACCTCAGTGTTCATGGCGCACCGGCTCGTTTTGAATAAGGCGCAAGCGGCCATCTTCCAGGTGCAGATGCACATCGGCATCAGCCAATGTCGACGGGCGATGGCTGATCAGAATGCGTGTACGTCCGGCAAACAGCTGGTCGATCGCCTTGATCACCTCACGTTCAGTGGCTTCATCGACGGCCGAGGTCGCCTCGTCGAGCACCAGTATCGACGGCTCCTGCAACAGCGCCCGGGCAATGGCTATACGCTGCTTCTGCCCTCCAGATAGTTGCTGGCCACGCTCGCCCAGTGCACCGTCCAGGCCCATGGGCAAGCTTTGCACCAGGCTGTCCAAGTGGGTCAACTGCACCACCCGCTCCAGATCGGCACGGCTGGCGTCCGGGCGGCTGTAACAGAGGTTCTGCGCCAGCGTGCCGCGAAACAGCACAATGTCCTGGCTGACCACGGCAATGCGCTCGCGCACCGCCAGCAGGTCGAGGTGACGCAGGTCTTCGCCATCGAGCAGAATCCGCCCCTGATCAGGGTCGTAGAAGCGTTGCAGCAGATCGATCAAGGTCGACTTGCCGACCCCCGAGGCGCCGCTGATAGCCACCTTCAAACCGGCAGTAATACAGATATGGGTGTCGGTCAGTATCGCTCCACGGCGTTGTTCATGGGCGAAATGCACACCCTCCAGGCGCAGCTCGCCGGGCCCCTTGGGCATCGGCACTGGCGATTCGGGCTGGCGTACGGTGACTGGCTCCTGCTGTAGTTCCATCACCCGCATCAGGCTGACCGCCATGCGTTGCACGGCGACATACAGCCCAAGCAGACTCTGCACCGGCCCCACCGCCATACCCAGGTAAGTAGAGAACGCGATCAGCGCACCCAATTGCCAGGTGCCCTGGATCACCCAAAATCCGCCCAGCAAAAACGCCGCGGCGCGGCATAGCGATGTCAGGGTGCCCGGCACCGCTTGAGTGAAAAACTCGGTGACCTGCACTTTGAGCAACTGGCCCATGTAACCCTGGCCCAAGTACCCGAGGCGCACAGCTTCTCGCTTTTGCTGACCGGCCGCCTGAATGAACTTCATGGCAGGCAGAGTCTCGACCAGAAACGAGGAGACATCTGCCGAACGCTCGCGCAGGCTGCGCACTTCGCGCTCGACCTTGCGGCGCATCCAGCGCAGCCACAGCACTTCGATGGGAATCAGCAGCGCCAGCAGCAACGATAACTGCCACGACAGCATCAGCATCAGACTCACCGCACCGATCAGGCCGATCAGGCTGGAGACTGCAGAGAACATCGAGTCCACGGCAAAACGCTGAATCTCGGCAACGTCTCCATCGAGCCGCGACAGAATGTCACCCAGGCGCTTGCGTCCATAGAAGCCCGGTGACAGTTGCTGCAGGTGACCATAAAGGTCGTCGCGCAGGGCGAACAGGATGCGCCCGGACAGGCGCGTGTGCAGGTAGCGATTGATCCCCGACAGCACGGTGCCAAGCAGACCGGCAGCGATCATGATCAGCGCGATGTGCCACAGGGTATCGAAGTTCTTCGCCAGCAGCCCGTCATCGATCAAGGTCTTGACCAGCCATGGCTGGGCCAGCACCAGCAGCGAAGCACTCAATGACAAGCCCAGCAGCACAGCGATCGCCCGCCACTGGGGACGCACAAAGCTGTACAGCCAGGCCAGGGCACGGCGCATGAGGTCGGGGTCGTTGGCGTCGACCAAACGCAGAAAAAGACCACGCATGACCGTCAACTGCGCAATTGCTTGAGTTTACGGTACAGGGTCGCGCGACTGATGCCCAAGGCATCGGCCGCCGCTGTCACATTACCCTGGTGCCGCTCCAGCGCGCCGCGAATCAGTTCCACTTCGTTCTCGCGAATGCTGCCCGGCTGCGGGCTGCTGCCGTTGAGTTCTTCAAGCAGGCAATCGGTCAAATGCTCAAGGCCCAGCACTTGCTCATCGGCCTCACGCATGGCCAGGGCCGAGCGCAGGACCATTTCCAATTGACGGATGTTGCCCGGCCAGTCGAAGTTCTCCAGTAGTTCGCTCAGGTCCTTGTCCAGGCGCACACTTTCAGCGCCGAATTTGCGCATCAGGCTGGCAATCACTGCCTTGAGGTCATCGCGGTCGCGCAGCGCTGGCAGTCGCAGGCTGACTCCGTTGACCCGGTAGTAGAGGTCTTCACGAAAATGCTTGTCGAGCACCAGGCGCTTGAGGTCGCGGTGGGTGGCGCAAATAATCGCCACATCGATGTCCTGCTCGTCGCCCGCACCGAGCGGCGCCACCCGGCGCTCCTGGAGTACCCGCAACAGGCGCGCCTGCAACGCCAGCGGCATGTCGCCAATCTCGTCAAGGAACAAAGTGCCGCCGTGGGCCTGCATCAAGCGCCCGACCATGCCGCCGCGCCGAGAGCCGGTAAAGGCCCCCTCGCGGTAACCGAACAATTCCGATTCGATCAGCCCTTCGGGAATGGCCGCGCAGTTTACCGCCACAAAGGCCTTGCCCGAGCGTGGACCAGCTTGATGCAAGGCCCGCGCAACCACTTCCTTGCCGGTGCCGGTCTCGCCCAGTAATAGCACCGGCAAGTCATTGCTCAAGCCTTGGCGGGCCATGCGCAAGGCGCGGGCGAAGCGCAGGTCGTTACCGGCCAGCGCTTCGAGTTCAGCGCCTTTCTGTGGGGTCGCAGGCTTGCTGGTGACGGGAACCGAATTCAGGCTGGAATGGCGCGGCAGGTGAACGGTGCGGAAGAAAAACTCGCCCTTGGCAGTCTGCACGCTGCTGATGCCGCCTTGCCACAAGCGCGCCATGAATGCCGCCGAACGTTCGCCCATCAGTTCACTGCAGCAGCGCCCGACCAACTCCTGGCGCGGCACCTGCAACAACGCACAGGCCTGGTCGTTGGCGGCCAGTACCTCGCCCGCCAGGCTCAGGGCCAGCAGGCCATGCCAGGCGCTGCCAAGGTATTGCGCACGGCTGTGGAAGGTCAGCACCAACTGCTCAGGGTAGCGTTGGCCGAACATACGGCTTTCGATATTGCCGGCCGCCAGCAGCAAGGTCGAAAGGTTGTCCTGGGGCTGGGCCATGACCCCTTCACGGGTCAGGTCGAGCACACCGATCACCTCACCCTGAGGGTCGCGTAGCGGTACCGAGGTACAGGAAAATGGACTGAGGCGGTCGAGGTAGTGTTCGCCACAGTTGATCAGCGTCGGGCGTCCTTCCACCACTGCGGTGCCGATGGCGTTGGTGCCACGCAGCGACTCGCTCCAGCAGGCACCTGGGTGCAGATCGCGCAGGCCGGATTGGCGCAGCACATCGGTGGGGCCATCGATTGCCAGGACGTTGGCCTGGGCATCGCCAAGAATAATGATGCCGCCTTTGCCCTGTCGGCCTACCAGGTATTCGAGTTCAGGGGTGGCAGCGTCGATCAGCAGACGGTTGCTTTCCAGCAACGCCTTAAGATCGGCAGCCTGGGACATCTCACGGTGTTCGCCTTCCAGACAGTTCAAGCCGTAGCCGAGGCTGCGCCGCCAGGACGCATCGATTTCCTCGCGCAGCATGCCCTGCGGCAGTTCACCGTCGTGAACCAGTTTAAGACGAGCCTGACGAGACTCGTGGAGCGGATCAGCAGCGTTTGTTATTGGTATATATCGCGCCATTTGAAACTCCGGGACTGCCAGATGTCATGGACTTCTGGCAGTTTGCTTGAGCTTTGTCCCGTCGTCACCTGCTTGTGCCGACAGCCTCGTCAGGCAGAGTGGCACAAGGTTCCGCTTACGTAAAGGTAACAAAGGGCAACGTATGCAGCTATTAGCGAGTACCCTCCTTAAGACCGAGCAATTGCCATTCCCAGCGCAGACCCTGGCCAAAGCCGCCACCCAGCTCAGCAAAGAGCTTGGCAACGTCGCCTGCAGTTTCTTCGCGCGACCAGTCCCGCTGCAATTCGCTCAGATAGACCGCGGCAGTGATGGGTTTAGCGCCTGACTGTACCATGTGCTGGACGCCACGCTCATGACCCTCCTCGCTCCCACCGCCGGAAGCATCGGTGACGATGTAAACGTCATATCCAGCAGCCAAGGTGCTCTGCACGGCGAGGTTCAAACAAACTTCGGTCCACAGCCCGGCAATTACCAGCTTGGTCTTGCCAGTCTTCTCGACCTAGTTGCGTACCCGCTCATCGTCCCAGGAGTTCAGGCCGGTACGGTCAATCGGCTGCTGCTCGGGGAACACCGCCTGTACTTCCTGGAAAAGCAGAAGCCGCTTTCAAACTGTCGATAGTGCGCTCAACGCCCCCTATTTCAGAACGATAGACATGCAGGACCTCAACGATCTCTATTTATTTGCTCAAGCTGTCGAGCACGGTGGTTTCACGCCAGCCGGCCGGGCACTCGATATACCAAAGTCAACACTCAGTCGACGAGTCGCGGGCTTGGAAAAGCGTCTGGGTGTACGCCTCATTCAGCGCTCGACACGTCATTTTTCGGTGACCGAAATCGGCCACGCGTACCGCTGATGACAACCGCCAGAACTTCAAGAAAGGCGAAACCTTCTCGAAGATCTTCAAAGGCGTGCACGATCTGGAACTCAAGTACGGTGACAGCGGCGTCTTTGTCCGCGGCAAATACTGGTACGACTTTGAATTGAAGGACGAACACCGCCTGTTCTACGACATTGACGACAGTGGTCGTGATGACCTGGCCAAGGCGTCGGGCGCGGAGTTCCTCGATGCGTTCCTCTACCACAACTACAACCTGGGTGAACTGCCGGGCAACGTGCGCCTGGGCAAGCAGGTAGTGAGCTGGGGCGAAAGCACCTTCATCGGCAATTCGATCAACAGCATCAACCCGATTGACGTTGCCGCCCTGCGCCGGCCGGGTGCCGAGGTCAAGGAAGGCCTGGTTCCAGTGAACATGTTCTACATCTCCCAGGGGCTGAGCGAAAACCTCAACGCCGAAGCGTTCTATCAACTGGAGTGGGACAACTCGGTAGTCGACAACTGCGGCACATTCTTCGGTTCCGACCCGCTGCCTCAGGGCTGCAACGATCGCCTGGTTTTTGCCGGCCCGGACCTGGCGCCCGGTGTTGCCAACAACACCGCCACCGCCGCGCAGATTCTCAGCGGGGCAGTGCTGGACGA
This sequence comes from Pseudomonas arcuscaelestis, assembly GCF_016881005.1. GTDB lineage: Bacteria > Pseudomonadota > Gammaproteobacteria > Pseudomonadales > Pseudomonadaceae > Aquipseudomonas > Aquipseudomonas arcuscaelestis. The sequence goes on along the minus strand of NZ_JACOPV010000003.1, from coordinate 377,918 downwards.
TGTGTACATGCCGCGCCTTGAGGACAACGATCCGCGCGACAGCGGCCAATACGGCGTGGCGTTGCGCTGGTTCGTGCCAGAGCTGAACGACACCGAGTTCGGCTTCTACGCCATGAACTACCACAGCCGTTCGCCTTTCTTGAGCTTCAAGCAGACCACCACGGCGCCGATCACTGCTGCGCAACTGGCTGCCCTGCCCGCCGCGGCGCGACGTATCGCTGCGGTGCAGAACCAGTTCGACAGGGTGCGTTCGGCGCGTTACCTGGTCGATTACCCAGAGGATATCCGCCTCTATGGCGTGAGCTTCCAAACCACCGTTGGCGCTACCTCTGTAGGCGGCGAACTGAGTTTCCGGCCGAACATGCCGCTGCAAATCAATACCGCCGACCTCAACCTGGCGGCACTGCAGTCCACCGATACCGACTTCAGCACCCAAACCTCGCCGATCTTCACCAGCGGTCAAACTGCCCAAGTACTGGGCGGCGACCTGCCTGGCTATAAACGCATGCCCGTGATGCAGGCCCAGGTAACTGCCACGCAGTTCGTCGACCAGATCTGGGGCGCCAGCCGCCTGACCCTGATTGGCGAGGTGGGCTACAACCGCATCAACGGCCTGGGCAAGGCTGACGGTACCGATGTGCGCTTCGGCCGCAGCCCGGTGTACGGCCCTGGGATGTTCCCCGGTAGCCAGAACGCCTCGGTCTGCGCCACAACTACCAACCCGCAGCAGGAGTGCAACAGCCACGGTTTCTACACCTCTGACTCGTGGGGCTACCGGATGCGCGCCAAGCTCGATTACCCCAACGTCATCGCCGGTATCAACCTGTCGCCAAACCTTGCCTGGTCCCATGACGTGGATGGCTGGGGCCCGAACTTTGAAGAAGGCGCCAAGGCCGTCAGTGTCGGTCTGGATGCCGACTACCTGAACAACTACACCGCAAGCCTGAGCTACACGGACTTCTTTGGCGGCCAATTCAACACTAACACTGACCGCGACTATGTCTCGCTCAGCTTCGGCGTCAACTTCTGAGTCGTAACCGACAGAGGCTATATCCATGAAAGCAAACATGATCAAAACCTTTGGCGCACTGGCGCTGTCGCTGCTGGCCAGCAGCGTCATGGCCGCCGTCAGCGAGCAGGAAGCAGCGCAGCTGGGCACCACCCTGACGCCCCTTGGTGCGCAGAAAGAAGGCAACGCCGATGGCAGCATTCCGGCCTGGAATGGCGGCCTCAAGGCCGGGGCGGCCGCCGTGGACAGCAAAGGCTTTCTCGCCGACCCGTTTGCCAACGAAAAGCCGCAATTCGTCATCACCGCTGCGAACGCCGAGCAATACAAGGACAAACTCAGCCCTGGTCAATTAGCGATGTTCAAGCGCTATCCAACCACCTACAAGATCCCGGTGTATGCAACCCACCGTACTGCCCAGGCCCCTGCGGCCATCTATGACGTAGCGAAAAAGAGCGCGTTGAATGTGCAACTGGTCAACGACGGCACCGGCCTTGCTAACTTTGCGGGCTCGCGCTACTACGCTTTTCCGATTCCCAAGACGGGTGTCGAGGTGTACTGGAACTACGTAACCCGCTACCGCGGCGAGAACATCGAGCGCTGGTCGGCGCAGGCCTCGCCACAGGTTGACGGCGCCTACACATTGGTCGAAACCCATGACCAGAACAGCTTCCCGCAGTACATGGACGGTGTAGACCCGCAGGTGGCGAAAAACATCCTCTATTACTACATCTTCGCGGTGAACGCACCGGTACGCCTTGCCGGTACCTTGTCGATGGCACATGAAACCATTGACCAGGTCACCGAACCGCGTAAAGCCTGGACCTACAACGCCGGCCAACGCCGTGTTCGTCGCGCGCCACAACTTGCCTATGACGCACCTGGGCTGGCATCCGATGGCCTGCGTACCTCCGACAACGCCGACATGATGAACGGTTCCCCGGACCGCTACGACTGGAAACTGGTGGGCAAGAAGGAGATGTACATCCCCTACAACAACTACAAACTGCAGTCACCCAGCGTGAAGTACGCCGACATCATCAAACCCGGGCACATCAACCAGGACCTGACCCGCTACGAGCTGCACCGGGTCTGGCATGTGCAAGCAACACTGAAAGCCGGCCAGCGGCACATCTACGCCAAGCGCGACATGTACTTTGACGAAGACACCTGGGTGCTGGCCGAGGTGGATCACTATGACGGGCGTGGGCAGCTTTGGCGCGTGGGTGAGAACTGCACCTACAACAACTACGAAAAAGGCCTGAATGCGCCTGCAGCGCAAGGCTTCTACGACCTACTTGCCGGACGCTATATCGTTGCCACCATGAGCAACGAGGCGAAGCTTGCGCCACAGTATGGAGTGCGCACCAAGCTCGCCGACTTCACCCCGGCTGCACTGCGTAACGCCGGCATTCGCTGATCCCCTCCTGCACCAAGCTGCCCCCACAAACGTCAGTGCAAACTGTCTTGTGGGGGCACGTCCACCCCACCCACTAGTGCTAAAGCATGCCCGCCGCTACCGGACAAGTGGAGCTGGGCAAGCGCCCATGCAAAAATGCAGACTGCGCCTGCAGTTTTGTCGATTGTAATGAGCAAATTTGCACTGATAGGATCCATCGATCCTCTAGCGCCTATCCAGCTCGTGAAAATTCACGTGGAAAATCAATAACAAAGCAGGGAAACAGCGATGACCGCGCACGCTCAAATGGCAACTGACGCCCCCATTCTGGCCGAAGTTCGCAACCACATCGGTCACTTGACCCTCAACCGCCCCGCTGGCCTCAACGCCATTACCCTGGAGATGGTACGCAGCCTCCAGCAACAGCTTGATGCCTGGGCCAATGACGCGCAGGTACACGCAGTCGTCCTGCGTGGCGAAGGCCCCAAGGGCTTTTGCGCCGGGGGTGACATCCGTTCGCTGTACGACAGCTACAAAAGCGGCGACAGCCTGCATCGGGATTTCTTCATCGAAGAATACGCCCTCGACCTGACCCTCCATCATTACCGCAAACCCGTCCTGGCCTTGATGGACGGCTTTACCCTGGGCGGCGGCATGGGCCTGGCACAGGGCGCTGACCTGCGCATCGTCACCGAGCGCAGCCGCCTAGCCATGCCGGAAGTTGCGATCGGCTATTTCCCCGATGTCGGCGGCAGTTATTTCCTCTCCCGCGTGCCCGGTGAACTGGGCACCTACCTGGGCGTCAGCGGTGTGCAGATCCAAGCCGCCGATGCGCTGTACTGTGGCCTGGCCGACTGGTATGTCGACAGCAGCAAGCTGGCCTTGCTTGATGAGCGACTGAACACCCTGACATTTAGCGAGCACCCGCTCAAGGACTTGCAAGGCGTACTGGCGAAACTTGGAACCCAGACCGTGGACGATGCACCACTGGCCAAACTGCGCCCGGCCATCGATCACTTCTTTGCCCTGCCGGACGTCAGCAGTATCGTGGAACAGCTACGCAGCGTAACCGTTGCCGATAGCCACGATTGGGCACTGAAAACCGCTGACCTGCTGGAAACCCGCTCGCCGCTGGGCATGGCGGTCACCCTGCAAATGCTGCGTCGTGGCCGTGAGCTGAGTCTTGAAGACTGCTTCAAGATGGAACTGCACCTGGACCAGCAATGGTTCGACCATGGTGACCTGATCGAAGGCGTTCGTGCACTGATTATCGACAAGGACAAGCAGCCGCGCTGGAACCCTCCGACCCTCGCAGGCTTGAGCCGTACGCGCGTGGATCAATTCTTCGAAGGCCTGTGATGCCTGGAGTATGCAGATGCAAGACCTGGAACTGACAGAAGAACAGATCATGATCCGCGACATGGCCCGCGACTTCGCCCGTGGCGAAATCGCGCCCCACGCTCAAGCCTGGGAAAAGGCAGGCTGGATCGACGACGAAGTGGTCAAGAAAATGGGCGAACTGGGCCTGCTCGGCATGGTGGTGCCCGATCAATGGGGTGGCAGCTATACCGATTACGTCGCCTACGCCTTGGCGGTGGAAGAAATCGCTGCCGGCGATGGCGCCACCGGCGCCTTGATGAGCATTCACAACTCGGTGGGTTGCGGCCCGCTGTTGGCCTACGGCAATGCTGAACAGCAACAAACCTGGCTGGAGCGCCTGGCGACCGGCGAGGTGATCGGCTGCTTCTGTTTGACCGAACCGCAGGCAGGCTCAGAAGCGCACAACTTGCGTACCCGTGCAGAACTGCAGGGTGATCACTGGGTGATCAATGGCGCTAAACAGTTTGTCAGCAACGCCCGCCGTGCCGGCTTGGCCATTGTCTTTGCCGTGACGGACCCGGACCTTGGCAAGAAAGGTATCTCCGCCTTCCTGGTGCCTACCGACAATGAAGGTTTTGTGGTTGACCGCAGCGAACACAAAATGGGCATCCGCGCCTCGGACACCTGCGCAGTCACCTTTAATAACTGCCGTATTCCTGCCGCCAACATGCTCGGTGAGCGTGGCAGGGGCCTGGCCATCGCCCTGTCCAACCTCGAAGGCGGTCGCATCGGCATTGCCGCCCAGGCACTGGGCATCGCGCGCGCTGCGTTCGAAGCGGCACTGACCTATTCACGTGATCGCATCCAGTTTGGCAAACCGATCAATGAACACCAAAGCATTGCCAACCTGCTGGCCGACATGCAGGTGCAGATAAACGCTGCACGCCTACTGATACTTCATGCCGCGCGCCTGCGCAGCGCCGGCAAACCCTGCCTGAGCGAAGCCTCGCAAGCCAAATTATTCGCCTCGGAAATGGCCGAGCGGGTGTGTTCCAAGGCCATCCAGGTGCATGGTGGCTATGGCTACCTTGAAGACTACCCGGTCGAGCGCTACTACCGCGACGCCCGGATCACCCAAATCTACGAAGGCTCCAGCGAAATCCAGCGCATGCTGATTGCCCGCGAACTCAAGCACTACACCCTGTAACCAACCCGCCCAAAGAAAACGGCAAGCTACACACAATCTGCTTTCGCTCTAGATCTTGATCTTGCTGTTGCTCTTGATCCACCTGCCCCGTTAACCAGAAGGGCCGAGTGAAGGTGTTGCGAAAGGGCTAGCGCGCAGCGCCTTCGGCTTGGCCGAAGTTGCGAATCGTAGTGTTGCTTGCAACGCGTAGATCGCAATGCCCTGTAGCGACACCGTAGCGAGGGGACCCGAAGCGCAGCGTAGGGCCCCTGGTGGGGCGAGCCCTTTGCTTACTTTGGGGCGACTGCCAAAGTAAGGCGCCGTAAGGGCGCAAAGGTGCCTAAGCGCCCCCCAAGCAAACGGATCAGCCCCAAATCGAAAAGCCCCATCGCAAGCCAAGCCAAGCCAAGCCAAGCCAAGCACCAACACCCATCCCCCCCCACAATAGTCACCCCAAATCAAACTAATGCAAATTAGCGATTGAAACCGTAGCAACGGCTGAAGTAAGCTCGGAACCATCACCTGGAGAGTCCCATGTCGCCAACCACCCTCAAACACACTCAACACGCAGGTCGCCCATCGCGTCCCGTGCTGACTGTGGCCGAGTGCGCGACTGCCGCTCCCGCTGCATTTTATTTTGGGTATTGGTTTAGCCACAGGCGCCGCTGATACCCACACCGGCGCCCACATTCAAGGGGCCGCCGAACACGAGAATACTCAACCCCCGGTCGGCTCCCCGACCGGGGGTTTTGTTTTTCAGGCCCCCGACAACCGAACAAATAACGAGGAATTACCCCATGACCTACACCACCTACCACCGTTACCCAAGCTTTGCATGGCGATTTAGCCAATCCCGCTCGGGCCAGCCTGCCGCCTCCGATCGGTCCTGCACAGGTGGCGCCACCACACCGAATGCCAATCCGGCTCTTTGTCGAACACCTCGATAGGGCCGACAGCGCGGGCTTGAACCCGCCGTCTGCCCAGGGAAAAAATCGCCATGCAATCGTCTTCGCTCGCTCTGCCCCTGACCCAGCCTCAAGCTGCCAACAGCGCTGTCAGCCAACGCCTGCCCAGCCCGCACTTGCTCAAGCAGCAAATGCCGCTCAACACTGCCCTCGCCCATCAGGTCGATCACCATCGACAGGCCGTACGCGCCATTCTTGAAGGCCATGACCCACGCCTGCTGGTCATTGTCGGTCCATGCTCTATCCATGACCCGCGCTCAGCCCTGGAATACGCCGACCGCCTCGCCGCCCTCAACGAAGAGGTGAGCGACCAACTGTTGCTGGTCATGCGCGCCTACGTTGAAAAGCCGCGCACCACTGTTGGCTGGAAAGGACTGACCTACGACCCGCACCTCGATGGCAGTGACGACATGCACGCTGGCCTCGCACTGTCGCGTGGGTTGATGCTGGGCATGCTCGAGCGCGGCCTGCCGATTGCCACTGAACTGCTGCAGCCGATGGCGGCCGGCTACTTCGATGACCTGCTGAGCTGGGCGGCCATCGGCGCGCGTACTACCGAGTCGCAGATTCACCGCGAGATGGTCAGTGGCCTGGCGCTTCCTGTGGGCTTCAAGAACGGCACCGACGGTGGCGTTGCCATCGCCAGTGATGCTATGCGCAGCGCGGCCCATCCACACCGCCATTTCGGCATGGACACCCAAGGCTACCCGGCGATTATCGAAACCCTGGGCAACCCGGACACCCACCTGGTACTTCGCGGTGGTCACCAAGGGCCGAACTACGACCGGGCCAGCGTGGCGGCGGCTCGCCAAGGGCTGATCAAGGCCGGGCTGGCACCCCGGATCATGGTCGATTGCAGCCATGCCAACAGCGCCAAGGACCCCTTGCGCCAACCAGCGGTGTTCGACGATGTGTTGCGTCAGCGCCTCGATGGCGATCGCTCGATCGTCGGCATGATGCTCGAGGGGCACTTGTTCGACGGTTGCCAGGCACTGGGCAAAGCGCCGCTTGAATACGGTGTATCTATCACCGATGGCTGCCTGGGATGGGACGCCACAGAAACCCTGTTGCGCCAGGGTGCAGCATCTTTACGCAACATTTCCCAGGAAAAACCGGCGCTAATCCGGTAGTCTCGGCACTTTCTTGAAAAGGAGTATGTCCCATGGCCAAAGCCACTGCCCGTCACATCCTGGTTGCCACTGAAGACAAGTGCAATGAACTGAAGGCTCAGATCGAAGCCGGTGCCGATTTCGCTGAAATCGCCAAAGCCAACTCCACCTGCCCATCCAGCCGTCAGGGCGGCGACCTGGGCTCCTTTGGCCCAGGCCAGATGGTCAAGGAGTTCGACACCGTAGTCTTCAGCGCTCCGGTCAACACTGTGCAAGGCCCGGTGAAAACCCAGTTCGGTTATCACCTGCTGGAAGTGACCAGCCGCCAGGACTGAGTCCGCCATTGAGCCGGCCCGCCAGGGCCGGTTCAAGCACTGCAGCCTGACCTGCTAAGCTTCAGCCACACTCGTGGGCACAGGTAGTCAGGCGCTTGCAAACTGGATCTTCCCTTCTTGCCGTAATGCTTGCTCTGGCCCTGGCCTGGAGCCAAGCTGTGTTGGCAGCCCCGGGGCATGCCTTGACTGTTTATGGCGAGTCGCCTCGCTATCCTGCCGCCTTCCAGCACTTCGCCTACGCCAATCCCAACGCCCCCAAAGGCGGCAGCCTGCGCCGCTCGGCCATCGAGATCGGCCAGTTCGACCATATCCTGCCTTATATCGACAAGGGCATCGGCATTGCCGAGGTCGATGGCTGGCTGTACGCCCCCCTCGCCGTGCGTTCCCAGGATGAGCCCTACACCGTGTATGGGCTGATTGCCCGCCAGCTTGAACGGGACCCCGATGGTCACTGGCTACGTTTTTATCTGGACCCGCGGGCACGTTTTGCCGATGGCCAAGCCATTCGCGCCGAGGACGTGCGCTACACATTTGAGTTGCTGATGCGTGAAGGTAATCTCAAATATCGCACACAGTTTGCTGATGTCGAACGGGTGGAGATCGAGGGCCCAGGGCAAATTCGCTTTCACTTCAAGCGCAATCAAAGCCGAACCCTGCCCTTGGATCTGGCTACCTTGCCGGTGCTGCCTGAACACTGGTGGAGAGACCGCGACTTCGCCAACGGCGGCGGCTTTGAAGCGCCACTGGGCAGCGGCCCGTACCGTATCGGGCGGATCGACAATGGCCGCAGCGTGACCTTCGAGCGCGAACCCAACTGGTGGGGACGCGATCTGCCGGTCAATCGTGGACGCTACAACTTCGACCACCTCACCATCGAGTACTTCGGCGATACCGAAGTCGCACGCCAGGTGCTGCGCGGCGGTGGCTTCGACTACAACCGCGAGTTCTCGGCGACAGGCTATTCGATCGGCTACAACAGCCCCGCGCTGAGTGACGGTCGCCTGCAGCGCGCCCATCTGGCCAAGGACGCACCACAGACCGCCCAGGGTTTTGTGTTCAACCTGCAGCGACCGGTGTTCAAGGACCGTCGCGTGCGCCAGGCGCTGGCCCTGCTGTGGGACTTCGAATGGAGTAACCGGCAGATGATGCGCAACATGTACATCCGCCAACAGAGCTTTTTTGCCAACAGCGCCCTGGCGGCTCGCGCCTTGCCGGATGCCGAGGAACTCAAGTTGCTTGAACCCTTGCGCGGGCAGGTCCCCGATGAAGTCTTCAACCAGGTATTCCAGGCACCCCGCACCGACGGCTCGGGGTTGATCCGCGACAAGCAATTGCAAGCCCTTGAACTGCTGAGCGCTGCAGGCTGGAAGCCGGAGGGCGATCAACTGGTCAACGCCGAGGGCGAGCCACTGGCATTCACCTTTCTCAACGGCCAGGCCGGCTTCGAGCGTCTGTTGCTGCCCTGGAAGCGCAATCTGGCGCAGATCGGCATCAGCATGGACATCCGTCGTATCGACGCCTCGCAGTACGTCAATCGACTCATGGCTCGCGACTACGACCTGATCGTTACCGGCTACCCGGTGTCGCCTTCTCCGGGCCTTGAACTGTACAACTTCTTTGGTTCGGCAGCGGCCAACGACCCTGGTTCGAACAACTACATGGCGCTCAAGGATCCGGCAGTGGACCAATTGCTCGACGGTTTGGTCAAGGCCGAAAGCAAAGCCGACATGCTCCGGCACGCCCACGCCCTGGACCGGGTGTTGAGCTGGAACTACTACTGGATTCCCAATTACTACCCGCCAGGTTCCTCGACTGTATGGTGGAATCGCTTTGGCCTGCCCAAGGTACAGCCGAGCAACGATGAAGGCCTGGACAGCTGGTGGGAAGTCAGCCCCACGGCGCTGACCAACGCGCAGATGGCCGAGCGTCTCAAGGAGCAGCCATGACCGCCTACATTCTGCGTCGACTGCTACTGATCATTCCCACTTTGCTGATCATCTTGCTGGTCAACTTCGTCATCGTCCAGTCCGCGCCCGGTGGTCCGGTGGAACAAGCCATCGCCCGCCTGCAAGGCATCGGCGGCGGCGCGCCGGGGGCAAATGTCGAAGCCCTGCACGCCAGCTCCCGCGCCAGCCGCGGCCTGGACCCGAAACTTATCGAAGACATAAAGCGCCAGTACGGTTTCGACAAATCCGCCCCTGAACGGCTGTGGCTGATGCTCAGCCAATACGCCCACCTGGATTTCGGCAACAGCTTCTTTCGCGGCGCCAAGGTAACCGACCTGATTCTGGAGAAAATGCCGGTAACCCTCTCCCTCGGCTTCTGGGCGACCCTTATCACCTATCTGGTTTCGATCCCGCTGGGCATTCGCAAGGCGATACGCCACGGCACCGCCTTCGACGCCTGGAGCAGCAGCCTGATCGTGATTGGCTACGCCCTGCCCTCATTCCTGTTTGCCTTGTTGCTGATCGTGCTGTTCGCTGGCGGCACCTCGCTCAATTGGTTCCCGGTTCGTGGGCTGGTCTCGGAGAACTTCGACCAGTTGAGCCTGCTGGGCAAACTGGCGGATTACTTCTGGCACCTGGTGCTGCCGGTAGGCGCCCTGGTGATTGGCGGCTTTGCCACCTTGACCTTGCTGACCAAGAACGCCTTTCTCAACGAGATCACCCGCCAGTACGTCATCACCGCCCGCGCCAAGGGCCTGAGCGAGCGTCGGGTGTTGTACGGCCATGTTTTTCGCAACGCCATCCTGCTGGTGGTCGCAGGCATTCCCCAGGCATTGATCAGTGTGTTCTTCGCCGGCTCCTTGCTGATCGAGGTGATTTTCTCCCTCGATGGACTTGGACGCATGAGCTACGAAGCCGCCGTCTCCCGGGACTACCCGGTAGTGTTCGGTTCGCTGTTCATCTTTACCTTGTTCGGGCTGCTGATCCGCCTGGTGGGGGACCTCTGCTACACCGTGGTCGACCCGCGTATCGACTTTGCCACGAGGGCGCACTGATGTTCAGTCTCTCGCCCATTTCACGCAGGCGCCTGCAGCGCTTTCGGCGCAATCGACGCGGCTGGTACTCGCTGTGGCTGTTCGCTGTATTGCTGGTGTTGAGCCTGGGTGCGGAACTGGTGGCCAATGACAAGCCGCTGGTGATGGGCTACCAGGGACACCTGTATTTCCCGGCGTTCAAGCGCTACACCGAGCAGACCTTCGGCGGTCAACTGCCTTTTCAACCGGATTACCGCAGTCAATATGTGCAAGGGCTGATCAGGGATCAGGGCGGGTGGATGCTGTTCGCCCCCGTGCCATTCAGTGCCGACACGCCCAATTACGACCTGCAGCAGCCCGCCCCAAGCCCGCCGTCGACGACCAACTGGCTAGGCACCGACGACCAGGCTCGCGATGTATTGGCACGGGTGCTCTACGGCACACGGGTATCGATCCTGTTTGCCCTGGCGCTGACCTTGATCAGCACGGTGATTGGTATTGCCGCTGGCGCCTTGCAGGGTTATCACGGCGGCTGGGTGGACCTGATCGGCCAACGCTTGCTGGAGGTCTGGTCTGGTCTGCCGGTGCTTTACCTGCTGATTATCCTCAGTGGCTTTGTCGAGCCGAACTTCTGGTGGCTGCTGGGGATCATGGCGCTGTTCTCCTGGCTGGCGCTGGTGGACGTGGTGCGCGCCGAATTTCTTCGCGGGCGCAACCTTGAGTACGTGCAGGCCGCACGCGCCTTGGGCCTGCAAGACAGCGGCGTGATCCTGCGGCATATCTTGCCCAATGCCATGAATGCCACCTTCACGTACTTGCCGTTCATTCTCACCGGCGCGATCACCACCCTTACTGCCCTGGACTTTCTTGGCTTTGGCATGCCCGCTGGAAGCGCATCGCTCGGCGAGTTGGTCAATCAGGGCAAGCAGAACCTGCAGGCACCGTGGCTGGGCTTTACTGCGTTCTTTGCCCTGGCCTTGATCCTGTCACTGTTGGTGTTCATTGGCGATGCCTTGCGCGAAGCCTTCGATCCACGGGCATAATCGCAGCTTTCAAGCTAAAGAGAATGGCCCATGCCTGCCAGTGACAGCCTCAAGGATTACCAACAGGTGCGCCAACTGGCGATTCGTTCGCTGTTCGAAATCATCGAGCAATTCAGCGAAGGCACGCTTATCGTCGACCGCGATGCGCGGATTGTGTGGATGAACGAACGCTACGCCCGCCGTTTTGGCCTCGAAGATGCGGCCAGCGTCATCGGCCAACCGTGCGAAAGTGTGATTCCCGGCAGCTTGATGCGCGAGGTGATCAGCAACGGTCGGCCAATTCTCCTGGACATGCTCGACACCCCCAAAGAGCCGCTGGTGGTGATGCGCCTGCCGGTCCACGATGCGCAAGGCGAGTTGATTGGCGCCATTGGCTTTGCCCTGTTCGATGAGCTGCGCAGCCTGTCGCCGCTGCTCAAGCGCTACGCCAGCATGCAGCAGGAGCTGGCCTCAACCCGTTCGCTGCTGCGTGCGCGCCAGGCCAAGTACAGCTTTGCCCAGTTCATCGGTACCAGCGCCGCCAGCCTTGAAGTCAAGCGCCGCGCCCGGCGTGGCGCCAGCAGCGACTCATCCATTTTGCTGCTGGGCGAAACGGGCACCGGCAAAGAGTTGCTAGCCCATGCCATTCACGCCGCGTCCCCAAGGGCACACAAGGCGTTTGTCAGCATCAACAGCGCTGCCATTCCAGAAACCCTGCTGGAAGCCGAATTCTTCGGCACTGCACCCGGCGCTTATACCGGTGCCGACCGCAAGGGCCGTGCGGGCAAGTTGCAACTGGCTGAGGGCGGCACCCTGTTTCTCGATGAAATCGGCGACATGCCACTGCCATTGCAGAGCAAGTTGCTGCGGGTACTGCAGGAAAAGGAATACGAGCCGGTAGGTTCCAATCAGATGATGCACAGCGATGTCAGGATCATTGCCGCGACCTCTACCGATCTTGGCGCGGCGATGGCGCGTGGCGAGTTTCGTGCCGACCTGTATTACAGGCTGAACGTCTTGCCGATCCAGGTACCGGCACTGCGCGAACGCCTGGAAGACCTGCCCGCCTTGAGTGAAGCGATTCTTGAAGAGCTGGGCAGCCAGCACGAACTGGACGTCGAGGCGCAGGCGCTGCTGGCCCGCCACAGCTGGCCGGGCAACATCCGCGAACTGCGCAACGTGCTGGAGCGCACCACGTTGCTGGCCGACCAGACGCGGTTGAGCGCTGGTGATCTGCAGGCAGCCATGGGCAACTTCGAGCCGCTTGAGCGAGAAACTGCGCCCGTGAGCTACAAACAGGCCTGTGCCGATTTTGAGCGACAGTTGCTCGGCACAACCCTTGCTCGCTGCGCTGGCAACGTGCCGCAGGCAGCAAAGGAGCTGGGGCTGGGCCGCTCGACCTTGTATAAAAAGTTGGTTGCGCTGGGGCTGTCGTCTCAATATTGAGATATTAGTTTCTGGTTAGAGATTGCTTCACTGAGCAAGCGTGCTCGCACCGATTGCAGCAATACCGGGCTTGCCTCGTGCGCTTTCATCTCCATTCAGAGACAGAAGATACAAACAATAAAAAAATATACTTAATAATCAGCAACTTAACGACTTGGCATGATTCCCGCTATCTCCAGCGATCTACAAAAACAAGATGCACCCAAGGAGACACTCGATGAGTGTAATCATCGCCCTGGCAGCCCTCGCGCTGCTGATGCTGGCTGCTTACCGTGGTTATAGCGTTATCCTCTTCGCCCCAATCGCCGCCCTCGGCGCGGTACTGCTCACCGACCCTTCGGCCGTGGCCCCCGCCTTCACCGGCGTGTTCATGGAAAAGATGGTCGGCTTCATCAAGCTGTACTTCCCGGTGTTCCTGCTCGGCGCGGTGTTCGGCAAGCTGATCGAGCTGTCCGGTTTCTCCCGCTCGATTGTCGCAGCAGCTATCCGCCTGCTCGGTACCCGCCAGGCCATGCTGGTAATCGTACTGGTCTGCGCGTTGCTGACCTACGGCGGGGTCTCGCTGTTTGTGGTGGTATTCGCGGTCTACCCATTCGCCGCCGAGATGTTCCGGCAGAGCAACATTCCCAAGCGCCTGATCCCGGCGACCATCGCCCTGGGGGCGTTTTCCTTCACCATGGACGCCCTGCCCGGCACCCCACAGATCCAGAACATCATTCCCAGCACGTTCTTCAACACTACGGCCTGGGCTGCGCCGTGGCTGGGTTTGATCGGCACCTTGTTCGTGTTCTGCACCGGCATGCTGTACTTGCAACGCCAGCGCAACAAGGCCCAACGTGCAGGCGAAGGCTATGGCACAGATCTGCGCAACGAGCCGGAAACTGCCGCCGATCTCAAGCTACCCAACCCACTGCTGGCACTGTCGCCGCTGTTGCTGGTCGGGGTGATGAACCTGCTGTTCACCCACTGGATTCCCGACTGGTACGGCAAGACCCACAGCCTCAGCCTGCCCGGCATGAGCGTCCCGGTGCAAACTGATATCGCCAAGCTCACGGCGATCTGGGCGGTGGAAGCGGCCCTGCTGCTGGGTATCTTGCTGGTACTGGTGGCAGGCTTCGGAGCCATCAAGAGTCGTTTGGCCGAGGGCAGCAAAGCCGCGGTCAGTGGCGCACTGCTGGCAGCGATGAATACCGCGTCCGAATACGGCTTTGGCGCGGTGATTGCCTCGCTGCCGGGGTTTCTGGTGCTGGCCGATGCCCTGCGCGCTATACCTAACCCATTGGTCAACGAAGCAATCACGGTAACCTTGCTGGCAGGCATTACCGGCTCCGCCTCCGGCGGCATGAGTATCGCCCTGGCGGCGATGTCGGACAGCTTCATCGCCGCGGCGAACGCAGCCAACATTCCCCTCGAAGTGCTGCACCGGGTTGCGGCCATGGCCAGTGGCGGCATGGACACCCTGCCGCACAATGGCGCGGTCATTACCCTGCTGGCCGTAACCGGACTGACACACCGCGAAGCCTACAAAGATATTTTTGGTATTACCCTGATCAAGACCCTGGCAGTGTTCGTGGTGATCGCCACCTTCTACGCGACCGGCATCGTTTAAGGAGCAATTGATGAATCTCACAGGCAAGACAGCAGTAGTGACCGGTTCCACCAGCGGCATCGGCCTGGGCATTGCGCACGTATTGGCGCGAGCCGGGGCCGACCTGATCCTCAACGGTTTCGGTGACGTCAACGCGGCCATCGCCGAAGTTGCCCGCCACGGTACGCGGATCGGCCATCACCCCGCCGACCTGGGCGATGTGGCGCAAATCGAAGACTTGTTCGCCTACGCCGAACGCGAGTTTGGTGGCGTCGATATTCTGGTCAACAACGCCGGCATCCAGCACGTTGCGGCGGTCGAGGAGTTTCCGGTAGAGCGCTGGGACGCGATTATGGCCATCAACCTCTCTGCGGTTTTCCACGGCACACGCCTGGTGCTGCCCGGCATGCGCGCGCGCAACTGGGGTCGCATCGTCAACATTGCCTCGGTGCACGGCCAGGTCGGCTCCACCGGCAAGGCAGCCTATGTCGCCGCCAAGCATGGCGTCGTCGGGCTCACCAAGGTGGTCGGGCTGGAAACCGCGACCAGCAACATCACCTGTAACGCCATTTGCCCAGGATGGGTGCTGACTCCGCTGGTGCAAAAACAGATCGATGATCGCGCCGCCAGCGGCATTGACCCGCAGCAGGCACAACACGACCTGTTGGCCGAAAAGCAGCCTTCCCTGGCCTTTGTCACTCCCGAACACCTGGGTGAGCTGGTATTGTTTCTGTGTAGCGAAGCTGGCAGCCAGGTTCGTGGCGCCGCCTGGAACATCGATGGTGGCTGGTTGGCCCAATGACGGGCGGCTCGGGAGCTGGTTGCGGCAGCGTCTTTTTTATCTGCAAGGAGGCCTTATGCGCCCAATCCCTTTCACTGCGTTACTCACCCTGACCCTGGCAGTCGGTACCTCGGTACAGGCCGCCAGCCTCAAGGACGTAGCGCCCTACCCCGAGGCCGAGAAAGGCTTTACCCGCCAGGTTATCCACGTACCGGAGCAAGCCGACGAGTCGGCGTTCAAGGTTGAAGTACTGGCGGGCAAGCAACTGCAGGTCGACTGCAATCGCCAGCACCTGGGCGGCACGCTGGAAGAAAAAACCCTGGAAGGCTGGGGCTACAGCTACTACCGCCTGGATAAAGTCATGGGCCCGGCATCTACGCTGATGGCGTGCCCGGACAACCGCAAGAAAGAGGCCTTCGTGCCAGTCGTCGGTGACGGCTTCCTGCTGCGCTACAACAGCAAGCTGCCGGTGGTGGTCTACGTGCCCGAAGGTGTCGAAGTGCGTTATCGTATCTGGTCGGCCTCTGACGAGGTGAAGAAGGCCAGCGTCGAGTAAGGCGATCAGGAGGCGCGTCGTCTCGCGCCTCCTTTGCACGACGAGATCGGGCATAATGCGCGCTTTTAGCGCGTTGCGAAGGTATCTCGACATGAAAGCACAGGCCCGGCATATTCTGGTCAAGACCGCCGAAGAAGCCGAACAGCTCAAACAACGCATCGCCAAGGGCGAAGCGTTCGATGTGCTGGCCAAGAAGTATTCGACCTGCCCCTCTGGCAAACGCGGCGGCGACTTGGGCGAAGTGCGTCCAGGGCAGATGGTCGGCGCGATCGACCAGGTCATTTTCAAAAAGCCGCTACGCGTCGTTCATGGCCCGATCAAGAGCAAGTTCGGCTATCACCTGGTGCAGGTGTTCTATCGCGACTAAAGGCTGTCGCGCCGACGCCCTGCGTACAGCTGGCGCTGGTCGTCGAGATCGTTGCGCAAGCCTGCGATCAGATTGGAAATCGCCCGGCTGCTGGTCAACTGCTCGGCACCGATACCAGTAACCAGCAGGTCGACCCGTTCGCAGGTTCGATCAAACACCTTGACCGTAAGGGATCGATCAGCGGCCAGTGTGCATTGGCAGCGTACGGGCAGAAAACTGCATTCAATAATGTTGCGCAACTCCAGGGTCGAGAGCATGGTGACGTCTCCTTGGCGAAGGTGGGCAGCGATCCGTGTGCCCGGTCCAGCCACAAGCCTAGGACATTTCCCGCAACGCTCTCAGACCCTTTGTCTATAAGTGCCTACAACCCCGTCTTGCGGTGGCTAAGCCCGGCGTGCCGCCAGCAAACCGATCCCGGCGCAGCCGAGCAGTGTGGCGCTGACACGATTGAACAAACGCCGCGGTCCAGGCTGATTGAACCAACGTTGCAGATAGGCCCCGAGCCAGGCGTAAATTGCAATGGCGGCCCATTCCAGCAGCAAGAACAAACCGCCCAGCCAGACAAATTGCTCAGAGACTGGCACTGGACTATTCATCTGGACAAACTGCGGCAAAAACGCGGTGAAAATCAGAATCGCCTTGGGGTTACCCGCGGCAACGAAAAACTCCTGGCGCCCCAGGCGCAGCACGCCGCCCTTGTACTCACCTGCCGGCCCGCTTTGACCAACAGGCGCCCGCCACAGCTGCCAGGCGATATAAAACAGGTAGATCGCACCCACCACCTTGATGGTGAGGAACAGGTACTCGCTGGTGTGCAACACCACCGCAAGCCCCATTGCTGCAAGCAAGATCATCCCCGCAAAGGCCAGCAGCCGACCAACCCCGGCGACGCAGGCAGTACGCAAACCGTAACGGCTGGCATTGTTGAGTGACAACAGATTGTTTGGCCCCGGCGCCATGTTCAAGGCGAAGCAGGCGGGAACGAACAGCGCGAGTAACGACAGGTCCATCAACAATCTCCAACGGCTCGAGTCGGCAGATTCCAGTCTGAGCGCCATCACGTCAAGGTACAGTTGGGCAGCAAAACTGTGCGTTTGACGGTGCAGCACCGAGGCGGGGCGATCATGCCCGTGCGCCAAAGGTTGGCGCCTGCCCGCTACGCGTTGGCCAAACTCAAGGTGTCCAATGCCAGCAAACTGAAGTGGCCACGGTTCCAGCCACCCGTATCGATATGCCAGATGTTGCCCAAAACCCGCACTTCGCTCAGCGGTGTATGGCCAACGATCAAAGCGCGCAATCCGGCAATCGGCCGCTCGTCATCGGTCTTCAGACGCCGACGCGACCATTGGCAGTATTCCTGCAACTCATGGGGCGCCTGGCGCTGCAGCTGGTCGCACATATCGGACCAGCTGACGCACGGGCAGTCGGCATGCAGCAAGCCGACCAGGCCAGCAGACGTCTGCACTTCCAGGGCCAAGGGCATGCGCGCAAACCGCTCGGCGAAACGCGCTTGCTCGCTGTCCGGCAGGTCGAGAAACCAGCCACCGCCAGCGGCGCGGTACTGATCATAATCCAGCCATCCGCCACCGACATGAGTCACCGCCAGCGCTTCGTGGTTACCTTGCACGGCGTGGAACCATGGCTGGTCGAGCCACTGCAGGACCTGGGGGCATTGCGGGCCACGATCGACCAGGTCCCCCACGCTGAACAATCGGTCCACTGCCGGATCGAAACCGATCGCTGACAGCTGTGCTTGCAGACGCTCGAAGTGACCGTGAATATCGCCCACGGCGTAATCCCTACCTTGCCGGTTAATGGCAAACTGCTCGATACGACTCACCCTGTTCTCCCCTAACCCACCATCCCTGGCAGGCGTACAATAAAAGCTGTGCACAGACTCGCACCTTGAGGTGAATCATGCGCCCGGTATTGATCTTTGTCGCCTTGAGCTTAGCCGCCACAAGCAGCCTGGCTCAAACACCTCCTGCCCCTTCGGTGGAGGTCATCTACGACAACCCCGAACACTTTCGCGATGCCAGCCTGGACAGCAATGGCTATGAGCGCGGCGCCGACCAGCAGGTGATGAAGGAGCTACGCAGTTACCTGCAGACACTGGGCAAGCGCTATTTGCCCCCAGGCCAAACCTTGCGTATCGATATCCGCGATATCGACTTGGCCGGTCGCTACGAGCCGTGGCACCCGCAGACCTACAGCATTCGCTTCATGCGTGATATCACGTGGCCAAGTATTGACCTGCACTACGTGCTCTCGCAACAAGGCCAGCCGTTAAGTCAGGCCGATGCGCGGGTCACCGACAAGTTCTACTTGCAACGCCCGGGGCGCAGTGCCAACAGCGATCGACTGTATGCCGAGAAGGCCATGCTCGAGGAGTGGTTTCGCAAGCAGTTCGGCGTTGAGCATCAGAGCTCGTCCTGAACCACATTCACGGTGGGTGGACGTCAAAATCCCAGAACCGCCGGCACCGGAGCCATAAGTACCGGGCCGGCTACTTCAACTCAGCGTGGCTCAGGGTGCTCGCTGGACACCGAGTTGTTGGCTTCTACATCGGCCAGTTCCTTGTCGACAGGCGCTTGATCATCGGCGGGCAACGGAATCTCGCCTTCTTTGTGCTTGGGATCATGACCGGTCTCGTTGTCCGCTTTGCCGCCTACACCCTGCTGGGATGTGTTGCCGGGTGCATTTTCATCAATATCCATGCTGTTTATCCTCTGCAGTCGCGCGGGAAGTCCGCACATACACATGAGAGAAAGCGCGACATATCAAGTGCCCGGAACTGGACGAGTGGTCGCGGGAGGAATATGGGTTTTTCTTCAAGGCATTCGCAGGTGATTCGATCAAGAAATATCCACCGGTACGCTGTTTTTTCTTGTGATGGTGTGCCTGTTCTGGAAGACCAAGCGATCTATTTGACCACCCATCAGCCAGACGCCGCGCCACAAGCAGATCACTAGACTTCATAGGGGGGACGAAATCAACGCACCTCAATGCAGGAGATCTGTGATGAACAGAATATCTTGGCTGGCGTTGGTAGCAGCAGGGGCAATTTCTGGTTGTGCAAGCAACGCCCGGATTGTCGATGTCCCTCTCACTGCTACTTCTCAAAACGCAGAGCACATCGCTCGAGCCACCCTTAGCCCTGTGGGCGATCAGACCAGCATCAAACTCACCGTCGGTGGTGTTCCTCAGGATATGGCCGTGCCGAGCCGCCTTGACCCGGTTATCTATGCAGGCTCATGCCAACACCTGGGCGCATCGCCTGCCTATAACAGTCACCAGGCCAATAGTGTCGATTATCCGTCGCTGACACCCCGAACCCAGCATTGGGCCCTGGCACCGGTCGCGCTGAGCGATCTGGCTAGAGGTGACTATGCCCTGCTCATTCGCAGCAGCCCGGCAGACGGCAGCCGTCCGTTGTTCTGTGGCGCCATTCGCACCGGCTAGGCAGTCGGCTGATAGCGGCGGATTTCTATCTGAATAGCCGTGGATGACAGCGTGCCAGGCAAATGCGTTCACGAACCTTTCACAAGCCTCGGTGCATAGTCTCCCCTACTCCTCTTGAAACTTTTTAGCCCGCCTTTTTTGTGCGGGCTTTTTGTTGCTTGGGCTTGAGCTTTTCGCGATCCCTGCGCTGAGACATTTCAGCCTGCTTTGAATGGAGCCTGTGTTGAACGCGTAGCGCGCCTCTGATGTGCATCAATAGCTCATCTGGGCATCACCGCTGATTACGATTGAGTACTCTTTGGTGATAGACATACCGGTCTTCACCCCGCGAGTTTCATGTGTTGCCCGCCGCCGTCAACGTCAGCCCCCCCCTGCAGGAGCACTGCTGGCTGATTGAAGCTGCTCGCCCGACGCAGGGCCCCGCAATCCTTGCATCGGTAAAGAACCCATTTGTCGGGCGAGCGCACAAACACTAACTGACGCCTCACTCAAGATCTTTAAGACAAATCTGAATTTCCAGCAGAGCACCTCATGGGTCAACCGCCAAAATTTTGTTGTGCCTTTGCTCCCTCTACAAGTCGCGTGCAACATTGAGTGCCGCGCAGCTCTGTGCCGTCGGCATCATCTCGATGGTGTTGATATTTAGATGCTCAGGTTGCTGAGCGATCCAAAGCACAGTGTTGGCTATATCCTCAGGGCGGATGGCTTGCACATCCTTGTACAGCGCATCGACCGCGTCCATGTTGCCAAGTAGTCGCACCACTGAAAATTCCGTTCCTGAACACAGACCAGGCTCGATATTGGTAACCCGTATTTGCGTTCCGGCCAAGTCGGCACGCAGATTCAAGCTGAACTGTTTGACGAAAGCCTTGCTGGCGCCATACACGTTACCGCCAGGATAAGGGTAGGTACCGGCGACCGATCCAATATTGATGATCAGTCCGCTGTTAGCAGCAACCATCCGTGGCAAGATGCGATGGGTAATCAAGGCAAGGCCGGTAATGTTGGTGGCGATCATTTGCTCCCAGTTCTGTACATTGCAATGTTGGGCACGCTCAACACCCAGCGCCAACCCTGCGTTGTTCACCAAAACATCAATGGACAACGAGGCCTCATGCATTTTCTCGAACATCTTATCGATTGATGCTAAGTCTGTAACATCCAACGCCAGCGGTATAAAATTCTCACCAAGTTCTTGTCTCAGGAGCAAGAGTTTGTCCATCCGGCGCGCGCCACCGACGACCCGCCTAGCCCTCGGCAATAAGTCGATGACAGATGGCTTTACCAAATCCGGCAGAAGCGCCGGTCACCAATGCGGTTCGCATGCTGTTATTCCCTTTATCAGAAAATCAGGCCAGGTATTTCACGCCAAGACTGGCGAATAAGCAGACCATCGAAAATACCAGTGCTTTGCGCACGACATCACTGCCTTTGCGAATTGCCAACGCACTACCCAGGTGATTGCCAAGAATGTTGCAAGCCACTAACGGCAGTGCCAGCAAATACATCACTTTCCCGGCCATAACAAATGCCACCAGTGCGCCGATATTCGAAGCGAAGTTGAAGGTCTTGGAGTTGGCTGAACTCGAGACCAGGTCCATTTTCAGTAAGTAGTGAAACGCAATAATGAACATACTTCCTGTGCCTGGCCCGAAGAAGCCATCATAGAAGCCAATGACCAAGCAGGTCAGTGGCACCACTGTAAACAGCATGCCATCCGTCAAGACATGCTCCTGTACCGGCCGGTCCTTGGGGGTAAGAAAAATTAGAATACCAAAGGGGATCAAGGCAAGAATGATCTTGCCAACAGTCTCCTGTGGAATCGACACAATCAAATGGGCCCCCAAATACGCGCCCAGTAGCGAAAACGGGACACCTATAAGCGCCACTTTCCATACCATCCGGCTATTGGCCAGAAAGTTCCTGATTGCCGCAAGCGTCCCCAAAGTACTGACCACCTTTTCCTGCCCTAAAGCAACTTGTGGTGGCAGACCAACCAGTAGAAAACCCGGCACCAAAAATAATCCACCACCGCCCGCGATGCTATCGACAAAACCGGCGACAAAGGCGATGGCGCCTAGCAACAAAATTGCAAAGACCCAATGTTCAGCCCAATAAGCTCCTAGCAGTTCCATAGCAGTGCTCTATTAATAAGTATTTAGTCAGGAAATAATTTCATACAGGTGATCTGCACGCGCCAAGCAGACTCGGCTCAGATCATTAACTGCGAACAAACGGAGCAGCCAACGATCTGCTCCGTCGTTCTGCGGTTCAAAACCATCCCGGGCGTGGAGCACCCGCTGATTTTTGAAGATCATGAAATCGCCAGGGAGCAACAGGTGCGGCTTATCGAACTTTCTGGTTTCTAGCAGTATTCGCAGAGCGTCAAGCGCACGCGCTGCGGAAGCGGTCATGCCGTATGTGTTTTCGCTGTCAAAACGACATAGCCACTCATTGGATAATCCTCGAACCAACACCGCTAAGTTTGGCGTCGAGCGGCGATTAGTGGCGAAAGAATCCGGACGCCGCACTTCAAAATTCGGGTAGGTAAGCTCATTTATAATCGAGGCCGGAAGACTACCGAGCACGTCGTCAAGGTTGACGAGTGTGGTGTTAATTCTCGGATCGCAACGCATGCCGAAAAATGACAAATACTCCGGACAACACGAAATGTTGTCGACAGCCTCAGATGACAACGGTAAATCAGGATTATCTACATGATAGGAGAAACGTAGACGTGAGCCATGAGAGCTTTTCTGGCTAGAAGATGTGCGTGACGGGATCACATGACGGAACAAGCGCCCATCATTTTCCCCCTCGTATACCACGGGGTGGATACCCAGCAGACTCTGCAACGAAAGGCTAACCAGGCAGGCGATAGGTGTGCTTTTCGGACTCAACACTCCAGAGTAAGGCGTCGGTGGAATGTCACGGTCTCGCGGGCAGTTCCTTATTACCATAGAGGTAATAGCTGGTTCTTCGATAAATGTACGGATCTGGCGAACCAACTGACCGCCAATTACGTCCTGTGCCTGCTCCTTGAGCTGAAAATAAATATCCTAGGTGGCCTCAAAATCTAACGGGGTTTGGCTTAACACCGCTTGCCATGCGCTGGAAATCACCCATGGCAGGCGGATCTCCAACGTTGTCACTACCTCTGTGGCCTGCTTGTGCTGTGCGCTTTCCATCTCAACTTAATATCCATAGTTTCGGTGCTCGTCGCGCTTGATTGGAGGACGGCACGTGTTGTTTTTATCTTCCAGTTCACATTCCACTCATGTGAAAACCCACAATACATCGATACTATTCGCATCTTGCATCGATTCAATTATTCTAATTACATCGATGCACTTAATTCAATTTATTTCTGTCGTCAACCCTTTATCATTAGAATACGACTCACTAAGCCTTTGTTTTTATACGTTTTTTATTTTTGACGCGGAATCACTAGAAATGACGTCATGCTAAATTCTGTGGCGCCGCTGCAAGAAAGTACGCTCAAAACGCCTCTAGCTCCTTGCGATTACGCCCTTCAATCCATTCATGCTACGATTGACATTCATATGGATCTAGGTGTTTTACCTATGTGGTTTCCTCAATACAGCGACCCTGTGCAACCGGTTTACTTAATGATTGCCGACGCTTTGGAACAGGACATCAATTCCGGGCGACTGAGAGCTAATGAGCGACTCCCCACACTCAAGGATCTTGCTGAAGTCATGAAGGTCACGCCCGGTACCATTGGCCGTGCCTATGACGAAGCGGCTAAACGTGGATTAGTGATTGGAGAGGTAGGTCGCGGGACTTTCGTTCGGCCTGCACAAGTCAAGGCAAGTCCGCCGGCGATAGACAAATGCGCTGCCGAAGAAAGCGCACCAATAGACTTGTCAATCATCAAGCCTAACGACGCTGGCATTGGGGAATGGTTGCGGGAGTCAATAATTGACCTTGCACAGTCAGACTTGAGCCGCGTACTGGACTACACAAGTGATGGCGGACACGCAGTGCATAAGCAGGCCGGGGCCCGCTGGGTGCAGCGCAGCCTGCCGAAGGCAAAGTGGCAGCAGATCGTGCTCACCTCCGGCGCGCAGCATGGTTTGCTGGTGGCGATTAGCAGCCTATCGAAAACGAACGACGTTATTCTCTGCGAAGAACATTGCTATCCAGGAATCATCTCCTTAGCTCACAGCCTTGATCGGCGCTTAATGGGCGTAAAGATAGATGAGTTCGGGCTACTCCCGGAGGCCTTCCGCGCGGCTTGCATTGAACACCGCCCGGCGTTACTGATCTGTGTAACCACCCACCAAAACCCCACCAACTCAGTCATGCCACCGCAGAGACGTGAGGCTATTGCACAGATTGCCCGCGAATATGATGTCTTCATCATTGATGATGACATTTATGGATTTCTGGAATCTCAACCAACTGACATGCCGATCTCGGCCTACGCACCTGAACGATCGATCTATCTGACGAGCCTGTCGAAGAGCATTCTGCCGGCACTACGTATCGGTTACCTGTATGCCCCGCCTGAAACGCTCTCGCGCTTGTCGTCCATGGTGCGTAGCAGCGTGTGGATGCCTTCGCCGATGATGGCGCAGCTTGCCAGCAACTTGATAAACAACGGCATGGGCGATCAATTAGTCAAATTGCAGCAACAGGAAGCCGCTGCGCGACAACAAATAGTCAAGGAGATTCTTGGCGGTTATCAGATTCGCACTCAGCCCAACAGTTTCCATATCTGGCTGGAGTTGCCAGCACCTTGGAGCTGCGATGAGTTCGCCAACCTAGCCCGCGCTCATGGTGTAATGGTGGTTAGCGGCAGCCAATTCCTCGCTCAGCGTACGACCGCCACTAGCGGGGTACGAATCGCGCTGATGTCACCGAGCCGCGTTGAACTGAAGTTTGCCCTCACCAAACTGGCCAGTTTGCTTGCTTCTCCCGAGCCGAGGCTATTCTATTGAATTCATTGGCGTAGGAATTATCCAAACCCCGGCGCCCCACCGCCCCCAAAAAACGCACACATTGTCAGGAAAAGAAGATCACCCCATATAAGGCGCACCGTCACGCAGGGTTAAGTGGTCGAGCGCACCCATACCGACAAAGGCCGGTTCGTGCTGCTCGACGCAGGGGGCTTACGTGCACTTGAATTCGCCTGGGACTAGCGACGGAGGAAAGGAAACGGACGGTTCACGGCGTCACCGTTCATTTTTCCGCCATCAAAGAATGCTGAGTTCGTCGAGCAGACCTCAGATCTCCTTCATGAAGGGCGTCCGCTACTGAAAGAACTGGGGATTCGTTAGCGCCCGCCATACAACTGTCGCCACACCTATGCGACAATACGCTCAATGTCTGGCCTCAACCCCGCATTTATCTCCCAACAGCTCGGCCACAGCGTGCAAATGCTGCTGTCGACGTATGCGCGTTGGATTAACTCAAGCTCCGACTGGAGCGAGCTGGAAAAGCTGCAAATTGGTATCAAATCGGTATCAGCCGCAATGCCAGCGACGTAAGCTATTGATAGGTAAGCCTTTTGATCTCCACCGCTAACATCACCATGCAGTTCGGCGCCAAGCCGTTGTTCGAGAACGTCTCGGTCAAATTCAACAATGGCAACCGCTACGGCCTGATCGGCGCCAACGGCTGCGGCAAGTCGACCTTCATGAAAATCCTCGGCGGCGACCTGGAGCCTTCCGGCGGCCAAGTAATGCTTGAGCCGAATGTGCGCTTGGGTAAGCTGCGTCAAGACCAGTTCGCCTACGAAGAATTTAACGTGATCGACACGGTGATCATGGGCCACGAGGAACTGTGGAAGGTAAAAGCCGAGCGCGATCGCATCTATTCGCTGCCGGAAATGACCGAAGCAGACGGCATGGCCGTTGCCGAGCTGGAAACCGAATTCGCCGAAATGGACGGTTACACCGCCGAGTCCCGCGCCGGTGAACTGTTGCTGGGCCTGGGTATTCCTCTGGAACAGCACTTCGGCCCGATGACTGAAGTCGCGCCAGGCTGGAAGCTGCGCGTATTGCTGGCTCAGGCGCTGTTCTCCGATCCAGAAGTGTTGCTGCTCGACGAACCGACCAACCACCTGGACATCAACACCATCCGCTGGCTGGAAACTATTCTCACGGCGCGTAACAGCACCATGATTATCATTTCCCACGACCGTCACTTCCTCAACAGCGTGTGCACGCACATGGCTGACCTGGACTACGGTGAGCTGCGCCTGTTCCCTGGCAACTACGACGAGTACATGACCGCTGCGACGCAATCGCGCGAGCAACTGTTGTCGGACAACGCCAAGAAGAAGGCCCAGATTGCCGAGCTGCAAACTTTCGTCAGCCGCTTCTCGGCCAACGCCTCGAAAGCCAAGCAGGCTACTTCCCGTGCCAAGCAGATCGACAAGATCCAACTGGCCGAGGTCAAGCCTTCGAGCCGTGTCAGCCCGTTCATCCGCTTCGAGCAAACCAAGAAGCTGCACCGTCAGGCAGTCACGATCGAGAAGCTGTCCAAGGGTTTCGAAGGTAAGACCCTGTTCCAGAACTTCAGCTTCACCGTTGAAGCCGGCGAGCGCGTTGCGATCATCGGGCCTAACGGTATCGGCAAGACCACCCTGCTGCGCACCCTGGTGGGTGAGCTGGGCCCGGATGCCGGCGCAATCAAGTGGACTGAAAGCGCGGAGCTGGGCTACTACGCTCAGGACCACGCCCACGACTTCGAAGATGACGTCAGCCTGTTCGACTGGATGGGTCAGTGGACTCAGGGCGAACAAGTGATCCGTGGCACCTTGGGCCGCATGCTGTTCTCCAACGACGAGATTCTGAAGTCGGTCAAGGTCATCTCCGGTGGTGAGCAGGGCCGCATGCTGTTCGGCAAGTTGATTCTGCAAAAGCCAAACGTGCTGCTGATGGACGAACCCACCAACCACCTGGACATGGAGTCGATCGAGGCGCTTAACCTGGCGCTGGAGAACTACCCGGGCACGCTGATTTTCGTCAGCCACGACCGTGAGTTCGTATCGTCCCTGGCCACCCGCATCATCGAGCTGAGCCCGAGCGGTGTCGTGGACTTCAGCGGCACCTACGATGACTACCTGCGTAGCCAGGGCGTAGTGGTTTAAGAAAGTCACAGCAAGGCAAGCCAAGTCAGTTGCAACAGCCCTTGCGGCGCAACTGACTTGAGCAAGTCTTGGCACCGCAAGCCCTGTCCTTTTTAAAATTAGTTAGCCTGCTTTCTTTTATCGTCGCTGCCAGCCATCATGGACCCTCTTCCTCCGCCCGCCAGCGAACGAGCACATGTCTGCGTCATCCTCCTCTCCAGCCAACACGTTCGCAGTTACGCTGCAGATCCTCACGATTGTTTTCTACACCTTCATAGCCTTCCTTTGCATCGGCCTGCCGATCGCCGTATTACCTGGCTACGTGCATGACCAACTGGGGTTCAGCGCGGTCATTGCCGGGCTGACGATCGGCTTGCAGTACTTGACCACGCTGCTTAGCCGCCCTCTTGCCGGACGCATCGCCGACAGCAAAGGCACCAAGCAGGCAATCATCTTCGGACTGATCGGCATTGCTGCCAGCGGCGTGCTGACTTTTGCCTCCGCCCTGACCGTAGACACACCAATAGCCAGCTTGTTGGCGCTGCTCGCTGGACGGGTGTTTCTGGGCCTGGCTCAAGGCTTGATTGGCGTCGCCACCTTGAGCTGGGGGATCGGCGCGGTCGGCACCGAGCATACCGCCCGGGTGATTTCCTGGAATGGCATTGCTTCCTACGGCGCAATCGCCATCGGGGCGCCGTTGGGCGTAATGCTCGCCGATGAGGTCAACTTTGCTTCCCTGGGACTGGTGTTGACGGTACTGGCCATGCTGGCGCTACTGGTGATCCGCAATAAAGCGCCGATCCCCGTGGTACGTGGCGAGCGCCTACCGTTTTGGGCCGCATTCGCCCGCGTTGCGCCCTGCGGGATGGGCCTGACCCTGGCCTCGATTGGCTACGGCACCTTGACCACCTTCGTTACCCTGTTCTACCTGGAACAGGGTTGGACCGGCGCGGCCTGGTGCCTCAGCGCCTTCGGCCTGTGCTTTATTCTCTCGCGCCTACTGTTCGTCAATGCCGTGAACCGTTTCGGCGGCTACCCGGTAGCAATCGTCTGCATGAGCACCGAAGCGCTGGGCCTGGCGCTGCTGTGGCTGGCCCCCAGCCCCGTGTTGGCACTGGTCGGCGCAGGTCTTACCGGTTTCGGGCTGTCATTGGTGTATCCGGCGCTGGGTGTTGAAGCAATCAAGCAAGTGCCAGTGTCCAGCCGTGGGGCCGGCCTGGGCGCCTATGCAGTGTTTTTCGATCTGGCGTTGGCTATCTCGGGGCCATTGATGGGCGCAGTGGCGCTGCACTTGGGCTATGCCTGGATCTTCTGCATTGCCGCCCTGTTGTCGCTGGCAGGCGTTGGCCTGACCCTGCTGTTGTCGCGCCGCACCCGCCGTCATTGATAACGGCATCCAGCCCTGAACGACCGCTGCGGCTTAATCTGCGGGTAAAAAAGTGCGCGGCTTCTTCCTGCAATAACAGGTGAATCGTCTCGCGATCGACACCCTCCGGGTCGTCACACAGCGCAGCACGGTCAGCGATGAGTCCATCTTTGGTTTTGCAGGCATCGGCGTCATGCGACCGCTCCAGGCAATAACGACGCAATGAGTCCAGGTCGGGCTGAGCGCGAGACAAAATCAAGGCAGTTTCACCGCCTGCCGAATAACCGATCATGCCCACCTGCTCACCACTGACAGAGGGCCCAAGCAGCGAGTAGGCAAGGTTAGCGGTAATGCGACGGATGAAAGCTCAATGAAAAAACCGACAGCAAGCGCAGCCTGCTGTCGGTTTCGGTCACGCGAGCCAAGCATCAGGCGGCAGCAAACAGCTCGGTGCTGATCTGCTTGCGTGCAGCATTCATGGCGTTGTCGCGGTGTTCCTCGCCATAGGCCAGGCCGTGGGCGCGAACGATCTCTACGTCGGTGATGCCAATGAAACCCAGAAACACCTTAAGAAAGTCTTCGTGGCCAACACCGGTAGGCTGACCAACGTGCAGGCCACCCGACGTGGAGACCAGGATGACTTTCTTGTTGCCACACAGACCTTCAGGGCCGGCTTCGGTGTAGCGGAAGGTTTGACCGGCAACGGCGACGCGGTCGATCCAGGCCTTGAGCTGGGTTGGAACGGTAAAGTTGTACATTGGCGCGGCAATAACCACCGCATCTGCTTGCAGAAACTCTTGCAGGGTTTCGCTGCTCAGTCTTGCCTCATGCTGTTGTGCGGCATCACGCATCGCTTCGGGCGTACCCGCGGCAACCAGGGTAGCGGCAGAGAAGTGGCTGATGGCATCGGCTGCCAGGTCACGGTAAACCACTTCCAGGGCAGGATCTGCGGCTTTCCAGGCATTGACTACTTCGCGGCTCAACTGGCGGGAGGCGGAATTGTCGCCCAGGATGCTCGAATCGATATGCAACAGTTTCATGGGACTCTCCTGATTGAAGACCGCACCTGGGCGATCACGATGGGAAGAATCCTACCTGAGTCGCGAATAGCTGATAAGTAGGCAAAAATGCGTTAGTTTGTCCTACTGACAGGACAATGGTGATCACCATGCAAGACCTCAACGACCTTTTCTACTTCGCGCGGGTGGTCGAAGCCGGTGGTTTTGCCGCTGCCGGGCGCCTGCTTGGCATCCCCAAGTCGCGCTTGTCACGCCGCATCGCCGAGCTTGAAGAACGCCTGGGCACGCGGTTGCTGCAGCGCACCACACGGCAACTGAAACTGACCGCGGTCGGAGAACGCTACCTGCGCCATTGCCAGGCGATGCTGCTGGAAGCTGAAATGGCTGACGAGGCCGTCGCCAGCATGACCAGCGAACCCCGTGGACGCCTTCGTGTTTCGTGCCCGGTGGGACTGGCCCATACCCTGCTGCCGCAAGTCATCAGCCGCTTTCTTGAGCAGTATCCGCTGGTTCAACTGGACATGATCCTGCTCAACCGCCGCGTCGACCTGATCACCGAAGGTGTTGACGTGGCCCTTCGCGTTCGGGATCTGGGTGATGAAGACCCGATGTTGGTAACCCGCCGTTTGCGCCAGGCCCAGATGTATCTGGTCGCCGCACCGGGCTTCGCCGCCGCCCACGCACCCGTCACCCCCGAAGACCTGCGCGGCCTGGCAGTCTTGGGGGCGGTAGAGGCCGACCGCCTGGTGCATCTGCAACTGCTCGACACCCGTGGCCACAAGCACGAACTGGCTCTGGAGGCGCGCCTGGCCATCGACGACTTTGTCGTACGCAAGGCAGCGGCGATTGCCGGGCTTGGGTTCACGGCCCTGCCAATCATGCATTGCGAACAAGAATTGGCCAGTGGCGAACTGGTTCGCTTACTGCCCGACTGGTCGTTACCGGGAGGCTATCTGCAAGCCGTCTATCCTCACCGGCGCGGCCTGTTACCGGCTGTGCGGGTGTGGATCGATCACTTGGTCGAGTCTTTTGCAGAGTGTGGGGAGCGTTATGTCTAAGGGAAAAATGAGCGAAGCGCAGGTAGCGGACTTTTGCCTGAGTCTGCCGGGGGCACGCGAAGACTACAAATGGGGCGGCATACGGGTGTTTTCGGTTGCCGCAAACAAGATGTTTGCAGTGCTGGACCTGGCTGGCGCCGGGCTGTCGTTCAAAGTCGACAGTGATTTGTTCCTCGGCTACGCCGACCGCCCCGGCGTGCGCCCGGCGCCGTATCTGGCGCGGGCTCACTGGATCAGCATGATGCCACCCTACCCCATGGGGCGCGAAGAGCTTTGCGACCTGCTGCAACGCTCCCACCAGTTGGTTGTCAGGCGCCTACCAAAGCGCCTGCAACCGGGTCTGCTTATCTGAGTAAAGGCGCTACCGCGCTACCCAACCAACGACCGTTAAGCAGCAGGTGGTCGATCCAGAACAGTTGGTGAATGGCGACAATGGCCCAAAAGCTCAACTGGAACGAGACTTTGCGCGTTTTATGCCGCAAAGCCTGCTGAGCCAACAGGGCCCCAGGCCAACCGCCCAGCAACTCGCTGGCATGCAGGACTTTCTCCGGGGTTCGCCAGCCTTGTGTGCGAGCCTGATGCTTGTCTCGCCAATACAGCGCAAAACTAACCAGGCTGACGAGTGGGTACGCCACGGCAGGCAACCAGGACTGACCGCTGAGCAGCATCTGCAACGCCCCCCACAGAGGTAGGAGGCACAGGCCAACAAACACTAGTAGCTTGCTGCGAGGATGCTGGACAGTCGCGTTGACACCGGCAACGTGGCGGCCGGAGGGCTGTGCTCGGCTCATCGATCAACCCTGAGCCGTGGCCCAGTCGACCCAACCGAACTGCCAGGTCGCCAGGATCATCAGGCCAAAAACAATGCGGTACCAGGCGAACATGGCATAGCTATGGTTGGCGATAAAGCGCAGCAATGCCCGCACGGCAATCATGGCGAAGATGAACGAGACGACAAAGCCGATGGCAAAAACCGGAAAATCACCGGGCTGGAACAGGTCGCGATACTTGTAGCCCGAATACACCGCGGCACCGACCATGGTCGGCATGGCCAGAAAGAACGAAAACTCGGTGGCTGCCTTGCGCGACATGCCAAACAGCAAACCGCCGATAATGGTCGAGCCGGAGCGTGAAGTACCCGGAATCATCGCCAGACACTGGGCAAAGCCGATTTTCAGGGCATCGGTCCAGCGCATGTCATCGACGCGCTCAACTTTAATGACATGCTCGCGGCGCTCGGCCCAGAGCATGATTACACCACCAATGACCAACGCGGCGGCGACCGTGATGGGGTTGAACAGGTAATGGTGGATCAGGTCGGCGAACAGCACGCCCAATACTACCGCTGGCATGAACGCAATCAGCAGATTGGCGGTAAACCGTTGCGCTTCACGCTCCTTGGGCAGCCCGACGACCACGTCGAAAATCTTGCGCCGAAATTCCCATACCACCGCCAGGATCGCACCCAGCTGAATGATGATGTTGAAAGCCATTGCCCGCTCACCACCAAAGTCGATCAAGTCCGCGACCACAATCTGGTGACCGGTACTGGAGATTGGCAAGAACTCGGTCAAGCCTTCGACAATACCCAAAATGACGGCCTGCAGGCCAGTCCAAAGATCCATTATTCCCCCACGAAGCGATGCCAGCGGCATGCCCCCATTGTAGTTTCCATAAGCCAAGGCTGTTACGAATTTTCGGTCGGTTTACCGCGACAGTTGGTCGCACAGTCGGCAAAAAAGTTCAGTCACCCTTCAGGTTTGCCGCGACCGGGCCGAAATCCTATCAGACCTCTCGAATAAACGCTGCTGGTCGCGACTACACACCTGGGTAGATCGGGCACTTAGCCCTTGGTCGAGTAGGTGGTTGGAAAAAACCATGCTGGGATGCGCAGGACAATAAAAAGAATCCGGGGTGACCGTTCTATGAAGACTCTGCGAAATATGTCGATTAGCCGCCGCTTGTGGCTGATTCTGGTAGTGGCGGTGGTGATGTTACTGACCCTGGGCTTGTTGATGCTCAGACAGATCCACGGCGACCTGTACCAGGCCAAGGCCCAGAAGACCCAACACGTGGTAGAGACCGCAGCCGGCATCCTCAGCTATTACCAGGGGCTGGAAGCCGCTGGCACGCTGAGCCGCGAGGCTGCCCAGCAGCAAGCACTCAATACCGTACGCGGCCTGCGCTACGACCAGAACGACTATTTCTGGATCAACGATCTCGGGCCGAAGATGATCATGCACCCGGCTAACCCTAAACTGGATGGACAGGACCTGTCCGGCATCCGCGACCCCGATGGTTTTGCTCTGTTCAACGAAATGGTCACACTGGCCAAGGCCCAGGGCGCGGGCATTATCGACTACCGCTGGCCGAAGCCTGGTGCCAGCGAACCGGTGGAAAAGACCTCCTACATCCAATTGTTCAAGCCCTGGGGCTGGGTTATCGGCTCGGGGGTTTATATCGATGACATGCAGAACGAGTTCATGCGTCAGCTGCGCGATGCCTCACTGCTGGGCTTGGGCATCGCCCTGATCATGACCCTGCTGGTGGCATTGATTGCCCGCAGTATCTCGCGGCCGCTGAAGGAGGCGGTTGACGCCATGTCCATGATTGCCAGCGGTGAAAGCGACCTGACCCGCCGCCTGGACACCCACGGCCGTGACGAGGTGACCCAGTTAGGCGAACATTTCAATCGCTTTACCGGCAAGTTGCAGGGTGTCATCGGCCAGTTGCAAGGTGCCGCCCATGCCTTGGGGCAATCGGCGGTCGATGTCGGCAGCAATGCCAACCAGGCCCAGCAACACAGCGAACAGCAATCGGCGCAGATGGAGCAAGTGGCTACCGCTATAAATGAAGTGACCTACGCCGTGCAGGATGTGGCCAGGAACGCCGAACAGGCTTCCAGCGAAATGCGTGATGCGCAACAGCGCGCTTCGCAGGGCCAGCAGAGTATCCACGGCAGCCTGCAGCAGATCGATCAGTTGTCGGGCACCATCGATGAAGCGGTTCAGGTGATCCAGACCCTGGCCAGCCAGAGCACCCGCATTGGCAGTGTTCTGGAAGTAATACGCTCGATTGCAGAGCAGACCAACCTGCTGGCACTGAACGCGGCCATCGAGGCGGCCCGAGCGGGCGAGCAAGGCCGCGGCTTTGCCGTGGTTGCCGATGAAGTTCGCCTGCTGGCCCAACGTACCCAGCAGTCGACGGCAGAAATACAGAGCATGATCGAACACCTGCAGGGCCAATCCGAAGCGGCAGTGAAGGCAATCGATGCCAGCAGCGCCGCTTCGCGGCAAACCGTCGAGCAAGCCAATGAAGCGGGTGTCAGCCTCGATGCTATCAGCCAAGCGTTGCACAACCTCACCGCCCTCAACGCCTCGATTGCCAGTGCCACGCTGCAGCAGTCGCATGTGGTCGAGGAGATCAACCGCAACGTGACTGAAACCGCAGACCTGTCACGCCAGACCGCCACGGCAGCACAGCAGTCGAGCAACGCAGGTGTGGCGTTGAACCAGCTGCGCGAACAGCTGGATCGGTTGCTGGGCCAGTTTCGGGTGTAAAGCGATAGCGGTTGGAGTGTGGCTTGCACGGCTACTCAAGGTACAATCGCCGCCCTCCTCCGAACCGCCAAGGAACGCCGATGTCCGGCCTCGAACTGTTCGCCGCCGTACTCGGCGTTATCGCCGTATGGCTCACGACCAAACAGAATCCGTGGTGCTGGCCAATCGGCCTGGTCATGGTGCTGCTCTACAGCTGGATCTTCTTCGAAGTGCGGTTGTACTCGGACATGCTTTTACAGCTGGTCTTCGCGGTGCTGCAGGTCTACGGTTGGTGGCAATGGACACGTCCGAATCGCCAACACGAAGCCCGCAAGGTTACCGAACTCGACACCCAGCCACTGCTATTCGGCCTCGGCTTGGGATTGTTGGGTAGCCTCGCTTTAGGCGCGGCGATGGCTACCTGGACCGATGCTGCACAACCTTGGCTAGACGCGGCGCTAACCGCATTCAGCTTGGTCGCGCAGCTATGGATGGCACAGAAACGCGTACAGTGCTGGCCATTGTGGGTAGTACTGGACGTGATTTTTGTCGGCCTTTTCCTTTATAAGGGGCTGTACCTGACCGCCGCGCTGTATGCCTTGTTCACCTTGATTGCAGTGCGTGGCTGGCGCGAGTGGCGTCGCGGTCTTTCGTTGGTCAGCGCATGAAGGTCCTGGTGCTGACCGGCCCCGAGTCCAGCGGCAAGAGCTGGTTGAGCGGCGAAATCCAGGCGCATTTCGGTGGCGAGTTGGTGGGTGAATATGTACGTCACTTCATCGATGAGCAAGGCCGCGACACCTGCTACGCCGACATTCCTGCAATTGCCCAGGGCCAATTGGCCTGGGAGGACGCCGCAAGGGCCCGCCAGCCAGAGCTCCTGATTCTTGACACCCACTTGTTGAGCAATCTGCTCTGGAGCCGGGTGCTGTTTAGTGATTGCCCGGCCTGGATCGAGCAGGCCCTGCTCGAACGCCGTTATGACCTGCATCTGTTGCTAGACCCCACAGGCGTAAGCTGGGTAGGCGATGGCCAACGCTGCCAACCCGACCTTGATCAGCGTCAGGCGTTTTTCGCCGACAGCCTCCACTGGCTGCAGCGCAACCAGCAACCCTTCAAGGTAATTGGCGGCGACTGGGCGCAGCGCAGCGCAGCGGTATTGAGCGCGGTACAGCAATTGCTTAGCGGCAAATCGCCAGCTTGCCCCACCGAGTGTTAATGCGTTGTAACACCTGAGTGGGCCATAGCCCCCGTTTTTGCGCACTGGTCCCCAATTCTGGGGGCCGTGTTAAGCCGACGATACAGTCGGTTAAAAAAGCCTTCGGACACCGCAGCCACCACTCCAAACGATAACGTCGCAAAAAAATGTCTCACGATTGATACAGCGAAATCCTTTCGTTTCTGCGACTACCCACCAAGCCTTTGTTTTTTAATCAAAAACAAAAAGCGGCACGGCTTCTGCTCTCCTCCTCACAACGCTGAAAAAGGCCAGCGCACTGAAGAAGGAATTGCCATCGTGGGAACCATAGATAAAGGCATTTATCGCCTCCTACTGGTCGGCTGCGTTTTAGGAACAAGCCTGAGCTTGCCTGTCCAGGCCGAAAACGGAGTCGTTGTCATCACTCGCGATGTGCAAGTGCGCAACGCCGTTCGCACCCCGCTCATACCCGACCCCAATCCGGTCACCGTCAATACCAATCCCTCCGCCCATATCCTCAGACAGACCAACGAACTGAGCGACGGTGATTTTGCCGGGGTCAGCAGCGGTGCAGGTATCTCTTCCCTGATCACCCAACAGACCAACAACCTGGGCGCCAATATCAACCATCAGAACCAACTGCCTAACCTTGCCGGTGGACGATCAGGCAACTCCGGCAACGGTATCTCCAACATGGTCAACTCCAACGTCCAGAAGGGTCTGGCGCCCCTGCAAATCCTGACTGGAGGCAAGTGAGATGAGGCACACGCTGCTGATTCTGGCCACGTTATGCAGTGCATCGGCCTTTGCCCAACCCCCGGTCATCAATAACGCCACCATCGACAATTCCGGCAAGCAGTATCAGGGCAATTTCGCTGTGAACCAGGCTGCCGGCGATCTCCTGCAACAAGCCAATGCCCGGGCGTTCGCCATCGGCCAAGGCGCCAGCGCAACCACCGACATTCGCCAACGCTCGCTCAGCATTGTCGACCCCTCGATCGCCGCCCAATCCAATATCCAGGGCGACTCTTTCAGTAATGGCACCGGCGCACTGGGGGTCAACCAGAGTGCAGGCGCCAGCAACCAGCAAGCCAACGCACTTCGTATCAGTATCAGTAATCAGCCGCAAAGCATCGATGACAGCGTCCTCATGCAACAGAACGTGGCGCTGGTCAACAACTCCGATCCAACTGGCTCTGCACCCGGCTATCGCCAGATCACTACCAGTGATCAGGCATTCACCGGTAGCCGTGGGGTGATTCAGTTGAATCAGAGCGCCGGGGTAGGAAATCGAACAGCAAATACCCTGAGCGTACGGGTCGCGGACTGACCCAAACAGGTAAGAACAACACTTAACCTAAAATAAAGTACGGAGAATCACCATGAAACCCTCGATGGCACTCAAGCCTCTGGTTTTCGCAATTGCTGCGGTCATGGCTGTTGCTGTACAAGCTGAACAGAACGATCGGCGTGGTAATGGCCACAATAATAACCACACCCCTCCTCAGAGAATGTTTGATATCGATGCAACGGCCAATGCACACGATAGACAAAACAGTACCAACAATAAAATCTGGAACGAAGGCGTTCAGAACGAAGCTGAAATGAGCAGCTCTGCAGAAGGCGCCAGCGGCAACGTCGGTGTCAACGTGGCTGCAGGCTCCGGTAACCAGCAGGACAACGCGGCGGCCATCGCCAACGCGGCCTCTGATTCCAGTGCCATCGACAACAGCTTCGTCTTCGGTACTGCCGAAGCCACTGCTCGCGTCGTACAAACCAGCAACAACAACAAGGTCTTCAACTTCGGCACCACCTCATCTGCTGTGATGAGCGGGTCAGCCAATGGTGCCGACGGCAACATGGGTGTCAACATTGCCGGTGGCGACCTTAACCAACAGAAAAACACCATGGCAATTGCCAACACCAACGCAGGACTTGGTAGTGCAACCGCCACCGCCTCCGCCGAACAAAGCGGCCCAGGCCTGGAAGTCACCAACAGGGCCGACCGGACCTATCGTGTGGATACGCTGACGGTTACCAAAACCTCCAGCGGCTCATCCTCTCGCGATGGCACATTCGAATCGACCGACAACAGAAGCTCCTCCTCGAGCCTGAACCTGAGCGGTTCCCACAACTCGTCGGCGAACGGTTCCAATAGCACTGCCTCCAGCGGCTCCAACAGCTGGAATGCAAGCGGTTCCAACTCGTCCAATGCCAGTGGCTCCAACAACTGGAATGTTGACGGTTCTGCCAATGCTAATGCCAGCGGTTCCAACAACAGCAGCTCGAGCTCCACCTCGGCTTCTTCGTTGAACGCTGCGCTGAACGTTGCGGCAACTGCTGCCGGGAACGTCACCTGGGATGACGGCCGTCGTGAGCGCAGCCGCAGTGTAGATGCCAGCGCATCGCTTGATGCAACGCTGGACGCCTCACTGAATACCTCGCAGCAAAACACCAACGAGTCGTCCTTCGATACCGCGTTTGATGCCTCGTTCTCCAAGTCGTTGAGTTCTTCGTACGACAGATCGCGTGACTCTTCATATGAAAAAGCGCACGACTCTTCATATGAAAAAGCCCACGAATCGTCGTATGAACAAGCGGCCGCTTCCTCGTTCGACAAGTCGTTCGAAAAATCGTCCGAGTCTGCCAACGATGTATCGAAAAGTTATAGCGAGGCCAACTCCTATGACTTGAGCAACACCATCTCGTACCAAGTGCTGACCCCAACCGGCTGGGCTAACCCTGTAACCAACACTGCAACCCTGAGTGGTTCGGTGAACGGCGGCAGCGGCAACCTCGGCGTCAACGTGGCATCGGGTGTAGGCAACCAGCAAAGCAACTCGCTGGCCATCTCCAACCAATCGTTCTGATTGTTGTGGCCTGGAGGCCCCCTTCGGGGGGCCTTTTTCCAACAGAACCAGAAGGCGCCCGACCATGCGCATCATCGCCTTGGCGTTTTTGCTTTGTGTGGCCAGTGTGAGCGAAGCGGCTCAAATGCCACTTTCCGTGTTACCCGGTGGTGCGGTGGTATTCAAGCCCATCCAAAGCGTACGCGAGCGCAAATTCGCCGACCTGGTCCAACAGAAAACCGACTTCAGCTGTGGCGCCGCAGCGCTGGCGACCATCCTGCGCCAAGCCTATTGGCTGGACGTGAACGAAGAGCAGATTATCGAAGGCATGCTCGCCCACGCCGACCAGGACCTGGTCCGTGTCCAGGGTTTCTCCATGCTCGACATGAAGCGCTATGTAGAAAGCCTGGGCATGCGCGCCCGTGGCTATCGGGTAGCACCCGAGACCTTGAACAATGTCCGCATTCCGGTCGTGGTACTGATGGACATCCGCGGCTACAAGCACTTTGTAGTGCTGCAAAAAGTCGACAAAGGCTGGGTGTATATCGGCGACCCGGTACTGGGCCACAAGCGCTACACCGTCGACGACTTTGTCAAAGGCTGGAACGGCATCATCTTTGCCGTCATCGGCCAGGGCTACGACAAGACCAACGCCTTGCTCGACCCGCCTCTGCCGCTTACCGCCAAAAGAAAAATAAACAACTTCACCCCGGTGCAAGACGCAGAGTTGATGGATTTCGGATTCATCCAAAGCGACTTCTTCTAATGACACGTGAGCACGACGCTCCTGGAGCATGTAATGAAGACTCCAATCTGGCTGACCCTTGCATGTTTGGCCGCCAGCCTGCCCATCCAGGCCCAGACATTTCAACCCATTGAACTCAAGGACCAGGAATTGGCGAACCTGCGCGGTCGCTACGTGATGCCGGGGCGCATCATCAGCTTCGGGGTGGTCATGACCAGCACATGGCAAAACGCCAAAGGCGATGTAATCGGTGCAACCTCCTCGATGCAAGTGCAGCAATCGACCATCAAGCCCCAGTTCTATGTGTCGATGATCAATGAAAAAGGCAATGGCACGGCGCATTCAGGGAATACCGGCAGCGGTACCGGCACCGTAAATGGCGGTGCCGGGCTGAACAGCACCGAAGGCGTAACGCAAATCGTGCGAGCCGCCGGCGACAACAACACGGCCTACAACGGCGTGGATATCAGGGTCACCAAGGCCAATCAGGCCCCCACCAGTCAACAACAAGGCAAGCCACTGGCCCCAGGCTCGACCCTTGTCGGCGCAAACGGCGCAGGTTCGCTGAGCGTTTCTTCCACAGGCTCGGGTGTGCAGATGAACATTGTTGCCAACAACAACCAGGGCAATACCGTTCAACGCCTGGCACAGGGTGGCCTGATGCAGAACACGACGTTGCTCGGTGGCGGCAACCAGGTCAGGAATCTCACCTCCCTTAACGTGGTGCTGCGTGAGAACGTGCCGACAGCCGGTTCGCTCAATGGCAACCTGGACCAACTCAAAGGCCTTCGTACTCTCGGATACTGATCTACGCTGAGTCTCATCGAATGTAGTCAGAAGGGACGGCTAACCCATGCACCGATCGTTAACGTTCAGAGCTGTCGTTTGTTTGAGTACCCTGGCACCGGCTACATTGCTATACGCAGCAACGGACCCCCAGGTCGAAGCACTAAAACAAGAACTCATGGAGCTGAAACAGCGTTACGAAGCACAACAGAACGCGCTGATGGTACTCGAGCAGCGTGTTCGCCAAGTCGAAGAAGCACCGGCTACACCTGCTCCCAGACGCCTGACCAAGTCCCCTGCCGAAACCACCAGGAGCGGCCAGACCGTGGCTGCGGGCGCGCCTGGCACCACCGGCAGTTCATACGGGCAGTCACTCAAAGATGACTCCGAACCGGCGCAGAGCGTTTCCAATTTGTATGACGAAGCCAGCGGCTTCTTCGGTGGCGGCAAGTTCAGCGTCGAAACCGGCCTGACCTACACCCATTACGACACCCGCGCACTGGTGCTCAACGGTTTCCTGGCGTTGGACTCGATTTTCCTTGGCAACATCAACCTTGACCGCATCAAGGCCGACAACTGGACCCTGGACCTGACAGCCCGCTACAACCTGGCGCAACGTTGGCAATTCGACATTAACGTTCCCGTGGTCTATCGCCAGTCGACCTATTCGTCGGGTGGCGCCGGCGGTGCCGGCCCGACTACTTCGGATGCAACCGTCGATCGCGACCCGACCATAGGCGACATCAACGTTGGCGTTGCATACAAATTCCTCGATGAATCCGAGAACCTGCCCGACGCGGTGTTCACCCTGCGCGTCAAAGCGCCGACCGGGGATGATCCCTATGGCATCAAGCTGGTCACCGACCCGACCAACGACAACCTGGCGGTACCTGAAAGCCTGCCCACCGGCAACGGCGTCTGGGCCATTACACCCGGTATCTCACTGGTCAAGACTTTCGACCCTGCGGTGCTGTTTGGTAGCCTGTCCTACACCTACAACATGGAGGACTCGTTCAGCGACATCAGCCCCGCGGTCAACTCCAAGGTCCCGGGTGACGTGAAACTCGGCGACTCCTGGCAAATCGGTGCCGGTATTGCCTTTGCCCTGAACGAAAAGATGAGCATGTCCTTTTCGTTCTCTGACCAATTTGCCAGCAAAAGCAAGATCAAGCCTGACGGCGGTGACTGGCAATCGATTTCCAGCAGCGACTACAACGCGGCGAACTTCAACATCGGCATGACACTGGCCGCAACCGACAACCTGACCATCGTCCCCAACCTGTCAATTGGCCTGACAGACGATTCGCCGGACTTCTCCTTCAGCCTGAAATTCCCGTACTACTTCTGATCGGAGCTGGGTGAAAGCAATGCGTGCATGACTGCGGATCGCTTGCTTTGGGTGGTGATCTGCAGTCAGCGAATCTGATGTTTGTGCAGCAGGCGGTAAAAGGTAGGCCGAGACACCCCGAGAACCTTGGCGGCGATGCTCAAGTTATCGCTGTGCCGATTGAGTACGTCGCACAGCGCCTGGCGCTCGGCACGGTGCTTGTAGTCTTCAAGGGTACCCATGCTCAACGTGAAAGCATGCTGACTAAGCAAACCCAGGTCCTGCGCCTCGATCTGCCGCCCTTCAGCCAGCACCAGGCCACGCCTGACCCGGTTGGCCAGTTCACGCACGTTACCCGGCCAATCATGCTTGCCCATGGCAGCCAATGCGTCTTCGCTGAACGAGCGCGGCCGGCGGCCTGTTTCCAGGCTGTAGAAGTGCGAAAAATGACTGGCCAGCATCGACAGATCGCCATGGCGATCACGCAGGGGCGCTGTCATCACCTGCAGAACGTTGAGGCGGTAGTACAAGTCCTCGCGGAATCGCCCGCTGCTGATGGCCTTTTCCAGGTCGACATGGGTAGCCGCCAGAACCCGCACATCGACCGCTATCGGCTGACTGCCGCCGACCCGTTCAATGTGTTTTTCCTGGAGAAATCGCAACAAGTTCGCTTGCAGCTCCAGCGGCAGGTCACCAATTTCATCCAGGAACAGCGTGCCGCCGTTGGCCGCTTCGATACGACCGATCTTGCGTTGATGGGCGCCAGTAAACGCGCCCTTCTCGTGGCCAAACAACTCGGACTGAATCAGGTTTTCAGGAATCGCCCCGCAATTGATCGGCACAAAGGGTTTGTCGCGGCGCTGAGACTGACGATGCAAGGTACGCGCGACCAGCTCTTTGCCGGTGCCGCTTTCGCCCCGAATCAACACCGGAGACTCCGTGGGCGCCAATTTGCTCAGCAGCTTGCGCAGCTCCCGAATTGGCCGGCTTTCACCCAGCAGCTCATGCTCTAGCTCATCGACATGCACGCTGCCCTTGCCACGCAGGCGTGCCATACCGAAAGCCCGACCAATGGTGACCTGAACCCGCGAAACATCAAACGGCAAGGTGTGAAAGTCGAAAAACCATTCGCAGACAAAGTCGCCAACATTCTGCATGCGCAGCTCGTCAGGGCTGAGTACTGCGATCCACTCGGTATTGCTGCGCGTGATAAGGTCCTTGACCGCATCCGGATGCTGCAGGTGTGAAGCCTGTAAACGCAGCAAGCCGACATCACAGGGCTGTTCCAGGGCCGAGGACAAGGTTGAGCTGAAAACATCCCAGCCGACATTGCGCAAGCCTGGCAACAAACGGTGGCAATCGTCGCACGGGTCAACGATCAGCAGGCGACGGTTGGGTACAGGTTCGAGCATGACCTTTCCTTGGCGCCAATTATGGAATTTTAAATAGAAACAGCACGTTGGCAGGCCCGTCTGTAACAGTAGCAACGTTGCGTCAATCGCCCACTACCGTTTGTCCATAAAGCGTGAAAACGGAGTTAAGTCCGCGTTGCTATTAAACTTCCTGTGTCGCCGGTGGCTGCGGATATGTATGTCTTGCGAAAATAGTTAACTAATTTTGCAGATTGTTGTGACTCGACCCACCCCTGCGCGCATCAGTACAAGTAACTCACCGCTAAGGCGGTTATTGATTATCTTGTTTGGGCCCACAGAGAGACCGAACCCATGAACGCCTCGCTCCGTGTCAACGAAGCACTGCTGATTGCCGACCACGCCTTCGAACCCTTCCAATGTGTTGCTTGGGATTCGCCTAACGGTACAGGTGAGCTGAGCTTGGCAGTGATCGACCGGACCAGCACCCGCATTGGCAGCAAGCAGGTGCCTAGCAGCACCTACTCCGACCCCAAGCAACTGGCAAATCTGATTGAACAGATGCGCGCCGAGTTGCAAGAACAAGGCTGCCACTTGCAACCTTGGTCGATGCCGAAGTAATTATCCGCTGCACCTGCTGAACATATAGCCGCACATCTTTTTGCTGTGCGGCTAGCAACTTTTTATTCAAAAAAGTTCAAACTGCGACAACGCGTCGCAGCCCGCCCCTCGTGCGGTTTCGTACACGCCTTATTTATTCCACAACGCTGAAACTTTCAATCGATCGGTAATCAGCCTGTATCTGCTGCGCCAATAAACGGGCACGCCCAAGGCGTACGGGCGAAGACTCGATATCGACCAACAGGCTCGGACACGGCAACGGTTGCAGGGGTTCCCAGGCTTTTAGTCGGCCGTCGGTCACGATCAGGCAGCGCTGCTGCTCATCGGGATGCTGGCGTTGACGCTGCTCAAGCCAATGCCGTGCCTGCGCCAAGGCGCCAAGCAGCGGCGTACCACCACCGGCACCGAGACTGTCGAGCCACGGCTGCAAAGCGGCCGAGGCTTTCAGACCATGACGCTGCCAGCGCGGCGCATTGCCACTGGCGGTAAGCAGGGTCAGGCGTACGCGCTGGCGATAGGCTTGGTCGAACAACGCCACCAGCAGCCCCTTGGCCTTGCTCAACGCCTGGTAGCGCCGGGTCGAGGCCGAGGCATCGACAATAACCAGCCACTGCTCATGGGCACTGGCAGTGCGTTGCTGCCAACACAGGTCCCGACGCTGAAGCGGACGGCCCTTGAGTAAGGTTGCCGGCCATGCGACCGAACCTTGCAAGGCCTCGCGAGCTCGCCCGCGCGGCCCTTGCTTGATCGGTCCCGAGCGGGGTTTGGCATCCGCCGCCTGGGACCGACGGATGCTCAGGGCTTTTTTGCCCAGTTCGGCACCTCGC
The DNA here is from genome assembly GCF_016881005.1 of Pseudomonas arcuscaelestis. GTDB lineage: Bacteria > Pseudomonadota > Gammaproteobacteria > Pseudomonadales > Pseudomonadaceae > Aquipseudomonas > Aquipseudomonas arcuscaelestis. Next base: position 334,595 of record NZ_JACOPV010000003.1, on the reverse strand, counting down.
GACGGGCACCGGTCGTTATCGCTTGTGGCGGCATCTCGCCCCAGGCCCCCTGCCCTTGTTCGGTGCTGGAGTCCTGGCCAGCCGGAGGCTGTGGCGCCGAGCCTTGTTCAGCCTGTGGCGGCATATCGCGGCGCCGATGACGCAGGGCAAACTCGGCCACTGCATCGATATCCTGGGCTTCAATCTGCTCAGCACCGCGCCAGGCCGCGTGCGCCCGAGCAGCGCGTAACCAGACCAGATCGGCGCGCAGGCCATCTACCCCGGCAGCAAAACAGCGCTCGGTGATCTCTGCCAGCGCCTGATCATCCAGGGCAATGCGCGCCAGGTGCTCGCGGGCCGTTTGGCAACGTTGGCGCAATTGCGCCTGCGCAGGCGCCCACTGCAGGCAAAATGCCTCTGGGTCGGCATCGAAATCCAGGCGCCGACGAATGATCTGGATACGCGCCTCGGGCGCAGGATGACCTTCGAGCACGACGTTGAGGCCGAAGCGATCGAGCAACTGCGGGCGCAGCTCACCTTCTTCCGGGTTCATTGTGCCGATCAGCACAAATCGCGCACTGTGACGATGAGAAATACCATCACGCTCGACCCGGTTGGTACCGCTGGCCGCGACATCCAGAAGCAGATCGACCAGGTGGTCGGCCAGCAGGTTGACCTCATCGACATACAGCACGCCGCCGTCGGCCTTGGCCAGCACTCCCGGGGAAAACTGCGCCTTACCCTGGCCCAGCGCGGCGTCCAGATCAAGCGTACCGACCAGGCGTTCTTCACTCGCGCCCAATGGCAAGGTTACGAACGGCCCCTCGCCAAGCAGGTCGGCAAGCCCGCGAGCCAGCGTGCTCTTGGCCATGCCGCGTGGACCTTCGATCAGCACACCGCCGATCTTTGGATCGATGGCGGTCAGGCACAACGCGAGCTTCAACTCATCGGCACCAACCACGGCAGACAGCGGAAAATGTGCGGGTTCAGTCATTTCAAGTCTCTTCTTCGCCGTCCAGCAGTTGCTCTTCGAGGGCTTCACGATAATTCCCCGGGGACTCCCACAAGCCACGCTGCTGAGCTTCCAGGAGGCGCTCGGTAATGTCGCGCAAGGCTTGCGGGTTGTGCTGGCGCATAAAGTCGCGGGTTGCAGCATCCAGCACGTAAGCCTCGGCCAGCGACTGATAGTGGTGATCGTCTATCAAATGGGTGGTGGCATCGAAAGCGAACAGGTTATCGACGGTCGCGGCCAGTTCAAAGGCACCTTTGTAGCCATGGCGCTTGACCCCGTCTATCCATTTGGGATTGAGCGCCCGCGCACGCACCACTCGATTGAGTTCCTCTTTCAGGGTGCGGATGCGCGGACGGTCTGGCTGACTGTGGTCGCCATGGTAGCTGGCTGCCTGCTTGCCCCCCAGGGTTTCAACTGCCGCCAGCATTGCACCTTGAAACTGGTAATAGTCGTTGGAGTCGAGCAGGTCATGCTCGTGATTGTCCTGATTCTGGATCACCGCCTGCACCTGACTCAGGCGCCGGGCGAAGTCGGCGCGTGCCGGGGTGCCGTCATCGGCTGCGCCGTAGGCATAGCCGCCATGATTAAGGTAAACCTCGGCAAGGTCCTTGCGCTCGTTCCATAGGTGCCCATCGACAGCATTCTGCACGCCTGCGCCATAGGCCCCAGGCTTGGCGCCGAATACACGCCAACCGGCCTGCCGTTTGGCCTGCTCGGTCGTCAAACCCTGGCGTTCGAGTTCACTGCGCTCTGCCCGCACCTTGGCCGCGAGCGGGTTCAAGTCGTCGGGCTCATCCAACGCCGCCACCGCCTGTACTGCAGCGTCAAACAGCTTGATGAGGTTGCCGAACGCATCGCGGAAGAACCCCGAGACGCGCAGCGTGACATCCACCCGCGGTCGGTCGAGCAGGCTCAAGGGGAGTATTTCGAAGTCATCGACGCGCTGGCTGCCACTCGCCCATACCGGGCGCACGCCCAGCAAGGCCATGGCCTGGGCAATATCATCGCCACCGGTGCGCATGGTCGCCGTCCCCCAAACCGACAGACCCAACTGACGCAAATGATCACCATGATCCTGCAGGTGACGTTCAAGAATCAGGTTTGCCGAAGCAAAGCCGATGCGCCATGCCGTGGTGGTCGGCAAATTGCGCACATCGACGGTAAAAAAGTTGCGTCCAGTCGGGAGCACGTCCAGGCGTCCGCGACTGGGGGCACCGCTGGGCCCGGCGGGGACAAAACGGCCTTGCAGGGCTGCCAGCAACCCGTGCATCTCTGCCGGCCCACACGCATCCAATTGCGGCGCAATGGTGTGCTGCAGGGCCAGCAACACCGCCCTTACGTCCGACCAGCCCGCCTCCTCCGGTAGTTCAACAGCGCCTGCCAGGGCTTGGGCAATGTAGGTGCCGGCGAGAATTTCCAGGCGTTCGCGGGTGTCCCCCAGCGTTCGCCATACGCCTTCATCCTGTGCCTGCAACAGCGCCGGACGCGGTCCCTGCCATGGCTGGCCAAGGTCGCAATCAAGGGGATCGAAGCCCAGCCCCATGGCCTTGGCCAATGCCCTGAGCAAACTGGCATTGGCGCCGCGGCCATCACCTCGTGCAACTCGCAGCAATGCCTGCAACGTATCGATACGCAGCCGCCCTGCGGGTGACTCGCCAAACACATGCAGACCGTCACGAATCTGCGATTCCTTGAGGTCGCACAAGTAGGTATCCAGACGCGGTAACCACACCGCAGCATCATCCAGTGCACCTTCTAGCTGCAACTCACGATCGATGTGGTTATCACGCACCAGTTCGAGAATATCGCGCTGCAACTCTCGGGCCCGGCGTGGATCGAGCAACTGCGCTTCGTAATACTCATCGGCCAGCGCTTCCAGATGTCGCAGCGGCCCGTAGGTTTCGGCACGGGTCAACGGCGGCATCAAGTGATCGATGATCACCGCCTGGGTGCGGCGCTTGGCCTGGGCGCCCTCACCCGGGTCATTGACGATAAACGGGTAGATGTTTGGCAGCGGCCCGATCAACGCATCCGGCCAGCAATTGGCGGACAAACCCACGCCCTTGCCCGGCAGCCACTCCAGGTTGCCGTGCTTGCCGACATGGATCAACGCATCGGCAGCAAAGCCATGGCGCAGCCAGAAGTAGAACGCCAGGTAGCCATGTGGCGGCACCAGGTCGGGATCGTGGTAAACCGCGCTTTGGTCCAGTTGGTAACCGCGTGCCGGCTGGATTCCGACGAAGGTCAGGCCAAACCGCAGGCCGGCAACCATCATCCGCCCGTTGCGGAACATCGGGTCGTGCTCCGCTTCGCCCCAACGTGCGCGCACTGCATCCTGGTTGGCCTGCGGCAATGCGGCAAAGGCGGCCTGATAGTCCTCCATGGCCATGCTCTGCAGGCACGGGCGCTGATCAAGGCTGTGCAGATCATTGCTGACCCCACCGAGCAGCGCCTGAATCAACGCCGTGCCGCTGCCTGGCAAGGTGCTGCTTAGCGGATAGCCCTGACGTTGCAGGGCACGCAGGATGTTCAGCGCCGCGGCCGGTGTATCCAGACCGACGCCATTGCCGATGCGGCCATCGCGTGTCGGGTAGTTGGCCAGAATCAAGGCCACGCGCTTGTCCTGATTGGGCAACTGCGCCAGTGCGCACCAACGTCGAGCCAGCTCGGCAACGAAGTCCATGCGCTCGGCATGCGGGCGATAGCAAACCACATCCGACTGGCTGCGTTCGCTACGCCAGGCCAGGTCCTTGAAGCTGATCGGGCGAGTGATGATGCGCCCGTCCAACTCCGGCAAGACGATGTGCATGGCCAGGTCGCGAGCCCCCAGGCCCTGCTCGCTGGCCTGCCAACCAGGTTGGTTGTCCTGGGCGCAAATTGCTTGCAGCACCGGAACGTCGCGGCGAAACGGACGCAGGTTCGGTTGTTCCGGGCTGGACTGGGCAAAGCCGGTGGTGTTGATGATCAGCGCAGCGTCGACCTGATCCAGCCAGTCTTCGACCTGACTCAAACAGCCGGCCTCCTTGAGACTGGCCACAGCGATAGGCAACGGGTTGAGCCCGGCGAGCTGCAAACGCTCGCAGAAGGTATCGATAAAAGCGGTGTTGGCAGCCTGCAGGTGCGAGCGGTAGAACAGTATCGGCACCACTGGCTGTTCGACCTGCCACTGGGCAAACCAGTCGTCGAGCACCGCCGTAGCTTTGCGCGGGTGATAAACCGCCGTACGTGGCAACTGCTGCGGTTCATCCCAGGGATAATCGCGCTGCAAAAGCTGATTGGCCAGGCAGTAGAACAGGTTCAGGGCATTGGCCTTGCCGCCTTGGCGCAAAAAATGCCAGAGCCGCTCGGCCTGTTGTGCGGGTACCGTACTGAGGCTGGTGAGCTCTGGGTCCGGGCGATCGTCACCCGGCACCAGAATCAACTGCACGCCACGGGCGGCAAGCTCCAGCAATTGCTCGACTCCGTAGCGCCAATAACCGACACCGCCGTGCAGCGATACCAGAATCACCTTGGCATGGCGCAGAACCTCATCGATATAGAGGTCGACCGAGGCATGATTCTGCACCTGCATCGGGTTGGCCAAGCGCAGGCTGGGGAAATCCTCGGGCAACTGCTGGGCGGTTTCGGCCAGCAGCGCCAGGTGCGAGTCACCGCTGCAGAGAATGACCAGCTCGGCTGGCGTCTGGCCGAGATCGGCAATACTGTCGTCCGGTACGAAGCCACCGGGCTGGGTCCGCAGCAGGTGCATGGATCAAGCGCTCAGCGCGGCCCGCAGGCTCGCTTCCAGTTGTAGCGCATCCAGTTCCTGGCCGATCAGTACCAGGCGCGTAGTGCGCGGCTCTTCACTGCGCCAGGCGCGGTCGAAATGCTTGTCGAAACGAGTACCGACACCCTGGATCAGCAAACGCATCGGTTTACCCGCAATTGCCGCAAAGCCCTTGACCCGCAGAATGCCGTGCTGCACGACCAATTGAGTCAAGGCATCCAGCAATTGGCTTTCGTGCACTTCGGGCAGCTCGATGGAAATCGAGTCGAAGGCGTCATGGTCATGATCATCGTGATCGTCATCATCGTGGTGCGAATCATGGTGGGTACGCCGGCCATCGATATGCGCTTCCGACTCGGCGCCCAGGCCCAGCAGCACTTCCAGAGGCAAACGGCCGCTGCTGGCTTCGATCACCTTGACCGCTGGCGGCAGCTCTTCCTGCACTTCGGCGCGGACCTTGGCCAGGTCTTGCGCAGCAATCAGGTCGGCCTTGTTCAGTACCACCAGGTCGGCGCTGGCCAGTTGGTCGGCGAACAGCTCGTGCAGCGGCGACTCATGGTCCAGGTTAGGGTCAAGTTTGCGCTGGGCATCGACCTGATCAGGGAACGCTGCGAAGGTACCGGCAGCCACTGCGGGGCTATCGACTACGGTAATGACCGCATCGACCGTGCAGGCATTGCGGATTTCCGGCCACTGGAACGCTTGGACTAGCGGCTTGGGCAGCGCCAGGCCGCTGGTTTCAATAAGAATGTGGTCAAGGTCGCCACGCCGGGCTACCAGTTCACGCATCACCGGGAAGAACTCTTCCTGCACCGTGCAGCACAGGCAACCGTTGGCCAGTTCATAGACACGACCGCTGGCCTCTTCTTCAGTGCAACCAATGCTGCACTGCTTGAGTATCTCGCCGTCGATGCCCAGCTCACCGAACTCGTTGACGATCACCGCGATGCGCCGCCCTTGGGCATTGTCGAGCATGTGCCGCAGCAGCGTCGTTTTGCCCGAGCCGAGAAAGCCGGTGACGATAGTGACGGGAAGTTTGGCCAGCGTTTTCATTGTCGATGCCCTTGGCAGGATGGCGGGCATGCGGGACGAGAACCACAGGTGCTACCACCTGGGCGCGTTCGCCACCGGATCACCCCGCCCGGTTTATGTCGGAAACTGTTCGAGGCAGGTCTCCTGGCTTGCATTGCACCGGCCGCGGGCCAGTCGAATGACGCCTTCCCGCAAAGCTGCAGTGGCTGTGTCAGACGCTTTCAATGCTTACAGTTGCGGGGGCAGCCGCGGCTTGAACCGCGTTCCCGTCTTAGCTTCGGCCGACGCCAAAGAACCTCGAAGCGGCTAGGCTACGCAGTGCCCGGTACGGGGTCAACTGCTGTCACGATTGACGCCTGACTTCGCCCATGATTTGCTAGTGCGATTCGTTTGGGTGCCCTTTACAGGGTGAAACTGGGAAACCGGTGCGTCATACACGGCTATCGAAGGGTGTACGACAAGTCCGGTGCTGCCCCCGCAACGGTAAGTGAGCAAAGCGTCAGTACCACTGTGACCGTCGTTTGGCATGGGAAGGTGACGCCCTTGGCTGAGCATACGTTTGCCAGCCCTCACCAGCCCGGAGACCGGCCCAACACTGATTTGACAAACCCGCGGTGGGCGGGCGCTGTTGCAACCCCTGGGCGACCTGCGTTCAGGGGTTTCCTGCGCTTGCCTGTTGCCGAACAACACCAAGAGGAAAGCGCCATGCGTACCAGTACCGCCAGTCACTCTACCGTTACCCCTACAAGCCTCAGCCAGCGCCTGCTGGTTGCCGTTGGTGCCTCGCTGCTGGGCCTGTGCCTGGTCTACTTCGCCGGATTTTCGCATATCGAAGCAGTGCACAACGCTGCCCACGATACGCGCCACAGCGCCGCTTTCCCTTGCCACTGAGTACTGTCCGATGATCAAGCGTATTGCAAGTACTGCAGGCTTCGCCGGACTGTTGGCTGCGCTGCTGCTGACCCTGCTGCAAAGCTTCTGGGTCGCGCCGCTGATTCTTCAGGCCGAAACCTATGAAAGCGCAGCACCGGCCGTGGAAGCACACGAGCACGCTCCCGGCGTGGCTGCCGATCACCACCACGACAGCGAAGCCTGGTCGCCCGAAGACGGTTGGCAACGCGTTGTCTCGACCACCGGCGGTAATCTGGTAGTTGCGGTCGGCTTTGCCCTGATCCTTGCCGCGCTTTACTCCCTGCGCGCCCCGAAGACCGTGATCACCGGGGCACTCTGGGGCCTGGGTGGCTTCGCCGTATTCTGCCTGGCACCAACCCTGGGCCTGCCACCGGAGCTGCCGGGTACCGCCGCTGCCGACCTGGCCCAGCGCCAGGCCTGGTGGGTGGGTACCGCTGCCGCAACCGCCGCAGGGCTTGGGTTGATCGTGTTTGCTCACAATTGGTTGTTCAAGGCCCTCGGCGTTGTGCTGCTGGTTGTGCCGCACGTTATCGGCGCCCCACAGCCTGAAGTGCATGCAATGCTTGCGCCGCAAGCACTGGAAGCCGAGTTCAAGGTCGCCTCACTGCTGACCAACGCGGCGTTCTGGCTGGCCTTGGGCCTGATCAGCGCCTGGCTGTTCCGTCGCCCAACCCAGGCTTGACTGCCATGCAGATATTCGTCGGCATCGGTTGCCGACGAGGTTGCCCGGCACAAACCCTGGGCAACCTGCTGGAACACACCCTCAAGGCCCACGACTTGCCGCTTGCGGCAGTCGCGGGTCTTGCCAGTATCGACCTCAAGGAACACGAACCCGGCCTGTATCAGTTGGCCCGGCGCCTCAATGTTCCCCTGCTGTTTTTCCCTGCTGCACAACTGGCAGCCTTCGAGACGCGCCTGAGCCATCGTTCAGCCGTCGCCTTTGAGCACAGTGGTTGCTATGGCGTTGCCGAAAGTGCAGCGCTGGCGCTGGCCGAGAAGATGGCAGGCTCGGCGCAACTGTACGTCAAGCGCACCCTGCTGAGTGACGCCAGCCTGGCATTGGCCACGGCCACAGGCTTTGGCGGATAATCAGCACTTTCTTTCCAAGGATTTCGCATGACCGTCTATTTCATCGGCGCCGGCCCCGGCGACCCCGAGCTGATCACGGTAAAAGGCCAGCGCCTGATCCATCGCTGCCCGGTGATCATCTATGCAGGCTCGCTGGTACCTGCCGCGGTGCTTGAAGGCCATCGCGCCGAGACAGTCATCAACAGCGCGCAGTTGCACCTGGCCCAGATCATCGAAGCCATTGCCCACGCCCACGCACGTGGCCAGGATGTGGCTCGCGTGCACAGTGGCGACCCCAGTCTCTATGGCGCCATCGGCGAGCAGATCCGCTGCCTGCGCGAACTGAATATTCCTTATGAAATCATTCCTGGGGTTACCGCCGTGGCTGCCAGCGCCGCCCTGCTCGGCTGCGAACTGACCTTACCGGATATTGCCCAGACCGTGATCCTCACCCGCTACGGTGACAAGTCGCCGATGCCCGCAGGCGAGCAATTGGCCGACCTTGCCCGGCATGGCAGCACCCTGGCGATACACCTTGGGGTCAAGCACCTGGAGAAGATTATCGAGGAGCTGCGCCCGCATTACGGCGGGGATTGTCCGATTGCAGTGGTGCATCGCGCCACCTGGCCGGATCAGGACTGGGTGCTCGGCAGCCTTGATGCTATTGTCCAACAGGTACAGGCCAAGGGCTTTCGCCGTACCGCGCTGATTCTGGTCGGGCGGGTGTTGGCCAGTGACAGCTTTTCCGAGTCCGCGCTGTACCGCGCCAGCCACGCTCATCTGTATCGCCCCGGCTAGAGGACTGCCCATGCTGGAACTACGACCCAATTGCGAATGCTGTGGCTGTGACCTGCCTGGCGATAGCCAGGATGCGTTGATTTGCTCGTTCGAGTGCACGTTTTGCAAAGCCTGCAATGCGCAGCACCTCAAGGGCAGATGCCCCAATTGTGCCGGCGAGCTGGTGAAGCGCCCTGCACGGGCTGCGGCGAAGCTGGTCAATAACCCTGCTTCGACCACGCGAATCGTCAAGGGCCAGGGCTGCCCAAGTCACTGACGTCAGGCCAGGCCAGGTCAGCTCAGTTCAGGCTGGGCGACCGTCGGAGGCGTTTTCAGGGTCACGCGGGCAATGACGATGGCAAGCGCCGCGAGGACGAATGTCAGCCATGACATCAAACCAATCCCGCCCTCGAATGCACGCCCGGCAATGGCCATCAACTCGCTTGCCTGATCAGTGCCCAAGGTTGCCGCCACTGTGTGAGCACCCGCCAGCGTTTCGCTGGCCAGGCGCTCTTGCAGCGAGGTAAGAAACGCCGGCAACTGTAACGCCCCCCGGTAGTAGGCCGTGACCACGCCGCCCAGCACGGTGGTCCCCAATACCACGCCCACTTCATACGCAGTTTCACTGATCGCCGAGGCGGCTCCGGCCTTGGTCGGTGGCGCGGCGGACAGAATGATGTCGTTGGACACCGTGGCGATTGCCCCGACACCGATGTTCAACAGGGCAAAGGCGACGACCAGCACGCTCAGGTTGATACCAAGGCCTGCAACCAGCAAAAATGCAGCCCCCGTGAACGCCAACAACGCCGGTATCAGTACCTGCGCTGAAACCCGCTGGGCAACGGGAACCACCAGCATCCCGACGACAATCGCCATGATTTGTCCCGGCACCAAGGCCAGGCTCGCCCGCAAGGCGGACATGTCCAGGACGATCTGCAAGAACTGGGTGGCGAAAAATACAAAGCCGACCAGGAACGCCAGGCTCATCAGGTTGATGGCAACCGAGCCGCTGAAGGTTTTGTTGCGAAACAGCGCCAGGTCCATCAAGGGCACCGGCAGCCGCAGTTGGCGCCGTACAAACAGCCAGCCACTTGCCGCACCGATGGCAAAAGCGGCTAGCGCCTGTGTGTCCAGGCCTGCACTGGCCAGATGCTTGATGCCATAGACCAGTGCGCCGAGGGCAACCATTGACTGCAGGATGCTCAAAGGATCGAGGGGCCCCGACGCATCCGCCTCGGATTCAGGCAATAGCCACGGCCCGAGGAGCAACAGGGGTATCAGTACAGGCACAGCCAGTAGAAAAATCGCCCCCCAGTCGAAAAACTCCAGCAGTATTCCGCCAACCAATGGCCCAAGTGCCGAACCTACTGTCAGAGAGGTGGCCCAGATGGCGACAGCAAGACGGCGTTCTTCGCGATCCTCGAACAGCGAGCGAATCAGCGCCAGTGTCGAGGGCATCAACATGGCGCCGAAAATTCCCATGCCGGCGCGACCGGCGATCAACTGCTCGGCACTTGCCGAGTACGCCGTCATCACTGATACGGTGGCGAAGCCCAACGACCCGATCAGCAACAATTTACGGTGACCTATCCGGTCACCCAGGCTGCCCATGGACACCAGCAACCCCGCCAATACCAGCGAGTAGGCATCGATCATCCACAGTTGCTGACTGGCCGTTGGTTGCAGCGCTTCGGCAATCTTTGGCAGGGCGAATCCCAGCACCGTGTTATCTACTGTCACCAGCAGTACCGGTAACATCAATACGGCCAATCCCCACCAGCGCTTAAGTCGAGGCTGTTGTTGGATCGCCCCTGTCGTCGATGACATGTACAAGCTCCATTATCAAGCGGGCTCTCACCCTGCATAGGTTTTCAGTTCAGCTGTGAAAAAATCCGTTGGCAGTCCAGGGCACCCCTGTCCACGCGTGAGCCCAAGGCAGTGGTGATGGTCTGCAGGTCATGCTTGAAACGTTGGTAATCCTCATCGCTGACTATTCTGATCAAACGCTCCATTCCCTGCACCAGCGCGTCACGCTGCTGACTCGCCTGATGGTTTTCCTGCTGTATGCCCCAATACACCTCGGCTGGATTGACCAACAGGCGAGACAGCAACGCCAGCATCGTGCGCATTGGCGGTGGCATGACCTCCTCGATCAGTGCCAGGTCCAGCGACGACTTCGCCAGCGCCATGCCAAAGCCAATGATGGCGGCATGAGGCAATGCCTGACAAAGCGCCATCAACTCATCATGACTGGCAGGCGTCATACGCCTGATATTCATACCGGCCGCGATCAACGCCGTTTCAATGAACGATAGAGTCGCCCCCTCGTCGTCCCGGCAGATCGCGACTGTACGCCCCTGGACCGAAAGCTTCGGAGAAAACATTGGATTGATGCCAATGAACGGCTGCTGCGCGGCCTGCGCTCTCAAGGCACTGTAGAAAGGCCCTTGAACCGAGCAGGTCGGGATGAATACAACGTCCACCGACACAACCTGCAGCACCCAGCCAATCGCATCGACGGCAACGCGTTCGGGTAACGCGAAGACCACAGCGATGGCATTGCTGAAGAGCTGTGCGCTATCGCTGGGTGGATTGTTCACGTCTACCTGGTGATGCTCATCCTCATGTTCGCCAGCGCGACAATCGAGCACCCTGGTGTGCAATCCTTGTTGTTTGAGAACACTGCAGATCAGCGTGCCGACCAGACCGCCGCCGCCCAACACGACAACCGTGTCATTGGTCATTGCCGGCACCCGGCGACAAAACTGTAATAAGGGACACTGGCCTTGACCAGGGTCTCTTCGAGTTCCTGCGCCGGGTCGGAATGGGCGACGATGGCGCCGCCGATACCGAACTCGGCCTGCTGGTTCTGCAGCACTGCGGTGCGAATAACGATACTCAGCTCTGCCCCGCCTCTGAATGATATCCAGCCTAACGCGCCGGAGTAGACACCACGCGCCGAGGACTCCAGGGCATCGATGATCTCCATGGTGCGTTTTTTCGGCGCGCCGGTCATCGAGCCGCCTGGGAAGCAGGCGCGGATAGCCTCTACGCTGGACATCCCCGGTGCCAGGTGCCCGCGAACGGTGGAAACCAGTTGATGCACCGAAGAGAAACTTTCCACCGCGAAAATTTCCGGTACATGCACACTGCCGGCCCGGCACACACCGTTCAAATCATGACGCACCAGATCGACAATCATCAGATTCTCGGCACGATCCTTGGTGGCGACGGCCAGGTCTTCGCGCAACTGCAGATCTTCGCTGGCGTCTGCGCTGCGCGGTCGTGTGCCCTTGATCGGCCGCGACTCGATGACACCGTTGGCGTCGATTCGCAGGAACGTTTCTGGAGAGGCGCTGAGCACCGAAAATCGCTCGAACTGCAAAAATGCGCCATAGGGTACCGGGCTCGCCGCACGCATCCGGCGATACGCATCGAGCGGCGTACCCTCGTAGGCAACCCTGGCACGGTTGGTCAGGCATATTTCATAAGACTCGCCATCGTTGATGTACTGCAGCGACTGCCTGATCTTGTCGATGTACTCCCGCGGGCTGTCGTCCAGGACCATATCGAGTCCATGCACGGCTCCCGGTACAAACTGCTGAGGTTCGTCGACGATTCGATTTGTAGCTAAATCACCCGGCGGCCAATCGGGCTGCTCGCCGGTTTTGCTCATCAAGCATTCGTAGAGTCTGTGCTGGTGGTGATCGAAGACGAAAAAATGCGGGGTAAAGATGAAACTGGCGTCGGGGTATTCGGAGCGATAGACCTTGTTCCCACCCACCAACGACTTCAACTCGTAGCCCAGGTACCCGACCAAACCACCACTGAATACGAAGGGCAGATTCTCCGGCAACGTCACCTGAACCGTTTCAATGATTTGGCCGATCAGCGTGAAGCAGTCGCCCTCGACTTGAAGGCGTCCGTTTGCCCCCTCCAGGGTCAGGCGCTCGTAATTGACGTTGTACTCAAGACGGACCGCCCCCGGCGTCTGGCCACTGCCCATGATCGAGTAGCGCGCGTTGGGCCTTTCTGATTTTTCACTGTCGAGCCAGAACGCATAGCGGTCAGTGCCATACCGCTGCGCAAACAATGCCAATGGCTCGACTTGCCCGTTATGCTCTCGGAAGCTCAAATGCATGTTCGACAGGCCGCCGGCGGCGATGAATAGGTCAGCCGCCGATTGACGCCCCAGGCTGCCCCCCGGTTGCGAGCGATGGATGCAATTGTGTTCCAGGGCCATGCGTACAAAATTGCTGAGTAGCGCATGTCCATATTCAGAATCGATCGATTCGGGATGAAACTGCACCCCCCAAAGCGGACGATGGCTGTGCTCTATCGCCATGACTACGCCGTCATCGGTCCAGGCAGTGCAATGCAGGTCATCCGGCAGGTGAGTACAGGTCAAGGAGTGATAGCGAACAACCTCGAACTGCTCCGGCAGATCGCGGAACAATCCTTTTCCGGTATGGGTAATACGGCTGCGGTAGCCATGTACCGGGCTGGGTGCATGGGCGACCGTCCCCCCCAGAAACTGTGCGATACCCTGATGACCCAGGCAGATGCCGAGCAAGGGCACCGTCGACTGCACAATCACCTCTGCACACACCCCAAAGTCTTCGTCTGATCCTGGGTGGCCAGGGCCAGGTGAGACAACAATGGCGTCGTAGTCTTCGATGTTCAGGTCGCTGTAGCCCACCGTATTGGGCAGCGTATCGGCCCATACTCCGGTTACCTCGTACAGGTACTGGGCAATGTTGTGGGTGAAGGAGTCGAAGTTATCGAGGAGCAGTATCTTCATGCCTGCCCTTCCTGGTGCAGTCGCTGATTGATCAACTGGTTCTCTTGCACACAGGTCTCTTCGATAATGAGCCTGAAGATCGACTCGACGTACCCGGCATTCAACCCCGACCGGACAGCTTTCGCCTTGATCGTGTCGAGTACCTGGGTAATACGCTGCGGCTGCATCATTGCGATACCATGCGCGGCCTTGAGTTCAGCGATTACCATGCAGACCTGCATACGTTGGCACAGCAACTCGACCAATTCGTTATTGATCACATCCAGTCGGTCCCGCTGGGGTTGCAAAATAGTCGCGGTAGCGGCGGGTAACGTTCCTTGTAGCGTCATCATCACATCTCCTCTTGTAAGGCCACTTGAAGCCGCTGGGCCTCAGCCTTGAGCGACCGACTTACCCGGCGATTTCCACAACTTCGCGTGCGCAATCTCGCTCAGCGCGACGCCTACCTGCCGTATGTCGTTTTCACTGTGAATCGCCGAGATCGCAAAGCGCAGCATCGCCTGCCCCTGGGCGATGATGGGATAGAACACCGGAAACAGCAGAACGCCGTAGGCGCGCAGGATTCTCGCGGCTTGCAGGCCAGCCTCTTCTGAGTCGAACAGCGCACCCCGGACCGGCGATTGAATACCGGCGTTGAGCATCTGCTTGCCGGTTACGGCGTCGAACAACGCCACGTTCTTCCATAGCCGCTGCTGCAACACACCCACTTCTTCACTGAGATGAATTTTTGCCGCAGCCACATTGGCCGCTTGCATCGGCAACATAATCGAATGGCCAAACACCATCGGGTTGGCGAGGGTCTGGATGGTTGCGATGTCGCCTGGGTCGGCCACCACGATGAAACCACCTGCGCCGCCGAACCCCTTGGACAGCGACCCCGCCAACAGCATGTTTACCGGCAAGACCTGGCCTACCGCATTGAAGGCATAGCCCGCGCCGTGCTGCCCGGTAATTGAAATGCCGTGAGCATCATCGACGTAGAGATAACCGCCCGCCCGCTGCAACTGTGCGCAGCGTTCTGCGATAGGTACCTGGCCACTCATCGAACCGATGCCGTCGATCAGCAAGACCGGCGTTTGCTGAGTGTGGCTACAGCGCTTGAGCGCCTCGTCCATCGATTCCGGGTCGGTCGATTCGACTCGCGACACTTCCCCAAACTGCTCAAGAATACCCCTGAGCACCTGCATGGAAGCATGCGCGGTCTTGTCCATCAGCCAATGCACGCGCCTGGGTACCGGATAGCCTTTGAGCGAGCCACTGCCCAGCAGGGGTAGCACGCCAAGGTGCACGCTGCTGGTCGAGGTAAACACCGTGACGCCGCAGCCTGGATATATTTCACCCAACAGGGTTTCAAGCTGCGGCAGATAGACCGGGCGCATGGCACTGCGCGACGAAGACAGGTGCAAGCCGCCAACCCTCATGGCTTGACGCGCCGCCTCCATCAGGGCTGGATGAGTTTCCAGGCCCAGATAGGAGCAGGACACAAACTCGGTGAACGTCTCACCGTCCTGCAGGGTGATGCGTTTGCCCACCCGGCGCGTAACAGTGAAGCCAGTCAGACCCTCTTTGAGCGCGGTTGCCAATGCGCTGCTGGTGTTGTCACGACGAGCCGTCATCCAATCCTGTTTGCTCTGTGTATTCATTGCACCAAGCTCCTTTTGTTCAGCAATCGTCACGCAGACGGCCAACCGTCATTACCGCAATGCCAGTGGTATCGGACGCAGCAGGGTCGATAATTACCTCGACTTGCGTGAAGCTGTGTTGTTGGAACAACTGACACACAGCGCTGGCCTGGTCCACGCCATGCTCAATGACCAACCATCCTCCAGGCACCAGCACAGCGACCGCCAGTTCGACAATGTGTCGAATCAGCTCCAGGCCATCAGCGCCCGAATACACCGATGCCTGCGGATGGTGACTGCTCCACTCGGGCAGTAATTCAAGACCGAGGGGAACGTAGGGAGGGTTGGCCACGATCAGCGCTACCTGACCGGTGAACGGGGCGAACACCGAGGTATCGCGAATGTCCGCCTGCAAGGCGTCGGCCCATATGCCTTTGCAGGCCATTCGAGCAATATTTCGCTTGAGGTAATGCGCGGCGACGTCATCGAATTCAACACACGTAACCGCAAGATCAGGCCTGCGCTGTGCGATCGCCAGGCCAATCGCACCACTGCCAGCGCAAAGGTCCAACACCCGACTGCCTTCGTCCAGTTGCTGTTTGTCCAGCCATGTATGAATGATGGTGCTGTGCTGCCGGGGAATAAATACGCCACTGCCGATCACCAGCGGCATCTGATCAAATTCGGCGGCGCCGACAATATGGCCCAGGGGGATTCGATTACAGCGCTCGCTGACCGCCAGCTTGAACTCATCGAGTGCGCGGGCCTTATTGCTGCGCTCAAGAAAGCGATCTACCAAGGCCTGCAAGTCACCGTCCACATCCCAAACGCTGGCGGCCTTCAACAAATGACGCGCGCGAGCAACTTCATGTTGTTCGCGTTCATCCAGGCTCATGACCAGGCCTTGTAATAGTTCGAAAGTTTCGTGCGCATTGACTCATAAAGATAAGAAAACGCAACCAACTCTGGCGGTGGGGTAAAGGTAGGATGCAGTGCATCAATGAGCTGCTGATAGTTACTCGACAAACCTCTATCGAGTAGCGGTAGCCAATAAGGTTTTACCTCCCAGCGGTATTCATAGCCGGTGGCGAACATCTGCTTGACGGTTTCCTCTACGGTAACTTCCCGCGCCAATCCAGTCAGCGGCGCGCGCACCGGTTTGAACACAGTGAGGTCCAGATCAGTCGTGTTCATCCCCGTCAGGCAATCGGCAATGTAAGCGGCCAGCAACGGCGACTGGTGCAATCCATCTCGATAGGTTCCGGTCGCCAACCACAACCCTTCGATACCGCATTCACCTATCAGCGGGAAGCCATCGGCTGGAATGGGACGGTTACCAACCTGGATAGAAATGATCTCGGCGTCATGCAGGTCGAGATTCAATTGATCGACAGCGCACCCCAGCAGGAATTGAACATCTGAAACCAGCGCCTGTTGCTTGGGCTCTTCACTGAGAATATTGGTGGCGCCCAGGTACAGCACCCCATCGCCACGCGGCACGCAATGCAGTCCGCAGGCAAAGGCGCGATTGGGCGTGCGTATGACCGAGGTGGGAAGCGCCATGTGACTGGGCAGTTTCACCAGGATAGAAACGCCATATCCACTGAATAATGGCGGTATCTTGCTCACAACCTGATCAAGTCCACTGAGCAGTTCCAGTGAGTGCGCGCCGGCGGCTACCACGACTTTTTTCGCAAACAGAACTTCGCCACTGTTGAGTTCGACGCCGGTGGCAACTCCACCTTCGGTCAGTACGCGCCTGGCATTCTCGGCCTTTATTGTGCCGTGCTCGGCCAGCAATGCCTGATCCAGCTTCTCCAGCAGCAGGTGGGAATCTACCGCGTGCTCGCCCGCAATGAACAAGCCACGTAATGGGCGTACCAGTTGATTGGGGTTGAGCCAGCCGAGCGATCTCGGGTCGATGCTTTCAAACGGCTCGCCATAGCGTTCAAGGGTGTGTTCGATGGCGTGGTAATTGACGGTATCGACTTCACCCATGCCGGCGCTGTTGAGCAAAACATAGGTACCTTGGGCGCTGAACAGATTGCAGTTGTTTACCGATGAGCGCGCAAGTCGGTCAGACCACGCCGGCCATAAGTCTTGTGCCTGGCGGTCCATGTGTAACTTGAGACGACCATAATCGCTGGCAAGCAGACCGCTGGTGACCTCGCCATAACAGCCATTCATTGCACCTGCGGCTTTGGACGCCGCATTGACCCGATCGGTTTCACCGACCCGGCAAACAGTTAAACCTCGCGAGCAAAGCTCATAGGCAATAGAACCGCCAATGGCGCCCGCGCCCACAACTATAACGTCACATACCATACTTGACCCACCTCTAAACTTGTCGCAACAAGCAACTATGCGATAACCACTAAACCGTTGAGTATTTTCAACATCGCAGTGCTTGCGACACACTTTAGGGTAGCCATTACACCCACGTTAGCAACAGACGAAATTTCCTTTAATTATGCAAGCAAGTTCCCACAAAACCATTCAACCCATAAACATTATGTGAACCTCAACAACACCAAAACGATTTAAACGTACTTATATCTTGAACAACTTACCGCCTTCGCCCGTAGAACAAAGCGCTGTTTATCAAGGCGCCTGATATTGGCTCAGGTATTTATCCAGGGTCGCCTGATCGCCACTTCCGCTGTCCGCCACTTGCCACAAACGCCGTTCGATACCCTGGGCCAACAGGTGGCCCACCGCGGCCTCAATGGCCGAGAGTACGCAGAGTTGCGCTGGCTCGTTGGTGGTGTAGCCTACCTCGGCTTCGAGCAGTTTCTTGAACTCGATGAATTTGAATACCCCGGCGCTGCGCCCTACCGAGTAGATGGTCTTGCTGGTCATGACGTTGGCCAGCACCTGACCGCTGCGCACATCGACGGCCCGCAGGTTGACCGAAACCTGGTCCACGCGATACTCACGGGAAATATCGATCCCCAGGTAGCGCGCCCCTTCCCCGCCACTGCGCACGTTGGTGTCATAGGCAATGATGCCGCCCTCGAGCATCAGGTTGGCCGCCTGCAGCGGCGGCAGCTCACCCTGGATGTTCACGGGGGTGTCTGGCTTTTTCTGCGAGGCGCGGATGATCTTGCGTTCGGTCAGCAGGTTCTGCAGCCCTTCGCGCTCCAGTACTACAAACCAGCCACTGGCCTGCAAGGCATCCATCAACATGCTGGCTGCGCCCTGGGTGACGCTGGTGGAAAACGAGCTGGCCGGTGTCGGTTTGTATTGCCCGGTCTGATCGCGAAAGCCATACACCACCGCCATCAACCGCCCCTTGGGGCGCGGCATGTTCAACAGGTCGTAGTAGGTCGAGGCCCGTGGTGTAAGCGTCGGGCTTTCGGTGTCGTCGGCAGGCATCGGGTCACGCAAGCTGCAGCCTTGCAAGGTGGCGAGGATCAGCAGTGTGGTCAGAATTCTTTTCATGGTTGTTTCTCCCCATTGCCCCGCCCTTCAAGGGTTCAGGCCGTTTACCAGAACTTCCGAAATTTCACCTGTTGCCCGGTCGGTGATCTGAATCGTCAAGGCCCCAGAATCATCGAGCACATTGATGATGAAAGCGTCCGTCTGCAGGCTGCCGGTGGTGCCGTTATTGATGTTGTTGAGCAACTGCGAAAGCAGGCGTGATTCAAGCTGGCTGGTGAAGCGCTCCAGGGCCGAGGTACCAGCCAATGCCGAGGCACGACTCTTGATGGCCGGGTCCTCGTGATCGTTCTGCGCTTGCGCGTTGTTGAGCAGCCAGGTGCCGTTGAGCGGGTTGCCGCCAAAAGCAGGGTTGACCGGGGTGTACACCAGTTCGGTGGCGCTGGCCTGGCTGCCCAGGGCTGCCAACAGGACCAGGGAGGCCAGGCGGCAGGTATTATTGTTGTTCATAGCTCGTCCCTCTCAAGATCAGTGGTGTCCTGCAGCAGCATCTGCAGCTTGCGCTGGATGATCTGCGCCTTGACCAGGTCAGCCGCCTCATACGCGGCGTCCTTCAGCTCGGTGGTGTTGGGTGGCAAGAAGCGCCGATAGATCACACGTTGCTCGTACTCGACCGTTACCAGGCTGCCCCAGCGTGCATCCGGCCGTTCCCGTACCACCAGGTTGAAATCCAGGCGGCTGGTGGCACGCAGCCGTTCGGCGAAGCTGTAATAGAAGTCATGGCCGATATGCGAGATGGTGTTGTCGACGATGAAACCCATCATCTCGTCCTCGGCACCGCCGCGCGCAGTGCCGCTCAGCAGCACCAGGGCCAGGGCGCAGGCGGCCAGTTGGCGGTTCATTCTCCTGCTCCCTGGCTCAGCCCTTTACGTGCGCCGGCGGCAGACTCGGAGAACGCCTTCTCGGCAACGAACTGCCAATCGGAGTAATGCTGCAGACCTTCGAAGTCCGACCATTGGGCGGCAAAGCCGGCCTGTTTCATGGGTGCCTGTTCGGAACGGCTGTACACGCCAGTGATACGTCCGTCGATAGAGCGCAGCAAGCCCCAGTCGTCGCTGCCGGTAATCGGATCTGGATACAGACGACGCAGGTGGCGCTTGAGGTTGGGGTAGCGTGGATCTTCCAGCAGTTCGTCCAAAGTCTGCGGGTACTGGGCAAGGCCCGGCGAGTCGCGGTAATAGCTGCGCAGCGCCTGGGCATACTGGCTGCCGACCCAGAGCAGATCACGCTCACGTTCACGCATGGACTGGGTTGACCACAGTGTCACCGTGGCGCTCAGGGCGATACTGGTCACCGCGATCAACAACAGCACACCCAGGTAGGTGAAACCCGCCTCGGCGGCGCTACCACTCGGCAAATAAGCTGCCATCACGCGCCCTCCCGGTTGCACCGCTCTTGATATCGGCCACGGCACCCGCCACACCTTCTGGAGGCGCAATCACCTGCCACAGGTCACGACGCTCAGTGATCGGGTCCAGCGGCGCATTGCGCAGGTAGCGTTGCTCGACCAGTTGCTCCAGCGATTCGGGGTAATGCCCGGTGTCGCCATAGTAGTGATCGAGGGCTTCGCGCATTACTGCCAGGCTCTGACGCAAGGTGGCTTCACGCGAGGTTTCCAGGCTCTGGAAATAGCGCGGCATGGCAATGGTCATCAGCGTGGCAATAATCGCCATCACCACCAGCAACTCGATCAGGGTAAAGCCTTGGTTGCGTCGCATGCTGATCACCACTGCCCGTAGGCGATGCCGTTAAGACCCTTGCCCGACGCCTTGGAGTAGACATCGAAGACATCCTCGCCCTCACGCGGGCTTTGCGCCGAACTGTCATAGGCGCGCAGCCCCCAACCGCCTTCATCATCGACCTTGCGGCTGCGCAGCGGATCGTGGGGAATACGCCGCAGGAAGTAGAACTTGGCGCCCTTGGCACTGCGTACATCGCGTACACCATCCACCAGCACCTGCAGGTTGGGCGGATAACCCGTGGCGTTGAGCGATTTCTCGATGTAGCCGGCGTCGAAGGCACGTTTGTAGGCATCGATGGCATCACGGATTTGATACAACGCAATTTTCAAGTCCTGTTCCTTGCCCCGGCGCACCAGGGTTTCAGTCAGCGGTGCAGCAATCGAGGCCAGCAACCCGAGCAGGGCCAGGGTCAGCATTACTTCGATCAAGCTGAAACCTGCCATCGAGCGTTTCATCGCTTACGGCCTCACTGCATTAGGAACGGCGGCTATCGGCTGCTCTTCGCTAAGCTCTTCGGCAGTGCGATTGAGGTTGCGAATATGCATGCTGGTTTCGGTGCCTGAAGGGAACTCCATGTCCGATGGGCTCTGATACGGCAGGTTGCGCACGATGCGCGGGGTGATCGACAACACCAGCTCGGACTGGCCCTTGTCGCTCCTGTTGCTGCCGAACAGACGACCCAGGCCGGGAATGTCACCCAGCCACGGGATCTTGTTGCCACTGGCGCCTTCGTCATTACGCACCAAGCCCGCCAGTACCTGGGTTTCGCCGTCATGCAGGCGCAGGCTGGTCTGGGCGTTGCGGGTGTCGACCTGGACTGGAATGGTGCCTTGACGAGTGGGTTCAAGAGGCTTGGCGTTGCTGACTTCCAGGGCCACCTTGATTGCCACTTCATTGTTCAGGTGCACCACCGGCGTGACTTCCAACTTCAGACCGACATCCAGGTAAGTCACGCTTTCAGTGATGACCGGCCCTTGTGTCGACGGCACCGATGTGGCGCTGATGATCGGCACCCGCTGACCGATGTGGATACGCGCTTGTTCGCGGTTGCTGACGCGAATGACCGGGCTGGCCAAGGTATTGATATCGTTATCCTGAGCGTTGATCTTAGCCTGTGGCGACGGCGAGATGGTGATCCGCGAGGAGTCGATGCCACGCAGATCGTCCAGGGTGCCCACTGGCTTGCCATCTTCATTGAGTACGCCGAAGGTGTTGGGCCACTGCAGGCCCAGTTCGAGAATGCGCGAGCGGGCAATCTCCATCACCTCAACCTCCAGGACCACCTCGGGATTGGACTGGTCCTGGGACTGCAGTAGCTTCTCGGCCATGCGCACGGCATCGGGAGTATCGCGCATGGTCAGGGTGTTGAGACGCTCATCGACAAACACATCACGGGTCTTGAGCATGGTCTTGACCAGGTTCAGCGCGGTGTTTGAATCAATGCTGGTCAGGTAGAACGTACGCATCACCAGCTCTTGATAGTCTTTGGTCTTTTGCGGCGAGTCCGGGTAGATCAGCAGGGTGTTTTCGTTGACGACTTTCTGGTGCAACTGGTTCTGTTCCAGCAGCAACGCCACTGCATCTTCAATGCGCACATCCTTCACGAAGATGGTCGCCTTCATGTCCGGACGCAGGTCCTTGTCAAAGATGAAGTTGAGCCCAGCCACCTGCGACAGCACCTCGAAAATGGTTTTCAGGTTGGCGTCGCGAAACTCCAGGGTTACCGGCCTTTCCATCTTGGTGCGCAACTGCGGGTTGGGCTGCGAAGTGCGACTCTGCACCAGTTCGATGTCCTTACGCAGGGCCAGGCCATCCTGATTCTGCGGGTCGAGCTGGAGCACTTCGCGCATGAAGCGTTCGGCACCGAACAGGTCACCTTGGCGCAGCGCCGCCTGACCCAAAGCCACGCGTTCGTTGATGTTGCCAATCTGCTCGATCTGGCGAACCGCCTCCTGCGCCCGACGGTTATTCGGTTCCAGGGTCAGGACCCGGCCATAGCCCAGGCGGGCATTGGCAAAGTCATGGCGAGTACGATCGCTGTCGGCCTGGCTGAGCAAGGACTCCACCGCTTGCCGACGCCCCTGGATCACGGCGATATTGAGTTCGGTATCGCGTGGGTTCTCCCTCAATGCTTCCTCGAGCATGGAAATACCGGCTTCGTATTGCCCTTCGGCAATCAGTGCCTGGCCGTCTTTGCGTACACCGCTGGTGCCGCACCCGGCCAGGGCAACACAAAGTGCGAGCATCAGGAATGGCGCCTTGTTGCAGTGCCTGGACGAAATCATGGTGCGCTCCCTACAGACAAAGTCTGGGACAGATGCAACGGCAGGTAGACCACGCTCAGCTCCGTGGCGGAGATGTGCTCGATCCGGTAAATGTCATCGATTACGTCGCCACGGCGTACGACGTAGAGCTTTTCGCCGCTTTGCAGGAACACTTGCTGATCGTCGCGATCGTCGAGGCGACCGACAAATTGAAACGGCAGCGCCGGTGCTGCAGGCGGCAAGGCCACTGGCGTCACGGCAACAGGCTGTTCGGTCACCGTGGCCAGTTGCACGGCCGGCTTCCAGTTCTTGCTGGGGAACAGATCGCGCAGTTTCAGCGCAGCTGGCTTGGCGCTCTGGGTTGCAGAATCGGCGGCTGCAAGCGAGCTTTTGTCGGCAACAACGACTGCCGCGTCGCTGCCGGCGGTTTCGCTGTCGAAGAAGTAACCCGGCGCCCAGCTCAGCACTGCAGCAGATCCGAGAAAGGCCAGCCAGGCCAGACGACGTTGAGTGTTCATCATGACCTCGACAGGTAAATGGTCATCCGCAGGCGACCGGTCAGTTCGCTGTCGCCGATTTTCTTGCGTTGCAGGTCGACGTCTTCGAGCACCAGCGCAGGTAACTGACCGAGCATGGCGTGGACGAAACGGCGGATCTGCGGGTAGCTGCCACGCACCGGCAGGAGAATCTGGTAGCGGGCCAACTGAGTCTTGGGATCGACACCCAAGGCGTACTCGCCACGCGCCAGGCTGATGCGTTCGGCCTTGGCCAGGCTGTAGATGCGATCGATAACCACCGTGGCCTGGGGCTGCGCGGGCAACTGCTTGTGAAAGTCTTCCAGTTCGCGCTGCGGCATTTGTGGCAGTTTCAGATCGCCCCGCTTGAATTGCTGCAGCTGCTCCTGGGCTTGCTCACTGTGCAGCTTTTGCTGCTGCAACTGTTGCCATTGCGGCAGCAGCACCGCCGCAACATAGAGCAGGGCCAGCAGTGCCAGGCCAGCACCTGCCAGGCCAACCACACCCAACTGGCGAGCACGTTCATGGACAATCAGGCTATGGATGCGCATTGCCGATCTCCCAAGTGGCCGAGAGGTTGAACTGCACGGGGTGCTCGGCCTGCTTGGCCATGATTTCGTGATTGAGTAGCGACACATCGCGCAACTCGCCACTGGCTTCCAGGCGCTTGTGAAAGGTCAACATGGCTTCCAGATCCCGCGCTTCTGCGCTGATGCGGACCTGGCCTTTACGTGCATCTGGCGTCAGGGTCAGCAGCGCGACGTCGTCCTGAGGCAGGGCCTCGAGCATGTCGAACAGGCGCTCCCAGGGCCGCTGCAGTTGTTGCGATACGCTGCGCATCTGTGCCAGTTTCTCGGTTTGCTCGCGGCTCTGTGCTGGCGTCAGCGAGGTGCTGTGTTCAGGGCGCTTACCCAATTGCCGCTCGAACGTTTCCAGTTGCTGGGCAAGATCCGCCTGCTGCTGCTCGATGGTGTGCGCAAGCACAATGGCCCCGGCCAGCAGCGCAGCGCAGACACCCAGCAGCACCCAGGCGCAAAGGGCTGTGCGCCGTGGCTGGAAGTCCAGCTCCAGGCGGCGCATTTCAGGCCACCGCCCGAGTCATGCGGCACAGCACATCTGCTGTTTCACCGCCCAGGTCACACAGTTGTACCCCCGCCAACGCCGGTGGCTGCTCCTGACGACCAGGTGCGTGGAGGAACACCGGCAGTTCGCGCTCAGAGGCACTGAGCTCACATTGGCGGGCAATCAACGCTTGCAGTGCGGCGTCGCTGTCTGCGCCGCCCTGGGCGCTGACCTGCCGCCACACACCGTTCTGCGCCAACAGGCAGACGGTACGTTGCGGCTCGGCGAGAACGAAGAGGAAGTCGTTGTGCCCCAGTTGCTCGGCAAAGCGGTTATAGGCGGCCATCAGGTAAGGACGCACCGAGCGCAGACGCAGGCCCAGGTCGCGGCAGTGCTCATGCAGACGCTGCAACAGCGCCTCGGGTACCGCCGTGGCGATGCGCGCCTGGCCCGCAGCTTCGGGGGAGACCACCAGGCGCCAGCCATCCAGGCTTTGTCCGTAGTGAGCCTCGAAGCAGGCCCGGGCATACTGCTGCAGCTCGTCAGGGCGGCTGATCGCCGCGCTCCAGGGCACCAGGCAGAAGCGGCAGTACTGCGCTGACAGCAGCAGTTGCAACTCGCCGCCCTTGCAGCGCTGTTCAGCCAGCAGGCTGTGCAGCGTATCGAGGGCCAGGTTGGCGGCCTGGCTGCGCTCGGCAATAAAGCCCAGGCTGCCCAGCCACTGTTGTTCTTGTCCCAGGCGTTGGCTAAGACCTACACCCTGGGCGCCGAGCACGGCGATAAAGCGATCAGGCGATAAATGTGACACGATTGATCTCCTCCAGGGTGGTCCGGCCATCGCGCACCAGTTCCAGTGCCGAGCTGCGCAACAGGCGCAGGCCGCGTTGACATGCCAAGGTCCTGATCTGTGCCAGGGGCCGGCGCTCTACAATCATTTGCCGCAGTTCGTCGTCCAGGTGCAGCAACTCGGCAATCGCCGTGCGCCCGCGATAACCGCTGCCCCGGCACTGGCCGCAACCGCTGCTGTGAACAAAGTGGTAATGCCCTACCTGCCCTGCTTCCAGGCCGGAAAGACTGAGTTCTTCGTCGCTTGGTTGATGAGGGCTGGCGCAATGCGGGCAGGCCAGGCGGATAAGACGCTGGGCGAGCACGGCATTGAGCGCGGAAACGAAGCTGTAGGGGTCGACCTGCATCTGGCTGAAGCGGCCGATCACATCGAAAACGTTGTTGGCGTGGATGGTGGTGAACACCAGGTGGCCGGTCAGGGCCGACTGCACGGCGATCTGCGCAGTGTCGGGATCGCGGATCTCACCGACCATGATCTTGTCCGGGTCGTGGCGCAGAATAGAACGCAGGCCGCGGGCAAAGGTCAGGCCTTTTTTCTCGTTGACCGGAATCTGCAACACCCCCGGTAGTTGATACTCGACCGGATCTTCGATGGTGATGATCTTGTCCACGCCGTGGTTGATCTCGCTGATCATGGCGTAGAGGGTGGTGGTTTTACCGCTGCCGGTAGGGCCGGTAACCAAGATCATCCCGTAGGGCTCATTGGCCAGCCGGCGCAGGCTGCGCAACGTCTGGTCTTCAAAACCCAGGGCCTGCAGTTGAACACCGCTGACGCGATCTGCCAGGTCCTGCTTGTCGAGCACCCGCAGTACCGCATCTTCCCCGAAGATGCTGGGCATGATCGACACCCGAAAGTCGATCTGCCGGGCGCTGATACCGATCTTGAAGCGGCCATCCTGAGGGACGCGTTTCTCGCCAATGTCCAGTTCGGCCATGACCTTGATCCGCGAAATGACCTGCTCGGCAAACTCGCTGCCGCTGACTTTGCTGATGCTGTTGAGCACACCGTCGATGCGGTATTTGATCACCAGACCGTTGCCGGTCACGCCCAGGTGAATGTCGCTGGCATGCATTTTCAACGCGTCATAGAGGGTCGAGTTGACCAGCTTGACGACCCGACTCTGGTCCTCGCTGATACTGGCCAACGACAGGCTCTGCACAGTATCGAGCTCGCTGACCGCTTCGCTGTCGTGGTCGAGCGAATCGACGGCATGGAAGCTTTCTTCGTGACGGGCGAGAAAACCGGCGAGATCTGCAGCCTCGACCAAATACAGCGGCGCGCCTTGCAGGCACTCGTCGATCCAGGCCAGGCGAGCGCTGTCGAACGGATCAGCGAACACGCCCAGCGCCTGGCCGTCATGTTCCAGAAAAAGAAACTCACGTTTCAGGCACTGAGCCAGGCTGACCCGATCGAACAGCGGCGTGGCGGCAAACAGCGTCTGGCCGTCGAGGACTGGGTAATGCAAGGTGGCGCCCAGACCAGCGACGAAATCGGCGGGATTCAGGCCGCTAAGGCGTTGAAGGGTGTCGAGCAGGCGTTCGGCATTTTGTTCAGCAGTGGCACGGGCCTGGGCGAGCAACTCACGACCGAGGGGTGCGGGAGCACCTTCCTGGGTAGCGACAACAGCGAGCGACACGGTGTCCATGACTTGCTCTCCAGCGCGGAGCGCGGCAAGCCATATTCAGGTCTGCTCGCGCGTTACTCCCCGGTGAGCAGTTGGTCGTCGTCCGGTTTCGGCTTTCGTTCGCCACGTCGGCGATCTGCCAGAACCCAACTACCGTCGAACAACTGCAGGGGGAAACTTTCACTCCTGCTCTGGCGTCGCTCAACGAACCCTGTGTCCGTGCTCCCCTCGCTCCCGGCTTCGCGCTTGATGCCCATCAGGTCGTTGACTGCACGGGCCAGTTCGGCCAGCGGAAAAGGCTTGAACAGGATGTGGCTGACTCCCAGCTGGCTGGCTCGCTCGCGAACCTCGACGGTCGGATGGCCAGTGATCAGCACGAAATGACAGTTCCTGCTCTTGCGCACAGTCTCCAGTACCTGAAACCCCTCCATATCGGGCAAGCGGAAATCGATCACTATCACGTCGGGTTGGGTGCGTTCGGCTTCGCCAATGGCACTGGCCCCGTCGTGGGCAACATGGACGTTCAGGCCTTGCGCATCCAGGTAAGCCTGGATATTGCCCGCAAGGGTCTGTTCGTCATCGACTACCAATACTGTGTTAACCAAGGTCGACTCCTTGAAACATCACAGGCCCGGTCAACCGGTCTGCCGAAGTGCGCCCTTGTATAGGCTTACGCATGCTTCGTGCCAGACCGCAGACAGCGCTTTCGAATGTGCTATGTCGTTGATTCTTTAAGAGTAGACGCAAACGGGCCATAGCCCCTCCCCCAATCCCGGGGACCAGCTGGCGTTTTGCCCCTACTGATATCCCCAACATTGGGGGTCAGATGAGTCGTCAGTCAAGTCGTTGCACCTGCCCGGCGTCACGTAGACGCTGTAGCAAGGCCTGGCGCGCCTGCGCCTGCTGCTGCTCGACAAGTAGACGTTTTGCCAAAACCAATCCCTGCTCTGGTACGACAGAGGGGTCGGCACTTTGGTTCTGCACTGGCGGCAAAGAACGTGCGTTGGCCAGGTAAAAGGCGCGAACTTGCGCTGCATCCGGCTCCGGAACCTGCGAAGCCTGCATGAAGACCTGCTGTGCAGCCAATTCGTGGCGGGTGTATGCGGCGAAACTTTCAGCATCGAAACCGGCGTCGGCCAGACGCTGATCAAAACGCTTGGCTGTTCCCAGGGCCAAGCGTAACTGGTCGATCTGTGCATTGACCTCAGTGTCGCTGACGCTGACGCCTTGGCGCTGCGCTTCCTGCCAAAGCAGCTCTTTGTCGATGAGGTCGGTCAGGGCCTGGTCACGCAAGCGTTTATAGACGCCCGGGTTGCGGATACTGGTTACTGCCCTGCCCTGGGCCTGCAGATAGTCGGCAAAATAGCGCTCCAACCGCATCTGGCTGATGATTACGCCATTGACCCTGGCTGCCGGTATCTCTTGCTGAGCCTGCAGCTGCGTAACCACCAGGCACAACAACAGCGCGAACAGTTTCATGGCGCAGTCTCCTCAACGACAGGACGGTAGGCCGCCACCGGATAGAACACCGGGCCGGGCATTTCCAGGGTCACGACATGGGCGCCCGCAAGGCCTTGCCGGCGCCCCGGACCGAAGCTCAGTGGCGGGGTAAGGCCGGTCTGTACATCGTGCAGGTCTTCCAGCGCCCGGATGAACTTCTCCCGGCTGACATCGCGCCCAGCGCGCTTGAGGGCGTCGCCAAGCAGTTGCACCGAACACCAGGTGCTGACCTGCAAAACGCCCTGATAGCCATTCAAGCCTTGGCGAGAGCGCATTTCACTCATTGCACGACGTCCGGTAGCCGTCCAGTCACCGGGCACGAAGGGATAGGCGAGAAACACCCGTCGCGACCAGACGTCAGGTACTAGCGGCAATTGGCTGGACACCTGACTGGAGCTGGCGAACAGATACGGCGTGCGCCCGACCTGCTGCAGTTGTGCGGTGAGGCGAGCGAAGTCCTCGGCCTTGCCGAGAAAGAAGATCGCCTGCCCTTCGGGGGCTTGTTCGCTCAGCGGCTGGGCCTCCACCTTGCTCCAGCCACGTTGCAGCAGCTGCTGTTCCAGGTGCTCGGCCAAGTTCGCCTGCTCGGCGTCGGCGTAGACAATCCCCGTACCGGCCTGTCGTAGCGCCAGATTGGCCTGGGCGTAGTCGGCCAGGCTCAATAGTTGGTCATCAAGCCCTGGCAAGGGATCGAACATCTGGGCGCTGGCACTCAGCGTTGGCGCGGCGCCAATCAAAGGTACGCGTGCCTGCTCCAGGCGCGCCGCCAATACAGGCTCCAGTGCAGGAGCCAGCGGCGCAATCAAGGCGAATACCTGCTCCTTCTCGAGCAATGTGCTCAGCGCCTGCTCGGCACTGGCCAGACTAGGCCCGGGGTCGACAGTGATCAGTTGCAACTGCCGACCATGAATGCCGCCTTGCAGGTTGAGTTGGGCAATACGGTCCTTGAGCACCGCCGCCACCACCCGCGCTGAGGCGGCGTTCGCGCCCTTGCCAGGCAACAATGTACCCAGGCGCAGCGTGCGCTCCTCCAAACCTGGGTCACGGTCATCGGCCAGACGTTTGAGGTAGGCATTCAAATTGCGCTGATCCGCCATGCTCAGGACAAAGCGCGGCATGGCCGGATCCAGGCGATTGCCAGCCGGGTCGCGTCCTTCTTGAATGGCCCGTGCCAGGCTGGCCTCGGTGTAGGCCGGATAGGCGCGGCCATTGATCGTGCGCAGGCCCTGGCCGATGGCCAAACGCTGCCAACTCAGCGCAGGCGGACGCACTCCGCCCTCCGCGCGCCCCAAGCCATCCGCGCCATGGCAACTGCCACACGGCACGACACTGGCGGGC
This sequence comes from Pseudomonas arcuscaelestis, assembly GCF_016881005.1. Taxonomy (GTDB): domain Bacteria; phylum Pseudomonadota; class Gammaproteobacteria; order Pseudomonadales; family Pseudomonadaceae; genus Aquipseudomonas; species Aquipseudomonas arcuscaelestis. Next base: position 305,296 of record NZ_JACOPV010000003.1, on the reverse strand, counting down.
ACCAGCATATCGGCCGCCCCCACCCGCGCTGAAACCTGCGCGTCACTGCTCGACAGCCCTTCCCGGTACAAACGTTTGCCTGCCAGCTCCGCCGCGGTCAAGTCCAGGGCCTGAGCGGCGTGACTGACACCAAGGATCAGCACCAGGGTCAAGGTGCGCAGCACGCTGGTCATGATGCTCAACGCCCGGCCAGCGGTTGCGACAACAATTGCAGGCGCTGGGCAATAGCCATGGCCGGCGCATCGGGGCGAATTTTGCTCCAGCGCTTGTTGGCCACGTCACCTGCAATCAACTGGGTGGAATGCTGTTCCGGGCTGGGGATCAGGTGGCCGAGGCGCATCAGCACCAGGTCCATCTGCGCCTTGTCACCGGTGAGGAACAGCCAGTTGGGACCATCGACACCCTGCTTCTCGGCGAATGCCTTGAGCACCTGCGGGGTGTCGTTGGTGGGGTCGCTGCTCAAAGAGATGAACGTGACCTTACTGGCAGCGTCCTCGCCCATCGCCTCGCGCACCTCGCGCAATTTGCGGGTGATCAGCGGGCAGGCATCATTGCAATGGGTAAAGATGACATTGAGCAGCACCACCCGATCCTTCAGCACATCACTGTAGAAGCGCAGGCTGCGACCGTTCTGGTCCTGTACCAGGCTGTCGGTGAAATACGCCTGGGCATCGTGGGTGCCAGCCGTTGGCGTTACCGCGTTGGTGCTGGGGGTCGGCGTGGGCTCGGGGCTGGCTTGCGGCGCGTGCCCCTCGTGGGCAAAGGCCACCGAGCTCAAGATCCACAAGCACACCGCCAGGGCTACCCAATCGACCCCGCGCATGGTGGTTCTACCGGCGCTGGCAGTGCTCATGGTTGCACCTCCTGGGCGATAGCAGTGTGTTTGGCATGTATACGCCGAGCGCTGAGACGATCAACTTCGTTGACCAGCAGCGCAGGGTCGGTGAAGCCATAGAACCGAGTCCATTTGCCGGTGCGACCGTCACCGACCAAGATTAACGGCGGATGCTCGGCAAGGTTGGCACTGAAGCTGCCCAATCCCTTGAGCGTCTCGTTGACGGCATAGGGCGAGCCCGTCAGCCAGCTCCACCCTGGCCCAACCTGAAAGGTCTTGGCGTAGTCTTGCAAGCGTTTGGAGTCGTCGCGCTGGGGGTCGACACTGATCGACACCAACTGCACTTCTTCACCCACCCTGCCGCCCAATTGCTTTTGCACCTTGCCCATGATCGACGACACCACCGGGCACACCGTGGTGCAACTGGTGTAGATAAAGCCCATGACCACCAGGCGGTCGGCAACCAGGTCCTTCTCCAGACGCACCGGCATGCCGTTCTGGTCGAGCAACTGCACATCGGCAAAACGTACCGAGGTTTTTTCCTGGTGGGCCTCGGGTGCGGTATGGCCGCTGTGATCATTGGCACCGCCATGGTCGACGCCTCCATGAGCCTGGGCTAAACCACAACTGGCGGCCAACAGGCAGAGGCTGAACAGTCTGCAGCGATCAAGCATTTTCATCGCACACTCCTTGAATCCGAGTCGGACGCTTGTTGAGCCGCGGCGGGCAGCACCCGCAGGCTGGTGTAGTTTTTCTCGGCAAAGGCACTGCCCAGGGAGGGCGCCTGTACGTGCAAGTACCAGGCCCCGGCTTCGGCCAGCTCCAGAGGTGCCTCATAGACCCCATCGCCGACCTCATGCACGTGGCTGTCGCGGGCCATGGAAGAAGGCGCCAGGAAGTAGCGCACGCTCAGATCCTTGATGCCATTGCGCGGGGTGCCGTTGCCTTCGACGATACGAAAGCGCGCAGTGAACGGGCTGCCCTGCACCACCGCCACAGGGTCGAGCATGAACTCGATCTGCGGTGTCTGGCGGTGCGGCGCGGTGGATGAAGCCGCCACCTCGGTACTGAAGCAGTGGATGATCTGCGGCTGGTTGAGCAGGAACGCCACATCGAAGGTGCCGGAAGCAGGCAGCTTGACGGTGGAGCTGTACACCCCGGGGGCAACCTCACGCAGGCTGCGGTCGATTACCAGGGCTGCGCGGGCGTTATGACCGCGATTGGAGTAGCCGGACATCGGTGCGTTCATGCCTTCGGCGTAGAAGTAGGTGGTGTTGTCCACCGGGTTGACCACGAACACCGAGTTCTCGTCGCGCGCCGTGGTCAGGCCCTGGGCCAGCGGCAAGTCACCCGCCTGGCGCGGCGCAGCAGTACCAGCCTCGAAGCCCTGGATGATCGGCTGACGACCCTCACCAAGACTGCTCAGGTTGATCATGGTGACCTTTGCCGAGGCCAGGCCACGGATGTACGCATAGGCCTTGGTGAAGTTCAGTTGGTACGGTTCTGCCGATACCGGCAAGCGGTGAATCAGTTGGTCGGTACTGGCGTCGATCACCAGCGCCTCGCTCTCCAGTGTGTTAAGGACAATGCCGAAGCGCCCGTCACTGCTGAAGCGCATCGGGCCCAGGCCCTGCTTGCCCTCGATGCGGTGGCGCAATTGATGACTGCGGGCATCGATAACGCTGATACTGCCGTCGCGCCCATCAGCGACATAGACCGCCTGGGACAGCGCCGAATACGCCACCGACAGCGGGTGTGAGCCGACCTTGAGAGTTTTCACCAAGCGCATTTCGCTGGCATCGATCACGCTCAGGGTGCCGCTGTCGCGGTTGCTGACAAAGACGTAGCGTGAATCGGCGCTGAACGCGATTTCATGATGGCCGGCGCCAGTGGCGAAGAACTTCATGTTCTTGCGGCTCGGCACATCGATCACGGTGACACCGCTGTGCTGCGGGTCGCTGGCGTTGTTGCCGACCCAGAGCAGGCGCTGGTCCGGCTGCAGGGCAACCCGCAAGGGCTGCTTGCCTGCATCGATGTTAGCCACGCGCTTGAAGGTCTCGGTGTCGATCAACGCTATTTCGTCGCGCTCGGGGATAGACACGTACACCTGTTTGTCATTGCTGCTGGCTGCCCAGTCCATGGGGATACCAGGCAACTCGATACGGGCCAGTGTGCTGGTGACCCCGCCAACGGAAACCGAAGGGTCAATTACGGTCAGGCTTGCATCCTTGTTGAGCATCAGCAGGAAATAACTGTTGAGATCCAGCAAGGGTCGAGCGCCGATACTGCTTTTAAGAAACAGCGCCACCCGGGCCTTGCAGCTCTTGCTGCGGTCCTTGGCGGCATCGCCGGTCAGCGCCGGGTCGAGCCAGGCGCCGGGCGACACGCCCGACAGTGGCTGGCCGCTGTTCTGATCGGTGATTTTGAAGCGCACATTGGCAAAGCCGCCTTCGATGAGCTTCCCGCCCTTGTCCAATGGCCGTGCCTCGAACTCGACGGTGACACCGTCGCGACTCAGACGGTGCAGCGCCTGAGGATCCGGAACGTTCTCGGCCAACTCGCTACGCGGGTCGCACCACAGGCTTTCATAGCTGATCCCCAGGCCAATCAGGGTCAACCCTGCCATCAGCCCCAGGTACAACGGTCGATTTTTCTTGTTCATGACCTCTCCCCCTTCCCTTTACTGCGCTGGCGCTGTAGTCGGTGGCGCTTCTTCCGTTACCCGCAGAATCCCCCACAGCCCGGACGAGTTGCCATAGGCAGCGTAGTCACGGAACAGGTAGTCACCGGGCACCGCGTTGCTGCCCCCGGCGCTGGGCACCATGAAGCTGAAGTGCGCTGCTGGCAGCACGCTTTCCTGGGCACCGATGTACATGGCCTGCGGGTTGTATCCGAAGCGCACCGAGCCAATCCCCGGTAGGCTCAACGGATAGCCGCCGACATCGGATTTCTCCGCCTGGAAGTTATGCAGTGGCCACAGGTGCCCATCCAGCTGGAAGGTAGTGCCGCGGCTGCCGCCGGTCGGCATCAGTACATGGGTGCGCAGGGCCTGCCCAGGCTTGGCCCAGAGCACTGGGGTTTTAGGATCGCCGCCAACCAGGGCGTTGCTGTAGGCCATGTGTGCGTTAGGAACATCCGCCCAACCATTGCCATCGGCATGCCCGAACGGCGCATTCGGGGCCAGGCCGAAGCGGTACCACAACGGCTCGGTCTTGTAGTTGATGGCCATGTTCGAGTTGTCCTGCGGATCGGTTGGCACACCGTTGCCTTCTGCCGCGATGCCTTCCACCGGCCGCCCGCTGGCCCAGCGGGTATTCAAGGCTTTCTGGAACACCAGAGTGAAGTCGCGATAGGGGTTCAGGCCCGGCACCTGGACGGTGGCCGAGGCGCGGCTGGCAGCATCCTCTGTCCAGGTCGCTGTCTGTGGCAGGATACTCATCGCCCCGACCAGACCTTTCTGCGGCTGCTTGATCACATCCGCAGGAGTCAGGTTCAAGCCACCGAACTCGATTGCAGTGGTGTTGATGTTGTCGACCGAACGCCCGGTTTGCGATACCGGCTTGCCTTCACGCTCCAGGTGCCCGGCGTAGTACTGATAGACCTTGCTCGGATAGGCACCACTGCTGCCAGTGCGCGGCGGCACGGTCTGCACCGGATTGAGACCGACGTTGACACCATCGGACTTGGTGATGTCGTAGGCCAGCAGTTGCGCATGCAGCCCAACATGGCTGGATGGACGCATCAGGTTGTTGTTGAAGGTGGTGGAGCCCTCACTGTCATTGCGGTTGCGTTTGACCATGCCGTGCATCACAGCGGTATTGGCCAGGTCCGGCATGACCATTGGCAGGCGGTTCTCCAGCGTCACGTTGAGGCAATCACCAGCGGCGGCGCGCAGTACCAGCGGTTCGATCGGCACACCGGGCTTGAGCTTGCCGGTGATCGGGTCGAGGTCGCTTTTGCGTACATAGAGCACGGCAGTCGGGTCGTGCAGCGGACCGCTCTGACCGCCAATGGTGAAGGTCTCGCCATCTTCAGGGTCGGTCACTGTCACTTGCGCAATACTGACCGGCCGCGAGTTGTACACCAGCGTGCCGCCGTTGGCCTTGAGCGGCCCGCCGACATGTTGGCCGACGCCAGCAGGATCGGTGATGCTCAGGTTCAGCGGATTGCCAAGTATGTCGTTGGCCAGCGCCGCGACAATCTCGTAGTTGCGCTTGACGGTTGACCGGGTGCCAATGCCATTGGGGTTGGCGGTGAAGCGTGGGCAGATGCCGTCGAATGCCACGGTATTGCGCGCCGCCATTGGTTGCGGGTTGTTGGGCAGGGCAAACAGATCGCTGCGGCTGTTGGTGTAGTTACGCATGACGCCCCACAAGCCATTCCAGTAGCCTTCCAGCGAGGCGTCCAGGGAATACAGGTAGTCACCGTTGGGTGCCGAGGAACTGGAGATCATCGACACAGGCGCCATGAACCCCAACTGTTCGGAGATACCAACCATCTGCGAGGCCTTCCACCCCGAATTGGAGCTGTTACCGAACCCCGAGCCGTTCTGCAGCCATTTGACGCCATGCAGGGTTACGTTGTGTTCCTCTTCGTGGCCACCGGCGTGCATGCGCAGGCGCACATTGTCGCCGGAGTAGGTACGCAGCATGGGCGTGAACGGATCGCCCGGTTCGCTGCCGCCCTTGTTGACATGCGGTGGGAACAGTGTAGTACCGCCGGTTGGGCCCACGGCATAGGTGACCGCCGAGGGTGCCAGGTTGAGTGCCGGAATCACCCGGTCAGTGCGGCTTTGCATGGCATACGCCAGGTCGCCCGCCAAGCCGTCGGCCTGCATCCCGCGCTTGCCGTCCGGTGCCACTTTGTAGGGGTCGAACACCCGCAGTGCCAATGGCTCGTTACGGTAGTTGACGACGAACATGCCCGGGTCATCGACCGAAATTGCTTGCGGGCATGGACGGCTTGGGCAGTTCGGCATCAAGCCGCCCCGGGCTTCGGTGACCGCTTCAAGCAGACCTTCGGCCTCCTTGCGCACCGGTGGGTTGATGGCGTAGCGGAAACTGTCGGACGTGGCCGGGAATGCCTGGGCATTTGGCACCCCGTCTGGTCCGGCACCTACATATACACCCGCCTCGTAGGCATGCTGGAAGTCACTGTACTCAAGGAAGAACTCGCGGTAGCTGTCGTTGCGACCATCACCGTCCAGGTCACCGGTCTTGACTACAGCCTGCCATGAGGTCGGCCCGCCATCTTCGCGCAGAGCAGGGTTGTACAACAGCTCGCCTGTCTCGGCGTGGTACCAGGTGGAGCCGGCAGGTTCTGCCAGTACGGTGGCGTACAGGCCCAGTTGCTGGTGAGTCGATGGGCCAAGGTGGTCGTGAGTGAAGATGGTGCCCAGGCCACGGTCGACGTTATGAACGTTGACGACCGGGTCGATGAACCAGCGCTGCATGGCGGTGCGGGCGCCCATCCAGTCGGCCCGCCCGTAGCGTCCAAAGTAAGGATGCGCCTTGGCCACCGGGCACTCGGCACTGCCCTCGCGCGGATCGCCGCTGGTGCATTTGTTGTACTCACGAATGGCTTTAATACGCTCGACCACGGTGCCGGGCGAGAGAATGCCGTCTTCGTAGTTCCAGCCGTTGGCCGAGCCATCGGCGGCAGTCAGGTCCCATTTTGGCAGGTGGATATGCTGGCCGATCACGTCGGTCGGGGTGCGCACCTGATAGTCGTCCATCTCGTAGTAGGAAGGAATCAGGTTGGTGTGCTGGTACATCACGCAGTCGAAGGTATTCATGCGCATGACCAGCGGTTCAGGTGGGCGTTGCTTGTTGATCACCGCCCAGGCGTCTTCCCAGAGGCTGATGATGCGCGCCTGCGGGAAGTGGTAGCCGACTTTGTTGTACACCGCGTCGAACTGGATATTGGCGCCTTTGTAGATACGCGGGCGATCGGCGGTGAAGGTCGAGGAGCCGGTGAAGGTCATGCTGTCTAGGCGCTCACCACTGTTGAACTCGCCATTGCCAGCGGCCAGAGTGAGACGCTTGGCGCGGTCATCCATGCATGGTTCGTAGTAAGGAGCGCCCGCGGTGGGGGCAGCGCCATTGGTGCGGAAATTGCGCGCAACCAGCTGATTGCTTGGCAATACCGCAAAGCTTGGGTGCTCCAGTTTTGAATGAAAGCTCATCGCGGCTTGTTCGACGTCTGTGCCCTCTTCGGGCAGGAACACCGCCTTGGCCTTGGTAATCTGCTTGGAGAAATCCAATGCCGTGGTGGTGACCTCTGCCTCACCGCCAGCGGCCATGCCGTCAAGCGCATGGCGCGGCAGCCCGCCATCCCAGCCGCCGACCTGGGCCGGATCAAGGTTGGCCCACAGCGCGTTGCCGGTACTTTTCAGCGCCTGCGCCATGGCCGGATCAAGCATGTCCAGCGGCGGGGTGGGTGGACGCTGGCCCACGGTGCTTTCGATACCGCCAATCCAGAAGGGGTAGCCAGGGTTCTTCAGGCTGCCATCGGCGTTGCGGTTCTCGAAGCCACGATCCACCAGGGCGACCGAGCCGATAGCCCGTGGGGCGCTGGAATGCTGTGAGGCGTCGTCATCGCCCTCTTCTTCTTCGTCGTCGTCATCATGCTCGGCGACCAGGGTTTCGGCGAGTTTCGGAATAACTGCCACCTTACCCGGCATCGGTGCCATGGCTTTACCTGGCAGCGGCACAACAGCAGGGATCGGCGTGCCGGCGATGATTTCGCCGTCTGGCAAGGCGCGTGCCCCAACGGCCGGTTTGCCGCTGCGCAAGGCATAGGGCTCGCTGTGATAGCCGGTTTCGCTTTGTGCGGAAACCTCCAGGCGAGTGCCTTCTTCAAACACATCATGTACCCGCCACATGGTCCACATGCCTTGGGCAAAGTGCGGGTAGAAGTGGCAATGGTAGATCGCATCGCCGGCCACGCGGTTGCGGTTACCGGAGCCGCCGTTGGCAATTTCATAGGTATAGCCGGCACCGGGGCCGATACCCTGGGCATCGACATAATCGGAATTGTCGTCGTTGGGATTGAACAGCCACTGATGCCCGTGCAGGTGGAAAATGTGCTGCTCGTGGCCGTTGTGCGTGTTGCGGAATTTGACGAAGTCGCCGATGTAGCTGTGGTTGACGTTGGAAGGCTCGGCCGGGTACAGCGCCATGGTGGCCTTGACCCCAACCTGTTCGACACCAGGTTTTTCCCCTGGACGTATGTTTTCCAGGCCAACGTTGGCCGGAACGTCCACCAGCATCGCCACATCGCCCACGGTGTGCGAACTGAGGAAAAACTCTTCATAAGCACAGGACAGGCAGTCATGCATCGGTCCCACGCCCAGGCGGTTGGCGATGACCTCTGCGCCCATGCCGCCGGACCCGTAGTTGATCATGAACGAGTCGCGGGTAGGTTCGAGCACATGCCCCATTACCGGGTCAGCCCAGTAACCAGGAAACGCCTGGGTCACTGCAACTTCATCGGTGAACTGCGAGGCAAAGTCACGGAAAGGCTCCAGACGGTTGGGCAACGCCGGATTGCGCTTGCCGATGCTCTCCAGTGGGTAGGTGGATGGCGGGAAGCTGCCGTCGTCATTGGGGCCCATGACGATCGCGTCAGAGTCGCTGGAAATAATCTCGTTGCCGTCGACCATGGCGATGATCGGCGAGCCGGCCTTGCCTTCACGGATCCAGGGCTCGGCCTGAGGGTAACGGGCCTTGTAATCGACAATCGGCTGGCCGGTCGGCGCCCGGCCAACCGTGCTCAGGCGCATTTCTTCCTCTGTCAATGTATTACGGTAGGTGCGCCCATTTTTGGGGACTACGATCACCTGGCCGAACAAGCCGTTGGCAACGTTGCCTGCGGCACCCTCCCCACCAAACGGGGCACCACGGCTGGAGGCGGCAAATACGCCTTCGCGTTCGGCGTACAAGGTGTAGCTGCGGCTGCTGCCCGGCGCCACCAGAAAGTTGCCGTTGCGCCCGGTGTTGGAGGCGATGTCGCCAATACTGTTGACTGCTTGCAGGCCGTTGACCTGAAAACCGACATGGCGGTCGGTGACCTGATCATCGACCACTTCGTTTTCAGCACCTTCAGGCGCTTCAGCGCCTTCGTCTTCCTCGCCCTCCTCGCCCCCGACTTCGTTCTCTTCTTCGTGATCGATGCCGTGCTTGTTGGGGTTGGCTTGATAAGCCAGCAGGTTCTGCAGATTGACGGTCAGGCAATCACCGGCCGCCACCCGCAGCACAATCGGCCGTGGACGCTTGTCCGGGCGCAACGTGACCTTGCCCGGCACTGCTGCGCCACCCTGGTCGAGGGTGACTTGGTTTTCATCAATCACATCGCGGCGCAACGCGAAGATCATGCCGTTGGCATTCTGGGCACCGAGGCGGTTGAACATCAGTGGCTGGTCGAGCGCCACTACGTTGGCCACCAGATTGCGCTCGCAGCGCACGGCAGCTTCGCTGACTGTCTGCCAACCCAAGGTGGCGGCAGTGATCAGCAGTGAAGTCAGGACTGAGCCTTTGATCGGAGTCATCATGGCGTGCCTCTGGTGGTGCAAGTGGACTCTGAAAAGGCTTGAGCAAACCTCATGCCAGAGTTTTTTATTGTTTTATTTCAACCACCTACGCTATTGAATGAATCTCAATTGGGGGGTATTCCCCGTTATTCCCCATTTCGGGGGAGCGCGCCTACAGCGGCGCATCCACAGCCAGCCCCTGCAGCCGACGGTACTGGCGCAGCACTTTTGGCACGTAGCTCTGGGTCTCGGCATAGGGCGGCACTACCCGGCCCCGTCGTAGCACCGCATCCGGGCCAGCGTTATAGGCGGCCACTGCCAGGGTGATGTCGTTGTCGAACAGGGTCAGCATGCGTTTGAGGTAGCGTGCCCCGCCCTGCAGATTCGAGGCGGGGTCCAACGAATTGGTAACCCCCAGTTCCCGGGCGGTATCGGGCATCAACTGCATCAGGCCGACCGCACCGCTGGCTGAACGGGCGTTAGGGTTGTAGCGAGACTCGGCCTGGATCACCGCATGCAGTAGCGCCGCCGGCACATCGTTGGCTTCAGCCGCCGCCGCGACCAGCTCGGCATAGGGCATACCGGTGATCATCTGCGCCTGGTCGCTGCTGGCCAGGCTAGTTGCCGATTCACTGATGACCCGTTGATAGGTGCGGCCAGGGCGGTGAACGTTGGACAGCACATAGCTGCCGTCAGCCTTGATAGAGATGTACATATCGGCTTGTACCGGGAGCACCCAGGTCAGCCAGACAAAGATTCCTGCAGATAACCAGTACATGGTCCCGCCCTCCCCGTTGCGGCCCCGAAAAGTGGGGCATATGCCCCGATTGCCGAGGCGCAAGGCTACTGACGCAAGCACTGTGCCGCCTTGCCGGCCGCGCAGCGCAAAGGCTTGCAGCAGACGCGCACGGCAATTGCATGAGGCCTTGCAGGCGCACGATGGAGGGCCTTGTCATGAACAAAAAAAAGTACTCGCAACAGGGATTCACCCTGCTCGAACTGCTGGTGGTATTGGTGGTACTGGGGCTGCTCGCGGGCATAGTTGCACCCAAGTACTTCAGTCAATTGGGGCGTTCTGAGGCCAAGGTGGCACGGGCGCAGATCGAAGGCCTGAGCAAAGCGCTGGATCTCTATCGACTGGAAGTGGGGCATTACCCCAATTCCGAGCAAGGCCTGCAGGCGCTGGTCGCTGCCCCCAGCGACGAGACACGCTGGTCAGGCCCCTACCTGCAGAAAAAAGTCCCCCAGGACCCGTGGGGCCGCAACTACATCTATCGCCAACCCGGTGAGAACGGTGAGTACGACCTGCTCTCCATGGGCAAAGACGGACAGCCCGGCGGCGAGGGTGAAAACGCCGAAGTCACCAGCTGGCAGTAAGCGGAGGAGCGACACATGCGCTACGAGCTCAAGGCATTGGGAAAGTCCGGGGTGGTCCTGCTTACGCTCGATGCCCAGGACGCTGGACAAGCCCGTTTGCAGGCTGAGCAACAAGGCCTGCGGGTGGTCAGCGTGCGCAACTGTGAGCGCTTTGGCAAAATGCGCTGGCGTCGCAAGGAAACCTTCGACCTGGTGTTGTTCAGCCAGGAGCTGACCACCCTGCTCAACGCTGGCCTGCCGTTGATTGATGCCCTGGAAAGCCTGGCCGAAAAAGAATCGCCACCCCAGGCGCGCAAGACGCTCGGGGAATTGGTACGCCTGCTGTATGAAGGCAAATCCTTTTCCCAGGCGTTGGGGCAGTTGCCCAGTGTGTTTCCCCCGCTGTATATCGCCCTGGTGCAATCAAGCGAGAAAACCGGGGCCCTTGGTGATGCCCTGGGGCGCTACGTTGCCTACCGCCAGCGCATGGACGAGGTGCGGCAGAAAATCGTCAGCGCCTCGATCTACCCCTTGTTGCTGTTGATCGTCGGCGGTGGCGTGGTGCTGTTTCTGATGGGCTATGTGGTGCCGCGTTTCAGTCTGGTGTTCGAGGGCCTGGGCACTGAACTGCCCTGGCTATCACGGTGGCTGATGCAGGCCGGAATGTTCCTGCATGCCCACCAGGCGCCTTTGGGTCTGGGTGTTGTGGGTGTGATCGCCAGCCTGCTGATGCTGCGTCGGGATCCACGGGTACGAAGTTGGCTCAATCGCCAGCTCGAACGCCTGCCGGCCCTGCACCGACGCCTGGTGATGTACGAGCTGGCGCGTTTCTACCGTTCCCTGGGAATCCTCTTGCAAGGCGGCATCCCCATACTCACCGCCATGGAAATGGCCCGCGGCCTGCTTGGCCTTGCCGCCAAACAGCGGCTGGAACTTGCATGTGAAAGGGTACGTGAAGGCCTGTCGTTGTCAGCTGCGCTCGAAGCCGGGCAACTGGTCACGCCGGTATCCCTGCGCTTGCTCAGAGCCGGCGAACAATCAGGCAACCTAGGGCAGATGATGGAACGCAGCGCCGATTTCTACGATGAAGAAATCAGCCGTTGGGTCGAATGGTTCGTGCGTCTGTTCGAGCCCTTGCTGATGACCTTCATCGGCTTGTTGATCGGCCTGATCGTTATTCTGATGTACATGCCGATCTTCGAATTGGCCTCCAGCATTCATTAGTGGCAAACGTGACAATCCTGCCTGCTTGCTGTATAGATTCGGCCACCAAGGGGAGCCTGGCAACAGGCTGAGAAACCGCTGACACCTGCAGCGCGGTGACCCTTCGAACCTGATCCGGATAATGCCGGCGAAGGGATGGGGATTGCCAACCTGCCTTTCTGCCGGTCTCACTGTTGTCATCTTTGAGGCCAGTACCATGACCGAACGCTTCACCGACACCCTTCGCCGCCAGAGCGAGCCGAGCTGGACGCAATCTGTCGAGCACCGCTTCGTCAACGAACTGCTCGATGGCACCCTCGACGATGCAGTGCTGATCAACTACCTGATCCAGGATCACCGCTTCATCGATGCTTTCCTGACCTTGCTCGGCGCCGCGATTGCCAGTGCCGATACCTTCGAGGCGCGCATTCGCCTGGGGCGTTTCACCGGGGTTATTTGCGGCGAAGAGAACACCTACTTCCTGCGCGCGTTCGAGGCCCTCGGTGTGACACAAGCGCAGCGCCAGCAAGCACCCGACGCCGTGCCCACCGCAGGTTTCAAAGCGATCATGCGCGAAGCGGCGGCGACCCGCTCCTATGCCGCCGCCCTGGCTGTGCTCAACGTTGCTGAAGGCCTGTACCTGGACTGGGCGTTGCGCGCGCCGAAGCAACTGCCGCCGCGCTTCGAACATGCCGAATGGATAACCCTGCATAACAACCCGGACTTCCAGAGCTTCGTCGCCTTCCTACGTGCCGAACTGGACCGTGTCGGACCGGCACAAGCGCCGATCAGCACAGACTTCTTCCTTCGCGCCGTTGCCTTGGAGCACGCATTCTTCGACGCCGCCTACGACCTAAAGGGATAAACCATGGATATCTTCGACCGCCTGAAACAGGCAGCCGCGGCTGACTGGAACAGCTATGTAGACCACGACTTCGTTCGCCAGATGGGTGCTGGCACCCTGGCGCAGCCGGCGTTTCGCAAATACCTGGTCCAGGACTATCTGTTCCTGATCCAGTTTGCCCGCTCGTGGGCGCTCGCGGCCTACAAAAGCCGCACCCTGGCCGACATCCGCGCGGCGCAGGCGGGCCTGGCAGCGATCCTTGATGAAACCGAACTGCATGTACGCTTATGCGAGCGTTGGGGGCTCTCCCCCGAAGACCTGGCGGCTACCCCCGAGCATCAAGCGACCGTCGCCTACACCCGCTTCGTGCTGGACTGTGGAGCCGCCGGAGACCTGCTTGACCTACATGTGGCGTTGGCACCGTGCGTCATCGGCTATGCCGAAATAGGCCGCAACCTGACACCCGAGGGTATCGAAGCCCTGACCGATCACCCTTACCGGGACTGGATTGGCGAATATGCTGGCGCGGGATACCAGCATGTCGCCAGCGCAGCGCGCGCCCACCTGGACGACCTTGCCTCAAGAACAATGACAGAACGACGCTTCGAGGACCTGGTCAAAGTATTCGCCCAAGCCTCGCGCCTGGAAGCAGACTTCTGGCAGATGGGCCTAAATGCTGAATAATCCTGTAGATCGAGATCTTGATCTTGATCTTGCTCCACCCCCGCCCCGTTAACCAGAAGGGCCGAGTGAAGGTGTTGCGAAAGGGCTAGCGCGCAGCGCCTTCGGCTTGGCCGAAGTTGCGAATCGTAGTGTTGCTTGCAACGCGTAGATCGCAATGCCCTGTAGCGACACCGTAGCGAGGGGACCCGAAGCGCAGCGTAGGGCCCCTGGTGGGGCAGCAAGCCCTTTGCTTACTTTGGGTCGACTGCCAAAGTAAGGCGCCGTAAGGGCGCAAAGGTGACTCAACGCCACCATCGCCATTGGATATGGCAAAATCGGGTGGCCCCATACACCCTCACCACTGCCGCTTGTCCGGCCGGCTCAGGCCAAGCTTCTCGATACGGTAGCGCAACATATCGCGACTCAGCCCCAAAAGCCGAGCCGACTTCGTCACGTTCCAATCGGTGCGGTCGAGCATCTTACGCACCATTTCCCGCTCTACCTCCGGCAAACTGGTAGAAATCGCAGACTCACCATTGCCATGACTTTCATGAAAAGCCGGTGCCGGCATTTCAAAAGGCTCATCAACCAAACTCATGCACACATTAAGCTGGTGCGGAGCAATCTCTTCGACAGGCGCAAGCAACACCGTCTGCTCAAGCATATTACGCAACTCCCGCACGTTGCCCGGCCAGCTGTAGTTGAGCAGCAACTCTTCAGCCTCAGGACTGAAATGAAGGTGGGTCTTGCCATAGCGTTTACCATGCAAACTTAGGAAATGCCGGGCCAGCAACAAGATATCTTCACCCCGGGCATACAGCCTGGGCACCTTGATCGAAATAATGCGCAGGCGAAAAAACAGGTCACGGCGAAACTTGCCCTGTTGCACCATCTGCTCCAGGTTGCAGTTGGTGGCACTGATGATCCGCAGATCGACCTTGCGCTCCTTCACCGCACCGATACGGCGAATGGTGCGGTCCTCGAGCAGTTTCAACAGTTTGGCCTGCAGCAGCAGGTCCATTTCACCGATTTCATCAAGAAACAGCGTGCCGCCATCGGCCGCCTCCACCAAGCCGACCCTGCGATCCTTGGCATCAGTGAACGCACCCTTTTCGTGCCCAAAGAGCTCTGCCTCCAGCAGGTTGGCTGGAATCGAGGCACAGTTGAACTCGATAAACGGCCCTTTGCTTCGCGCGCCATCATAATGCAGGGCCCGAGCCACCAGCTCCTTACCCGTGCCGGTTTCCCCCTCGACCAACACCGGCGGCAAGTCCCCGCTGGCCATGCGCCGCTCGGCATCGAGCAATTGCGTCAGGGTATGCTTGAGGCTCAGCATGGCCGGCGACTCACCAATCAGTGACTGTCCTCCGGACTTGTGCGCCTCGCGCTCCTGGTAGAACGACAGCGTGCGTTCCATGCGCTCGGCCGCTAGCGCCTTGTCGAGCATCAGCTTGAGCTCGGCCAGTACCACCGGCTTGGTCAGGTAGTGAAACGCGCCCTCTTTCATTGCCAGTACGGCATCTTCGACATTGCCGTAGCCGGTCATCATGATCACTTTGAGCTCCGGCGCACGCACGGCCAAGGCCTTGATCAGCTCATGGCCACTCATGCCCGGCAGCGAGTTGTCGGTCAACACTGCGTCGGGCTGGCACTGAGCCAACTGCTCCAGCGCCTGCTCGGCACTATGGCAAACGGTGACCTCAAACCCTTTTCGCTCTAGATAGGTCTGGATATTTTCTGCGAGGATTTCATCATCCTCCACCACCAGGATGCTGTGCTCCATGATCCCCTCCCGCTGCAACATTGAAAGTCAGGCTTACGCGGGTTCCTTCCTCTTCGCGGCTGGTCAGACTGACCGCGCCGCCGAAACGCTCCATTATTCGTTTGACCAACACCAGCCCTACGCCAAGGCCGCCTTGCTTGGTGGTGAAAAAAGGCTTGAACACCATCCGTTCCTGCTGCTGGCTCATGCCCTTGCCGGTATCGCTCAAGACTAGCTGGATCTTGCCCTCATCAGTCAGCTCACGCACGTGCAAGGTAAGCCGGCCACCACCGGGCATCGCCTCCAAGGCGTTGGAGAAAAGACTGTTGAGAATCTGCGTAAGCAACACCGGCTGGCTAATCACCAGGGCCGATGCCGGTGTATCCACCTGAAGCTGCACCTTGTTGCGCTCGGTCTGAGAGGCAAAAGTGCTGCAGGTGTCTTCAACTGCCGCGACCAGGTCGACGGCTTCGGCATCGTCCTTCAACGGCTGCAATGACACCAGCAACTCGCGCACCCAACGCGACATACGGTCGACCTGGCTAATGATGTCGCCGATATTCTTTTGCGAATGTTGGCTGGCCACTTCCTGCGCCAACTCGGCGCTGGAGCGGATAGTTGCCAGCGGGTTACGCAAGCTGTGCGCCACCGCCGAAGACATTTCGCCGAGGGCGCCGAAGGTTTCACTGGCCACCAGTTTGCTCTGCTGGGCGCGCAGGAGGCTGGCAGCGCGGCGAACGATCCAGAACAGGCCAAAGTAGATCAACGCGCCGCCCAGCAGCGTCGACGTCCAGATCAATACATAGCCGCGCTGGATACGCCGAACCAAATCCTGCGGCTCCTTGTAAACCTCGACCATCGACAGCACCTGCGTACCGCTTTCGTCGAACATTGGAATGTAGTTTTCAATGAACAGGTACTGCGGCTCGCGCAGGAATTTCTGTTCATCGCGGTCTTCGTTGGCCTTGTGGTAGCTGGCCGAGACGGGCACTTGCGAATTGAATGATTCATCGAGGTCATCATCGCCTTCGATCTTGCGTCCAACCAGCTGCGCATTGGTGGACCAGACAATCGTGCGATCAAGGGCATAGACGTTGGTCAGCAAGGTATCGGGCAGATGCTCGACGTGGTCGAGAAATTCGATACGGGTGGAGGCCACCAGGTCAGGACTGATTCCCGGATGCTGGTTGTCCAGGCGCGGATCCAACAACTGCGCCATGGTTGTGCCCGGCGGAATACGCGAATGGCGCACTTCTGCCTTGGCCATGGCCTGGATGAACTGGGCGGTGAGCATGGCATCCCGCTCAACGCTGTCATTGACCACAAAGCGCGTCGAGACATAGCCCAGGCCAACCGCCACGGCAGTGATAATCAATAGGCTGACCACGGAAAACCAGCGCAACAAATTGAAGTCGCGCAAGCTCCGATCAGGTGACGCATGGAACTGCTGGCCCTCATCGGCCTGTTTCTTATTCAGCACCTGCATTGATATTTCCTGGCGGGCTGTTTTTTTTTAAATGTATAGCCCAGTCAGGCTCTGGTGTTTCAAATCAATTCTAATGATCCGCTGCTCACTGATAGTATTTTGCCTCTATTGGGCGATAGCCGCCTCGTCGTCTAGCGCTTGGGCTTGTTCAAACACGCCCTGGCGCCGAGCTTCCTGCTCGAGAAACTCCAGAACACTGTCAGTGTTGTCCGAGGACAGGCGCAAGTTCGGCATGGCCACCCGATTGAACTGTTCGAACAGGGTCAGCGCCAGGGCATCACGCTCTGCCAGCATGCGATCTGGTTCGCGTATCCAGCGACTGAGCCAGGCGCGATCACGTCGCTGGGTTACGCCCAGAAGATCCGGACCAACATTGCGCATACCAACGCCCTGCCCATCTTCAGGGCCAACACTGTGGCAAGCGGCGCAACGGGTCCGGAACAACTCTTCGCCGCTGCTGGGCGGGCGTATGTCCGGTGCCTGGACGTAACTCTGCTCGCTACTGGGCGCCTTCCAGTTCTGCAGGCTGTTGGCCAACTGGTCGGCAAGAATCCAGGGGTTTTCGAATGGCGAGGCCTTCATCCAGCGACCGGTGGCCTGGTTGCCAACAATCAGACTCAGGTTGTGGTCGCGACTGCGGCCGTTGTCCACCCCTTCGATAAACAACCCCAGACGCCGGCGCAAAGCATCGATCTGCTCCTTGTCACCGGTCAGAAAGCGCCACCCGCGGCCGACTTTGAATCGCTCTGCGTAAGCCTTGAGCACCTGCGGGGTGTCACTGAGCGGATCGATACTGATGGAGTAGAAAAACACATCGCTACCCACGCGTTCGCCCAGCAGTTGCTGAACCTGGCGCAAGCGCGCAGTTTCCAATGGGCACGAGTCGCCACAACCGGTGAAGATGAAGTTGACCACCACCACCTTGCCCTTGATCAAATCATCGAAAAAGCGCACCTGCCGACCATCCTGGTCGGTCAGGAGCGTGTTGGGAAAGTAATCCGCCCCCCAAGGGGTGGCATCCTCAGCCAGCCCCTGGAGGGCGCAGCACAGCAGTGCTGCGCCGAACCAGATTGAAAGTCGCCGCATGATTCACACCTCGTTCGCCATTGGCCAAGGGCTACTTGTTGATCTTCACCTGCGGCCCCTTGCCATCCCCGCTGCGCCAGGTGGGCAGCGCGGCAGAGTTGATGTACTGCACGCCGTCCCAACTGGGCAATGGCGTTGGCATCAACTGCAGTTGGCCTGGGTGATCAATGTCCCAACGCAGCAACATCGAGTTGTCCTCATGTTGGGTGTTGTGACAGTGCTCCATGTAGGTACCGGCGAACTCGCGAAAGTTGATCGCCATCTCGACGTTATCCAGGCCGTCACTCTCGTTGCCGATGCGGTAGACGTCCTTGCGCGCCCATTTTTCCCATTCCGGTGGCGCTTTGCCGCCGCGACTGAGGATGATGCCTTCCTCGAAGTGCACATGCACCGGATGGCTCCAACCATTGCCACCGTTCTGGATCTTCCACACTTCCAGGGTTCCTGCGCCGCTGAATCCCGCATCGGTGGGGCCGGTTGCCAATTGTGGCGAGGCATTGAGCCGACGCGGGTCCATGTTGTAGCCCAGGCCGCCGTCCGTCTTGATGGTCCACGGCACCTGGTCGGTCCCATCGGATCGACCGAAAATGAATGTCCGGTGGCGAGCCTGGGCCAGGCGCGCCTGATCGGCGGGGTTGTCACGGTGCAGCTTGAGCGCAATCATCACCTTGCCTTCGGCCTTGCCCGGTTTGGCTGGTTCATAGTCTGCCGGGTCCATGGCCAGGTCCTGGCCGCTGTAGGCCTTGACGTTAAATTGCAGGACTTTGCCCACCGCCGGGTCACCCTTGTCCCATTGCGGGCCTTTGCTGGTCTGCTTGATGACTGCCAGGTACTTCTGCGAAAGCACATCGGCAAGATCGATATCTTCCTTGGGCCCTTTGCCGGTGTCGTGGGCCTTGAGGTTGATCAGGTACAACTTGTCACCCGGTTTGATACCGTTCCTGGCAAAGTTGACGATAATGTCGAAACGCTCGGCAATGCCCTGGGTGGGCAAAATCGCGTTGTGATTGTTGCGGTTACCGTCACCGTCCAGGTCCATGCTGCCGTCGAAGGGCACCGAGTGCTCCATGATGTTGCCGTCGTTGGCAATCATGTGGAACGGCACCCGCGCATAAGACAGACCCGAGCCTTTGGGGCCGGCAAACTCGCCGCCGCTGCCCTTGATTTCGCGCACCATTGCCAGTTTGAAGTAGCGCGAAACCGAACCATTGAGGATGCGCAGGCGATAGCTGCGAGCACGCACATCGAGGAAGGGTTTGTACTGCCAGTTGACCAGCACCTGGTCGCCCAGGAAGCCATCGGTGTTGAACGGGTTGAACCACAATTGGCCATCCTGGCCCCAGGCCTTGTCGGCGATCAGCAGGTTGACGTCATAGTCGCGATTGCCCCAGGACAACGCCGAACCACTGGGCAGACGCAAGTTCACACCGTCAGCAAAGGCTTCATTGCCACGATCCAGTGCGCTGTAGTAGTTCATCATCGCCGCGTTGCCCTTGTAGACATTCTGCGCGGTGAAATCGAGCATATGGTCGTGGAACCAATGAGTACTCATGGTTTCGCGCCAGTCGCCACGAATGCGGATACTGCCGTTGTCGCAAGTTTTCAGCCCAGGCTCGGCGTCATTGACCCAAAGCTTTTCCCCCGGTGTGCAAGGGAATGCCGCGCGTGGGTCTTCGGCACGGGTATTGATACTGTCGTATCCGGCCAATTGCAGCGGCCAGCGATAATCATAGAACTGCCCGGGAAAGAAGAAGGCGTTGGCATAGCCGTCGCTTTCTGCGGGAGAGTGACCGTTGTGCTCATGGGTACTGATGGTGTGCAGGCCAAAACCATGGTTGGCCGCAGGATCAATCGGCAGTGCGTTGTAGTGACGCATCAGCAGCGGCTGACCGTAACGCACCATCAGCAGCTTCGCAGGCAGCGTGCCGTCAAAGGTCCACATCGACTTGTGATCCTGCAACGGCATGTTGGGGTGAAAACGCGTATCGACGCCCTTGGTGGTACCGAGGGTATTGGCCTGCCCGGCAGTGTTGTAATACAACCCACCCGGGGCAAACTCGCCAACACTGTAGTGATGCATCTGAGTGGCATCGCGCACGCCACCATTGATTCGCGCACCGGCCTGGGCTGTCTTGTAGGCGGCTTGCGGGTAGAACTCGTTCCAGCGCTGGTGCGACCAGCCTTTTCCAGGTGGCCGCCCTTCGGCAGGTGCGCCAATATGACGGTTAAGGAACATCTCGATCTGCGTTTGCCACGGGTTGCGGTCTACCACGTTGGCGAACTGACTGGGAAATGGTGTCAGTCCAGGTTGCTTGAGAAAGGCATCAAGCAATGCACCATTGGGAGCGCTACGGGCAACGCTGACAGGGTCCTGCTGCGGCGCAGGGCCGGTGGTCGGCGCAGGAAACACCAACAAATCGGCAGGGGCGGTAGGGTCCAGGCGGGTCGGTCCAAATTCTTCGAACAACAACAACTGTTGGCTAAAAGGCGCTGCGCCAAACATCGGGCTTGGCGCGCCATTGGTGGGGTAATTGAATGATGTCTGCTGGGCAGGTGGCCGCGGATTTTCCTGCCGAGGCGTGTCTCGATCGCCCTCTACACCATCCGGCAGGTCGAACGCCCCGACATTCGCCTCGGGAAGCGTCAGCAGATTATTCAAGGCAGCTGCCGGATTGGCAGGTACATCGCTAAACGCCGACGGATCTCCCGGCTCCGGCGGGTCAACGTCGTCAATTGGACTGGCAGAGGCTTCAGCGACGAGTAGTAGCGCCAAAGCTGCGCTCAGGCAGAAGGGGTATTGAACGCGTTTGAACATGATCTTTCACCCAGTGTTGGCTACCGGTAATGTCGATTTGCAATTACCCAGCCAAAACTGTTTCAAGATATGTACATACTCTTTATCAATGAGTTACATCATCTACTCACAAGATATTGACTATGCGCGGGGAAATCCCCCCCATTATTGGGCCTGCCAACCCCCGAAAAATTCGCTCAAACCCCCGCTGATTTACGCACCACGCGAAAGCTCATTTGCACGCAGGTGCCCTTGCCTTCGCGACTGCTCAAGCGCACCGTACCGCCAAAGCGCTCCATGATCCGCTTGACCAGTACCAGTCCCACTCCCAGCCCTCCCTGCTTGGTGGTGTAGAACGGCCTGAAGGCCATGCGCAGTTGATCGCTACTCATGCCCTTGCCACTGTCACACAGACGTAATGTCACAGTCTTGCGGTTGTGATGAACCAGTTCGACGCGCAATATTCCGCCCTCGCTCATCGCCTCCAGCGCGTTGGCAATCAGGCTATTGAAAATCTGCCCGAGCAACACTGATTGGCTCAGTACGCGAACATTGGCGAGGGGATCGAGGCGTACCTCAACACCGTTGCGTTTCAGTTGCAGGCTGAATGCCTGCAAGCTGTCCTGCAGCACCCGCTCCAGCTCAACCGCTTCGACCTCATCATTGAGGGGGCGCAACGACTGCAGCAACTGGCGAACCCATTGCGACATGCGATCGACCTGGCTGATGATGTCGCCAATGTATTTTTGCGCCGGGCCTTCCTCGATCTCCTGCGCCAGTTCGGCGCTGGAACGGATGCTGGCAAGGGGATTACGCAAACTGTGCGCCACTGCTGAAGACATCTCTCCCAGCGCGACAAAGGTTTCGTTGTTGATCAGACGCTTTTGCTGGCGCGCCAAATGACGGTTTGCATGGAACATCAGCCAGTACAAGCCGCCATACACCAGCGTCGCGCCCACCGCCACAGCCAGCCAGATCATCAGCAGGCCGTACTGAATACGATCGATAAGGTCGCGCGGCTCTTTGTATATTTCGACCATCGCTGTGACGTTTTCGTTGTCGGCATCGAACAGCGGAATGTAGTTCTCGATGAACAAATTTTCCGGCGGGGTAATGAACTTCTGCTCGCTGCGGGCCTGATCGACGTTGTGGTAGCTGGCCGAAACCCGGACCTTGTTGTCGAAGGCATGGTCCAGGTCATCGTCCGACTCGATCAGCCGTCCAACCAGCGCCGGGTTACTGGACCAGATCACCGTGCGATCCGGCGCATAGATGTTGGCCAGAAGCATGTCCGGCAGGTGCGCGATGTGGTCGAGAAACTCGCCGCGGGCATCGCGACGCGCCACCGGATTGACCTCGGGGAAGTTCTGGTCCTGTCGCGGATCAAGCAACTCACCCATGGTGCGTACATTGGGGATCGACACATGACGCACTTCTGCCGAGGCAATGGACTGGATGAACTGCGCGGTCAGCAGTGCATCGCGCTCGACACTTTCGTTGATAACGAAACGACTGGAGATCAGTCCCAGTCCTACCGCCACGGAAAGGATAATTGCCAGGCTCACAAAGGCGTACCAGCGCAGCAAATTGAAAGGCCGGGGGCTCGTTGCCTGAGTGGGGACGGTTTCTTGCTGCGGCAATGAATCCAGACGTGATTGCAGGTCCATCACGAACTCCTGGCAAAGGGCTTCTTAGGTTATAGCCCAGTTAACTTCGATTGCCCCGCCTGCGCCCCCAATTACCCCCAACCCTGGGGCATCGGCCCCGCCCACGCACGCTGCCTCCAACCCGAAAATCCCCCTCCAGGGCAGACTCCGCAAGGGTTTCTGAAAACTGGTATGGAAGTTGCCGAACCCTGTGCAGACGACCCAAACCCATGGGCCCGATTGCAAGAGGGAAGACTCATGCACCGTCCAACACCCCACCCACTGGCACTGCTGATTCTGGCTGGCCTGATCCAGGCGCCGGCCCACGCCGCGCTGTTCGAAGTTGACCCTGGCCCTTACCTGCCGGCCACCGGTGGATTCGCTGCGTGGTATCACGACACCCACGGTCGGGTACTCGACCTGTGCCTGACCACGGCGGTCAGTTCGCGGGTAGCCGGGGCTCCAGGGGCGCCCTCGTACATGTGCATCTTGAACCCGGCACCCGGCGTGTACGATGACACCAAGCCGATCAGCTTTCCAACCAACTACCCCGATGAAACATTCTGGTTTACCGCAGACGCAGCCATCGTCGATGCCAACCGCGGGATCGACTTGAGCTTCGGTACAGCCGTCGAGGCGGCTTTTGCCGCCGATGAAGTGGTCGATGGTGACCAGGTCAGCTTTGCCCGGGTGCGGATCCGCGTCGATGTTCCAACAGCCGGTACCTACATCATCACCCACCCATACGGTGTCGAGGTGTTCGATGTGCCAGCAGCCGGGCGGCGCGCGATCAATATGACCCGCGACATTGGTATTGGCGGCCAGAAGTCCTATACCGGCGCACTCAAAGGTGATGTCGGCCCGTTTCTGCGCGGGGTCGGTGGTCCCTACACCGAGACCAACCCCATCTCGGGTGCCAGTGAGCGCTTCATCGGCGACCCAAATCTCAATGAAGCGGTCACCGGAAGCCCATTCAATACCAACTTCGTACGTATCGAAGGCCCAAATGGTCTGGACCTGCGGACCACCTTGTTCGCGGTCTCGGGCAAGCTCTCCAACGTTGTCCGGCCAACCCCTGTCATTGCACAGCGCAGCACTTATTCGCGTCATAGCGACAACGGAGACCTGCGCGCCCAACAAGATATCTTCGTGCAAGCCCCACCACCGCCCGGCACCGCGGCCCTGACCAGCCAAACGCCTAATTTGAACCTTACCGAAGCCAACACCACTGGTGCCTGGTACGCACAATCGCCACTCAACCCAAGTCTGCCAGTGGATCTGCTGGTGACTGCCAACAATCAGTTGGCGATCCCCAGCAGCACACCGACCACCCTGAAGATGCCGCTCACCGACCTGGTTGTCATCCAGCGCGCCGAATTCAGCCTGGCCTCTGGCGACCTGACCCTGGTCGCATCTACCAGTGATGAAACCGAAACGACGGTGCTCAACGCCTTCACCGGCAATGGAGCAGTCATCGGCACCATGAGCGGCACTGGCGCGGTCAAGACTCTCATCACCGGGCTCTCGCCGATCCCGCCGGCCGTGGTCACCGTGACCAGTGGCAACGGTGGTAGCGACAGCGAAGAAGTGGTGCTCGTGCCATGAACATCTTTACGCCACGTCCCGTAGCAGGAGGCAGCATGAATAACTGGCCACGCCTGGCGCTTTGCGCAGCCGGGCTTTCCCTCTCGCTGGCTGGCACCGCCTGGGCCGGCCTCAAAGCAGTCGATCCGGGCCCCTACACGCTGGCCACCGGGCGTTACCCGATGTGGTACCAGGACAACAATGACCTGTCGATGGAGCTGTGCCAATCGAGGGCCACAAGCTCACGCGTCGGCGTTTCGGTACCGCCTGCCTACATGTGTACCCTGCTGCCTGAGCCTGGCATCTACGATGATGCCCTGCCTCTGGTGTTTCCGGACAACTGGCCACCAGAGATGTTCTGGTACCTGGCTGAAACATCGATTCCAGCGGTAGGCAACAGCGGCTATGAACTGGATGTCTATGTCGCCGGCATCGAAGCAGCATTTGCCAGCGAGAACCCGATCGATGGCGACCAACAGAGCTTCGCGCGTATCCGTCTGCGGGTCTCGGTGCCTCAGGCCGGTACCTATGTCATCACTCACCCCTACGGCGTCGAAACGGTAAACGTCACCACACCGGGACGCAGGGCGATCAACATCACCCGTGATGTCGGCATCGGTGCACCCGGAGTGTTCAGTGGCGTGCTCAAAGGCGCAATTGGCCCATTCCTACGCGGTGTCGGTGGTCCCTACACTGAAATCAACCCGGACACCTCCGCCAGCGAGACCTTTATAGGCGACCCAAACATCACTGAACAGGTCACCGGTAGCCCATTCAACACCAACTACATAGAGATCAAGGGCCCCGCTGGAACCATCCGTACCGATCTCTTTACCGTTTCCGGCAAGGTCCTCGATGCGCGCAGCCAGGTGGCTGCAGAGCTGGAGCGTGCCACTTACCGACGTACTGCTGACGGTACCCGGGTAGAAGTTTTCGCCAAGGCACCGAACACCGCCACCTTGTGCTTCCGCGAAAGCCTTGCTCTGGTGCCAGGCACTCCGCCGTCACCTTGCCAGTTCGACTTGCTGACAGACAAAAGCGGATTGTTCTTCGCCAACCATTACAGCAACAGTGCCCCGCCACCGGTGATCGTGATCACAGCCACCGATCCAACCGGCGTGAAACGACCCACTGCGCTGTCGCGCAAACTTACCGACGTGGTCAAGGTGACCTCTGCACGGTACGACTGGGCCAACAAACGCCTGCGGATCGAGGCCAGTTCCAGTGACGAAATCAGGGTTCCTGACCTGGTTGCCCAAGGGTACGGGCGGATGTCCGGGTCTGGCGTTCTGAAAACCCTCACGGTCAATGACCTGAGCCAACCTCCGGCGACTGTCACGATTAAATCTGCTGCCGGCGGCAGTGATACCGAACCGGTAGTGATTGTTGGCAACGCCCCGGTCGAAGCAGAAAACCAGGCACCCGTGGCGCAAGCGGACCAGGGCAGCACTAGCTTCGGCGTTGCATTGACCTTGAACCTGCTGGCCAACGACAGCGATCCGGACGGCAACGTACCGCTGACCATCACCGACCTTACTCAACCAATCGCCGGTCAAGGCACCGTCGCACTCAACGGCAGTACCTCAGTGCAGTACACCCCGCCACCGGTGGTCGAGGCGCCAATGACCGTCACCTTTACCTACCGTGCCCAAGACAGCAAAGGACTGAAATCGGAGATCACCACGGTAACCATCAACGTTGCGCCGAACCGCGCACCCGTCGTCGTCAATGACACCGCCGCTACATTGGGTGTCGCCCTGCCGATCAACGTCTTGCTCAACGACAGCGATCCGGATGGCAACGTTCCTCTTGCGGTTGACTCAGTGACTCAACCCGGCCCCGGCCAAGGCACTGTCAGCAACGGCGGAACCCAGGTCACCTACACCCCACCGGCAAACGTGACTGCGGCGTTCACCGCCTCCTTTACCTACATCGCCCGAGACAGCTTCGGCGCCCTGTCGGCACCGGCAATCGTCACCGTGCAGGTATCGCCAAGACCGGCGGCAGAAACCTTCGCCATCACCGCCGCGACCGTCACCGCGCGTTCCAACAACCGCTACAACTGGGATCTCTCCGGTACCTCGTCGGTGACGACTGGCAACACCATCACCGTGCAGGTCACCACCCCTACCGGGCTGGTCACCCTGGGCTCCACCACGGTACCGCTGACCGGACGCTGGCGGTTGACGGTGAGCAATAGCACCACGGTGATTCCGACAGCCACACCGTCGGCGACCATCCGCAGTAGCCAGGGCACCGTTCGTACCGTTCCGGTTACCGTGCAGTAGAACGCAGGAGATATGACCATGGCGCGCCTGACCACCTTGCTGCTTTGCCTGACCCTGTTCGGTCAGGCCGCCCTGGCCGATGACCTGCTGGATAACGCCGACCTCGGCCCAGGAGGCGACCTGGGTGAACCACTGTCGTTGCAACCGCTGCCGGCCACCACCGGTCAGCAGGCGCAGGTCGAGCAAAACGGTCAATCCAACCGGGCCGCCATCGGCCAGGACGGACAGACCCTGTTGGGCCGCATAGTGCAGTCAGGCGGATCGCAAGAGGCGTACATCCTGCAACAAGGCAACGACCTGATGGCCAATATCAACCAGCAAGGCTATGGCAACAGCGCCTCGATCGCACAAAGCGGCAGCAACAACCGCGCGAACATCGAGCAGTACGGCAACAGCAACAACGCCAGCATCGTTCAGACCGGCAGTGGACTGCAAAGCTCCGTGGTCCAGACCGGCAACGGTCAGCACGTACAAGTCAACCAATATCGTTGAAACCTGGAGGCACCACCATGTTCAAGCTCGCTCCCTTAAGCGCCGCCATTGTTCTGTGCCTTGCAGGCCAGGCGATGGCTGACGAAAGCCAGTCGACTCAAAACCAGAGCGGTACTGAGAACATCGCCGAGGTAAAACAACTGGCCGCCGCGCTCAGTGTTACCACTCAAGACCAGCAGGGCCTGGGCAACAACCACGCCGCCAAACAGGAAGGAGGTAATAGTTCGATCCAGCAGAGCACCGCCGGCGAGTATAACGCCGGGTATGCCGAGCAACTGTACGAATACGGCAGCAAGATCAATCAGCAATCGGCCGGGACCTTGAACAACACCCACGCAAGCCAGTCCCTGGGCACCGAAAACGAAGCCCGACAAACCCAGGAAGGCTCTGGCAACTTCTCGTTCGTCTACCAGGACAGCCAGACCGGTAGCCAGGGTTCTACTGTTCAGTACGGTAGCGACAACCGTGCCTATATCGAGCAACTGACCGCTGGCGCGGCCAACAACGCCGAAAGTACCCAGGCCGGTATCAACAACTACAGCGCTGCCGAGCACATCAACCACAACGATGGCCAGATTGCTGTCTACCAGGCTGGTGACAACAACTGGGCATACGGCGATCAGCGCGAAGGCCAGGGAGGAACCATCACCATCAACCAGAATGGCGGCGGCAACTCTACTGAAATCTGGCAGGACACGCAAACGGGCAGCCATGCCAATCTCACCCAATATGGGATGACCAACCAAGGTGTGATCGACCAGAGCTTCGGCGACAGCAACACCGCCAACGTTGTGCAGATGGGCAGCGTCAACGCCATCTATGCCGATCAATACGAATCGACAGAGTCGCTGGCAACGTTGACCCAGTCAGGCACCGGCAACGTAAGTTTCAGCTACCAGACCGGTGACAGTCATGTGCTGGAGGTCAGCTCCAACGGTGACGGCAACAAGGTGCTGGCGAGCAACTGGAAGGGCGATAAGTTCGGCGGCCAGTTCGGCACCAGCCAAACCGCAATCGTCACCCAAAATGGCAGCGGCAACAGTGCCAACCTGACCCAGAAGGACGTCGCGCAACTGGCGCGCTTGAACCAGAGCGGTGTGAACAACACCGCCGAAGTCACCCAGGTCGACAGCAACAACGAGCTGTACTTTGAACAGAACGGCAGCGACAACTTGCTGATCGCAGATCAGCGCGGCACTGACAACTACGCCACAGGCTCAAGCGCAGGGGTAAAAAACAGCATCAATGTCGAGCAGTCCGGCAGCGGCAATCAAAGCTCCACCTGGCAACTGTATGGTGACAACAACAGCGCCATCATCAAACAAACCGAAGGCGTCAACGTGGCCTACGTGACTCAAGGTGGCTCCTTCAACCAGGCCAATGTCGACCAGAGTGGCGCCAGCATGTCCGCGACCGTTCAACAGTTCGGCAACGGCAACCAGGCGACTGTGTTGCAGCAATGAGCATTGCGCAGCGGCGAATGAGCACCGCTGCTGCGCCGTTTACCCTCCTCTCCCCGATTTGGCCGTGACTACCGATGGGGTGGTCACGGTCCCTTTTTGCTGGCGACGGTCTGACTCCGCGTCATCAGAATTGGCTGGCACTTTGCGCCAGACCCCGTAGCAGAGCCTTGGCGCTCCACTTCGTTAATATTTTATTTTTCTCCCAAAGGGTTTACTTGCGAATGGTAATTCTTATCATTCTCGACGCCACACACGGGGCCTGCCTGATTTACGCCCCGCTTACCCTTTGTTCCAGGAGAGATTTGACATGGCGTCGCGCTTCAACCTAAGCCCCTTGAGTATTGCCTTGCTGGCAACACTGGGCTCCTCCACCCTCGCCGCAGCCCCCCTGCAACTGCAACCCGATGAAGTGCAGATCCAGCCAACCGACTTGCCCGTCGATGGCACCCGTCAGGCCATCGAACTGGAAAACACGCGGGTGCTGGGAACCGCCGAAGAAGAGCTCAAGCAAGCACCAGGTGTTTCGATCATTACCGCCGAAGACATCAAGAAGCGCCCCCCCGTCAACGATCTCTCCGACATCATCCGTCGCGAGCCTGGGGTAAACCTCACCGGCAATAGCAGCAGCGGCGCCCGCGGCAACAACCGCCAGATCGACTTGCGTGGCATGGGCCCGGAGAACACCCTGATTCTCATCGACGGTAAACCCTCCACTTCGCGCAATGCCGTGCGTTACGGCTGGAGTGGCGACCGAGATACCCGTGGTGAAACCAACTGGGTGCCGGCCGAGGAAGTCGAGCGTATCGAAATTCTGCGGGGTCCGGCCGCCGCGCGTTACGGTTCAGGCGCCATGGGTGGTGTTGTGAACATTATTACCAAGCGTCCGACCGAAGACCTGCGCGGCTCCATGACCCTGTACACAATGCTTCCGGAAGACGATGCCGAGGGTACAGGCAAGCGCGTCAACTTCAGCCTGAGCGGGCCACTGACCGACAGCCTGATCTTTCGTGTCTACGGTAACCTGAACAAGACCGACGCCGACGACATGAAAATCAACGCGGGACACCAGGCCTACGAGGAGTCCTTGATGGCCGGACGCGAAGGTGTTCGCAACAAGGACATCAACGGCCTGCTGAGCTGGAAGATCGACCCGTCCAACAGCGTAGACCTGGAGTCAAGCTACAGCCGCCAGGGCAACATATTCGCCGGCGACACCATGCTCAACGCCGGCGGCGAATTCGTCGAAAGCCAGGCGGGCAAGGAGACCAACGTAATGCAGCGCTCCAGCTTCGCCGTGACCCATCGCGGTGACTATGATTGGGGCACCTCCACTGCTGCATTGTCGTATGACCTGACCCGCAACGCCCGCCTTAACGAAGGCCTGGCAGGCTGGGGCGAAGGCGCCCCCTCGGAAAGTGCCGGCAGCTTTGAGTCACGCCTGCGCAATACCCGCGCCACTGGCGAAATCAACCTGCCGCTGAACATGGGGTTACAACAAGTACTGACCCTGGGTGGCGAGTACCTTTACGAGTCGCTCAACGACCCAGGCTCGCTACGCCCACAAGGCTATGATCCGGGTGCCGAGCTGCCAGGCTTCGATCGTAGCCAGACCAAATCCACCGCCCGCAGCTTTGCCCTGTATGCCGAGGACAACATCGAAGTCGGCGAGAACACCATCGTTACACCAGGGCTACGCTATGACCATCACGAAGACTTTGGCAGCAACTGGAGCCCGAGCCTGAACGCTTCGCACCAGATCACCGAAGCCCTGAGCGTCAAGGGCGGGATCGCCCGCGCCTACAAAACCCCCAACCTGTACCAGGCCAACCCCAACTACTTGCTCTACAGTCGCGGCGGTGGCTGCAACTCCAGCGAGGTCAACAACGGCGGTTGCTACTTGCTCGGCAATGCCAATCTCGACCCGGAAACCAGCGTCAACAAGGAACTGGGCCTGGCCTATGACAAGGGCACCTGGCGCACCAGTGCCACTTACTTTCGCAATGACTACAAGAACAAGATCGAGGCAGGCAACCAGACCTTGTTCCGTTTACCCAACGGCCGGCGCATCCTGCGTTGGGAAAACACCGGAAAAGCAGTGGTACAAGGGGTGGAAGGCAATCTGTTCATCGCGCTTGCACCGAGCCTGGACTGGAACACCAACTTCACCTACATGATCGAGTCGGAAAACAAGAAGACCGGCGAACCACTGAGCATCACTCCCGAATACACGGTCAACTCCACCCTGGACTGGAACGCCACCGACAAGCTCTCGTTCCAGCTCAACGCTACCTACTACGGCAAGCAGGAAGCGCCGAGCTACAACGCCAGGGCCAATGAAACCCTCGATCCCAAGGTGCAAAAGGATGTCGATCCCTATGGTTTGGTCGGAATCAGCAGCGGCTACGAATTCAATAAGAACTTTAGCGTACGCGTCGGGGTCAACAACTTGTTCGACAAACGATTGTATCGCGAGGGTAATTCTGACGAAGCCGGTGCATTGACCTACAACGAAGCAGGACGTGCCTATTACGCGTCCTTCACCACTTCGTTCTAAATTCCTACAAGGGGCCGTCCAATTGTGTGGCGGCCCGCTGAGGTTAAGCTCGAAAAAGCTCACACTTTTGTAGGAAATTTCGTCAAACATCGCCGATTAGTTCAACACAGCGGTCCTCGCCGTACAATTCATCCTTAATTCGACGTATTGTTGGCGCCCTTCCGGCCCAGGCCAGAGACGCCTCTCCTGAATGACTCGGGAATTAGCTTACATACTCGACAAGGAGCTGAACTTTGACCTCGGTGTTAATAGTTGACGACCACTCCACCATCCGCTTTGCCGTACGTATGTTGCTCGAGCGGGAAAATTTCACTGTTGTCGGTGAAGCCGACGACGGTCATAGCGCAATACAGAGGGCCCGTGACCTGAGCCCGGATGTAGTAATACTGGATATCGCCCTGCCCGGCATGGACGGCTTGAGAGTCTTGCAGCGCCTGCAGTTACTCGAACCGGCACCACGGATCATGGTACTGACCGGGCAATCCGCCGAAATGTTCGCCCGCCGTTGCCTTGACGCCGGCGCGTCAGCCTTCGTACGCAAGGATGAAGATCTCGAATCCTTGATGGCTGCGCTCAAAGCCATGATCAAGGGCTATTCGATTTTTCCTGAACTGTCATCGCAACAAGGTCCGCTACTGAATGAACAGCAACGCATGGCCAAGCTGTCCAATCAGGAACTGACGGTGCTGAGGCTCTTGACCGAAGGGCATTCAAACAACCTTATCGCCGATAGCCTTCACCTGAGCGCAAAGACCATCAGCACCTACAAGACCCGCATCATGGAGAAACTGGAAGTGGGCTCATTTGTAGAACTGGTCGATCTGGCACGCCGTCACCCGCCCGGACAATGAGCCTGTTCAAGATCTTTCTGATTGCCTGGCTGCTCAGCCTGCAATCGCTGTGTGCCCTTGCGGTGGAAGTAGGCGAGCCTCGACAACTCCTGGCCCGTTCGATCAGTAGCAGCGAGGCACTGGCCCTGTCCAGCGAAGACAGGCAATGGCTCAAGCACAAGCAGCACTTGCTACTGGGCACCACTTTTCCAGACTACCCCCCCTTCGATATCAATGCCTCCAACAACGACTATGAAGGTCTGACCGCCGATTATGCCGGGCTCCTGAGCGAGCTTCTGGGCATTCGCATCAAAGTACGCCGCTTTGCCAGCCGGACCGAGGCAATCGCTGCCTTGCGTGCCGGCAGAATTGATCTGCTGGGCAGCTCCAATGCCTTCGAGGCCGACGATAGGCAACTGGTGCTAAGCCGTTCCTACACCGAAGACCAGCCTGTGATCTCGATTGGATCAGGCAAGTCGCTGGGCCTGAACGACAAACTTGAAGGGCTGCGCCTGGCCATGGTCGATCACTATCTGCCGAGTAAAGTGGTGAATGCCATTTACCCGCAGGCCAAACTTCAACTGTACAGCTCCAACCTGGCGGGCCTGTCTGCCGTCTCACTCGGTCAGGCGGATGCTTTTCTGGGGGATGCGGTGAGCAGTGACTACCTGATAACCCGCATCTACCTTGGAAGCGTGCAGATCGACCACTTCATCAAGAATTTGCGCGGCACTTTCGCCTTTGCCCTGTCACGTGACAATCCCGTGTTGTTGCGCCTGGTCAATCAAGCGCTGGATCGTATTGGTGATAACGATCGCTTGAACATCCTTCGACGCTGGACCAGCGGCAGCAGCCGGGTGTTGCTCAACCGCAGTAGTTTGAGCCTCAGCGCCGCGGAGCGTACCTGGATAGAAGAGCATCCTCGGCTTAGGGTAGTGATCAACAAATACTTTGCGCCGATGAGCTTTTACGACGACCACCAGCAGTTTCGCGGTATCACGGCCGATGTGCTGGATCAGATCAGTCTACGTACGGGCCTTAAATTCGATATCCATCTTTCCGACTCACTGGAGGATATCGCCCACCAGCTCGAGCAAGGCAGCGCTGACATTGCCGGTTTGTTGCCGCCAACGCCGGCCCGCGAATACACCTTGTTGTTCACCCGCCCCTACCTGATTACCCCATTGGTGCTGGTAACCCGCGCCGACAATCACAACGTGCGCAGCATCGAGCAGCTCAAGGGCATGCGCCTGGCGTTGATTCGCGACTTCTCCCCCGAGCCCGAGTTGCGTCTGAACCTCAAGCAGACTGCGCTGCTGGAGGTCGACGATCCGCTCTCATTAATGGAGCTGGTCACACAGGGCAAAGCCGACGCCGCCATCAGTTCACAGATAAATGCCGCCTACTTCATCAGCCGCATGTTCAAGGACCGACTGCAGATCGCCTCTATCTATAGCGACCAGCCCGGGGTCGCTTCTTTTGCGGTATCGCGCAACACACCACTGCTGCACTCGATCCTGGAAAAGGCATTGCTCAGCATCCCCCCGGACGAAATGACCGAACTGACCGGACGCTGGCGAACCAACGCGTTGATCAGCGACAACATCTGGTACAACTACCGCGGCCTGATCCTGCAGATCCTGTTCGCTGCCAGCCTGCTGATTGCGGCGGTTGTGGTGTGGAATCGCTACCTGCACAAATTGATTCGACAACGCCGAGAAGCCGAACAGGCGCTACAGACCGAACTGGGTTTCAGCAAACGCTTGCTCGACGAGCTGCGCCTGGCCAAGGAGCAGGCCGAAGATGCCAGCCATGCAAAAAGCACGTTCCTGGCGACCATGAGCCATGAAATCCGCACGCCAATGAACGCAGTCATTGGCTTGTTGGAACTTGCCGTCAAGGATGCCGAACAAGGCCGTTCCGACCGCACTTCGCTGCAAGTGGCATTTGAATCCGCCAATGGCATGCTGGAGTTGATCGGCGACATCCTCGACATCGTCCGAATCGAGTCCGGGCACATGACGCTGGAGCCTAAACCGACGGACCTCAACGCCCTCATCAGTGCCACGGCACGCGTCTTCGAGGGCAACGCCAGGCTCAAAGGGCTGGTTATCGACACCGACTTGCAGCCCACCGACAGCCTGGTTGCGGTCGATGCCCTGCGCCTCAAGCAAATTCTGTCGAACCTTGTCAGCAACGCAATCAAGTTCACTGACCGAGGGGGTATCACCGTCAGCCTGCGCAGCGATGCACCTCAGCCTGGGCACCTGCACATTCAGCTTGCAGTCAAAGACACCGGCATCGGTATCAACACCCAGGATCAGCAACGGCTGTTTCAGCACTTTTCCCAGGTCGGTACGCAAACCGCCCGCCAAGGTACCGGCCTTGGGCTGATGATCAGCCGTACAATGTGCCAGCTGATGGGCGGGGATCTCACCCTCACCAGTGCTCCGGGCGAGGGAACGCGCGTGGAGATTGGACTCGACCTGCCTCTGGCAGCCTCTGCAGAGCCCATTGATACCGCCGCAGCACAAACGCCCCTGGGCATGCCAATGCAATCTATCCTGGTGGTGGACGATTACCCCGCCAACCTGATGTTGCTCGAGCGTCAGCTAAGCCTGCTCGGTCATCGCGTGAGCCAAGCCAATCACGGTCATCAGGCTTTGGTCATGTGGCAGAACGGCCACTTCGACACGGTTATCACCGACTGCCATATGCCCGGCATGGACGGTCATCAATTGGCGCGACGCATCCGCGAGCAGGAACGCCAGCAGCGCCGCCCCGCCTGCCTGATTCTCGGCCTGACCGCCAACGCCCAGGCCGAGGAGCGCGAGCGTTGTTTGGCCAATGGCATGAACGACTGCATGTTCAAGCCAATCGGCCTGGCTGAACTGCGCCAGCATCTACAGGTAAAAGTCATTCGAGGCGCATCGCCGCGCACCGCCAAAGACCCTGTGCATGGCAGCGGATTCGACATCGACAACCTGCAATACCTGACGTTGGGTGACCCAGGATTGATTCGTCGCTTGAAGAGTGAGCTGGCGCGTAGCAACCACGAAGACCTCGAAGCTTTGCGCCAGCTTGGCCCGCATCCGTCTCGCCGTGCCCTTCGTGCCCTGGCGCACCGGATCAAGGGTGGAGCCAAGATGCTCAAGGCGCGCGGCGTGGTGGCTAACTGCGAAGCATTGGAGCAGGCGTGCCTCGGCGCGGCCACCGATGTTCAACTCCAAGCGCTGCTCGACACGCTGGAGCAGAGCCTGCTGACCCTGGAAAAGCAGTTGGCACAATCTGCTCCGGTGTAAAGCGCTGTATTCAATGTAACTGTAAGGTCGAGTTGATCTGACTGATGGCGTCGACCACATGGCGGGAACCCTGCTGAATCTCAAGGATTACCTCCCCAGCTTCGTTGGCCAGCTCCACACCTATTCCAGTGCGGCTCAAGCTTGACTGCATACTCGCTACCGCCGTCAACGACAGGTCATGGTTCTGACGCACCACCTCGACAATTTCCAGCGTTGCCTTGCTGGTGCGCGCGGCGAGGTTACGCACCTCATCGGCGACTACGGCGAAACCGCGACCGTGCTCGCCGGCCCGCGCGGCCTCGATGGCAGCGTTGAGTGCCAGCAGGTTGGTCTG
Organism: Pseudomonas arcuscaelestis; assembly: GCF_016881005.1. Taxonomy (GTDB): domain Bacteria; phylum Pseudomonadota; class Gammaproteobacteria; order Pseudomonadales; family Pseudomonadaceae; genus Aquipseudomonas; species Aquipseudomonas arcuscaelestis. The sequence continues at coordinate 270,244 of NZ_JACOPV010000003.1, read as the reverse complement.
GTCGGCAATGCCGCGAATGGTTTGCACAATCTGTCCGATCAGTTCGGACTGCTTGCTTACCGCATCGATGCTGCGCGCGGCTGCATTGAGGTTCTGGGAGATCTCTTCGATGACTTGCACCGTCTGCTGAACGACCTGGGAGCCTTTGCGCGCGCAGGCATCGTTTTGTACCGAAGTGGCATGCGCGGCCTCGGCGGCGGTCTGCTGGGTGCTGACCTGAGAGGTAATGTCACTGGCAAACTTGACCACCTTGTACAGGCGTCCACGGATGTCGAAGATCGGGTTGTAGGAGGCTTCCAGATAAACCATCTGCCCCTCCTTGTTGATGCGCTCAAAACGGTGCGAGTGATATTCGCCACGGTTGAGCGAGGCCCAGAACGCCTTGTAGGAGGCCGATTCACTCTCACTTTTGTGACAGAACAGGCTGTGGTGCTGACCGACTACCTCGTTGTGCCGGTAATGCATGGTATCGAGGAAGTTCTGGTTGGCCTTGATTACCTTGGCATCAGGGGTAAATTCGATCATCGCCATAGAGCGGCTGATGGCCTTGATCAGGCTCTCACTCTCGTGCTCTTCTTGAACACGACGGGTGATGTCAGATGCCAGTTTGATGACGCTGGTAACTTGCTGCTGCGGTCCGAAGACCGGCATGTAGCTGGCCTCAAGCCAAAGCTCGCGGCCTTGCTGGTCGATGCGCGCGAACGTTCCGCTGTGCGCCTCGCCACGTGCCAGCCCGTGCCACAGTTGACGGTACTCTTGGCTGTTGACGTAGTCCTGCTCACAGAAAATCCGATGATGTTTGCCACGAATCTGCTCAAGGCTGTAGCCCATGGTTTTGCAGAAATTTTCGTTGGCATCGAGAATGATGCCATCGGGACTGAACTCTATCATCGCCATGGATCGGCTGATGGCTGCCAACTTCGCAGTGATGGTGCCAAGCAAACGGTTGCACTGCTCTATTTCGGCCAGATCGGATTTGCGATGAAAATCAAACATCGTACCGCCCTCGTTTGCTTAGGTTTGCTGAGCATAGATGGGGCTTGGTACCGTGCAAGCACTCTGACATCACCGTCTATCGGCGGACCATTTGCCGTCTTAGCTACTCTCCCGCACGACCAGTTCGAATCCCAGATCCTGGTTATGTACCGTGCCGCGTCTGCCATCGAGCAAACCGAGTAAAGCCTGCGCTGCACAACGGCCAATGGCTGCGCGTGGTGTGCGTATCGAGGTCAGGCGCGGAACCATGTGCGCCGAGGCCGGAAGGTCATTGAATCCAACCATGGCCACCTGCTGCGGCACTTTCACCCCCAGGCGCAGGGCCTCCAGGATTGCCCCTTGGGCCAGGTCATCGTTGCAGAAGAAAATGCCATCGACATCAGCATGCTGCGCCAGCAACTGGCGGAACAACTCACCGCCCAGGCCGATCGAAGACGGCTGCGACGAGAGCAGCTGTAGCTCACTGGCATAGCGACCGGCGTCAACCAGCGCCTGACGAAACCCTTCGGCCCGTTGCATTACCCGCGGATCCAACTGTGCAGCGATGAAACCCAGGCGCTGGCAGCCCCGTTCGAGCAGATGTTGCGCCGCGGCCGCACCGGCCTGGTGCTGGGAAAAGCCCACCGACATGCCTTGCTCCTGCACCCCAAGTTCCATCATGTGCACACAGGGAACGCCGCTGGCGGCAAGCATCTGCTTGGCCGCATCGCTGCGGTCAAAACCTGTCAGCAGCATGCCGCGCGGCTGGTAGGCCAGATAGTTGCGAATCAGGTTTTCTTCTTCGGCGATATCGTAGTGATAGTTACCGATCAGCACTTCAAGGCCGCGCGGGCGCATCACTTCGTGGACCGCTTCGAGCGTCTCGATGAACAGCTGGTTGGACAGCGATGGGATCAACACCACGATTGACTCGCTCTGGGCCGATGCCAGTGCCCGGGCAGCCGGATTGGCGACGTAGCCCAAGGCAGTCGCCGCCTGCTTGACCTTTTCGACCAGCTCAGGGGCAACCGTGCTGATTCCACGCAAGGCACGCGAAGCGGTGATCGGGGAAACCCCGGAGAGCCTGGCCACTTCCGCCAGGGTAGGACGACCGGTAGTACGAGAGCCGATGCGGGTCATGGATTTTTATTTTCGACTTGCAAATTGTTGGGAACGGGCACTAAGGTAGCGCTGTCTCAGAGCACAGGCAATGCATAACTGCAGGTGACCTGAAATGAGCATCCAGACTGCTAAATACAAGATCAATAACATCTGGGTAAGAAGCGCCCGAGCACTACTTGTCTTGGCTCAAGATAGCGCTATCTTTCCCTGCAGGAGGTACCGATGAATCCATCCCTGTCCGCGATCGTGGTAATGGGCGTAGCTGGCTGCGGCAAAAGCTGCGTCGGTGCCGCCATTGCCGGCCTCAGCGGTGGTCGCCTGATCGAAGGCGATGCCTTTCACCCCGCGGCCAACATCGACAAGATGAGTGCCGGCATTCCCCTTGACGATGACGACCGAGCCGGCTGGCTGATTCGCCTGGGCGAAGAGCTGCAGGCAACCCTCAAGTCCGGCGCACGCCCCATTCTTACTTGTTCGGCACTGAAAAAACGCTACCGCGATGCCCTGCGTCATGCAGTGCCAGACCTCGGTTTCGTGTTTCTCGACCTGACGCCCGAAGAAGCCAGCCGCCGGGTACTTGCTCGCCCCGGGCACTTCATGCCCGCAAGCCTGATCGACAGCCAGTTCGCCGCCCTCGAGCGCCCTGATGGCGAAGGCCTGACCTTGCCACTGGACGCCACTTTGCCGGTGGAGCAACTGGCCATGCAGGTAGACCTGTGGCTAAAGCCCTGCGGTGAGCCGGTGTTGGCGCGAACAGCCTGAACAGGCGGTTTTCCAGCTCACCCGAGATAGCGCTATCTCAACCCGTAAACGTTGCAAATGCTCCGCCCACAACAACGACAAGATGAGGCACTGAACCATGTTCGGTTTGGCAACTGATACCTACCTGCTGCTTGATGCGGTAGTCACCATCGTCGGCCTGGTGCTACTGATCACCCATTTCAAGGTCCACCCCTTCGTCGCCTTGACCCTGGCTGCCGGATTTCTTGGACTTACCTCCGGCATGCCCGTGGCCAAAGTCATGAAATCGTTTCAGGACGGCTTTGGCGGCGTACTGGGCTTCGTCGGTATCGTCCTGGCCCTGGGCACCATGCTCGGCAAGTTGATGGCCGATTCCGGCGGCGCCGACCAGATCGCGCAAACCTTGATTCGGGCCTTTGGCAAACAAAAAGTGCACTGGGCAATGATGTTTGCCGCGTTTCTGGTCGGCATCCCCTTGTTCTTTGAAATCGGCTTCGTGCTCCTGATTCCACTGGTATTCATCGTCGCCCGGCGTTCAGGGGTGTCGCTGATCAAGATCGGTATTCCGTTGCTGGCTGGCTTGTCAGTGGTGCATGGCCTGGTTCCTCCACACCCGGGCCCGTTACTGGCGATTGGTATCTTCAACGCCGATATCGGCAAGACTATTTTCTACGGCCTGATCGTCGCCCTGCCCACGGCGATTATTGCCGGGCCGTTGTATGGCAATTTCATTTCCCGCTATATACCGGGATCGCCATCGCAAGAGTTGATGGACCAGATTGCCCGCGAATCGGAACAGAAAAACCTGCCCAGCTTCAGCGTGACGCTGATTACCGTGCTGCTGCCGGTGTTCCTGATGCTGCTGAAAACCTTCGCTGACGTGGTACTTCCTGCCGAGCACATCGTGCGCCAATGGATGGACCTGATCGGCCACCCCATCACCGCCCTCCTCGCCGCTTTGTTACTGGCCTTCTACACCTTCGGTGCGGCTCGCGGCTTCTCCCGCCAGCAGATCATGAAACTGCTTGACCAGAGCCTCGCCCCCACCGCCGCCATCATCCTGATCGTGGGTGCAGGAGGTGGCTTCAAGCAGATGCTGGTGGATACCGGCGTGGGAAATGTCATCGGGGAAATGGCGGTGCAGGCGCAAATATCGCCGATCATGCTGGCCTGGCTGGTTGCTGCGGTGATTCGCATCGCAACCGGCTCGGCGACGGTGGCAACGATCACCGGTGCCGGCATCGTCGCGCCGGTGATTGGCATGATGCCCGGCGTCAATCGCGAGCTGCTGGTACTGGCGACCGGCGCTGGATCGTTGATCCTCTCTCACGTCAACGACGCCGGATTCTGGCTGGTGAAACAGTACTTCAACATGACCGTGGCGGAGACCTTCAAAACCTGGAGCATGATGGAAACCATCCTCTCGGTGGTCGGCATCATCTTCATCATGCTGCTGTCACTGGTGGTCTGAGACGCGATGCAGGCGTAGCGCAGTCTGCTGAGGACTGCATCTACACCTGCACAACACCTAGGTCAGAACGCCGCTTTGAAAATCGCCTCAATCTCCTCCTGACTGGCCACCCGAGGGTTGGTCAGGCCGCAGGCGTCTTTCAATGCGTTGATGGCCAACGTCGGAACATCAGCCTCCTTGGCACCCAACACCGCCAACCCCGCCGGAATATCAATCTCGCGAGACAATTGCTCGATCGCAGCAATCGCCGCCGCGGCGCCCTGCTGCGCGTTCATGCCCGATACATCCACACCCATGGCCTTGCCCACATCGCGCAACCGCTCGGCACTGACCTTGGCATTGAAGCGTTGTACGTGAGGTAGCAGAACAGCGTTGCACACTCCATGCGGCAGATCGTAGAAACCACCCAACTGATGAGCCATCGCATGCACATAACCCAACGAGGCATTGTTGAACGCCATGCCCGCAAGGAACTGGGCATAGGCCATGTTTTCCCGCGCCTGCAGGTCGCTGCCATCGGCTACCGCCTGACGCAGGTTGGCACTGATCAGTTCAATGGCCTTGATTGCGCAGGCATCGGTAATCGGTGTAGCGGCAGTGGATACGTAAGCCTCGATGGCGTGGGTCAGTGCATCCATCCCGGTCGCGGCAGTCAGGCCCTTGGGCATAGCAGCCATCAGCGCCGGGTCGTTGACCGAGAGCAAGGGCGTGACGTTACGGTCGACAATGGCCATTTTTACGTGACGGGCTTCGTCGGTGATGATGCAAAAACGCGTCATTTCACTGGCTGTACCAGCCGTGGTGTTGATCGCAATCAGCGGCAGTTGCGGCTTGGCCGAGCGGTCGACGCCTTCGTAGTCGCTGATATGCCCACCGTTGGTGGCGCACAGGGCAATGCCCTTGGCGCAGTCATGCGGTGAGCCGCCACCCAGGGAAATCACGCAATCACAGCCCTCACGCTGCAACTGCGCCAGCCCCTGCTCGACGTTGGCGATACTGGGGTTGGGTTTGGCACCGTCGAAAATCGACGAGTCGATGTCGCGCATTGCCAGCATTTCGGCGATTCGCTCCGCAACGCCGGCTTTGGCCAAGCCTGTATCCGTAACGATCAGGGCCTTGCGCAATCCATAACCGGCGATGGCGGACATCGCTTCGTCCAGGCAATCGATGCCCATGATATTGACGGCGGGGATGAAGAACGTGCTGCTCATGGCGAAATCCTCATGCAAAATTCCATTGCCTCAAGGATCCGCCACTCCTCCGTGCGCCGTGTTGATCTGGGGCAAACCTAGCTCAGCCAAGAAACAACCGATAGGCCGGGTTATCGGTTTCATCCCAATAGCGATAGCCCATGGCATCGAGGGTCGCCGGCATGTCTGCCTGCTCCTCTTCAGGCACCTCCAGCGCCGCGCACACTCGTGCTTCGGCGGCGCCATGGTTCCGGTAATGGAACAGGCTGATGTTCCAGCGCTTGCCCAGACGTTCGAGAAAGCCCAACAATGCTCCCGGACGCTCCGGGAACTCGAAGCGCAACACGCGCTCGTCGGCACCCGGCCCGGCATGCCCGCCTACCGTATGGCGCACGTGCAGCTTGGCAAGTTCGTTGTCGGTCAGATCAAGCACGCTGTAGCCCTGGGCACGCAGGCTGGCCAACAGTTGATCACGAGGGTCATGCTGGGGGTGGGTCTGCACGCCGACAAACAAGCGAGCTTCCTTGCCTGGGTAATAGCGGTAGTTGAACTCGGTGATCTGACGCTTGCCCAGCGCCTGGCAGAAAGCCCTGAAACTCCCGGGCTGCTCGGGGATGGTCACGGCGATAATCGCTTCACGCTGCTCGCCCAGCTCGGCACGCTCGGCAACATGGCGCAGGCGGTCAAAATTGACATTGGCGCCCGAATCGATGGCCACCAGCGTCTGCCCGCTGATGTGTTCACGCGCGACGTACTTCTTGATCCCCGCTACTGCCAAAGCACCGGAGGGCTCAGTGATCGAGCGGGTGTCGTCGTAGATATCCTTGATGGCGGCACACAGCTCATCATTGCTGACCGTGATGACCTCATCCACATAATGCCGGCACACCTCAAAGCAGTGGGTACCGATCTGCGCCACCGCCACGCCCTCGGCAAAGCTGCCAACCTGCGCCAGCACCACCCGCTCGCCAGCCAGCATGGCAGCCTGCAGGCAATTGGAGTCCTGGGGCTCGACACCGATGACTTTCACTTCAGGTCGCAGGTATTTGACATAGGCGGCAATCCCGGCGATCAACCCACCGCCACCGACCGGGACGAAGATTGCATCCAGTGCCCCGGGTTGCTGGCGCAGGATTTCCATGGCCACGGTGCCTTGGCCGGCGATCACATCCGGGTCGTCAAACGGTGGGACAAACGTCGCGCCTTCGCTGTCGGCCAGTTTCAAGGCATGGGCCAGCGCATGAGGAAAGCTGTCGCCATGCAACACCACTTCGCCACCGCGTGAACGTACGCCGTTCACTTTAAGCTCGGGGGTGGTGGTTGGCATGACGATGGTTGCGCGCATGCCCAGCTCACGGGCGGCCAGGGCTACTCCTTGGGCATGGTTACCGGCCGAGGCAGTGATTACACCACGGGCACGTTGAGCGGCGCTGAGTCGGCTTAGGCGATTGTAGGCACCACGGATCTTGAACGAGAAGGTCGGCTGCAAGTCTTCGCGCTTGAGCAGTACTTGGTTGCCCAGGGCCTCGGACAAGGCAGGCGCGCGTTGCAAGGGCGTCTCGATGGCCAGGTCGTACACCGGGGCAGCAAGAATGCGCCGCACATAGTCTGACAGCAGATTCAGCGACGCGGACGGTGTGCGAGGGCTAACGGCAAGGCTGGTCATCAGTGACTCCTGGTTTTTTTAAAGTGCCCAGGAGAGAGAGAAAAAACCCGCCTCCAGGGCGGGTTCTGTGCAAGTGCCAGCTAGCCCGCCAACTCGATAATGGCGGTAATAATGCTGTGCTGAGGCAAGTGCAGGAATGTGTTCATGCCAGCGAAACTAGCGTAGTCACCCAGGCTAAGTCAAGCGTCCAAATCCCTCTCGCTCATTGGACAAGCACTGCTTCTGCTGCTTGTATCTAAGGCCTACAGAGTACCGAAAGCGCGCAGCGCAGAACCCTGGCAAGGGACGAGGAAGGAGCAATGGCGTACACAGTCATGATGGTATTTGGCACACGCCCTGAAGCTATCAAAATGGCGCCCCTGGCCCAGTTGCTTCGCCAGTGGCCTGATATAGACCTGAACATCTGCTCCACTGGCCAACACCGCGAAATGCTCCAACAAGTGCTTAGGGACTTTGGCTTGAGTGTCGATGAAGACCTGCACGTCATGACCCAAAACCAATCCCTCAACGGCCTGTCGCAGGAGCTTTTGGAGCAACTGAGCGCCACCTATGCGCAGATCAAGCCGGACATTGTCCTCGTTCATGGCGGCACCACCACCAGCTTCATCGCGGCCCTCGCCGCCTTCAACCAACAGATCCCCATCGCTCACGTCGAGGCCGGCCTGCGTACCGGCAACCTCAAGGAGCCCTGGCCAGAAGAAGCCAACCGCCGCCTGACCGGCGTCATCACCGACCTGCACTTCGCGCCGACCACCAAGTCCCGCGACAATCTGCTGCGCGAAGGCGTGCCGCTGGAGAACATCGAGGTGACCGGCAATACGGTAATCGATGCCTTGCTGTGGATGCGCGAACACCTGAACAAGAGTCGCTGGAAACCCTCTCCCGACTCACCCCTGGCACAACTGCGCGATGACCAGCGCATGGTGCTGATCACCGGCCACCGACGGGAGAACTTCGGCCCTGCGTTCGAGCGTATCTGCCTGGCCGTGGCCGAGCTTGCCCTGCGTTACCCGCAGGTGCAATTCGTCTACCCGGTACACCTGAACCCACAGGTACAAAAGGCTGCGTACGCCCTGCTCTCGCATCAGCCGAACATCCTGCTGGTGGCACCCCAGGACTACCAGCATTTCGTCTGGCTGATGGACCGGGCCTATTTGATTCTTACCGACTCCGGCGGCATCCAGGAAGAAGCGCCTGCCCTGGGCAAGCCACTGCTGGTGTTGCGCAAGGTGACTGAACGGCCATCGGTGCTTGAGGGCGGCACGGTAAAACTGGTCGGCACCCAGACCGAACGAATCGTCAAGGAAACCAGTGTTTTGCTCGACGACCCTGACGCCTATAAAAAAATGAACCGCGCGTTCAGCCCCTATGGCGATGGCCATGCCAGTGAGCGTATTGCCGAACGTTTGAGCCGCTGGCTCGAGGAACGTGCCAACGGAGGCGGGCGGCTTTTTTGAGCAGGCCAAGCTACTTCGCTAAGTTGAGCGCTAACAACGACCACTCAACCTCGCGGTAGACGAATCCGGAACTGCGCCCCACCCAAGGCTGACTGGGCCACGGTCAAGGTACCGCCCTGCCCCTCGATCGCCCGCCGGCTGATTGCCAGGCCAAGACCGAACCCACCGGTAGCGCGATCCCGGCTGCGGTCCAGTCGGTAGAACGGCTGAAATATCAGCTCGCGCTGGTCGGGTGGAATGCCGATGCCGTCATCCTCGACGGTCAACAGGCAGTGACCTTCGCTGTCCAGACTCAAGCGTAGCAACAGTTGACGGTCACAGTAACGCATGGCGTTGCGCACCAGATTCTGCACTGCCCGTGCCGTCAGGCGCGGATCAAGGATAAAGCGCGGCAAGTTGTCATCGGCGCGGACCTGCCACTCGATACCGCGACCATCGAGTTCTTCGGCAAAGCTGCCAAGTATGCTGTCGACCAGTTCCAGCAACGAAACCTCGACCCGCTCGCGCGCCTGATCAGCATTCTGCAAACGACTGTAGGACAGCAGTTCAAGCACCAGCTCATCCAGCTCGCGCACATGCCCGACCAACTCCAGCAAGCGCTTGCGACAGTTGGGTGGTACTTCGTCAAACAGCAGCACCAGACCAAAATCAAGGCGGGTCAGCGGCGTGCGCAGCTCGTGGGAAACTGCATTGAGCAATTCACGCTGCTGAGTCAGCAGGCGCTCGACGTCCTGGGCCATGGTGTCGAACACCTGGGCCAGCTCGGCAATGTTCGAGCTGGCAGGAATCTGCGTACGCTCCGACAACTGCCCCTGCCCCAGGCTGCGGGCTGTTGCTTTGAGGCGCTCCAGATCACGCCAGTGCGGCCACACCCACAGCAGCAAGCAGCCGAGCATGGCCGCACCGATTAACACCGTAACACCCCAGGACAGCAGGTTGATGTCCATGGGGTCTGGCGGGCTGCGCAATTCCACTGCCCAGGTCGCATCAAGGGGCGCCAACGCCGAATCGTAATAGCCCCAATCGCCCAGACGCACGACGTTTTCACCGCTCGCCAGGCGCGCGCGGTCGGCAGGCGACAAGCCGATCTGGTCCTGACGCCGCAGTTCAATTTGCAACGGGTCGAAATCGGCTGCCAGTTCCCGCGCCACGGCCGGCCAGCGCTCGGCCGGTACCTGGTGAAAGCGCTCGACAATGAGCTTTTGCACACCCTTGGCCTGATCCAGGTTGTAGGCGATAAAACGCTCATGAAAGGCACCGACGATGGCGTCGGGAATCAGCAGCAGCGCCCCGGCGTAGGCGACAATGATCACCAGGTACAGACGAACCAGAATCTTCAGCATGCGGCGTCAGAACTCCCATTCCACGCGACTGAACAAATAACCCTTGCCCCACACCGTCTTGATCTTGCGTGCCTCACCGGCACTGTCGTCGAATTTTCGCCGCAACTTGGAGATAGCCACGTCCACGGAGCGATCGGTGCCATTGAACTCGATGCCACGCAACTGTTGCAGAATGCGGTCGCGGCTGAGTACCACGCCGGCATTGCGCGCCAGCACAACCAGCAAGTTGTACTCGCCACTGGACAGTTCTACCAGTTGCTCACGCCAGAATACATTGCGCTCGGCCAGGTCAATCCGCAGACCGCCAACCACGATCAGATCGGTCTCCATACGGGGTTCATTGACGCTGCTGCGGCGCAGTAGGGTCCGCACCCGGGCCAGCAACACCCGTGGCTCGCAAGGTTTGGTGACATAGTCATCAGCGCCCATTTCCAGGCCCAGTACCTGGTCATGACTGTCATCGCGAGCGGTCAGCATCAGAATGGGCAAGCATTGCGACTCTGCCCGCAACAGGCGGCACACCTGAAGCCCATCGAGCCCTGGCAGCATCAGGTCGAGAATCACCAGGTCCGGCTTGTTGCGTCGAGCCTCCGCCAGCACGTGGTCGCCACGGGCAATTACCGTGACACAAAAATCGTTGCGCTGCAGGTAGCTGGCGATCAGTTCAGACAAGGCGCAGTCGTCTTCGACCAGGAGGATGTTCGGCATGGGTAATTTGACAGGCTGGAAAAGTCAGGCAAGGATATAGGACCTTGTGCGCAGCCAGCGCAACCCTTCACACTTTTTCACACTCGGCCTACACAGCTTAACAGTTGGACGTTGGCCTCCTGCCTTAGCATTGCCGGGTCATTTATGGAAGATCCGCATGTTCAGTTCAAGCTTCGCCCGTCTGCGCACCCTGCTGCCGCTGCTGGTCGTCATGTTGTCCCTTGGCGCCTGTAGCGACGGTGTACCCGAAGAGCAGAAAGCGCCTCCGAGCACCGTCAGTATCGAAACGGTGAAAGTTCAACCCCTGGCCATCAGCACCGAACTCAATGGTCGCATCCTTGCCCCCCGTGTCGCCGAAGTTCGCGCACGTGTTGCGGGCGTGGTACTCAAGCGTGTGTACCGAGAAGGCAGCGACGTCAAACAGGGCGATGTGCTGTTCCGAATTGATCCTGCACCTTTCCAGGCCGACTTCGACAGCGCGCGTGCAAGCCTGGCCAAGGCCGAGGCGACGCGCTATCAGGCCCGCCTGCAGGATCAACGCTATCGCGAACTGATCACCATCAATGCCGTCAGCCGCCAGGATCACGACAACGCTCGTGCCGCAATGATGCAGGCCGACGCCGCCGTAGCCGAAGCCAAAGCTGCGCTGGAACGGGCCAAGCTCAACCTTGGCTACGCGACCGTCACCGCACCGATTTCCGGTCGAGTCGGCCGTGCCTTGGTGACTGAAGGCGCACTGGTGGGGCAGAACGAAAGCACCCCACTGGCAATCATTCAGCAACTTGACCCGATCCACGCCGATGTAACCCAGTCGACCCGCGAACTCAACGCCCTGCGCCGAGCCCTGCGTGCCGGCGAGTTGCAGCAGGTTGGCCGGGACCAGGCTACCGCCACGTTGATTCAGGACGATGGCACGCCTTACCCGCTGCCAGGCAAGCTGCTGTTCTCGGACATCAGCGTCGACCCTAGCACCGGGCAGATCACCCTGCGCAGCGAGTTCCCCAATCCGGACCTCGACCTGCTGCCCGGCAGCTTCATTCGCGTGCGCCTGGAGCAAGCCATCAAGCAGCAAGGGATCAGCGTGCCACAACGGGCCATCCTGCGTGACAGCGCGGGCAATCCACGGGTATTGCTGGTGGATGCCCAGCAGCGTATCACCGAGCGGCCCGTGGTGCTCAGCAGCGTGCAGAACGACCGCTGGATCGTCAGCCAAGGCCTGGCTCCGGGGGACCGGGTGGTGGTCGAGGGCTTGCAGCACGTCAATCCGGGCGACCAGGTACAGGTCGACAACGCGGGCAAGGACGCCCCTTCCATCGCCAAGACCAACGGCCAGTGAGGGCCTGATTCATGCCGCAGTTTTTTATTGACCGCCCGATTTTCGCCTGGGTGGTCGCCCTGTTCATCCTGCTCGCCGGTGCGCTGGCCCTTCCGCAGTTGCCCGTGGCGCAATACCCGGACGTGGCGCCGCCGCAGGTCGAGATCTACGCCGTCTATCCGGGTGCGTCGGCACAGACGGTCGACGAAAGTGTGGTCAGCCTGATCGAGGAAGAGCTTAACGGCGCCGACAACCTGCTGTATTTCAGCTCTCAAAGCAGCCTCGGTAGCGCCACCATCACCGCCACGTTCGAACCGGGCACCAACCCCGACCTGGCCCAGGTAGATGTGCAAAACCGCCTCAAGGTCGTGGAGTCGCGCCTGCCGCGCCCGGTCACCCAGCAAGGCCTGCAGGTAGAGAAAGTATCCACGGGCTTCCTGCTGCTGGTTACCCTCACTGCCGAGGACGGTGCTCTTGATGAGGTGACGCTGAGCGACTTTCTGGCGCGCAACGTAATGAACGAAATCCGCCGCCTCAAGGGCGTCGGCAAGGCCCAGCTGTATGGCTCCGAGCGTGCCATGCGGATCTGGCTCGACCCGCAGAAGCTGATTGGTTTCAATCTCACTCCCGACGATGTCAACGAAGCCATTGCCGGCCAGAACGCCCAGGTCGCTCCCGGTAGCATCGGCGACCTGCCCGGTACCGGCACCCAGGAAATCACCGCCAACGTAGTGATCAAGGGTCAACTGAGCACTGTGCAAGAGTTCAGCGATATTGTCTTGCGTGCCAATCCGGACGGCTCCAAAGTCACCATCGGTGATGTCGCCCGTGTCGAGATCGGTAGTCAGGAGTACCAATACGGCACCCGACTCAATGGCAAGCCGACCAGTGCCTTCAGCGTGCAACTGTCACCGGGCGCCAACGCCATGGAAACAGCAACCCTGGTCAGCAATAAGCTCAACGAGTTGTCCCGCTTCCTGCCGCCGGGTGCCAAGTTCGACATTCCTTACGACACTTCGCCGTTCGTCAAAGTGTCGATCCAGCAAGTGATCACCACCCTGCTGGAGGCAATGGCCCTGGTGTTCGCGGTGATGTTCCTGTTCCTGCAGAATATCCGGTACACCTTGATTCCGACCCTGGTGGTACCGGTGGCATTGATGGGCACCTTTGCGGTGATGCTGGGGCTGGGCTTTTCGGTCAACGTACTGACCCTGTTCGGCATGGTGCTGGCTATCGGTATTTTGGTGGACGACGCCATCGTGGTGGTGGAAAACGTCGAACGCATCATGACTGAAGAAGGCCTGCCACCGCGCGATGCGACCAAAAAAGCCATGGGCCAGATCAGCGGCGCAATCGTCGGTATTACCCTGGTACTGGTGGCGGTGTTCTTGCCAATGGCCTTCATGAAAGGCTCCGTCGGGGTGATCTACCAGCAGTTCTCGGTGTCCATGGCGGTATCGATTCTGTTCTCGGCGTTCCTCGCCCTGAGCCTCACCCCTGCCCTGTGCGCCACGTTGCTTAAACCGATTGCCAAGGGCGAACACCACGAGAAGCGTGGTTTCTTCGGCTGGTTCAACCGACGCTTCGACAGCCTTACCAATGGCTATCAGCGCTGGGTCATCCAGGCGATCAAGCGCAGCGGGCGCTACTTGATGGTGTACGTGGTGCTGATCGCAGGCCTGGTGTACGGTTTCAGCCAACTGCCGTCCTCGTTCCTGCCCACCGAGGACCAGGGCTATACCATCACCGACATCCAGTTGCCGCCAGGTGCGAGCCGCGCCCGCACCGAACAGGTAGCGGCGCAGATCGAAGCGCACAACGCCACTGAGCCGGGAGTTGGCAACAGCACCCTGATCCTTGGCTTCAGTTTCTCCGGTAACGGACAGAACGCGGCCCTTGCGTTCACCACCCTCAAGGACTGGTCCGAGCGTGGTGCAGACGACAGCGCCCAATCGATTGCCGACCGGGCCAACGCTGCCTTCAGCCAACTCAAGGACGCGATTGCCTATTCTGTGTTGCCGCCGCCGATCGATGGTCTGGGCACCTCCAGTGGTTTCGAGTTCCGCCTGCAGGATCGGGGTGGCCTCGGCCATGCCGCACTCATGGCGGCACGTGACCAGTTGCTGGCCAACGCCGAGAAAAGCCCACTGCTGATCAACGTGCGCGAAAGTGCTCTGGCCGAAAGCCCGCAGGTGCAACTGGAAGTCGACCGCAAGCAGGCCAACGCCCTTGGGGTGTCCTTTGCCGACATTGGCAACGTGCTCAACACCGCGGTGGGCTCCAACTACGTCAACGACTTCCCCAACCAGGGGCGCATGCAGCGTGTGGTGGTTCAGGCCGAAGGCGATCAACGCGCCCAAGTCGAAGACCTGCTGAAAATCCACGTTCGCAACAGCAGCGGCAAGATGGTTCCGTTGTCCGCGTTTGTGCAGGCCAAATGGATCACAGGCCCGGTGCAGTTGACGCGATACAACGGCTACCCGGCGATTGCCGTGTCCGGCGAACCGGCACCGGGCTTCAGCTCGGGCCAGGCCATGGAGGAAATCCAGCGTCTGGTCAACCAGCTGCCAGCAGGCATGGGCCTTGAGTGGACTGGCCTGTCGCTGCAGGAGCGGCTGTCCGGTGCCCAGGCGCCGATGCTGATGGCACTGTCGCTGCTGGTGGTGTTCCTCTGCCTAGCGGCACTGTACGAAAGCTGGTCGATTCCAACCTCGGTGCTGCTGGTGGTGCCGCTGGGTGTGCTGGGCGCCGTGATTGCGGTGAGTTTGCGCGGCATGCCCAACGACGTATTCTTCAAGGTTGGCTTGATCACCTTGATCGGGCTCTCGGCCAAGAACGCGATTCTGATCATCGAGTTCGCCAAGAGCCTGGTCGATGAAGGTCATGACCTGGTCGAGGCGACGGTGCAGGCTGCTCGCTTGCGCTTGCGCCCGATCGTGATGACTTCGCTGGCGTTCATCCTCGGTGTAGTGCCCCTGGCGATTGCCAGCGGCGCCAGCTCGGCGAGCCAGCAGGCGATCGGTACCGGTGTTATTGGCGGGATGCTCAGTGCAACCTTGGCGGTGGTCTTCGTGCCGGTGTTCTTCGTTGTAGTCATGCGCCTGACCGGTAAGCGTCGGGCGCGCACCAGCAGCGCCCAGGCACAGGTCGAGCAGCACTGATCTGGACAGACGGCGGCGTGCATGGGAAGGTGAGCAACTGAGACTGCCTGGAACCTTACCGATGCCCGCCGCCACTGCCCCCTGCTCCATCCTTCTGCTTGCCGGTGGTCGCGGCCAGCGCATGGGCGGTCAGGACAAGGGCTTGCTGCCCTGGCAGGGCAAGCCCTTGATTGTCCACATCCAGGCCGTGGTGCGCCCGCTCACCGATGACCTGATCATTTCCTGCAATCGCAATCAGGACCAGTACCGGCCCTTTGCCGATCAACTGGTCAGCGATGCACATGCAGATTTCCCAGGGCCCCTGGCGGGCGTACTGGCCGGCCTTGCGGTAGCGCGGCATCGCTGGATGCTGGTACTTGCCTGCGATGCGCCACTGATCGACCAGGCGCTGATCAGCGACCTCATGAACCAGGCCAATGAGCAGGATCAGCCGGCAATGGTCCGCCAGGGTGAATTCTGGCAACCCATGTTCAGCCTGATTCCGTGCGCACTGCGCGACGACCTTGAACACGCCTGGCAACAAGGTGATCGCGGCATCCAGCGCGCGTTGCTCAAGCACCCGGTGCGGGCGCTGGAGTACGGCGAAGATGATCCACGCTTGAGCAACTTCAATACCCCAGCGTTTCTCCAGCGCTGACTCGTACCTGGGCGAATCAGCGCAACCGCGACCGAATCCGCTGGCAGACCTGCAGCACTTGCTGAACCTCACTTTCGCCGAGGTCGATCTTGCAGGCCATGCTGTTGAAGACCTTGGCTGCTTCAGCCTTGAGCTCGCGCCCTTTATCAGTCAGCAGCAGGTTGCGCCGGCGACGGTCGTTCGGATCCAGGTAGATGGTGATAAAACCGTTGTCAGCCAGTCGCCTGACGATAGGCGTCAGGGTACCCAGGTCAAACAAGGTCAGTTCGCTCAAGGTGCTGATCGACACATCGTCCTGGCCCCACAACCCGGCCATCACCAGCAATTGCGGATAAGTAATGCCACGCTGTTTCAACGGCTCGGCGTAGTCACGAACCATGGCGTTGGCGGTCGAGTACAGCGAGAAGCACAGCATCTTGTCAAAGTCGAAGGTCGGGTCAAGCATGCCCGTCTCCCTCGGCTCGACTGAACGACTGCAAGGCGATTTCAATTTTATTGTGCAAGGACAGATAACTCATGCTGGATTCGCGAGAATCATGGGTATGTGCGCTTTTTTATTGGTGGCGGTCGGTAACGGCATCGGCAATTTTGCCGCGCAAGGCCGAGATCGTACTGCGGTAGTCATGCTGGGCGAATATCGCTGTTCCGGCAACGAACATGTCCGCGCCCGCTGCAGCAACCTGACCGATGGTTTCCAGGTTGACGCCGCCATCCACCTCCAGGCGAATACTGCGGCCACTCTGGTCAATCAGCTTGCGCGCTGCGGCAATCTTGGGCAACACCTGGGGAATGAAGCGCTGACCACCAAACCCGGGATTGACCGACATCAGCAAGATCAGATCGAGCCGATCCAGCAGGTACTGCGCGGCGTCCAGGGTCGTTGCCGGGTTGAACACCAGGCCGGCCTTGCAGCCCAGGTCCTTGATCAACTGTACCGAGCGATCCAGGTGCAGGGTCGCCTCGGGATGAATTGAAATGTAGTCGGCGCCAGCCTCGGCGAACGCCTGGATCATGCTGTCTACCGGTGTGACCATCAGGTGCACATCGATCGGTGCGCTAATGCCGTGACTGCGCAACGCCTTGCAAAACTGCGGGCCCATCGTCAGGTTGGGCACATAGTGGTTATCCATCACATCGATGTGGATGACGTCGGCACCGGCTGCCAGTACCTGTTCGGCTTCCTCGCCCAGCCGGGCGAAATCGGCCGCCAATATCGACGGTGCTATCCAGAACTCTTTCACGGGTGTACTCCATTACTGATTGACTAAGCGTTGCTGCGATCCTGACTCACCCTGCCCCAAGGCAGCGCTGAGCTGGGCGATCAACTCCGGTGTTGGTACATCCAGATGGAAGTGATGGCCGCCCTCGTGCCAGTGAACCTGGGTGTGCGCAGGTAACGCGTGTTTGCGCTTGTCAAACTTAGCGTCGGCAAACAATCCCTGGCGCCCGAGCAACAAGTGCAGGGGGCAACTGATTTGCTGCAAGAACTCGCAGGCCTGGCCTTCGGTCAGTTGCATCAGTTCGGGCAGTACCAGACGTGGGTCATGCCGCCAGCGAAAGCCATGACCAAGATTGAGTAAGTCACGCTGGGCCAGCAACCGTGCACCTTCGCTACTCAGATTGCCAGAGACACTGTTCTGCCGCTCCTTGATCGCCATCTCCAGGCTGCTGAACTGAGCCTCTTCAGGCCCGCTGAAGCCATGCATGCGCGTGCGCAGGGCCAATCGCAGCAAACGCTGGGACTTGCGCAGGTGCTCAACGGTGCTGCCGTCATCGAGCGCAAACGGCGCGCCCATGCCTTCGATAAATACCACGCTGGTGATGGCGCGGTTCATGGCGGCAAGAATCGATGCTACGCCACTGCCCATGGAATGACCGAGCACTGAAAAACGCTTCCAGCCCAGGCACTCGATCAGCGCGTTCATATCATCGGCGTGCTCCCACAGGTAATAGCCACTGTCGGCCCGACGGTGATCAGAACGTCCGTGCCCGGCCATGTCCGGCGCGACCACAAAGCAGTCGCGCAACCAGGGTGCAATGCGTTCAAACGAGGCCGCGTTGTCCAGCCAGCCGTGCAGGGCGAGCACCGGGTGGTTACCCTCTTTGCCCCAGGTACGCAAGGCAAAATGGCTGCCGTTGACGTCCAATGACTGGTCACGACCTGACTGCCCCAGCTTCATCCGGGCACCGCCAGCGAGGCATTGCGTGCCGACTGTTGCAACTGCAGCAAATCGACTTTGCCATTGGCAGTACGTGGCAGGCTGATTTCAATACTGATGCACAACGGTACCTTGTGCGCCTCCAGGCCTAGCCTGCAGCGTTCGAACAACTGCTCGGTACTAAGGCTCACATCCTGGCCAAGGGTAACGAACGCGCAAAGCCCTTCACCGACGCCAGCATGCTCGACGCTGACCACTGCAGCGGCCTCCACCCCGTCAATGGCATAGAGGAAGCCTTCCACCTCATTAGGACTGACCTTCATGCCCCGGGACTTGATCATGTGGTCCATACGTCCGCGAAAATACAAGTAGCCGTCCTCGTCGAGGCTGCAGTAGTCGCCGGTATACAGCACGCTCTCTCCGGGGTAGCGCCCAGGCTTGAGTTTCAATGCGGTTGCGGTGGGATTGCGCCAATAGCCAGCCATGACCGTAGCCCCGCGAATCACCAACTGGCCAACCTGATGGGGCTCATCAATGCGCCGGTCCTCGTCGTCCACCAGCCACAATTCGGTGTTGGGAATGGCGATACCGACGCTGCCGGGCTTGGTGTCGATGTCCTCCGGTGGCAAGTAGGTACAGCGCTTACATTCGGTCAAACCGTACATCGAGTAAATCTGCGCCTGGGGAAACAGCGCTTTCATCTGGGCGATATGCGGCGCCTTGAGCGCTGCACCGGTGTTGGTGACCATGCGTACATCAGCAAACACCGCCTCGCGTTTGTGCGCGTATTCATGCAACAGCATGAGCATGGTGGGCACGAATGGAATCACGGTGACTTGGTACTGGCGGATCTTGCGAATCAGGAAAATCGGCCAGGTGAATTCCTTTTCCAGCACCAGAGTGGCTCCGGCGCCAATGGCCATGATCATCTGGTACAAGCCGTAGTCGAAGGACAGCGGCAGCGAACACAGCACGTTGTCGCTCTCGTTGTAGCCAAGGTAGGTGTTCAATGAGTTCAACGCAGCAAGCATGTTGCGATGGGTCAGCATCACCCCCTTGGGTGCGCCGGTAGACCCTGAGGTATAGATAATCGCGGCAAGGTCCAGATCAAGATTACCGCAGGGCAACGGTATACCCGCACCCTGGCCGAGCAGGCTTTCGAAGGTTTGGGCGTGTGTTGAGTCGGCCTCGCCATCGAGCAACACGATCGAATTCAGGTGTCCCAACTCGGCAATACGATTTCCCAAGCTGCCGATTTTCTCGGTGGTGGTGATCAGCACCGAGGCCTCGGCGTCGCGAAGAATATACTCGAGACTGTCCGCCGGGGTCTCAAGGCCAACATTCACCACCACGCCGCCAGCCTTGAGGATGCCCCAGAATGCACAGACGGTTTCTACCCGGTTACCCAGGCACACCACCACCCGCTCCTGGCGCTGCAAGCCGTTGACCTGCAGGCCGGCAGCCAGGCGCGCGCTGGCGTCGTCCAATTGCGCGTAGGTGTAGGTCTCATCGGCGTAGATGATCGCAGCCTTGTCTGGATGCAAGCCGTTGCGCGTCTCCAATACATGTTGCAGAAGCACTTCAGGCGCTTTCATGTTGCACCTCGACCACCCCCGTGGATCGCGGCGCTGAGCGAGTCTGTCGATGCGCATCGATATAACCGGCCAAGGTCGCTACGGTGTTGAAGTGCCCCGGGACGATGGTGTCCGGATTGACAAAGAATCCTTCGATTTCGTCCTCCAGGCTGATCAGCAGCTCCATGGAGGTCAGCGAGTCCAGACCCAGGTCGTCACGCAAATGAGAGTCGCTGTTGATGACGGTATGGTCCGGCAGTTTCAACACCACGCGTAAAATGTCGCCGAGCTGACGCTGGGTGGCCAGCTGCGTGTCAACCGCCGGTTCAGCATCAGGGGCTGGACGCAGCATTGCTTGCAGGGGGACATCGGTATGGCTGTCACGAATATCCAGGGCGGTCTGCCGCGCCCGAGCAAGAAACAGCTGGTTGTGGCTGACTACCACTTCGGCCGGATGACCATGGCTGTGAAACAGCGTGGGCGACGCGGTTGGCCCATACGCACCCGAAGCGGTCACGATCAGCAGATCTCCCTCTTGCAGGGTCTCCAACTGAACATCGCGCCCCAACAGGTCATCGGGGCTACAGAGCGGTCCGGAGATATGGTAGGTGGACAACGGCGCGCCGGTGTGGCCCGAGGCTTTGACAATGCGGAAGTTGCGCTTGAGTACCTGCCCGCTGCCTGCTGCAGCACCATGGCAGTTGGTTCCACCATCGGTTACAGCAAAGACCTTGCCGTGGTTGTCCTTGATATTGTCGACGGTGACCAGCAATGACCCGCATTTGCCAGCGATGAAACGGCCCGATTCAAGGATGATCCGGGTACGCGGAAATTCGTGATGGAAGGCATTGAACAACGGTGCAATCAGCTGTTTAAGATGCGCGACATCGAGTTCTGTTTCATTTTCGTAGTACTTGATCCCCAGACCGCCCCCCACATCGACCATGCGCATGTCCAACTGATAGCGCAACGAGAGGCTACGAAACAGGTCGAGGATGTACGCCGAGTTGTCATACACCGACTGGGCGTCGAGAATCTTGGTGCCGTTGTAGACGTGAATGCCTTTGATCTTGATATTGGGCATCGCCACATAGTCGCCAAAGTTGGCCACCGCCGTGTCTTCCTGGATGCCAAAGTGGGTGGGCCGCCCGCCCATCTTCCAGGGCGAACCTGCCGCCGAGAAATTTGGATTGATGCGAATAGCCACTGGCGCCTCACAACCCAGCTCCCCAGCCAGGGTCGAGAGCTTGCGCAGCTCGCTTTCAGACTCGACAACGATGGCGAACACCCCTACTTCCAGAGCCCGGCGATGTTCCTCGGGTTTTTTGTAAGGGCCGAGCAGAATGATGTCCTGCGGCGCCACACCCGCCTTGAGCGCAATTTCCAGCTCTGCCAGCGAGCACACTTCGGTGTTGCCACCGTATGAACGGATCAACTTCACCAAGGACAGGTTCGGGTTGACCTTCAATGCATAGAAGATATCCACGCACTCCGGCAATGCGTTCCGCAATTCGTTGAAGCTGCTGCGTAGCACCGCTTCATCGTAGAGGTACGTCGGTGTCCCGAATGTCGCTTTTGCCTGAGTGACGAGTTCCTTGGAAAGCTTCATCTGTTGCTCCCATCGTTCTTATAGTGTCCCGCGGCAGCGACGGTGCTTATTTCGGCGTGTAAGCGCCGTCGCACACGTTCGATGGCGGATTGGCTTCTTGTCTAAGCGCACATCACTGACAGGCCGTTGCGATCCTTGCCAATACTTTGCGCGCAAAGTTTGTGGAAATTCTGCGGGCGGGCCAAAGGTGATGTCAAGGTAATTCCACTGACTTGGGGATGCGGCATAAAGCCACTTCGCTAGAGGGCATTTCCTACAGCACAGAGATATTTTGTCGCATGCGGTGCGTATCAGTAGGGCTTATACCCAGCAAATACGGGATCTTTATCTGATCCGGTTTTCTGCCGTGTTTCTGAGTCTGTTTTGAAATACGGCAGCTTCCTACAGTCTGCGCCGATGTCTTGCCCCCTCTAGGCAAGACGAGCCTTACAGGAACTGTGGAAACTAGCCATGAGCACACATCAACAGGCCCAAGCCTATAACTACAAGGTGGTCCGGCAATTCGTCGTCATGACGGTGTTCTGGGGAGTCGTCGGCATGGCGATGGGCGTCTGGATCGCCTCGCAACTGGTGTGGCCGCAACTCAACCTCGAATTGCCCTGGACCAGCTTCGGCCGCTTGCGCCCGCTGCACACCAGCCTGGTGATTTTCGGCTTTGCCGGTAGCGCGCAATTTGCCGCCAGCTACTACGCGGTACAACGCACCTGCCAAGTGCGGCTGTACAGCGACAAACTGGCAGCCTTCACATTCTGGGGTTGGCAGGCAACCATTTTGATTATGTTGATCAGCCTGCCGCTGGGCCTGACCACCACCAAGGAATACGCGGAAATAGAGTTCACCGGGGCGGTATGGATGGCTATCGTCTGGGTCGTCTATGCCGTGGTTTTCTTCGCCACGCTCATGCGGCGCAAGGTCAAGCACATTTATGTGGGCAACTGGTTCTTCGGCGCCTTTATTGTGGTCATCGCCATGTTGCACGTGGTCAATCACCTGTCGATTCCGGTCAGTTGGTTCAAGTCCTACCCGGTCTACTCCGGTGCCACTGACGCCATGGTCCAGTGGTGGTACGGGCATAACGCCGTGGGCTTTTTCCTCACCACTGGTTTCCTGGGCATGATGTATTACTTCGTCCCCAAGCAGGTCGGGCGGCCGGTGTATTCCTATCGCCTGTCGATCGTGCACTTCTGGGCGCTGATCACCCTGTACATCTGGGCAGGCCCTCACCACCTGCACTACACCGCCCTGCCCGACTGGGCCCAATCGCTGGGCATGGCCATGTCGCTGATTCTCCTGGCGCCGAGCTGGGGCGGCATGATCAATGGCATGATGACCCTCTCGGGGGCCTGGCATAAGCTGCGCACCGATCCGATCCTGCGTTTTCTGGTGTTGTCCCTGGCGTTCTACGGCATGTCGACCTTTGAGGGCCCGATGATGGCGATCAAGACCGTCAACGCCCTGTCCCACTACACCGACTGGACCATCGGCCACGTACACGCCGGCGCCTTGGGCTGGGTGGCGATGATTACCTTTGGCTCGCTCTACCACATGATCCCGAAAGTCTTCGGCCGTGAGCAGATGCACAGCATCGGCATGATCAACGCGCATTTCTGGCTCGCAACCATTGGCACCGTGCTGTACATCGCATCGATGTGGGTCAACGGCATCGCCCAAGGCCTGATGTGGCGTGCCACCAACGAAGACGGCACGCTCACCTATTCCTTCGTCGAAGCCTTGGTTGCCAGTCACCCAGGCTTCCTGGTGCGCTTCATTGGCGGCGTGCTGTTTCTTACCGGCATGTTGCTGATGGCCTACAACACCTGGCGCACGGTGCGAGTGGCGGATGAAAAGCTGGCCTTGTCCAACGCCAGCATGGCCTGAGGGGCACGCTAATGGATCAGTGGCTGTATGCGGTTTATTGCCTGACGGGAGTGCTGTTCTTCTACTGGGTTACCAGTGCCTGCCTGCGCGGGCACAGCCCGGAGGTAGACGACCAGGTCAGCTTGATGCCCTTTGCCGATGACCCGCCAGCGGCGCTGCGCGTCGAAAAAGCGATTGGCAAGCCGGTGCCCGCGGTGACCCCGGATGCTGCGTTGAAAGCCTGATTGCAGTGGCTAAGTAGGTTTGTGCCAGTACAGCCGATCGCGGGGCAAGTCCGTGATCGACCGTACTGCAGCCTTAAGCCTTAGCGGGCGGTATAGCTTTCAGCCCTGCGCTTCCCGACCATCCTCGAAAAACGCCTTGCGCCCATCCACCTGGCTCGAAGCCCGTGGCAAATTGGCTGTATCGCCGGAGGGTTTTTCCACATACCAATAGCAGTGCTTTGCCGCCCGCGTAATGGCGACATAGGCCAAACGCAGCACTTCATCCTTCTGGGCACTATCGAACGCCAGCGCATCACCAGCACGCCCCAATCCTGCCTGGCGATAAACCTGATTCTTGTAGGGCGAACTGGTCAAATGCTGGCAATCACCAAGCATGAACACCGCATCCGCCTGCAAGCCCTTGGCACTGTGATACGTCAACTGCCGGAACCGCCGCTGCTCGCTCGGCAACCCCGCCTCATGATTGATTAGCGGTTGTATATGCTCTGATATCAATGACTTATCACTACTTTTTCGAAACAACATCATCACCGTCTCACCACGTCGATAGTGTTCCATCAACGTTTGAGCCAGTGCGCCTTCGTCACGATCCAGCACTTTCACCGGCAGCGGTTCCTCAGCAGCAGGGCCACAAGACTTGGCCTTTTTACCGGTAATCGCCGGAGCCGACTTAACAATATGTTCGGCCGCATCGATGATGTGTTGGTGACTGCGGTAGTTATCGGCAAGCATGACCCGAGTACTGCTCGGCGAGGCGAACTCCTTGCTGAACTCCATGAAGAACTTGGGCGAACTACCACGCCAGCCATAGATCGACTGCCAGTCATCACCCACACACAGCAGCGAGGAATGCTGAGCCACGCGCCCTACGTGCAGCGCCGGGCCTCGGCGGCGGATCTCGCGCAAACACGCTCGAAGCCAAGAGACGATCTGCGGAGAAACATCCTGGAACTCATCAATCATCAGGTGCGCCAGTGGTCGCAACAACGGGTCAGGCAGCAAGCGTAGATTTTCCGGGTTGTTCTCCGCGAACAAGGCGAACATGCGGTTGTAGCTCATGACCGGTGGCGACTGCCCCAGTAGGTGCGCCTCCAGCGCCCGCCAGTAAAGACTCAGGGCTTCAAAGAACGCGGCATCGGTATCACCTGCCGGAAAGCTCATCGCCGCCACCGCCTTGCTCACCTCAAGCCCCAGGTTCTCGATAAAACCCGCAGCCCCCACAAAGGCATCAAGTAGCGGCGCTGCCGACAGCTCACCCTTGACCTTGTAATCAAAGCCCGGACCGGCCACGGCATCACCGGCCAGCGATGATGTCAGACGCTTCGCTGCAGCATAGTTTTCCAACCAAATCACAGGCTTATTGCAGAAAGCTTGAAACAAGGTGCGCTTTATTACCCACTCCGCCCACACCGGAAGCTTGGCGCCTGGGCGCTTGTACTGCTGGTTTTCAGCGGGGTCGAAACCGAGCACAACCCAGGCGTCCAACTCGGCGATGTGGCCATGGAAATGGAAGCGGCTACCATTGATTTCGACCGTTTCGCGGCACGGCTCAATACCCTTGATCGGCCAAGCCCCGGCTGCAAACCAGAGATCCTCGAGGGTATCGCAGAGTTCTTCGTCGCGGCTGGCTGACAATTGCGTTACCGCCACGCGCTTCTGCACATCGGGATGATCGCGGTCCAGTGCCTTCAACTGCAATGCCTCGCGACGCATGCTCGCTATCAGTTCGGCAAAGCGCGGGTTGTCTTTGAGCAGGTCGCGATAACACAGGTTCAGTTGCTGGCGCTGGGCGTCGTTGATACGCAGGTCGAATGGATTGCTTTCTGCGTTGGCTTCACTGCCTCCTGGCATTTCGTTGCCCAGGGTCTCGAACGCCCGCACCTGGCTGAATCCTGGCAAGCTTCGGACCAGCGGCAGGATGCGCGAGTGGAAGGTGCGCACCAGCTCGCGGGCCTGGACCGGGCCAAGATCGATTTGCCACAAGGCAAATACCTGACGCAGTCGGGCGATGAAGTCCTTGCGAGACTCACGGGTGAAGGTCACCACGGTCATGGCGTCCAGCTCATAGCCCAGGTAATGGCGCAACAGCAGGATGCGCAACACCAGCGAGGTAGACTTGCCCGCCCCGGCGCCTGCGATCACGCAAGTGGACGGTGTATCGCTGAAGATCATCTTCCATTGCGCTGCACTTGGCTGGGCATGCGCAGGTAGGCGCAGGGCGACGTCCGTCTTGAAACGCTTTTTTAGTTCAGGAGTCAGGGGCAGGCGCCAATCGTCAAACAGATAATCGTCCTGCCCCGGTACAGCATGCCCCGGCGCACGGCTATCGCGAATCACCAGAACCTGGCGCCCGGCTTCATAACCGTCGACCCGCCCTTCCTCGTAACCTTCCCGTAGGCCATCAGCATGCCCGGTCCGTTGCCCGCTGGCATGGCCTTGAAACCATGAGTCACGATGCTGAGCCTGCAAGCGACTCAAAGCACGGCCAAGCATGCGCGCCACCAGGCGCCTGATCCAGGGCATTTGCGCAGGCGCAGTCAACTCCAGGGGTAGCTTTGGACGCTCTTCAGACACACCGACTCCAACAAAAAATAACCTGGGCACATGTTCGCTCCAACCGACGCAAATCACCAGCTGAATGCTTGAAGATCAGTGAATTAGACGATGAAGCGCATAAATTACCCCAGCTTTACTATCGAATAATCAGATTATTTAAAGCCAAAATTTACGCTTATTTTCGATAATAGATTCGGTAATGATTACTCCATCAACCGCCTTACCCGGAGAGCCAATCATGCTGCAACTGCGCCCATTCAAGAGCCTTGGCCACGCCAACCACGGCTGGCTCGACGCCCACCATCATTTTTCCTTTGCCCAGTACTACGACCCACAACGCATGCACTGGGGCAACTTGCGGGTCTGGAATGACGACCTTATTGCAGCCGGTAGCGGCTTCCCACCGCACCCACACCGCGACATGGAGATCATCACCTATGTGCGCGAAGGTGCCATCAGTCACCAGGACAATCTGGGCAACAAGGGCCGCACCGAAGCCGGTGACGTTCAAGTCATGAGTGCCGGCACCGGTATCACCCACAGTGAATACAACCTGGAGAAGGTAGACACGCGCATCTTCCAAATCTGGATCGTTCCCGAGCGCGTGGGCCAGGCGCCCTCATGGGGTACCAGACCTTTCCCCAAAGGTGAGCGTGGCGAAGGTTTCGTAACCCTGGCCAGTGGTCGTGATGCAGATGAAGACAGCCTGCGTATTCGCGCCGATGCCCGTCTGGTTGCGGCTACCCTGCACGCAGGGGAAAGCGCCGAGTATCGGTTCGATAGCGGTCGGCGCGGTTATCTGGTGCCTGCCAAGGGCCTGATTGAAGTCAATGGCCTGCGGGCCGAAGCCCGCGACGGCGTTGCCATTGAAGATGAGCAGGTACTCAGGGTTACGGCCCTGCAGGACAGCGAGATCGTGCTGATGGATGTGGCCTGAAATCAGGCCGGGTCGCGCGGCGAAGTTGCTTCGCCCGCGCAACCACAGCCGCTGCTGTTGCAGGGTTTACCAGATGGGTGATGCTCGGCACAGGCCTGACAGCAATACGCCTTGTCTTCCCTCATTACCGGATGATCGCCAACGCTGCAGTTGCAGCCAGGGCAGGCACAGGTTTGCTCATTCATGGCAATTGACTCCTTGGGTTGTGGTCGTCACATGTCAGTGACTCAGCGGCGCCAGGGATGGTTCAAAAAAATGAAACCCCGGCGTTGCGCAAGCCTCCATAAGACAGGGACATGTGTTTATCACCCTGCACCCGGAGGTCACCATGAGTTCGCATCTGGTCCAACTCTTTACCCACCCCGACGATGCCTGGATGCAAATCCGCCAGGAAGAAGAACTGCACCCCCGTCACTATTTACCGCATCTGCTGTTGATGGCATTGATTCCCGCCTTGTGCCTGTTCATCGGCACCACCAGCGTCGGCTGGAGCCTGGTGGACACGGAAAGAGTACGCCTGAGCGTCGCCAGCGCCGCCGAACTCGGCGTGTTGCTCTACGCCGTCAGCGTGCTGGGCGTGGCGTTGATGGGCGTGTTCATTCGCTGGATGTCGCGCACGTTCGATGCGCGGCCCTCCCTCAACCAGTGCATAGGTTTTGCCGCCTACACCGCTACGCCCTATTTCGTCGCCGGTGTTGCCGGCCTGTACCCGGGGCGTTGGTTGGCGCTGATCATGTTACTCACCGCCTCGGCTTATGCAACATTCCTGCTGTACGTGGGCTTGCCTACATTCCTGCGTCTGCGCAAGGAAGCCGGCTTGTTGTACTCGACCAGCGTCTGGGCTGTAGGACTGTTGGTGCTGGTGACCATTCTGGTTTCGATGATCCTGTTCTGGTTCAACGTACTGGGACCTGAATATCTTCGCCCGGCTACGCTTGGCTGAACCGGGCGAAAGCATTGAGTCAGAAGACACCCTGGGGCCTGGCCCGATCCGGGCTACGCCCCAGGCGTTGTTCCTCGCGCACTTGAGCAACCAATGCGGCCAGTTCCTGGCAGCTGGTGAGACTGTGTACCCGCACCCCGCTGACGATAATGCAATCGGTGAGACTGTCGCCCTGCCCCAGTTGGATAGTCAGGTGTTCGTTATCGGTGCAAGACACGACGCAACGGTCAGGTAAAAACGCCTGTTCAATGAGCAGGCGCAATTCCAGGTTGGAAACGCCAATCAAAGACATGTTTCGATCCTCATCTCGGAGGGCTCGACCGACAGTAACTACCGAGCGAGCCTTCGCTACCAATTGAAAATCCTCATGCCCCGCCGTTTACTCCATGCAGCGCGACAATCGGCATGCGGTTTACAGAGGAGCCTCACCGCTGTCGCCAAGTTCAAAGCAAAAGCACAACGTGCAGATAGACGGCAGCTTGCGACCGTTCGTCCTGCGCGCTGCAGATTTTTCAAACTTTGCCCTCCTCGCCTGTCTCCCACCTTGTGTAGGGCATACGCCCTGCGAATATCCAGAAGAGGAAGAGAATCATGGCTAACAAAGACACTTCGAATCCCGGGAATTTCGCCAACGACAAACAGAAAGCCTCCGACGCCGGTAAGAAAGGCGGCCAGGCTTCCGGTGGCCAGTCTGGGGGTCAAACCCGCAAACCTGAAATGGACAAAGACCACACCCGCAAGCCAAGTGGTGGCGGCCGTAGCTAACGGAGAAAAGACCGGCGCACACAATGTGCGTCGGTCCTGAGGCCAATGCAATGAGCCAACAGGTGATCCACTTTCATTGCCAGATCGATCAGGACACCACCGAACGCTTTCGCGACCGATGCCTGCAAGCCCTGGATGAAGGGGCTACATCGTTGCTGCTGTTTTTGTCGACCACAGGTGGAAGTACCAACTTCGGTTTCTCGATCTACAGCTTTTTAAAGTCCTTGCCAGTGCCGGTGCGCTCAGTGAATGCCGGCAATATCGAGTCAATGGGAATCATTATGTACCTGGCCGCGGCCGAGCGCATCGCAGCGCCCCACTCGCGCTTTCTGATCCACCCCATGACCTGGCACTTCAGCCAGAGTGCCGTAGACCATTCGCGCCTGCGTGAATACCTTTCCAGCCTGAATAACGATCTGGAGCGCTATGTGCGCATCTTCGAACTGGAGACCAGTCACGCCGAACGTAAACTGGATATCTTCCATTGCCTCTCGGCAGAAGAAAAAGTCATTCCCGCGTACGATTCCCTGGCGTGCGGTATCGCCCATCGCCTGGAACAAGTGGTGTTCGAGCGCGATGCTCGGCACCTGACAATCAAAGGCTCGCACTAGAGCCAAAACAAATGGAATTTTTCCAGCCTTGCGGGACTCACTAAAGGCATTGAATGGATTTTCTCGTCACTGCTTGGAAAGGAACGTTAAAGGCCCATGAACAACGGCAAATATTTCATCATCGACTATGTACAGCACGGTGAGCCCAAGTCCTTCATCATCCGCGCCGAAATGATGGACAGCGCCGAAGCCTGGCATTGGGCTTGCTGCGATGCCGGGGTTGGTCGAATCGGTCGCTTCGGTCGTGAGAAAGTCAATAAAGTCAGCAAACCGATGGCAGAACGTTATGGCATCACCGAGGTGAAATGGCGCCAGTCCAGCTGATTCAGCTCAACGAGGCCCATAAGTGCTGGGCAGCGTAAGCGCGCCACGGGCTCCAGGCCTGGGATCGGTCAGCCAACTGCGCATCCTGGCCCTCCAGCAGGCGCAATGCTTTAACCAAGGCGACGTCCCCCAACGGCAAGGCATCGGCTGCGCCTAGCTGACGCAGCGCCAGGTACTGGGCACTCCAAGGGCCGATACCACGTAGCTGACACAAGCGGCGCAGGCACTGATCCAGGTCTGCACCTGGTTGCAACAACTGCGGCTCATCCAGCACAGCCCGGGCTACAGTCGACAACGTCGCGGCACGCGACCGCGGCATACCGAGACCACTCAAGTCTTGCTCGACGATTGCAGTGGGTTGCGGGAAAACATGGGTAAGCCCGGTGTCAGGAACATGAAGCGGCAGCGATAGTGCCTGGCCATAACGGGCCACCAGCCGTCCGGCGAGGGTCATGGCCCCGGCAACACTGATTTGCTGGCCAAGCACCGTGCGCATAGCCTGCTCGAAGCCGTCCCATCCCTGCGGCACCCGCAAGCCTGGTCGCGCCGCGATGAGCCTGGCCATCAATGGATCGCGCCCCAGTTGGGCTTCTACCTCGACCGGTTGCGCATTCAGGGCAAAAACCCGCCGTACCTTGGCGACTAAACCAGGCAACGCCGCTGGGGGCAGACCGCGAACAGTCAAGATCAGATGGTGGCCGCGTCCGGCGCGCACCTGAACCAGCACATGCCTGCCACCGAGCACAGCGGTGCGGGTGTACACACCGTTGGCCACGGTTTCGATACCACCGATACAGCGGGCAGTCAGAAACCCCAGCAACGACGGCCAATGAAAAGGCGGCTGATAGCTCAGCCAGATTGTCAGTACGCCTTGCGCACGCACACTGCGCCGGTAACCGTACTTTGCCGGGAATGGGCTCATAGCCAGATCATCGCCTGACTCGCCGATGCGACGCCAGCACCAGCGATGATGTTTCAAAGAACCAAGGTTGCACACAACGCCATGCTCAACCTCGACGACCTGGATACGCATCAATTGAAGCGCCTGCTGCAGGAATACAAGGACATTGCTGCCAACGGTGACGCCCCTGAGCAGGCACCAGAAAAGACGACAGCCGGGCAGCGTGAGCGCCCAGCCGCCGATTGACCAACGACCCTATTTGCCGTTGGTGAGGGTGTTGTAGCTGGTGATCAGGTTACGGTAGTCAGGGATGTGGTTGGAGAACAGGGTGCCAAGGCCTTCGACATCGTTGCGCCAGTCGCGATGCAGCTCGCAAGCCAAGCCGAACCAGGTCATCAATTGGGCGCCGGCCTGGGACATGCGATCCCACGCCGAATCGCGGGTCAGGGCATTGAAGGTACCGGATGCATCGGTAACCACGAACACATCAAAGCCCTCGGCCAGTGCCGACAACGCCGGAAATGCCACGCACACTTCAGTAACCACGCCTGCAATGATCAGTTGCTTCTTGCCGGTAGCCTTCACTGCCTTGACGAAATCTTCGTTGTCCCAGGCATTGATCTGGCCGGGGCGCGCAATGTACGGCGCTTCTGGGAACTGCTCCTTGAGCTCCGGTACCAAAGGACCATTAGGACCGGTTTCAAAGCTGGTGGTCAGAATAGTTGGCAGGTTGAAATACTTGGCCAGATCGCCCACGGCCAATACGTTGTTCTTGAACTTGTCAGGATCAATGTCGCGCACCAGAGAAAGCAGCCCGGTCTGGTGATCCACCAGCAGCACAGCAGCGTTGTTCTTGTCCAGACGAACGTAAGGTTTGCTCATGGTCTTACTCCTAGTGTGGGTAGGCCGGCGTCTTCGACACCGACCTCAGGGATCAGCGTGCGGAATCGAGCTGTTCGTTCTCTTTAATTACCTGTTGCGCCTTGAGGTAGCTCTCGATCAACAATTGGTAGTGCGGGAACACGGCGCTGTAGGCCTCGGCCCACTGTTGCGCGTCCGGACGGTTCCAAGTGCGCTGTATTTCCGAGCAAACGGCAGCGGTGTCCATCGGTACCACACCGGCCTGCATGACGCGCGCCAGGGTGACTTCCTGGGCCATCTTCGAATAGGTGCCGCTGGCGTCGATCACAGCAAAAACCTGGTAGCCGGCATTGACCGCGCTGATGCTCGGGAAGGCCATGCACACGCTGGTGATGGTGCCGGCAATGATCAATTGCTTCTTGCCCGTGGCCTCAACCGCTTTGACGAACTCTTCATTGTCCCAGGCGTTGATTTCACCTTTACGAGCGACGTACTTGGCATGTGGCGCAGCTTCGTGAATTTCCGGAATCAGCGGACCGTTCGGGCCTTGTGGCACGGAAGCAGTGGTAATCACCGGAATCTTGGCCAGGCTTGCGACCTTGGCCAGGGTGATGGCGTTGGCGCGCAGCTCGGTCATCGGCATGTCCTTGACCGTCTGGAACAGCCCGCTCTGGTGGTCGATCAGCAGCATTGCGGCGTTATCAGGATCGATACGCGGGACCTGGCCATTGAAATTGGCAACGTTGGCAAATGTACTCATGACACATTCTCCTTGAGGGTTGGCTGCAGGTTGTGCCTGCAGCCAGTATCGAAGGCCACCCGAGGGATAGC
Organism: Pseudomonas arcuscaelestis; assembly: GCF_016881005.1. Taxonomy (GTDB): domain Bacteria; phylum Pseudomonadota; class Gammaproteobacteria; order Pseudomonadales; family Pseudomonadaceae; genus Aquipseudomonas; species Aquipseudomonas arcuscaelestis. The sequence goes on along the minus strand of NZ_JACOPV010000003.1, from coordinate 238,285 downwards.
CTTCGGGTTATTGATACTAGTTGTCGTGGCGAGATCCGCTTGGCCCACTCATCTGGCCAAAACGACCGGCGCGAAAGTCTTCGAATGCTTCGGCAATCTCTGCTTCGCTGTTCATTACGAACGGGCCATAACCCACGATGGGTTCATCCAGTGGTTCACCGCTGAGCAGCAACACCAATGCATCGGTCTGCGCGTCGAGCAGCACCTCGTCGCCGGCGCGGTCGAACAGCACCAACTGCGCCGGACCTACTGCGCGTTCGCCATTGACCAGGACCTTGCCGCGCAGAACCACCAACGCAGTGCTGCGTCCTGCGGCACTGGGCAAGCGGATGTGCGCGCCAGCCTTGAGCTGCATGTCCCAGACATCCATCGGGGTAAAGGTCTGCGCCGGGCCACGATGACCACGGTACTCACCGGCGATAACCCGCAAGCTGCCGCTACCGGCACCCAGGGGCACCACGGGAATGTCACGGCTCAACAGGGTCTGATAACCGGCAGGTGCCGATTTGTCCTTGGCCGGCAAGTTGACCCACAGTTGCACCATCTCCAGCGTACCGCCCTTGGCGGCGAACGCCGGGGAGTGAAACTCTTCGTGGAGGATGCCGTTGGCCGCCGTCATCCATTGCACATCGCCTGGCCCGATCAGGCCACCGGCACCCGTGGAGTCCCGGTGTTCCAGCTCGCCCTCGTAGACAATGGTCACCGTTTCGAAGCCGCGATGCGGGTGTTGGCCGACACCGCGACGCGCCGTGGTCGGGGTGAAATCATGGGGACCGGCATAATCGAGCAACAGGAACGGGCTGATGTGCTGGGCCAGGTTGTCGTAGGTAAACAGACTGCGTACCGGGAAGCCGTCGCCGACCCAATGCGGGTTGGGACTGCTGTAGACGCCTTGGATCTTTTTCATGAGATGGTCTCCTCTCGTGTATGGCTATAACAATAGGAGCGAGACGACATTGGCGGTAGATCAGTTAAACTGACTTCAGCGTTCCATATGGAGAACACTGGTGGAAGACCTCAACGACCTTTACTATTTTGCCCAGGTAGTCGATCACGGCGGCTTTGCCCCTGCTGGCCGAGCCCTGGACATGCCCAAATCCAAACTCAGCCGGCGCATTGCCGGGCTGGAAGAGCGCCTCGGCGTCCGTCTGATTCAGCGTTCAACCCGACACTTTTCAGTCACCGAGATCGGCCAGGCCTATTACCGTCATTGCGTGGCCATGCTGGTAGAAGCCGAGGGCGCCGCCGAGCTCATCGAGCGCAATCGCGCAGAACCCCAAGGCATCGTGCGCCTGAGTTGCCCAACCGCGCTGCTGAACTTTTGGGTCGGCGAAATGTTGGCCCGTTTCATGGTGCAGTGCCCCTTGGTGCAACTGCACATTGAAAGCACCAACCGCCAAGTCGATCTGATTCAGGAAGGCATCGATATCGCCTTGCGCGTGCGCTTTCCGCCGCTGGAAAGCAGTGATCTGGTCATGAAGACCCTGGCCCACAGCACCCAATGTCTTGTGGCCGCACCGACGCTGCTCGAGCAATTGCCTGCCCGGCCGGTGCCCGCAGACCTCAGCGCCTTGCCAAGCCTGCACTGGGGCAGGCCGCAACGGGATTATCACTGGGAATTGGTGGGCCCTGACGCGGTACACGCCAGCCTGCGCTATCAGCCACGGCTGGTCACTGACGATCTGCTGGTATTACGTCAGGCCGCAGTGGCCGGTGTGGGTGTGGTGCATGTGCCGCTGGTAGTGGTGAGAAACGAACTTGCCAGTGGCAAACTGGTGAAGGTCACTCCCGACTGGGCGCCGGAATGTGGCGTGGTGCACGCAGTATTCGCCTCGCGCCGCGGGTTGCTGCCGGGCGTGCGCAGTTTGCTGGATTTTCTTGCTACCGGGTTCGAGGCCAGCGATATTTCCTGACCTCAACAAGGGCAAGCCGCGCGCTTACTGTTGCAGCAAAAAAGCCTGGACGCGCTCACTGCTGCCTGCCGGATCTTCCTGCATGAAACAATGACCGCCGGTTACCTGAACTGCCGTGACATGTCGATTTTCCTGGGCCCAACGCTGCACGGATAGAGGCACGAAGGGATAGGTATGCTCGCCATAAAGCACCAGTACCGGCGTTTGAACCTTGGTCAAGGACGCCCACATCCGCCGCGGGAACGAGCTGAAAATCTCCACCTCGCGGCTGGGCCGGCACTTAAGTACCACGCCCTCGCCACAGTCGCCGATCGCATGCTCGATATACGCTTGCAGCGCAGATTCGCTCCAGCCCTTGAAGATCCCTCTGCCCTCCAGCGAGGCGCGAGCGGCGGTGCGATCCGGCCAATGACTGCGCCGGGTAGCGGCCTTGCGCGCCAAGGCATGGCGGCGGTGCAGGCCAACCAATGCCGCCGCCCCCATGATGCCCATCATCGAGCGGCTGAACAGCACGGGGTCGAGCAACACCGCGCGCGTGAACAACTGCGGCTGCTGCGCCAGCATCAGCGCGGTCAATACTCCACCAAAGCTGTGGCCGACCGCGAAGCGCGGTACATCGCCATAGTCGCCGCGTCCGGCTTCGAAAGCCTCGATGGCCAGTTCTGCAGTACGGTTCCAACCCTGGAAGACGCCACCATGATCGCTGTCGCCATGGCCCTGGACATCGCACAACCACAAATCGAAATGCTCGGCCAAGCGTGCCAGCATGGGCTGATACGCCAGGCAGCAGAAGCCATTACCGTGGAGAAAATGCAGCAACGGTTTGCCGCTGGCAGGTGACCGCCAGCCGCGCAAGGTAAAGCCGGCACTTGTGTCGTGGGACCAGGGATTCAACTGCATGTGCCAGCGTACTCATTCAGGAAAACCTCGATTCTACAAACAGCAGCGGGTAAAGCGATATCACCAATAGCGCTGCCATCAGCAAATTGAACAGCATCAGCCAGCGCGGGTTCTGCAGTACCGTACGCAAGGCACTGCCAAACATGACCCAGACGCACACACTCGGCAGGTTGAGCAGAGCAAACAACGCAGCAATCACGATCACATTGGTGACGTAGCCCTGGGCCGGCGTGTAAGTCGTGATCGCCCCCACTGCCATGACCCATGCTTTAGGGTTGACCCACTGGAAGGCCGCCGCCCCCCAAAAGCCCAATGGCTTGCGACTCTGCGGGTTGCTTACCGACAGCGGGCCGGAAGTGGCGATTTTCCAGGCCAGATAAAGCAGATAGGTCGCGCCCACGTAGCGCAGTACGGTGTAGATCGGCGGATACGCCTTGAACACCTCGCCAAGGCCGAAACCCACTGCCAACACCATGACCATGAAACCGACGCTGATCCCAATGGCGTGCGGAATCGAGCGCCGCACACCAAAGTTTACCCCCGAAGCCAATAACATGGTGTTGTTGGGCCCAGGGGTGATCGATGAGACGAAGGCAAACAGCACGAAGGCGGTGATCAGGTCGAGTGAACTGAGCATGGCAGGCATCCAGTTTTTTATTGGCTGCACTGACACTAACGGAGTCCTGATCCACGTCGACCATACAGTTTCCGACAATAACGCCACTACACTTGGCTGTACCGCCTCAGCCCAGTGCCTGGGCGACAAACTCCAGACGGTCCTGGCCAAAGAACATCTGTTCTCCCACAAAGCAGGTCGGTGCGCCGAATACACCGCGGGCAACAGCGGCATCGGTGGCTTGTTTGAGCGCTGCCTTGACCTCGGGCTCAGTTGACCAAGCCTGGAACTGCTCGGGATCCAAGCCTGCCTCTTGCAGTACCGCTGCCAGCACATGCGGGTCGGCGACATTGCGTTGTCGTACCCACATTGCCTGGAACAGGGCTGTCAGATAAGCCTCAAAGCGTTCAGGTTGATAGCGTTGCACGGCAACGGTCCCGCGCATCAGGCCCAGCGTATTGATGGGAAAGCCCGGGGGAAAGTCCAAGGTCACACCATAGCGCTTGGCAAACCGTTGAAAGTCGGCAAACACATAGCGTGCCTTAGCCGGTACCATCGCCGGCGACGCATTGCCAGTTGCCTGAAACACCCCACCCAGCAACATCGGCCGATACACCAGTTGTGCATCGTGGCTGGCGCACAGCGCCGGCAGTTGGGTCCAGGCCAGGTAGCTGGCCGGGCTACCCAGATCAAAGAAAAACTCTACGCTTTTGCTCATTGCGCTGTGTCCTTATTGTTGTGGTTAGTGTTACCAGCGTTCCATCCAGGGCCGCAGATCTAGCTCGAATGTCCAGGCGTCGCGCGGCTGGGCGTGCAAGAACCAATAGCTGTCAGCAATATGCGCAGGATCGAGGATGCCGTCCTGGTCCTTCAGCGCATAGCGCTCTGGAAAACTGTCGCGGATAAACGCCGTGTCGATGGCGCCGTCCACCACCACATGCGCGACATGAATGTTACGTGGGCCAAGCTCCCGCGCCATGCTCTGGGCCAGCGCACGAATGCCATGCTTGGCGCCGGCGAATGCTGCAAACCCAGCCGCACCCCGCAAGCCGGCAGTTGCACCAGTAAACAGGATAGTTCCGCGCTCACGGGCAACCATTCGCCGCGCCACCGCCTGGCCGGTGAGAAAGCCCGCGAAGCAAGCCATTTCCCAGATTTTGAAGTACTTTCGCGCCGTCTCGTCGAGAATGCTGCAGGGCACATTGGCGCCAATATTGAAGACAAAGGCCTCGATCGGCCCCAAGGTGCTTTCAATCTGCTCGACCAGTGCTGCCACCTCCTCTTCCTTGCGCGCATCGAAAGCAAAGCCATAGGCCTGTCCGCCCTCTGCCTGAATCTTATCAACCAGTGGCTGCAATTTGTCTGCGCTGCGCCGGGCGACACAGGCGATGTAGCCTTCCCGGGCAAAGCGCTTGGCAATTGCACCACCGGTTGCATCACCGGCACCCACCACCAACACCACTTTCTTGCCCTGACTCATTCATCGCCTCCATTGGTAAACGATCATTTAGTAAACGAACGCTATGCTATGATTCAACCTTCGTCAAGCCACTGATTCGGAGAAGATCGGCGTGCGCTACTCCACCCACCATAAAGAGCAAACCCGGCAGAAACTGCTGGAAAGCAGCGGGGCCTTGGCCAAGCGCGGGGGCTTCAACGCTACCGGTGTGGCGGGCCTGATGAAGGCTATTGGCTTGACTGGCGGGGCCTTCTACAATCATTTCCCGTCCAAGGACGATCTGTTTACCGAAGTGGTGCGCCGTGAATTGTCGCTAAGCCCCATGGCCCAGCAACCGATGAACCGTCAGCGGCTAGAACGTTGCCTGGACCACTACCTGAGCCTGGCCCATGTGCACAATGCCGAAGGTGGCTGCGCCATCCCTGCCCTTGGCGCTGAAATCGCCCAGGCACCGCTGCCCGTGCGCGAGGAAGCCGAGCATTGGTTGCGCACCTTGCAACAAGCCTGGGCCGACACCCTGCAAGACCCGGACCTGGCCTGGGCCCTGCTTAGCCAGTGCGTAGGGGCGCTGGTGATCGCACGCATGCTGGCCAATGAATCCAGCCAACAAGAAGTGCTCCACGCCTCCCGTGAGTTTCTCGCCGGGGCCCTGCATGAAAGCCGTTGACCTGCTGCTTGGCGTTGCCCTGCTCGCACCGTTTCATGCGTTTGGCGCTTGCCCCACGGGTCAGTATGAAGTTTGCCTGGGCAGCTGTATCTGTTCGCCCTTCGACCCTGGCCAGGCCGGAATCATGCTCGACGACCTCGGTCGTATCGCCAGCAGCACCCTGGCAGCAGCCCTGCAACAGGCCCGCGACAGCGCCGCCAGCAACAACATCCTGCCGATCCCCCTGCATATCCGTGCCCAGCTTGAGTCTTACTATGACTTTCAGGTACTGGACGCGGCGCGCTACAAGGTCGGTGACCAACAAGCCCTGGACAGCGCCAACGCGCTGTTGCAGAACCCCGATGTCAACGCCGTGACCCTGATCGACATCATTGTCTTTCGCAACGAAGCCGATGCCCAGGACAACGTCGCCCTCTGGGCCCACGAGTTGCACCATGTGCAGCAGTATCAACAGTGGGGCGTGGCAGAGTTTGCCAGACGCTATTCGCGCGATTTCAACGCTGTGGAAGCGCCCGCCTATGAAATCCAGGCCCAGGTCAGCAAAGCCCTGCGTGAGCGGGCTTCGGGGCAGGCGCGCTGAACTATACTGAATGATTGCGCGAGCAAAAGGACCGGGATTGCCGACTGTTGTGGCAACCCCGTTAGCGTTGGACTTCATTATAGGAGAACACGTCATGGACGAAGCAAAACTCAATCAGTTCATGGGCAAACTCATCAGCGATATGGGTGCTGCCGCACTAATGGCCAACCTGATCCTTGGTGACGAAGTGGGCCTGTACCGGGCCATGGCCGACAGTCAGTTCATTACACCCGATGAGCTAGCACGAAAGACCAACTGCAATCCCCGCCTGGTACGCGAGTGGCTCAGTGCCCAAGCAGCAGCGGGCTATATGGAGCACCAGGACGGACGCTTTCGCTTACCGCAGGAGCAAGCAATGGCGTTGGCCATTGAAGACTCGCCGGTATACGCAGCCGGAGGAGCGTCAGTCATAGCATCGCTTTTCCACGACAAAGACAAGTTAGTCACGGCGATGCGCGGTGATGGTGGGCTGTCGTGGGGCGATCACCACCCCTGTATGTTCAGCGGCACCGAACGCCTTTTCCGCCCAGGCTACCGCGCTCATCTGGTGGCCGAATGGTTACCGGCCCTTAGCGGTGTGGTTGAAAAACTGCAGGCGGGAGCCAAGGTAGCGGATATCGGCTGCGGTCGGGGCGCCTCATCAATAATCATGGCCAAGGCCTTCCCAAGCTCGAAATTCCTCGGGTTTGACTTCCACGCGCCCTCCATTGATGTGGCGAATCAACATGCGCTGGAGGAAGGCCTGGGGGACCGCGTGCAATTCTTCGAGGCCAGTGCCAAGGACTTTCCCGACAATGAGTTCGACCTGATCTGTTACTTCGACTGCCTGCATGACATGGGAGATCCGGTGGGTGCCGCTCGCCGTGCCTTTGCAGCACTCAAACCGGGTGGCTCGGTAATGCTCGTCGAACCCTTTGCCAATGACAGCCTGGACGACAATGGCACTCCCGTTGGTCGTCTCTTCTACGCCGTATCAACTTTCATCTGTACGCCTAACTCGCTGTCCCAGGAAGTAGGCCTGGGCCTGGGCGCGCAAGCAGGCGAAGCGCGTTTACGTGCGGTGTTCCAAGAGGCTGGTTTCAGCAGTTTCAGAAGAGCGACCGAAACCCCCTTCAACCTGATTCTCGAAGCACGTAAATAAGCGACTCGATACAAGGCCCGCTTCCCATCATAGGGAGCGGGCTTATCGCATAATCTGCCACCAGCGCCAACCCGAACTATCCCCGCGCTCCAGCCGCCTGCCGCCTGCCGCCTGCCGCCTGCCGCCAGATCAGAACCCAACACGTCCGTCGCCCTCGCAGAGAAATTTGCAGGAAGCGCTTGCACGTAAAGTATTATGGTATACCATCAGACAACAAGACAAAGTATCCCCTTCCACAGGAGCCATCCATGAGTTTTGAAATCCGCAAAATCGTCACCTACGTCGAAGAAACCTTGATAGAAGGTGGCAAGGCTACCGACACCCCGGTGACCATGGTGGGCCTGGCAGTTGTCATGAAAAACCCATGGTTGGGCCGCGGCTTTGTCGAAGACCTGAAACCAGAAATCCGCGCTAACTGCTCGGAACTCGGGGCACAAATGGTCGAGCGCCTGTGCGCCGCGATTGGCGGTGCAAACAAAATCGAAGCCTATGGCAAAGCCGCCGTAGTCGGCGCCGACGGCGAAATCGAACACGCATCCGCTGTCATCCATACCCTGCGCTTCGGCAACCACTACCGCGAAGCAGTCAACGCCAAGAGCTACCTCAGTTTCACCAACAAGCGCGGAGGCCCTGGCACCTCGATCCAGATCCCGATGATGCACAAGGATGACGAAGGCCTGCGCTCGCACTACATCACCCTGGAGATGAAGATCGAAGACGCACCACGCGCCGACGAAATCGTCGTGGTTCTGGGTTGCGCCGATGGTGGCCGCCTGCATCCACGCATTGGCAACCGCTACATCGACCTGGAAGAACTGGCAGCCGAAAAGGCCCAATAACAATAAATATGCCTAGGAGCGACCGATGATTCAGCCCGCTGCTGAACGCACCCCGGCCGGCACCAGTTATCTGGCGACCGGCCAAGGCCACCCCGTGGTACTGATCCATGGGGTGGGCCTGAACAAAGAAATGTGGGGCGGGCAGATCGTTGGCCTGGCCAGCGACTACCGGGTGATTGCCTACGACATGCTCGGCCATGGCCAGAGCCCGCGCCCACAACCCGGTTGCGGCCTGCCCGGCTATGCCGAGCAACTGGCCGAGCTGCTCGACCACCTGCAATTGCCCCAGGCGACCATCATCGGTTTTTCCATGGGCGGACTGGTGGCGCGTGCCTTCGCCTTGCACTATCCGCAGCGACTGTCTGCGCTGGTGGTACTCAATAGCGTGTTCGACCGTAGCGTGGAACAACGCGCCGGGGTTATCGCACGCACAGCCCAGGCCGCCGAACATGGGCCGGATGCCAACGCCGAAGCCGCATTGGCACGCTGGTTCAGCCGCGAATACCAGGCAGCCAACCCTGCACAGATTGCCGCCCTGCGCCAGACGCTGGCGAGCAACGACCCGCAGGGCTACCTGACCACCTACGAATTGTTCGCCACCCAGGATATGTACCGCACCGAAGACCTGGGCAGTATCCAGGCCCCCTGTCTGATCGCCACCGGTGAATGGGACTTGGGTTCGACACCGGACATGACGCATCAGTTGGCCCGGCGTATCCCCGGGGCACAGAGCGTGGTGCTCGCTGAACAACGGCATATGATGCCAGTAGAGTCGCCGCGCCTGGTCAACCAGATGCTGCGCGACTTCCTCGGGCACGCCCAAACCCTCTCCGACTCAGCCAAGGGGATCGTTGCATGACACTCGCAAGCTTTCAGATGTGCATCGACGGCCAATGGCTCGGTGCCGTCAGCGGCAAGACCTTCGACAGCCTCGACCCTTCCACGGCGCGCGCCTGGGCACAACTGCCCGATGCCGATGAAGCTGATGTCGAACTTGCCGTCCAGGCTGCACAGCGCGCCTTCGACAATCCGGCCTGGCGCAGCCTGACAGCCACCGCCCGAGGCAAGCTGCTGCGCCGTCTGGGCGACCTTATCAGCGACAACAAGGAGCGCCTGGCGCAGCTCGAAAGCCGCGACAACGGCAAGCTGATCCGTGAAACCCGCGGTCAGGTGGGCTACCTGCCAGAATTCTTCCACTACACCGCAGGCCTGGCTGACAAGCTCGAAGGCGGCACCCTGCCGCTGGACAAGCCCGACCTGTTTGCCTACACGGTGCATGAGCCGATTGGCGTGGTCGCCGGGATCATTCCCTGGAACAGTCCGCTGTACCTTACCGCAATCAAGCTCGCGCCCGCGCTGGCGGCGGGCAACACGATTGTTCTCAAGCCTTCGGAACACGCCTCGGCAACCATTCTGGAGCTTGCCCGCCTGGCCCTTGAAGCCGGGTTTCCGGCGGGCGTGGTCAACGTCGTTACCGGTTACGGCCCAAGCACTGGCGCAGCCCTCACCCGCCATCCGCTGGTGCGCAAGATCGCCTTCACTGGCGGCGCCGCCACCGCACGCCATGTAGTGCGCAGCAGTGCCGAGAACTTCGCCAAGCTTTCGCTGGAGCTGGGCGGCAAATCGCCGAACATCATCTTCGCCGATGCCGACCTGGACAGCGCCGTCAACGGCGCAGTCGCCGGGATCTACGCCGCCTCCGGCCAAAGCTGCGTTGCCGGTTCACGCTTACTGGTGCAAGACGAAATCTACGACACATTCGTCGAGCGCCTGGTTGAACGTGCCAAGCGCATCAAGATCGGCAACCCGCAGGATGACGCCAGCGAAATGGGCCCGATGGCGACGGCCCAGCAGTTGGCGGTGGTCGAAGGCCTGGTTGCCGCCGCTCAAGCCGAAGGCGCCAAGCTGCGCCTGGGTGGCAAGCGGGCCGAGATTGACAGCGAAGGCTGGTTCTACGAGCCAACCCTGTTCGAGTGTGACAACAACTCGATGACCATCATGCAGGAAGAAGTCTTTGGCCCGGTGGCGTCAGTCATTCGCTTCAAGACCGAGGCCGAGGCGCTGGCCATGGCCAACGACTCGCAATTTGGCCTGGCAGCCGGCATCTGGACCCGTGACCTGGGCCGCGCCCATCGTCTGGCCCGGGATGTACGCTCAGGGATCATCTGGGTCAACACCTACCGCGCGGTGTCAGCCATGGCTCCCATTGGCGGATTCAAGAACAGCGGCTACGGACGCGAGAGCGGCATCGACTCGGTACTGGCCTACACCGAATTGAAAACGGTGTGGATCAACCTCTCGACAGCGCCCATGCCCGACCCCTTTGTCATGCGTTAGGAGACCTGCGCCATGATCGAACCTGGCATCTACAAAGACGTGATGGGCTCCTTTCCTTCCGGCGTTACGGTGGTTACCACCCTGGACGCCGAAGGTGGCATCGTCGGGATCACCGCCAGCGCCTTCAGCGCGCTGTCGATCGAGCCGGCGCTGGTGCTGTTCTGCCCTAACTACGCTTCCGACACCTATCCGATTCTGCGTGATAGCAAGCAATTTGCCATTCACTTGCTGGCGGCCGGGCAAACCGCCGAGGCCTATGCCTTTGCCGGCAAAGGCAAGGACAAGGCCAACGGCATCGAATGGCACGTGAGCGAACTGGGCAATCCGCTACTGAGCAATGCCACGGCAATCATCGAGTGTGAGCTGTGGCGCGAATACGACGGTGGCGACCACGCCATCATCGTCGGCTCGGTGATGAACCTGATCCTGCCCGATCAGCCCGTTACACCGATGGTCTACCACAAAGGCAAGCTTGGCGCCCTGCCGCCGCTGTGCTGATTTCCCTTGAGGGGCGTGAGCCACACCCTTGGTTGCACGCCCATTTTTTCGGAGCCGATCCATGAGCAACGAGAAGTATCAAAAAGGCTTGAAAATCCGCACCCAGGTGCTTGGCGAAGCCTACGTCAACAAATCGATCGATAACGCCGACGACTTCACCCGCCCGCTACAGGAACTGGTCACTGAATACTGCTGGGGCCACGTCTGGGGTCGCGACGGTTTGTCGCTCAAAGAGCGCAGCATGATCAACCTGGCGATGATTTCGGCACTCAACCGCCCCCACGAACTCAAGTTGCACATACGCGGCGCCTTGCGTAACGGTCTGAGTCGTGAGCAAATACGTGAAATTTTGCTTCAAGTCGGCATTTACTGCGGTGTACCTGCGGCCGTGGACAGTTTCCGTCTGGCCCGCGAGGCGTTCGCCGAAGCCGACTTGGAGGCAACCAGTTAACGACTGGCTGTTCGAAACCGCCGCACGGAGCACCGCGATTCGAGGTGCTCGGCGACGCTTGTGAGAACAGCCAATTTCAGAGCACAGATGATGAAACGCCAACCCCTCGACGACAGTTTCAAGGTCAACCGCAACCCCGTAACCCTGCGTGAAATCGTGCTCGACAAATTGCGCGGAGCGATCATGAGCTTCCAGCTCTTGCCGGGCGATCGTCTGGTGGAACGCGATCTGTGCGACCGTCTTGGCGTCAGCCGCACCTCGGTGCGTGAAGCCCTGCGCCACCTGGAATCCGAAGGCCTGGTGGAATTCGCCGACGCCAAGGGGCCGCGCGTGGCCATCATCACCCTGGAAGACGCCCGTGATATCTACGAACTGCGTTGCGTGCTCGAAGGGCTGATCGTCCAGCTGTTCACCCTGAACGCCAAGGCCAAGGACATCCGCGCCCTGGAAAAAGCCCTGGAGGTGAACCGCCAGGCCCTCGAAGAAGGTGAACTGCAACAGGTGATCGACTCGGTGCAGGGCTTCTACGATGTACTGCTCGAAGGCTCCGGCAACCATGTGGCAGCCACGCAACTGCGCCAGTTGCAGGCACGTATCAGCTACCTGCGTGCCACCTCGGTCTCCCAGGAAAACCGTCGCGGGGCGAGCAACCAGGAAATGGTCAAGATCGTTGAAGCGATCAAGAGCGGCGACCCCCTGGCTGCCCACCAGGCATCGGTCGATCACGTACGTGCCGCGGCCAAGGTCGCCCTTGAATACCTGCGTCTGAAACAGAACGACAACAGCAAGGTGCGCGACATCGCTGCGCCCATTGCACTCAAAGAACCCCGCATAGGACGCTGATCATGCCCGCCGTCCCCCGTTACTGCCCGCATTGCACTGCCGCGCTACACCAGGGACGGCCCAGCGGCGATACTCACGAGCGCTTGCTGTGCAGCGCTTGTGGCTACATCCATTACCTGAACCCGAAGATCATTGCCGGCTGCATCATCGAGCAGGATGGCAAGTACCTGCTGTGCCAGCGCGCCATACCGCCGCGTCCCGGCACCTGGACGTTGCCAGCAGGTTTCATGGAAAGCGGCGAGACCACTGAACAGGCGGCGCTGCGTGAGGTCTGGGAAGAAAGTGGCGTACGCGGTGAAATCGTCTCGCCGTACTCTATTTTCAGTGTGCCGACCATCAGCGAGGTGTACATCATCTTTCGCGCCATTGCCCTGGAAGTTACCGGCCAATACGGCCCGGAAACCCTCGACTACCGGTTCTTCGCCCCAGAGGATATTCCCTGGGACGAGATCTACTACCCAGCCATCAGGCAGATCCTCGAACGCTACATCGAGGAGCGCCAGGCTGGCGTATACGGGATCTACATGGGCAACGACGACACCGGCAAGGTGCATTTCATCCGTTAAAACCCGTGTTAGCGGGATCACGACATTAGCCGTCGGGCGTGTGCGGCACCGAGCTTGAATAAATTCGTATACCATATCCAGAAAGAACTTCGGACGACGCCACCGTGACCGTACCCCGCCTCAACGCCCCGGACCTGGGCAATACGCCCTCGACTTCGGAAATCATCACCCGTCATCTGCGCGATGCGATCATCGCCGGGCATTTCGGCGAAGACGAACCGATTCGCCAGGACGACATCGCCCGTCAGTTCAACGTCAGCAAGATCCCTGTGCGCGAGGCACTCAAACGCCTGGAGGCCGAGGGGCTGGTGATGTTCCAGCGCAATCGCGGGGCAATGGTCACACGTATGTCGGAGCCTGAACTGGCGCAAATGTTCGAGGTGCGCATGCTGCTTGAAGACAAGGCGCTGCGCCTGGCCATCCCCAACATGAACGAAGAAACCTTCGCCCGCGCCGAACGCATCTGCCAGGAGTTCGTCGGCGAGAACGACGTCGGGCGTTGGGCTGAACTGAACTGGGAACTGCATGCCTGCCTGTACGAACCGGCGCAGCGGCCATTTCTGGTGAATATGATTCGTTCGGTGAACGACAAGCTGGAACGTTACCTGCGCATGCAGATGAGCCTGTCGGCGGGCAAGGAACGCGCCGATCACGAGCACCGTGAAATCCTCGACGCCTGCCGCGCCAAAGATGTCGAACGCGCGGTGAGGTTGTTGGATGAGCACATTGCGGGTGTATGCAGGACACTGTTCGAGCACCTGCCGCAAACCCCGACATAACCGGTAAATGCGTTCACTCACTCGCGAATGAACCGACCCCGAATGTTGCACACCCTACTCCACTGAAGGGATGATCCTAGGTATCCGGGCTGGCGTACGAAGCGCCAGATCAACATCAAAAGCTGAACACCAGCGCCTCGCCGTTGCCGTTGCTGTTGCTGTGCTTCTACCTACTCAAATCGTGCAGACGCCACAAATCGTCCCTTCAGCAGGCCGAGTGGAACCCTTGCCTAGTGGGGCGACGGCCATGGATGGCCGGCGATAATGTGTCAACTATGTCTCCGTACACATGTCCACCATGTGTCCAGTCCATACACCGCGACACAAAGTGGGTCGCCGTAAGGCCGAAACCAGCCAGTAGCGCCACCCCATCAAACGGATATGCCCATCGACACCCAAGCCACACCCTCCAAAAAGACCCAGCGTCATTACTGTGCCGATTTCGTCGTTCAGGTGATTCAAAGGCATCAAGCCGGCGCCCCCGACAACAAGCCACTCTGTCGATCACTCCCCAGAACGGACGCGGCCTCCCGATGAAACGCATTACCGTGATCGACTCCCACACCGGCGGTGAGCCCACCCGCCTGGTCACCGACGGTTTCCCTGCCCTAGGCAAGGGCAGCATGGCCGAGCGCCGCCAGCTTCTTGCCCAACAACACGATCAATGGCGCAGCGCCTGCATGCTCGAACCGCGTGGCAGCGATGTACTGGTCGGCGCCCTGCTTTGCGAGCCGGTTGACCCTAGCGCCTGCGCCGGAGTGATTTTCTTCAACAACACAGGCTACCTGGGCATGTGCGGCCACGGCACCATCGGCCTGGTGGTGTCCCTCGCGCACCTGGGACGTATCGGCCCAGGTGTGCACAGCATCGAAACCCCCGTGGGTACCGTGCAGGCAACGCTGCATGAAGACCACTCTGTCAGCGTGCGCAATGTACCCGCCTACCGCTACCGCAAGGACCTGTCGCTGGAGGTTCCAGGCATAGGCCAGGTAGTTGGCGATGTGGCCTGGGGCGGCAACTGGTTCTTTCTCATCGCCGATCACGGCCTGCAAGTGGCGGGCGATAACATCGAGGCGCTGACCGCTTACACCTACGCGGTGCAGCAGGCACTGGATGAACAAGGCTTTCGCGGCGAAGACGGTGGCCTGATCGACCATATCGAACTGTTTGCCGACGACCCAGCGGCAGACAGCCGCAACTTTGTACTCTGCCCCGGCAAAGCCTACGACCGTTCGCCCTGTGGCACCGGCACCAGCGCCAAGCTCGCTTGCCTGGCCGCCGACAGCAAACTCCAACCCGGCCAGCCATGGCACCAGGCCAGCGTGATCGGCAGTGTCTTCGAAGGTTCGTTCGAAACCGCTGGCGAACGCATCATTCCCACCATTCGCGGACGCGCGCACATCAGTGCCGAGGCCACGCTCATCCTTCAGGAAGACGACCCGTTCGCCTGGGGCATCCGCCCGTGAGCGGCATCGCCATTGCCGATGTGATTGTAATTGGCGCCGGGATTATCGGCGCAGCCTGTGCCCAGGCGCTGGCGACGCGCGGCCTGCGCGTGCTGGTGCTGGATGCCGGTCTGCATGGCGCCACGGCAGCCGGGATGGGGCATCTGCTGGTGCTCGATGACAACGCCGCGGAATTAGCGATAAGTCAGTACTCGTTGCAACGCTGGCGTGAATTGGCAGGGCAACTGCCCGAGGATTGTGCCTATCGCAGTAACGGCACCCTGTGGCTGGCGGCCAATGCTGAAGAGATGGCCGTGGCCGAGCACAAATATGGCGTGCTGCAAACCCAAGGCATTGCTTGCGAACGCATTAGCGGGCGCGGCTTGCGCCAACGCGAACCGGCCCTGCGTGAAGGGTTGGAGGGTGGCCTGCTGATCAATGGCGACGGCATTCTCTACGCCCCCGCTACCGCGCGCTGGATGTTGCAGTCGCCTCGAATCGAACAGCGCCGTGCACACGTCACAGCGGTACAAGGCAACCGTGTGCTTCTGGAGGACGGCCAGTGGCTCAGTGCCGAGGCTGTGGTGCTGGCCAACGGTATTCAGGCCACCGATCTGTGCCCTGAGCTGCCCATTGAACCGAAGAAAGGCCATTTGCTGATCACCGACCGTTACCCCGGTACCGTCACCCATACCTTGGTGGAACTGGGCTATGTAACCAGTGCCCACACTGCCAGCGGGCCGTCCACTGCCTGCAATATTCAACCGCGTCCTACCGGGCAACTGTTCATCGGCGCCTCACGTCAGTTCGGCACCACCGACCCGGCCGTTGAAGGCTGGATGCTGGCACGCATGCTCAAGCGCGCCACCGAGTACATGCCCGGCCTTGCGCAGTTGAACGGCATTCGCGCCTGGACCGGCTTTCGCGCCGCCAGCCCCGATGGCCTGCCACTGGTGGGCCGGCATCCACAGCAGGACGGCCTGTGGCTGGCCGTCGGTCATGAAGGGTTGGGCGTCACTACGGCGCCGGCGACGGCGGACCTGCTGGTTGCGCAACTGTTCGACGAAACCCCACCCCTGGCCGCCCAGCCCTATCTGCCGCACCGCTTCCTGGGAGCACTCGCGCATGCCTGACTTGATTCTCGATGGCCGTCCACTGTCTGTGGCTGAAGGTACCAGCGTGGCCGCAGCCCTGGCACTGGGCGGTGATGGCTGCTCGCGCACCGCAGTTGGTGGACAACGCCGTGCGCCGCTATGCGGCATGGGCATTTGCCAGGAGTGCCGGGTAACCATCGACGGCCGCCGACGCCTGGCCTGCCAAACCCTGTGCCGCGAGGGTATGCACGTGGAGACCCGGGCATGAGCGAATACACCCATCTGCTGATTATCGGCGCCGGCCCTGCCGGTTTGGCGGCCGCCTTGGCCGCCGCGTCTACCACCGCACGCATCGTGCTGCTTGACGACAACCCGCTTCCGGGCGGGCAAATCTGGCGCGACGGTCCGCACGCCAAGGTTCCCGCCCAGGCGCGTCAACTGCGTGAACGAGTATTGGCCTGTACCAATGTGCGCTACCACAGCGGTACACGGGTAATTGCCTGCCCCGGCCCGAAGACCCTGCTGGTTGAGGATGCAGAGCGTGGTTGGCAGATTCGCTACGACAAACTGATCCTCTGTACCGGTGCTCGAGAATTGCTCCTGCCCTTCCCCGGCTGGACGCTGCCCGGTGTCACCGGTGCCGGTGGTTTGCAGGCACTGATCAAAGCGGGTGTGCCGGTGCGCGACCAGCGCCTGGTGATCGCTGGTAGCGGGCCACTGCTGTTGGCCAGCGCTGCGACCGCTAAAGACAACGGCGCCAAGCTGCTGGCCATCGCCGAGCAGGCATCGCTGGCAGCAGTCGCCGGCTTTGCCACGCAATTACCGCGCTGGCCGCACAAGTTGCTGCAATCGTTCACCCTGTTCGAGCGCAGTTACCGTACGGGCAGTCATGTGGTTGCTGCCTTGGGCCACGATCGGCTGGAGGGTGTGCGCTTGAAGCAAAACGGCAAAATCGTGGAAATAGCCTGCGATCGACTCGCCTGCGGCTTCGGCCTGATTGCCAACAGCCAACTAGGTCAAGCATTGGGCTGTGAGGTGCGTCAGCAAGCAATCGCCGTGGACACCTGGCAAGCCACTTCACAGCCCGACATTTATGCCGCGGGCGAATGCACCGGTTTCGGTGGCAGTGAACGGGCCCTGGTCGAGGGTGCCATTGCCGGCCATGTGGCGGTCGGCGACCGTCCAGCGGCGCAGGCCCTATTGTCTCGCCGCGCGCGCTGGCATGGTTTTGCTGCAGCGTTGAACAAAGCCTTCGCCCTCGACCCGGCGCTGAAGTCGCTGGCCAGCGCCGACACCCTGGTGTGCCGCTGTGAGGACGTGCCTTTCGCAGCCCTTATCGGGCATGGCAACTGGCGTGAAGCCAAGCTGGCCAGCCGTTGCGGCATGGGCGCCTGCCAGGGCCGAGTCTGCGGCGCGGCCACCGAATACCTGTTCGGCTGGCAACCTTCGGCACCCCGTCCGCCGTTCAGCCCGGCGCGCATCGAGACCTTGCTGGACCTGGACGAAACGCCCGGCGCTTGAGGTAAATAGCGGGGGCGCACTATGATCCCGACGGTCGCCCCCGGACCGTCAGCGCCATGCACGCCACACTCAACAGTCTCGCCCCATGCGATTTACCTACGTTGCTCGACAGCCTGCAGCCCATTGCGCCCCTGCTCGATACCCTGAACGACGTGGTGTTCTTCATCAAGGATCAGCAAGCGCGCTATGTTTTCGTCAACCAGACCCTGGCACGCCGCTGCGGACGCAAACACAGCGATGACTTGCTCGGGCTGACCGCCGAAAATGTCTTCCCGGCGCGCTTCGGGCCTTTGTATACCGAACAGGATCGGCGGGTATTGAGCAGTGGCCGGGAACTGGCCGACCAGCTTGAGCTGCACCTGTACTTCGGCAACCAGCCTATCTGGTGCCTGACCCACAAACGTCCGCTCAAGGATGCCCAAGGCAATGTCGTGGGCCTGGCCGGTATCTCCCGCGACCTGCAATTACCGCAATCCAACCATCCGGCGTTCCAGAAGCTGGCGGCGGTCGATGCGCACATTCGTCACCATTTCACCCGCCCGATCAGTCTCGCCGAACTGACCGCAATCGCCGGGCTTTCCGTGGCGCAACTGGAGCGTCACTGCAAACGCATCTTCCAACTCACACCGCGTCAGTTGATACACAAGGCGCGGCTGGAGGAAGCCTCACGCTTGCTGCAAGACCCTGACCTGCCCATCACCGAAATCGCCCTGCGCTGCGGTTACACCGACCACAGCGCCTTCAGCCGTCAATTTCGCGCGCTCACCGGCCTTTCGCCAAGCCAGTACCGCGATACCCAACGCTAAGTGTTCCTAAATGGGGCGTCGCATGCGTGCGGTGCTCCCATATGTAACACCTGTCATGCAGCCGACCAGCCGCGCTGAAACCATTCTATAAAACTCCGTTTTCCTACAGGCGCCCTAACTCACGGGCTGCCGGTCGATTGTTTATTGCGGACAAAAACAGGCACGGCCATTGCTAAGAAAATATCGTATACGAAATTACCAATACGATATCTAACAGCACACCCCAGACCACGAGGCATCTATGAAAAACCGCACATTTGCCGTAGCCCTCAGCGCTGTTCTCAGTACCGCCTGCATCGCCAACGCCCAGGCCGACAAGCTCGACGATATTATTGGCTCCGGCAAGCTGCGTTGCGCTGTCACCCTCGACTTTCCACCGATGGGCTTTCGCGACGAAGCCAACAAGCCAGCCGGCTTCGATGTCGACTATTGCAACGACCTGGCAAAAATCCTCGGTGTTGATGCCGAAGTGGTCGAAACGCCCTTCCCCGACCGTATTCCTGCACTGATCTCGGGCCGTGCCGACGTTATCGTGGCGTCCACCTCCGACACCCTGGAGCGAGCCAAGACCGTTGGTTTGACCGTGCCGTACTTCGCCTTCCAAATGGTCGTGCTAACCCGCGACAACACCGGCATCAACAGCTTCGATGACCTCAAAGGCAAAGCCCTGGGCAACACCAGTGGTACCTATGAAGCCATCGCGCTGGAGAAGGACGTGAAGAACTGGGGCAGTGGCAGCTTCCGTGCCTACCAGTCGCAGAACGACACGCTACTGGCGGTCGCCCAAGGTCATATCGACGCCACCGTGGTGACCAACACGGTCGCCGCCGCCACCCTCAAGTCCGGTAAATACAAGAACCTCAAGGTCGCCGGTAACGCGCCCTACGTGATCGACTACGTATCGCTGGGTGCCAAGCGCAACGAGTACGGCCTGCTGCGTTACCTGGACCTGTTCGTCAACCAGCAAGTGCGTACCGGGCGCTACAAGGAGCTGTTCACCAAGTGGGTGGGGACCGAGATCGCCCCGACCGATCTGACCGTACCGCAGGTCTACTACTGAGGTGGGCGGTATGATCAGCACACCCAAACCCCTGGCCGGGCGCTGCCTGGTCGAGGGCGCGGCCCAGGGCGAACTGTTGTTCGCTGATACCGGGCTGAGCTTCTGGGGCGGGGTCGACCCGTTCAGCGGCGAAGTGATCGATCGTCATCATCCGCTCAGCGGCCAATGCATTGCCGGACGCGTACTGGCAATTCCCAGCGGACGTGGCTCCTGCACCGGCAGCAGCGTAATGATGGAACTGATCAGCAACGGCCACGCACCGGCAGCACTGGTGCTGGCCGAAGCCGACGAGATCCTGACCCTCGGGGTGCTGGTCGCACAGACCCTGTTCGAGCGTTCCCTACCGGTGCTGTGCATCGGCAGGGAAGCGTTCGCCGAACTGTCCGGGGCAGGTTTCGCCCGGCTCGAAGGGCAGCACCTTGAACGCTTTGACCAGGCGCCTGCCGATCACTGGCAGGCCCCGGCGTTCTGCCCTGGCGCCGAGGCTTTCACACCCTTCAATACCAGCCTGTGCCTGGAACCAAACGACCGGGCATTGCTCGACGGCAGTCACGGCAAGGCCGCGCAGATCGCGATGCAGATCGTCCTGCGCATGGCCGAGTTACAAGGCGCCGAACAACTGCTGGACGTCACTCAGGCACACATCGACGGCTGTATTTATACCGGTCCGGCGAGCCTGCGCTTTGCCCAACAGCTGGTGCAATGGGGCGCGAAGGTACGCGTGCCGACCACACTCAATTCCATTTCGGTAGACCAACGCCGCTGGCGCGAATTGGGCATCGATCCAGCGCTCGGCGAGCCCGCCAGTGCCTTGGGCGACGCGTATATGGCCATGGGCGCGCAGTTAAGCTTCACCTGCGCGCCCTACCTGCTGGACAGTGCACCGACGCAGGGCGAACAAATCGTCTGGGCCGAGTCCAACGCGGTGGTCTATGCCAACAGCGTTCTGGGTGCGCGCACACTGAAGTACCCAGACTACCTCGATATCTGCATCGCCCTGACCGGTCGCGCACCGAGTATTGGTTGCCACCTGGACGAGCAACGCAAGGCGCAGCTGATTGTCGAACTGCCGGCACTGGGTACCCTGGATGACAGCTTCTACCCGTTGCTCGGTTATCACATCGGTGCGCTGTCGGGTTCGCGGATTCCACTGGTGCGCGGGTTGGAGCAGGCCCAGCCCAGCCTCGACGATCTCAAGGCCTTTGGTGCAGCCTTCGCCACCACCTCCGCAGCCCCATTGTTCCACATTGCCGGGGTTACACCCGAGGCACTGGACCCCACGCAGGTACTTGAGCCCGGCGCCAAACTACCCAACGAGCGCCTGCAACTGAGCGACCTGCTGGACAGCTGGCGCGAGCTCAACAGCGCCAGCGAGCCCCGAGTCGACGTGGTGTCGCTGGGCAATCCGCACTTTTCATTCAGCGAGTTTGCGGCGCTGGATCGTTTGTGCCAGGGCCGCAGCAAACATCCGCAGGTGGTGCTGGCGATCACCTGTGGCCGTGCGGTGCTGGAACAGGCGCGCGCAGCCGGGCACATCGACGGGCTCGAACGCTTCGGCGTCACCCTGGTTACCGATACCTGCTGGTGCATGCTCGGTGAGCCGGTAATCCCGCCAGGCGCACGCACGCTGATGACCAACTCCGGCAAGTACGCCCACTATGGGCCAGGCCTGGCCGGCCGGCCGGTACATTTCGCCAGCCTTGGCGAATGCGTGGAGTCGGCTTGCAGCGGCGTCGCCAGCGGACGGCTACCGACCTGGCTGCAACCCGCTGCACTCAAGGAGAGCCACGCGCATGTTTGACTATACCTTCCAATGGCGCGCAGCCCTGCGCGCCCTTCCGGACATGCTCGCCGGCGCCTGGGTGACCTTCGAGACCGCGGCCCTGTCGATGATCCTCGGTGTGCTCATCGCCCTGGCCCTGACCGTGATGCGCCAAGGCAAGCAACCGGTGCTGCGCGGTTTTGCCAACGCCTGGGTATCGATCGCCCGGAACACGCCCTCATTGTTTCAGATCTACATCCTGTACTTCGGCCTCGGTTCGATGGGCATGCACGTCAGCTCCTGGATCGCTTTGTTAGCCGGGATCACTTTCAACAACGCAGGCTACCTGGCAGAGAACTTTCGCGGCGGTCTGAAAGCGGTGCCGACCACGCAAATGCGCGCAGCACGCTCGCTGGGCATGAGCGCCTTCCAGGCCTACCGGATGATCATCATTCCGCAGCTGTTGCGCGTGGTGTTCTACCCGTTGACCAACCAAATGGTCTGGGCAGTGCTGATGACATCGCTGGGGGTGATCGTGGGCCTGAACAACGACCTGACCGGCGTGACCCAGGACTACAACGTCAAGACCTTCCGCACCTTTGAATACTTCGCCCTGGCGGCGGCCCTCTACTACGTGATCGCCAAGGCGATTGTCGCAGTCGCGCGGCTGATGGCCTGGCGGCTGTTCCGCTACTGAGGAGCTCGACATGTTTTCCACCAGTTTTACCTGGAACGACTTCATGTTCCTCCTCGATGGGGCGTGGGTCACCTTGCAACTGACCTTCTGGGCCATTCTGATCGGTACCTTCGCAGGCTTGCTGTTCGGCCTGGCACGTGCCTTGTGGCCAGGCCTGAGCCTGCCACTGGCCTGGGTGCTGGATGTGTTTCGCAGCGTGCCACTGTTGATCCAGTTCGTGCTGTTCAACTCGTTCAAGAGCATCGTCGGGCTGGACATCAGCGCCTTCAGTGTCGGCTGCATCGTGCTCGGCGTGTACACCGCCGCGTACTTCACCGAGATCGTTCGAGGTGGCGTGCTGTCGGTAGCGTTGAGCGTGCGCCGCGCCAGCCGTTCGCTGGGCATGAGCTACCTGCAGGACCTGCGCTGGATCGTCCTGCCAATGGCTACACGGGTGGCGTTTCCCGGCTGGCTGAACCTGGTACTGGGGGTAATGAAAGACACCGCCCTGGTGATGTGGATCGGCATTGTCGAACTCCTGCGCGCCTCGCAGACCATCGTTACACGGATTCAGGAACCCCTGCTGGTGCTGTGCATCGCGGGCCTCATCTACTACGTCATGAGCCTGGTGGTTGCCCGTTTGGGCGCCCGTCTGGAAACAAGGTGGCAAGAAAATGATTGAGATCCAGAACGTACATAAATCCTTCGGCAACCTTGAAGTGGTCAAGGGCGTGAGCCTGACCGTGGACAAAGGCGAAGTGGTGTCGATCATCGGCGGCTCCGGCTCGGGCAAATCGACCTTGCTGATGTGCATCAATGGCCTTGAGCCAATCCAGAAAGGCAGCATTCGCGTCGATGGCATCGAGGTGCACAATCGCGCCACTGACCTGAACCGCCTGCGGCAGAAGATCGGCATCGTCTTCCAGCAGTGGAATGCTTTTCCGCACCTGACCGTTCTGGAGAACGTGATGCTCGCGCCGCGCAAGGTGCTGGGCAAAAGCAAGGAGCAAGCTGAAGAACTGGCCGTCAAGCAACTGACCCACGTGGGCCTGGGCGACAAGCTCAAGACCTTCCCTGGCAAATTGTCCGGTGGCCAGCAGCAGCGCATGGCGATTGCCCGGGCACTGGCCATGTCGCCGGACTACATGCTGTTCGACGAAGCCACCTCGGCACTCGACCCGCAACTGGTGGGCGAGGTATTGGACACCATGCGCATGTTGGCCGAAGACGGCATGACCATGGTGCTGGTCACCCACGAGATACGTTTTGCCCGGGATGTGTCGGACCGGGTGGCGTTTTTCCGTAACGGGCTGGTGCATGAGATCGGCTCGCCGGAGCAAGTGATCGGCAACCCGATGCAGCCTGAGACCGCGGATTTCCTGAAGTCAGTGAAATAGCAGCATCCACAACGGTGGGCTCAACCCCACCGTCACGAAGGCGGTACTCAACACAAGGACCTTCCCCGAATGCGCTCTTCGAAGATCATCCACATCGTCAGTTGCCACGCCGAAGGAGAAGTTGGCGACGTCATCGTTGGCGGCGTCGCTCCCCCTCCTGGCGCGACAGTCTGGGAACAGTCGCGCTGGATAGCCCGCGACGCGACCCTGCGCAACTTCGTCCTCAACGAACCCCGCGGCGGCGTGTTCCGCCACGTCAACCTGCTGGTGCCGCCCAAGGATCCACGCGCACAGATGGCCTGGATCATCATGGAGCCGGCCGACACCCCGCCCATGTCCGGTTCGAACTCGCTGTGCGTGTCCACGGTGTTACTCGACAGCGGCATCCTGCCGATGACCGAACCTGAGACCCGCCTGGTACTCGAAGCGCCCGGCGGTTTGATCGACGTCGTCGCGCAATGCCGCGATGGCAAGGTGCAACGGGTCGAGGTGAAGAACGTGCCCTCTTTCGCTGATCGCCTCGATGCCTGGATCGAAGTTGAAGGCCATGGCTCACTGCAGGTCGACACTGCCTATGGCGGCGACAGTTTCGCCATCGCCGATGCCCGCCAACTGGGCTTTGCCATACGCCCAGACGAGGCGAAGGACATTGTCGAGATCGGCTTGAAAATAACCCGCGCGGCCAATGAACAGCTGGGCTTTCGTCACCCAACGAATGCGGACTGGTCGCACATATCCTTCTGCCAGATCGCCGCCCCCATCGCGTACGAGAACGGCATTGCCACCGGCGCCAACGCCGTGGTTATCCGCCCTGGCAAAATCGATCGATCGCCCTGCGGCACCGGCTGTTCGGCGCGCATGGCGGTGATGCAGGCCAAAGGCTTGCTGAAGGTGGGTGACCGCTTTATCGGCCGCTCGATCATCGGTTCTCAGTTTGACTGCCGCATCGAGTCGCAAACACAAATAGACGGTCGTCCGGCCATCTACCCGTGCATTTCCGGGCGCGCCTGGATCACCGGTACCCATCAATTGATGCTCGATCCAAGCGATCCCTGGCCGCAAGGCTACCGACTGTCGGACACCTGGCCCGGCGCCTGATCGCTAACCCCTTGATTTAAAACCAACCCTGTTAATCGGTCAGTAACTCGGGAAAAAAACACTGGTCGAACATAGGTACTTCAAATATCGTATACGAAATACAATAAACAACCGGAGAACATCATGAGCAAGTACGTAAACTGGAGCGGCGTCTTCCCTGCGGTCACCACCCAATTCAACGACGACTTCTCGATCAACCTGGAAAAGACCCACGAGGTCATTTCCAACGTGATCCGCGACGGCGTCTCTGGCCTGGTGGTGTGCGGTTCTGTCGGTGAGAACACCTCGCTGACCGCCGAAGAAAAAATCGCCGTGACCGAAGTCGCCGTCGATGCCTCGCGCGGCCGGGTACCGGTGATTTGCGGCGTGGCCGAGTTCACCAGCGTGCAGGCTGCCAAAGTCGCCAACGCGGTGCGTCAGGTCGGCGTTGACGGCGTGATGCTGATGCCGGCACTGGTCTACGGCTCGAAACCGTTCGAGACCGCCGAGCACTACCGCTACGTGGCCAAGCACACTGACGTGCCGCTGATGGTTTACAACAACCCACCGATCTACAAGAACGACGTCACCCCGGACATCCTGATTTCCCTGGCCGACTGCGAGAACGTGGTGTGCTTCAAGGACTCCTCGGGCGACACCCGCCGCTTCATCGATGTGCGCAATGAAGTAGGCGACCGATTCGTGCTGTTTGCCGGCCTGGACGACGTAGTTCTGGAAAGCATTGCCGTGGGTGCCCAGGGCTGGGTGTCGGGCATGTCCAACGTGTTCCCCAAAGAAGGCGAAACCATCTTCCGCCTGGCCAAGGCCGGACGCTTCGCCGAAGCCATGCCGATCTACGAGTGGCTGATGCCGATCCTGCACCTTGATGCCCGTGCCGACCTTGTGCAGTGCATCAAGCTCTGTGAAGCCATTGCCGGTCGTGGCAGCGCACTGACCCGTCCTCCACGCCTGGCGCTGCCGGAAGCGGATCGGGACTACGTCGAACAGATCATGGCCAAGGCCCTGGCCAACCGTCCGCATCTGCCAGACGTCGGCCTCTGAGTGACCACCGGGCCGGCTCCCCCAGGAGCCGGCCCGCCTGTTTTGCGCCCCCCCGTCGCCTGGAACCTGGTAGGTGCTTCGCGGATCTCGATCATTGCCGTCGGCCTCACGCGCGAGACCCGTGGCAAGTCGCTGCACGAAGTCGACGCCGAAGCCGATGCGCGTATTGCCGCCGGGCAAACCAGCGCTGTTCGCCAAGGTAATTCTTTAGCTTGAATCAACCCTTCAACAGGAGTGTTCCATGCCGGATATCATCGGCCACAACTACATCGGTGGTGCGCGCAGCGCCGCCGGCACGCCAGCGCTGCGCAGCCACGAAGCCAGCAGCGGCGCAGCCTTGCCCTACCACTTTCATCAGGCAACCGGCGAAGAGGTGGATGCCGCTGCCAACGCCGCAGCCCATGCGTACCCTGCATTTCGTAGCCTGGCGCCACTACGCCGCGCGGAGTTTCTCGACGCCATTGCCGCGCAACTCGACGCGCTAGGAGATGACTTCATCCAGTTGGTCACCCGCGAGACGGCACTGCCCAACGCCCGCATCCTCGGTGAGCGCGCACGCACCAGCGGGCAGATGCGCTTGTTTGCCCAGGTATTGCGCCGCGGTGATTTTCTCGGTGCGCGGATCGACCGCGCACTGCCCGATCGCCAACCGCTGCCACGCGCCGATCTGCGCC
Source organism: Pseudomonas arcuscaelestis (assembly GCF_016881005.1). Classification (GTDB taxonomy): domain Bacteria; phylum Pseudomonadota; class Gammaproteobacteria; order Pseudomonadales; family Pseudomonadaceae; genus Aquipseudomonas; species Aquipseudomonas arcuscaelestis. Next base: position 212,122 of record NZ_JACOPV010000003.1, on the reverse strand, counting down.
AATACCGTCTGGGCGTAGGACCGGTGGCGGTGTTTGGTGCCAGCAACTTCCCCCTGGCATTCTCCACCGCAGGCGGCGACACCGCGGCGGCGCTGGCTGCCGGTTGCCCGGTGGTGTTCAAGGCGCACAGCGGTCATATGGCCACCGCCGAGGCCGTCGCCGATGCGATCATTCGCGCCGCCGAACAGACCGACATGCCCAAAGGCGTGTTCAACATGATCTACGGCACTGGCGTCGGCGAGGCATTAGTCAAACATCCGGCTATCCAGGCGGTTGGTTTTACCGGCTCACTCAAAGGCGGCCGGGCGCTGTGCGACATGGCCGCGGCACGCCCGCAGCCGATTCCGGTATTTGCGGAAATGAGCAGCATCAACCCGGTGCTGGTGCTGCCTGAGGCGCTGGCCGTACGTGGCGAACACATTGCCCGCGAGCTGGCCGCCTCGGTGGTGCTTGGCTGCGGGCAGTTCTGTACCAACCCTGGGCTGGTCATCGGCATTCGTTGCGCAGCGTTCAGTGTCTTCACCGAGCAGTTGGCCGCACAACTGGCCGAACAGCCTGCGCAAACCATGCTCAATGCCGGCACCCTCGCCACCTACAACAAAGGCGTGCAAGCGCTGCTCGCCCATCCGGGCATCAGCCATCTTGCCGGGCAAGCGCAAGTGGGTAATCAAGCTCACCCACAGTTGTTCAAGGCCGATGTACGGCTGTTGATTGAAGGCGAGCCGCTGTTGCAGGAAGAGGTGTTTGGTCCGGCCACGGTAGTGGTTGAAGTGGCCGATGCGCAGGAGCTGCAACGGGCCTTGAACAGCCTGCATGGCCAGCTTACGGCAACGCTGATTGCACAGCCTGAGGATTTGCACACCTACGCCTATCTGTTGCCGATACTGGAACAAAAAGTCGGGCGCGTGCTGTTCAATGGCTACTCCACCGGCGTCGAGGTCTGCGATGCGATGGTACACGGCGGCCCCTACCCTGCTACATCTGATGCACGGGGCACCTCCGTCGGCAGCCTGGCCATCGATCGTTTCCTGCGTCCGCTGTGCTACCAGAACTGTCCGGATGCGCTGTTGCCGGCAGCGTTGCAGAACGCCAACCCGCTGGGTATTGCCCGGTTGGTTGATGGCCAGAGTAGCCGGGCCGCGCTGTAGTGACACCGGCCCGGTGTACCGGGGGGCGGGAAATCCCGCTCCTCGGTTGACCTGGCCTCACCTCAGGCCAAGCCCACGGGCGGGGTTAATTCAATAGGGCCTTGAGGTCGTTGTACAAGGCTTCCGGGATTTCTACCCCTTCCTCCAGGCTTCGCGCCCGCGCGGCATAGCGACGCTGCGATGGCAACCGCGCACCCTGCCCTTCGATGTTCTCGAACACCGCTTCGGCCCGGGCCAGGTGTTGATCGGTGGCATCTCCCAGAAAGCGCTGCGGGTCCAGAACAATCAGCAACTCGCCATGGTACGGCGACGACTTGCTGCCATCGGCATGGGCCAGTGATTCAGCGCTGGTCAGGTCACCGATCAATGGCCCAGCAATCAATTCGACCATCGCCGCCAGTGCCGACCCCTTGTGCCCGCCAAACGTCAGCATCGCGCCACGGTCGAGTACCACGTTGGGATCGATGCTCGGTTTGCCCTGCTCGTCCACGCCCCACCCTTCGGGAATTGCCTTGCCTGCACGCCGATGCAGTTCGATATCGCCACGGGCAATGGCACTGGTAGCGAAGTCGAATACATAAGGATGCTTGCCTGCACGCGGCCAGCCAAAGGCAATCGGGTTGGTGCCAAACACCGGCTGATGACCACCGGCAGGCGCCACCCAGGCATGGCTTGGGGTAAACGCCAAAGCAACCAGACCGGCCTCGGCCAACTGCTCGATCTCGACCCACAGGGCCGAAAAGTGCACGCAATGATTGATCGCCAGGGCCGCGATGCCATTACGATTCGCCTTGGCCTGCAATAATGGCAAGGCGGCCTGGAACGCCAGTTGCGAAAAGCCGCCGCCGGCATCGACGCGCACAATCGATGGCGCCTGGTCGATCACTTCCGGCAGCGCATCAGGCACCACCTTGCCCGCCTTCAACGAGCTGACACACCCCAGCACCCGATACAGTCCATGGGATGCACAACCGTCGCGCTCGCCAGCGACGATGGTGTCGCTGACCGCCTTGGCATGATCTGGCGAAAAGCCGTTGTGCAAGAGAATCGAGTTCGCCAGCGAATGGGCGTCGGACAGGGTCAATCGGATCATGTTCATCTCCTTGAGCAGACACTCCAGCCTGCCCGAGGTCTGGCGCCGAAGCTTGATCCCTTTAGCCCGTAGCGATGACGAACTCGGCACAGTCTAGGGTTCGACACCCTCGACGATGATCACTTCGACCCGGGCTACCCCCTGACGATAACTGCACGCCTGCTGGTACTGCTCCGAGCGATAACAGGCCACGGCTTGCGCGTAGGAATCGAACTCGATAACCACGCTACGTTGCGGCGTTGGTCGACCTTCCATCGCTTCGCTGCGCCCGCCTCGGGCAAGCAGGCGACCACCAAAGGCCGCGAAGGCTGCCGGCGCCCGCTGGGTGTATTGCTGATAGTGCACCGGGTCGCTGACGTCGACATGGGCAATCCAGTAAGCCTTCATTGCATGCTCCCGCTTCAGGTTATTGCGTATTATGGTATACCATAAATCTTTCAATCTGACAGTGAGTACGCAGCAATGCCCTTCAACAGCATCGAAGAAATCCTTGAGGACTATCGCCAAGGCAAGATGGTCCTGTTGGTGGACGACGAAGACCGAGAAAACGAAGGCGACCTACTGATCGCCGCCGAGCGCTGCGACGCTCAGGCCATCAGCTTCATGGCGCGCGAGGCACGTGGGCTGATCTGCCTCACCTTGACCGATGAGCACTGTCAGCGACTTGGCCTTGAACAAATGGTGCCCGCCAATGGCAGCGCGTTCAGCACCGCATTCACTGTGTCGATCGAGGCGGCCCGAGGCGTTACCACAGGCATTTCCGCCGCTGATCGCGCCTGTACCGTCGCCGCCGCGGTGGCAGCGAATGCTCGCGCCGAAGACCTGGTACAACCGGGACACATCTTCCCGCTGCGCGCCCGGGAAGGCGGTGTATTGACCCGCGCCGGGCACACCGAAGCCGGCTGCGACCTGGCCCGCCTGGCCGGGTTCAGCCCAGCCTCAGTCATTGTCGAAGTGCTCAACGACGACGGCACCATGGCCCGTCGCCCGGATCTGGAAGTGTTCGCTGCCCGACACGGAATCAAGATCGGCACCATCGCCGACCTGATCCATTACCGGCTGAGCAACGAACAAACAGTCAAGCGCATCGGTGAACGCGAACTGCCTACCGTGCATGGCGTCTTTCGTCTGGTGACCTACGAGGACTGTGTCGAAGGCGGCGTGCATATGGCTATGGTCATGGGTAACATTCGCCGAGAGCAGCCAACGTTGGTGCGTGTGCATGTGATTGACCCACTGCGCGACCTGGTCGGCGCCGAGTACGCAGGCCCTGCCAACTGGACCTTGTGGGCGGCACTGGAGAAAGTTGCCGCAGAAGGCAATGGCGTGGTGGTCATTCTGGCCAACCACGAATCCTCCCAGGCCCTGCTCGAGCGCGTGCCACACTTGACCCAACCGCCCCGCCCTTACCAGCGCGCGCAGGCGCGCACGTATTCAGAGGTTGGAACAGGCGCACAGATTCTCCAGGATCTTGGCGTGGGCAAGCTGCGCCACCTGGGACCACCGCTCAAATATGCCGGGTTGACGGGCTACGACCTGGAAGTGGTGCACAGCATCCCCTTCACTGCCTGATTGCCGCTGATTGCCGCCTTGCGACAACCTCCCGGCTAATCCTGCGCCTCCGGGAAATTACGGCAACTCTTGCGCTCGGCCAGCTCCTTGTCGGTGGGACGCTGGTCGACGAACACCGCGTGCCCATCCTTGTAGATTTCCAGATACCCCCACTCCAGGTCTTGTTCGCGCTGCCCGGGTTGTGGCGGCCTGCGCCACCACGGTTCTCGGCTGATCAGTTCCATGGGCACGACTCCGGCTGAAAACATTCTTTCACTATAGACAGTGGCACACGGAGGCTCTGGCCCGTAGCTCTGTGCCCGCCCAACAAGCCGCGGTGATAGCCGGTAGCCTCCAGGCCCTTGCGAAAAGTTTGGAATACCATAATATGATATCCCGTAGACCGAATAATCTGCTGACCGGTACCTGACAGGCCCGCCAGCCGCTACCACGCTTGAAATTGATGCTCCCCACTACAAGGCGGGCAACACAAAGCCCGCTGATAAACACAAGAAACGAGGGCGTACCTATGCTGTTCACCAAACGCGCAAGCGCAGTGCTGGCTGCCAGCCTGCTGACATTGACCTGCCAGGTTGCCCTGGCCGCCGACAGCCTGAATTTCGTCAGCTGGGGCGGCAGCACCCAGGATGCGCAGAAGCAGGCCTGGGCCGAACCCTTCAGTGATGCCAGCAAGGTCCGCGTGGTCCAGGACGGCCCGACAGACTATGGCAAGCTCAAAGCCATGGTCGAAAGCGGCAACGTGCAATGGGACGTGGTCGATGTCGAAGCCGACTTCGCCTTGCGTGCCGCAGCCGAGGGCCTGCTTGAGCCGCTCGATTTCAACACCATCAAGCGTGACCGTATCGACCCACGTTTCGTTTCCGATCATGGCGTCGGTTCATTCTTCTTCTCCTTCGTTCTGGGCTACAACCAAGGCAAGCTCGGCGCCAACAAGCCGCAGGATTGGAGCGCACTGTTCGACACCAGCACCTACCCCGGCAAACGTGCCTTGTACAAATGGCCAAGCCCCGGCGTGCTGGAACTGACCCTGCTGGCAGACGGCGTGGCCGCCGACAAGCTCTATCCGCTGGACTTGGACCGCGCCTTCAAGAAGCTCGACACCATCAAAAAAGACATCGTTTGGTGGGGCGGCGGCGCTCAGTCCCAGCAACTGCTGGCCTCGGGTGAAGTGAGCATGGGCCAGTTCTGGAACGGTCGCGTCTATGCCCTGCAGCAAGACGGCGCGCCGGTCGGCGTGAGCTGGAAACAGAACCTGGTCATGGCCGACTTTCTGGTTATCCCCAAGGGCGCGAAAAACAAAGAGGCGGCAATGAAATTTCTCGCCGAGGCCAGCAGCGCCAAAGGCCAGGCCGAGTTCACCAATCTCACTGCCTACGCCCCGGTAAACCTTGACAGCATCAGCCTGCTCAAACCCGAGCTGGCACCTAACCTGCCAACCGCCTACGCACAGGACCAAGTCACCCTGGACTTCGCCTATTGGGCCAAGAACGGGCCGGCCATCGCCACCCGCTGGAATGAGTGGCTGGTCAAATGAAAGTCGCGATCAATGCCTTGCACGCTGAATCGGGAGCCCCCGGCAAGGGCACCCAGGGAGCGACAGTGACGCACACGATCCCCTTTCGCCAGCGCTGGCGCGGTAGCCGCAACCTGCTCCCGGCCTTGCTGTTCCTCGGTCTGTTCTTTTTCGCGCCGCTGATCGGCCTGCTGCTACGCGGCGTGTTGGAACCGGTGCCCGGCCTTGGCAACTACGAGCAACTGTTCGCCAACTCAGCCTACGCTCGCGTGCTGTTCAACACCTTTTCGGTCGCCGGTCTGGTCACACTGATCAGCGTACTGCTGGGCTTTCCCCTGGCCTGGGCGATCACCCTAGTGCCCCGTGGTTGGGGACGCTGGCTGTTGAACATAGTGCTGCTGTCGATGTGGACCAGCCTGCTGGCCCGCACCTACTCCTGGCTGGTACTGCTGCAAGCGTCGGGGGTAATCAACAAAGTGTTGATGGCACTGGGCATCATTGATGCGCCGCTGGAGATGGTCCACAACCTCACCGGCGTGGTCATCGGCATGAGCTACATCATGATTCCCTTCATCGTCCTGCCCCTGCAGGCCACCATGCAGGCCATCGACCCGATGGTCTTGCAGGCAGGTTCGATCTGCGGCGCCAGCCCCTGGACCAACTTCTTCAAGGTGTTCCTGCCGCTGTGCCGTTCCGGGCTGTTTTCCGGCGCCTTGATGGTGTTCGTGATGTCGCTGGGGTACTACGTGACGCCAGCGTTGCTGGGCGGTGCGCAGAACATGATGCTGCCTGAATTCATCGTCCAGCAGGTGCAATCGTTCCTCAATTGGGGCCTGGCCAGCGCTGCTGCAGCGTTGCTGATTGCCATCACCCTGCTGCTGTTCTACTTCTACCTGAAGTTGCAACCGGAATCCCCGGTCGGCAACAGCAACGGGAGGTAAGCCAAGATGCTCCTGACACCCAATGCCATGAGCCGGCGCTTGCGTTACGGCCTGTACACCACCACAGGGCTGATTGCACTGTTCCTGCTGCTGCCAATCGTGTTCATCGTGCTGCTGTCGTTCGGCTCGTCCCAATGGCTGGTGTTCCCGCCGCCGGGCTGGACGCTGAAGTGGTACGGCCAGTTTTTCTCCAACGCCGAGTGGATGGACGCCGCCCTCGCCAGTCTGAAAGTAGCGCTGCTAACGACCGTCTGCGCCGTTGCCTTGGGCCTGCCGACCGCCTTTGCCCTGGTGCGCGGACGTTTTCCCGGGCGCGAGATGCTCTACGGTCTGTTCACCCTGCCGATGATTGTGCCGCTGGTAATCATTGCCGTGGCGGTCTATGCCCTGTTCCTCAAGCTGGGCTACACCGGCACGCTGTTTTCCTTCGTGGTTAGCCACGTCATCGTCGCCCTGCCGTTCACCATCATCTCGATCATCAATTCGCTCAAGCTGTTCGACCAGTCCATTGAAGATGCAGCCGTGATTTGCGGCGCCTCGCGCCTGCAGGCGATCGTCAAGGTGACCTTTCCGGCGATCCGTCCGGGCATGATCGCCGGTGGCCTCTTCGCCTTCCTGGTGTCGTGGGACGAAGTGGTGCTCAGCGTAATGATGGCCAGCCCTACCCTGCAAACCTTGCCGGTAAAAATGTGGACCACCCTGCGCCAGGACCTGACCCCGGTTATCGCCGTCGCCTCGACGTTGCTGATCGGTCTGTCGCTGCTGGTCATGGTGATCGCCGCCGCCCTGCGTCGGCGCAACGAAGTCAGCGCTTGAGCGCCTGGAGAACAATAAAATGAGTGCAGTCCTCAACCAATCCCAGCACGCCAAGACACTGGTCAGCCTGCGTAGCCTGAACAAGCACTATGGCGACTTCGCCGCGGTGGACGACATCAACCTCGACATCCAGGACGGCGAGTTCCTCACCTTTCTGGGTTCCAGCGGCTCGGGCAAGAGCACAACCTTGTCGATGCTTGCCGGCTTCGAAACACCGAGCAGCGGCGAAATCCTGGTCAGTGGCCAGTCGCTGGTCAACGTGCCGCCGCACAAGCGCGATATCGGCATGGTGTTCCAACGCTATTCACTGTTTCCGCATCTGTCTGTGCGCGACAACATCGCCTTTCCCTTGGCCATTCGCAAACGCAGTGCTGCCGAGCGCGACAAACAAGTCGATGCCATGCTCAAGCTGGTACAACTGGACAGCTTCGCCCATCGGCGTCCGGCGCAACTGTCCGGTGGCCAGCAGCAGCGCGTGGCGATTGCCCGGGCGCTGGTCTACGAGCCACGCATTCTGTTGATGGACGAACCGCTCGGTGCGCTGGACAAAAAGCTGCGTGAAGACCTGCAGGACGAACTGCGCCAACTGCATCGTCGCCTGGGTATCACCATCGTCTATGTCACTCACGATCAGGAAGAAGCCATGCGCCTGTCCCAGCGCATCGCCATTTTCAGCCACGGCAAGATCGTTGGCCTGGGCACCGGCTATGACCTTTACCAGAACCCACCGAATGCCTTTGTTGCCTCCTTTTTAGGTAATTCCAATTTCCTGCGGGTAGCCGCCCATGGCAATGGTGCAGCGAGCTTCGAAGGCCAGCCCCTGGCCATGCGCCTGACACCAGGGTTGGCTGAAGGCCAGGAGGTGTTGCTGATGGTGCGGCCAGAAAAAGCCGTGGCCCTGACAACTGAGCAAGCGGCGCACGAACCACTGCCAGCCGGTTGGAATCAGGTAACGGCGCGGGTCGGAGAAGTGCTGTTTCTGGGTGAAAGCCAGACGTGCAGCGTCCTCACCCCGGGCGGCACTGCGATGACTGTCAAGGCGCTGTCTGCGGCGGGCATACCGATGCAGCCTGGTGATCAGGTGAGTGTACGCTGGGCGGTATCCGATGCGTGTGTGTACACCCAGTGGGCGCCAAGCGACCTGAACAAAGCGGCTGGCGCGCACTGATACATACACGCCACCATCGATGGGCGTGGGTGGTCTCGAGTCACCGTTGCGCCCTTACTGCGCATGACCAACGCCTCGCTGTTGCTGTTGCTGTGCTTCCACCTGCACAAATCGTGCAGACGCCACAAATCGTCCCTTCAGCAGGCCGAATGGAACCCTTGCGTAGTGGGGCGACGGCCATGGATGGCCGGCGAGCGCCGCAGGGCCAGGGACGGCCCTTCGGCGCGGTCCCCACGGGAGCAAGGGTGGAATGAGGGAACCCGGAGCGCAGCGTAGGGCCGGATGCAGGGACAAGGGGTTTTGCCTACTTTTGCCCCGACAAAAGTGGGTCGCCGTAAAGGCGAAACCAGCCAGTGGTGCCACTGCATCAAATGGATATGCTCATCTACACCTGCGCCACCTTCTGGTTCTCACCTACGATAGGCTAATTGTGTAGTCGGTGACACATACAGCCAGCTGCTGATCCATTGGCATGGGCGCTCCCGCCGGGACCTCACCGAAGGGACGATTCAGGGTGTCTGAGCTGGCGATGTACGAAGCAAAGGTGGAATGAGGGAACCCGGAGCGCAGCGCAGGGCCGGATGATCGCGAAGCAATATTACTGCCGGAGCCGCCCCTTTTCAGTGCAAACACTCTAGAATGGGCAACCTTTACCATCCGGCAACCCCATGGATATCGAGCTCGCCCGCACCTTTCTTGAAGTTGTCCGCAGTGGCAGCCTGGTTTCCGCTGCCGAACGCCTGCATGTCACCCAGACCGCCATCACCGCCCGCGTGCAGAAGCTCGAACAGCAGCTGTCCTGCCAACTGTTCATTCGCAGCCGCAGCGGCGCCAGTCTGACTGCCGATGGCGAAGCCTTCGTGGTCTACGCCAACCAACTGGTACAAACCTGGGAAGCCGCCCGCCGCGACCTGCCATTACCCGAAGGGTGTCATCAAGTACTGCACATCGGCGGCGAAGTGAGCCTGGGTAATCCGATGGTGCTCGATTGGGTCAGCGCTTTGCACCAAAGCATGCCCAGCCACGCCATTCGCAACGAAGTCAGCGACGGCGAATCATTGCTGCGCAAGCTGGAAATGGGTGTTCTCGACGCGGTGCTGGTGTATCAACCTACCTATGGCCCGGGCTTGCAGGTAGAGCAACTGATGGAAGAAAAACTCATCCGTATCCGCCGCAAGGACAAACCCGAACCCTACATCTACATCGACTGGGGTCAGGCCTTTCGCCGTCAGCATGACGCTGCCCTGCCAGAATGCGCGCGCCCGGCGCTGAGCTTCAACCTCGGCCCCCTGGCGCTGCAGTTCATTCTCGAAAACGGTGGCAGCGGCTATTTCCGCACCCGGGTGGTACAGAGCTACCTGGACAGCGGCATCTTCGAGCGCGTGCCGCAGGCGCCGGAATTCACCTATCCCACCTACCTGGTACACGCCCGCGAGCGCGATACTGAAGCCCTGCAAAAAGCCTTCAGAATATTGCGTCAGGTGGTGGCCAACGGTGACAGCGACTGGTCACAACGCTGGGACCCGATCATCTGAATGTGCTGCGGTGCTGAGCAAGTGCCGCTTGAGCCCGGCAATCAAGTCAGTCTGGGTAATCATCCCCACCAACTGCTGCCCCTCGAGCACGGGCAGGCAGTGCAGCCCTTGCTCGCTGAGTAAAGGAATCAACGCGACAGCCGGTTCTTTGCTGCGCACGGTGATGACCGGTCGGCTCATGATCTGCTCAACTCGCACCTGACGACGACGCACCAGCCCGCGCCAACTGAACCCCTGTTGCGCCATGACTGCTCCCACTAGGTCGCTGAGGGTGACGATGCCCACCAGTTGCCGCGACTCATCGAGCACCGGCAAGGCTTTCAAGTGATGACGCGAGAGCGCTTTCCAGGCCTGCTGCATTGTCATTCCCGGCGTGGCTTCCTGCACGTCCCGCGACATGACCGAAGCAGCTGTAATACCACCAAGGCTACGCTGCAACGCATGTTGTTCGGTGGCAGCAATGATCCGCTCGAGCTCATCGCGGGTGATGTCGACAAACTCGCCCAACTCTTCCAGCGCCTGATCCAGGTCCGCGCCACTGACGCCGACCCGCTCTCCCGGTGCCACATCGGCGGTGTGATGCAGGTCCTTTCGCAGCGCCGCCATCTTCGGGTAGCGAACCCCGGTAAGACGGTTGTAAATCACCGCCACGGCCACCAGTACCAAGGCGTTGAGCATGATCGGTTCGAATACCTTGTCGCCCAACGCAGTGAGCGAGGGGTCGAGCAGCACCACGCTGACCGCGACGCCGCCGCCGGGTGGATGCAGGCAGCGCAACAGGCACATCACCAACAACGACAAGCCAAGCGCCAACGCGGCCACCCACAGCGTCGAACCCAGCCAATGGTGCAGCACCAGGCCGACCAGGGTTGCACTGGCATAGCTGCCGATAAAGGGCCAAGGCTGCGCCAATGCCCCGGAATGCACGGCAAACAGCAATACCGCCGAGGCCGCCAGCGGCCCGAGCAAGTGCAAGGCTACCTCACTACCAAAAGCGTAACTGCTGGTAGCACCAGCCAGAAACAGACCGAGCAATGCCCCCACGCCTGCGCGTAGCCATTCTTTTGGGGGGATGTTCAGCGGGGCCGGCAACAGCCGGGTAAACCAGTTGTTCAGACTGCGCGAAGACATGGGATAAAAAGTTACCTGGCAGTAAAAAAAGCCCGACCAATAGGGCCGGGCTGAGTATCGCGAGGGCAATACCTAATGGGCTCCGTCCATGGAGATGGAATTCTGTTGGGCTTGCGGGTACTACGTGGGGTGGGATTCTGCCGGGGATGAAAGAGGGGGTGGTAATTCAAAAAAATGAGGGGTAGGTGCAAAATTTTTGCAGCGTGTCATGTTGCAAGCGTGGCAAGCCTGGGCGGGCAGCAGCGCACAGGCTTAGCGTTCGAGCAACAAACCACGCAACAGCAACTCCAACGCAGCAACGCTTTGCGCCAATCGAGCATTACCGTCTTCACCGTCCGCGATCCAGAACGCCGCTTCAGCCAGACTGCCATAGATCAACGCTGCCAGCGCTTGAGGCTCGGCCTTGGCCACCATTCCCTTCTCAATGAGATTAACGATCAGCTGCTGCATCGATTCAAGGCAATGACGCTGCGAATCCGGCGATGCACCACCTAGCACCGCCCGCGCATCGCGCAACACGATGCGCTGGATTTCCGGTTCCAGGGCCATTTGCAGATAGCCATGGCAGCGGTGGCGAAAACCATCCCAAGGGTTCTCGGCGCTGTCAGAGATGGCCTGCAGGCGTGCATCCATCTCGGTATCGATCTGTGTTACTACTGCCGCCAGCAGGCCCTTCTTGTCACCAAAATGATGATAGAGCGCTCCTCGAGTAAGGCCTGCCTGTGCGGTAAGGTCATCCATCGAAGTATCGGCATAGCCGCATTCACTGAATACCTGGCGAGCTGTCGCCAGCAAGGTGGCGCGGGTTTCTTCCATATCGGCGCGGGTACGGCGGGCCATTGCGTTTCTCCTTACATACGCCATGCATGTTTGTTTACATTCACTGCGTATGTATATACACTGCTATTCATACGCTACGTATGTATTGTCATCATACTGCCACGCCAAGGCAAGCAATCGCTCCGCGGAGAACAAGATGGCCAACCCTTATCGACAACTTTTTGCTGCACCCGGCACGCGAGGTTTTGCCTTGGCGGGTCTGCTTGCACGTATTCCCCTGCCGATGACGGGCATCGGCATCATTACCATGCTCGCGCAATTGCGCGGAAGCTACGCGCTCGCTGGGGCAGTATCGGCCACCTTTGTGTTGACCTATGCGCTGCTGTCACCGCAGATCTCACGCCTGGTAGATCGCCATGGGCAACGCCGCGTGCTGCCCGCAGCAACTGCCATCAGTGTCATGGGGATGCTGATTGTGCTTGTCAGTGCCTGGTGGCATGCCGCCGACTGGACATTGTTCCTGGGCGCGCTGCTGACCGGTTTCATGCCCAGCATGTCGGCGATGGTGCGTGCCCGTTGGACGGCAATCTACCGTGGCCAGCCACGCTTGCAGACCGCCTACTCGTTGGAAACCGTATTCGATGAAGCCACCTTTATTGCCGGCCCGCCGTTGGCAGTGGGGCTATCGGTGGCGATGTTCGCGCAAGCCGGCCTGCTGGCAGCGGCAGTGCTGCTGATACTCGGCGTATTCGCCCTGCTCGCCCAGCGCGGCAGCGAACCTGCGGTCCTGAATCAGAGTACGGCCACTCAAAACAGCAAGTCGGTGATCGGCATCGCCAACGTAAGGTTGCTGGCGCTGCTGATGGTCGCCATGGGCATCATCGTCGGCACCGTGGACATCGTCAGCGTGGCCTTCGCCGAACAACTGGACAAACCGGCTGCAGCCAGTCTGGTGCTGTCGGCCTACGCTGGCGGCTCGTGCCTGGCTGGGCTGCTATTTGGCACGCTCAAGCTGCAGATGCCCTTGCACCGCCTGCTGTTGCTGGGCAGTTTGGCCACGGCGGCAACGACGCTACCGCTGCTCCTGGCCGGCAGTATTGCGACCCTGGCGGGCGCCGTACTGGTAGCCGGGTTGTTCTTTGCTCCCACCATGATCGTGGCCATGTCGCTGGTGGAACGTCTGGTTCCCGAGCATCAACTGACTGAGGGCATGACCTGGTTGTTGGCCGGACTGAATGTCGGTGTAGCCCTGGGAGCGGCAGCATCTGGACAGGTCGTCGACAGCTGGAACGCCCCGGCAGGATTCTACGTCGCGTTATGCGCCGCGGCCTTGTTGTTGCTGGTGGCACTGTGTGCCTATCAGCGCTTGCGCGCCAATGATAAAGCTATCACCGGCGGTTGCGTGATAGACGTTAATGCACTTCAGGGATTTGAATCATGAATACATCTGCAACCACGAGCACCTCCTCAACAGCACATTCCTGGCTGGCAGTGATTGCGGTCGGTTTTGCCACCTTCTCTGTGGTGACAACCGAGATGCTGCCTGTGGGTCTGCTGACAACCATTGCCGCTAGCCTGGACACCTCCACCGGCACTGCTCGCGGCCTTGTTCGCACCGGTCGTGATCATCGCCGCTGGCGGTATCGAGAGGCGCACAATTCTTTGCGCATTGCTGGGCCTGCTGATGCTGGCCAACATCGCCTCGGCGCTGGCACCAGACATTGTCTGGATGCTCGCGGCGCGGATTGTCGTCGGCCTGTGCATGGGCGGTATCTGGGCCATCGCTGGCGGCTTGGCACCGCGGCTCGTTCGGCGCGACGCCATAGGGCTGGCAACGTCGATCATTTTCGGTGGGGTAGCAGCAGCTTCGGTTCTCGGCGTGCCGCTTGGGGCACTGATTGGCGACTTCGCAGGATGGCGCTGGGCCTTCGGCGCCATGGCCGCGCTCAACGCAGTGGTGCTGGTGCTGCACCTCGCTTTCATCCCCGCACTTACCGTCGAGCGTTCTGCCAGCGTGCGCCTGTTCCTTCAGCAGTTTGGCAATCGTCGCTTGCAATACGGCCTGGGCCTGACCTTGATGCTGGTCGCCGGCCACTTCGCCACTTTTACCTACGTTCGTCCGCTGCTGATGTCGGTATCGGGCTTCGAGGCCCAGTGGATTGGCGCGTTGCTGTTCGGTTACGGCATTGCCGGTATCGCCGGTAACTTCCTGGCCGGGATCATCGCAGCACGGCGCACAGCGCAAACCCTGATGGCAATTGCCCTGGGCCTACTGCTGACCCCTGCCCTGTTCCTGAGCATCGGCGGCTCGCACTTGGGCGGTGGTCTGGTGCTGCTGGCCTGGGGCCTGGCCTACGGCGGCGTCTCGGTCAGCTTGATGACCTGGATAATGAAAGCCGCGCCTCGGGGGCTGGAAATCGCCACCGCGCTGTATGTGAGCGTATTCAATATCGCCATTGCTGCGGGATCATGGACAGGCGGACAAATCGTCGACAGCCTGGGCTTGAGGGAAAACCTCTACCTACTGGGTGGCTCTGCCACGATTGCCTTGCTACTGGCGCTTGCCATGAGCATGAGCAAAGCCCCGCAGGAAATCGCCGACTCACACTAGCTTGCGCAGGCGATCAACCAGAGCTTGCGAGCCATGCACAGAGGCACTGAACATCGCCAAACTCAGCCCGTGCGCAGCAGCGCGACAAACGCATCACGGGCCGGATGGTTGACCGATTCCTGATGCCAGTAGAACAGATTATCGACGCCGGCCAGCTTCGGCCCAGGTCAATATCGCGCCCTGGGTCTGCAACCATCGCGCCTCGCGCGTGCCAGCAGCAAGGCCTGACGCTCTTCTCCTGCACCGGTAAAAGCGGCACAATCGCCGACTTTTTTCGGAACGGACTCCCCCATGCCGCGTATCGTCATTCTAGGCAACTCCGGCAGTGGCAAGTCGACTCTGGCGCGAGCCTTGGCCAAGCGCCTGGGCGTACCGGTGGTACATCTGGACAGGTTGTTCTGGGAACCCGGCTGGACAGAGCCCGACGCCCAGGCCTTCCGCGCCCGGGTTACCACGGCAGTGGCGGCGGACGCCTGGATCTGCGAGGGCAACTATGCCCGGCGCACCTTTGACCTGCGCCTTCCTCGCGCGCAGCTGGTCATCTGGCTGGACACGCCCCGCCTCACCTGCCTTGCCAGGGTAGCGATGCGCAGTGCCCTGAATCGGCCTCGCGCCGATATGCCGGTAGGCTGCAGCGAAAAACTCGACAGGGAGTTCCTCAACTTTCTCAAGTACGTGTGGCGCTTCGACCGCGAGTATCGCCCTTCTATCGAAGCGGTGCGTCTGACCGTAGGACCACAGGTGCCGGTGATTCACTTGCGCGGTGCCCGGCAGATTGCGGCGTTCCTGCAGTTGCCTGCAACCCCGCCCGGCTGATCAGTTCAAGCCCAATTCCTTGGCCCTTGCCACCGCCTGAGTGCGGCGCTCTACACCAAGTTTGAAATTGATTCGCTGGGCGTGGGTTTTCACCGTGTGCAAGGAGATAAACAGGCTTTCGGCAATTTGCTGGTTGGAGAACCCCTGGGCGATAAGCTTGAGGACGTCCATTTCCCGCCGACTCAACAATGCAGCGGGTTCACTTTCATTGCTGTTGGCTTCACCAGCCCAGCGTGCCAACGCCGGGTTGCGCGAGGCGAATGCACGCTCGACACTCGCCAAACCCATGTGCCTGGCCTGGGCAAGCGCATCCAACAGCGTTTGCTTGGCCTGTGCGGGCTTGTTGGCGGCGTGCAATGCCTCGGCGAGGCTGAATCCCACTTCGCAGGCCAGGGCGCGGCGTCCTTGCTGCTGCGCCAGCGCATACAACTGCACAAGTTTGTCCAGCGCCGGCTCGTTCACGTTGGCGGCAATGCTCGATTGCAGTTGCAACAGGTACAAGCGCAGGTGCAAATCCGGGGCGCCGTAGGGTGAATAATCCAAGGCGGCCTTGGGCAACGCGGCCAGCGCTTTCTCCACTTGCGTCGCGCGGCCCTGGCGTAACCACAGTCGCGCCTTGGCCCGCAGCACCAAGCCCTGGTACAGCGTTTCGCTGATCAGGTTGTACTGCATGGCGCGTTCGGCATCGGAAATCCGCGAGAACGCACGAGACAGATCGCCCTGCACAGCATCGAGCTCGGCCAGGCCCAAAAACCCCCAGAATGCTGCGGGGTCTTCGCACAACTGGCACTCCTGCATTCCTGCGTGAAACGCCTTTTCTGCCTCCGGGTAACGTCCCAACTGCACCAGGATAGACGCCATGCGCAGTTGCACCCGCCCGCGCATAGGGCTCGCTTCAGCGCCCCAGGCATTTGACAACTCGGTGTACAGACGCTTGAGCAAGGTCTCGGCACGCAGCAGTTCACCGCGAATTTCCAATAACTTGACATGCCCCAGGGCCATTACGCTTTCCATTGCCAGACTGGCATGCTGGCGCGCTTGTTTGGTGGCCTGGCGGTTGAGTTCCAGGGCCTGATCCAGATGCCCCGCAATCAGTGCCAGTTCCACCAGCAGTGCCATGCTGAACAGGCGCTGGCTCCACGACCGTTCGGGCAGTTCGTCAACCGCCTCGCTCAGCCAACGTTGAGCCTGTTCGCCCTGTCCTCGGTGAAAGGCAATATTGCCGCGCAGGGCCTTCCACTGGGCGATGAGTTCGAACTGACGTCCAGCGTCAGGTTGCGGCAGGAAGCGCGCCAGTTGCTCGGTATAACTCTGGGCTTCGTCAAGTCGACCGCTGAGCAGCAACGCCCAGGCGTTGAGTATCAACAAGCGCGGGTTGCCGGTTAACAATTCCATCGGCAATTCACGGCGCCATTGCATCAACTGCGCCAGGCTGCGGCCCTGCAATAAGGAATCACCGGTAAAACGTTGCATCAGGCTGGCGGCCATCTCCGGTTGTTCGGCACGCACCGCGTATTCCAGCGCCAAACGAACGTTGTCCTGGGTCACGTACCACTGGCAGGCCCTGCGAAACACAGACTTGGCCAGGGTCTCCGGCAATTGTCCGGCCAGTGGCCCCTTGACCGCGGCATGCACTTGATAGACCTGGCCATCGTTGCCCACCGACTCGATGAACAACCCGCAAGCGCTCAATTGCTCAAGCAACCCGGCACCTTCGCCTACACCGAGCAGATGCTCGCACAGGCCTGCGTCGAAGTACGGAAGCTGCGCAAGGGTAAACAGAGCCTGACGCCACTGCTCGGGCAGGTCGTCGAGCAGCTCGCGGCGCAGATACTCGAACAGCACAGCATTGAGCGAGTCGAAAGGCGGCGGCTCAGTCTGGGTTTTCAACGCCAGCAGGTACAAGCGTATTCCCGCGCACCAACCCTGCGAGTCCTTATGCACATCACTGATAACCGGCCACGACCCGTGCGGCGAGCGCTGCTGCAACAGTTGGTGAAGTTCGTGCTCATTGAAACCAAGCTCGGCACTGCCTAACTCGAACAGGTCGCCATCGAGCAGCAACCGCGTCAATTGCAAGGCCGGTCGGCGGCGACAGGCCAACCACCAGCTCACGTGTGCGCACGCGCCCAGGATCAACTCGTTGAGCAGCGCATCCAGGTCGCTATCGGGCAGCCGCGGGTAATCGTCGATCACCAGCCACAAGCCTGGGCCGGCGTTGTCGAGCTGACGTTTGAGCTGTTGGGGATCGTTGGCGCACACGCCCAGGGCCTGCGCCAATTGTTGCCTGAAAGCTTCAGCACCCATGGCCTTGCCGCGAAGGTTCAGATAGACCACGCGGGTATCTGCCGGGCAGTGCTTGGCACACTCACTCAACAAAGCACTTTTACCGCTGCCCGCTGGGGCACAAAGCAAACGCAAGCGGCACTGGGCGCTGAGCAGTGCCTCGCTCAAGCGTGGGCGCAACATGTGGCCCGGTGCGAGTCGGGCAAGGCCGGCGAAGGAGGAATCGTAGGGGTTAAGCTGGGACATTGGCACGTTCAATTTCTTGTTCTGTATACAAACATGGTGCAGACCACCGCGCGCCAACGCAAATTTTGATACAAAAAAAAGGCAACCCAGGGTTGCCTTAAATACCAGCGTCGAACCTGTAACCGCTCTAGCAGGCGCTCGCGGTTGCCCTGCTCAAGGCTTCAGCGAACCCCAGCCTGACGCAGTGCTGCAGGGGTGTAGTTGGCCGCAACACTCTGGAAGCCGAACTCGATACTGCGCTTGGCTTCGTTCTTCAGGCCCACCACCGAATAGCGTCCAGCCACCAGGTCGTAGAGGGTTTCTGCGGTATAGCCGGGCACTTGCTTGTGGTAGTACTGCTGGATATGCCCTTCCCCTACGCGCCATAGCTGGCCACGGCCGTCATAGTGATCGACCTCGGCCAGCTCCCAGCTGTCTTCATCGAAGTACATGTGGCGAGTGGCGTAGATATGCCGTTCGCTAGGCTTGAGTTTGGCCACCACCTCCCACACCCGGTGCAGTTCATAGCGCGTCAGGTCCTGATTGATGTGTCCCGCCTTGAGAATGTCGGCGTATTTGAGTGTCGGCGAGTCCAGCTTGTAGCTGTTGTAGGGGATGTACATCTCTTTCTTGCCGACCAGTTCCCAGTCGTAGCGATCCGGCGCACCGTTGAACATGTCGTAGTTATCGGAGGTCGCCAGGCCATCTGCGGCCGTCGCCGGACCGTCGTATGCCACTTGCGGGGCGCGTCGTACCCGGCGTTGCCCGGCATTGTAGAGCCAGGCCAGGCGAGGCTCCTTGACCTGGTCGATGGTCTCGTGCACCAACAGTACGCTGCCGGCCAGGCGTGAAGGTGCTGTTACCCGCTGGATGAAGTAGAAGAGAATATTGCCGGCCTTGCTCTTGTCCTGATCCTTCAGCTCTGCCGGGTACGAAATTTCGTCCTCGAACTCGACCATGCTGAAAGTGCCGTTAGCCTGTGGTTGTACCCGCGTCATCAGGCGCTTGATGTTACCGCCGCGATAACGGGTGGTGTGGTTCCACACCACTTCCACCCCGGACTTGGGTTGAGGGAATGCGTAGTAACGGCTTTCGCTGAAGCCCTTCAGGCCGTTGCCACCATCAATTCCTTCGGTTTTCAGCGCACTGAGCTTGGCAGCGGCATAAATCTCATCGGGTACAGCGGCGGTACGGTGGGTCTTGTACACCGGTATCTTGTAAGTCTGCGGGTAGCGCTCCAGCATCGCCAACTGCCCGGCGGACAGCTTGTCCTTATATTGCGCGGCGTTTTGCGCAGTGATGGTAAACAGCGGCTTTTCGTCTGCAAACGGGTCGGCCAGAAAGCCCTTGCTGTCCACTGCGCCGGCGTTGGTGGGCAGTCCACCGGTCCAGGCCGGGATCGTGCCATCGGCGTTCCCGGCTTTTTCGGCGCCCAGGGGGGTCAGGCTGGTGCCGAGTTTCTCAGCTTCTTGAGGTGTGACGCTGGCCATGGCACTGCCGGCCAACAGACTGAGCAGCAAGGCACCGGTATGTAACAGGTATGGGTTGTTCGACATGACTATAATCCTCATTCGGTGTTGATGCTTAAAAGCTCATGCCCAGGCTGAGCGCCAGGAAATCGCGGTCAGTGGTGGTGTTGAAATCACCCCCAAAGAAGTTGGTGTAGGAAATACCTGCGCTGTAGGCATTGCGGTATTCAGCATCCAGGCCGAGGCTGACTGCCTTGGCACCTTCGTTGAACAAGCCGGTGGGGCCGTAACCATCAACGTCATGTGACCAGGCCACGCTCGGCTTGAGATTGATCCCGGCAAACACGTTGGAGTAATCCCAGATGGCCCGTGCGCGGTAACCCCATGACGTGCTGGTGGCAAAGCCCTTGTCATTGCAGTACTTGCCCGTATTCACGGCGGCGGGAGTACCGCTATAGGTGCCGGTATTGATCGCCTGGCAAGAGGGTTGGCCACCGGTCAGTACCCCCGGCAGCGCACCTGGGCCATACACCGGATCACGGCCGTAACGTGCCTCGGAGGTTTTCTCCAATCCGCCGATATGGGCCACGCCGATTTCGCCGATCAGGGTCAGGCGATCCGCCCCCATGATCTGGTCGAAAAAGTGCGTGAAGGTGGTTTGCAGCTGGGTGATTTCCTTGCGGTTGTAGCCGCGCAGGGTACTGCCGGGAATCGATGCCGGGTCCCCGCCCAGCAGTGAGTACTGGCCAAACGGGGCAAACGCCGGATTCATCCCGGCAATACCGCGCACACCGGCGTACAGCACATCGGTTGTGTTCAGTTGCAGGGGTGCGTTGGGGCGGTAGCTGATCTCTCCGGACCAGGCCGTACCGGTTGGCAGGGTGGTGGCGAAGCTCAGTCCGTACAGGCGGATATCTTCCGGGTACTCAATAAAGTACTGGCTGCCCCCGGCCACGTTGGCAATGGCGGCACCCGGGCGTGCCGCAGCCGGAATCCCGGGGACCGCACCGGCCAGTACTCCCGCTGATTGCTGGTAGTCGGCCTGACTGGCAGCCTGGGTGCTGAAGAACGGGGCGCGGCTGTGGTAGTTCATGAAGTAGGCGCCAAACTCGGTGTCCAGCGGTTCGAACATATAGCGCAGCGCCGCCCCCCACTGGCCACTGTCGCGCGCATCGTGGTCGCCGCCGCGCGGTATCACCACGCCCTCGCTTGTCGTCTGGTAACCCAGCAGTGCGCCAAACGCCCCAAGCTGCGGTGTCAGAACATTGAGGTTGCCGGTGCAACCATCAGCGACCACGTCAGTCTGCGAAAAGAAGGTGCCGCAGTTATCAACCACGGTCTGGTCCCACTCCAGCTGATAAAAAGCTTCAGCAGACAGGCTGTCGGTCAGGCTCTGGGACACATAGAACATGTTGACCGGGATCAGCCCTTCTTTGATCTCCGCCCCCGGACGGCGGAACGCCGAGACATCGACAGGGTTCACCGAGTTGATGCTGTTCTGGATAAACGTACTCTCGCCCCAGCTCACTACCTGCTTGCCCAGGCGCACCGAACCGGGTTGCTCGCCAATGATGTAGTTGTGGTACACGAAGGCATCGAGCAGTTGCGCCCCGGAAGACTTGGCGCCTTCCTTGCGACCATGGTCGTCGATGTTCTTGAATGGGCGCTCTTCGTCCTTGAGTTCGAAGTCGTACCAGTACTTGCCGCGCACGAACACGCCGCTATCGCCGTACTTGAGTTCAAGGTCGTGGATCCCCTTGAAGATCTTCGAGAAGGTTTCACCCTGTTTGAAGTTCAGGTGCCCATCGTCACCGGTCTGCGAAAGCCCGGTGCCGCCGTTGTGACCGCCAATGTAGCCTTGGTGCGGGCTTTGCGTAGACCAACTGGCCCCCACCGACAGCGACGAATCAAGCTGCCCGTCGATTTCTCCGAGGGTGAAACTGACGGCCTGGGCTTGTCCGGCGACGCTTAAAGCAATAGTGCTGGCCAAGGCACTGAGTTGGAACCGTGCGCGTTTTATTGTTGTAGTCATGCGACTAATCCCTGCTGTTTTCCAATCGGCGTGAATCGGTGGCCAACGCTAATGATTCAAGGATGCCGAGGTAACAGGCGAAGGAGTGATATTGGAATTCATCCAAAAGAGTGAGGATTTTCGCAGCGTACGGGCACCGTTCAGAGATCCCTCGCGCGCCGGGCAATGGCACACGAGAATCATCCCTTGAGTCATTCTTTATCAGTATTGGAAGATGTAGACCGAGTACCTAAGGTGCGGGGTAGACATATTTGTCCCCTCAATCACAGGTGATTCATGTTCTCTACCCGATCGTCCAGGGCCCTTGCGATGGCAGCGGCATTACCCTGGTTTGCAGTGGCAGCCCATGCCGAGCCCCAGGCACCAAAGCCTGCCACCGAGGCCACTCGCCAGGCCCATGCCGCGGTACTCAAGGCGCTGCCGTTCAACGATCGCCAGGACTTCGAAGATGCCCAGCGCGGCCTTATCGCCCAGCCCAAGGAACTGAGCATCCGTGATGCCAATGGCAAAGTGGTCTGGGACATGGCGTCGTACCAGCGCTTCATCGGCCTGGACAAGGCCGCGCCCGACAGCGTCAACCCGAGCCTGTGGCGCATCGCGCAACTGAACATGCAGTACGGCTTGTTCAAGGTCACCGACAAGATCTACCAGGTGCGCGGCTATGACCTCTCCAACATCACCTTCATTGAAGGCCAGAGCGGTTGGATCGTGTTCGACCCCCTGCTTTCGGTCGAAGCCGCCAAGGCGGCATTGGCCCTGGTAGAGGAGCACCTGGGGAAAAAACCGATTGTCGCGGTCGTCTACAGTCACTCGCATGCCGACCACTTCGGCGGTGTTCGCGGCATCATCAATGAACAGGACGTCAAGGACGGCAAGGTACGGATAATTGCACCACCTGACTTCGCCGAGCATGCCGTCAGTGAGAACATCATCGCCGGCAACGCCATGTCGCGACGCGCGGTGTACATGTACGGTGCGATGCTGCCGCGCAACGCCCAGGGTGGCGTGTCTGCCGGGCTCGGCCAAACCATTTCCACGGGCCAGATTTCGTTGATCCGTCCCACCGAGGAAGTCACCAGAACCGGCCAGGAGCTTACTGTTGACGGGGTAAAGATGGTGTTCCAGCTGACGCCCGGCTCCGAAGCGCCGACGGAAATGAACACCTACTTCCCGCAGTTCAAGGCCTTGTGGATGGCCGAGAACGTCACCCGGCAGATGCACAACGTGTACACCTTGCGCGGTGCCGAGGTGCGTGACGCGCTGCAGTGGTCACACTTCATCGAGCAAAGCCTGGAACTGTACGGCGGCAAGGTCGATGTAGAGTTCCAGAGCCATCACTGGCCGACCTGGGGCAAGGAGCGCATTGCACGCTTTCTCGGCAAACAACGTGACCTTTACAAATACATTCACGACCAGACCGTTCGCCTGATGAACGAAGGCTACAACGGCGAAGAGATTGCCGAGGCGATCACCTTGCCACCGGAGCTGGATCAGGAATGGTTCAACCGTGGCTATTACGGCACGCTGAAACACAATGCCCGAGCGGTGTATCAACGTTACATGGGCTGGTACGACGCCAACCCTTCAAACCTGGACAACCTGCCGCCGGTGCCCGCCGCGAAGAAGTACGTCGAGTACATGGGCGGCGAGGCTGAGCTGCTGCGCAAGGCGCGCATCGACTTTGACAAAGGCGAGTACCGCTGGGTCGCCGAGGCGCTCAAACATGCGGTATTTGCCGACCCGCAAAACCAGCAGGCCAAGGAAATGCTGGCTGACACCTATGAGCAACTGGGCTATCAAGCTGAAGCCGGTCCATGGCGCTCGGTGTACCTGCAAGGTGCCTATGAGCTGCGCAATGGTGTGCCGCAAGGTGCGGGAATGAAAACCGCCAGCGCCGACATGATCAGCGCCATGACCCCGGAGATGCTCTTTGACTACCTGGCCGTACGTCTGAACGGCCCGGCAGCGGCAGGCAAGAAAATATCCCTCAACCTCAATTTCACCGACCTCGACAAGCACTACAACCTGCGGGTCGAAAACGGTGTCCTCAACTACCGGGATCAAGCCGCCGATAACGCCGACGCCAGCCTGACCCTGAAGATGAGTACCCTTATCGGTATCCAGATGGGCCAGGGCACGCTAGAGCAGAAAATAAAGGCAGGCGAGGTAAAACTGCAAGGCCAGCCGCAAGCGTTCAGCGACTTTACCGGCTTGCTGGACAACTTCAATTTCTGGTTCAACATCGTTACGCCCTAAACCCGCCAACTGCCCACCCTGCAACATCAGGGTGGGCAGCAGGTGCCTAGGCGCTATGGCGCGCCTTCCAACGGCGCACCACCAGTTTCTCCAGCTCTACGGCGAAGAACACCAGTACGCCAATGCCCAACGCCACCATCCAGTTACCGAAGGACAACGGCACGGTGTGAAATGCTATCTGCATGAATGGTACGTAGAAAATCAGACATTGCAGCAGGACCAAGCCGAGGGTCACCGTCAGCAGCGCACCATTGCGCAGCAACGCCATGTTCAACGAGAACTGATCCTGCAAGCGGCAGTTGAACAGGTACGCCCATTGCGCGGTTACCAGCGTGTGCAGAATCATCGAGCGGATGTGGTCGGTATCCTGGCCGTCGGCAACCATCCACGACTCCAGCAAAAACGCTGCGGCGGTGAGCAGTCCCCCCACGAACAGTACTCGCCATACCGCATAGAAGTTCAGAATCGATTCGCCGGCCTTTCTGGGCAAGCGCCGCATCATGCCCGGCTCGCCCGGCTCGAAGGCCAGCGCGAACGACAGAGTGGTCGAGGTGGCCATGTTCATCCAGAGAATCTGCAACGGTGACAAGGGCACCACCGCCCCGACCAGAATGGCCATGACGATCAGCAGCCCCTGGGCCATGTTCGAGGGCAGGATGAACAACACGGTCTTCTTCAGGTTGTCGTAAACCCTGCGCCCTTCACGCACGGCATTGGTGATGGTCGAAAAGTTGTCGTCGGTCAACACCATGTCGGCTGCTTCCTTGGTGACCTCGGTGCCCTTGATGCCCATGGCGATGCCGACATCGGCCTGCTTCAGTGCCGGGGCGTCGTTGACGCCATCACCGGTCATGCCCACCACCTGCCCATTGGCCTGTAGCGCACGCACCAGGCGCAGCTTGTGTTCCGGGCTGGTACGCGCAAAAACCGAGTGCTGCATGGCCAGCGACTTGAGGGCAACGTCGTCGGCCTGTTCCAGGTCCTGCCCGGTCATGGCCCGCAAGTCACTACCCATGCCCAGCATACGGGCGATGGCGACGGCGGTGTCCGGGTGGTCTCCCGTGATCATCTTGACCTGGATACCGGCCTGTTTGCACATCGCGATCGCTTCAATCGCCTCGGGCCGTGGTGGGTCCATCAGCCCGGCGACACCAAGAAATATCATGCCCTGACGCACGTCGGCGTGACTGATCTCGGTGCTTTCGTCACTGACTGGCCGGTAGGCGGCAGCCAGCATGCGCAGGCCGTGCTCGGCGATGTGGCTCATCTCCCGTTCCCAGTAGGCACGATCCAGCGGCTGCGGGCCATTGCTGCCCAATTGTTGCTCGCACATGCTCAACAGTACGTCAGGAGCGCCTTTAAGGTAGATCAGGCGTTGCCCATCCACGTCGCAGCGCCGCGCCATGTATTTATAGGCCGAGTCGAAGGGGATCTTGCCAAAGCGCTGCACCTGTACCGGGGCCAGGTCTGCCTTGCGCGCCAACACCTTGAGTGCACCTTCGGTAGGCGCGCCAACCACCGTCCAGCGCCCCTGCTCATCACATTGCAGGCTGCTGTCGTTGCAAATATCGACGGCGCGAATGAATGCCTGCAAATTTGCGTGCGCAGCGAAATCCACTGCTTCGGTGGCTCCAGCCAGGGTAATGCGACCGCGGGGCTCGTAGCTCTCCCCGCCTACACCATAGAAGGTGTTGGCGGTCAGCACATGCTTGACCGTCATTTCGTTCATGGTCAGCGTGCCGGTCTTGTCCGAGCAAATAACCGTCATTGCCCCGAGGGTTTCCACCGTCGGCAGCTTGCGGATGATTGCTTTGTTGTTCGCCATGCGTTGCACGCCCAGCGAGAGAATGATCGACACAATCGCTGGCAGCCCCTCAGGCACCGAGGCAACCGCCAGGCTGATCAGCGACAGCGACAGCTCGCCCAGGGCAAAGTCGTGCCAGAAGAAGCCGACAATGAACAGCACCGCCATCATCCCGGCAATCAGCTGGAAGATGCGCCGGCCCAGTTGCGCGATCTGGCGTAACAATGGAGTTTCGATTTCATCCACGGTGGCGATCATGCGATTGATCTTGCCCAGCTCGGTAGCCGTACCGGTTTCGATCACCACCCCTTTGGCGTTGCCGGCGCTGACACTGGTGCCCGAGAAGGCCAGGTTGCTGCGGTCGGCCAACTGCGCGTCGTGGTCCAGCGCTTCGCTCTGTTTGCCAACGGTTAGCGACTCGCCGGTAAGCATCGACTCTTCGAGCTGTAAATTGTGCACCTCATACAGGCGCACATCGGCGGGCACCTTGTCGCCGGGACGCAACACCACGATATCGCCGGGGACCAGTTGGCTGGCATCGATCTCCAGCTTCTGCCCGCCACGCACCACACGGGCGGTGCTGCTGAGCATGCCGCGCAAGGCCGCCAGGGATTTCTCGGCCTTGTTCTCCTGGAAGAAGCCAATGGCCGCGTTGATTACCGCCACGGTAATGATCACCAGGGTATCGGTCCAATGCCCCATCAATGCCGTGGCCACGGCGGCCGCAAGCAAGATATAGATGAGCACGTTGTTGAATTGGCGCAAGAAGCGCAGCCAGATGGGATCGCAGGCTTTAGCCGGCAGCGCATTCGGGCCCAGGCGTTGCAAGCGTGCCTCAGCCTCTTCAGGGGCAAGACCGGATACGCTGGTCTGCAACTCGATCATGATCTGCTCGGCGCTTTTACGGTACCAAGGCTGTGAGTGGGTGTTGGTTGTGCTGCGCGTTTGCGGTTGCAGTGATCCCATGCCGTCCTCCTGGCGTTCGTCCTGAGGTGAATGAGTCAAGCAGCGATTCGCTATTTTTGCGCGCAGGCGGGTAACAGTGCTTGATACAGATCAGCACTCACGCCCCGGGACTGGAACAATCCCGGGGCGTGAAGACAGCTCGAGGCTTTTAGCGCCTCATCGGGTGGGCAGGCGATACACCGTCATCGGCCACTGCACCCGAGAGTTACCACCGTTGAACAGACTGACCCGGTCCATTTGGGCAGCGGGCAGCCACAAGACCCCCTCCTTATCCAGAAACGGCGCGTCCACCCAATGCAGGCGCGGATCTTCGATCAAAGTATCGATGCGTCCATCGGGTCGCCGTACCCGGATCGCGTCATGGGCCAGGTCGGAGAAGTACAGATTGCCCTTTTCATCCATCACCGTTCCTCCCGTGGGCGGCAAGTCGGCAAACGGCTGCACACGACTTGCCTGCTGGTGGGCGGTCAATTGCGCATCCGTCAGGTCGCTGATGCGCGCCTTCGACCAGGGGCCTTGCAGTGGTCCGTAGTACAGCCACTGACCATCGGCACTGACCTCCAGCGGGTCGGCGTTGACCCGCAACGGACGGCCGTCGGGCGCATTCAGCGTCTGTCCACTGAGAACGATGTTGCGCAGGCCACCTGCGGTAACGGAGGCATGCCCATCCAGCACGCGCCTGGCGCTGCCGCTAGCCATGTCGACGACGATGAGCCCCGGCTTGCCGGCATCGGTCAAAAACGCATGCCCGCCCTGAAAGCGCACATCGTCGATGTAGCTACCCGGTAGCGCAACCTGCGCGTTGAAGGGGTAAGTACGTACCACGCGCTTTTCCACCAGATTGATGGCAACAAGCTTGGCGCCGCCCGGTATTGGATCGCCACCGAACTCGGGCGCACCGGTGTCGACCACCCAAAGCACTTTGCCTTCAAGGCGCAAGGCGTTGATGTTGACGAATGCCTGGCGTGCATCGCGACCGGGCACCCAGTCATTCCAGGCGCGATCGGGAAACGCCGCACGTCGGCCCTGGGCATCGATAATGCTCAGTTGCGGGCCGTTGGAGCCGGTCCAGCGCGGCCCGGCAACGTAGCTATTGCCATCAAACTGCGCCACCGCATTCCAGACCTGCTCGTGGTTGTGCAGGGCAACCTCAAGCTTTTTTTCCGGCGCCGGCTGATGAACGCAACCCGACAACACCACTGCAGCAGCCATGGCACAACAGCAAACACGCAAAAACGACATGAATCTTCTCCTTGTAAAATTGCCCTGCCGAGTCGAACTCAGCAGTTCCACGGTGCATCGTTGTTGGCATCGATGCGGTATTGCGCGCGTGCCTTGGCATGTGCCGAAGCATCGACCATGGCCAACGCCGAGACGACGATGTGATGGCGGTCCAACTCAAAGAAGCGGCGCAAGGCCGAGCGAGTGTCGCTGCGGCCGAAGCCATCGGTACCCAAGGTGCTCAGCGGGGCTTGCAGATACGGCGCAATCAACTGCACGTAGCCGCGGACATAGTCGCTGACCGCGACCACCGGCGTGGTGCCAGGCAGGCACTGCTGGACATGGCTGCGAGCGTCCAGGTCACCGGAGAACTCGCGCTGACGTTGCACTTCCCTAGCCTCCCGAGCCAACTCCGAGAAGCTGGTTACGCTCCACACTTCGCTGCTTACCTGCCATTGCTCCTCAAGGATTCGCGCCGCCTCGATCACCTCGCGCAACATTGCCCCCGAGCCCAGTAAGCGCACGGCCGGCGCTTGCGTGCCGAACCGCTGATACAGGCGCATGCCCCGAATCACATCCTCATGCTGGCTCGCCTCGATAGCGGCCTGGGCGTAGTTTTCGTTGGTAACCGTGAGGTAATAGAACTCATCCTGTTGTTGCTCGAGCATGCGCCGACTGCCGTGGTCGATGATCACCGCCGCTTCGCTGGCAAACGCCGGATCGTAGGCGCGGCAATTGGGCACCGTCGCGGCCATCAACTGGCTGCTGCCGTCCTGATGCTGCAACCCCTCACCGGCAAGGGTCGTGCGCCCCGATGTCGCGCCAATCAGAAACCCTCGAGCACGCTGGTCGGCTGCGGCCCAGATCAAATCTCCGATGCGCTGAAAACCGAACATCGAGTAGTAGATATAGAACGGCAGCATGGCTTCACCGTTGACGCTATACGACGTCGCGGCGGCAACCCAGGAAGAAATCGCCCCGGCCTCGGTGATGCCCTCCTCCAGCAACTGCCCGTCGGCTGACTCCTTGTAGTAGAGCAAGGCGTTGGCGTCTTCTGGTTGATACAGCTGCCCAACAGCGGAATAGATCCCGATCTGGCGAAACAGCGTAGCCATGCCAAAGGTACGGGCCTCATCGGCGACGATGGGCACAATGCGCGGGCCCAGCTGTTTGTCCTTGAGCAGGTTGGTAAACAGGCGCACCACCGCCATGGTGGTGGAAACCTCACGCTCGTCTGCGCTCAAGGCAAAGTGCGCGTAACTGTCGAGTGGCGGAACCGTAATGGCGTCGGCCTTGCGCCTACGTTTGGGCAGATAGCCACCCAGGGCCTGACGCTGCTGGTGCAGGTAGCGCATTTCCGCGCTGTCCGGTGCCGGTCGGTAGAAACGCATCTGTTCGACGGCCTGGTCATCGAGCGGCAAGTTGAAACGATCGCGAAACGCCTTCAAGGCTTTGAGGTCGAGCTTTTTCTGTTGATGCGCGGTGTTGCGCGACTCGCCAATCTGGCCCATCCCGTAGCCTTTCTTGGTTTTCGCCAAAATAACCGTAGGCCTGCCCTGGTGGCGCCTGGCGGCTTCAAAGGCGGCATGCAGCTTGCGAAAGTCGTGGCCACCACGGCGTAACCCTTCGATCTGTTCCGCGCTCATGCCTGCAACCAGTGCCTGCAGCTGCGGGTCCTGATTGAAGAAGTGCGCAAGGTTGTAGGCACCGTCATTGGCGCCCAGGGTCTGGTACTGGCCGTCGACCATTTGGGCGAAGTGACGCAGCAACGCATGGTTGTGATCGCGGGCGAACAAGGCGTCCCAATCCGAGCCCCACAGGACTTTGATCACATTCCAGCCAGCACCGCTGAACAGCGATTCCAGCTCTTGAATGATCTGGCCATTGCCCCTTACCGGGCCGTCCAGGCGCTGCAGGTTGCAGTTGATGACAAAGGTGATGTTGTCGAGGTTTTCCCGCGCAGCCAACGACAACGCCGCGACCGACTCGGGCTCGTCCATTTCACCGTCGCCAAACACCCCCCAGACATTGCGCCCCTCGGTCGAGGCGATACCGCGATGCTGCAAGTAACGCAGAAAGCGTGCCTGGTAAATGGCATTGATCGGGCCGATGCCCATCGAGCCGGTTGGAAATTGCCAGAAGTCAGGCATCAACCAGGGGTGCGGGTAAGAGCACAAGCCGCCCCCGTCGACCTCTTGCCGGTAGCGCTGCAGTTGCTCCTCCTGCAAGCGACCTTCGAGAAAGGCGCGTGCATACACACCCGGCGCAGAGTGCGCCTGGAAGTACACCAGGTCACCGTGGCCGTGCTCGTTGCTGGCGCGAAAAAAGTGGTTGAAACCCACCTCGAAGATCTCTGCCGCCGAGGCGTAGCTGGCGATGTGCCCGCCCAATTCGCCATAGGCCTTGTTGGCACTGGCCACCATCGCCAGCGCATTCCAGCGAATGATCGAAGTAATCCGTTCCTCCATCACCAGATCGCCCGGATACGCCGGTTGCTGCTCCAGCGTGATGCTGTTCTGGTACAGCGAATAGGCACTTGCGGTCGACTGCAGGCCCAGCCTATTGGCCTGCTCTGCCAGACGCTGCAGTAGAAACCTGACCCGCGCCGCGCCGCCGACCTTGGCCACACCGGCCAGGGCCTCGAGCCATTCGTTGGTCTCGACCACATCCACGTCTTCGTGGGCAGGTGCTGCAAGCGTTGCTTTTTGTGCGAAATCGTTCATGGCACAGCTCTCGACAGGCTGGAGTAACCACCACGCGCCTTGCGCGCCTGGCGGTCTGGGGGATTGAATCAGGCGCTCAGGTTGAAACCTGCTCCAGGAACAAAAGCTTCAGGGGCTCGGCAAGCAGCGCGTCGCTGGCGGCTGCAAAGCGCTGAAAATACGGCATGGCAAAGTGCGCATCGAGGGCCGCTTGATCGCGGAAGGCTTCACGCATGTAGAAAGTGCCTGGCTCATCACGGCTTTCGAACAGCACATAGTCAAGATTGCCCGGCTCGGCCCGGGTTGGCTCGACAAGGGCCAACAAGGCCTGCTTCAACGCCTGCTGTTGCCCCTCTCGGGCGATGAGTACCGCAATGGATACCAAGGGTTTTTTATCGTCGCTCATCATTCACGCTCCAATATTCACGCTTGAACATTAAAAAAACAGGAGGCTGGGTATTCACAGAAAGGTGAACAGTGACTTGGCTGGCAACCTGGATTTAGGCAGGCCGGCATTGAAATCCTCGCTGCTGTGATAACCGAGGCTGACCACTACCAGGCTGGTGAAACCCTTTTCCCGCAGGCCCAACTCAGCATCGAGCACCTTGCTGTCAAAGCCTTCCATGGGCGTGGCATCGACACCCAAGGACGCCGCACCAAGCAGCAGCGTGCCCAGCGCCAGGTAGGTCTGCTTTTCCATCCAGTGCTGGACGTCCTTCTGGTCAGAGCGATGCAGGTCGACGTAACCGCGTCGGCCACGGTCCTGGCCCACTTTTGCTTCAGCGTTGTGGAAGCGTCCATCTGCCGCTTCCTGGCTCAGCACCGCCTGCAGGTGCTCATCCGGCATGTGGGTACGGGTGCAAAAGACAATGACGTGGGAGGCATTGAGGATTTTTGCCTGGTTGTAGGCAAAACCCACCTCGGTGCTGCGGGCAATTCGTGCGCGGTCCTCATCCTGCTCGGCGACAACGAAATGCCACGGCTGGGAGTTCACCGAGGATGGGCTGTTGCGCAGTTGCTCGAACAGCGCCAGCAAGGTAGCGGCGGGCACTTTGCGGCTAGCATCAAAGGCTTTGGTGGTGTAACGGCGTTGCGACAAGCTGACGATATCCATGGCTGGATTCCTTCTCGTAAAGATGGCTGACGGGGGTTGCTTCACGCTTCAATGGGTGGGTGCAGGCGCTGCGTCGATTTTCAGGCGCATCAAGCTGTAGGGCTTTTGGCGTTGGTCCTGCCCGGAACGAAAGCCGGCTTGGCGGTGCAACTGATTGGCCGTGAAGTACAAGTAGCCGTCGGGGCCGATAGACAACGTGTCGGGCCAAAGCAGCCGCGGATCATGCACCAGCGTCTGCCAGGTGCCGTCGGGCAGGCGCTTGCGAATCGAGTTGTGCTCGTAGTCGCCGGCGTAGATCGCACCGTCGGCATCGGCTTCCATACCGTCCGATGCGCCCTTCTCGCCCAAGTCCTGCACCGCAGCGTCCAGTTGCTGCTCGCTGACCTGCGGGTTCATGAGCAGGTCAGTGGCCACCGCGTACAGGTGCCGACTGGACAGCGGGGTGAAGTAGAGCGTCTTGCCGTCGGCCGACAAGGCAATGCCATCGGAGGCTACTCCCAAGGGTTTACGAGTGCCGTCAGGACCCTCGACGGTTACCGGCAAACCCTCGACGACTGGAACGAAATCGGGGTCGACCGAGGTCGATCTGGCACCGCTCAAGCGTCGGATGGCTTTACCGCTGG
This sequence comes from Pseudomonas arcuscaelestis, assembly GCF_016881005.1. Classification (GTDB taxonomy): domain Bacteria; phylum Pseudomonadota; class Gammaproteobacteria; order Pseudomonadales; family Pseudomonadaceae; genus Aquipseudomonas; species Aquipseudomonas arcuscaelestis. The sequence goes on along the minus strand of NZ_JACOPV010000003.1, from coordinate 180,300 downwards.
CGATATCCATGACAATGATCGCCCCCGGGCCGCGCAGCGAAGAGTCGGTGACGTAGAGAGTTCCCTGCGCCCCCTTGCGAAAGTCAAAGCGCATGTCGTTGACATAGGTGGTGGGCAACATGACGTTGTCGGGGAACACCAGGGTCTTGACCACACGATTGGTGGCCAGGTCCACGGCCACCAGCTTGGCGCCGCCCGGCTTCGGCTCGGCGAAACCAGGTGCCGCGGTATCCAGCAGCCAGACCCGCCCGCGCCCATCGGCGACAACGCTCTGGACGCTGATCAAACCCTTGCCCGGATCACTGGGGTGTTCCTGATTGAACGCCAAATTGGGATAGGCCACCACCTGCCCATCGCGAATCTCGCCAACGGTAAACGGCACCTTGTCGCCCCAGCGCGGGAAGTTGACGAAGATGCGTCCATGCTCGGTGACCGTGACCCCGGTGGGCATCGCGTCGTAGAACGCGTGCACCTGTTCGAGGCGGCCAAAGGCTCGGTCTGCAGGTGCCTGGGCCGGTACCTCGACCGCGGTGATGCCATACGCCCACGAAACCGTGAGTGTGGCTGCCGAGGCCAGTGCAAGTGCTGCAGGCAGTGTTTTATTGCGCATGGTGCGCTCCTTGGGGTGCAGCCTGGCTGCCTATCAGTTTGCGAGGGGTAATGTTCAGAAGCCTTCGAGAACGATCTTGCCTTTGGCCTTGCCGCTCTCGACCAACGCATGGGCGCGGCGCATATTGGCGGCGTTGATCGGGCCGAAGTGCTCGCCCAGCGTGGTGCGCAGCACGCCTTCGTCAATCAGGCTGGCAATACGATTGAGCAACACATGCTGGGCAATCATGTCCGGCGTTTCATAAAGCGAGCGGGTGAACATCAGTTCCCAGTGCAACGACAGCGACTTGCGCTTGAGCGGCATCACATCGAGACTTTGCGGGTCGTCGATCACACCAAGGCGCCCTTGCGGTCGTAGTACCTCGACCAATTGCAGAAAGTGCTGCTCGGTGCCGTTGAGGCTGGCAACATGACTGACCTCGCCCACACCAAGTTCCTGCAACTGAGCCAACAGTGGCTGTGTATGGTCGACAACAAAATGGGCGCCGAGGTCGCGTACCCAATCGGCAGTTTCCGGGCGTGAAGCCGTGCCGATCACCGTCAATTTGGTCAGCTTGCGCGCCAACTGCACCAGCATCGAACCCACGCCGCCCGCCGCACCGACAATCAGCAGGGAATCGCCCTCGCCCGCGCCTTCGGCAACGCCAAGGCGGTCGAACAACAGTTCCCAGGCAGTAATCGAGGTCAACGGCAAGGCCGCAGCCTGAGCGGCGCTCAAGGTGTGCGGCTTGCGTCCGACGATGCGCTGGTCCACCCGTTGAAACTCGCTGTAACTGCCGTCGCGGGCGATGGAGCCGGCGTAGAACACCTCATCGCCAGGGCGGAACAGGCTCACCGCCGAACCCACTTCGCGGACAATGCCTGCCGCATCCCAACCAAGAATTTTCGGCTCTTTGGCGAAGGTGCCGGCGCGCACCTTGGTATCCACCGGGTTGACCGAAACGGCGCGTACTTCTACCAGCAAATCGTTGGGGCCCGGTGCTGGTCGGGCGGCTTGCGCGTCCTGCAACGACTCTGGATCTTCGATCGGTAAACCGTTCTGGGTAAATGTGATGACTTTCATGGCAACTCGCTGTCAGGGATGGGCTGATGCACAACATGGGCGTAGTTTTGCCTTCCCCAGAACAAAGAAAAACCGGCAGAATGCGCCAACACTTTCACTGCAGGAGTGAAAATGATCCGTATTGATGATCTGGGCATGTTTGTGCGCAGCGCCGCCCTCGGCAGCTTTACTGCCGCCGCACTGGAGGCAGATTTGCTACCGGGCCAGGTGGCAGCAGCGATCAAGCGCCTTGAACGCGAACTCGATGTGCGTTTGTTTGCCCGCACAACCCGCAGCCTGCGCCTGACTGCCGAGGGCGAGCAGTACCTGCCGACCGCAGTGTCGGTACTGGAAACCCTCAAGCACGGGCGTGAAACCCTGCGCAGCGAGAATGCCCCGTTGCGCGGCGTGCTCCAGGTCGCCGCACCTTCAGACCTGGGACGCAATATTCTGTTGCCGTGGCTCTCGGCGTTTCGGCGCGAGCATCCTCAGCTCAATTTGCGCTTTTTTCTGTCCGATCAGATCGCCGACCTGTTTCGCGAGCCCGTGGATGTCGCCATTCGCTACGGTCTGAACCACGATGCCAACTACGTTGCCCTGCCGCTGGCGCCCTGGAACCGGCGTGTATTGGTCGCCTCCCCAGACTATCTGTTGCGCAAGGGCAGCCCGACGGTCGCCACCGACCTACTCGACCACGACTGCTTGCTCTACCTGCAAAGCGGCCGGGTCTATGACAAGTGGCGGGTGGGCGCGCAGACGGTCCAGGTATCCGGCCCGCTGTTCAGCGATGACGCTGATGTGGCACGGCGCTGGGCGGTCGAGGGCGAAGGCATTGCCTTCAAGTCCTGGCTGGATGTCAGTGCCGACGTTAAAGCCGGTCGCCTGGTGGTGCTTTTGCAAGATCACCCCGGCGAGCCGTTGCCGTTGAGCCTGGTCTGCCCCCATCGCAAACAGGTCTCACCAGCGGTGAGCCAACTGCATAGCTGGCTCAGCCAACAACTGGTGACCCTCAAGCGTGTTTGAGGCGTTTCACCGCCAGTCTGCGACACCCACGGCGCATTATCCGGAAAAAGCAAAATATGATTTCCCGCTGGCGGTGATTATCAAACCAGCCCGCTACTTCTAAGCTCGCCTTCATCAACTCCCACCCGAGTTTTCGAGGAAGCGCCGATGCCTAGTCCATCCCAATTGTTTACCCCCGCCACTGTTGGCAGCCACTTCACCCGCAACCGTGTAGTGATGGCGCCGATGACGCGCTCGCGCAGCAGCCAACCCGGCGACATTCCCAATGCATTGAATGCCGCTTACTACGCGCAACGTGCTTCGGCCGCCTTTATCGTCACCGAAGCAACGCAGATTTCCGCCCAGGGCAAAGGCTATTCCTTTACTCCCGGCATCTACACGCCAGAACAAGTCGCAGGCTGGCGCCTGGTCACCGAGGCCGTGCACAAGGCGGGCGGACACATTTATCTGCAGCTGTGGCATGTGGGGCGTATGTCCCACCCTGACTTTCATGATGGAGCGTTGCCCGTGGCGCCATCGGCAATCCCATTTGAAGGCAGTATCTGGAAAGTCGACCCACAAACCGGCATCGGCAGCATGGTGCCCTGCCCTACACCGCGTGCACTGGGCCGGGATGAGATATTCGCTATCGTCGAGGACTACCGCAACGCCGCAGCCAACGCGATTGCCGCAGGCTTCGATGGCGTTGAAGTGCACGCGGCCAACGGTTACTTGATCGACCAGTTCCTGCGCACCACGTCCAACGTGCGGACCGATGAATACGGCGGCTCGCGTGAAAACCGCCTGCGCTTTCTCAAGGAAGTCATGGATGCCGTCAGCGATGAAATCGGCGCAGCGCGCACAGCCATCCGCATCGCGCCGTTCCTGACCGCCAGAGGCATGGCTTGCCCGGACATCCTGCCAACCCTTCTTGAGGCTGCCGAGTATTTGCAGGGCAAAGGCATTGCCTATCTGCACCTGGTCGAGGCTGATTGGGACGATGCGCCGCAGTTCCCGGAGAGCTTCCGTCAGGCGGTAAGAGCACACTTTCACCACCCGATTGTTGTGGCCGGCAAATATGACGAAGAGTTGACCGAGTGGGTATTGACCAAGGGCTACGCCGACTATGTGGCCTACGGGCGCAAATTTGTCGCGAACCCTGACCTGCCGCTACGCCTGGAAAAGGGTTATCCCCTGGCCGACTTTGATGGCTCTGCCTTGTTTGGCGGTACCGAACGTGGGTACACCGACTACCCGGCGTGGTCGGCCCGCGGCTGAGGTAGCGCCAGACGCCCTGAGGCAGGTCAAGCCGCCAGCCTCAGGGCAATCATGTCCATCAAGCGTTGGACCCGACGGGGCACCGCGTGGCTGGAAGGGTAGACAATCTGCAGGTCCACCCCCTGCAAGGCGTAGTCGGGCAGCAACTCGATCAACCGCCCTTCGTTCAGGTCTTCACGGACATCAAGCTGCGACTTGATACAAATGCCATGACCCGCCAGGCACCAGCGTCGTACCTGCTCACCATCGTTGGCCACTCGCCGACCGCTGAGCGACACCTTGAACGCCCCACCGTCGACCCAGAACTGCCACTCCCGGTGGATGTTGTTACCGAAGCGCATCAACAGACACTGATGCGCGATCAACTCCCTGGGATGTTGCGGCGTTCCGTGCTTGCTAAGGTAGGCAGGCGCTGCGCATACCACCCTGCGCCCTTCACTGAGTTTCTTGACCCTTAGCGTGCTGTCACTCAATGCGCCGTACCGAATGGCAAAGTCCAAGCCTTGCCCGGCCAAGTCGACAAAACCATCTGTCAGATTGAGGTCAACGCCGATATCGGGGTTGTGCTCCAGAAACTCATCCAGTATCGGCACAATGCGATTGCGCCCCAGGTCGACAGGCGCACTGAGCCGCACCACGCCGGAAACCTGCTCGGTCCCAAGTTTGATGGTGCTTGCGATATCTTCAGCTTCAGCCAGCAACGGGCGAACCCGCTCCACCAGCACCCGCCCTTCGTCGGTCAGGCTGATCGAACGGGTGGTACGCACCAGCAAGGTCGCCCCGTAGTAGCGTTCCAATGCCCCCAAGCGCTCTGAAACAGAGGTGGGCGACAAGCCGGCTTCCCTGCCGGCAGCAGACAACCCACCCTTCTCGACAATCAGTAGAAACAACGCAAGATTTTCGAAAAGCATTATTCGAGGTTCCCGAGAGCAACTTGGCGATGCGATCGAGTCTACGGTATTTGTGCTGTCAATATCGCATCCCGCCTGATGTGCACTTAGCGTCGGGTGATCACGACCTCGAGGTATTCGCTGGGCACCACCAGTGAAGACGCACCGCCCACGTTGCTGTCGTTCAACAATTGCGCAAGGTCGCGCTCAAGTGCTGCAGCCGCCTCGCCATCGAGCGAAGCAAAGGCTTTGTGGACCGGGCCGTACCAGGTCTTGAACACGTCAATGAAGTGCGCCGCCGAGCGATAGCGAAAATTGAAATGTTGGTGGCTGATATTGATTGAACCGACGCTGTCGCTGAACAACTGCTGCAACTGCTCCTCGTCTCCCCAGCGCGACGGTGGTAGTGCCCCAGCCGGTGGCGGTACATGCCGGCCCAGTGTCTTGAACATCTGCCCGACAAAGCCTTGGGGCGTCCAGTTGGCCAGGCCGATGCGCCCGCCCGGCCGGCATACCCGACCAAGCTCTCGCGCCGACTGCGCCTGATCCGGCGCGAACATCACGCCAAAGGTCGAGACAACCGCGTCAAAGCTGCCGTCGGCAAAGGGTAAGGCTTCGACATCAGCAACTTGAAACACAACGTTCAGATGCTCGGCCCGCGCCCGTTCCTCGCCTCGTTTCAACAGCTCGGGCACGTAATCGGTAGAAGTAACCTGACAGCCGCGCCTGGCGGCCGCCAGGGTGGCATTGCCGTTGCCGGCAGCGACATCCAGCACCTTCTCATCCCAACGCAAGTCGCAGGCTTCGGCCAGTCGCTCGCCCACCAGCTGCAAGGTGGTGCCGATAACGGCGTAGTCTCCGCTGGCCCACGCAGCTTGCTGACGTGCTTTCAACGCATTCATGTCAAGGGGGGTACTCATGGTCTTCACCTTGTTTGTGCGCGTGGCGGTCAAACAAGCTAAAACCTAAGCCAACACGCCGGCAAGCGCTGCCGGAGCTGGATCAAGAAGAGTTCGATACATCGATAGAACGTCAGAGCATAGCGAGGGATTGGCGATCAAGCTCGACCTGCCGACACTTGCGGCAGGTTGAGCTGGTCACTTATTAGCGCTTGGCCTTGAGTTGCTCGTAGGATTTGACCATGTCGTTGGCCCAGCCATCGAGCACTGCTTTTGCATCGTTGGCAGTCATGACCTGATCGGAGTTGTCCAGCTCGGTACCTGCGCCCTTGCGCACAACCTGGGCAACCACTTTGTTGTTGCTGGCATCGATGAATTGCGCTTCGGTCGACAGGCTGGTGTCCTGGTCACGAATACCGGTTGCGGCACTGACGCCAGCGGCAACCAACGCAATCGGGATAACTTCATAGGGGCGCAGGCCCTTGGTCTTGGCACTTACGGCGGTAATCGCCGGACGCACGACAAGCACGCCTGGGCCGGGGCCCTTGGCCAACGGCAAGACTTTGGCGAACTGGGTCTGCAGCGCCTGGTTGTAGTAGCGAGTGATGCCTTGCAAGGTGGAATCCGGGATCTTATCCGTGGCTTGCGGCTTGGGATAAAGCTGGCTTGGTTCGATGTAGACGCTGCTGAATTTGTTCACGTTCACTTTCGGATCAATCCAGCGCATGACCGCGGCACCTGAGGGTGACGTCTCTTCTTTCAAGGAGCTGTAGTCCTTGAGAAAGCCGGAATATTGATCGGACTCCACGTACTTGCTGGCGCAGCCGGAAAGCGCAAGAGAGGTAACGCACAGCGTAATCATCAGGTACTTCGACTTCATGTTGTCGCTCCTTTTGGCGAAACCGCAACGGCATACATCAGTTGAAAATCCATTACACGCGCCCGACCGCTGCCAAAGCAGCATTACCCAAACGAGCGTAAGCAGCGACACTTGTCATATGAGTCGGATGACGAACAGCCCTGCAAGGTATGTGTAGGAACAAACGTAGCGTGTACGCATCAACTTACAAGTCTATTGTGCAGAAACGGATTTAATGTGACAGGCAGCCGAATAATCGCCAGGCAACAAAAAAGCACCCTAGGGTGCTTTTTTGTCAACGCTGTCAGCGAGTTAAGGCCGCCGCACTGGCCCGTGCGGTGTGCAGCTTCTTGTAGCTGTCGATCAAGCGCAGGTGGCGATCGAGTCCTTCCAGCTTCATGCTGGTGGGGGTCAGTCCATGGAAACGCACCGTTCCTTGCACAGAACCGATTGCCGCGTCCATCCGCTCGTTACCGAACATGCGGCGGAAGTTGGCCTCGTAGTCCGCAAGTTCCAGGTCTTCGTCGATAACCACTTCGAGCACCACGTTCAGGGCTTGATAGAACAACCCGCGCTCAACGGTGTTGTCGTTGAACTGCAAAAAGGTTTCAACCCGCTCCTTCGCCTCTTCGAACTGCTGCAAGGCCACATAGATCAGCAGCTTCAACTCCAGAATGGTCAACTGCCCCCAGGCGGTGTTGTCGTCGAACTCGATACCGATCAAGGTGGTGATGTCGGTGTAATCATCCAACTCACTTTCTTCCAGGCGCTCAACCAGGGCACGCAGATCGGTTTCCTCGAGCCGATGCAGGTTGAGGATGTCCTCGCGAAAGAACAGCGCCTTGTTGGTGTTGTCCCAGATCAGGTCTTCGATTGGGTAAATTTCCGAGTAACCGGGTACCAGAATACGGCAGGCGGTGGCACCCAGATGCTCATACACCGCCATGTACGCTTCCTTGCCCATGTTCTCAAGGATGCCGAACAAGGTTGCGGCTTCTTCGCTGTTGGAGTTTTCGCCCTGACCGGAGAAATCCCACTCGACAAATTCGAAGTCGGGCTTGGCGCTGAAGAAACGCCACGACACCACGCCGCTGGAGTCGATGAAGTGCTCGACGAAGTTGTTCGGTTCGGTCACTGCATAGCCGGCAAAGGTCGGCTGCGGCAAGTCGTTGAGGCCTTCGAAGCTGCGACCCTGCAACAGCTCGGTCAGGCTTCGCTCCAATGCCACTTCCATGCTCGGGTGAGCCCCGAACGAGGCAAACACACCGCCGGTACGCGGGTTCATTAAGGTCACGCACATGACCGGGAATTCGCCGTCCAGGGAGGCATCCTTGACCAGTACCGGGAAGCCCTGCTCTTCCAGCCCCTGAATGCCGGCGAGAATTGCCGGGTACTTGGCCAGCACCTCTTGCGGCACGTCGGGCAGGCAAAATTCGCGCTCCAGAATCTCGCGCTTTACCGCACGCTCGAAAATTTCCGACAAGCACTGCACCTGCGCTTCAGCCAGGGTATTGCCGGCACTCATGCCGTTGCTCAGGTAGAGGTTTTCGATCAGGTTGGAGGGGAAATACACCACCTCACCGTCCGACTGGCGCACATAAGGCAGCGAGCAGATACCGCGCTGTTCGTTGCCGGAGTTGGTGTCGTACAGGTGCGAGCCACGCAGCTCGCCGTCGGGGTTGTAGATGCCCAAGCAGTAGGCGTCGAGGATTTCCTCAGGCAGCGCATCCTTGCGACCCGGCTTGAACCAACGCTCTTCCGGATAGTGCACAAACGCCGCATTGGCGATGTCTTCACCCCAGAACTGGTCATTGTAGAAGAAGTTGCAGTTCAAGCGTTCAATGAACTCGCCCAGCGCCGAGGCCAGGGCACTTTCCTTGGTCGCGCCCTTGCCGTTGGTAAAGCACATCGGTGATTGCGCGTCGCGAATGTGCAGCGACCAGACGTTGGGAACGATATTGCGCCACGAAGCGACTTCAATCTTCATGCCCAGGTCGGCAAGAATCCCCGACATGTTGGCGATGGTCTGCTCCAGGGGCAGGTCCTTGCCGACAATGTAGGTGCTCGCGTCCGGGGAGCTATCGAGCATCAACAAGGCCTGGGCATTGGCGTCGAGGTTGTCGACTTCCTCGATGACGAACTCAGGGCCGGTTTGCACCACCTTCTTTACTGTACAGCGCTCGATGGAACGCAAAATGCCCTGGCGATCCTTGGCCGAGATATCTGCCGGCAACTCCACCTGGATCTTGAAGATCTGCTTGTAGCGATCTTGCGGATCAACAATGTTGTTCTGCGACAGGCGGATATTCTCGGTGGGAATATCACGCGTCTGGCAGTACAGCTTTACAAAGTACGCCGCGCACAGAGCCGACGAAGCCAGGAAGTAGTCGAACGGACCCGGTGCCGAGCCATCGCCCTTGTAGCGGATCGGTTGATCGGCCACCACCGTGAAGTCATCGAACTTGGCCTCCAGTCGAAGGTTGTCGAGAAAGTTAACCTTGATTTCCATGCGGGATTACCATCATAAGCAGCAAAACAATTTGGCCGCCATTATCCGGCTTTTCACTTGGAAGTCTTGTGCTTTTGCGCAACGGCCGCTGACTGGCGCCAGTCATCAAACTGAAACCAGACACACCGCGGCCTTGACCCTCTTGCGCCGACAGGCACTACAGCACCAACTGACGCAGCAGCACAAAGGCTTGCTTCATCTGGTCCTCACTGACCACAAACGCCCGCAGTTGCCCGTCCATGTCCAGCCCCCGGGCAACCAGCCCCTGCGACTCCAGGCTGATCTGCCATTGCAGGTCCTTGCGACTGGTTTCTCCCGCCAGGTGCAGGGGCATTTCCGGGGTCTTGACCTTGACCAGCATCGCCGGGAACTTTACGTCTTCATTGCCGCCCAGCACGTTGCGCGCCAGGGCCATCGCGCTCAACTGGATGGGCTGCAGGAACGGCAGCAGCTTGCCCTGGATCTGCGCGCAATCACCAACGGCAAAGATGTACGGGTCCGAGGTACACATACGCTCATCCACTTCAATGCCACGGTCTACCCATAAGCCCGCCTGTGCGGCGATCGTGGTGTCGGGTTTCAGGCCAATCGAGGCAATAACCACATCGGTTGTGATCCGGCGACCGTTGGACAAGGTCGCCAGCAGGCCGTCGTTGGTTTTTTCGATGGACTCCAGGCCCTGGTTGAACAGCATTTCCACGCCCATCTGGCACAGCCGGTGCTGCAGGCGGCTGCTGACCTCGACGGGCAGCAACGACGCCAGCAGGCTGTGGCACTTGTCCAGCAGAATGACCTGCTTGCCGGCGCGATTGGCATCCATGGCCAGTTCGGTACCAATCAGGCCGGCACCGAGAATCAAGACACGCTGCGCCTCTCTCAGGGCGCCCTGCGCGCGACGGTATTCTTGCTGACTGTTGAGTGTCACCATCCACTCGCGCCCGGGGATCGGCGGCACAATGGCCTGCGCCCCGGTCGCGAGAATGAGCTTGTCGTAGCCAAAGGTTTCGTTGTCGGCAACGATACGCTTATTTTCACGATCGATTGCCGTGAGCTGACAGTGCGAATTCAATGTCAGCCGATACATTTCGGCAAAATCTCCGGCAGACTGGCGCGTCATGTCGTCGGCGCTCTGCTTGAGGCTGATGACGTGACTGAGGTCGGGCTTGTTGTACTCATCGCAGGTGTCTGCCGCGATCAATCGAATCGGTACATCGCTGTCGAGCTTGCGCAGGTTCTTGACCACCTGGCGCGCCGCAAAACCGGAACCGACAATGACAATATCCTTGTTCATTTTGCCTCCGACGGCAGTTCGTCAAACACCGATTTCCCTAGCGAACATTCCGGGCAGAGAAAGCTGTCAGGTACATCGCACCAGGCAGTACCCGGTTGCACATCCTGCATGGGCTCGCCAATTGCCGGGTCGTAGATCCACTGACAGACACTGCATTGCATGCGCGGGCCGTTATCGACCTGCGCTTGCACCTCGCACACCTCAGCATCCGCAAGCGGTGCTGGTTGTGCGTCGGTCAAGGGCTGCAGCGCCCATTGGCGCGCTACCTCACGGCCGTGCGCACGGCAAATTTCCAGGGCGTCGCTGTCGGGCCGCCACTTGGCCTTGAGCGCCAGCGTGGTTTCAAAGCCGGCGTCCATCAAGCGGGTCTGAATACGATCGACCGCGCCGCCGTTCCAGCCGAAACTGCCAAACGCTGAAGCCTTCTTGTTGCGAAAACGCAGGCCGGTGATCTCTTCGAGCATGGCGGCGACTTTCGGCATCATCACGTTGTTCATGGTCGAGGAGCCGACCAGAACACCTTTTGAGCGAAACACGTTGGTCAGAATCTCGTTTTTGTCGTGGCGTGCGACGTTGTAGATTTTCACTGCCACACCGGGATCGACTTCGTGAATGCCCTGGGCAATGGCGTCGGCCATCATCCGAGTGTTGTTGGACATGGTGTCGTAGAACAGCGTGATGCGGTCTTCCTGGTAGTCGGCGGCCCATTCCAGGTAACGATGGACAATCTGCGTCGGGTTATCGCGCCACACCACGCCATGGGCGGTGGCAATCATGTCGACCGGCAGGTTGAACCCGAGAATCTCGGTAATCTTCGGTGTCACCAGGCGACTGAAAGGCGTGAGGATGTTGGCGTAGTAGCGTTGGCATTGCTCGAACAGTTCGATCTGGTCCACTTCGTCGTTAAACAGATGTTCATCGCAGTAGTGCTGGCCAAAGGCATCATTGCTGAACAGCACCGCATCGCCGGTGATGTAGGTCATCATGCTGTCTGGCCAGTGGAGCATCGGCGTTTCGACAAAAATCAGTTGTTTGCCGTTGCCGATATCCAGCGTGTCACCGGTATGTACGACGTGGAAGTTCCACTCGGGGTGATGGTGATGGCCATTGATCGACTCCACGCCATTGGCGGTGCAGTAGATCGGCGTGTTGGGGATTTGCGCCATCAGCTCAGTCAACGCCCCGGCATGGTCCTCTTCGGCATGGTTGATAACGATATAGTCGAGGGTGTCGAGGTCGATTTCGGCTGCCAGGTTCTTGATGAATTCGCGGCTGAACTTGTGATCGACCGTATCAATCAACACAGTCTTCTCTTCACGAATCAGGTAGCTGTTATAGCTGCTGCCTTTGAGGGTTTTGTATTCGGTGCCGTGAAAATCCCGCACTTCCCAATCGCGCTGACCAACCCAGTGAATATTGCTTTTGACGTGAATGGACATGTAGCCGCCTCGGATGTCGAATTGAAAGTTCTACACCCGAGATGGCAAGGTCCGTGCCAGATCGTATGTCATTGATTTTTATTGAAAATAAAAATAGCTATTGTCGATATGACTATTCAAGCTTACTGTCTTTATGACTAATCATTGTCGAAGTGACCAACATGAGTCTCTCGGTAGAATCCCTGGCGCGCATTGCCATTGAGTTGCAAAGCGGCATTTCTCATCAAGACCGATTCCAACGCCTGATCAACACCCTGCGCCAGTTGCTGGGGTGCGACGCCTCTGCCCTGTTGCGCTACGACCATCAACACTTCCGTCCTTTGGCCATCGATGGCCTGGCCCCGGATGTGCTCGGGCGACGCTTCAGCCTTGATGCGCACCCGCGACTCGAAGCCATCGCCCGCGCGGGTGATGTGGTGCGCTTTCCGGCAGATAGCCATTTGCCTGATCCCTATGACGGACTGATCCCCAGCCAGCAAGCATTGAAAGTGCATGCCTGCATCGGCTTACCGTTGTTCGCCGACCAGACGCTGATTGGCGCACTGACCATCGATGGCATGGACCCGGCGCAGTTCGATCACTTCAGCGACGAAGAATTGCGCCTGGTCGGCGCCCTCGCCTCCGCAGCGCTGAACAACGCCCTGCTGGTGGAGCAACTGGAAAACCAGGCCATTACCCCGCTGTCCATCAGCAATGTACCGGCGAGCAAACCGGGCACCGAGATCGTAGGACTCAGCGGGGTCATGCAGCAGCTCAAACGCGAGATCGAAATGGTTGCAGGCTCGGACCTGAACGTTTTGATCACGGGCGAAACCGGGGTCGGCAAGGAACTGGTGGCCAAGGCCATCCATGAAAGCTCATCACGCGCCAGCCAGCCTGTGGTTTACCTGAACTGCGCGGCACTGCCCGAATCGGTGGCCGAGAGTGAGTTGTTTGGCCATGTCAAAGGTGCCTTTACCGGTGCGATTCATCACCGCACCGGCAAGTTCGAAATGGCCGATAACGGCACGCTGTTCCTTGACGAAATTGGCGAGCTGTCGCTCAGCCTGCAGGCCAAGCTGTTGCGGGTTTTGCAATACGGCGACCTGCAACGGGTCGGCGACGACACCGTCTTGCGGGTCAACGTGCGGGTACTTGCCGCGACCAATCGCGACTTGAAGCAAGAGGTAATGAACAACCGCTTTCGCGCCGACTTGTATCACCGCCTGAGCGTATTCCCGGTACATGTACCGCCGCTGCGCGAACGCGGTCAGGACATCACCTTGCTAGCGGGCTTTTTCTGCGAACAGAGCCGAGTACGCATGGGCTTGAAGCGGGTGGCGCTGGCGACAAACTGCCTGTCGCAGCTGATGCAATACACGTGGCCAGGCAACGTTCGCGAACTGGAGCATGCGGTGTACCGGGCAACCATACTGGCCCGGGCGACCCAGCAAAGTGAAGCGCTGCAGCTCGAAGCCCAGCATTTCAATCTGCTAGGGGAACCGCTCGATACCCCGACGGCTGCCCAGCAGGCGCCTGTGCCCAACCTTGATCAAGGGCTGCGCGATGCAACCGACAATTTTCAGCGGCAACTGATCGAGAGCACACTTGAACGTTGCGCAAGCAATTGGTCTGCGTGCGCCCGCCTGTTGAATATCGATGTGGCCAACCTGCACCGTATGTCGAAACGCCTGGGGCTGAAATAGCGACCCTCCTCCCCGCCACTTACCGGTGTGAATCGCGCTCGATGAAGTCGATAGCGTGCTCTTCACCACAGAGGAAAATTCTCTCGCCCATGAGCAGTTCCAGGCCAATCGTGCCGTCGCGATGCGCAGGAAACACTGCGCCTAGCACGGTGAGCAACGCCCGCGGCACCTTGGCAACGCCACGACCGAATGCCCGAAGTGTTGACTCATAATTATTTACAATTGCCATGGCACGCACCCTCTGTCATTGAATTGTGGATACCTATCAATGCGCAAGCGCCGTGCCATGAAAAAAGCCATGTGAAACAGCGGCCCGCCAGCCTAAACGGTAAAAAGAACCATAATCATTCAGGGTTTAAATCACCCTATTAGGGTGAAAATCACCTTTCTGTCCCTTGTATTGGAATTCTGGATCCATCTGTATTGGCGAACTGTTCGATTGACGTCTAGCCTCTGCCCGTACGCTTTCGATGCATCCATAACTAGATCCTCAAGCACTAACCGTGAGTCAGCCATCGGTAACGTTGTTTTCAATGCAGTAGGGCGTCGTGTGCCCAGAAACACCTCCGGCTGATACAAAAGTGACGCGTTGAGTACCCAGAAGGGGCAGCGTAGCCATGGCCGAAAACCATTCAACTCGCGATCAACACCGCGCGCTTGGTCTCTCGACTTTAGCATTCACCCTGTGCTTTGCCGTTTGGACGCTGTTCTCGATCCTCGGGTTGCAGATCAAGGATGAGTTCGGCCTCACCGATACCCAACTTGGTCTGCTGATGGCGACACCGGTACTGACCGGTTCGATCTCGCGCATTTTTCTCGGCCTGTGGACCGACCGCTACGGGGGACGCTGGGTCTTCGGCCTGCTGATGCTGGTCTCGGCCGTATGTGTTTACCTGCTGACCTTCGCCAACAGCTTTGCGATGCTGTTGCTCGCCGCACTCGGTGTGGGTATGGCCGGCGGCTCGTTCATCGTCGGCACCGCCTATACCGCGACCTGGTTCGAGCCGAGCCGTCAGGGCACTGCCTTGGGGATCTTTGGTGCTGGTAACGTCGGCGCCGGCCTGACCAACTTCGGCGCACCGCTGCTGCTACTGGCCTTTGGCTGGCGCGGTGCGGCCCTGGTGTATGCCTCGGTGCTGGCGATCATGGGCATCCTCTTCGTGCTGCTGGCCAAGGACGACCCGCAGAGCAGCAGCCGTCGCGCGCAGCCCGTTGCGTTGGCCGAGCAACTGGCGCCACTGGCGGATTTGCGCGTCTGGCGCTTCTCGCTCTACTACTTCTTCGTTTTTGGCGCCTTCGTCGCCCTCGCCCTCTGGCTGCCGCACTACCTGATGGAGGTGTATGGCCTGGGAATGGTCGCGGCGGGTGTTGTCGCCGCGCTGTATACAGTGCCAGCGGCACTGTTCCGCATTCTCGGCGGTTGGCTGTCGGACCGTCACGGCGCAAGGAAGGTCATGTACTGGACACTGGGCGTGTCGGTGCTGTGCACCTTCCTGCTCAGCTACCCGCCCACGCGCTATATCGTCACTGGGGTGCGCGGTGAGCTGGAGTTCTCCATGCACATGGGCCTGACCGGCTTTGTCCTGGTAATCATTGTGCTCGGCGTGTTCATGTCCCTGGGCAAGGCGGCGGTGTTCAAGCACATTCCCACCTACTACCCGCAGCACGTCGGCGTGGTCGGTGGCCTGGTCGGCATGATTGGCGGCCTGGGCGGTTTTCTGCTGCCCCTGACCTTCGGCATGCTCAATGATGTGGTCGGCGTCTGGCAGAGTTGTTTCATGCTGCTGTTCCTGATCGCTGCCGGTGCTTTGGCCTGGATGCACTTCACCATCCGCATGGCCGAACGCGTGGAATGGGCCAACCAGCGCCCCTCCAGCGACCTACCGGAACTCTCCACCCCCAGTGGCTTCGTGCTCTACGAATGGCATCCGGAAGACCCGACGTTCTGGGCGACCAAGGGCAAGCGCATCGCCACACGCAACCTGTGGATTTCCATTCCCAACCTGCTGCTGGGCTTTGCCATCTGGATGGTCTGGTCGGTGGTGGTCGCCAAACTGCCGCTGGCCGGCTTCAACTACAGCGCCAACCAGTTGTTCTGGCTGGCCGCCCTACCCGGCCTTTCCGGTGCCACCTTACGCATTTTCTACAGTTTCATGGTGCCGATTTTCGGCGGTCGTCGCTGGACCGCAATGTCCACCGCCTCGTTACTGCTGCCGGCACTGTGGATCGGTTTCGCCGTGCAGAATCCGCAGACGCCTTACCTGGTAATGCTGATCCTTGCGCTGCTGTGCGGCCTGGGTGGCGGCAACTTCTCGTCGAGCATGGCCAACATCTCGTTTTTCTACCCCAAGCAGGCCAAGGGTGGCGCCATGGGTCTGAATGCCGGGCTCGGCAACCTGGGGGTCAGCGTCATGCAGTTCGTGGTGCCGCTGGTGATCACTGTGGCGGTGTTCGGCAGCCTCGGCGGTGAGCCACAGCAGCCTGCCGAAGGGCCGCCAATCTGGCTGCAGAACGCCGGCTTCATCTGGGTGCCGTTCATTATTGCGGCAGCGCTGGCCGCTTGGTTTGGCATGAACGACATTGCCAGCGCCAAGTCGTCGCTCAAAGACCAGATGGCCATTTTCAAACGCAAGCACACCTGGCTGATGAGCGTGCTGTACACCGGCACCTTCGGCAGCTTCATCGGTTTTTCTGCAGGCTTTCCGCTGCTGGCCGGGCACTTGTTCCCGCATATCGACGTGCTCAAGTTCGCCTTCCTCGGCCCGCTGATCGGTGCCCTGAGTCGCGCTTTCTCGGGTGGCCTGGCGGATCGCTTCGGCGGTGCGCGCATCAGCCTTTGGGTCTACGTGGCCATGGTCGCCTGTGTTGCCGGGGTGCTGTTCTTCATTGCCGGCAAGGATCAGCCAGGGGCCTTCTGGGGTTTCCTGACCATGTTCCTGCTGCTGTTCTTCTTCTCCGGGGTCGGCAACGCCAGCACCACCCAGATGATCCCGACGATTTTCCGCATCCAGACGCCCAGGCTGTTCCCCGATTTGCCGGCCGAGGAGCAGGCGCTGCAAAGCGAGAAAGAGTCCGCCGCAGCCGTGGGGTTCATCTCTGCGGTGGCTGCCTACGGCGGGTTTTTCATTCCGAAGTCGTTCGGTACTTCCTTCGACCTTACCGGCGGCGCACAAGCAGCGCTCTACGGGTTCATCGTGTTCTACGTGCTGTGCATCGTGCTGACCTGGCTCTACTACACCCGTCGCAATGCCGAGGTTCGCTGCTAGCGAATTGGCATATACGCCAAGGAGGATAGACATGAGTTACTTCATCGACCGCCTGCGTTATCTGGTCAATCGCCCCCCGGAATTTGCCAGTGGCCACGGTGAAACCCGCGACGAAAGCCGAGACTGGGAGGATGGTTACCGCCAGCGCTGGCAGTTCGACAAAATTGCGCGTTCGACCCACGGCGTGAACTGTACCGGCTCGTGCAGTTGGAAGGTCTATGTGAAGAATGGCCTGGTGACCTGGGAAACCCAGCAGACCGACTACCCGCGTACCCGCCCCGACCTGCCGAACCACGAACCACGTGGTTGCCCGCGCGGCGCGAGTTACTCCTGGTACCTGTACAGCGCCAACCGCCTCAAGTACCCGATGGTACGTAAGGCACTGATTCAGCTCTGGCGTGAAGCGCTCGCAGCCAACAGCGACCCGGTGCTGGCCTGGGCGAGCATCGTCGAAAACCCCGAGAAGGCCCGGCAGTACAAGTCGATCCGCGGTCGCGGCGGCTTCGTGCGCAGTGACTGGGATGAACTGCAAACCCTGATCGGCGCAGCCAACGTCTACACCGTCAAGCAATATGGCCCTGACCGCGTTGCCGGTTTCTCGCCGATCCCGGCGATGTCGATGGTGTCCTATGCGGCCGGCACCCGTTACCTGTCACTTATCGGTGGCGTGTGCCTGTCGTTCTACGACTGGTATTGCGACCTGCCGCCCGCCTCACCGCAAGTCTGGGGCGAGCAGACCGACGTTCCCGAATCTGCCGACTGGTACAACTCCGGCTACATCATCGCCTGGGGTTCCAACGTTCCGCAGACCCGTACCCCGGATGCGCATTTTTTCACCGAGGTGCGCTACAAGGGCACCAAGACCATCGCCATCACCCCCGACTACGCAGAAATTTCCAAGCTCTGCGATGAGTGGATGAGCGCCAAGCAAGGCACTGATGCGGCCCTCGCGATTGCCATGGGCCATGTGATCTTCAAGGAATTCCACCTCGACAAACCCAGCGCCTACTTCACCGACTACATCCGCCGCTACACCGATATGCCGATTCTGGTCGAGCTCGAGCCTCGCGAGGACGGCAGCCTGGTACCGGGCAAACAACTGCGTGCCAGTGATTTTGCCGACAATATGGCCCAGGCCAACAACCCCGAGTGGAAGACCATCGCCTGGGACGAAAGCAGCGAGCGCCTGGTCGTACCGCGCGGCTCCATCGGCTTTCGCTGGGGGGAGTCGGGACACTGGAACCTGGAGCAGGTAGATGCCGAGGGCACCGAGATCAACCTGTGCCTGTCGCTGCTGGGGCGCCATGACGAAGTGGCACGGGTGGCTTTCCCGTACTTTGGCGGTATCGAGCACAAGCACTTTCCCAACGTACCGCTGCGCGATGTGATCCATCACAACGTGCCGGCCAAACGCCTGCGCCTGGCTGACGGCCGCGAAATCCTGGCGATCACGGTGTTTGACCTGACCGCGGCCAACTACGGCATCGACCGGGGCCTGAGTGCCACGGTCGGCGGCAGTGGCGAAGACGACGGTGCCACAGCCTATGACCAGATGCGCCCTTATACCCCAGCCTGGCAGGAAGCGATTACCGGGGTACCTGCTGCACAGATGATCCGCATCGCCCGCGAGTTCGCCGAGAACGCCGACAAGACCCATGGCCGCTCGATGATCATCGTCGGTGCCGGTATGAACCACTGGTACCACATGGACATGAACTACAGGGGGCTGATCAATATGCTCATCCTCTGTGGCTGCGTGGGCAAGAGCGGTGGCGGTTGGTCGCACTATGTCGGCCAGGAAAAACTCCGTCCGCAAACGGGCTGGACACCGTTGGCCTTCGCCCTTGACTGGCAGCGACCACCACGCCACATGAACAGCACCTCGTTCTTCTACAACCACTCCAGCCAGTGGCGCTACGAAAAGCTGGAGGTCCGCGAGCTGCTCTCCCCCCTGGCCCGCCCGCAGGACTTCAGCGGCAGCCTGGTGGACTTCAACGTACGCGCCGAGCGGATGGGCTGGTTGCCATCGGCACCGCAACTGAACACCAACCCATTGCACCTGGCCGCCGCCGCCCAGGCCGCCGGGCAGAGCACGGCCGACTACACCGTGGAGCAACTCAAGAGCGGCAAGCTGCGCTTTGCCAGCGAAGACCCGGACAACCCGCAAAATCATCCGCGCAACCTGTTTGTCTGGCGCTCCAACCTGCTCGGTTCTTCCGGCAAGGGGCACGAGTACATGCTCAAGTACCTGCTCGGCACTCGCCACGGTGTGCTTGGCAAAGACCTGGGCGTCGCTGGCGGCCAGAAGCCGGAAGAAGTGCAATGGACCGACGCGCCGATCGAAGGCAAGCTCGACCTGGTGGTGACCCTGGACTTTCGCATGTCCACCACCTGCCTGTATTCGGACGTGGTCCTGCCTACCGCCACCTGGTACGAGAAGGACGACCTCAACACCTCGGACATGCACCCCTTCATTCACCCCCTGACGGCCGCCACCGACCCTGCCTGGGAAGCGCGCAGCGACTGGCAGATATACGACGGCATCGCCCAGGCCTTCGCCCGTGTCTGTGTCGGTCACCTGGGCGAGGAAACCGACCTGGTGACCCTGCCCTTGCAGCACGACAGCCCCGGTGAACTGGCGCAACCGCACGTACGCGACTGGAAAAAAGGCGAGTGCGAGCCGATCCCCGGCAAGACCATGCCGTCACTCATCGAGGTCAAGCGCAACTACCCCGAGACCTACGAGCGCTTCAGCTCCATCGGCCCCCTGCTCGATGAACTTGGCAACGGCGGCAAAGGCATTGCCTGGAAAACCCAGGAAGAAGTCGATCTGCTCGGCAAGCTTAACTACCGCAAGCATGAGGGTTCTGCCCAAGGCCGGCCGAAACTCGCCTCGGCGCTGGATGCCGCAGAGATGATCCTTGCCCTGGCCCCCGAAACCAATGGCCAGGTAGCAGTCAAAGCCTGGGAGGCGCTGTCGAAGATCACCGGCCGTGACCACTCGCACCTGGCGCGCCCCAAGGAAGAAGAGAAGATTCGCTTTCGCGACCTGGTCGCGCAGCCACGCAAGATCATCTCGAGCCCCACCTGGTCGGGCCTTGAAGACGAGCATGTGAGTTACAACGCCTGTTACACCAACGTTCACGAGCTGATCCCCTGGCGCACGGTTACCGGGCGCCAGCAGTTCTACCAGGATCACCCGTGGATGCGCGCCTTCGGTGAGAGCCTGATGGTCTATCGCCCGCCCATCGACACAAAGGCCATTGCCAGTGTTGCCGTGCCAAACGACAACGGCAACCCGGAGATCGCCTTGAACTGGCTGACCCCACACCAGAAGTGGGGCATCCACTCCACCTACAGCGACAACCTGCTGATGCAGTCGCTCTCTCGCGGCGGCCCGATTGTCTGGGTGTCCGAGACTGATGCGCAGGCAATTGGTGTTGTCGACAACGACTGGATCGAGCTTTACAACGCCAACGGTGCTATCGCTGCTCGTGCCGTGGTCAGCCAACGGGTACGACCGGGCATGGCAATGATGTACCACGCCCAGGAACGCATTCTCAATATTCCTGGCTCCGAGGTCTCCGGCACGCGCGGCGGTATTCACAACTCGGTCACCCGGGTCTGCCCCAAACCTACCCACATGATTGGGGGTTATGCGCAGCTATCCTACGGTTTCAATTACTACGGGACGGTAGGTTCAAACCGCGACGAGTTCGTCATCGTGCGCAAGATGCGCAATGTCGACTGGCTGGACGGTGAAGGCAACGATTACCAGCAGGAGTCCGTGAAATGAAGATTCGCTCCCAGGTCGGCATGGTCCTGAACCTCGACAAGTGCATTGGTTGTCATACCTGCTCGGTCACCTGCAAAAACGTCTGGACCAGCCGTGAAGGTGTTGAATACGCCTGGTTCAACAACGTCGAGACCAAGCCAGGAATCGGCTATCCCAAGGAATGGGAGAACCAGAAAAAATGGAACGGTGGCTGGGTACGCAACGCCGACGGCTCGATCAACCCGCGCATCGGTGGCAAATGGCGGGTGCTGGCGAACATCTTCGCCAACCCCGACCTGCCGGAAATCGACGACTACTACGAACCCTTCACCTTTGATTACCAGCACTTGCACAACGCCAAGCAGAGCGACCACCAGCCGGTGGCACGGCCACGCTCGCTGATCTCCGGCCAGCGCATGAAGAAGATCGAGTGGGGGCCAAACTGGGAAGAACTGCTGGGCACCGAATTCGCCAAGCGGCGCAAGGACGTCAACTTCGATCAGATCCAGGCCGACATCTACGGCCAGTTCGAAAACACCTTCATGATGTACCTGCCGCGCCTGTGCGAACACTGCCTGAACCCTGCGTGCGTAGCCGCCTGCCCCAGTGGCGCAATCTACAAGCGCGAAGAGGACGGCATTGTCCTCATCGACCAGGACAAGTGCCGTGGCTGGCGGATGTGCGTCAGCGGCTGTCCCTACAAGAAAATCTACTACAACTGGAAAAGCGGCAAGTCCGAGAAATGTATCTTTTGCTACCCACGGATTGAAAGCGGCCAACCCACGGTGTGCTCGGAAACTTGTGTGGGGCGCATTCGTTACCTTGGCGTGCTGCTCTACGACGCCGATCGCATCGAAGAAGTGGCGGCCTCGACCGATGACCGCGATCTGTACCATCGCCAATGCGAAATCTTCCTCGACCCGAACGATCCACAAGTGATCGCACAGGCGAGAAAGGATGGCGTTCCCGACAATGTCATCGCCGCCGCGCAAGCCTCGCCCGTGTATAAGCTGGCTATCGACTGGCAGCTGGCCCTGCCGTTGCACCCTGAATACCGCACCCTGCCAATGGTCTGGTACGTACCACCGCTGTCCCCCATCCAGTCCGCCGCTGAAGCGGGCCATATCGAGTTCGACGGTGTCTTGCCCAAGATCGAGTCCTTGCGCATTCCCGTGCGCTACCTGGCCAACATGCTCACCGCTGGAGAAGAGGCGCCAGTGGTGCTGGCGCTCAAGCGTTTGATGGCAATGCGTGTGTACATGCGCGCCAAGCATGTCGACAACACCGTCAACACCGCCGTGCTCGACGAGGTTGGCCTGAGCCAGCACCAGGTCGAGGAAATGTACCGCTACCTGGCCATCGCCAACTACGAAGACCGCTTTGTCATCCCCACCGGCCACCGCGAGCAGATCCCCGACGTATTTGCCGAGCGCAGCGGCTGCGGCTTCACTTTTGGCGACGGCTGCAACGGCGGCAAAAGTGAAGTCAGCCTGTTTGGCGGACGCCGGCAGACCACCACCCTGGTCAAACCTGTGCAAACCTTCGACCCGCTGGAGGACAGCCGCCATGAATGAGGCCCCGGTGTTCAACAGTCAGGCCCAGGGTTTGCTGAGCTTGCGCGTGCTGGCCCGTCTGCTCGACTACCCCAGCGCCGAGCTGCAAGCTGCCAGCGCCGAGATGACCGGCCTGATCGAGGCTGAATCGCGCTGGCCGGCATCCTTGCGCACGCAATTGGTGCAGTGGTGCCGGGAATTGGCGGCCAGTGAGCTGCTGGATATCGAGGAAGCCTACGTCGAGTTGTTCGATCGTGGCCGAGCCACCTCGCTGCTGCTGTTCGAGCACGTGCATGGTGAGTCGCGCGATCGCGGCCAGGCGATGGTCAACCTGCTGGCAGAGTACGAAGCGGCAGGTTTTCAGCTCGATGCCCGCGAACTGCCCGATCACCTGCCGCTGCTGCTGGAGTATTTGTCTACCCGTGACCATGGACAGATTGGTCAGTGGCTTGGCGAGATACAGCCGATCCTGGCGCTTCTCGGTGCACGCCTGGAGGAGCGCAACAGCCGCTACGCCCTGGTGCCCCGTGCGCTGCTGACACTGATCGGTGCCAGCGACACGATCGACGAGCAGCGCCCGGTTGCCAGCGCCGAGCCTCTGGACAATACCCCGCAGGCGCTGGACGCGGTCTGGGAGGAAGAGGCAGTGCGCTTCGAGGCCCAGTCCGACCAGGACTGCAGCCTGCAATCCAGCGAAGGCCGACGCTTGGCCGAGCGCAAGTACGAAGCTATTCCCCAAGTCATTCAGGTCATGCCATCAGCAATGTCGGACCGTGGTTGAACGGAGGCTTATCATGTACGAAGACTACTTGCTTCATTTTCTATACGGCTTTTATCCCTACCTGGTCGGCACCGTGTTTTTGCTCGGCAGCCTGCTGCGCTACGACCACGGCCAG
Source organism: Pseudomonas arcuscaelestis (assembly GCF_016881005.1). Classification (GTDB taxonomy): domain Bacteria; phylum Pseudomonadota; class Gammaproteobacteria; order Pseudomonadales; family Pseudomonadaceae; genus Aquipseudomonas; species Aquipseudomonas arcuscaelestis. Next base: position 157,307 of record NZ_JACOPV010000003.1, on the reverse strand, counting down.
TACAGTTGGAAAACCGGCTCCAGCCAGATGCTTTCCACCAAGCATATGCGCCTGGCCAGCAACCTGTTCCACATTGGCATCCTGGCGATCTTCTTCGGCCATCTGATCGGTCTATTGACCCCGCACTGGGTTTACGCCCCGTTTCTGTCGGCTGGGCACAAGCAACTCATGGCGATCATTTTTGGCGGCGTTGCCGGAGTGCTGTGCGTCATCGGTGGTGCCATGCTGCTCTGGCGGCGACTGTTCAACCCGCGGGTTCGTGCATCATCCAGCGTGATGGACAACCTGATTATCGCCCTGCTCCTGCTGCAAGCCTCACTCGGGCTCATCACCGTGTTCTTTTCACTGGACCACCTGGACGGCGGCATGATGTTGAGGCTAGCCAACTGGGCGCAGTCAATCGTGTTCTTCCACGGCGATGCGGCCAGCCACCTGATCGGCACGCCGTTGATCTTCAAGCTGCACATCTTCCTCGGCCTGACCATTATCTTGCTGTTTCCTTTCACCCGTCTGGTTCACGTGTGGAGTATTCCGCTGGGTTACCTTGGGCGTAATTACCAGATTGTCCGCCGCCGCGGCTAACAGGAGACTGACATGGACATGATTGCCGTCGAGAACCTGCCCCACAGCCCGGCAGCGGTAATTCGGGTTGGTGACACCCTGCTCAGCGAGGCCGATATCGCCCGCGAAACACCCTTTCACCCCTCCTCGTCACTGGCCGAAGCGCAACTCAAGGCTGCCCGCGCCCTGGTGGTACGCGAACTGCTCGGCCAGCGCGCCGCGATGCTTGGCCTGAAAATCGGCGCAGAAGACGAGAGTGACCAAGCGGTGAGCGCTCTGCTGGAGCGTGAACTGGCGGTGCCGGAACCGGATGAAGCGGCGTGCCGACGCTACTTCGACAGGCACCGCGAGCGATTCTGCGAGCCCACCCGGCTGCGCGTACGCCATATTCTGTTGCCGGCGGCCCCCGAGGATGCCCGTGCCCGCGACGCCCACTACCGGCTTGGCGAGACGCTGCTGGAGGAACTGCGCGAACACCCCGAGCGTTTCACCGAAATGGCCCAGCGCCATTCTGCCTGCCCCTCAAAGGACGAAGGTGGTGATCTCGGCTGGCTGACCTCAGGCCAGACCGTTGCCGAACTGGACCAGGCCCTGCAGCGCCTGCCGGCCGGCTTGCACGACCGACCGCTGGCGTCGCGCTACGGCTGGCACCTGGTGAGCCTCGACGAACGCCAGGAACGCAAGCCCCTGCCTTTTGCCCAGGTAGCCGAGCGTGTGCGCCACAGTCTGCGCGAAGAAGCAACTCGCCAGGCCCTGCGCCAGTACCTGCTGGCGCTGGAGGCAGAGATCGGAGTGGATGGCTTTCACCTCGATGACGACCCTATCGAGGGATCGGGTAACCGTCGCACCGACCTGTAGTAAACCAGGCGCTACGACGGATGGAGGCAACAGCACGCACACGTTTGCGTCAAAGTCATGGATAATCGGGGCGCCCTCTGCAAGGGGGCGCTTCGCGGTGAAAGCGTTATACGTCGGAACGCGGAAAAAATCGGCTCGAACGCTTACAATTGAGCCATTTCCTGCACATCAAACAGGCCAGTCCGGCTATGGCACTCGACCCTCCCACGCTTTTAGTTCTCTCCATCGCGCTTGCCGCTGCCGCCGCCCTGTACCTGGCGGTGGAATGGCTCAGCGTCCGAGAACCGTCGCTGCTGCTCTGGAGCGCCGGTTTTGCCACGATCACCGTCGGTTCGACCCTCGCATTGCTACGCATGAGCGGGCTGCTGTTGATCGGTATCTGGTTCGCCAACGGCCTGCTGGTAACCGCGCATTGGCTGTTTCTGATGGGCGTCGCTCGTTTTACCGAGACACGCCTGTCACGAGGCTGGTACCTGGTTTTCGTCGCCTGGCTGGCGCTGCTGCTGTTGCCCAGCGAGCCGTGGTGGTCAAAGGTGATGCTGATGGCCAACTCGCTGTTGGTGGCGTTGCTAGCGCTCAGGGCCAGTTCGCTGCTGCGCCCTCACGGCAGATCGCTGAGCGTCGGTGCCGTGCAACTGCGCTACGTGCTACTGATCCACGGCCTGTTCTATCTGCTCAAGGCCTTCACCCCCTGTGGTGCCGGGCACACTGATAAATCTAGCGGCCTTCCAGGGCGAAATCATCCAGATTTCGCTGGTCGAAGGTGCGATGGCGATCATGCTGATCGCACTGTCAATGACCGGAACCGAGCGTCATCGCCGAGAAGCGCGCATAGCACGCTTGGCTGCCCGCGACCCATTGACCGCCCTGTACAACCGCCGGGCCCTGGAGGTACGTGCGCCTCGCCTGCTGCAAGGCGTGTCGCCAACCCGGCCGGCGGCGCTGCTATTGATCGATATCGACAACTTCAAAAGTGTCAACGACCTGCACGGCCATGCCGCCGGAGACCGCCTGCTGGTGGCCCTGAGCGAGATGATTCGTTCGCACCTGCCCGAAGGTGCGCTGGCGGCAAGACTGGGCGGTGACGAGTTCGTGATTCTGCTGAGCAATACCTCCAAGCAGCGCATCGAAGAGCTGGGCAGCACCTTGCGAGAGCAGTTCAACAGCGCCGCATCGCACACCTTTGTCACCCCTTCTGCAGTAACCCTGAGCATTGGCGCGACCTTCTTCAACCAGCCGCCGGCAAGCCTTGCGGCCCTGATCGAGCAAGGCGATGCCGCGCTGTATGAATCCAAGCGCGGCGGACGTGACAGCATTCGCCTGGTGGACCGCACCGTTGTGAGTGCCGAGCCCCTACCCCTCCCCACTCGTCAGTCTTCCTGAACCCCGGCAAGGCGCTGCCGGTCGCTATTCAACAAAGGCCTGTTTGCGGGTCGCTTGAATAAGAAGGAAGGCAGCGTGAGCGAGATCCGCATCGGCATATCCGGTTGGCGCTACAGCCCTTGGCGCAAGGACTTCTATCCGAAAGGGCTACGCCAGGCCGATGAACTGGCGTTCGCCTCGCGGGCGGTCAACAGTATCGAGATCAACGGCTCGTTCTACGCCCTGCAAACGCCGGAGCGCTATCGCCAGTGGCGTAAACAAACCCCTGACGGCTTCGTGTTCTCGCTCAAGGCGCCCCGCTACATCACCCACATGCGCCGCTTGAAAGAGATCGAGGAACCGCTGGCCAACTTCTTCGCCTCCGGTCCCCTGTTATTGGACGACAAGCTTGGCCCCATCCTCTGGCAGTTTCCACCGAACATGAAGTTTGACGAGCAACGCTTCGCCGACTTTCTCGCCATGCTACCCCGCGATCGCAAGGCTGCCATAGCCTGCGCCCAACACTGCGCACAGCGCCTCAGGGACAGTGGCGCCACTGACATCACGGGTAACGCAGCGTTGCGCCATGCCGTGGAAATTCGCCACGAAAGCTTTCTTTGCGACACATTCATCAAGCTGCTGCGCAAGTACAACGTGGCGTTGGTGGTTTCTGACAGCGCCGGGAAGTGGCCGTATGTAGAGGATCTGACTGCCGACTTCGTCTACCTGCGCCTGCACGGTGACATCGAACTCTACAGCAGCGGCTACACCGCTAGCGCCTTGCGCCGCTGGCGCTTGCGAATCCAGGCTTGGAGTCACGGCACGCAACCTGACGACGCCCGGCTGGCCTCAACCCTGGCCGCACCCAAGCGCGCAAAACGCGATATTTATTGCTATTTCGACAACGACCAGAAGGTTCATGCCCCTTACGACGCTCGGCGCTTGCTGGACAAGCTCGGCCTGGATGGCGAACTGGCCACCGAGCCTGGTGTCCTGCCAGAGACGGTGGCACCGGGGCACCCGCACAATCCTAAGGAGAGCAACCATGCCACGCGGCGATAAAGACAAATACACTGACAAGCAGAAGCGCAAGGCCGAGCACATCGAGGAAAGCTACGAAAACAAAGGTGTGTCCAAGGATGGGGCCGAGGCCCGCGCCTGGGCCACGGTCAACAAACAATCGGGCGGCGGTGAACGTAAGGGCGGCTCCGGGCAGACCAAAAGTGCCAAAGCCAAGGCCGAGTCGCGAAAGTCCTCGGCGCGACATGCCGTCGCCACCAAACACGGTGTGCCCCAGCCAGATCAACGCCTGGAAGACATGACCAAAGCCGAGCTGATGGACCGGGCCCGCAAGCACAACATCGCAGGGCGCTCGACCATGCGCAAGGGCGAGTTGGTTAAGGCACTGTCATAGCGCTGGGTTTTGCGCTTTGCTCATTGGCTCTCGGGCTTGGGTGGCATAGCCGGGCTGTCGGGCGCCGGTGGGCTGCTCGGCTCGTCGGGCTTTTGCATCTGCAGGGATGGCTTGCTCTGGTCGGCATCCTTGGCCGGATGGTCGGGATCGCGGTCGAAACAGCCACCGAGCAGGGTCAGGCTGGCGAACAGACATAGCAATGGGGTGATACGCATGAGCTGTGCTCCTGATGATTTCGGAAATGTACGGCGCGGGACCGTACATAAGGTCGGAGTACGGCAAAAACCCGGGATTCACTCCACCGCGTAAAACCCTGACCAACGGTGGCTAAAGCTTACGGCCACTTGATCACCTGGGTCAGCACCACAGGCTGGCTCTCCTATGCTCATAGTTCGCCTTTAGCGCGGCATGCACCCATCACATCAACGAGGAGCAACGAACATGGCATTCGTCACGACCCAAGATGGCGTTGAAATATTTTATAAAGACTGGGGCCCACGCGACGCCCAGGTGATTTTCTTCCACCACGGCTGGCCCCTGAGCAGCGATGACTGGGACACACAGATGCTGTTCTTCCTGGCTCAGGGGTATCGCGTCATTGCCCACGACCGGCGCGGCCATGGGCGCTCCAGCCAAGTCTGGGACGGCCATGACATGGATCATTATGCCGACGACGTCGCTGCGGTGGTCGATCACTTGGGCGTACGCGGGGCGGCGCACGTCGGGCATTCCACCGGCGGCGGCGAAGTGGTGCACTACCTCGCCCGCCACGGCCAGGACCGCGCCAGCAAAGCGGCGATTCTTGGTGCAGTACCGCCATTGATGGTGCAGACCGCCAGCAACCCGGGTGGCCTGCCCACGTCAGTGTTCGATGACCTGCAGGCACAACTTGCCGCTAACCGTGCGCAGTTTTACTACGACATTCCTGCCGGTCCTTTTTATGGCTACAACCGACCAGGCGCGGTGCCGTCGCAAGGGGTGATTTGGAACTGGTGGCGCCAGGGCATGATGGGTTGCGCCAAGGCTCACTATGACGGCATCGTGGCGTTTTCGCAGACCGACTTCAGTGAAGATCTGAAAAGCCTCAGCCTGCCGGTGCTGGTGATGCATGGCGATGACGATCAGATTGTCCCTTACGAAAACTCGGGGGTGCTGTCGGCCAAGCTGCTTGGCAACAGCACATTGAAAACTTACAAGGGCTATCCCCACGGCATGCCGACCACCCATGCCGAAACCATCAATGCTGATTTGCTCGCGTTTTTACGGAGTTGATGGTTGGAGATCGCTGGGCAAGTCGGGGGCACATATCTGCGACGCTTTGTCGAGGGGGGCCCGAATTGCTGTGAGCATATCCGTTTGATGTGGTGGCACCACTGGCTGGTTTCGCCCTTACGGCGACCCGCTTTTGTCGGGGCAAAAGTGGGCAAAACCGTGTGTCCCTGCATCCGGCCCTGCGCTGCGCTCCGGGTTCCCTCATTCCACCCTTGCTCCCGCGGGGACCGCGCCGAAGGGCCGTCCTGGCCCTGCGGCGCTCGCCGGCCATCCATGGCCGTCGCCCCACTTCGCAAGGGTTCCATTCGGCCTACTGAAGGGACGATTTGTGGCGTCTGCACGATTTGTGTAGGTAGAAGCACAGCAACTGCAACTGCAACTGCAACAGCGAGGCGCTGGTGTGCCGCTTTTGATGTTGATCTAGTTTTTCTTACATCGCCAGTTCAGACACCCTGGATCGTCCCTTCAGTAGGCTGAGTGTAGGTATTGCGTAGTCGGGTGCAGGCCACGGATGGCCTGCGAGCACCGTAGGGCTTACTGGCCCCGCTCAGCCAGAAACTTGCCGACCACAGCCACTACCACCTCAGGCGCCTCCCGATGCGGAACATGATGGCAACCATCGAGAATCAAACATTCGCTCGGCCCTTTGGACAGCGTGGCGATATGCTCTGGATGCTTCACAGAACCGTACTCATCATGCTCGCCGTGAAGTACAAGGGTTGGGCAGCGTATTTCGTCGATTGCGCTCTCGATCTTCCAATCGTTAAAAGCTGGTGCCAACCAGGTTTTAGTCCAGGCGCCCAACACCCAGGGCGCTTTGTCGGCGTGGTATTTTTCCAGGCGCGCCATATGCGCCGGGTTTTCGAACTGTGCTTCAGCCTCACGTATGCCCTGCAGCGTACGATCTTCGACAAACGCCTGCGCCGCAATGGTAATCAACGCCGTGCACTGTTGCGGATATATCGAGGCACAGGCCGCCGCCATGCCGCCGCCGACGCTGTGCCCAAGCGCCACAAAACGATCAAGCTGCAACGCCGATTTAACCCAGGCAAAGAAGCGCTCGGCCTCATCGCGGATAAACTCAAGAGGTAGCGTGCCTGGATACACATCGGACCGACCGAAACCGAGCCGGTCATAGGCAATCACCTCGCGGCCGGTCGCCTGGCTCAGCAGTTGGGGAAAGTCGCGCCACAGGGCGATGCAGCCCAACGAGTCGTGGAATAACACGACAGGTGGCTTTTTCGCACGCTGTACCTCACCTGCCGGAAACCAGCGACAACAGAACAGCCGCCCTTGTGGGGTATCGATCCAGAGCGATTCGGTACTGATAGACGAAGACATGCAAGACCTCAGTGGACAGTTCAATTCGCAAAAAGTCAGGGTAACAGCTGTAAACAGGGCACTACGATAGCTCGCTAACGATTTCTTTCCGCCACCCTCCAGAGGAGCGCGCCATGGACCGTTTTACCGGTGGTTGCCTGTGCGGCAACGTACGTATCGTGGCGTCGGGCCGCCCTTACCGGGTTGGCCTGTGCCATTGCCTGGACTGTCGCAAGCACCATGGCGCGCTGTTTTATGCGTCGGCAGTGTTTGCCCAGGACCAGTTCACGCCCACGTATGAAAGCTGGGTGGTACGTCGTGAATCCTGGCTGCCAGCGTTCAACCTCAGTCGGCACTACGCGCACGACCGTGATCCCGCTGGGCGCCACGAATAGCGCCAGGTTTCAAGCGTGGGCCCTGTGGTACGTGCACAGGGCCCGTTACAACGGCGGCGTTCAAACACGGGCCGGGTCAACCTTGGCGGGGTCTATCTGCAGCTCGTGCAGTGCCTTGGCCACTCGTTCGCGCTCAATCACGCCGTCATCTGCCAAGGCCTTGAGCGCAGCCAGCACAATGAATTGCCGGTCGACCTCGAAATGCCGACGCAGGGCTTCGCGGGTGTCGGACTGACCGAAGCCATCGGTGCCCAACGCCACGAAGCGGCGGTCTGCCAGCCAGGGACGGATCTGGTCAGCGTGGATTTTCATGTAGTCAGTTGCCACCACCACAGGGCCTGGGTGGCCGTCGAGCACCTGTCGAAGGTACGGCACCTTTGCCTGTGCGAGCGGATTGAGAAGATTCCAGCGCTCTACCGCCTGCGCCTCACGCCGCACTTCAGTGAGGCTGGTGGCGCTCCAGACTTCGCTGCTGACCGCGTAGTCCCGCTCAAGAATCACGGCGGCTGCCAGCACCTCAGGCAGGATTGCGCCACTGCCCATGAGCTGGACATGACAGTCACCGCGCACCTCACGCTCCACAGGCAAGCGATACAAGCCTTTGAGAATGCCCGCCTGTGCGCCTTCGGGAAGATCCGGGTGCGGGTAGTTTTCGTTGAGCACGGTGATGTAGTAGTAAACATCCTCTTGCTCGACGTACATGCGCTGCATCCCACGATGCACGATCACCGCCAACTCGTAGGCATAGGTAGGATCATAGGAAACGCAGCAGGGAACCGTCGCCGACATCACATGGCTATGCCCGTCATCGTGCTGCAACCCCTCGCCCATCAGCGTCGTGCGACCTGAAGTAGCGCCCAAAAGAAAGCCTCGCGCCCGCGCGTCACCGGCAGCCCAGAGTAGATCGCCAACACGCTGGAAGCCGAACATCGAGTAAAAAATATAGAACGGGATAGTCATCACGCCATGATTGGCGTACGACGTACTGGCAGCTATCCAGGACGATGTAGCCCCGGATTCGTTCAGGCCTTCCTGCATGATCTGACCGTCGACACTCTCTTTGTAGTACGACAGCGTACCGGCGTCCTGCGGGGTATAGAGCTGGCCGACATGGGAATGGATACCCACCTGGCGGAACAGGCCTTCCATACCGAACGTGCGGGATTCGTCTGGCACGATAGGTACGATCTGCCGGCCGATGTTGGCATCCTTGAGCAAGGTGGCGAGGATTCGCACAAACGCCATGGTCGTGGAGATCGCACGGTCGCCGGTACCCTTGAGCTGCGCTTCGAGTATCGATAGCGGCGGAATCGGCAACGCTTCGACCTTGGCGTGGCGGGCAGGCACATGGCCCCCCAGGCTGTCGCGGCGCAACCTCAGATAACGCGCTTCGGGGCTGTCCGGGTCGGGTCGCAGGTACGGCATGTCTGCCAATTGCTCATCACTGAGTTCAAGGCCAAACCGGTCGCGAAACGCTTTCACCGCGTCGGCGCCTATCTTCTTGAGCTGATGGTTGACGTTTTGCCCTTCGCCCGCCTCACCCAGGCCGAAGCCCTTGACGGTTTTGGCCAGGATAACTGTCGGCCGCCCACTGTGCCGGACTGCAGCGGCATAGGCGTTGTAGACCTTGAGCGGATCATGGCCCCCGCGCGACAGCTTCCAGATCTGCTCGTCGCTCAGGTCGCTTACCAGCTCGAGCAACTGCGGATACTTGCCGAAGAAATGCTCGCGCACATAGGCGCCATTCTGCGATTTGTAATTCTGGTATTCGCCATCGACGCACTCCATCATGCGCTGGCGCAGCAAGCCACTCTTGTCCTTCTCCAGCAGCGCGTCCCAGCCTGAGCCCCAGACAACCTTGATTACATTCCAACCCGCTGCACGGTACAGGCTTTCAAATTCCTGAATGACTTTGCTGTTGCCGCGCACCGGACCATCGAGGCGCTGCAGGTTGCAGTTCACCACGAAGATAATGTTGTCGAGCTTTTCCCGCCCTGCCAAGGCTATCGCGGCTTGGGACTCGGGTTGATCCATTTCGCCGTCGCCCAGAAACGCCCAGACTTTACGACCCTGGTATTCCTTGAGGTTACGGTTTTCCAGGTAGCGCATGAATCGCGCCTGGTACGCCGCGGTAATCGGGCCCAGTCCCATGGAAACGGTTGGAAACTGCCAGAAGTCGGGCATCAACCGTGGATGTGGGTACGAGGAAATTCCATCGCGGTCAGTTTCGCGCCGAAAGTTGTCCAGTTGCTGCTCGGTCAAACGCCCTTCGGTGAATGCCCGTCCGTAGATACCGGGCGCCGAGTGCCCCTGAATGTACACCAGGTCACCCGCGAAGCTGTCGGTGCGACCACGGAAAAAATGGTCAAAACCAACGTCGTACAGCACCGCCGCCGACGCATAAGAAGCGATATGGCCGCCGACACCGGAATGCTTGCCGGCACGCAAGACCATCGCCAGGGCGTTCCAGCGGATGTAGGCGTTGAGCCGCTTCTCCAGTGCCAGATCGCCCGGGTAAGGCAACTCCCGTTCCGAGGCGATGGTGTTCACATAGGGAGTGGTGACCCGACCGTGGAAATCACCGTGCAGCGATACGTCGAAGTCCAGCAACTGATCAATCAGAAAGTGCGCCCTGGGCCGCCCTACCTCCTCGACCACCGAGGCTATCGAGTCGATCCATTCACGGGTTTCCTGCGGGTCGGGGTCCAGAAGTGGATTGCGCTGTGCCATGGGTAAAGCTCCTTGAGATGGGATAGCCGGTCAACGCCTCGACCGGACGATCGTTGCACTTGCAATTGAATCTAGCGCCATGCGCCGTATAATTGCAACTGCAATCACAATCTCTTTGCTGGAGCACTGCATGCCCCCCTCGTCGCCGGATCTCTGGTTCAATTTTGTTCGAGCACATCGCTGCCTGATCCGTGAGATCGAACACCGGTTGGCTGAAGCCAAGCTGCCGCCCTACGCGTGGTACGACGCGCTTTGGGGCATCGAAAGCGGCCAGGATGGCACCCGCCGGATGCACGAACTGGCGCAAGTGATGGCGATCGAGCGCTACAACCTCACGCGCCTGGTGGACCGCCTGGAAAAAGAAGCGCTCGTGGTGCGTGAAAAGGCCAAGGACGATGGCCGCGGCGCAATTGCCCGCATCACAGATAGGGGACGAGACTTGCGCAAGCGCATGTGGGAGGTCTACGAGGCAGCGGTCGAGGAACTTTTCCTGGTTGAATTCGACGACGATCAGCAACGCATTTTTGCCACGGCGCTGGCGCAGACCACCCGTAATGCCCGCTCGAATCAGCGCTAGACTTAACCCAGAGCAAGGGCGAGCGCCGATAGCCGCACTCTTCTCGGCTGATAGTGAAAATCTTTTGTACGAACCCGGGGCGAACAGCAGATGGTGTAGACAGCACCTGCACAACGGAGGCCCGGATCATGAACACTCGCCCGCGTTGCACAGCCTTTCACGAAGCAGGTCATGTGCTGGCCTTCTGGTGGAATGCGCAACGGATCAGGCGAGTGACGGTGCGAACCCGCGCAGAAGCGCTGATTGGCCCTATGGCCGATCTGCGCGGTAATCTGCTGCAGGTCAAAGGGCTGGTAGAAGCTGAATATTTTGTCGCCCTTCCCGCCTTCGAACCTTCCGGCATTGCCGAATACCTGCCCTCGATGATCGATGCCATCGAGCGCGACCTGCTGCATTGTTTTTCCGGTCCCGTGGCCGAGGCCATCTATCGTCACTGCCCGTCCACCCGGTTTCTAACCCGTAGTGGCGCTGGAGATCGCCAGCGGGCAATGGAGTTGATCAGTTTGCTGCCGGCACGCAAGGTTCTCGACGCCGAACCCAAGGCCATTGCCCGCTCGATCTGCCTGGTGCGCCGCTACTGGCCGGCGCTCAGCACGGTGGCGCAGTACCTGCATGCCCAGGGAACGGTCAATGGCGACGAGATCAGTGCCTTGTTAAGCACGCTCACCGGCGAGACGCCAACCCGCCAGGCCAACCCGTTGAGCAGCCTCGACGGTCGCCGCTGCCGCCCGGCCGATGCCTGCCTCACCGGTTGATCAACCCACCACCCGGTTGCGCCCGCTGTGTTTGGCTTGATAAAGGTGTTCATCGGCACGCTTGAGGATGGCCTCCGGCGTCGGTGTTTCTACGCTCTGCCCCGCAACACCAATGGAGATGGTCAGCGCGCCCGTTGGTACGATCTGGGTGGTTTCAATGGTCTGGCGAATCCGCTCGGCAATGGCCCTGGCGGTATGTTGCTCAGCCTCGGGCAGGATCAGCACGAACTCCTCGCCACCCGCCCGGCAAGCCAGGTCCTGCTCCCTGGAACAGCGTGCAATGATTGCCGCGACCTGCTTGAGGGCCTCATCGCCCACATCATGGCCAAAGGTATCGTTGACCCGCTTGAAGTGGTCGATATCCAGCGCCAGCACTGAATAATTTCGCTGCGCCTCGGTCAGGGTCTGCAACGCCGTATTCAGGGCGCGGCGGTTGGCCAGCCCCGTCAACGGATCGCTCTGCGCCTCCTGACTGAGGCTGCCAAGCTTCTTCTGCAACAATTGCACCCCGGTCAGCAGTGCACGACGAATAGCCGCTGCTTCTGCGTACCAGGCATTGATCGTTTTCAGTTTCTCCTCAGCCTGCGGCGCCGAAAGCAGCTCTGCGTGACCGGCCAACTGCCGCAAAGGACGGGTAATCAACGTGGTGGCGAGCAGAATCAGCAGCAGCCCCACGACACCCGCAGGAATGATTTTGAACAGAATGTCGCGCATTAACTGGCGCAGTGGCGCCAAGGCCATTTCGCGAGGTTGTTGCGCGACCACCGCCCAATTGGCATCGGCGATCTGTGCATACCCGGCGAGCATTTCAATGCCCTTGTAGTTGATGGCCTCCATCGAACCGTGCTCCCCACGCAGCGCTGCGTCGACCGTGGCACTGGTGGTCAGCACTTCACCAATTCGTTGATGGTCGGAGTGATACAACAGGCGCCGGTTTGCGTCGGCGATAAAGGCAAAGGTGCCATCCCTGTGGAAGTGGTTGCTGATCAAGGTGTGCAGGATGTCCTGCTTGCGGATGTAGATCGATGCACCGAGGGTGCCGAGAAATTCACCTGCGGGGCTGAACACCGGTTGCGAGATGAACACAATCAGGTTGCCTGCGGCGCTCTCGTAGGCATGGCTGACCAGAGGCCGACGCTCCTTCAGCGCTTGCAGGATTTCTTCCGCTTGCAGTGTGGTACCCAGCAATTGCGCATTGTCGGGATACAGTTGCAGGGCCTTGCCGTTGGCATCAACGATCAACACGGCATTGAATGCCTTGTCGTCGGACTGCAGGCGAACGACCTCTTCCCTGAGCAGCTTGGGGTTGTTGAAGTCACGCCCCAGCAGCTTGCTGCTGTAACTCAAGCGGTTGTGCGCAGAATCCAGAAACTGGCCAATGCTCGAGGCCACCTTGGCGGTATAGGCTTGATTGGCCTCCAGCGCAGAATGCACAAGCGCATCGCGCTGCACGCCATACGCCACCCAAGCGCTGTTGCACAGGGTGGCAATGACCGCCATGAAGACCAAAATCAAAATCAGGCCACGTAAGCCGATAGACACAGAATGCCTGTTGTTCATGAACCCTGCCGTTGTTGTTTGCTTCCTTGCAATAGAGTGCCCGAGCCTTGCGCTGTCAGCCAGAGAGTCCCGCACGATTCTTCAGCAATGCGATGACACGTTGGCCAGGTTCAAGGTAGCCATCGCTGTCGAGCCGGTACTCTTGCAGATCGCTGCTCAGGGTCACCGTGTCATCGACATTGCCGCCCAATACACGTGCCACATCTGCGGTCACCTCAACGACAATATCGGAATGGCTGATGTACTCGGCGTGGTTTTCGGCATAGGAGTAAGTAAAAGTTCCGAATGCGCGATTGCGCTGGATGATGTCGCCGATCTCCGGTTTCTGTTCGTTGATGCGATAGCCCCAGAACGGTTTGTCCAAACGTTCGGTCAAGCGCGCCTTGATCGCATTGTTGACGAACACCGAGTGGCCAGCGGCGAATTTGAAGTTGGCGTAGGCCGGCCCGGCCTTGCGCACCACCCAGGAGATGAACGCCGCCGACCACGGCACCTCTTCGCCGTTGGCATAACGGCTGCGACCATCGTAAGGCTCGCCAATCGCCGCCCACATCTGCCGAACATACTTGTAGTACGGGTCGCCCCTCTCGTCGGCCTGGCCCTTGTCGAAACGCAACCATTCATCCAGCGCGGCGCGCAGCAGTGCCTCCACCTCTGCTCGTAGCGGTTCACGCAGGTATTTGCCAAACACCACGCCCTCCTCCAGGCCCACCCTGACTTTACGCCAGCCAGGTTCTACCGAGGCGCCAAGGTCAGTGACCTTCTCGCCGAGCGTCATGTCCCGCACTATTACACCATTGGGAGACTGGCGCAGGCGCAAGCCCTCGGTGGTCACAAAGCGGTCACCCGCCACCAGCGCTTCATCGACCTGGACATGGGGATTGCCGCCCAGGGTGGCGTCGAGGTCTTCGTTCCAGAACAGTGATCCATGCCCGGCATCATCAACCACAAAGGCGCCCAGTTCCTGCTTGGCGACCCTGATGATGTTGCGGTCGTACCCCACTCCAGAAGGCCCATGGGTAAGGTCGGGAGGCACTTGGCGCATCGACCAGCGCGATGAATAGAAAAACTGCTCGGTACCCAGAAACAACCGCGACATCGACAGCCATGGGACACTGATCAGGCCTTCGGCGAGCAACTTGGCGAGGACCGCGCCACTGCCGTAGGCCCCCATCGAGAAGGCACCGCCTAGCTCGGTTTTGACAGCCCTGAAATAGTCGAGTATCGGCCCGTCGATCTGATCGGCCTCATAATCGGCATCGACAGCGAAAAGAATGGTGCTGCCCTTGCCCTTGGGCTGACCCACCCGCTTGGCGAAATCCATGGCGCTCTTGCCATTGGCCACGCCTTGCGCACTGGAGAAGTGCTCGATTTTGCGGCTGCTGTCCTGGTACACCGGCAAAATAGCGAACCCCTCTTTGGAAAGGTACTTCGCTTCAGCAGCAGTGATGGTTTTCGCGCGCTCCGAGCTTGCGTAGTAACGGATCAGGGTATCCACGCCTTTGCTGCGCAAAAACGCCAGAAATGTCTTGGCTGCGGTGGTATTGAGTCGGGTGCTGACATCCACCGCCGACCAACCTTGGGCGTTCGTGAAATCGTCTTTGTATGGCATACAGGCACCCCTTTAGCTTTCGCAGGAACAGGCCCCCTCGTGGGTGCCGCGGCGCAAGGCCCGGCAACCGTACGAGAACGATAGCTAACAGCGGGGTCAGGTCAAGGTGCATTGCCGGGCTTGCCTGCCCGAGCGGACGCAGGTCAAAAACCCAGGGTTGCCGACAATAGGTAAGTCCTTGGCGTAGACAGGGTCAGCCCCGCTTCACTGTCATCGGAAGCGCCTGCAGACGCCCAGTAGCGCTCATCCAGCAGGTTCTCGACGCTGGCACGCAGGGTGATGTCCTTGCCATCGACCTTGAAGGCGTAGCGGGCGCCGGCATCGTAGCGTTGCCAGCCGTCGATCTGCTTGCTGTTGGCCTGGTCGAGGTATTGCGAGCTGGAATGGATGCCACGGGCGGTTAACGTCAAGCCAGACACCGCCGGCACGTCCCACTCGGCACCGAGGTTGACGTTGTACTCGGGCGTTGCCGGGGCACGGTTGCCATCGAAAGTGCCACCTGCAGTGCCGGTCAACTCACTGTCGATGTACATTACCCCGCCGAGCAGGCGCAAGCCTTTGAGGGGTTCGCCAAACACGCTCAACTCCACGCCCTTGTTCTCGCGCTTGCCATTGGCGCCGAACACCCGGGTGTCGGCATTGGTCTCGTAGGCCGGCTGCCTGATACGAAAGGCGCTGGCCGTCAGCGCAAACGCGCCGAGGTCGTACTTGGCGCCGACTTCAACCTGCCGACTGATGAAGGGCGGAAATATCTGATCTTCGTTGATCGACGTCGACGGCGCGATTTTGCCTTGGCTCATGCCTTCCATGTAGTTGGCATACAGCGACAACTCATCGGTGGCCTTGAACAGAATTCCCGCCGAGGGCGAGAGTTTTTCTTCGTCATAGGCGGTGGCGCCTTTGATGCCGTTGCTCCAGTCATCCACCTGGACCCGCTGCCAACGGGCGCCAAGGGTCAACAGCAAGCGATCATCAAACAAACCCAGCGTGTCAGCCAGCGCAACACCGGTAAAGCGGTTCTCGGTGTAGACCTTGGCATCCTGGCGCGTCGGCGTGCCCGGTTCAGGGGTTGGCACCGGGTCGTAGATATTGCTGGAGCCGGAGGCATAGCGCGCGCCGCCGTTTTCAAAGTCCATATAGAAGTAGCTGGCGGCCAGGTTCAGCTCATGGCTTACCGGACCGGTGTTGAACCAGTTGCGCAACCCGGCGGTGCCGGTCTTGACGTTCTCGTCGCGGGTGAAGTCGCGAGGCTGTACGGTGAAATCACCGGCATCGTTAGAGACCGGTACGTTGTGGCGGAGGAAATCATGATCGCTTTTGCGTGCGCCAAGTGCAGCATAGGCCATCAGCGAGTCAGAGATGTCGTACTCTCCATTGACGGTGGCGAAGGTATCGTTGGTGCGCGCCTTGCTCCAGGCCTGGGCGTAGTTGCGACGCACATCATCGGCGTCAGGCACCTTGGCCTTGGCGCCGACCAGCACGCGTTCCTGGGGGGCGTCGGTGTCACGCTCGGTGTGACCGAAGTCTGTCGACAGACGCAAGCGCTCACCGCGAAAGTCCAGGCCCAGCACGGCCATTTCGCGCTTGACGCTCTGATGATCCCATTCGGTGTCGCCCGACTGTTTCACGCCGTTAAAGCGCAAACCAAACTGCTTCTGGTCACCGAAGCGCCGACCGATATCCACCGCCCCGCCAACCTGGCTGTCCGAGGCATAGTTGCCGGTGAACTCAGTGATCGGCGTGTCGGTAGCGCGCTTGGCCACGACGTTGATACCACCGCCGACACTGCCTCGCGGCGAGATCCCGTTGATCAGCTGACTTGGCCCTTTGATGATGTCTACCCGGTCGGCCATTTCCATGTCGATCGAATAGGTCGGCAGCACACCATACAAGCCGTTGTAGGAAACATCACTGTTGAACAGGCTGAAGCCGCGAATGGTGAACTGCTCAAAGCGCCCTCCGGCCGGATTGGTAGCGCGGACCGAGGGGTCGCTGGCAATCAGATCGCCCAACGTGCGAGCTTGTTGGTTCTGCACCGCCTCGCTGGTGTAGGTGGTCATGCTGAAGGGCGTTTCCATGAAGTCCCGCGAGCCCAGCAAGCCTTGCGAGCCCCGGCGCGTGACCTGGCCACCGGCATAGCGTTCGCCATCCAGGTCGGCACCTGCGTGGCTGCCAAGAATGCTCGTCGGTGCGATTTCCAGCGCCTCGGAACCTTGGGGTTCGGGCACCAGGGTATAGGCACCGGCACTCACCGGCAGCAGTTGCAGGCCGCTGCCCTGCAGCAAGCGGGCAAACCCTTGATCGACACTGTAGGTGCCGCTCAAGCCGGCACTGCGGCGGCCACTCACCAGGCCGGGGTCTACCGAAACGCTCACGCCAGCCTGCGTGGCAAAGCGCACCAGCGCCGACCCCAGATCACCGGCAGGCACCCGATAGGCGCGTTGTTCTCCCTCAGCCATGGCCAGTTGCGGTGCCAGCGCGCCAAAACCAAGCATCAGGCTCAAACACAGGGTGGAACAAGAAAACGAAGGTGCCTGAGGGAGGCATCGGCGTGTCGGTACGGGCATTGTTGCGCTCTCTAATCGGTTCACTTGCCTTTGATGACAAGCGAGTGCCGAAAAAGGGACAGGCGTAGCGCAATTTTTTTCAGCCCGGTACGCCTACATCCACGCCAACGCTTTGCGCGGCAACATCTACCCACTGCGCATTCACCAATGCGGCCAACCGCTCAGGCTCGATGCGCACCGCAGCGTTCGGTGCACCACCGGCTGGGTAGACCATGGAAAAATCCTTGAGCGACACATCGCAATACACCTGTAGCGGGCGGCACAAGCCAAACGGGCAGGCACTGCCAACAGAATGACCGGTCTGCCACTGGAACATGAGCCCATTGCCGTTGGCAAGCGCGCCGCCGAGCGATCAGTGCACGGCGCGGGTCACCAGGTAACTGAGCAGTTCGGGTTCGTCATCCAGTTCGATCGTACGTACCGGCCGTGGCAGGTTATCCAGAACCGCGCGCCAGAAGGCCTGGGCGGTTTCATCCTGATCATAGAAGCGCACCAGCCAGTCGAACTCCTCGCTCATCAGCACCTGGCTGGCAATGGCACGGCCTATGCCCTTGCGCCGGTAGCGCTTGAGGATGAACAGATCGGCCAATTCCAGGGCATTGAGCGCTGCAAATTCGCTGCGCTCTACCAACAGGAAGCCGGCGATAAAACCATCGACCAGAATCAGGTTGGCGCTCCACTGAGGGTCTTGCCAGTAGCGTGCAAGATGCTCCTCGTGAATGTAGAAACGGCCGTCCACCTCCACGTCCTCCTGCTCCCAATCCGAGGACTCGTAGGCATAGAACTGGTACAGGTTGCGGATCAGCTCGGCTTGTTCCGGGCCGGTTTGCAGCAGCTCGACGGTAAAGGGATTCGAAGGCATGGGTATCTCGGTCAGTAAACAATTAGCGCATTTTCAGCGGGCGCTATTGTTTACAAAACCGCTGGGCAATACCAGCACCCGTAGGCGCGAGCATGCCCCGCGAAGGTCAATAGCGATCTATATCCGCGCCAACGCCTGAGCCAGGTCTGCGCGCAGGTCTTCAACATCCTCCACCCCCACCGACAGACGAATCAGCGCATCACCAATACCGATCTGCGCCCGGGTCTGCGCCGGGATGCTGGCATGGGTCATGATCGCCGGGTGTTCGATCAGGCTTTCCACCCCGCCGAGGCTTTCCGCTAAGGCGAAAATATTCACACTTTCAAGAAAGCGCCTGGCCCCGGCCAGATCACTGTTGAGGTCCAATGAGATCATCCCGCCAAAGCCATGCATCTGCCGCCGCGCCAGACCATGCTGGGGGTGCGAGACCAACCCTGGATAATAAACCCGCGCCACCTGTGGCTGGCGCTCCAGCCAGTGCGCCAGCTCCAGGGCATTGCTGCAGTGGCGCTCCATGCGCAAGGCCAGGGTCTTCACCCCGCGCAAGGTGAGAAAGGCATCGAACGGCCCGGCAATGGCGCCCACCGCGTTCTGCAAAAAACCCAGGCGTTCGGCCAGCTCAGGGTTTCCCGCCACGGCGATTCCGCCGATCACGTCGGAGTGGCCGTTGAGGTATTTGGTGGTCGAGTGCACGACAATGTCGAAACCCAGTTCCAGGGGGCGCTGGACCCAAGGGCTGGCAAAGGTATTGTCGGCCACACAGAGAATCCCGCGCTGGCGGCAAATGTCGGCCACGGCCAGCAGATCGGTGAGGCTGAGCAGAGGATTGCTGGGCGTCTCGACCCAGACCATTTGCGTGTCCTCTTCCAGGGCCGCCTCGAAAGCCTCCAGGTCGGTCAGATCGACAAAACTGAAACGGTGCCCGGCACTACGCCGACGCACCCGCTCGAACAGGCGAAAGGTACCGCCATAAAGGTCATTGCCAGAGACTACGTGGGCACCGGCATCGAGCAGTTCCAGCACATTGGCGATGGTTGCCAGCCCCGAGGCAAAGGCGAAGGCCTGGGTGCCGCCCTCCAGATCCGCCACACAGCGCTCCAGCGCCCAGCGCGTGGGGTTGTGCGAGCGCCCGTAGTCCAGGCCTTTATGCACCCCGGGGCTTTGTTGGGCATAGGTCGAATTGGCGTAAATCGGCGGCATCAAGGCGCCCGTGGAAGGGTCTGGAGATTGCCCGGCATGGATCACGCGGGTGGCGAAGCCGAGTGAGGCGTTGCTTTCATCGTGCTGACTCATGGCAAGGACCTGCGCAAGTGGTTGAGCATGTCGACACGGGTAATCAGGCCATGAAAGCCCGAAGCATCGGCGATAATCGCCACCAGCCCACGGTCGAGTTCCGCTTGCAGTGTAGCCAGACTGGCACTGGGCGGCAGGGTTTGCAGTGTGTCGGTCATGGCGCTGGCCACCGGCAGGCTGAAGTGCGTAGGGTCGGCATGCATGCCCAGTAAAATATCCGACTCGTCGATCACCCCGACCAGGCGCTGGCCATTTTCAAGCACCGGCAGTTGCGAGACATCGGCCAGGCGCATGCGCTGGAAAGCGGTCAGCAAGGTATCGCCGGGACCTACGCTGATCACCCGGCCATCTTCGAAGCGTCGGGCGATGAGGTCGCGCAAGTCGCCGTAATGCTTGAACTGCAGCAGGCCCTGGTCGGTCATCCACTGGTCGTTGTAGACCTTGGACAAATAACGGGTACCGGTGTCGCAGACAAAACTCACCACCCGCTTGGGTTCGGTCTGTTCACGGCAGTAACGTAACGCGGCGGCAAGCAATGTTCCAGTCGAGGACCCACCGAGGATGCCTTCGGCGCGCAGCAACTGACGGGCATGTTCGAAGCTTTCTTCATCGCTGATCGAATAGGCCTGGCGCACGCTGGAGAGGTCGGCTATCGACGGCACGAAGTCTTCACCTATGCCCTCCACTGCCCATGTTCCGGGAGTGCAGAGCGTACCGCTGCGGCTGTACTCGGCCATCACCGAGCCGACTGGATCAGCCAGCACCATACTCAAGTCCGGCTGCACCCGGCGAAAGAACCGGGTCAAGCCTGTGAGGGTGCCAGCCGAACCGACGCCTACCACAATGGCATCGAGGTCATGGTGCATCTGCGCCCAGATCTCCGGTGCAGTGCTGCACTCGTGTGCCAACGGGTTGGCCGGGTTGTTGAATTGATCGGCGAAGAACGCCTCGGGAATCTCCGTGGTCAAGCGCGCGGCAACATCCTGGTAGTACTCTGGGTGGCCCTTGCCGACATCGGAACGGGTAATATGCACCTCGGCGCCCATGGCCTTGAGGTGCAGAACCTTCTCGGTAGACATCTTGTCGGGTACCACCAGCACTACCCGATAACCCTTGGCCCGGCCGACCAGGGCCAGGCCAAGGCCGGTGTTGCCAGCAGTCGCTTCGACGATGGTGCCACCGGGACGCAATCGGCCATCGCGCTCGGCCGCATCGATCATGGCCAAGCCGATGCGGTCCTTGATCGAACCGCCCGGGTTCTGTGATTCGAGCTTAAGGAACAAGGTACACGGACCGGTATCGAATCGACTGACCCGTACCATCGGTGTGTTACCGATCAGTTCGAGTACCGCCGGGCGGGAGTCATTGGCCATGGGTCACCTCGCAGCTGGAATGGTCAGCGGCTGAGCCGCCACCTGTACCGGTCGGCTCACTCGCCCTTGCAATACCTCGTTTCGACCATAGGCGCGCTTGCTGCACGCCGCAACCGCCCACAGCCAATCGGTAGGCGCAATTTTTCTCCATCGCCACGCTGAGCAAATTGTCGGGAAACAAATAAGGCAAACTGCTGGCCCCTTGCTGCTGTGTTCGTTGGCAAACTTGCTTTCCTTTCAATAGCTTAGGTTGCCACTATGCGGGCTTATGGATTAACCCTTGCAGCGCTTTTCCTTGCCACGTTCTCCCTGGGTGCCCAGGCCAAGGCGCTGGCCAAGAATGATCGTTATGTGTGTAATTGGGGATCGGATATAGCCGCGGGCGCGCAGCAATCGAAGCTATCAGGCGTAACCTTGTACTCGGCGCGCAAGCGCCTTCAGGTGCGCAAATTTCCCAAGCCGTGGATGCGCATGACCGCCATGGGTATCACCGAACAGACCTACAACAGCCAGTCACGGCTCAAGCCCGCCGCCATCAAGCAGACCTACTATGAACAGTGTGTTCACCACGCGGTGGCACAGCGCTGAACGCTGGGCCCAGGTAGGGTGCCGGGCCCATCGACTTTGGCCCATCGGCGCATCAATAGCGCTTCAGGGCACCCCGAAAATTGATCGTGCCGCTGCGCTGCGTGTGTTCAATTCATCGCCGGGCGTGAGCGGCAGCATCGATGCAGTGACCAATGCGTGAGCCTGCCCTCCTTCAACGGCAGGCAGGCTTGGCTTGCGCCAGGCGCGTCAGTTAGCCAGCAAACAACTCGGCCATGCGCTTGAGCTTTTTCTTGTACTGCTGGCGGGCTGCCAAGGCATCGTCCAGTGACACTTCACGAAAGCGCGCCTTCTGATTGGGTTGCATCTGCCCGACCAGGTCCAGGTCCGCGCTGATCACCGTGCCGATCATGGCGTAACCGCCACCAGACACCGCGTCACGGTGCAGGATGATCGGTTCGAGCCCCGCCGGCACCTGGATCGAGCCGATGGGGTAACAGCTGTCGACGATATTGGAAGGGTCCGACCCTGCCCCGAAAGGTTGTTCGCGGGCCTGAAAACTCAGGGCGCTGCCACCCTTGAAGCGATAGCCGATACGGTCAGCTTCCGAGCCAACCGTCCACGGCTCGGCGAAGAAGCTCGCCGCGGCAGCAGGTTGCAGGCGGTCGTAGTACAGCCCCGGCACCACCCGCAGTTCAACCTCACCGCCCAATGACTGGCGCAAGGCCATAGGCAGGCTGGCGCCAACCTTGCCCTTGCCGCTTGGAGCGCCTACCGGCAGTTCGTCTCCCGCTACCAGGCGTCGGCCGTTGAAACCACCCAGGCCGCCGAGGGTATAGGTGGAACGGCTGCCCAGCACTACAGGTACATCGATACCGCCTGCCACCGCCAGATACAGTCGCGCACCGACCTTGGGGTAGCTCAAGCGCAACACTTGACCGGCACGCACCTCAAAGGCGGTGTCCGGTGGCACCTGCACCTCGTCCAAAAGCGCAGCCATGTACGCGCCGCTGAAGGCCACCAGGGCATCTTCGCTAAATTGCAGTTCCGGGCCGAGCAACGTGCACTCCAGCGCCGCGGCGCCAGGCTCGTTGCCTACCAGCAGGTTGGCAGCCCGCAGGGCATACTGATCGAGCGCGCCGGAAGGCGGAATGCCCAGGTGGTAGTAGCCTTCACGGCCTAGATCCTGGACAGAGGTGGCCAGGCCAGGTTTGAGTACCTTGATCATGCCAGCACCTCCTGCAACGACTTGGGATAGTTGACCGGGTCAGCGAGAAACGCATCCAGGGAAAACTCGACCGGCCGGATCCGCAGATCGAAAGTGCCTGCGTCCACCTCCGCCACGGCCTGGTCATAGGCCTGGCGATCAATCGGTTTGAACTGGACGATGTCACCCGGACGGAAGAACACCATGTGCTCCTTGAGATATTCCAGGGTTTGCTGCGGGTCATAGATCGGCGCCGGGGTGACACCAAACATCTGGTACCCACCGGCACCGCGTACCGAATAGATACAACCGAAGCAACCGCCATGCCCCAGGGTCAGCTTTGGCGTGTCGGTGCGTGGGCGCAGGTATTTGGGCACTTGGAGTTGACGCTCGCGTTCGACCATCTGGAACATGAACGGCAGGCCTGCAACGAAACCCACCATCGACACGAACCACGGCGCGCCACTGTGCGCGGCGACAAAGGCATCAACATCGGCCAGGCCGTTGATGCGAGCGGCGTACTCAAGATCGGTGGCGCTTGGGTCCTGGTGGCGATCGCGAAAACGCATCAGGGTTTCATGGGTCCAGGGGTCGTTGTACAGCACCGGAATCTCGATGATCCGGGTCTGCAGGGTACGCTCGGCTACCGCCTTGACCTCAACGGTTTTAACCACGTCCAACAGCGTCTGCGGGTCGATCCGGTCCGGGTCGAAGCGGATCTGGAAAGAAGCGTTGGCCAGGCAAATATCCAGCACACCCTCAAGGTCGAGTTTCTCCAGCGCACGGGTAATGGCCATGCCGACAAAGAATGCTTCCAGCGACATGCTTTCGCTGACCTCGGCGAACAGATGTTCGTCGGCACCAAAACTGTAGCGAATCGGACGGTTCATGACGCATCTCCACAGCGATGCCGGGCCGGATCGGCCAGCCAGGTTTCCAGGGTGCCGGTATTGAATTGGGCGGTGATCAGCCAGGGCTGCTCCAGCAGTTGCCTATGCAGTGCCAGGGTGTTGGCCATGCCGGTCAACGTGGTTTGCGCCAAGGCCGTGCGTGCCCGCTGCAGCGCCTGGGTACGATCATTGCCATGGACAATGACTTTAGCCAGTAGCGAATCGTAGTACGCCGGCACTTTGTAGCCGCTGAACAGGTGACTGTCGACGCGAACGCCCTCCCCTTGGGGCCAGTGCAACGTCTCTACCTGACCAGGGCTGGGGAAGAAATCGCGCGTGGGGTCTTCGGCATTGACACGCATTTCTATGGCCGCGCCACGCAGAACAATATCGCTTTGCTGCAGGCCCAATGGTTCACCCGAGGCAATGCGCAACATGGCCTGAACCAGATCGATGCCAGTGATCATTTCGCTGATCGGATGCTCGACCTGAATGCGGGTGTTCATCTCAATGAAGAAGAACTCGCCGCTGACATCGTCATACAGGTATTCAAGGGTGCCCGCCCCTCGATAGTTCAGGGCCTGGGCCAGTTTTACCGCGCTGGCGCACAGAGCCTCGCGCTGCACGGTGCTGAGGACGGGCGACGGCGCTTCTTCGAAGATTTTCTGTCGGCGCCGCTGCAATGAACACTCACGCTCGAACAGGTGCACGGCGTGTTTGCCATCGCCCAACACTTGCACTTCTATATGCCGGGCCTGGCGAATGAATCGCTCCAGGTAAACACCGCCATTGCCGAATGCAGCCTGCGCTTCACCTCGTGCCTTGGCAAACTCGTGCTCGAACTCGGCCAGGTCGCGGGCCAGGCGAATACCGCGTCCGCCACCACCGGCACTGGCCTTGATCAACAGCGGGAAGCCAACCTGAGCGGCAGCCTCTCGTGCGCTTGGCAGATCATGCAGCTCGCCTTCTGATCCGGGCACTACCGGTACCCCAGCCAGCATTGCCGTTCGGCGCGCAACCGCCTTGTCGCCCATCTGGCGAATCGTTTGCGCCTCGGGGCCGACGAATATTGCACCACACGCTTGCACAGCTTGGGCAAAGTCGGCGTTCTCCGACAGGAAGCCATAGCCTGGGTGTACGGCATTCGCGCCGCTGGCCTTGAGGGCCGAGAGCACCGCCTCGGTGTTCAAGTAGCTACGGTCAGCGCGTGCCGGGCCCAGTACCTGAACCTCATCGGCCAGTTGCGCTGCCATCGAGTCGACATCGGCTTCGCTGCAGGCTGCCACGGTCGGTATTCCCAGCGCCTTGGCGGCGCGGATGATACGCACGGCGATCTCGCCACGGTTGGCCACCAGCAGTTTGGTAATTGCATGAGTCATAAGGCCCCCTTACTCAACCTGAAGGGTGGCAATGACCTGGCCGGGCTCGACCGGATCGCCGTCTTCTACCTGGAAGTCGACAAGCCTGCCGCTGACGCCGGCAGTCAGTTCGGAAAACTGCTTCATCACCTCGATCAAGCCAATGACGATATCGGCATCGACACGGGCACCGGGCTCGACAAAGCAAGGCGACTCGGGGGTGGCTTTACGATAAAACGTCCCTGGGAGAGGGGTGACTACGCATTGCTCGGCCATGACTGTTCCTTTTGAAATAGTTGTAGAAAGGCAGGCTAGAAAAATCAGCAGGGGCATGCGCTGGAGCGCAGCGCCCAGGTATCAACGACTCATGGGGTTGCCACGCGAATTCCTGCAGCGTCGAGCGCCGCCCGCGTGGCCTGGACCAACGCCAAGGCTCCGGGGGTATCGCTGTGCAGGCAAATGGAGTCGAATTCAATGGCCAGGTCCTGGCCCTCCACCGTCATCACTTTGCCCTGCTGGCAGGCGCGCACCACGCGGGCTGCAACCTCCTCGGGATCGAGTGCCCGAACCTTGCGGGTGAAAACAATCGAACCGCTCAGGTCGTAGTCACGGTCGGCGTAGAACTCACGCACGGTTGGCTGACCCAGTTCCTGGGCCACGCGCCAGGTAGCCGAATTGGGCATGCAATACAACATCAGCGCCGGGTCCAACTGATGCAGGGTCTGGACAAAAAGCCGTGCGGCTTCCTCATCGCGGGCCAGGTGCATGTACAGCGCACCATGAGGCTTGATGTGCTGCAGGTTCATGCCCTGAATGCGCGCCAGTTCCCGCAGGGCACCGAGCTGATAAAAGATGTCGTCGACCAGTTCCTGTGCCGGGGCATTGATGTGCCGGCGGCCAAATCCGACCAGGTCCCGAAAACCTGGATGCGCACCGACCGCCACCTGGAGTTGCTTGGCCTGCTCCAGCGTGCGCCGCATGGTGCCGGGATCGCCGGCATGGAAGCCGGTGGCGATGTTGGCAGAGCTGATAAAGGCCATCAGCTCGCTGTCCACGCCATCACCGATGGTCCATGGGCCAAAGCTTTCGCCCATGTCCGAATTGAAATCGACTGCGTGCATCAAGGGTGCTCCCGTTCATTCGCTTGATGCTCGAACAGTAGAATTCCGCTTGCCCCTTGGGAAGATCTATTATCAGATGGTGGGTATTCTGAAAAACAGATACCTCAAGGTGCTGCATGTCCCTCACATTGCGACAAGTTCGCTATTTCGTCGCCACTGCTGAGATCGGCCAGATTTCACAGGCGGCGCTTCACCTGAACATCTCCCAGTCGGCGGTAACCACCGCAATCAAAGAGCTCGAAGCCCTGCTTGGGGTGGCCTTATTCCTGCGCTCGGCACAAGGCATGAACCTGACTGACGCAGGCCGGCACTTTCTCAACCGTGCCTACGTGATTCAGCGCAGCGTCGAGGATGCCCTCAACAGCCCCCTGCCCGACTACCGCGCCAGTGGCCTGCTGCGTGTCGCCGCCAGCTACACGGTGATTGGCTACTTTCTCCCCCATCACCTGCAGCGCCTGGGGCATTGGCATCCGGATGTGACCATCGAAGTTCACGAACAGGAACGCCAGGCCATTGAACTGGGCTTGCTCGAACATCGCTATGACATGGCCGTGGTGCTTACCGCTAACCTCACCCACCCAGACATTGTCTCCGAAACACTGTTCAACTCGGAGCGCCGCCTGTGGCTCCCTGCCCACCACCCATTGTGCCAGCGCACCGCCGTGAGCCTGGCGGATGTCGCCCGCGAGCCGTACATCCTGCTGACGGTCGACGAGGCCGAGCAAAGTGCCATGCGCTACTGGGAAAATGCCCGCCAGCAGCCGTCGGTAAGGGTGCGTACAAGCTCGGTAGAGGCCGTGCGCAGCATGGTCGCCAATGGCAGTGGTGTCGCGATTCTCTCGGACCTGGTGCATCGCCCCTGGTCGCTCGAAGGTAAACGCATCGAGACCGTGGGCCTGAGCGACCCGGTGACCCCGATGAGTGTCGGCCTGGCCTGGCACCGTGAGCGCACATTCACACCAGCCATGCAGGCGGTGCGTGCCTACTTCCACGAAGCCTTCCTGACCCCGCAACAATCGCTGATGCGCAGATAGGCCCGCGTGCCTTCACATTGGACAAGCGCTCAAAGCCCACCATACTGTTTTTTCACTGCAAGCCAGCTTGCAGGCAGCACCCAGGATTGATCAGCGCACTTCAGCGCAATAAGGAGTTCCCATGGCAGGATGGTTTGAGTTGGGCACCAGCAGCGACGGTCAATACCGTTTTGTGCTCAAGGCAGGTAATGGCGAGACGATTCTTACCAGCGAGTTGTACAAGGCCAAGGCGTCCGCCGAAAGCGGCATTGCCTCGGTCCAGGCCAACAGTGGTACGGATGAACGCTACGAGAAGAAAGAAGCCAGCAATGGCAAATTTCACTTTAACCTCAAAGCAGCCAACCACCAGATCATCGGCAGCAGCCAGATGTATGCCAGCGCGCAATCACGCGATGCCGGCATTGCGTCGGTGAAAACCAACGGCAGCAGCAAGACCATCAAGGACAACACTTAACCCAAGGCTTTGCAGGTGTGTGCCGGGCGCTGTAGGGAAACTGCGCCCAGCCACCCTGAGCCTCCAGCCTGCTTTACTGGAATTTGCCTTTGCGCAAGCCCGAGCCTATAGTCGCGGTCGGCGTCTTCCACGCCACCGTCCGCGGAAAGGGCAGCGCCCAGGACAGTACACCAGGAATTCTACTTACGACTCCCGGCCTGATAGCGGACAAGGCTCGCACAAGGAGTTCGTATGCCTGCTCGACTGTCTTCACCGTCCCAGGATGGACGCATCAATCTGGAACAACAGCGCAAGCGCGCCAAAGAGCTGCTCCAACGGCTACGCACAGGCACCGCGCCTGAGCATCTGGCGCAACTGGGTTCACGTTCATCGGCACCGCGCCTGGCCGATGCACAATGGTTAATTGCCCGTGACCTGGGGTTCAGCAGTTGGCCCAAGCTCAAGGCCCACATCGACGCCATCGATTTCGCCGCACGCAACCCGCAATTCGTCGCCGACGATGAGGCCCGCACACAGCACTGGCGCTGCGGCAACGACATCCAGCACAGTTTGAATCTGGCTGGTTTTACCGGCTCGTTTCACATGTTCACCGACCCTTTATGCATGGGCCCGGTTCGTGACCTGCCCCTTGAGCAATACCAGGCCATGCGCATCGACTACATCAGCAAGGCCTACGCCCTCGAGCGCACGTTTGTGCAGCGCAAGATGCTCGATGAGTACGGTCAACTGCCGTTACTTGAGGATTGCCCGCGGGCGGTGCTCTGGTGCGAAGCGGATGCCTACGACCAACTGTTCCTGATACGCCTGCTTGCCAGCCTGGAACGCATGCCCCAGCGCCTGGAACTGATCCAGATCGACCATATGCCTGGTGTGCAACGATTCATCGGCATCGGCCAACTGGCGCCGGATGTACTCGCCTGGTTGTGGCCACAACGTCAAACCATCACCCAACCCATGCTGCAACTGGCCCGACACGCCTGGACGGCCTATTGCGCGCCCTCGCCAGAAACATGGGCGCAATTGGCACACCGCCGCGACCTGTGCCTGCCCCTGCTTGCCCCGGCACTGCTGCGACAACTGCAGGAATTGCCGGGATTGCACGATGGCTTGTCGCTGACTGAACGGTTGTCGTTGCAGATCATCAGCGAACAGGGTGAAGTGACGTTTGCCCGCGTGTTTGCCGAACTGATGGGCAAACGAGAGCCATTGCCGTACCTGGGCGACATGATGTTCCATGCGACGTTACGGCCCCTGATAGATGCACCGACAGCGTTAATCAGCGAAACACAGACAGACCTGGAGTGGACGCGGCGACCGCTGCGCTTGACCGCCCTGGGTGAACGAGTGCTGGCAGGTGACGCCAACTGGCTTGATCAACACGCCCCCGAGCGTTGGGTAGGCGGCGTACGACTGCTGGCCGGACAAGGACATTGGGCCCTGGACAAAGAATTATGGCCAGTATGGCGCCCATAACCGGCGCCACCCTGCCTGCTTCCGACCTGCTCTTGACCTGCTCTTGATCTTGATCTTGATCTACCCGCCCCGTTAACCAGAAGGGCCGAGCGAAGGTGTTGCGAAAGGGCTAGCGCGTAGCGCCTTCGGCGAATGCCGAAGTTGCGAATCGTAGTGTTGCTTGCAACACGTAGATCGCAATGCCCTGTAGCGACACCGTAGCGAGGGGACCCGAAGCGCAGCGTAGGGCCCCTGGTGGGGCAAGCCCTTTGCTTACTTTGGGGCGACTGCCAAAGTAAGGCGCCGTAAGGGCGCAAAGGTGATTCAGCGCCACCCTAGCAAACGGATAAGCACTCAATTAGCTCAAGCCGAGGCTTGCCGAGCCACCAAAGTTACCCAGTAGCGACTTCGCGTTTGCACAGTCAACGGCAAACTCGCCGCCAACAAATCAAGAATCCGATCGGTATCACCGAGCTGAAAAGTACCAGTGACACTCAACGACTCCAGCGCCGGCTCCCAGCGCAAAACTCCCGGACGATAACGGGCCACTTCACGCAAAAACTGCCCCAGCGGCTGCTTCTCGACACTCACCACACCATCGCGCCAATCAGGCAGATGCGGATCGAAGCGACCCATGGCGCCACTACCATCGGCGTACAACGTCAATTGATCACCGTATTGCAGCGTCAAAGCCATACCCTCTTGCGGTCGTACCTGCACTGCACCCTGCACAACCGAAATACGACAACTTTCCGCATCGCGGCGCACACAGACCTGTGCCTGCCCCGTCGCGACGCGCCCAAGGCCAAAATCCACGTTGATGGCCTGCGCGCGACTGACGCTCAAGGCAATCTCACCTTCGATCAAACTCAGTCGATGCTGCGCCATGTCCAGATCCACAGCAGTGTCCGTATTTAACTGCAGCATGCTGCCATCAACCAGGCGCACACCCCGACGCTCGCCGACGGCAGTACGCAAATCCGCTCGCCACGCTGCAAAAGGCAATTGTTGGCTGAGCACCCAGCCAGCTGGCAGCACCACCGCCAAGGCCAGGCCCCGCTTGAGCAAGGTGCGACGATTGCTCTGCGGGCGGTCCAGGCTTGCCATCGCCAACGCTTGCGGCACTGCCTGAAAGCGCTGGCGCAAGCCCTCGGCGCGCTGCCACACCTGCTCATGACGGGGATCGGCTGCACGCCAATGATCAAGCCGCTGCAGATCGTCGGCACTTGCCCTTCCTGAATCGAGCAACGCCAGCCAACCGGCCGCGACCCGAGCCAGTTGCCGCGCCTCGGGGCTACTGGTGCGATTCATAGCTCAGCCAACAGGCAGTGCTCATAGGCTTGAGCCATGTAGCGCTTGACCGTACGTTCGCTGACCTGCAGACGCTCGGCAATCTGCGCATAGCCCAACCCTTCAAGTTGCGACCAGAGAAATGCCCGACGCACCGGCAGGGCCAAACCGTCGAGTACTTCGTCCAGTGCCTGCAGGGTTTCCAGCAACAACCAACGCTGCTCTGGTGACGGTATCAGCGCTTCGGGCAAGTGGGCCAGGGCTTCAAGATAGGCGTGCTCAAGACTGCGGCGCTTGTAGAAATTGACCAGCAGGCGCTTGCCCACCGTCAGCAGATAGGCCCTCGGTTCGCGCAGCTCTTCGAGCACCTGTGGGCTGGCCAGCACCCGCAGAAAGGTATCCTGGCTCAAGTCGGCCGCATCCCAGCGATTGTCCAGGCGCCGGTGCAACCAGCTCTCCAGCCAACTACGGTGATCTCGATAAAGACTGTGCAGCGTCTGCTCGGAAAGGACCACCGCTTCGCTCATCTAAAAAGCACCTGCAAGGGAAAGGAATCAAATGAGATTGATTCTAATTAAATACCCTGGCACAAGCCAAGTGCAGTTAACGCATCGGTTGATTTTATTCACTTCGACGGGCCAGGCCGGAAACGATAGCCACCATCAGCAAACTGACCCCCCAGCATTGGACGGTAACCGTAACCGCTCAGCAGCCCATAGAGCGCATGCAGGCCAAGAGCAATACGCGAGTAGATGGCGGCGATCCAGGTCGGCCATCCGCTCGCTGGCTGGCCTACGTGACCAATAGCGCGCAACTGTTGTTCATAGATGATCCCCAGTTCACGTGCCTCGCCAGCATGTCCCATTTCAACCAGCACGCGTTGCAACTGCCGCCAGCGGTTGAGGGCGAAAGTCCTTGGCAAGTTCGGCAGCAGGCCGGTCTTTTTCAAGGCTGGGGATTTGCTGACGCAACCACGCTGAACGGATCTTGGGGCTGACTGGAGCACGGGCTGAGAGTGCAACCAGCGCATAGTGTTCGTCAAGCCAGCAATACTAAATTGCCACTAGTCGTTCAGCCAGCCCATGCAGATTTTTCTCTGCAGCCTATGCCGTAGATGCATCAACGCGCAGCCTGAAACCGCGGGCATTGCCCTTCAACTTGATAGCGCAACGTCAGCAGTTGACCAGCGGTGTTTTCATAGGTCATCAACATCGGCGCCGCTGTGCAACCTCTGGGCATGGGGGTCTGTGCGATGAGCCGGGCGACATCGACCGATGCGCCGTAGGCGTAGTCCTGGACAGTAGGAACCGTCCTGCCGGTTTTTGCGGCATAGGCCTGCACAGCCTGCTCATGGGCAAGCAGACGCGCATCCTTCACCTCTGCTGCCCAACCCTGCGTGCCTGTACCAGCCAGCAGTACTAACGCTGCCACTGCCAAACCTTGCTTGCGCTTCATTTGCTTTTACCTCGCACGGAGTGAACAGGACTACTGAGAAGCTTACGCCTGACAGCGACGACCCACTACAAGGCGATGTCCAGAGCCTCGCGCAGTTGTGCACCACGGCTGTCGGATGCCGCACTGACCAATGCGTAGTTGTAGTCACCGTGGGACCAGTAGCGCGCCTGCAACTGCCCATCGGTGCGCTCACCACTGGGCATGCGAGCAAAATGCTCGCCAGGCGAGCGCAGAAACAGGCTGATTCGTTGCCCCTGGGCGTCTTCGAACACCAGCAGGGCTGCCGGCCCCTGTTCGTTGCTCAGCAGCCGTGCACCCAGTGGGGTGAAGCCGTAGGAGGACAAGTCAGGCAGGTTGCCGACATGACGAAAATATTGTCCCAGCCATGTTTGCAACCGCGCAGGATCACGGGCGCTCAAGTCCAGGGCGCTGGCATCGGCAAATAACCGGTGCGCCTGCACGGCATCAGCCATCGGCAGGTTGCCAGCCATCAGGCTGGATTCGCGCACTTGCCAGCCTCCCAGGCCGCCGACCCCCAGCGTCACCAGTAGCACCGCTGCACTGGCCCAGCGGCGCTGTCGGCGCCGGCGTAGCTCGCGGCGCAGGTGAGCCGGATCAAGCCGTGGATTAGGCACCTGCCCGGCGAACCCCGACATCGCCGCACGCAGTTGTCGGGCATCACGGCGCCAACCTTCGACGCGCATGGCCTGCTCGGGGTTGGCGGCCAGATAAAGTTCTACCGCGCGTCGACGCTCCGCTTCCAGGCATTCATCGACGTAGGCGTGCAGCTCGTCGTCCGATGGAATCAACTGACTCATTTCAACCTCCGCATCACCGGGGATGCTGTAGTGCCCTCGGCCAATTCACGCAGCGCTGCCCGCGCCCGCGACAATCGCGACATTACTGTGCCGATCGGCACATCCAGGGCCTGCGCGGCCTCCTTGTAACTCAAGCCCTCGACACTGATCAGCAGCAACAAGGCCCGCTGATCGGTGGGCAACAGCGCAAAAGCGGCCAGGCCAGACTGGGCCAGGACAATGTCCTCCGTCGCATTGCCCTGCTCTTGGGCACGTGCGAACCAGGACAGCCAGCGGGCATGCCGACGCTCGCGGCGCTTACCATCGATAAACTGCCGGTAGAGGATGGAGAACAGCCAGGCGCGCAAACTGTCCTGCTCGCGCTGCTGGCTGCGCCGGCTCAGGGCACGCTCGACGGTGGCCTGCACCAGGTCGTCGGCGCTACTGGCGTCGCGGGTCAGCCACAAGGCGAAGCGCCGCAGTCGCTGGAGCATCTCGCGCAGTTGCTGGTCATTTAGTTCATGCATTGCCGGGGCCTTGGCCTTCAAGCGATCAGTGTACGAGGCAGACGCTGTAGAGGAAAAAATATTCCCTGCCATGGGAATAAATTTCATACCCAGGCGTCGTACCGGCTCATTCACTGACCCGGATCGTCGCCATGAGCACTCCGTTACACGGTCGTCCCCGCACCCTGCGCCTGGCTGCCATTGGCCTTGGCCTGGCCGCCCTGGCCGCCGGTTTTGCCTATGCCGCCGGCTGGATCGGCAGCGACCGGCTTACCCCAAAGCGCATTATTGACACGTTCGAGTCCCAAGCCGGTCACTACCCGGGCTATCGAAAAAACCACGCCAAGGGTTTGTGCGTCAGCGGCTACTTCCAGAGCAACCAGCAGGCTGAACCGCTGTCCCGTGCCCGGGTATTCAGCCAGTCTCGGGTCCCGGTAATCGGCCGTTTCGCCATAGGCGGCAGCAATCCCTACAGCGCCGACACCAGTGTGCCGACCCGCAGTCTGGCGCTGCAACTGAGCAGTGATGACGGCGAAGTCTGGCGTACCGGTATGAATACCCCTCCGGTGCTGGCAGTGAGTACGCCACACGCCTTCTACCAGCAGGTTCTGGCCATGACCCCGGACCCCGCCACCGGCAAACCCGACCCAGCGCGCGTACAGGCATTTTTCGCCGACCATCCCGAAAGCGCAGCTTTCCGCCAATGGGCCAAGGACTATAAAGCCCCGAACAGCTTCGCTAACTCAAGTTTCAACAGCATCAATGCCTTTGCCCTGATCGACCGCGACGGCAATAGCCGTTTTGTTCGTTGGAGCTTGGTGCCGCAGACACCGTTCGTCGCCCTCGAAGGTCAAGTCGACGACCGCGACTACCTGCAACACGACTTGCACCAGCGCCTGGCCCAAGGCCCGTTGCGCTGGACCCTGCGCCTGACTCTCGCGCAAGCCGGCGACCCCGTCGATGACCCGGCCAAGCCCTGGCCGGTAGAGCGCCGTACCGTCGACGCCGGCACCCTGGTCATCGAGCATGTCGACGGCCCCGAGCAAGGCGCCTGCCGCGACCTCAACTTTGACCCGCTGATCTTGCCCACGGGTATCGAGCCATCGGCTGACCCGATTCTGGCGGCACGTTCGGCAGCGTACGCCGAGTCCTTCAACCGCCGCAGCTACGAATCGGCCCACCTGGGAGCACGCCCATGAAACCCGTTGCCTTTCATCCTATGGCGCGTCTGTTGCACTGGCTGATGGCAGTGCTGATCGTGGCGATGCTGTTCATTGGCGTCAGCATGATTGCCGACCTGACCCCGCGCCACACCTGGCTGCTTGGCCTGCACAAGGCGATTGGTCTGGCCTTGTTGCTGCTGGTGTTGGTGCGCATCGTCCTGCGTATGACCCTGCCCCACCCACCCTTGCCTGCCGACCTGCCAACGGTTCAGCGTCTGGCCGCCGGGGCTTCTCATCTGTTGTTGTATGGATTGATGCTGGCCATACCATTGATTGGTTGGGGCATGCTCTCGGCGGGCGGCTATCCGCTGCCGCTGCACCTGCCGGCGCTGCTGCCCCATGATCTGACCCTGTATGCCTTGCTGCGCCAGGCCCATGGCTGGCTGGCCTATGTGCTGTTTGCCACGGTGCTGGTGCATCTGGGCGCAGCGCTGGTGCATGCACTGGTGCGGCGTGACGGTGTGCTACGCAGTATGTGGCCTGCGCCGCTGGGCAATCCTGAGGCAAGCAACAAACAATAACGCTTCGCATTATCAAGGGATTCTGCCCGGACTTTTTTTGCGGCACAATGCAACGCTTGCCTTTTGAGCTTTGGATAGCCATGAACAGCGCACAGGATCCTGCCCAACCCACTTCATCGATCAGCACCGAGCCCAGTTTCGATCTGCGCCCGCTGCTGATTGCCAACATGGCCTGCACCATGGCGATGATGGCCTTTGTCTCCTTGATTGGCCCTATTGCCCGCACCCTTCGCCTTGCCACTTGGCAGGCCGGGGCTGCGGTGACGGTGGCCGGGGTGATCTGGATGTTGCTGGCCAGGCCCTGGGGCCAGCTCAGTGATCGCCTTGGTCGGCGCCGGATTCTGTTGCTCGGCACGGCCGGGTTTACCGTGGCTTACTGGGCCTTGTGCCTGTTCATCGATACCGCCCTGCACCTTCTGCCCAGCGCTACCCTGGCCTTTGCCGGGCTGGTGATCGGACGCGGCTTGATCGGCGCTTTTTACGCCGCGCTGCCGGTCGGTGGCACGGCGCTGATCGCTGACAACGTTGAGCCACAGCACCGCGCCCGCACCTTGGCATCACTCGGCGCGGCCAACGCTGTTGGCCTGGTACTGGGCCCGGCCTTGGCAGCGCTGCTGGCGCGTAACAGTTTGAGCCTGCCTTTTTATGTGATGGCGTTGCTGCCGATGCTGGCTTTTGTCGTGCTGTTGCTCAAGCTCAAGCGTCAGGAGCTGCACCTCAAGCAGCCGCCACGTCCGGTACGCCTGAGCGATCCGCGCTTGCGCCGGCCATTGCTGGTGGCGTTCGTGGCAATGCTCGGCGTTTCGGTCGCGCAGATCACCGTCGGCTTCTTCGCCCTCGACCGTTTGCGCATGAACCCGGCAGACGCCGCGCAGACCGCAGGCATCGCGCTGACCATGGTGGGCGTAGCGCTGATCTTCGCGCAGCTGCTGGTGCGCAGGTTGCAGTGGCCACCGCTGCGCATGATTCGCGCAGGCGCGAGCGTTTCAGCCTTGGGCTTTGCCGCCGCCGCTTTTGCTCCCAGCGCGCCATTGCTCTGGGCCAGCTTCTTTGTTTCGGCCTGCGGGATGGGCTTCGTGTTTCCGGCCTTCTCGGCATTGGCGGCCAATGCCATGGACGCCTCCGAGCAAGGCGCCACGGCCGGTTCCATGAGCGCTGCACAAGGCCTGGGCGTGGTTATCGGCCCCCTGGCCGGAACGCTGATCTACGCGGTAGATCCGCGCCTGCCGTACCTGATTGTGGCCGGGCTGCTGCTATTGGTCGGACTGTGGCCCCACCCCAATTCCGTGTCCATACAGGCGGGCCGCTAAAGCTTCGCGGAATGTGCTTTAATGCTCCGCCAAAAATTTTTAACACATAAGGCGGCTATGGACACGGGGACACGACTCAAACTGGTGCGTGAACGCAACAAACTCTCCCAGCGGGAGCTGGCCCGTCGTAGCGGGCTGACCAACTCGACGATCTCACAGATCGAGCAGAATCGCGTCAGCCCCTCGGTCAGTTCCCTGAAAAAACTGCTTGAAGGCATTCCCATGTCGTTGGCAGAGTTCTTCAGTTTTGACGAGCCGCCGCGTGAAGAGCGTTTTGTATTCCGCTCCACCGAGCAGCCTGACCTGGGCAACAGCGGCCTGCGCATGCTTTTGGTCGGCGCCAGTGTCGAAGGCCGGCAAATGCGCATGCTGCGCGAACTGTACGCACCGGGTGCCGACTCTGGTGACGAGCCTATCGTTCACTCCGAAGGTGAAGAGTGTGGCCTGGTAACCCGCGGCACCATTGAGCTGCGTGTCGATGGTCAGGTCAGCGTCCTCAACTCCGGTGACGGCTACTACTTCCCGACCACCCTGCCCCACAGTTTCAAGAACATCGGCCAGGACGAAGCAGAAATCATCAGCGCCAACACACCGGCGAACTTCTGATCGTAGGCTGCCCTGCGCTGGGGTCAGTGCAGCCTGTAGGTAGGGTTTCGGCCGGGTCGCGGCCGATCCCGGGGCAAGCCTGCGCCTACCGGTTGCGCCATTAGCGAACGCTACATCCATCCCAACCAGTGCCACCAGGTCGCCGCAAACACCAGCATCAGCAGATAGCCAATCACCGTTACCAGAATCCCGACGCGGGCAAATTGCTTGGCGCTGAATGTCTCGGTTCCCAGGCACACCATGTTCTGCGGTGCGTTGATCGGCAGGATAAAGCCATAGCTGACAACAAAGCCCAGGGCCATGGTCATGCCCAGGCGACTGAAATCACCCGGCAAGGTCTGCAGTACCGCAATCAGAATCGGCAACAGCGCCGAGGTCAACGCGGTGGCGCTGGCAAAACCCAGGTGAATCAATATCAGAAACGCCGCCAGAATCGAAAACACCCCCAGGGTTCCCAATTGATCCAGCCCGGTATTGGCCACTACTTGCGCGCCCAACCATTGTCCGGCCTGCGTGGTGAGCAAGGTTGTGCCCAGGCTGATACCAACCCCGAAGACAATCACCGTGCCCCAGGGAATCCGCGACTGCACATCTTTCCAGGTCATTACCCCGACGCGAGGCAGCAAGAGGATGACCAGCCCCGCGTAGGTTGTCGAAGTGGTATCGAAGCTGTGCAGCTTGCCCTCAGTCGCCCAGGCCAACAGCAGTAGCACCGACACCCCGAGCAGGCGCTTTTGCGCCCCGCTCATCGGTCCCAGTTCCGCCAGGGTCTTGCTGACCGCCGCCTTGCCGCCGGGAATGCTGTCGCTTTCGGGCGGCAACAATTTGAGCACAATGAAAATCAACACCGCCGACATGATCACCGCCCACGGCGCACCCGCGATCAACCAGTCGATCCATGACACCCGCGCGCCGAGCATCTTGTCCATGAAACCCACTGTCAGCAGGTTTTGCGCTGCAGCGGTCTGGATACCGATGTTCCAGATACTGGTGCCTTGGGCGACGATGATCATGATGCCAGCAGCAATGTTGGAGCGCTTGTCGACGCCGAAGGCGGCGATCACCCCCATCATGATCGGCACCACACACGCACTACGCGCGGTGGCGCTGGGCACTACCAGGCTGAGCAGGATAGTCACCGCCACTGCGCCGAGCAGAATACGCCGGGTGCTGACGCCAACGCTGGATAGGGTTACCAGGGCAATACGTCGGTCCAGCCCCGTGTGGGTCATGGCTGCAGCAATGAACAAGGCGCCCACTACCAGGGCCAGTGCGCTGTTGGAGAAGCCGGTAAGGGCCAGGCTGATGGCCGCCGAGGAGCCATAGGTCACCGATGGATCGGCCACGGTCGGCGCCGTACCGAGCAGAAACGCCATCAACGAGGTGATCATGATTGCACTGGCTTCGTAGGACACCGCCTCGCTGATCCACACCACCACGGCAAATGCCAGAATCGCCAGCACGCGGTGACCGGCCACCGGCAAGTCGGCGGGCAGCGGCAGCATCAGCACCCCAACCAAAGCTGCTATTGCCAACAACAAGCCAATTGGAATCTTGACCCGGGCAGGTTGTGCACTCGGTGCACTTGCCGACGAACTCATGAGCATCTCCCTGTAATACATGAGTGAGCATCATCAGCCACTTCACCTGTGAACGAACTGATACGCATCAACACCGGCAGAGGAAGCATTGTCAGACAAAATGTAGTGACCAAAAAAAATCACTACAAAATCTATTGACGCCGTTCGTCGGCCCTTGCATGATGAGGTCGTCTCCCCGATCGGGGACACTGGCAAGGGTGTTCCAGGCAGCTCGAAGGATCCATGAGCTGTGTGCGGATGGGTACTGCCCAAAAGGCAGCGTGTAAAAGCCCCCAGTTGTGACGCTGCTGTAGCAGCTTTCTTTCAAGGCTACATGACGTGTTTGAACTCAACTAAAAATGGCCTAGGGGGCTTTATGATGAATCTGAACAATCAACCGACTATCGACGAATTGGCTCAACTGTTCGCTGCGCGTAAAGACACGCTCGACAGCCACATTCTCTGGGTTTGCGAAGAGGGCGAGGTTCGCCTGGACAGCCTGGGGACCCTCACCGATGAAGCGCAGTTCGAGCAATGCACGCCGAACATGCGTGCCCGGTTGAAGATGTACCGTCGTGGTCAAGGCTATGTCGGCAAGAAAGCCGCCGCCGACACCCAATACGTAGGCCGTGTTTTGCAGACCCTGCAACACGAGTGGTCGACGCTGCAAAACCAACCAGGCGTCGCGGTAATCGATCGTCTCTGCTGATAACAGCGCTTATTGCAATACCAAAGCCCAGTGCCTGCACTGGGCTTTTTTCATGCCGTCGATATCTGGCTACAATGGCGCTTTTCCTGCAGAGAGTGGCCATGAACAACCGCGCATTCGGAATCGGCGACGCCTCCTATCAGGCCGCAGGCGGCATCGAGGGCCTGAGGCGCCTGGTCGATGATTTCTATCGTTTGATGGATGAGAACCCGGATGCCCGCCCGGTGCGACAGATGCACCCGGACAACCTCGACAACGCGCGAGATAAACTGGCCTGTTTTCTGAGCGGGTGGCTCGGTGGCCCGTCATTGTACAAGGAGCGCTATGGATCGATCGCCATTCCGGCATTCCATGCCCAATGGCCGATCGACCAATCCCACAGCGACATCTGGTTAAGTTGCATGGAGCAGGCCATCGCCAGGCAAGGCTATTCAGCCGCGTTTGCCCACTACCTGCTGCTGCAACTGCGTGTGCCGGCCCAGCGCATTGTCCAGGCCAGCCACAACCGCCATTCTCAGGCTTGACGCCGCAGGGGTATCTGCTCAAGCGGGAAGTCACCGGTAAGCAGGGCCCGGGCCCGATTTACCCCCCAGACCATGGCCCGGGTCATGGTTTCGCCGGGGCGGCTGGGGTAGTACTCCTCCACCATCGCCTTGCCATGACTGGCGTAAATGCCGATAAACAGTTGCGTGGCGCCCGTGCGCGACAGCCTGACCTGAACATCAATGTTGGTACCGTCACTGAGCAGCTCATCGTGACTGCGGCTATGAAGTTGAGCGTCCGCCCATTGCCAGTATGTTTCTTCCCTGATACGCATCGGTCATCCCCTGTATTGAAAGCAGCCGGACAAGTAAGGCATACATGCGCCTATGACGCGAGCATCTATGCCGCAACCTTTGAGCAAGGTCAAACAATGCATAAAAAACCCCGCGACATGGTGCGGGGTGTTGTGAAACAGTTCACTTTTTCAACGGGACCCTGGGCATGAAACGGCCCTTCTTCGCGCGTTGCAGGTGGCACGGTTTGGCGTGATCCGCGTCATCCTGGGTCATGTGGGCAAAGCCAAGACGAAATGCGGACTGGCCGCAACGTACCTGACTGTTAATGGGAAATTCGTCACCGTTGTCCTCGAAATACGATTCACTCATGCCCTGTCTCCCTCTGACAGTGGGTCGGTATGGGCAAATAGTTGGTCGCCCGGAAATTACCGTCCCAAGTGATTCAGAGACTAGCCGGTCATTTATCGACCATGAGGACAAAAAGCAAAAAGCCCGACCAGTGGCCGAGCCATTTTGTCGCACCCGAGTGTCTACCGGAGCTTGACCGCTGTCCCGGTGACAAACACCACGACCATGCCGCCGCGCGCAGACGGCATGCTGATTTCATAATCCAGGCCCACGACCGCATCAGCCTGCAAACTGCGCGCGCGGGCTTTGATTTCATCCGTCGCTTGCTCGCGGGCTTCCTTCAAGGCGCTTTCCAGGGTTTGCGAGCGGCCGCCAAAAAAGTCCCGAAAGCTGGTGAAGACGTCACGAACCACGTTGATACCCTGGACCGATTCGGCGCTTACCACGTCCAGGTAGGCGGCAATCTGGCGCCCCTCGATAGTGCCTGTGGTGGTGATGATCATGCTGCTCTCCTTCGGTCTTGCAGGTTGTACGCCGAGCCCTGGTGGCGCGGCAAAAGCGCGATGGTAACAAATGCCAGCGGCGATGAACCCAGGCGGTTGTTTGTGTTACCCCTCAGACGCTCTTAGACTGCAACCACGACTCACCCCTGCGAAGGAATCGCAAATGTCCTCCCCCGCTACGCCTGCAAGTGCTTCCTGGGCCGAACTGTTGCACGGTCGCAACGCCCTGCGTTCGATAGCATTGGCCGGCGGCGTGGCACTGCACGCAATCAACGTTTACATCGTGACCACCATTCTGCCTACGGTCATCGCCGATATTGGCGGGCTGGCGTTCTATGCCTGGAGTACGACGCTGTTCGTGGTCACGTCGATCATCGGCTCTACCCTTTCGGCACGCCTGCTCGAAGGGCTTGGCGCCCGGCGCGCGTTCCTGCTGGCACTGACGATCTTCGCCGTAGGTTCAATCCTCTGCGCAGCGGCGCCGAGCATGCCGGTGCTGCTTACCGGTCGCAGCGTCCAGGGCCTGGGCGGTGGGGTTTTGTTTGCCCTGAGCTATGCCCTGATCCGTCTGGTGTTTGACGAGCGCTTATGGCCTCGCGCGATGGCCATGGTCTCCGGCATGTGGGGCCTGGCGACGCTGTGTGGGCCAGCCATTGGTGGCGTGTTCGCCGAGGGCGGACATTGGCGCTGGGCATTCTGGGCCCTACTGCCGGTAATCGGCCTGCTGGCGGTCATTGTGGTCACTCAACTGAACAACAGCCTCGCCGCCACCTCCAGTAGCACACGCCCACCCTACGCTTTGATTGTCTGCCTGGTCGCTTCGGTGCTGGCTATTTCGGCAGCCAGCCTCAGCAGTCACTTGCTGTGGAATTTGCTCGGCATTGGCGCCGGCCTTGCTATCGCCGTGCTGATTGCCCGCCTGGATCGAAACCCGCAAAGCCGCCTGTTGCCCACCGGGGCCTACTCGCTTAGCAGCCGACTCGGTGTGCTGTACGCAATGATGTGTCTGTTGATCGCCGCCGTCACTACAGAGATTTTCGTGCCCTATTTTCTTCAGCAGATCCACGGCCTCGGGCCTCTCGCCGCGGGCTATATGACCGCAGCCATGGCAGCTGGCTGGACAGTCGCTGCATTACTGAGCGCCAGCCGTACAGGGGATGCGGCCGAGCGGATGATGCGCGTTGGCCCGGTGATCATCGTGTTGGCAATGTTGGCCCTGGCATTGATGACAGCGCAGCTTGGATGGCTGCGCACCACAGTCGGCGTGGTCAGCTACTGCCTTGCCCTGGCCGGGGTTGGACTGGGTATCGGCCTAGGCTGGCCACACCTGCTGACGCGCGTGCTGAGCGCGGCGCGTCCTGGCGAGGAAAACCTGGCATCGGCCTCGATCACCACCGTGCAACTGTACGCCACAGCCCTGGCTGCGGCACTCGCTGGCGTCGTGAGTAACAGTGCAGGCCTGGTTGAACCTGGCGGCGTAGTCGGGGCGCAGCACGCCGCCACGTGGCTGTTCGGTGTGTTCACGCTTGCTCCGCTGCTGACGCTCCTGCTGGTTCGACGCATTACCGGCACCCGCGCACTTGCCCTGGCCTGATGCGCCGTTCAATCAAGCCCGGCCTTGCGCCGTAACCCGACCTGCCAACAGCCGTGACCCAAACACATTGATCAGC
Organism: Pseudomonas arcuscaelestis; assembly: GCF_016881005.1. Lineage (GTDB taxonomy): Bacteria > Pseudomonadota > Gammaproteobacteria > Pseudomonadales > Pseudomonadaceae > Aquipseudomonas > Aquipseudomonas arcuscaelestis. Next base: position 115,437 of record NZ_JACOPV010000003.1, on the reverse strand, counting down.
AACCCGACCATTACCAGCCCCGCCCCCCAGCCTTGCAGCGGTGTCAGCCGCTCGCCCAGCAACAGCGCCGACGAACTCAAGCCCACCACCGGCACCAACAACGAGAACGGCGCCACCTTGCCTGCGGGATAGCGTGACAGCAGGTAACTCCATAGGCTGTAGCCAAGCATGGTGGCAATAAAAGCCAGGTACGCCAGCGACAGGATTGAACTCCACCCGATCCCGCGCAACGAGCTTTCAATTAGGGTCGGTCCTTCCAGCCACCAGGACAGCGCCAGGAACGGCAACGGAGGGATTAATCCGCCCCAGATCACCAGGGCGACCAAATCTATATTGCCGAAGCGCCGGGTAATAATATTGCCCATGGCCCACATCGCCGCCGCACACAAGGTCAGCAACAGCGCGAAAAACGGCACGCTGGCGCCGTTCTCGCTGCCAATCAGAGTCAGCCCTCCCGCTGCGACCAGAAGCCCCAGCACACTTGCTGCACGCAGCCGCTCGCCAAGAAAGATCGCGGCAAAGAACAGGGTGAAAAAGGCTTGTGATTGCAACACCAGCGAGGCCAGACCCGGTGGCATGCCATTGCCCATCGCCTCGAAGAGAAAAGCGAACTGACCCAGTGAAATGGTAGCGCCATAAGCGATCAGCCAACGCCAGGGCAACTGCGGGCGCTTAACCAGCAACACCGCCGGAAACGCAACCAGGGCAAAGCGCAGCGCCCCCAGCAACATCGGCGGCAAGCCATCCAGGCCAACCTTGATCACGACGAAATTGACACCCCAGGCAACAATTACCACCAGGGCCAACAGTAAGTCCTTTAACGGCATATCCCGATCCAGCTTTGTAATATTTCGCAACAGCATAACCTTATGCTCGCGTTGCTCGCATCCCGGATGCGACCTGTACCTGCCTTTGATCCCGCCCCAGCCCAGAGCATTCGCGGCCCTGGCACCGATAGACGAGGCTTATCGATCAGTCACTAAAAGCAATTTGACGCCACCCCAGTGCCTCCCTATGCTCGATAAAGCGCACTCCTGTTCAATGCATTTGCACCCATGCATTCCCCGCAGCGACGGGAGCTTGATCAAAAGAGGCAATGGCATCTGTGAACGCAAGCGACAACACACTGGTCGATGGTTTCGATCGCAAGATCGACTATCTCAGAATGTCGGTCACCGATCGTTGCGACTTCCGTTGCGTCTACTGCATGGCCGAAGACATGCAGTTCCTGCCTCGCCAACGCATTCTTACCCTTGAAGAGCTGTATCAGGTGGCCGAGCGCTTCGTCGCCATGGGCACACGTAAAATTCGCCTCACCGGCGGTGAGCCACTGGTGCGCAAGGGCATCGTCGATTTGTGCGCCCGTGTTGCCGCGCTGCCAGGTCTGCGCGAGCTGTGCATGACCAGCAATGGCTCACAGCTTGGACGCCTGGCCAAACCGCTGTTCGATGCTGGCCTGTCGCGCCTGAACATCAGTCTGGACAGCCTCGATCACCAACGCTTCAAAACGCTGACCCGCACGGGTGATCTTGACCAGGTAATCGCCGGCATCGACGCGGCACGAGCAGCGGGCTTTCAGCGCACCAAGCTCAACTGTGTGGTGCTTAAGGGCCGTAACGATAGCGAGATCAATGATCTGGTGCGCTTTGCCATTGATCGTGAACTGGATATTTCTTTCATTGAAGAAATGCCGCTCGGCGTCATCAGCGAACATGAGCGGGGCGAGTCGTATTGCTCCAGCGACGAGGTTCGCGCGCGCATTGCCGAACAGTTCACCCTGATCGAATCCGCCGAGTCTACCCAGGGGCCATCACGCTACTGGCGCCTGGCCGAAGCTGCGCACATTCGTATTGGCTTCATTTCCCCCCACAGCCATAACTTCTGCGCCACCTGCAACCGGGTACGACTCACCGTCGAAGGGCGCTTGCTGCTGTGCCTGGGCAACGATCACGCCAGCGACTTGAAACAGGTTCTGCGCGCCCACCCCGGCGACACCGCACGCCTGGACAAAGCCATCCGCGATGCCATGACCCTGAAACCCTACAGCCATCACTTCGACGTCAATGGCGGCGTGCAAATCCTGCGCTTCATGAACATGACCGGCGGCTAGACGCTGCGCGGTTTACCTTCCTTGTTGATCCTCTGCGCTAACTTTCGGGCATAACTGCGTCTGTCTTCATGAATTTTCGCTACAACGTACTCACTTGACTACGCTTGTATATACATGATGATATCTGCAAACGTCACCGACCCTGCGTCCGGTCGGCGACCCAACCGCTCGACAACAACAAAATGCGGAGATCCACAGCAATGACCCAGGCCAGCGCATCGCGCAGCAAGCCACTGATCGAGCGGCGCTCGATCGACTACATCCCGGAAAATGAACGACACGGACGCCTGTACAGCCAGTTCACCTTATGGCTGGGCGCCAACCTGCAAATCACCGCAATTGTGACCGGGGCCCTGGCCGTGGTGCTCGGTGGCGATGTGTTCTGGTCACTGATCGGCTTGCTGATCGGCCAACTGGTGGGGGGCGCAGTCATGGCCCTGCATGCCGCCCAAGGGCCGAAGCTGGGGCTGCCGCAGATGATTTCCAGCCGGGTGCAATTCGGTGTGTATGGCGCAGTCATCCCGATTGCCCTGGTGTGCCTGATGTACCTGGGTTTCACCGCTACCGGCACGGTATTGTCGGGCCAGGCCATTGGCCAGTTGCTGAGCGTCAGCGACAGCACAGGGATCCTGATCTTTGCCGGCGTGATCGTACTGGCGACGGTGTTCGGCTACCGCATGATCCATTGGATCGGGCGCATCGCCAGCGTGCTGGGGATCATTGCCTTCGTCTACCTGTTCAGCCGCATCCTGATGATTACCGACATCAGCCAGCTCTTGGAAAATCGCCACTTCACCTGGGCCTCGTTTCTGCTGGCAGTATCATTGTCGGCCTCCTGGCAGATTTCCTTTGGGCCTTATGTAGCAGACTATTCGCGCTACCTGCCAAGCAATACCTCCTCAGTCAAGACCTTCCTCGCCGCAGGCCTTGGCTCGGTAGTGGGCGCGCAGGCCTCAATGATTCTCGGCGTGTTTGCCGCAGCAATCGCCAACGGTCAGTTCTCCGGCCGTGAAGTCGCCTACATCGTCGGCCTGGGTGGCACTGGCGCAACAGCAGCGCTGCTGTATTTCAGCATTGCCTTTGGCAAGGTGACCATTTCTACCCTCAACTCCTATGGCAGCTTCATGTGCATCGCCACCATCATCAGTGGCTTTCGCGGGCACATCGAAGTCAGCCGCCGTCAGCGCCTGATCTTCGTGCTGTGTATTGTCGGTGCCGCGACAATCATCGCCCTGCTCGGACAGCACTCCTTCCTCGCCGCGTTCAAGTCGTTCATCCTGTTCCTGCTGACCTTCTTCGTCCCCTGGAGCGCGGTCAACCTGGTGGATTACTACTTCATCACCAAGGAACGTTATGACGTTCCGGCGCTAGCCGATCCCAAGGGCCGCTACGGGCGCTGGAACATGCCTGGCATCATCGTCTACACCATTGGTGTACTGATCCAGATGCCGTTCATTTCCACCAAGCTCTACACCGGCCCAATGGTTGCCCACCTGGGCGGTGTCGACGTGTCGTGGATCATTGGCCTGATCGTCCCGAGTGTGCTGTATTACCTGGTCGCTCGCGGCAAGGCAGCCCAGGCACCCGTGCACATGATTCTGCCGAAACCGGCTGCATCCTAAGCTGAAAACTGGCGTTGCCCTCCGTTTACGGTGGGCAACGACCGTTCGGCGCACCGACTAATAACGACATATTTTTATGCTGTAATTGATCTTGTAGGCCACTTCACCCCTCGAGGGTACTGCCATGAAGATCAGAATGTCGGTCGTGTTGCTACTCGCTGCCTTGTGCGCGCTTCCCGTCTTGAGCCCTGCGGCTCAAACCCCTCCCCCGCCAGCCGACTCCGCTGCCTTGACTACCCGTCTGGCCCTGCGAGACCTATGGGTTGAGCATATTTTCTGGATTCGCAACTACGCCATTGCCAATCAAGCCGGTAATCGCCAGCAGGCGGCTATTGCCAGCCAGGAAGTGGTCAGTAACGCCACCGCAATAGCCAACAGCATCGCGCCGCTGTATGGCCAGCCTGCCGCTGAGCAGTTGCTTGAATTGCTCGGCGGACACTGGGGCGCGGTCAAGCACTACAGTGACGCCACTGTCAGTCAATCTGCTTCTGGCAAGCAGGCAGCCGTGAACGCTTTGACCAGCAACGCCAAGGCCTTGGCCAAATTCCTTTCCAGCGCCAATCCCTATTTGCCTGAAGCAACGCTGACCACCCTGCTTGCCGCACACGGGGGGCACCATATCGCCCAGATCGACGCGTTGGCAAAAAAGGATTACAAGGCAGAAGCTGCCACCTGGAAACACATGCGCGAGCACATTCTCGGGTTGGCCGACGCCTTGACGGCGGCGCTGGTCAAACAATTCCCGGACAAGTTCTGAGCGAGGTCTGTCGATGTTCGAAGGTCTGGGACGTACCCAACAGGATCTGCTTTCGGCCCTGCTTTACAAGGCTGCAGGCATGAGCATCGAAGAACTGGCCAGCCAGCTTGCCGTCACCCGCACGGCGGTGCGTCAGCACCTGGCCGCGCTGGAACGGGACGGCCTGGTGGTGCGCGGCGATCTGCGTGCCACTGGCCGGCGCCCCGAGCAGTTATACCGCCTGAGCGTGAGTGGCAAAGAGCTGTTTCCGCGCCACTACCACCTGCTGGCCAATTTGCTCATCGATGAAGTCGCAAGCCTGATCGGCCATGAAGCCCTGGTGGCCCTGATGCGCAGCCTGGGCACCAAGATGGCCGCAGACCTGAGTGCTACTCGACTCGATGAGCAACAGATTGCCGACCACATGAACGATGTCGGCTATGAGTCAGAGGTGTTTTTCCGTTCGGGAGAAGCGACGCAGATAGTCGCTCACAACTGCGTATTCCATCAGTTGGCCGAAGCTCACCCGCAAATCTGTGAGCTCGACCTGGCGCTGATTGGCAGCCTGGGGGGTGGGCAGGTGCAGCACCTGGAATGCATGCTGCGCGGTGGGCAGGTCTGTCGATTTCAGTTGATGCGCGACGCCTCATAACTTGGCGATCGACACCTCGGTGGATTTTACGAAGGCAATCACTTCACTGCCCACGCGCAGCTCCAGTTCGTGTACCGAACGCGTGGTAATCACCGAGGTGACAATGCCAGCAGGTGTCTGCACGTCGATCTCCGACACCACTGGCCCTTCAATGATCTCCTTGACCGTGCCCTTGAACTGATTGCGTACGTTGATCGCCTTGATGGTCATGCCTGCTTCCTCGTTCCGGGGTGCACTGCGACGCAGTGCTTGAGGTGCAGAGTGCACGCTCAGCGAGAAAACAAAAAAGAATAATTAATCATTTTGTTAGATCAATAATGAATATATGAGAAAGTCGCCCCCGGCCAGGCGGGGACGGCGAATGCTACTTTGGTCTAAGCCTGTGCATGGCCCGCCAATGCCCGAGATAGACAGGACAAGGCTTTGCCCACCCGCGGACGAGACGCGATAGAGGCGCTCGATAGGACCATCAACACCCTTGATTAGTCCTACATTCCATACGGGAATACACTAGCCGCCATCCGCGTAACCCGAGCCCTGCGCCAGACAGGGCCTGCATCAATCGTGACCTCATCCTCAGCCAACTGCGCTTGCGACGCCTTGTTGCCGGGCATACCTATGCCCGCTGTTTTGTGCAGCCGAAAGAATAAGGAGATAACCATGGGACTCGGCAGACGTCAGTTCTTCAAGCTCTGTACCGCCGGTGTCGCCACCGCCACGTGCGCGACCCTGGGCTTTGCCCCCGGCATGGCCCAGGCGACCCAGTCGCGCCAATACAAACTGCTGCGCGCCAAGGAAACCCGCAACAACTGCACCTATTGCTCGGTGGGTTGCGGGATTCTCATGTACAGCCTCGGTGACGGTGCAAAAAATGCCAAGGCCCGCATCTTCCATATCGAAGGCGACCCGGATCACCCGGTAAGCCGCGGTTCGCTGTGCCCCAAAGGCGCGGGTCTGGTCGATTACGTGCACAGCGAACAGCGCCTGCTGTTCCCCGAATACCGTGCACCCGGGTCAGACAAATGGCAGCGCATCAGTTGGGACCACGCGATCGAGCGTATCGCCCGGCTGATGAAGGATGACCGCGACGCCAACTTCATCGAAAAGAACGCCAAGGGCACCACGGTTAACCGTTGGCTGAGTACCGGCATGCTCTGTTCCTCGGCCGCCAGCAGCGAAACCGGCTCGCTGGATCAGCGCTTTACGCGCGCCCTGGGTATTCTCGGCACCGACAGCCAGGCCCGTGTGTGTCACGCGCCCACCGTAGCAGCCCTGGCCCCGACCTTCGGGCGCGGCGCTATGACCAACAACTGGGTGGACATCAAGAACGCCAACGTGGTGTTGATCATGGGAGGCAACCCGGCCGAAGCGCACCCGGTGGGTTTCAAGTGGGTGATCGAGGCGAAGATCCGCAACGGCGCCAAGGTTATCGTCGTCGACCCGCGCTTCAACCGCAGCGCTGCGGTCGCCGATATCTACTCGCCAATCCGCGCAGGCTCCGACGTAACCTTCCTGATGGGCGTGGTCAACTACCTGATCAGCCATGACAAGGTCCAGCACGAGTATGTGCGCCACTACACCAACGCCAGCCTCATCGTGCGCGAGGACTACCACTTCGATGACGGCCTGTTCAGCGGCTACGACGAAGAAAAGCGCAGTTACGACCGCAGTTCCTGGACCTACGAACTTGACGACAAGGGCTACGCCAAGCGCGACCTGACGCTAAGCCATCCGCGCTGCGTATGGAACCTGCTCAAAGCCCACGTCAGCCGCTACACAGCGGATGTAGTCAGCAATATCTGCGGCACGCCCAAGGATGACTTCCTGCAGATCTGCGACATTCTCGCCAGTACCTGCGTGCCCGACCGCACCGCGACTTTCCTCTACGCCCTGGGCTGGACCCACCACACCAACGGCGCACAGATGATTCGCGGCTCGGGCATGATCCAGTTGCTGCTGGGCAACATCGGCATGGCCGGCGGCGGCGTCAACGCCCTGCGCGGACACTCCAACATTCAGGGTTACACCGACCTCGGCCTGCTGTCGCTCCGTTTACCGGGCTACATGAACTTGCCGTCCGACCAGCAAACCAGCCTTGCCACCTACCTCAAGCAGACCACGCCGACAGCGCTGCTCGAAGATCAGGTCAACTACTACAAGCACACGCCCAAGTTCTTCATCAGCATGATGAAGAGCTTCTGGGGTGACAAGGCCACAGCCGCCAACGACTGGGGTTTCGATTGGCTGCCCAAGTGGGATGACAGCTACGACGTGCTTAACTACAGCAACCTCATGCACGAGGGCAAGGTCAACGGCTACATCGCCCAGGGCTTCAACCCGGTGGCCGCTTTCCCGGACAAGAACAAGGCCCAGGCCGCTCTGGCCAAGCTCAAGTTCCTGGTGATCATCGACCCGCTGGCCACCGAGACGTCCAGCTTCTGGCAGAACCACGGTGAACAGCACGATGTTGACACTGCGGCGATCCAGACCGAAGTGTTCCGCCTGCCCTCCTCCTGCTTTGCCGAGGAAGACGGCTCGATCGTCAACTCCGGGCGCTGGTTGCAATGGCACTGGGCCGGTGCTGCGCCGCCCGGCGAAGCCTGGCACGACGGCAAGATCCTCGGTCATCTGTTCATGAAGATCCGTGAACTGTACGAAAAGGAAGGCGGCGCCAACCCGGCCCCAATTCTCAACATGGCCTGGGACTATACCGACCCCTACGACCCCAAGCCCGAAGAAGTGGCCAAGGAGTCCAACGGCCGCGCGCTGGCCGACCTGCACGATGAGCAAGGTAAGCTGATCCTGCGCAAGGGCCAGTTGCTCAATGACTTCTCGCAATTGCGCGATGACGGCAGCACCCAGTGCTTCAACTGGATTTTCGCCGGTTCCTGGACCGAACAAGGTAACCAGATGGCCCGTCGCGACAACGCCGACAGCGGCCTGGGCTGCACCCCGGCGTGGGCCTGGGCCTGGCCGCAAAACCGCCGCATCCTCTACAACCGTGCCTCGGCCGACCCACAGGGCAACCCATGGGATCCGAAGCGCAAGCTGATCGGTTGGGATGGCGAGCGCTGGAGCGGCGTTGATGTGCCTGACTTTGCCGTTACCGCCGCACCCGGCAGCAAGATCAATCCGTTCATCATGTTGCCCGAAGGCCTGGGGCGTTTGTTCTCGGTTGGCGCCATGAACGATGGCCCGTTCCCTGAGCACTACGAACCGACGGAAAGTCCGCTGGCACACAACCCGCTGCACCCGAACGTCACTTACAGCCCGACAGCGCGGGTGTATGAAAGCGACCGCAAACGCATGGGCAAGCGCGAAGACTTCCCCTATGTGGCAACCACCTACTCAATTACCGAGTTGTTCCGCCACTGGACCAAACACGCCCGCCTGAACGCCATCGTCCAGCCTGAGCAGTTCATCGAGATCGGCGAAAAGCTCGCCGCCGACAAAGGCATTGTCCAGGGCGACATGGTCAAGGTCAGCACCCAGCGCGGCTACATCAAGGCCAAGGCCGTGGTGACCAAGCGCATCCGTCGCTTGGCCATTGATGGTCAGGATGTCGACACCATCGGCATTCCTTGCCATTGGGGTTACGAGGGCGCGACCCGCAAGGGCTTCCTGGCCAACACCCTGACCCCAGGCATCGGCGACTCGAACACCCATACGCCCGAGTACAAGGCATTTCTCGTGAATATTGAAAAGGTCTGAGGGCGAAACCATGTCCATGCAATCCCAAGACATTGTCCGCCGCTCGGCCACTAGCGTGCTGACCCCGGCGCCACACACCCGCGACCACCAGGCCGAAGTGGCCAAGCTCATCGACGTGAGTATCTGCATCGGCTGCAAGGCCTGCCAGGTAGCGTGCAACGAGTGGAACGACCTGCGTGACGAAGTCGGTCACAACGTGGGGGTGTACGACAACCCGGCGGACCTGTCTGCCGAAACCTGGACGCTGATGCGCTTCGATGAAGTCGAAGATGAAAGCGGCAAGCTTGAATGGCTGATCCGCAAGGACGGCTGCATGCATTGCGCCGACCCTGGCTGCCTGAAGGCTTGTCCGCAGCCCGGTGCGATCATTCAGTACGCCAACGGCATCGTCGATTTTCAGTCCGAGCATTGCATCGGCTGCGGCTACTGCATTGCCGGCTGCCCTTTCGATGTGCCACGCATCAGCCAGAAGGACAACAAGGCCTACAAATGCACGCTGTGCGTGGACCGCGTATCGGTCGGCCAGGAACCGGCCTGCGTCAAAACCTGTCCTACCGGCGCGATCAACTTCGGCAGCAAGCAGGACATGCTGCACCAGGCTGGCGAGCGGGTCACCGAGCTTCAGGGACGCGGTTTTGCCGGTGCCGGAATCTATGACCCGCAAGGCGTAGGCGGCACTCACGTGGTCTACGTGCTGCAGCATGCGGACAAACCCCAGCTGTATCACAAGCTGCCAACCGACCCGCGCATCAGCACTGCCATCCAGGGTTGGAAAGGCTGGATGAAGCCGGTGGCCGCCGCGGCGTTTTTCGCCACCCTCGCCGGCACCCTGTTCCATTACATCGGCGTGGGCCCCAACGAGGTCGACGAACAGGACGAGAAGCACGAGGAGGACACCCACGCATGAACACCGACAAATTGATCCTGCGCACCCGCTTTATCGACCGCGCCTGCCACTGGTTCATGGTGATCTGCTTTTTCGCCGTGGCGTTGTCGGGCCTGTCGTGGTTCTTTCCCTCGTTCAACGGCCTCAACGCCGTGTTCGGCACCCCGCAGTTGGCACGTATTCTTCACCCCTTTTTCGGCGTGGTGGTGTTCGTTCTGCTGATGTTCCTGTTCGCGCGCTTCGTGCGCTACAACCTGCCGGAGCGCGAAGACGCGCAATGGTTCAGGAACGTCAAGCAAGTGCTGGCCGGCAAGCATGATCCGGCGTTGAACATCGGCAAATACAACGCCGGGCAGAAGGTGTTGTTCTGGGGCATCATGACCTTGATCACGGTGTTGCTGCTCAGCGGTGTGGTGATCTGGCGGCCGTATTTCGCGCCGCTGTTCTCGATCCCCAGCATTCGTATCGGCCTTCTGATACACGCAGTAGCAGGTATTTCCCTGATTCTGCTGATCATCGGTCATGCCTACCTGGCGTTCTGGGTCAAGGGCTCGATTCGGGGCATGGTCACCGGCTACGTCAGCCGCACCTGGGCCAAGACCCACCATGACCGCTGGTACCGGCAGATCAACAAACAGAACAAAACCGGGAGCAAGCCATGAGCAGTATCCACATGACCCCGGTGCAAACACCTAGCGGCGGCATCGCCCAGATTGCGCCCGTACTGTTGCCATCGCTCAAGGACCGCTACGCCAAGCGTGCCGTGCGATTGCGGGAGCTTGCCGACAGCCATGCCATGGGCGACTACCTCGGTTTTTGCGCACAACTGGCACACGCCCAGCAGCACTTGCTTGAACGCCTGCCATTGCCACAGGCACTTGCTGACGGCCTTGCGCACCGCGTGGGTAGCGGCCAGGCGCCGTTGGCCACGGCCAACTATCCACGCGACCCGTATTGGCAACAACTGCTGCAAGGTGTGATCGAACGGCTGTACAGCGACGCCAACCCGAACGTGCGCAGTACCCTGGACAACCTCGGCGGCCATAGCCCAGCGCAACTGGAGGAACTGGCCAGCGCCTTGCTGGCCGGCGACTACGAGCAGGTTGGCAGCGGCCAGGCACTGTTCCTGTGGGCAGCGCTGTCGCTGTACTTCACGCAGTTGGCCAGCGCCCTGCCTGCTTCGGCCAGTGCCGTTATTGGCGAGCAACGCCAGCACTGCCCGGTATGCACAAGCGCCCCGGTCGCCAGCGTGGTGATGACCGGCAGCCAGGCCGGGCTGCGCTACCTGCAATGCAGCCTGTGCGAATGCCGCTGGCACATGGTCCGGGTAAAATGCAGCAACTGTGAAGCCACCGGCGCACTGGACTACTGGTCGCTGGAACGTCAGGATGCCGCGGTCAAAGCGGAAAGCTGCAACGATTGTCACAGCTACCTGAAAGTCTTCTACCCGGAAAAGGACCGTGACCAGGAACTGCTGGCCGATGACCTCGCCTCCCTCGCCCTCGACGCCGAGGTTGAGCGTGAGGGATTCGGCCGCAGTGGCGTCAGTCCGTTTTTGTTTCCTGGTTGAAGCAAGCATCGCGGGGCACGTCGAGTTGCCCCGCGGTAACCCACACCCAATCCCCCGGAGACCCTCATGGCCGTGAAAAAATCTTCCGCCGAACTCAAGCGCGACCTGAAAAGCGTCGCCTCCAACCTTGAGCGCACTGCCGGCGAAATCAGCAAACTGGCCGAACGAATCGAGGGTGTCGATGTTGTGGCCGTACTGCACCTGATGAACCGCCTGTACAAAGACTCGGACAAGCTTCATGCCTACGCCGACGAGATCAAGAGCGGGCGCATTGTACGCGCCAAGGCCGAATAACCCGGCGCCGCAGGCGACGGACAAATCCCGGCAGTAGACTTACACTTGCATAAGTTCCAGTTCTTCTTGAATGGAGCACATGCAATGAAGCACTGTGAAGTACTGATCATCGGCGCCGGGCCCACTGGCCTGGTGCTGGCCTTGTGGTTGAGCAAACAAGGCGTAAGCGTGCGCATCATCGACAAAACCAGCGGTCCCGGCACCACGTCCCGGGCGTTGGCGGTGCAGGCTCGAACGCTGGAGCTGTACCGCCAGCTGGATCTGACCACGGCGATTGTCGAGCGCGGCCGCCAGGTGCCCGCAGCCAACCTCTGGGTAAAGGGCCATGCCGCGGCCCGCCTGCCCCTGAACAGCATCGGCGCCGGCTTTACGCCCTACCCCTTCCTGCACATCTACCCGCAGGATGAACATGAACAGCTGCTGATCGACCGCCTTCAGGCCTTCACCATCGACGTGGAACGCAACACCGAGCTGAGCGACTTCACCCAAGATGACCAGGGTATCAAGGCCCGCTTGCGCCATGCCGATGGCACGCTTGAGCACTGCCAGGCCAGCTATCTGGCAGGATGCGACGGCGCGGGCTCGACAGTGCGCAAGGCACTTGGTATTGGTTTTCCCGGCGGCACCTACCAGCAAGTGTTCTATGTTGCCGACGTGCAGGCCTCGGGCCCGGCGCTGAACGGCGAGCTGCACGTCGACCTCGACGAAGCAGACTTTCTCGCGGTGTTCCCCTTGGCCGGCGATGGCCGAGCCCGGCTGATTGGTACTGTGCGCGACGCGCGTGCCGAACACCCCGAACAATTACGCTTCGACGATGTCGGCCAACGCGCCATCGAGCACATGAATGTGCAGGTCGAGCAGGTCAACTGGTTCTCTACCTACCGGGTGCATCATCGGGTGGCGGAACACTTCAGCCAAAAGCGTACGTTCCTGCTCGGCGATGCCGCCCATATACACAGCCCGGCAGGCGGCCAGGGCATGAACACCGGTATTGGCGATGCCATCAATCTTGCCTGGAAGCTGGCCAGCGTCCTGCGCGGCGAAGCCCGGCAAAGCCTGCTGGACACTTACCAGATCGAGCGCAGTGCCTTCGCCCAGCGCCTGGTGGCCACCACCGACCAGGTGTTCAACTTTGTCACCGCCGATGGTCGCCTGGCAGCCTTGTTACGCACCCGTCTGGCCCCGCGCTTGCTGCCGCGGGTGTTGGCCTTCAGGTCAGCCCAGGCGTTTGTTTTGCGCACCGTCTCGCAAATCACCCTGAACTATCGCTACATGCCGTTGAGCTACGGCGATGCAGGCTCACTTCAGGGCGGCGACCGCCTGCCCTGGGTCGCCGAGGACGGGCGCGATAATTTCAGCGGCCTGAGCCGTATCTGTTGGCAAGTGCAGGTGTACGGGGCTGTCAGCGCAAGCCTGGTGCAATGGTGCAGCCGTCGCGGTATACCCGTGGATGTATTTGTCTGGAGCCCGGCCCACGAATCTGCCGGGCTGGTACGCGACGCGGTGTACCTGATACGACCCGACACCTACATCGCGCTTGTCTGGAGCAATGCCGACGCAGCGGTGCTGGAAACCTATTTTGCCGAGCGTGGCCTCAACCTGCCCGTCGATAACCCGAACAGGTGAGCGCAAGCGTTAGCCTGTGATCAATGCCAGTAGAACATGGCCTTGGCCAGTATCACGATCAACAGCATGTGCCCAAGAATACTGCAACGAATCCAGCGAGCGCGGGACTGGGTCAGGCGCTGGCGCTTGAGCAGATACGCCAGCAGCAGGTAGTGGCCAATGATGCTCAAGGCGAGGATGATCTTCAGGCTGAGCAGCGTGGCAAAGCTGCTCGCCAGCGGCTGACTGAGAGCGCCGCGATGATGCCAGGCAAGACCGATACCGGCGCCATACAGCACCAGCACGACGCCATGCAGCACTTTACGCGAACGGCTGGAGATCGCCTGGTCGGCTGCGCCCTGAGCAGCCTCGGAAACTTGCTGTCGCGCGGTGTGCCAGATGAACACTTCAAAAAACAGTGTGCCGATAAAGGCGATCGCTGCCAGCAAGTGAATAACTAAAATATAGGGGTAGTACATTGTCAGCCTCCTGCTCTGGCGTCGTTATCCTGGATGACCGTCAACCCGCGCACGCATCAGCATTGGCGCGTAACGCCACGCATACAAGGCAAACGCCAGGGTCCAGCACAGCCCAGCCAGCCATAAGCCCGCCAACGGCAACCACTGCACCACCAGCACCCGGCTAAGGCCGCCAAGATTGAGCAACACAAATGCCAGGGTCATCCCTGACGGTGGCTGCAGCGGCCTGCCGGTATGCCCGAGGCTGACGCGGGTGACCATTGCCAGTATCAACCCACCGATGGCGCCCACTGTCAGGCTATGCACCGCAAGGCTGGGATTGATCGCCACGCCCAGGTGCCACAGGGCCATGCCCAGGCAGGCCAGCGCCATCCAGGCATAGGCCACATGCAACGACCACAACAGCGGGACCTTCCACAGCCCGCGATCATGCCAGCGCCACAGACGCACCGCGTGGCCAAGGGTCAGTATCGCGAACAACACCCCCACCCCGACATTGGGCAGTAGCGCCGGGCCAGTGATATACAACAGTGCTATCAGCGCAGAACCTGCCAACAGCAGCCAATCCAGCCACGGCCACGGCGCGACCGCATCGACCCGTCCCAGGCCACGCTGGGTGAAGAACGGAATCACCCGCCCGCCAATCATCACCATCATCGCCGCCACCAGCCAGATACCGCCCAGCACACCCTGGCGCTGCCAGCCGTCGTTGCCTTGGACCAAGCCGTACACCGCCACCGCATCGACCACGGTGAGCAGCAGCAACAGCAGCACGATGGGGTAGTTGCGCTTCTGCCGTACCCGCCACAGCGTGACCCCCATCAGCACCGCCACTACCAGCGGGAATGCCAGCTCCAGCACCACCAGCACGGGCCAGGGCGCATTCACCAACCAGGCAACCCGTGCCCCCAGCCACAGTGCAGCCAGGGCCGCCAAAGGCTTGCCACTGATACCCGGCTGACCGGTCCAGGTCTGCACGGCGGTGAGCAAGAAGCCAGCAATGATCGCCAGGCCAAAACCGAACAACAGTTCATGACGGTGCCAGGCCAGCCAGCCACCGGCGGGCTGCCAATCGCCCAGCGAGCCGTGCAAGGCTGCCAGCCACAGCGGAATTGCCAGCAAAGCCAAGCCACAGCCACCGAGGAAGAATGGCCGGAACGCCAGACGCAACAACGGCACGATGGCCATTGCTTTACGGCGATCAAGTACTTGCATTGAAACCACTCCTTAACCCTGTTGCCGGGGTGCCCCAGGGCGAAACCTATCCCGGCGTTATCGTCTACGATTTAGTGAGCCTAGCCCTTGTCGCACGTCAACGCGTGCTGGCCACAACTGCGTAAGCTGCCCATCGCTGCTTCATGCTTGATTGTGCAAGAGCCGTGCCCTCGCGCATTTGCTGGCTCGATCCCGCGATGCAGCCAACAATCAGGGTATAAATTACCCTTGATGGTTCTTTCTACCCTTTGTGACGCGGTAGATTTTACCCTTACACCTGGCTGATGCAGAGAATACGCGGGCTGAAGCCTGGTCCGACTCTTGCTGATAAGCCCCATCAGTCATTCGTTTGGAGTTCACATGAGAAGCATCATCCAGCCACTGGCATGGTTCGCCGCCCTAGGCTCGTTCATCGCGATCGCCAGCAATGTTGCCCTCGGTCTTATCTGAGCCCTCTTTTAACTCGCCTCAGGATGAACGCTCATGGTCCTTCACCGTGTCCATCACCAGATTCTGCGCAGTCACCACTTGTTCGAGCCGCTCAATGACGAGCAACTCGACGATCTGATGGCTTCCAGCCAATTACTCAGCGTCGACAAGGGAGAGCCGCTGTTTCGTCAAGGCGAGCCGGCCGAAGGGTTTTATTTTGTGATTGCCGGCGCGGTAAAAATCTACCGCCTGACGCCGGACGGCCAAGAGAAAGTGTTCGAAGTCATCGGCCCGCGCCAGACCTTTGCCGAAGCGATGATGCTGATGGACACACCCAACTACGTGGCCTCGGCCGAAGCCATCGCACCGTCGCAATTGTATCGGTTGTCCAACAGCACCTACCTGCGCCTGCTACAGAGCAACAGCCGACTGACCTTCGCGCTGCTGGGCAAGCTGTGCGTGCGCTTGCATCAACGGGTCAATGAAATAGAAACCTTGTCACTGAAGAACGCAACCCACCGCGTGGTGCGTTATCTGCTGACGCAAATGATGCAGGTTCAACCGGTCGAAACGCAGTTCGAACTGCCAATGGCCAAGCAACTGATTGCCGGCCACCTGTCGATTCAGCCAGAAACGTTCTCGCGCATCATTCGCCGCTTGATCGATGAAAAAGTCATCACCCAGGAAGGCCGGCATATCGTCATTCTCGATCGCTCACGGCTGGAGCAGTTTGAATGAAGGCCCTGCCCGTCTGCCTGTATTGCCAACACAGCAACCCCATCCACGGGGTTGAATGTGAACAATGCGGCATGCCGCTGCCAACCTCCCCGGCCCATGCAGCGGCAAAACAGCAATTGCGCTTTTTGTGGTTCTGCATTGGCCTGACCCTGTTCTGCGTGGCAATGGTGTTGTGGTTGCCACGCTAGATACACCTCAAGGCTGAGTTAACTGCCGATACAGTTGCGGCAATCGCAGCGGCAACTGTTCCGGCTGACGAATCAAGCTATAGCCATTGCTGCCGAACATGTACGGCAGATACTCCCCCGCTTTACGGTCGATAGTGATGCAGAACGGAATCAGGCCCTGGCGCCGCGCCTCGCGTACTGCCTCGCGGGTGTCCTCGACACCGTAGCGCCCCTCGTACAAATCCAGATCATTGGGCTTGCCATCGGTGACCAGCAGTAGCAGTTTGCGTCTGCGCTTGCTGGCACCAAGCAGGCGAGTCGCCTGACGAATAGCAGCGCCCATGCGCGTGTAATAGCCCGGCGTAAGTCCCTGGATTTTCCCGCGTGTACTGTCGTCATAGCGCTGCTCGAACGTCTTGAGCGCCTGCAGGCGTACCTGTTGGCGACGCAACGAGGAAAACCCGTACAAGGCGAAGTCATCGCCCAGGGTCGAGAGGGTTTCGCCGAACAACAACAAGCTGTCGCGAATAACTTCGATGACTCGGCTTTCATCGTTGATGTGCGCGTCGGTGGACATCGACACGTCTGCCAATAGCAGACAGGCCAGATCGCGGCGCGTCTGCCGTTGCGCCAGGAACAAGCCACGCTCGGCACATTGACCGTGGCTGCGCTCGACGTAGAAGTCCAGCCAGGCCTGCAGATCCAACTCTGAGCCTTGTGGCTGCTGGCGCAACCATTGGCGGTCGTTACGCAACAGCTCGAACTGACGTTGCAGGCGCCGCGCTGCCGGCTGTAGCCGGGGCGGCAAGGGTTGCGCCTGGGAATCCCTGGGTTCGAACATCTGCAGATTGACGAAATTCGGTTGCAGTCGCCCCGTGCGATAGTCCCATTCCGGCAGCTTTATGCCCTCGCCCAGCGGAATATCGTCGACATCGGCAGGCGGCAAATCCAGGTGCAACTTGAGGCCCCCGCCCTTGCGCAAACGGGTGCGTGAAAGGGTCAGTTGCTCGAGATCATCGGCAACCCGGGCGGCATCGGGGTCTTCGCTGTCGTCCGACCAGCGATCGAGGTCGACGTGCTCGGTCCAACTGAACAGGTTCTCCAGACGCACGATCAACAGCCCGCCCTCACGACGGGTTTCATCGATTCGGGTAGCGCGCTTGCGCCCGCTACGCTGCTCGCCCGGTGGGGTGGCCAGGTGTTCGTCGGTGTCTTCCAGCTCACCGGCCTGGGCGCCGGGCATGTGCAGCGGCGGGTACAACCACAGCGGCAACGGCCACGCCGCACGCTCGCTGCGCGGAAACTCACTGACGCTGCCCGGCTCGCGCAGGGCCTGGCACAGGGCACGCTCCAGGGCCGCCTCCGCTGGGCTCAGGGAGTCAGGGTCCGGGCGCAACTGCAGGTGGGCCTCGACCAGACGCTGGTAACGTGGCAGCAACGCCGGGTAGCGCTGCAACAGGATTTGGGTCCAACGCTGGTTGTCGCGCCCCCAATGGCGCATCGGTTCCGAATGCGCCGCCAGCAGCGCCAGCCAGCGATAAAGCGCCTCGTTCAAGCTGGCCTCGGGAAACACCGCCAGGTGGCTGGGCAAGCGCAGGTTCTGGCCATCACACCAGGCCAGCGGTACCTGTTTGCAGGTGCCAGCGATCTGCTGCAACAGTGTGCGGCGCAGCAGCAGGTCACGCTCGCTGGCGGCTTCCACACCTTGGTTCGCGGGCCCGCCCATGGCGCGAAACAACAGGGTCAATGCGCGCTGGCGAGAGGCTAGATCAACACTCGCTTCGGGAAAGTCCGGGTTGGCGCGGCGGGTAATGAAGCGATGCCAGACGCTGCCGACCCACTCTTCCAGCTCAAGGGTGAACGCCATGTTGCCTCCTGTGTTTACAACGCAGAAAACGGCCCGCTGCGGTAGCCGGGCCGTTGTTTGTTACCTGCCGCCACCGATCACGACGGCACCACCCGTGCCGGTGCGCGCAACGCCGCCCGCCCACGCTGGCGGAAACTCAGCAGGTAGCACAGCAGTCCGGCCATAAAGCCCACGCCACTGACCAGGCGCGCCCAGAACAGCCCGCGCAGGTGTTCGGTGGTGGACATGAAGGGTAAGGCACTGCCGTCCTCGGCCCAGCGTTGCAACATCACCTGCACCACGCCGGCTGCGGTGAGCAACAAGGTGATCATTACCATCGACAAGGTCATCAGCCAGAACCCCCAGACTTCCAGGTTCTGCGAACGCTCATCGGCGGCCTCACCCAAGCCACGCAGGCGCGGCATGGCGTAGCTGATCAGGGTCATGACGATCATTGCGTAAGCGCCGTAGAAGGCCAGATGGCCGTGCGCTGCGGTCAGCTGCGTGCCGTGGGTGTAGAAGTTCACTGGCGCCAGGGTATGCAGAAAGCCCCAGACACCCGCGCCAAAGAACGCCGTTACCGTCGTACCCTTGGCCCACAGCGTGGCGGCACGATTAGGGTGTTGCCGACGGCGGTTACGAACCATGGTGAAGGCAAACAGCACCATCGCCAGGAACGGCAGCGGCTCCATTGCCGAGAAAATCGAGCCGACCCACAACCAGACTTCAGGCGCACCGATCCAGAAAAAGTGGTGACCGGTACCGATGATGCCGGTGATCAGGGCCATGGCGATGATCACGTACAGCCACTTCTCCACGACCTCGCGATCGACACCGGTGATCTTGATCAGCACGAACGCAAGCATCGAGCCCATGATCAGTTCCCACACCCCTTCTACCCACAGATGCACAACCCACCACCAGTAGAACTTGTCGCGTGCCAGGTTGCCGGGGTTGTAGAAAGAGAACAGGAAGAACACCGCCAAACCGATCAACCCGGTCATCATGACCATGCTCACGGTGGTCTTGCGGCCTTTGAGCAGGGTCATGCCGATGTTGTAGAGAAAGCCCAGGCACACCACCACGATACCCATCTTGGTAATGGTCGGTTGCTCGAGGAACTCGCGCCCCATGGTCGGCAACAGTTCGTTGTGGGTCAGTCTGGCAAGGCCGGCGTAGGGCACCAGCAGGTAGCCGAGAATGGTCAGCACGCCTGCAGCAGCGAACACCCAGAACAATACGATTGCCAGTTTCGGGCTATGCAGCTCGCGATCGGCCTCTTCCGGAATCAGGTAGTAGGCCGCGCCCATGAAGCCGAACAGCAACCAGACAATCAGCAGGTTGGTGTGCACCATGCGCGCCACGTTGAAAGGAATGGCCGGGAACAGGAAGTCACCGATCACGTATTGCAGACCCATGATCAAACCGAACAGCACCTGACCGAGAAACAGGATCAGGGCAAATACAAAGTAGGGCTTGGCGACGGCCTGCGAAGCGAATTTCAGATGGGGATTGGCAGTACTCATCACTCAGCCCTCCTTGTTTGGCGGCCAGCCATTGGTATTGATTTTCGACGTCCATTTGAGGAACTCGGCGATGTCGTCGACCTCCTGGTCGCTCAAGTTGAACTGCGGCATGGCTCGGCGGCCTGGGACGTTCAACGGCTGCATCTTCATCCACGCATGCAGGAAAGGCTTGAAGCCGTCATCGCCACCACGGCGCTGGACAACGTTGCCCAACTCAGGCGCGAAATACGCACCCTCGCCCAGCAGGGTGTGGCAGCCAATACAGTTGTTTTGCTCCCAGACTGTCTTGCCGCGAATCACGGCGTCGGTTAATTGCGCGGCATTGCTCCGTTCGGGAAAGGTTTGTTCGGTGTGGTAGGTCAAGGCCAGGAATATCAGGAAGAAAAAAATACTCCCCCCAAAATAGATGTTCCTGGCCATGCCCTTGGTGAAGGTCTCTGACATGGTCGCGTCCTCATTGCTTGGCCTGGCCATGATAGAAAGCGAGGGCTGAAAACCTGCTTGATGGCGATCAAGAAACGCCGATGGTTTTACTCGGGTATTAGCTGCGAAGGCTCAAGGTCGCGCCAACCAGCAGTGCCAGCACCAGCGCCCAGGCCAATACCAGGGCGCGCCAGCGCCATGGCCCGTGGCGCAGTTCCATGAAACCGTCGGTGATCAACCAGGCTTTGAGCACCGCCAGCAGCAGGACTAGCCAAACGCTTGCCCTGCCCTGCGCCAGTGCCACGGTAACCAGGCTCAGGCATGCCAGGGCTAGCCAGCAGCGCAGCAAAAACTTCGATGCGTGCATGCGAGTTCCTTAATCCAGAACGTAGACCAGGGGAAACAGCACGACCCAGACCAGGTCGACCATGTGCCAATACAACACCCCAGACTCGAATCCGCTGCACCTGCCCGGACCATACACACCGCGCCAGCAGCCCTTGGCCAACCAGACCAGAATCAGCATGCCGAGCAGCACATGCAGAAAGTGAAAGCCGGTGAGCAGCCAGTACAGGGTAAAGAACGTGTTGTGCTCAAGACCCAGCCCCAGGCTGAGCAGATGCTGGTATTCACTCAGCTTCAGGCCTAAGTAGCCGCAGGCGACCAGCAATGCCAGCAACAGAAGCCCGCCCGCCTGTCGCGGTCGTGCCTGTCGCACCTGCTCCTGTGCCAGGGCAGCCAGAAACCCGGCACTGAGCAGACTCAAGGTCATCGCCAGGCCCGTAGAGGTGTCGAGCAACTGTCGGCTTTCAGCGAACAGCTGTGGCTTGAGCGCCTGAGTGGTCGCAAACGCCAGAATCAGCAAGGCGAATACCGACAACTCGGCGAGGATGAAAAACCACATCGCCAGATCCCCCGGCAAGCGCCGGGGAGCAACCTGCGGGTTAGCCGAAATGGACATCGACCACGTCCATCAACGCCGCAACCGTTACCGGGTCATCACTCAAGGGTTCGGCCAGGCAGGCCAGGCACGCTTCACGCGGATTCATTCCGGCGCCGATCATGCGTGCAGTAAAAATCAGCAGGCGGGTCGAGGCAACCTCCTCCAGATCGTGGTTCTCCAGACGTCGCAGCGCCTGTCCCAGGCGCACGATCTGGTTGGCCAGTGCAGCATCCACCCCGGCTTCATGACGCACGATATGCGCTTCATCGGCGGCTGCCGGATAGTCGAAACGCATCGCCACGAAGCGCTGGCGGGTACTGGGCTTCATACCCTTGAGCAGGTTCTGGTAGCCGGGGTTATAGGACACCACCAACATGAACGACGGCGGTGCCTGCAGTACTTCACCGGTACGTTCCAGAAACAGCTCGCGGCGATCGTCAGCCAGTGGGTGCAGAACCACGACGGTGTCCTGACGCGCTTCGACCACCTCGTCGAGGTAGCAGATGCCACCTTCGCGCACCGCACGGGTCAATGGCCCATCTTGCCACCAGGTGCCCTGCGCGCCGATCAGGTGGCGGCCGACCAGGTCAGCTGCACTCAAGTCATCGTGACAGGCAACAGTGTGTAGCGGCAGGTTCAGGCGCTGCGCCATATGCTGGACGAAGCGGGTCTTGCCGCAGCCGGTCGGGCCTTTGATTAGCACGGGCAGCCCGTGGCGCCAGGCCTGCTCGAAGAGCGCCTGTTCGTTGTGCTGTGGTTGATAGAAGGGTTTGCTTCGAGTTTCGGAAACAACGGTGAGGGTCATGCGACACCTGGCTTGGCAGCGGATTCGAGCACCACGCTAAAGGTGCAGGCGACCCACTGACAAGCACTGCGCCGGGTAAACTTGATCGCCGTCAAGCACCCTCAGACCGTGCGTGAAAACTGCCCTTTACGCCCGCCACCGAGGTAGGCGTCAAAGGCCATGGCGGTGTTGCGCATCATAAGCTGCCCTTGGGGCAGCAGTTGCAAGGTGTCCTGGTCAATTGCCAGTAAATGGTCATCCACCTGTTCAGCCAGTTGCTGCAGCGCCTCGGCAAAATAGTCATTGAAACGAACACCGTGCACGGCTTCGAACCTGGCAAAGTCGATGCGACCGTGACACATCAATTCATTGATCACCTCACGGCGCAACACATCATCGGCGTTCAGGCGATAGCCGCGCTGGACCGGCAGCATGCCCTGGTCCAGCCGCGCATAATACTGCGAGAGCAGCTTGACGCTCTGGCTGTAGCTGTCCCCCACTTTGCCGATCGATGACACGCCCAGGCCGATGAGGTCACAGTCAGCGTGGGTCGAGTAACCCTGAAAGTTACGCTGCAACGTGCCATTGGCGCGGGCCAGGCTCAGCTCATCATCCGGCAAGGCAAAATGGTCCATGCCGATGTACACATAGCCGGCTTCGGTGAGGCGACGGATGGTCAACTCCAACAGTTCCAGCTTGCGCTCTGGCGGCGGCATGTCCTGTGGACGAATCATGCGCTGGGCACGGACCTGCTGCGGAAGATGCGCGTAGCTGTAAGCTGCGATTCGGTCCGGGCGCAGGGCAATGATCTTGCTCAGGGTAACGTCGAAGCTATGGACCGTTTGCAATGGCAAGCCGTAGATAAGGTCGACACTGACCGACTTGAATTGCGCCTGGCGTGCTGCCGCGACCAAATCGTATATCTGCTGCTCGCTTTGCTGGCGATTGACCGCAGCCTGCACATCGGCGTCGAAATCCTGCACGCCAAAACTCAAGCGGTTGAAGCCCAGGCCTCGCAGTACCAGAATCTGCTCGGTGCTGATGGTGCGCGGATCGACCTCGATGGAAAACTCGTGGTTATCGCTGTTGTCCATGTTGAAGGCCTGGCGCAAGCACTCCATCAGCTCAGCCAGTTGCTCACCGGTCAGGTAAGTAGGCGTACCACCGCCCAGGTGCAATTGGGTCAGCCTGCGAGTGCGATCGAACAATTGCCCCTGCATGGCTATTTCGCGCTTGAGATAACCCAGGTATTCGCTGGCGCGGTGGGTCTTGCGGGTGATGATCTTGTTGCAGGCGCAGTAGTAACAAAGGCTCTGGCAGAACGGGATGTGGATATAGGCCGACAATGGCTTGGCAGCTGCCGCCTGATTGCTTGCCGTCACCGCCTGCAGGTAGTCATCGACGGCGAACGCCTCGTGGAACTGCGGCGCCGTTGGGTAGGAGGTGTAGCGCGGCCCTGGCCGGTCGTATTTCTTCACCAGGGTGCGGTTGAACTCAAATGCTGGCGTCATGATCGATCCAGTCGTGTTGGGACGAAAGCGCCGAATTATTCACGTCCTGCTCGAACAGCTGGCAGATGACATCCACCTCCAGGCGGCCGGCAGGCAATATGCTGATGTACTGCTCGCCCAACTCCACCAGCCCGGCGCGAGCCATGGCCTCAAGTTGCCGCCAGGCATTGGCGAAGTAGCGCTGAAAATCAATACCGTAGCGGGTTTCGATGGCCAGGATGTCTAATTCTAGATCACAGCTCAACCGCTCCGTTACCCTTTGTCGGACCTGGTCGCTGTCCTCGCAGCGCCAACCCCGAACCGTTGCCAACTGCCCCTGCTGCAACTGCGCCATGTAGTGGTCGAACGCCTCGGTATTTTGCCCATACAAGGTATCGAACTGGCTGATCGCACCTAGGCCGAAACCGACATGATCGCAATAGCCATGGCGCGTGAAACCCTGGCAGTTGCGGCGCAAATGGCCACGTTCCTGCGCAATAGCAAGATCGTCATCTGGGCGCACAAACTGTCCCAGGCCAATATGCTGATAGCCGGCTGCGAGCAGTTGCTCAAAGCAGATACGCCGCATCAGCGCTTTGTCTTCCTCACTGCTGGCTTGGAGCTTGATGCTCTGGGCGTAGCGCTTCGGTGCATGCGCGTAGTCGAATACCTGCAGGCGATCGGGCTCCAGCTCGATCAGGCTGGACAGCTTCAGGGCGAATGTCTGCGGCGTTTGCCAGGCATGACCATATCCCAGATCGACACTCACCGAGCGATAATCAAACGTACGCGCCGCATCGATCAGTGAATGAATCGGCGCAGGGTTCTGGTAACGCGCCACCGACTGTTCACCCGCGCTGCCAATATCCGGCACGCCGATATTGACATGGTTGAAGCCCTGATCACGCAGCAGCCCCATGGTTGCCCAGTTGGTGTGCTGCAGCTCGATATCGGCACTGTAGTCGCCGCTCTCGTGGGTAAGAAAATTGAAGCGTCTGTGCAACTGTGCCATCAGTTGTTGCAACTGCGCTGGTTCTGCGGGAATGCCGCTTAAATGAAACTGCTCGATCCGTTGTTGCGGGCTCAGGTGACAACCGACCAGATCGATCTCCCGCGCCAGGCACTGAAGATAATTTTCCGTGACTTGACCGGCCTGCCTGAAATTGGCCGGTATCTGCACGTTCAACGATAAGGGGCGCTGATGCTGACGACTGCTGCGCAAACCGCGCAATACGTCCAGCGAGCCGACACCGCCATGGAACTTGCGGATATCGACGTAGTAGTTGGGGTCGAGCAGGCCTTGATCGCGTCTAACGATCTGCTCGTTGCGGGAGTGAAGGACATCGAGCATAACAAAGGCTCCGAGACGGGCTGCGGAGTTTCAGTGTCTGCCTATACCGCCTTGGAGGCCTTGATTTGTATCAAGCGCAGAGGATTTACCAGGTCAGGTAGAACATGCCTTTGGCCAACACGACAATCACAATCATATGGGCGAACACACTGTTGTGTATGAATTTCACCCAGCGGGCACTCATGCGGTCGGTCTTGAACAGCACCATGGCACCGAGAAAATGCACCAGCACACTGCCGGCAACGACAATCTTGGCAAGCAGCAACGTCCCGAATGACGAACTCAGCGGCGTAGCGAGCACAGGCAGATAACGCACCCAGACCATACCGACCCCAGCACCGAACAACACCAACAGCACCCAGGGCATCAACTGCCGGGCACGTTGCCCTACCGCCTGCTCGAGCAGCAGCATCAACTTGGCAGGCAACTGCTTGCGGATATTTTCCAGAAACAGTACCTCGAAAAACACCGTACCAATAAAAATCAAGGCCGCGAACAAATGCAGAGTCAACAACACTGGATAAATCATCAGACCCTCGGCTCGCGTCCCATCAATGGCTCCGAGCCTACATCCCGGAGTGCTGAATGCGGTTGATACCGATCAAGAAAGGCCTTCGCAGGATGCTCCCGAATCACGCGGCAAGCCCTTTGCTTACTTTGGGGCGACTGCCAAAGTAAGGCGCCGTAAGGGCGCAAAGGTGATTAAGCGCCACCAGAGCAAATGGATTCGTGCTGAATTGAAGGGCCTCATCGCGGGGCAAGCCCGCTCCCACCGGAGGGCCCAACTAACGCGGACGCAGAATCAACACCCCCAACGGCGGCAAATTCAAACGCAATGACAAGGGCTGCCCATGACTGGGCACTGCCTCACTCACCACCTCACCAAGATTGCCAAAATTGGACCCTGCATAATCTTGCGCATCACTGTTGAGCACCTCAGTCCAACGCTCGCCGAACGGCACCCCTATGCGATACCCCTCCCGCGGCACTGGCGTAAAGTTGGCCACCACCAGCAACGGCTCGCCACTCGCACTCCATCGCAACCAGGCATAAACACTGTTGTGCGCATCATCACCGATCAACCACTGAAAGCCCTGCGGCTGACAGTCCTGCTCATGCAGGGCGCGCTCTTCGCGATACAAACGGTTCAAGTCACCCACCAGACGCTGCACACCCAGATGCTCCGGATACTTGAGCAAGTACCAGTCCAATTCACTGTCATGGTTCCACTCACGCCACTGACCGAATTCGCAGCCCATGAACAGCAACTTCTTGCCAGGATGAGCCCACATGAATGTTAAGTAAGCACGCAAATTAGCGAATTTCTGCCAGCGATCACCCGGCATCTTGTCGATCAAGGAATGCTTGCCATGCACCACTTCATCGTGGGAAATCGGCAGGATGAAATGCTCCGAATACGCATAGAGCAGGCCGAAACTCATCTCGTGATGGTGGTGAGTGCGGTGGATAGGATCATTCTGGATATAGTGCAGCGTGTCGTGCATCCAGCCCATGTTCCACTTGTAAGCGAACCCCAGACCACCCTGTTGAGTAGGCTGACTGACGCCAGGCCAGGCCGTGGACTCCTCGGCAATGACCAGCGCGCCAGGCGCTTCAATGGCGACTACATCGTTGAGGTGACGCAAAAAATCGATGGCTTCGAGGTTTTCCCGACCACCATGACGGTTGGGCACCCACTCGCCGGCTTTGCGCGAATAATCGCGATACAGCATCGAGGCGACGGCATCGACGCGTAGCCCATCGATGTGAAAATGCTTTATCCAGTGCAACGCCGAAGCCAGCATGAAGCCATGCACTTCGGTACGGCCAAGGTTGTAAATGAGCGTATCCCAGTCCTGATGAAAGCCTTCTAGCGGGTTTTCATATTCATACAGTGCGGTACCGTCAAAACGTGCCAGGCCATGACTGTCGGTGGGGAAATGTGCCGGGACCCAATCCAGAATCACGCCGATGTCGGCCTGGTGGCAGGCATCGATGAAGGCGGCGAAATCTTCTGCCGAGCCGTAGCGCGCGGTGGGCGCGAACAGTGACAGGGGTTGGTAGCCCCATGATCCACCGAAGGGGTGCTCCATGATCGGCATCAGCTCGATATGAGTAAAGCCCAACTGCTGTACATACGGAACCAGGCGCTCGGCCAGCTCACGCCAGTTGTAGAAGCGCGCAACGTCGCCGCTGTCATCACGCTCGCACTGCCAGGAGCCGGCATGTAATTCATAGATCGACAGCGGTGCGGTGATAGTCTGACGCTCACCACGCGCCTGCATCCAGCGCTCATCCTGCCAGTCGTGCGCCAGTGGCCCCGCTACCTTGGAGGCGGTGCTGGGCGGCAGCTCGGTGGCTCGGGCGAGGGGATCCGCCTTGAGCGGCAGAATGCCGTCACGCCCCAGCACTTCGTACTTGTAAGCTTCACCCGCCTTGAGGCGCGGGACAAACAGCTCCCAAACCCCGGAGTCGTGACGCAAGCGCATGGGGTGGCGGCGCCCATCCCAGTTGTTGAAGTCGCCAACCACCGATACCCGACGGGCATTCGGCGCCCACACCGAGAAGCGCACACCGTCGACGCCTTCAACCTGCAGCGGCTGCGCGCCCATGCTGGAGGAAAGGTCGCGGTGGTTGCCCTCACCGAACAGGTAGAGGTCCATGTCACCGAGCAATGGAGCAAAGCTGTAAGGGTCCTCGGTGATCTGCTCCCCGCCTGCCCATTGAACTTTGAGCACATAGCCTTGCTGCTCATTGAGGTGCGCCACAAACAGCCCGGGTACCGACTGCTGCATCTCTGCCAGCAGGCCCTGGTCATCGCGCTCCAGCACCTGCACACTCAAGGCATTGGGCAAATAGGCGCGGACAAACTGGCCGCCTGCACCATCAGGGTGCGGGCCAAGCACAGCGAACGGGTCAGTATGCTCGGCCCTGACCAGGGCATCGATATCACGCTGACTCAGCCCGCCTTCCTCGCGCTTAAGGTGTTTCATTCAACTCTCTCCCCAGGTACTTGTCAGGCCATGTAGGCCATGCAAAGGCACGGCCAACCAACTCGGGCGGTTCTCGGCTTCATACAGGATTTCGTAAGCCGCCTTTTCAAGGCTGAACAGTTCCAGTGCCGCACGCTCGCCGTCGGCATGTTCCCAGGCATGGGGCATGGCCGCAGTGGCCAGCCCATAGGCCTCGACAAAGGCATGTCGGGCCTGGTGCAGATAACGCCTGGCGACTCGCTGACGGGCTTGGCGGGCGCTGTCCGAGAGGTCGACACTAGAGGCACTGCGCAGCACCATGGCAGCAGCATAGTCGAAGGATCGCAACACGCCGCTGACATCCTTGTAGGGGCTGTGTCGGGCCCGACGTTCGTCCAGCGGCCGGGCGGGTTCGCCCTCGAAATCAATCAGGTAGGCATCGCCCTGCACCACCAGCACCTGGCCCAGGTGCAGGTCACCGTGCACACGCATCAACAGTCCACCCTGGGCCTGTGCACTCAAGGTGGTGACAGTGCTCAACAGCTCCTGACGTTGCTGCTGCAGGTCAGCGACCAGGGCCTGACTTTCGCTGTCCAAATCATCACGGTGGGCTTGCAGTACATCCAGGGCGCGGGTCAATTGAGCGCCGATATGCTTGCCCCATGCCTGGCAATCGCGCGCCGAGGCAGGCCGCGGGCGAAACGCCGAGTCTTTGCTCGGCGCCGCCAGTAGCAAGTGCATTTCACCCAAGCGTTGGCCAAGCATCGCGGCAAAGTCGGTCAGATCCTGCAGGGCATCGGCATGCCCCTCGAGCGCAGAGTTGCCAGGTTCCAGCTCGTCGCGAATGGCCCGTTCCAGGTTGTTCTGGGTCCACTCCCAGGCATCGCCCTGATTACTCAAATAACCTTGGGCGATCATCAGCAAGTGGTCCTGGCCGTTGCCGTCCACACGACTGACCCAACCGAGCAAGGGCGAGATATTGGCAAAGCCGGCGGCGGTCAGGTAGGCGCTCATCTCCAGTTCCGGGTGCACCCCGGAATTAACGCGTCGAATCAGCTTGAGCACCAGACTACCGCCGACGACCACCGAACTGTTGGATTGCTCGGCCGACAGATAGCGAACCTGGGCATCTTCTGCCAACTGCAGGGCGGTCATCTGCTCGCTGGCGTGAAAGCGCAACTCGCCGTCTTCACAGGGCAAGCGAGCGTCTTCCTGGCAGGCCCTCAGCACTGCATGAACAAAACTCTCCAGCACGAAGGCATCGGTGATCAGCCCGACCTGGCGCCCACGGCGAACCCGCGATAGCGCCAGTTGCTGTGGCGCAGCGCT
Organism: Pseudomonas arcuscaelestis; assembly: GCF_016881005.1. GTDB lineage: Bacteria > Pseudomonadota > Gammaproteobacteria > Pseudomonadales > Pseudomonadaceae > Aquipseudomonas > Aquipseudomonas arcuscaelestis. Next base: position 86,559 of record NZ_JACOPV010000003.1, on the reverse strand, counting down.
GTTGATTTGCTCTTCGCCAATGAAGCCGAAGGGCAATTGATAACGACCGGTGTTGCCGCCACTGCTGACCTCGATCTCGGTGAGCAGCACGGGCGTCGTGGGGGTGCCAAACCGCACACCATAGGCAATCTGCACCTGTTCGATGGGCGCTTCCTTGCCGGCAAACCAGCGCCGCTTGGGCAGATACTGGGGCAGGATACTGTCCTGCAAAGTACTGCGCGCAGGCGCCTCCAGAAGCTCCTCCATGCGTTTTTTCAGCACCAGGGTGGTGAACTCCGGCAGGCTCTGGGCCGGCTCCATGTGCCAACTGGGCATCTGGTCCTTTGGCGCCAGCAGGAACCAGTAGAAGCCATAGGGCGCCAGGGTCAGCAGAAATGGCAGCTGGCCGATGGGTGGGAACGCGCTGCCGCCAAGCATCTCCACCGGCACGCTGTCGGCGTACTGGGACAATTCCAACTCGGCGGCCTGGGCTGCGCGCGATACGTTGGCCACGCAGAGTATGACCTCGCGTTTGCCATCGGTACCGGTGTACTCACGGATGTAGGCCAGGATTCGCCGATTGCTCGGCGAGAGCATGGTCAGCGTGCCGCGGCCAAAGGCTTTCTGCTGTTTGCGTACCGCCAGCAAGCGTCGGTTCCAGTTCAACAGCGAATGTGGGTCACGGGACTGGGCCTCGACGTTGACCGAGGCAAAACCGTATAGCGGGTCCATGATCGGCGGTAGCACCAGGCGCGCAGGGTCGGCTCCGGAGAAACCACCGTTACGATCAATGGACCACTGCATCGGGGTGCGCACGCCATCGCGGTCGCCCAGGTAGATGTTGTCACCCATGCCGATTTCATCACCGTAGTACAGGGTCGGGGTCCCCGGCATCGACAGCAACAGGCTACTGAGCAACTCGACCCGGCGTCGGTCACGCTGCAACAGCGGTGCCAGACGCCGACGAATGCCCAGGTTGATCCTGGCCCTGCGGTCTTCGGCATAGTAGTTCCACAGGTAATCCCGCTCACGGTCAGTGACCATCTCCAGGGTCAGTTCATCGTGGTTGCGTAAAAAGATCGCCCATTGGCAATTGGCGGGAATTTCCGGGGTCTGGCGCAAAATATCGGTAATCGGAAAGCGATCTTCCTGAGCCACGGCCATGTACATACGCGGCATCAATGGAAAGTGGAAGGCCATGTGGCACTCGTCGCCCTGCCCTTCACCAAAGTACAGCTGGGTGTCTTCCGGCCATTGGTTGGCTTCGGCGAGCAGCATCCGGTCGGGATAATTGGCATCGATTTCGGCGCGGATCTTTTTCAGTACCTGGTGGGTTTCCGGCAGGTTCTCGTTGTTGGTGCCGTCGCGCTCGATCAGGTACGGAATGGCATCCAGGCGCAGGCCATCGACGCCAAGGTCCAGCCAGTAGCGCATCACGTCGATTACGGCTTTGAGCACCTGCGGATTGTCGAAGTTGAGGTCCGGCTGGTGTGAATAGAAGCGATGCCAGAAGTACTGACCGGCAACCGGGTCCCAGGTCCAGTTGGACTTTTCCGTGTCCAGAAAGATGATTCGCGTGCCATCGTACTTCTGGTCGCTGTCGGACCACACGTAGAAATCCCGAGCCCTGCTGCCGGGTTTGGCGCGACGGGCTTTCTGAAACCAGGGGTGTTGGTCGGAGGTATGGTTGATGACAAGCTCGGTGATTACCCGCAGGCCGCGCTTGTGCGCCTCGGCGATAAAGCGTTTTACATCCGCCAGGGTGCCGTAGTCGCTGTGCACGGCTTTGTAGGCGGCGATGTCATAGCCGTCATCACGTCGTGGCGAGGGGTAGAACGGCAGCAACCACAGGGTGTTGACGCCAAGCTCGGCAATGTAGTCGAGCTTGGCAATCAGGCCTGGAAAATCACCGATGCCGTCGTTGTTCGAGTCAAAGAACGATTTGACATGAACTTGATAGATAATCGCGTCTTTGTACCACAGGGGATCGTCGATAAAGGCTGCCGGGCGGGTACGCTTGGCCATGTTCGACTCCTTTCTATTGGGCTTTTTCGATACGCCAGATACCGAACGGCAGGTGCCAGGGCTCGATGCGCATCCATTGGGTCTTGCCATGCCAGGTCCAGCGGTGGCCGGTCATCAGGTCCTCACCGAGCGTGTCGGCGTTATCGTCCAGGCCCAACTCCCAGAGCGGCAGTTCGAAGTTCGCCTCCTGGGCGTTATGCGGGTCAAGGCTGATGGCAATCAGAATGAAGTTGTCGCGTTCGGCAGTGCGCTTGCCGAAGTACAGGATGTTGTCGTTCCAGGCATGGTAGAAGGCAATGCCTAGATGGGTCTGCAACGCAGGATTCTGCCGGCGGATGCGGTTGAGCTGGGCGATTTCGGCGATGATGTTGCCGGGCTGGCTGAAGTCGCGCGGACGGATCTCATACTTCTCCGAGTCCATGTACTCCTCCTTGCCCGGTATCGGCGTCGCTTCACAGAGCTCGAAACCTGAATACATGCCCCATAGACCCGAACCCATGGTGGCCAGTGCCGCGCGAATAAGAAAACCTGCACGCCCGGACTCGTGGAGGAAAAACGGGTTGATGTCCGGGGTATTGACGAAGAAGTTCGGCCGGTAGCAATAGCGCCAAGGCGCCTGGTTAAGTTCCTCGAAATATTCGCGCAGCTCCTGCTTGGTGTTGCGCCAAGTGAAATAGGTATAGCTCTGCGAGTATCCAACCTTACCGAGACGCGCCATCATTGCCGGCTTGGTGAAGGCTTCGGCGAGGAAAATCACCTCTGGATACTGGCTGCGAATATTGGCGATCAACCAGTGCCAAAAAGGCAGCGGCTTGGTATGCGGGTTATCGACCCGAAACATCTTCACCCCTTCCTTTACCCAGCCGAGCACCACATCGCGCAACGCCAACCACAAAGAGGGCACAGCCTCTGCGGCATAGAAGTCGACATTGACGATGTCCTGGTACTTTTTCGGCGGGTTTTCCGCGTAGCGGATACTGCCGTCCGGGCGCCACGAGAACCAGCCGGGATGCTCCTTGAGCCAGGGATGGTCTTGCGAACACTGAATGGCAAAGTCCAGGGCTATTTCCAGCCCATGCTCCTGGGCCGCTGCGACCAGGCGGCGGAAATCCTCACGGCTGCCCAGCTGCGGATGAATCGCCTCGTGTCCGCCCTCCTCACTGCCGATTGCGTAAGGGCTGCCGGGGTCATCCGGTGCAGCCTGCAGGGCATTGTTGCGCCCTTTGCGATGGCGCTTACCGATAGGGTGAATGGGCGGAAAGTAGAGCACGTCAAAGCCCATGTCGCGGATCATCGGCAAGCGTCCATGGACATCATTGAAGGTGCCGTGGCGCTCAGGACTGTCGGTCACCGAACGTGGAAACAATTCATACCAACTGGCGAACAGCGCTTGCTGGCGTTCCACGTCCAACGGGAATTCCGGGCTGCGACTCAAGAAAGTTCGATGGTCGGCCTCACGCATCAGCACCGCCGTGTCGGCGTGCAACAGCCGTTCAACCTGTTGCTCTGGCGACTGAGTCGGCAGCGCCAGGCGCAATCCCAGCAGTTGTTCACGAAGCAGGCCCTGGCTGCGCTGAATATTGTGGTCGAGCAGCAGCAACGCTTCCTGCAACTCAAGCGAGACGGGCACGCCTGCGTTGAATTTTTTTTCCAGATCATGGCAAAACGTGGCAAACGGATCGATCCACGCTTCGATGCTGAACAGGTGCCTGCCCTGCTCGGTGACCGGCAGCCAAGCCTGCCACAGATCATTGCCGAGAAACGTCATGGGCACGCAATGCCAGCGCCGACTGTGGGCCTGACGCCAATTGAGCATCACCGCCAAGCTGTCATGGCCATCGGCATAAACCTTACTGCTGACCTCGACCCTTTCACCGACCACCGCCTTGACCGCAAACAGGCCGCCGTCCAGAACCGGCAGCGTATTCTCGATCACGATCCGCGGTTCCAACAGCGCCTGGGACAGGCTGATCGCCTGGTCTGGATGGTCGTTTGCCGTGGTTGTGCGGTCGGTTTCGAAGGGCTCATCGCGGGTCATCGATCCTAGCTCCGTTACGAGGTGGCAGTAAGAGTTCAGAGCGGGTGGGCGGCGCGGGGTTCAAAAAAAAATGAGCGAATGGCGTTGCCTGCAGTCGAAAACCATTGAGTCCATTCACCCAGATCCCACCAGCGAGGTCAGGCCATGAGCATCCCTATCCCAGCGCAAACCCCGGACCCAAACATAGACGACCCCACCCTGCCACCGCCGGTGCCGGAGGAAGATCCCGACGAACTGCCGCTCAAGCCGACTGTGCCCCCCGTCGGCGACCCACCCAGTGATGATCCGCCGGTAAAAGCTTAACGATAGCCACGCCCACGAATTAATCCCCGGCGCACCTTTACGTTTACGTAAAAGGGACTGGACAATCATCGATACGATGTTTACGTTAACGTAAAGGTGAGACAGGAACCGAGCCCTTGGCGCTGCGCCGCTCCTACAAGGACGGCGGCAAGCGCATGGGCTACGGTGTAACCCAATTTCAAGAACAACAAGGTGCCCTCCATGCATTACCCATCCCTGAACTTCGCCCTGGGCGAAACCATCGACATGCTTCGCGACCAGGTCCAGTCCTTCGTTGCTGCCGAGCTGGCACCTCGCGCCGCCCAGATTGACCAGGACAACCTGTTCCCCGCCGATATGTGGCGCAAGTTCGGCGACATGGGCCTGCTGGGCATCACCGTCAGTGAAGAGTATGGCGGCGCCGGCCTGGGTTATCTGGCCCACGTGGTTGCCATGGAAGAAATCAGCCGCGGCTCTGCCTCGGTCGCCCTCTCCTACGGCGCCCACTCCAACCTGTGCGTCAACCAGATCAACCGCAACGGCACTGCCGCGCAAAAAGCCAAATATCTGCCCAAGCTGATCAGCGGCGAGCACATTGGCGCCCTGGCCATGAGCGAACCCAACGCCGGCTCCGATGTCGTCTCAATGAAGCTGCGCGCCGAACAGCGCGGTGACCACTATGTGCTCAACGGCAGCAAAACCTGGATCACCAACGGCCCTGACGCCAACACTTATGTGATTTATGCCAAGACCGACCTGGACAAAGGCCCGCACGGTATTACCGCGTTTATCGTGGAACGTGACTGGAAAGGTTTCAGCCGCAGTAACAAATTCGACAAGCTGGGCATGCGCGGTTCGAACACCTGCGAGCTGTTTTTCGACAACGTCGAAGTACCTGCCGAAAACATTCTCGGCGCGCTCAATGGCGGTGTGAAGGTGCTGATGAGCGGCCTGGATTATGAGCGCGTGGTTCTTTCCGGCGGCCCCACCGGGATCATGCAGGCGTGCATGGACCTGGTGGTTCCGTACATCCACGACCGCAAGCAGTTTGGCCAGAGCATCGGTGAGTTCCAACTGATCCAGGGCAAGATGGCCGACATGTACACCCAGCTCAATGCCAGCCGGGCCTACCTGTACGCCGTGGCCCAGGCCTGCGACCGCGCCGAGACCACCCGCAAGGACGCTGCCGGGGTAATCCTCTACACCGCCGAACGGGCGACACAGATGGCCCTGGAAGCGATCCAGATTCTCGGTGGCAATGGCTACATCAACGAGTTCCCGGCCGGGCGCTTGCTGCGTGATGCCAAGCTGTACGAGATCGGTGCCGGCACCAGCGAAATTCGTCGGATGCTGATCGGGCGCGAACTGTTCAACGAAACCCGCTGAGCATAAGGATAACGTCCATGGCTACCCTCCATACCCAGATCAATCCGCGCTCGGCCGAGTTCGCCGACAACAGCACGGCTATGCTCGAGCAGGTCAATGCGCTGCGTAACTTGCTGACTCACGTTCAGCAAGGCGGCGGCCTCAAGGCACAGGAGCGCCACACCTCGCGGGGTAAACTGCTACCACGCGAACGCATCGACCGCCTGCTTGACGCCGGCTCGCCGTTCCTGGAAATCGGCCAACTGGCAGCGCACCAAGTGTATGGCGAGGATGTTCCAGCCGCAGGTGTCATTGCCGGTATCGGCCGGGTCGAAGGTGTCGAATGCATGATTGTGGCCAACGACGCCACGGTCAAAGGCGGCTCGTACTACCCGCTGACAGTCAAGAAACACCTGCGCGCGCAGGCCATCGCCCTGCAGAACCGCTTGCCCTGCCTGTACCTAGTGGACTCCGGCGGTGCCAACCTGCCCCGCCAGGACGAAGTGTTTCCCGACCGTGAACACTTCGGGCGGATCTTCTTCAACCAGGCCAACATGAGCGCCCTGGGTATTCCTCAGATCGCCGTGGTCATGGGCTCCTGTACAGCGGGTGGCGCTTATGTGCCGGCCATGGCTGATGAAGCAATCATGGTTCGCCAGCAAGCGACCATTTTCCTTGCCGGCCCACCGCTGGTGAAAGCCGCCACCGGTGAAGTGGTCAGCGCCGAAGACCTCGGTGGCGCCGATGTTCACTGCAAGACCAGTGGCGTCGCCGACCACTACGCCGACAACGATGACCATGCCCTGGCGATCGCCCGGCGCTGCATCGCCAACCTCAACTGGCACAAGCTGGGCACCCTTGCGCAACAGACCCCGATCGCCCCGCTGTATGACGCTCAAGAGCTGTACGGCGTTGTGCCAGCCGACGCCAAGCAACCGTTCGACGTGCGGGAGGTGATCGCCCGCCTGGTGGATGGCTCGGTGTTCGATGAGTTCAAGGCTCTGTTCGGTACGACCCTGGTGTGTGGCTTCGCCCACCTGCACGGCTACCCCATTGCGATCCTGGCCAACAACGGCATCCTGTTCGCCGAAGCGGCGCAAAAAGGCGCGCACTTTATCGAGCTTGCGTGCCAGCGGGGTATCCCACTGCTGTTCCTGCAGAACATTACCGGCTTCATGGTCGGGCAGAAGTACGAGGCCGGCGGTATCGCCAAGCACGGCGCCAAGCTGGTGACGGCAGTGGCCTGCGCGCAAGTACCGAAGTTCACCGTAATCGTCGGTGGCAGTTTCGGAGCGGGAAACTACGGCATGTGTGGCCGCGCCTACGACCCGCGTTTTCTATGGATGTGGCCGAATGCGCGCATCGGCGTGATGGGTGCCGAGCAGGCCGCAGGTGTGCTGGCCCAGGTCAAGCGCGAACAGAGCGAACGCAGTGGGCATCCGTTCAGTGCCGAGGACGAAGCGCGCCTCAAGCAACCGATCCTCGACCAATACGAGCATCAGGGCCACCCGTACTACTCCAGCGCCCGCTTGTGGGATGACGGTGTCATAGACCCGGCTCAAACCCGCGACATCCTTGGCCTGGCGCTGTCCGCAGCACTCAACGCCCCGATCGAGCAAAGCCGTTTCGGCATTTTCCGGATGTGACCATGAGCGACTTCACTACCCTTGAATTGATCAAGGACCCCCGTGGTTTCGCCACCTTGTGGCTGAGCCGGGAAGACAAGAACAATGCGTTCAATGCGCAGATGATCCGCGAGCTGATCCTGGCCATCGACGACATCGCCGGCGACGCGGCGTTGCGCTTTGTCCTGCTGCGCGGTCGTGGCCGACACTTCAGCGCCGGTGCCGACCTGGCCTGGATGCAGCAGTCGGCTGCGCTGGACTACAACACCAATCTTGATGATGCCCGCGAGCTGGCAGAGTTGATGTACAACCTGGCCAAGCTCAAGGTTCCGACCCTGGCGGTGGTGCAGGGCGCAGCCTTTGGTGGCGCGCTGGGCCTGATCAGCTGCTGCGACATGGCCATCGGCGCTAGCGATGCACAGCTGTGTCTGTCTGAAGTACGCATCGGTCTGGCGCCGGCGGTAATCAGCCCGTTCGTGGTCCAGGCCATGGGCGAGCGTGCTGCGCGGCGCTATGCGCTGACCGCCGAACGCTTCAGTGGTGAGCGTGCGCGCGAACTGGGCCTGCTCGCCGAAGCCTACCCTGGCGCTGAGCTGGAACAGGCCGTTGCCCAGTGGATCGACAATCTATTGCTCAATAGCCCGCAAGCCATGCGCGCCAGCAAAGAGCTGCTGCGCGAAGTCGGTCACGGCGAGCTGACCCCGGCGCTGCGCCGCTATTGCGAGAACGCCATCGCACGCATCCGGGTCAGCCCCGAAGGGCAGGAAGGTTTGCGCGCCTTTTTGGAAAAACGCAGCCCAGCCTGGCAGGCCGAACCGTCGAACAAGGAGCCGCGCCCATGACTCGCACAGCCTTGACCACATTGTTGGTCGCTAACCGCGGCGAAATTGCCTGCCGCGTCATGCGCACTGCCAAGGCACTGGGCCTGACAACCGTCGCGGTCCACAGTGCCACCGACCGTGACGCCCGCCACAGCCGCGAAGCCGATATTCGCGTCGACCTGGGTGGCGCCAAAGCCGCCGACAGTTACCTGGACATCGACAAACTGCTGGCAGCAGCGAAAGCCAGCGGCGCCCAGGCGATTCACCCAGGCTACGGTTTTCTCTCGGAAAACGCAGGTTTTGCCCGCGCCATCGAACAAGCCGGGCTGATCTTCCTCGGCCCACCGGCCAGTGCCATCGACGCCATGGGCAGCAAATCGGCAGCCAAGGCGCTGATGGAGAAAGCCGGCGTGCCACTGGTGCCTGGCTACCACGGCGAAGCCCAGGACCTGGAAACCTTCCGCGCCGCGGCTGAAAAGATCGGCTATCCGGTCCTGCTCAAGGCCACCGCTGGCGGCGGCGGCAAGGGCATGAAAGTCGTCGAGAGCGAAAGCCAATTGGCCGAGGCCCTGGCGTCGGCCCAGCGCGAGGCACAGTCCTCGTTTGGCGACGCACGCATGCTGGTGGAAAAATATGTACTCAAGCCACGCCACGTGGAAATACAGGTGTTTGCCGACCAGCACGGCAATTGCCTGTATCTCAACGAACGCGACTGCTCGATTCAGCGCCGCCATCAGAAAGTTGTCGAGGAAGCCCCAGCCCCGGGCTTGAGCAGCGCCCAGCGCCGGGCCATGGGCGAGGCTGCGGTCAAGGCCGCACAGGCCATCGGCTATGTGGGAGCAGGCACCGTGGAGTTTCTGCTCGACGCACGCGGCGAGTTCTTTTTCATGGAGATGAACACGCGCCTGCAAGTCGAACACCCGGTCACCGAGGCCATTACCGGCCTGGACCTGGTGGCCTGGCAGATCCGTGTCGCGTGTGGCGAGGCGTTGCCGATCACGCAGGAGCAAGTCCCCCTCAATGGCCACGCCATTGAAGTACGGCTATACGCCGAAGATCCGGCCAATGACTTCCTGCCGGCCACCGGCAACCTAGTGCTGTATCGCGAATCCGCACCGGGAGAAGGTCGTCGGGTCGACAGCGGGGTCAGCGAAGGCGATAACGTCTCGCCGTTCTATGATCCGATGCTGGGCAAGCTGATCGCCTGGGGCCAGACCCGCGAACAGGCGCGCCTGCGTTTGTTGGCAATGCTTGACGAGTTTGCCATTGGCGGTTTGAAGACCAACATTGCCTTCCTGCGACGCATCCTTGCCCACCCGGCGTTTGCCGATGCCGAACTCGATACCGGGTTCATCCCCCGCTATCAGGAGCAACTGCTCCCGGCACCACAACCTTTACCTGCACAATTCTGGCAAGCGGCGGCTGAAGCGTATATCCAGAGCCAGCCTTTGGCGCCGCGCCCGGACGACCGCTTTTCACCGTGGGCTGCCAACAGCGGTTTTCGTGCCGGCATGCCAGCACACATCAACCTGCATTTGAACTGCAACGGGCAGACCGAGGCACTGAGCCTGTCCCACACAGCCCCATCAACGCTGAAACTTGCAGGCGAGCACTTGCAGGTAGAGGACAACGGCCTGCGCCTGCGGCACCTGGCAGTCCGCCGTGGCGACACGCTGTACCTGCAATGGGATGGCGAACTGCACGCTGTTACCCGCTACGACCCAATTGCCGAAGCCGATGCCAGTCACAGCCATCAGGGGGGCCTGAGTGCGCCGATGAATGGCAGCATCGTACGGGTATTGGTCGAAGTCGGCCAGACGGTCGAGGCTGGCGCTCAGTTGGTGGTACTTGAAGCGATGAAAATGGAGCACAGCATTCGGGCGGCCCAGGCCGGGACCGTCAAGGCACTGTTTTGCCAGGAAGGCGATATGGTCAGTGACGGCGCGGTGTTGGTGGAGCTGGAAGAAAGCTGACATCTGCGACTTAATCGCGGGTAAGGCCGCTCCTACCAGCCTGTAGGAGCGGCCTTGCGCCGCGATAAAGCCAACTGCATCAAAATTTCGCCAACGCCTGCACCACAACGCCAAGCACGTGTGTCTGCTCGGTGTACAAGGCCTTTGGATAGGTCGGGTTGAGCGGCTTCAGATAGCGCTGACCACCCTCCTCGATCAACTGACGGAACACCGCGACGGGGCTGTCGGGTGAACGTGTGATCAGCAACTTGCCGGTTTCGGCCACAACATCGGTATCCACCAGAATCAACATGCCTTGCGGCACGCTCAAGCCCACCGGCGCAGTCATTGCGTCGCTTTCGACCTTCAGCCAATACCCACGACCCTGCGCCGCATAATCACTCGCCTGCAGCTCACGGCCCGGCGCAATGTCAACCTCGTCCAGGTTGTCCCAACTCAAGATGGGATAACGAAAATAAAACTCATGACGCTTGCCATCGGCACCGGTTATCGCCGCGGGAAATTCCGATGCGCCATAGGTCCCGCTGATTTCGCGCAACTCATTGGCATCCACTATCCGCAGCGGCGCAAAACCCACCTCGACGAGGATCTGATTCAGCACCCAGAGTTTGGGATGGCGCTCACCGCGCAACCAGTGACCCACAGCCCCTTGCGTGACACCGATGCGTTCGGCGAGTTTTTCCTGCGTGAGCTTTATCTCACGCATTCTGGCCTTGACCAGATCAGTCCAATTATCCATCGCTGGCACGATACGGACTGCCCTTCAGCTCTCAATACACAAATTGTAGTATTTAATCATTAGAAGCAAATACGAAACGTATTATTATCAAGTGCGACGTTAATTAGCTCACTCACAAGGTAGGCAGCCGGATGAAACAGACCGCTTCTGACAAGGACCTTGTCCTGGATAACGAATCTTTGAGTAACAGCGACGCTGCTCGGCGCGCCTTGGATTTCTACCTGAACCCGACCCCGCCTGCCAACTCAGCCCATACATCCTGGCTGGTACCGCGCGAGGGCATGAATGAAGCCCAGGCAAACGAGCATGTCGCCCAATTGCTGCGCTGGGCCGCCGCCACTGCGAGTGAGTCGGCCAATGGCTTGCAGGGCACGCAACGGGATCTGACGCTGGCGGTGGTGCACATGATCAACACGGCCAGGACCGTGCTTGAGCACCTACCAAGTGCGCCTCAACAATGTTGATCAAACGAGGAAGAAACGTGGGGAGTCGCTTCAAGAACGGCGCTAGCGTCGTTCATTGAATGAGGGAGCGGGTTCGGTAAAAGTTTTTTACCGAATTACATAAAATTCATTTGACTTGCAAATGATAACGATTATTATTGCTCAAAACTGGTCGCGAGACTGGTTGGATAAACTGAAAGCCCTTAGGTCGGACTCTCAGATTATCTCCTCATCAGGCTAATCACGGTTTTTGACCCGGCTTTTTGCCGGGTCTTTTTTTTGGCTCTTCAGGCTAATGAAGGCGGGTGTTGCTTGAATGGCAGCGATGATAGCAAATGAATGTCGCAGGGTGAAGCATGTGAAAGCGCTTTGCAGAATTAGCACTTGAGAATCAATCTCGTTAAGCTTAAGCTGTTGTCGCGTCAAGGAGGACGCCCCCTCCCCCACCTCGCAAGGAGCTTGTAAATGACCCGTCTGCTGCTGCCCCTTGAGCATCACCCCCACATTCAGGACATCGCTGACAATTCGGTGCTGGAGCAATTGAAACGGCTGCCACGCCGCGTCCAGCAGGTGGTACTCCTGAGTCGCCTCGACCAGTTGAGCTTTGCCGCCATCGCCGAACGCCTGGAGCTGCCGGCGCTTACCGTGGAGCGCCACATGAACCAGGCCCTGCAGAGCGTTCGCCGCGAGCATGACGCCGTGGCGAGTACCGCCGGCCAATGGTATGTGCGCCTGCAAAGTCCGCAAGTGACCGCCAGTGAACGCATCGACTTTCGACGCTGGCTCGACACTGACGCCGCGCACCGTGAAGCATTCCACGCCACTGAACTGTGCTGGCGGGCGCTGTTGGCCCCAGCCAGGCAATTGGGACACGACGGCTGGTATCGCCAGCCTCGGGCAGCGTTGACAGTAGGCGGTTGCTCGGTCGCCATCGGCCTGGCCCTGGCAGCCATGGCAGCGATTGGTTTCTGGTCGTGAGCCAGGCGTGTAGAGTTAGGCTGACAACAACTCTACAGGAGCCTGGTGATGACCGTGACGCTGTCTACCCTGCACATCGATTGCGACTTCGATACCGGTAACATTCTCATCAACGACGCCAGTGATCCGCGACACACGCGCCTGGCCATTCGCCCCGACACCTGCAGCGAACATTTTCAGTGGTTCCACTTCAAGGTCAGCGGCTTGACCCCAGGCCAGCAACATAGATTCGTTCTGGAGAACGCGGGTCAGTCCTCCTATAAGAATGCCTGGGCGGGCTATCAGGCAGTTGCCTCCTACGACCAACAGCAATGGTTCCGCATACCGACCCAGTTCGACGGCAAGGCGCTGAGCTTTGATCTGCAGGCTGAGCAGCCACAGGCCTGGTTCGCCTACTTCGAACCCTACACCCGCGCCCGCCACAACCAACTGATCGAACGCGCAATCAGCCTGCCTGGCGTGGAGTTGCTGGCAACAGGCCGCAGCCTCGATGGTCGCGATATTCCTCTGCTGCGTGCCGGCGACGGTGGCCAGGGCAAACGCAAGATCTGGATTATCGCCCAGCAACATCCGGGCGAGCACATGGCGCAATGGTTCATGGAGGGCGTGATCGACCGCCTGCAGCATAACGATCCAACCGTACAAGCGCTGCTCGAACAGGCTAACTTGTATCTGATCCCCAATATGAACCCCGACGGCGCTTTCCGCGGCCACTTGCGCACCAATGCCGCAGGCCAGGACCTCAACCGCGCCTGGCAATCAGCCAATACCGACAGAAGCCCCGAGGTATTGTTTGCCCAGATGCAGATGAAACAACAGGGCGTCGATATGTTCCTCGATGTGCACGGCGACGAGGAAATTCCCCATGTATTCACCGCAGGGTGCGAAGGCAACCCAGGTTTCACCCCACGCCTTGGCGAACTGGAAAAAACCTTTCGCGACAACTTGTGCAAACGCACCGTCGACTTCCAGCAAGTACAGGGGTATCCCCGCTCAGCGCCAGGCCAGGCCAATTTGACCCTGGGCGCCAACAGTGTCGGGCAGAGCTTTGATTGCCTGTCCCTGACTCTGGAGATGCCATTCAAGGATCACGACGACGCCCCCAACCCGGAAACCGGCTGGAACGGCCTGCGCTCGCGGGAACTGGCAAGCGCCGTGCTCGATGTGCTTGGGCAGATGGTCGAACGCCTGCGCTAAGGCGCTGTAACCGCTGCTTCAGACTTGACCGTGGGCCTTGTGCTTGAGCTTCTCGGTGTCGACCCGCACGAATACCGAGTCGGCACTCACGGTCAGCACATCATCGGCCCAGACCTCGCACACTACCCGACTCTTGCGCCCGACCTCGCCTTCGACCCTGGCCTTGAGCAACAGCTCGACGCCCATTGGCGTGGGCTTGAGGTAAGTCAGGCTCAATTGCCCAGTCACACAGTCGATACGTGGCAGGCTCCCCGGCTCGCGCCCCTCGGCGCGGTAGTGATAGGCCATGGCAGTCCAGTTGGAATGGCAATCGACCAGCATGGCCAACAGCCCACCGTAGACCAGTCCCGGCCAGCCGAGAAAGGTGCTGTCGGGCGAATGCCGGCAGATCAGGTGGATACCATCCTCATGCCAATGGCTTTGCAAGTGCAGGCCACTGGGATGGGAGCAGCCGCAGCCATAGCAGACGCCCTCGGGGGCGGCCAGTTCCTGAACGGATAGCAGAGCGTTGTTCATAAGCTTCCTGGTTGTCTGTATTGGAGGGAAAGCGTGGCTGATAGTACCGCTGCACAACGCAAAAGCCCATGAACGGGTCATGGGCTTTTGCGCATTGCAGAGGTACGGACTAGACGCGGCTACCTGATGTCAGCGACCGATCTGAAAAGTCATTGGCAACGGCCTTGCGACGGCTCAGGGATATCAACAGGATCGCCAGGGTCACACCCGCGGTCATCAAGGTTTCGTAGCGGTAGGCTGGGCTGATCAACATGTAGCCCAGCACGGTCACGATCAGGCCGATCACCAGCCAGGTCAACCATGGGAACAGCCACATCTTGAACGCAAGCTCGGTGCCTTCACGGTCAGTGATGGCGCGCATGCGCAGTTGCGATACGGCGATAACCAGGTACACCAGCAGGGCAATCGCGCCTGTGGTCGAGAGCAAGAAACCGAAGACTTTACCGGGGAATACATAGTTGACCAAGCAACCGGCAAACCCGGCAAAGGTCGAGAGTATTACTGCTACGGTGGGCACGCCATTGCCAGAAATGCGCTTGGTCATGGGCAGTGCTTCACCCCGAGCGCCGAGCGAATACAGCATCCGCGAAGCCGTATAGAGGCCCGAGTTCATGCAACTGGTCACGGCCACCAGCACCACCAGGTCGACCAACATTTTGGCCCCCGGCACGTTGAGCACCTCTAGTACACGCTGGAAGGAACCCACGGCCTTGAGCTGCGGATCGTTCCAGGCCACCAGCGAGACGATGAAGAAGATCGAGACGATATAGAAGATGGCGATACGGTAGACCACAAGGTTTGTGGCCTTGCGAATTTTTTCCTTGGGGTTCTCGGTTTCGTCCGCGGCAATCGTGACGATCTCAGCGCCGAAGAACGAGAAGATAGTGATCAACACCCCTCCCAACACAGCACCAAAACCATTGGGCATGAAACCGCCGTTGGCCCATAGCTGGCTGACTCCGGAGGTTTGTTGCGCCATCGGCCAGGCACCGAACACCGCCAGGGTGCAGACGACAATGAACGCCAGAATGGCTATTACTTTGATCAGCGCGAACCAGTATTCGAACTCACCAAAGTTTTTCACGCTAATCAGATTGGTGCATGACAGCACGATCATGATCAGGAAGGCGAACAACCAGGAAGGCACTCCGGGGAAATAGGCATGCAGGATGTCGGCGCCGGCTATCGCTTCCACCGGAATGATCAGTACCCAGAACCACCAGTACAGCCAACCAATGGTAAAGCCCGCCCAAGGACCGATGGCTTGGCTTGCGTAGGTCGAGAACGAGCCACTGTTGGGGTTGGCAATGGCCATTTCACCCAGCATGCGCATCACCAGCAGCACCAGCAGGCCGGTCATGGCGTAGGAGATGAGAATGGCGGGGCCCGCCGTTGCGATGGCGGTGGATGAACCGATGAACAGCCCGGCACCGATAATGCCGGCTATGGAAATCATCGACACCTGACGGGATGTCAATCCGTGCTGCAGCGAACGCTGTTTCTTTTGTTGTAGCGATGCCATGTTCAACCCTCAACTGGGTATGTCGATGCCGAGCAAGGGCAGCGACAGGGTTAGAGCAGAAATTGTTATTGGAAGAGTGGCGCTTATTATTATCGGAGGCGCGTCCCACGCCGCAGTAAAGTTCATCCAAACACTAGAACTCATGCAATTATCAATAAATTCAAAAACACGCAAACGCGATCAGTTAGTTGCTCGTCGAGGCTATTTCGCTTACTGCTAATTTCAGTTGAAATCCTTGACGCGGGTCAGTATTAATCTATAGGACCGTCACTCACAAACGACCTTTTAGAAAAACATAATTCCTTAACGGAATGATCTCACGCTTTTTTCGCCGGAACACTCAATCATGTCCAAACGCCTGATGCCCTCGACCACCGCGCTGCAGTGCTTTGAAGCCGCCGCCCGGCACCTGAGCTTCACTCGCGCAGCGCAAGAGCTGCACCTGACCCAGAGCGCGGTGAGCAAACAAGTTGCGCAACTGGAGGAGATGCTCAGCCACCCGTTGTTCCAGCGCATTCGCCGGCGCCTGCACCTGACGCCGGCCGGTGCCCTGTACCTGGCGCAGGTGAACACAATTCTGGTCCAGCTGGATATGTCCAGCCGTTACATCTTGAGCTACGGCGGCGAGACTGAAGTGCTGCGTATCGCCACCCAACCGACCTTCGGCGAACGCTGGCTGGTCCCTAACCTTAAAGGTTTTGGAGAGTGCCACCCGCGAATCCATCTCGATGTTCGCAATGCGCTGGAGCCCTTTGACCTGGTCCAGGCCAAGGCCGACATCGCCTTTTTCTTCGGTCAGGGCACCTGGCCCGGGGCAACCTGCATCGAGTTGTTCAACGAAAACGTGGTACCCGTATGCTCCCCTCAACTGCTCGCCCTGCATGCTTTCGACAGTGCCGGCACGCTTACCGCACAGCGTTTGCTGCAATGCACCTCGCGGCCGGAAGCCTGGCACGAATGGTTCCACGACCAGGGTCTGCACAGCGAAAACAGTTACCACGGCCCACGCTTCGACACTTTTTCCATGTGTATTCGTGCCGCCCAGGCAGGCTGCGGCATTGCCCTGATTCCGCACTATCTGGTGGCGGAGGAGCTGGCTGAAGGCAAATTGGTGCTCGCCTGGCAACACGCCAAGCCAAGCGAAGGATCTTACTTTCTTGCTCACGCCGAACACGCAGCCGAAGTCCCCAAGGTGCGAGCGTTTGTGCAGTGGATCCGCGAGCGGGTAAGGCAACAAGTAACACTTCAAGAATTTCAGGAATAATCGCAATCGTTTAATTCGTTTGCGCTCAGCACTGCGGCGTCGCTTATATATCAACTTAACTTGCCGGAGCCCGCGCGCACATGAGTCACGAATATATCAGCCAGTCCATATCCGTAGTCCACCCGATCACCGTCTCGCACGGCAAAAACGCGGAAGTATGGGACAGCAACGGCAAACGTTATATTGATTTTGTCGCAGGTATAGGCGTATTGAACCTGGGCCATTGCAACCCAGGCATTGTCGCAGCCATCCAGGATCAAGCTACACGACTCACTCACTATGCGTTCAATGCTGCCGGGCACCAGCCGTACATCGACTTGATGGCGCGCCTAACGGACTTTGTACCGGTCTCCTACCCCGTAAGCGGGATGCTCACCAACAGTGGTGCAGAAGCGGCGGAGAACGCCCTGAAAATTGCCCGGGGTGCCACCGGTAAAACAGCGATCATCGCCTTCGATGGCGGTTTTCATGGCCGCACCCTGGCCACTTTGAACCTCAACGGCAAGGTCGCCCCTTACAAACAACGGGTTGGCGTGCTGCCAGGGCCGGTTTATCACCTGCCCTTCCCCAGCGTCGACACCGGCGTCAGCAGCGACCAGGCTCTGCAAGCACTGCAACGCCTGTTCAGCGTCGAAATCGATGTCAATGAAGTGGCTGCAGTGATTTTCGAACCGGTCCAGGGCGAAGCTGGCTTCCTGGCCATGGAACCCGCGTTTGCCCAGGCATTGCGCACGCTTTGCGATGCCCACGGCATCTTGATCATCATCGACGAGATCCAGTCAGGCTTTGGCCGAACCGGCCAGCGCTTCGCCTTTTCACGTCTGGGCATCGAGCCAGACCTGCTTTTGCTGGCCAAGAGCATCGCCGGCGGCATGCCACTGGGCGCCGTGGTCGGGCGCAAGGCGCTGCTCGACTGCCTGCCCAAAGGTGGCCTGGGCGGAACCTACTCAGGCAACCCGATGGCATGCGCCGCCGCCCTGGCAACCCTGGATACGATGACCGACAGCAACCTTGCCGACTGGGGCGAGCTGCAGGAAACCACCATTGAGAGTCGCTATCAACGCTGGAAAGCCCAGCAGCTTTCGCCCTATCTGGGTCGCCTGACCGGTACCGGCGCGATGCGCGGGATCGAACTGATCGACGCCAAGGGCGCGCCGGCCTCGGCGCAACTCACCCAGTTGCTTGCAACAGCGCGGGATGCCGGGCTGCTGCTGATGCCAAGCGGCAAGGCACGGCACATCATTCGCCTGCTTGCGCCACTGACCATTGAACCCGAGGTATTGAACGAAGGCCTGGATATTCTGGAACGCTGCCTGGCGAACCTTGACTGATTCAGCCTGAAGGATGCCACCAGCGCTTGATTCGTGGCCATACGCCAAGGCGGGATAACTGAACACGGGGCGGTTCTGCCGGCACCAGCAAACGCTGCTCCCAGGAGTCGATCGCCGCCTGTAACTCGGCATCATGACTCAAGTGGTGTTCAACTTCGGGGCGCGGACCTGCTCCCAGCGAGCCAAGCTCGTACTCCGAAGCCATCATATCGAGTTCATCCTGGGAGTCGTTTTCAGGGTGGCCGTTCATCTCATGCACTCCCCGCACAGCAACCGGATTTTGCCTGCAACCTACAGGATACCCCCCGCAACGATTGCCGTTCGCCGAGGGGATGAAGGGCTACCCGTCAGCCATTGATGCGATGCTTACAGGCCCAACTCTTCAGGGGTGAGCATGTCGCATTCAAAAGCGATCCAGCCGAACTCCAGCTCCGCATGGCCATTGACGATTGGGCCGTAGTAGGTAAGGCCGTTGTCCAGGGTTACACAGATATGCGTCGGGCTGTCGGGGGCTGCCAGGGCGCCGGTGAAGTGGACCTTCTTCAGGGTTTCGGTGACAGCTTCCAGGCCGATCTTGATCCCCGGGTTCTCGACCGCCTCGACATCATCGCGCTGCTCGGCGCTAACGGTCACGGTGGCTGTGTGCTTGTACATGCTTGAACTCCAACGGCGGATAGATCGGCGTCTGCTGACGCGCGCGGGCGCCTAGGGTAAAGGACTCTCACAGAAAAATCCCCTTCGCGTCGACATCCGGCACCTCCAAAGACTGGTATTGTGCGCCCCCGCCTAGACTAATCAGGGAAAACACATTGACTGCTGAACAACACCTGACCTCGGATCTTTTCGAAGTCGACAAGCGCCTGAGCCTCAAACCCGTCGTAGACTTCAATACCTACCTGCACAAGGCCTTCGGCGACGGCCCATGCCGCTGCAGCCGCTGCCAGGCTGGCGCTGGCGACGAAACCGGGTACGAACACGCCCACACCTTCGAGCTGGCCGGGCAAAGGTTGCATCGACGCTTCGCCACCACCTCGGGCAGTGATGTGCTGATGGTGCTCAAAAAAGCCTGGCTGTCGTACACCAAAGCCGACTTGGTAGTGCCGGGCGAGCTCGACCTGGACACCTTGCGCGCCTTTGTCGAAGCGCAATTGCACAAGCGCCTGCTGCCCCTGCTGCTGGCCAGCGGCCTGATTCGGGACATCGATGGAAAGCTGATGCTGCAGGTTCAGACCGGCGACTGAGGGGCAACCCTGCACTTACCGGTTGTAGTTGAGGGAGCTCAATCCTCAAGTGGCTTTGGCGGCGGTAAGGGCTTGGCCGGTTTGCTTGGCTTGGCGGGCTTTCCGTCCTTGTTGGTTGCAGAAGCGGCCTGTTTCTGCTCCGCCACTGTCGGGGCAACGATGGCTTTTTCTTCGGCAGGCAGGGCATCGACTGCATCAAAGATTGCCTTTGGCTCCAGGGTGCCGGTGTGCTCGATTCGATGTTTTTCGCCATCTTTGCCTACCAGCACCACTTGCGTAATCACCGTGTCGGCAGCGCTGAACTTGAACTCACGTATCAGCGCCATGGTTGCCTGCTGATCGAGGAACTTGTCTTCGCGTTTGCCTATCATTCCGGCAATGCTGTACAGCACCAGGTTGCGCTCCTGGAATGCCGCCTTGGTAGCCGGGTCGTTCAGGGCTTCGTTCAGACCGCGAAGGGTAGGGTCTGCGGTACTGGGTGCAATGACTATCAGTGGACGGGCCTTGTTCAGATCCTGTTCCAAAGGACTGGGATCACTGTTGGCGGCGAAGACCGTTCCAGCAATGGCCATCAAGGTGGCGAGGGTCAGTGACCGTACGAGCATGCGCATCTCCTTCAAGTTCCATGCATCAAAGACTACAGATCGCGTCGAAAGATCTGAGGTGCGAGCCTAAACTACAGGACGAAATCCGTGGACAGCTCAAAGGTAACTTGCGGTTTCCATGTAAATCCTTGGGCATGTCCAGAACAGGCTGACATCTGAGACTGAGGATAGCTGATGGCTGTCCGCCACGCTTGCCCCTGCCACCGCCGAAGGACTGGACCATGAGCGTCGTTGATACCTTGCTGTTGTTGCTGATCCTTGCCACCGCCCTCGGCTGTGGCCTGATGGGTGGGCTGTTCTTCGCCTTTTCCAACTTTGTCATGAAAGCACTGGAGCGCATCCCCGAGCAGAGCGCGGTGGCGGCGATGCAGTCGATCAACCAGGTGGTGATCAACCGGTTGTTCCTGGCCTTGTTCTTCGGCACCGCGCTTACCAGTATCGCGCTGCTGGTCTGGGCCTATCAGCGCTGGCCGTTACCGGGCAGCCTGTGCATGGCGATTGGCAGCGCGCTATACCTGGCGGGCAATGTGCTAGTGACGCTGCTGTTCAACGTGCCGAAAAACCAGACCCTCGCCCGTCTCGACCCCGCCAGTAGCGAAGCTGCAGCAGCATGGCATCGCTATGTGCCGAGTTGGAATCGCTGGAACCACGTTCGCACGGCAACTGCCCTGGCAGCGGCAGCTTGGCTGATGTTGGCGCTGGGGTTGATTCGGGGCGAGTAACAGCTGCGCTAGAACAAGCCCATCTGCCGATCGATCAGGGCCGTGAAGTCGTCCTGAACAAATGGCAGGATGGCATCCGCCACCGGTTGCAGTTGCCGGGTCAGGTAGTGATCGTAATCGATGGCACTGTTCCGGGTTTCCAGGGGTTCGGGCCCAGCAACAGTCATTACGTAGCTGATCCAGCCGCCGTTCTGGTACTGCCGTGGCCGCCCCTGACGCTGGTTGAATTCATCGGCCATGCGCGCCGCCCGCACATGAGGCGGCACATTGCGCTGGTAGTCCGCCAGCGGCCGACGCAAGCGCTTGCGATAGATCAGCAATTCGTCCAGTTCACCTGCGAGGGTTTGGCGCACGTACTCGCGTATGTAGGCCTGGTAAGGTTGCCTGCGAAAAATGCGCTCGTAGAGCACTTGCTGAAACTGGCGAGCCAGTGGCGACCAGTCGGTACGCACACTTTCCAGGCCCTTGAAAATCATCTCTTCAAGCCCGTCCCCACGCTGGACCAACCCTGCATAGCGCTTCTTACTGCCCTCTTCAGTCCCACGGATGGTCGGCATCAAAAAGCGCTTGTAGTGCGTCTCATATTGCAGTTCCAAGGCGCTGTCGAGCTGATAGGCATCGCGCAAATGCTCGCACCACCACTGATTGACCTGCGCCACCAAGCGACGGCCAATGACATCGGCGTCGGCCTCGTTGTGAGCACCCTTGAGCCAGACGAAGGTGGAGTCGGTATCGCCATAGATCACCGTGTAACCCTGAGCCTCGATCAACTCGCGAGTGCGACGCATGATTTCGTGCCCGCGCAGGGTGATCGACGAAGCCAGACGCGGATCGAAGAAGCGGCAGCCACTGGAACCTAGCACACCGTAGAACGCGTTCATGATGATCTTCAAGGCCTGGGACAACGGCGCGTTGTGCTCGCGCTTGGCGCTCTCGCGGCCCTGCCAGACCCGCTCGACAATAGCCGGCAAACAATGGCGCGTTCGAGAAAACCGCGCCCCGCGAAAGCCGGGTACCGAGGTGTCATCACCCGGCTCACGCAGGCCCTCGACCAATCCCAGTGGATCGATAAGAAACGTGCGGATAATCGAGGGGTACAGGCTTTTGTAATCGAGCACCAACACCGACTCGTACAGACCGGGTCGGGAGTCCATGACAAAGCCGCCAGGACTGGCTTCGTCCGGGCGCTCGCCCTGGTTCGGCGCGACAAAGCCCTGGCGGTGCATCAAGGGAATGTAGAGATGACAGAACGCCGCCACCGAGCCGCCACTGCGATCGACCGGCAAGCCGGTTACCGTGGCCCGTTCAAGCAGGAAGGTCAGCAGCTGAGTCTTGGCGAAAATTCGCGTGACCAACTCGCAATCCTTGAGGTTGTAGCGTGCAAGTGCCGGCTTGTCCTCGGCGAACATGCGGTTGATCTCATCCATTCGTTGGTATGGGGTATCGATGGCCTTGCCCTCGCCGAGCAGGGTTTGCGCGACATTTTCCAGACTGAAGGAGGGGAAGCTCCAGGTGGCCGAGCGCAGCGCTTCGATACCATCGATGATCAACCGCCCACTGGCGCCGGCAAAAAAGTGCGCACGGCTGCCATGTGCGCGCCACTCCATTGCCTCACCGCCCCGCCCAAGGCTTAGGGGAACCTTGAGCTGTTCAGCGTGGGCCTGCAGGACGCGCAAGTCGAATTGCACCAGGTTCCAGCCAATGATCGCGTCGGGATCGTGCACCGCCATCCAGCGATTCAAACGTTCAAGCAATTGCGCGCGACTGTCGCAATACTCAAGGTCGAAATCGATGCCTTGGGCGTCACCATTCTCGGGACCGAGCATATACACCTGGCGCTGGCCGCAGCCTTCCAGGGCGATGGAATAAAGCTCGCCGCGCTCGGTGGTTTCGATGTCCAGCGACACCAGTTTTAGCGTCGGCCGATAGTCAGGGGCCGGTTTCAGATGCGCATTCTGGAACCCCCCCCGCTCGTCCGGGATGCCGCTGAAGCTGACCCCAGCGGTAATGAAGCGCTCCATCAGATAGCGTTCAGGCGGCTTTATGTCGGCCTCGTAGATCTGCACCCCGGCCGCACGCAAGCGCTTTTCCAATTGCATTAATTGGCGATGCTGGTGGCAGTACAAACCAAGCACCGGCCGTTGTTCGAAGTCCCGCAGCGCCAGTGGCCGCAATTCGACGCCACGCTCACCACGCAGTAATGCCTGGACCTGTTGACGATGAACCTCGGGAATAAAGGCGACAGAGGTCTGCAGCGGTATGCTCAAGCGTCGCGGACCTTGATCGGTGGCCAACCAGAATTCGACGCAGGTGCCTGCCGGGGTATCACGCCAATGCCGGGTCAGGACAAAGCCCTGCTGTAACTCCACCGCTGCAACCTCTGAACAACTGTCTGTAGGGCGATTCTACCCTAGCCGACTGCTCGCGCGCCCGGTGCAAAGCCGTGACGATGCGCACCCCCGGCAATCAACAAGGCCAGACCGATCAACACCAGCACACCGGTCATAAAGCGCGCAATGCCGTCATGCTTGCGCGTGTTCATCGACTTCATGGCTGAACGGGTATTTGCCGAGCATCGGCACGACGTCGCGCACCATCATTAGTCATACAAATAATCAACACCGTGTAGCGGTAGTTGCGGCACCAGCGCCAGCAAAAATTCGCCCAACGCTCGTACGTGCCGCGCCTGCGGACTCGTTCGCGGCCAGGTCAGATAATAGCTCTCGGCAGTGGCCACCGCCTGGGGAAATGGCATGACCAGCCGGCCGCTGTCGAGCTCGCCCTGAGCCAGCAGCAAATCGACCACGGCAACGCCGGCGCCTTGTTGCGCGGCGCTAATACCTTGATCGAGGGTATCGAATAACTGGCCACGGTCGATTGTCACTTGCGCAGCGCCCATTCTGGTCAGCCAGCGGCGCCAGTCGCGGCGATCTGCCGAAGGGTGCAAAAGGTCGATGAAATTCAGTCCACCCAGGTCTTCAGCCGCCATCGCCGGGTGCTCAGGGCTGCATACCGGCACCAGCCATTCGTCAAACAACTTGAGACTGTCGACATCGGCGCAAAAGCGCCCGTCAGCCAGAAGGATGGCGGCCTCGAAAGGCTCGCTGTAGAAGTCGACGTTATCAATATCCATCCACACACTCGAGAGCTGCACACGACTGTGGTGCTCCTGCTGGCGATACTGCTCCAGCGCCTTGAGCAACCAGCGCACGGTCAGGGTGGAAGGTGCTTTCAAACGAATACCGTTGCGGTCCTGCTTGAGCAGGCCGCAGGCGTTCTCGATAATTTTGAAACCGACTTTCAGCTCTTGGGCCAGCAGACGGCCGGGCTCGGTCAACGACAGTTTCGGTCCGCGGCGTTCAAACAATGCGCAGTCGAACATGCTTTCGAGGGTCTTGATGTGATGGCTGACAGCCCCTTGGGTCAACGCCAGCTCATGAGCTGCCCGCGTAAAGGAGCCATGTCGCGCCGCCACCTCGAAAGCCCGCAGCGCCTGCAAGGCTGGAATTCGTTCGGACACGGCCGACCTCAAGCATTAGTAAAACTAATACAAAGCCACAATAACACGCGTTTTTCAAGACGCTCGGCGCTGTCGACAATGCCAACTCGATTCCAGCTACCGAGCGCAGCAATGAACACCGCCCTGCTCCTGACCTATGCACTGTCCGTACTTCTACTGATCGCCACGCCTGGTCCGGTGGTGGCGCTTGTCGTCAACACTGCCGCCAATGCTGGCCGCCGTCAGGCGCTGATGACGGCCCTGGGAACCAATGGCGCCTCATTGGTACTGATCGCCCTGGCAGCCTCTTTGATCCTTACCAGCGCAACCATCGCACCCCACCTACTCGCGGCCTTGAGCCTGGCAGGCTGCCTATTCATCGGCTATCTGGCCATTGCCAGCCTGCGTCAGGCCCTTGGGCAACAGGGCGACGACGCACCTGCTCCGCCCCGTGCCCAGGGCGGCCTTTGGCGCGGCTTCGCCACGGGCTTGTCAAACCCCAAGGACATCCTGTTTTTTGTGGCCCTGTTTCCGCAATTCATTCATATCACCAGCCACACAGGTAACAGCCTGTTACTACTTTCACTGGTCTGGATAGTGTTGGATATGGCCATATTAGGGCTCTACATCCTGTTGACCAGCACGCTGGCTACCCCGCGGCAGCAACGCCTGGTCAGTCTGACCAGCGGTGGCGTGCTACTAGTGATCGCCGTGACGGGGCTGTTTTACAATCTGTGCTCACTTTGGCGCTAAATATTCTGCTGCTTTGGACAAGGGTCCTGAAATGGTTAAAATACTCACTTTTGCCCCAGGCCCCTTCGAGCCCCACTACGGACAGTTGGATTGAACCCTGTAGATCACCGCGTTCCTCGTTCGTTGATGCACAGCCGTCAGACACCGCCTCGCAAGCGCTTTGCCCTGCCGGGCGCCTCGCTATTTGCTGCCGTGCTCATCGTATTGGCACCCGCCGGCGTTCAGGCAGAGGGCCTGCAGATCGACCCGCACGCCGATCTGTTGTATCGCCAAGCCCTGACCCTGCTGGAACAAGCCGAGAGCCAGAACACCAGCTTCAGCCTGAAAACCAGCACCACCAACCAGGATCTGGCGCAACAGGGCCAGAACATGGGCCGCACCTTGGCCCCTGCAGTAAGCCTATTGAAAAAAGCCGTGGAACTCGACCATCCGGTAGCCCGCTACCGTCTGGCGCTGTACTACATGACCTACCTGCCCGCCGACCAGATCCCCGACGCCGCCTGCCCGTTGCTTGAAACCAGTGTTGCCCAAGGCTTTGCACCGGCAGCGCTGGGCATCGAGTCCTGGTGCCCGACCTACAACCAGAGCGCCGCCTTTGACCGCGACCTGGAAAACGTCAGCGCCGTCGCCAATCGCTACGCCTCTTACTATCCGCAACCGGCAGAGCGTTTGCTGTGTAACCGCACCCAGCCCCAGGGGCTGGCCATGCAGTGGGGTCGCCAACGCGACTACCAGGCTGAAATCTACCGCCTGCAAGGCAATAGCAACCCTTCCCAACGGCAGTTTTACTGGCGCAAGGCGGTAGATCTCAACGGCTGCTTCGCAGTCCAGCAGCGGTTGCTCAGCAGCAAGCATTGATGCGTGCTTGCGCAACCCAGCCGGCGCCATAGCAAGATCGTACAAGTCACCCGCGCGCGGCTCTGGCATGCTGTGCAACCTTGTTCAGTTGTCGCAGACGCCCATGTCCAATCCGCCTTTTGCCCGCCAAGCCTTTATCCAGGGTGCCCTTGCCATTGTGCCGTTGTCTCTGGCCGTCGCCCCTTGGGGTTTGCTGGCGGGATCCATGGCAATCGAAGCTGATCTCACTCCGTGGGAAGGCCAGGGGCTTTCGGCCATTGTGTTTGCCGGCGCCGCGCAGTTGGTGGCGATCGGCATGATCAAAGGTGGTGCCAACCTGTTCTCGATCCTGCTGACTACCCTGTTGCTGACCTCTCAGCACTTGCTGTATGGCCTGTCGATGCGTCCGGTGCTGTCAGGACTGCCGACACGCTGGCGGCTAGGCCTGGGATTTCTGCTTACCGATGAATTCTTTGCCCTGACCAGCCAGTACGACCAGCAGCAGTTCAATCGCTGGTATGCCCTGGGTGTGGGCCTGACGTTCTACATTGCCTGGAACCTGTTCACCTTGGCCGGCATCATTCTCGGCCAGAACATTCCGCACCTCGATCAACTGGGCCTGGACTTCTCTATCGTCGCGACGTTTGTCGCCCTGATCGCGCCATTGGTACGCAACCTGGCAACCGTGGTCTGCGTCGCTGTGTCCTTGTTCAGTTCGGTACTGTTCAGTTTCTGGCACTGGGAAACCGGACTGGTGGCGGCCGGCCTGCTGGGCATGAGCGCGGGCTTCATCTGCCAGAAGTTCAGTGGAGCACGCGCATGATTTTTGCGTTGATTATCGGCATGGGCCTGCTGGTGTTTCTCAATCGCTATGCCTTTCTCGAACCGCGCTTGCCCCTGCGCCTGAGTTCCAACGCACGGCAGTTTCTCGGCTTTGCCGTACCGGGCATGCTGACGGCGATTTGCGGTCCGATCATCTTCCTGCCCGGCCATGAGCTGAACCTGAGCCTGAGCAATCCGTACCTGCTGGGCTCAGTGGTCGCAGTAGTACTGGTACTGTGGACCCGCAGCACCTTGATCAGCATGCTGGTGAGCATGGCCTTTTTCTTTGTTTTTCGCTGGTGGTTGAACGGTAGCCCATGAACCTTGCGCCGCAGGAACAGACCCGCTTCTGGCAAGCGCCGGCACTTGGCGATATCGAACTGCTGCACGCACGATATTTCCAGCAGCGCTTTGCTCCGCATGTGCATGAAGGCTATGTGATCACCATCATCGAGTCGGGAGCACAGCGTTTCTGGCATCGTGGTAGCGAGCATTTGGCGCCAGTAGGCAGCATGGTGCTGATCAATCCCGATGAGCTGCACACAGGGGCAAAGGCCCACGAACAGGGCTGGCGCTACCGTGGTTTCTACCCGGAAACTGAGCGCATTACCGGCGTGCTGGACGAACTGGAACTCAAGCGTGATGGTTTGCCCAGCTTCGAAGCCAGCGTGCTGCATGATCCGCAACTGGCCAAGGCTTTCAGCTGGCTGCACCGCTCGGCGGAACACGGCGCCAGTGCCCTGGAGCAACAGACTGCCTGGCGCGAGGCAGTGTTGCTGCTGGTGCAACGCCACGCCCGAGTGGCCAGTGTCCGACAGCCTGGCAATGAACCCTGCGCCGTGGCCCAGGCCAAGGAGTTGATGGACAGTCGCCTGGCCTACCCGCCTTCACTGCAAGAACTGGCTCAGTCGGTGAACCTTTCGCCCTTCCATTTCGCTCGCGTTTTTCGCCAGGCCACCGGCCTGCCGCCGCATGCCTGGCTCAAGCAGCGACGCCTGAGCCGGGCGCGAGAATTGCTGAAAAACGACTGCCTGCCGTTCAATGTCGCGTTTGCCTTGGGGTTTTCCGATCAGAGCCACTTGAACCGACAGTTCAAGCAGGCCTATGGGGTGACGCCTGGAGAATACCGGCGTGCGTGCGTGGGCGAGCGTCTGGCTTGAAAAGCCCATCGCGGGGCAAGCCCGCGCCTACCGGTTAGGTAGGCACACGCTCGCCCCGCGTGATTTCCATCAGGCCGGCGCAGACGTCCGGATCAAGTGATCGAAAGCCGCCAGCGACGCCTTGGCACCCTCACCCACGGCAATTACGATCTGCTTGTAAGGCACGGTGGTCACATCGCCTGCCGCAAACACCCCCGGCAGGTTGGTCTGGCCACGGGCGTCGACGATGATCTCGCCACGCGGCGTCAGCTCGACAGTGCCTTTGAGCCAATCGGTGTTGGGCAGCAGGCCGATCTGGACAAAGATCCCTTCCAGTGCAATGTCATGCAGCTCGTCACTGTTGCGATCCTTGTAGCGCAGGCCGTTGACCTTCTCGCCATCACCCAGCACTTCGGTAGTGAGCGCACTGGTAATGACTTTCACGTTCGGCAAACTGTGCAGCTTGCGTTGCAAAACAGCATCGGCACGCAACTGGCTGTCGAACTCGATCAGGGTGACCTGCGCCACGATACCGGCGAGGTCGATTGCCGCCTCGACACCCGAGTTGCCGCCACCGATCACCGCCACGCGCTTGCCCTTGAACAGCGGGCCATCGCAGTGAGGGCAGTAGGCAACGCCGCGGCTGCGGTACTCTTTCTCGCCCGGCACGTTCATTTCACGCCAGCGCGCCCCGGTAGCCAGGATCACCGTCTTGGCCTTGAGCGAGGCGCCACTGGCCAGGCGTACTTCGTGCAGGCCGCCGTCGGTGCCTGGAATCAGCGCTTCGCCACGCTGCAGGTTCATGATATCGACGTCGTACTGTTTGACGTGTTCTTCCAGGGCCATGGCCAGTTTCGGGCCTTCGGTTTCCTGAACCGAGATGAAGTTTTCGATCGCCATGGTGTCGAGTACCTGACCACCGAAGCGCTCGGCGGCAACACCGGTACGGATACCTTTGCGCGCAGCGTAGATGGCCGCGGCAGCACCGGCTGGACCACCGCCTACTACCAGCACATCAAAAGCGTCCTTGGCGTTGATTTTCTCGGCCTGGCGCTCACCCGTACGGGTGTCCAACTTGGCGACGATCTCTTCCAGGCCCATGCGCCCCTGGCCGAATACTTCACCATTGAGGTACACACTCGGTACCGCCATGACGTTGCGCGAATCGACTTCTTCCTGGAACAACGCACCGTCAATGGCGACATGACGCACATTGGGATTGAGCACCGCCATCAGGTTCAGCGCCTGGACAACGTCCGGACAGTTCTGGCACGACAGCGAGAAGTAGGTTTCGAAGTTGAACTCACCTTCAAGGCTGCCGATCTGTTCGATCAACTCGGCGCTGGCTTTGGACGGATGGCCGCCAACCTGCAACAGCGCCAATACCAACGAGGTGAATTCGTGTCCCATGGGGATGCCGGCAAAACGCAGACTGATGTCTTTTGCAGCCCCTGGGCGATTGAGCGAAAACGATGGGCGACGGGCGTCGCTGCCGTCCTCACGCAAGGTAATCAGAGTGGACAGGCTGGCAATTTCAACCAGCAAGTCGCGCATTTCGCGGGACTTCGCGCCGTCATCGAGGGAAGCAACGATCTCGATCGGCTGAGTGACCCGTTCCAGGTAGGTTTTCAACTGAGTTTTAAGCGTGGCGTCCAACATACGGGCGATTCCTTTTTCAAACGGTAGAAATAAAAACGCCCGGGCGAAAGCGCCCGGGCGTTTTGCGGGGCGGTGACAACGTCAGGTGCGGTGGCTCACCGCCCTCGGCTGGATCACGGTCTTAGATCTTGCCGACCAGGTCCAGCGATGGCGCCAGGGTAGCTTCGCCTTCTTTCCACTTGGCCGGGCAGACTTCGCCTGGGTGGGCAGCGACGTACTGGGCAGCCTTGATCTTGCGCAGCAGTTCGCTGGCATCACGGCCTACACCGCCATCGTTGAGTTCAACGATTTTGATCTGACCTTGCGGGTTGATCACGAAGGTGCCACGGTCAGCGATACCGGCTTCTTCGATCAGCACGTCGAAGTTGCGCGAGATGACGTGGGTAGGGTCACCGATCAGCGGATACTGGATCTTGCCGATGGTTTCCGACGTGTCATGCCAGGCTTTGTGGGTGAAGTGGGTGTCGGTGGACACACCGTAGATTTCCACGCCCAGGTCTTTGAATTCGGCGTAGTTATCGGCCAGGTCGCCCAGCTCGGTCGGGCAGACGAAAGTGAAGTCGGCCGGGTAGAAGAACACAACGGACCATTTACCCTTGAGGTCGGCTTCAGACACTTCGACGAACTTGCCCTGGTGGTAAGCAGTGGCTTTGAACGGTTTTACCTGGCTGTTGATGATAGGCATAAGTGACTCTCCTTCAGGGGGTTGAAAAAACTGATGGGAGAATCGTAGCCAATACACTCACTCAATGCTCATTGGTAAACCTCATGTTGTTGATTGGTTTTGGCTATAAGCGCCCACCTCTATAGCTGAAAGGCGTCTTACAACATCAGGGCGAGACTCGGCCGCCTGGCTCACAGATCGCGACCAGTACGGCGGGACCATTGCCCTTGGCTTGAAGCGCAGGCAGTTGATAACTCACCCAGCAGCGTTGCTGTTTACCCTGCCCCCAACGCACTTGCAGGCTACCCTGCGTCTCGATTCCGCGCACATGCAGGCGGCTACCCTGCCCGACCATACCCAGTTCATCCCCCGCCTCATTGATAACGCTGGCACCGAATGGCAACACACTGCCATCGGCCAGCCGTGCATCGATCAACGCACTGCGCCCGCTACGCGTGGGGTAGTAAAGCAAGGGAGCAGCGCCAGCCCGCGGCACAACCTGCTGACTGCTGACCTGCAACTCTACATCCTGCGAAGTGCCCTTGGGGTCAAGTTCTACGGTATTGAGGCTGTAGGGCGACAACTGTGGCAGCACGCCGTATCCGTAACGATCGAGGCGCACCTGCGGCGCTTGCTTGAGCCGTGCGTGCTCCGCTCCGGGGGCATG
This sequence comes from Pseudomonas arcuscaelestis, assembly GCF_016881005.1. Lineage (GTDB taxonomy): Bacteria > Pseudomonadota > Gammaproteobacteria > Pseudomonadales > Pseudomonadaceae > Aquipseudomonas > Aquipseudomonas arcuscaelestis. Next base: position 55,853 of record NZ_JACOPV010000003.1, on the reverse strand, counting down.
CACGATGGCAAAGCTTTCGCCTAACGACTGCGCACCTGTCAACCCACCGGCATGAGCGACGACTGCGCCGCGAACACCCACGGAAACCTGCCGATAGTTGCTGTGCTGAAGCAACGAACCACTCATTTCGGAGGCTGCGCCGCTGTATCGCAGGCTTGCATCCACACCCGCAGTGTTGCGTTGCTGGTGATGTGCGGTGGACAGACCTAGGCCATAACTCCACTCGCTATGCTCACCCGCTGTTGTTGTCAAACGCGTGATACTGCTGCTCTGCCCCTTACCAACACCGTTCCAACTGCTGCTCAACGAGCTTCGCCTTTGTCGACCAAGCGGCATGCTTAGCGCCAAGCCAAACTGATTGAAATGCCCGGTCGAGGCAGACTGCTCTCGGGAGGCGGTTATGCCATAACCTAGTGAACCGTAACGATTGAAATAGCCCACTGAATAACTCAGACCACTACCTGCTTGCCGCGAATAGCGCATACGCGCGGCCTGCAGACTTAAACGACCACGTTGATCACCCAAACCCTGGTTGACAGCAACACTTGCGCGCACGCCTACCTGTTGATTGGTCAAATTGCCCGCAATATCACCCTGCCCGCGGGCGAAGTCATTGAAACCGTAATAGCCCGGGCGATTGCCGCTCAGACTGACGGTCAGATCGGTCATCGACGTCGCGATTACGTGTCGCCAATGGAGGCGTAGTGCTTCGCCACTGGAGGCTCCCAGCCCGGTCGGCTCTGCACGTGAACCCAGAACGGTCAGTGCAACTGCGCCTACCTGACTGTTGAGTGTCAGCCCCATGGCAGCCGAATGGTAGCCATCGGCACCCAGCACACCACCATGGAGACTTATGTAATTGCTCAAGCCCTGCTGCCAACTGCCTTGCAAATGCTCGGGCCCGACGTTGCCAAGGCCATCACGCCAACGCCCGAGGCTGAAGTCAAAACGACTGGCTCCTGGGCGAAGGGCCAGCGGCGCAGCCTGATAAGGCACGGTATAGATGCGCTGGTTGCCATCGGCTTCTCTGATTGTGACTTGCAGATCATCACTGTAGCCATTGGAATACAGATCGCTGATTTCGAACGGCCCAGGCTGAACTGTCGACTCATGCACCACAACGCCTCGCTGACGTATGGTCAGCAGCGCCGTACTGTAGGCAATGCCACTGACCGTCGGTGCGAAGCCACGCCGCGAAGCAGGTAGCATGCGTTCGTCGCTACCCACTCCGAGTCCCAGATAGCCGATGCTGTCGAAGACTTCACCTCGGCTGAAAGCCTCACCCAGTGTCAACTGCGCCTTCCACATCGGCACATCACGTCGCACATAGGTGGCAACCGGTTGGTAGCGCTGCTCGACACCTTCGCCCGCCTGCAGGTTACCTTCATGGCGCCAATACCAGGCGCCGGTATTGGCGCCGCTGCGCAGACCCAGAAAGGACTGGTTCCAATGCTGACTATCTGCCCTGCTCTGCTGGCTGAACAGGTTCAGGCGGTAATCGACGAATGCTGCTTGCGTCCCGCTGCTCCACTGCTGGGCAGGCAAATAGTCACGCGCATCGGACAACAATGCCTGCTGGGCGATCTGCAGATTTAGTCGTAACGCGGAGTGGTCCAGTTGCTCGCTGGCCTGCAGCCCCAGCGCAGACAAGGGTACGCAATTGTCGTTTTCACGCAGTTGCGCTTGCGCAGAGGCTGCCAGCCGGGATTGATCGATTGCCAATGCATCAAGCAAGGTTGCACTGTAACAAGGGTGGGCTTGGTTATCGTCGCCCTGCCGACGCAATAAAACCGGCCAGCGCCCGCTCCAGTCCTCATTGATCACAACATCCAGCAGTTGCTCACCCTCGGGTATGGCGTCGGCCAGCTGGAATCGGCTCACATCGGCGGCCGGGCCACCCTCGCCTTGCAGGAAGCGGGGATCGAATTCGAGTGCCAGCGCCTGCGCCGCACTGACCGCCAGCCACATGCCCAGGCAACATAGCGCCTGAGCCCGTCGCCATTGGCGACCGGTGCAATATCTGTTCATGGTTATTGGCCCCAGTGCACTCAGTACCTGGGCACCACTTCGGCTGGCGTGCGGGCGGGCAGCACCGTGCCGTAGTCGTTGACGCTGGCGAAGTGCACCACAGCAATCGCAGCCTGGACGCGCTGCAGGTCTTTCACCGCGAACAGCTGGACCGACAACGGCGCGATATGGCTGCTGATTGCCGGGTACTGGCGACCGTCGACATGCACCGACAACTCACTGAGGTTGACGTAGAAGTGGCTAGGGTTATGGGCTTCGAGCATCCACCCCTCAGCGCCTTGCAGCAAACGCCAGCTCACCGATTGCGCCGCTAGTTGAGCATTACCTTCAAGCCCTTGGGGGCGATAGAGCAGCTTGATACGAGAACGCACGGCCAGTTGCAACGCGTTACCCTGGCCCTTGGGAGGTATGTCCAACACGTTAAGCCAGTAAAGGCTCTCGCGGTCAGAAGCAAATTCATGTTCGCTCTGGAACAGCCGTAGCGTCTGCCCCTTGCCGGGATCGAGCCGGAACAACCCTGGCGTCAGACTGAATGGCACGTTCAGTTGCTCCACCGGCACATCTGCTTGTCCGTCATCGACCCACGCTTGCACTAACGAGGGATGCTGGCCTTTGTTGCTGAGGCTGACGGTAACCTCCCCAGCATCGGCCGGATAAATCACCCGCGTGGTGGCAATCACCACGTTTGCATTGACCGCCCCGCTGAACATGCAGGCAGCCAGCAGCCACCCGCGCCACATTGGCAGGCAAAATCCTTTCATATGGGTTTCCTGAAGCAACCAAAGCAGAAGAAGGCAGCCCGATTGAGGGCTGCCTCGGCGCAATTACGGGTACACCAGGGTGTATTGCACGCGAGTGTTTACCGGTCCTGGAGTCGTGCCCCCCAAGGAGTAGTACTCAGCGTAATAGTTGAGCACCGCCCGGCCGCTGACAATATCGACGACCTGGGAGTTCTGGTTGCCTTGGGCGCCTGCCAGATCCATCACTGCTTTATTGCCATTGCGCAATTGAACCTCGACATTGGTGCTGCCACTGGCATCAACAATCAACCGCCCTTGCGGGCTGATGGTTGGACCGGGTTCAAAATAGGTAGAGACGCGATTCAGGCCAGGAGAGCAGTTGGTCAGCCTCAAGTTGAACGGCGTTTCGCCGGCAACCTGACCAGGATTGATCAGCAGACTGGCAGCCACAGGCGGCAAGGTCACGGCGACATCACTGCTCCCGCCATTGACCAGACAGGTGCCGGCCAGAACGCTACCGCTGAAACTCATCTGACCATTGGCTTGCGCCAGCCCAGCCCCAAAGAGAAGGCAGCAGCTCACGGCGAGAAGGGATTTTTTTGAAGGTTTCATAGTGACATTCACTTGAGAAATGATTGGGACAATCAGGCCTCACCTGACTGGACGCTCGATTGCAGCGCCCGGCCAGTATCTGGAATGTCCCTATCGGCGAATGTCAGCTGCGGTCAACCGAGCCAACCGCTTTCGTTACGCTAAAAGTAGGAAACAGCACGTTCACTTCGCACGTAAACACGCAGTCTCGACTTAACGCGATACGGGTGTACGCAGTGTCACGAACTCTTCGGCAGCCGTCGGATGCACCCCGATGGTTTCGTCGAACTGCTGCTTGGTTGCCCCCGCCTTGAGCGCAATGCCCAGGCCCTGAATGATCTCGCCGGCCTCCGGACCGACCATATGGCATCCCAATACACGGTCGGTGTCGGCATCGACCACCAGTTTCATCAGGGTCTTTTCCTGAATATCGGTCAAGGTCAGCTTCATCGGCCGGAAGCGGCTCTCGAAAACCTGCACGTTGTGCCCTTGCTCCAGCGCCTGCTCTTCAGTCAAGCCGACGGTACCGATAGGCGGCTGGCTGAACACGGCGGTCGGTATGTTTTGGTAGTCCACCGGGCGGTACTGCTCGGGCTTGAACAAACGTCGGACCACAGCCATGCCTTCGGCCAGCGCCACGGGCGTCAGTTGCACCCGACCAATTACATCACCAATGGCCAGAATCGACGGTTCGGTTGTCTGGTACAAATCATCCACGCGTATGAAACCACGAGAATCCAGCTCCACACCGGTGTTTTCCAGGCCCAGATTGTCGAGCATCGGACGTCGACCCGTGGCGTAGAACACGCAGTCTGCAACGCGCTCGCTACCGTCTTTGAGTGTGGCCTTGAGGCTACCGTCATCCTGGCGCTCGATGCGTTGGATATCGCTGTTGAATTGCAGGTCCATGCCGCGCTTTTCCAGCTCTTCTTTAAGGTGCGTGCGCACAGCGCCATCGAAGCCGCGCAAGAACATGTCACCACGATAAAGCAGCGTGGTTTTCGCGCCCAACCCTTGAAAGATTCCGGCAAATTCCACAGCGATATAGCCACCGCCAACTACCAGAACACGCTTGGGCAACTCTTTGAGGAAGAAGGCTTCGTTGGAACTGATCGCCAGCTCTTTGCCCGGGATATCCGGAATCTGTGGCCAGCCGCCGGTAGCAACGAGGATGTGTTCGGCGGTGTAGCGCTGGCCGTCGACTTCCACTGTGTGGGCATCGGCAAGCTTGGCATGACCTTCGAGCAAGGTAACGCCACTGTTGACCAACAAGTTGCGGTAGATACCGTTAAGTCGTTCGATTTCACGGTTTTTGTTGGCGATCAACTGGCCCCAGTCGAACTGAGCATCCTCAAGTGACCAGCCAAAACCTGCGGCCTGCTCGAAGTCATCGGAAAAGTGCGCACCGTAGACCAGCAGTTTTTTCGGCACACAGCCGACGTTGACACAGGTACCGCCCAGGTAACGGCTTTCGGCAACCGCCACCTTTTTACCGAAACCGGCGGCGAAACGCGCAGCACGCACACCACCGGACCCGGCACCAATCACAAACAGATCAAAATCGTAGGACATATCGACGCTCTCAAGTTGCAAGTTTCAAGCTACCAGCCACAAGAAAAAGCCGTATGCGATCCACTTGCAGCTTGTAGCTTGCCGCTTGAAGCTATTTAGTAGGCCTTACCGGTCTTGTAGAAATTCTCGAAGCAGAAGTTGGTGGCATCGATGTAGCCTTCGGCGCCGCCGCAGTCAAAACGCTTGCCTTTGAATTTGTAGGCAATGACGCAACCGTTCTGCGCCTGCTTCATCAAGGCGTCGGTGATCTGGATCTCACCGCCTTTGCCTGGCTCGGTTTCTTCGATCAGCTTGAAGATGTCCGGGGTCAGGATGTAGCGACCGATGATTGCCAGGTTCGATGGCGCATCTTCCGGCGCAGGTTTCTCGACCATGCTGTTCACCCGGTAAATGTCGTCACGGATCATTTCGCCGGAGATCACACCGTACTTGTTGGTCTCTTGAGGATCAACTTCCTGAATGGCGACAATCGAGCAACGGAACTGGTTGTACAGCTTGACCATCTGTTGCAGCACGCCATCACCTTCAAGGTTGACGCACAGGTCGTCCGCCAGCACGACGGCAAAGGGCTCGTCGCCGATCAGAGGGCGACCGGTCAGAATTGCGTGGCCCAGGCCTTTCATTTCGGTCTGACGGGTGTAGGAGAACGAGCATTCATCGAGCAGACGACGGATGCCGACCAGGTATTTTTCCTTGTCGGTGCCTTTAATCTGGTTTTCCAGCTCGTAGCTGATGTCGAAGTGGTCTTCCAGTGCCCGCTTGCCACGACCTGTAACGATGGAGATCTCGGTCAGACCCGCTTCCAGCGCTTCTTCAACGCCGTACTGGATCAGTGGCTTGTTTACCACCGGCAGCATTTCCTTGGGCATGGCTTTGGTAGCAGGCAGGAAGCGAGTGCCGTAACCGGCTGCCGGGAACAAGCATTTCTTGATCATATACGTCCTTAACAGGGGCTTTGCGTACGAAATTCGGCGCAGTCTAATCAGGCGGCAGTCACCTTACAATGCCCTGCCACCGCTGGCCGATGCCATGATAGAGAAATCCTAGTGTAGATAGTTCTCATCGAAGGTAAATATTGCGCTGCTCGCAGGCCGTATTAAGCCTGCGATAGCGAGTTTTCCTAAAGGACGCCCTTTCCGATCAGCACCCCTTCAACCGTTTGCCCGTAGAGATTGACCCCGTCGTTGGCGTGATACTTGACGCGGGTTTTCTCGATCGAACCGTCCACCAGACGTGGATCCTGAGGGCGTTCGTGGCGGTTGATATAGGCTGCAACGTCCCAGGCTTGCTGGTCACTCAGGCTGCCGGGCTTGCCCAGGGGCATGTTGTACTTGATAAACGAGGCCGCAGTATTGATCCTATGCATGCCTGCGCCCCAATTGTAGGAATCTTTTCCCCAAAGGGGTGGCATCACATAGTCCGCAGCAACTTTTTGCCCCTGGCCGTCAGCACCGTGACAAATAGCACACTGCTGCTGATAGACCTGCTCCCCGCGCTTGAAGTCATATCCCTGCGCCGGCTGCGCCACCTCCGGGTAGCCGCGCCCCGGGGTTTCCACCGCAATCGGCGCTTTGCTCGCCAACCAGTAGGCATACACCGACAACGCTGTCATTTCCGCGCTGTCAGCCGCAGGCGGCGTGCCGTTCATGCTGAACTGAAAGCAGCCCTGAATGCGTTCGGCAAAGGTGTTGACCTTGTCGTTTTTCTTGCGATAAGCCGGGTACATCGGGTACGCGCCCCAGAGCGGCGCCGAATTACCTAGGCGGCCTTGATCGAGGTGACAGTTGCTGCAGTTGAGGCCGTTGCCGACTTTGTCCGGCAGCAGCCGCTTGGTATCGACGAACAGGGCATGACCCTGGCGGACCATCTTGCCAAACGCGTTGTCCGGCAGCTCGCTTTCGGCAGGCGGGGTAAAGCCTGGGGCAGCACTCGCCGCAGGCACCTTGATCTGCGACTGGTCGTCCATGGCAATCGGTGCGGCGTGAGCGCTGCCCACTGCCAGCGCCAGGGCGCAAAACATCAATGGCTTCATGGTTTCACCTCCTGGCTGGCCGGATTGGCAAAATACTCGGCTACCGCCTTCACCTCTTCTTCGCTCATGGCCTTGGCTACGCCAACCATCAGTTGGTTCGGGTCATTACTGCGACTGCCATCACGCCAGGCATTGAGTTGCGCGACCAGATAGGCAGCAGGCTGCTGCGCCAAGGGCGGGAAATGCTCGCCCACGCCGACGCCACCTGGCCCGTGACATTGCACGCAGCCTGGAATCTTGCGGTTCCAATCGCCATAAAGGGCAAGCTTCTGCGTGGCATTGATCGCCATCTGCTGCCTGCCCGGACCTGCCACAACATCGCTGGGCATGGCCGCCAAGGTCGTAGTCACCGCCTGGATTTCCTCATCGCTGAGGGCTTTGGCCAGAGGCTCCATGATCGGGTTCTTGCGACTGCCATCGCGAAAATCATGCAGCTGTTTGCTCAGGTAGGCGGCTGGCAAACCGGCCAATCGTGGGAAACCAGCGGCCGCCATGCCCTTGCCATCTACCCCATGACATCCCAGGCAGGCCATGGCGGCGGGGTTCTGCCCACCTTGACTGAAGATTTTTTGGCCGTCGGCGGCCTGGGCTGCGGTCACGGAAAACAACAGCAGGCCACTCATCAGGATTCGATCCAGTGGGATCATCACAGACTCCATTTTTTTGTTATAAGCTTAGGCTTATTATTCATAAGCCTATGAATAGTAGGCCTATCCATCCGCAGCAACAACGTTGAAGGCACGACAAAGTGGCTAATCGCCAGATGAATCGTTTTAGCCTCTATGGTTTGCGCCATCGCGCCACCACTCATCAGCCAATCACGACCAATACGTAGAGACTGTCGAAACGCACCTGCCCCGGACGACCATAGATACATTCCTCCCCTGGAGCGTAACCATGGACAACTACAACAACCCACAGGTGGTTTCTCGCAGTGAATGGCTCAGTGCCCGCCGGCAACTGCTCTTGCATGAAAAAGCCGTCACCCACCAACGCGATGAACTGGCCAAGGCCCGCCGTGCCCTGCCATGGGTACGCGTCGAGCAGAACTTCAGTTTTGCAGGCCCCACAGGGCAACTGAGCCTGGCCGATCTGTTCGCCGGACGCAGTCAGCTACTGATTTATCACTTCATGTTCGCCGATGGCTGGAACGAGGGGTGTGGTGGATGCTCATTCCTGGCCGACCACTTCGACGGCGCCAACCTGCACCTGGCGCATCACGATGTGTCGCTGGTCGCTGTATCGCACGCGCCCTTCGCGCAATTCCAGGCATTCAAGCAACGCATGGGCTGGAAGTTTCCCTGGGTGTCGTCACACGGCAGCCACTTCAATCAAGAATTCGGCGTCAGCGTTAGCGCTGATGGCAGCAGCCAATACAACTACGAAGCCTACGCGGGGAACGAGACCGAGCTACCGGGCTTGAGCGTGTTCTATCGCGATGGCGCCGGAACGATCTTCCACACCTACTCAAGCTATGCCAGGGGCCTGGACATCCTGGTCGGTGCCTACAACTTCCTCGACTTGATGCCCAAGGGCCGCAATGAGCAAGGCACCATGGACTGGGTACGCCATCACGACCGTTACCAGGGGGTCGACACAGACAAATCTCACTGCTGCCACGATTGAGCAGAATTCAGAAGTATTTGAGCCAGGCCACATCCCGACGTTGCTGTTTCAACGCAGCGAACCAGCGCGTCGGGTAATACAGCGCCACTGCCAATCCCAGGCTGAACAGCCAGACGCTGGCAATTTGATCAAAACCGAAATGCGCACCCTGGTTCAACCCCCACCAGGTCACTGCTACCAGGTACATTGCCTTGAGCACGTAAAGGTGCAGCAGATAGAAAAACATCGGTGCAGCGCCGAACAGCGCCAATAGTGTCACCCAGCGGCGCGCCTGATAACGCTCCAGCGCCGCGAGCAGGATCAAGCAAAGACCCAGCGTAGGCAGCAGGAACATCAGTGATGGCGGATATTTGCGCGCCGCGAGAAAGCTCATGGTGGTGCGCAGTGCATCGCCTGTAGCGACCCAAGGTTGGTCGCCATAGACGTTCAGCAATCGGATGCTCACAAACGCCAACAGCAACCCCATCCCCCAACCAAGCAACATTCCCAGGCGCCTTGCCGGTGCGACACTTTGAGCGAACCAGGGGCCTGCGCACCAACCAAGGAAAATCACCCCAATCCATGGCAATACCGGATAGGTAGTGCGGGCCTGGGTGATGCCACCTAGCTCGATGAACGCTCGCTGGTGCAGGATCGCCCAAGGGGCAAACCAGCTTGAATCGTTGTCGAGCACCAATGGATCAAGCAGGTTATGACCAGCCACGATCAGAACGCCAAGGCCGAGCAATACCCGGCCCGGCAGATGCAAGGCAGCAGCCAGGACAATCATGCAGATACCGATGCACCAGATCACCTGCAGCCACAAGGTTTGCGGCAGCAAGGTACCGTTCCAGGCCAGGTTGACCAGCGTCAGCTCCAACAGCACCAGGAACAGTCCACGCTTGAGCAGGAACACCGAGGTCTCTACGCGGCTGTGCTTTTGGCTGTAGAGCCAAGCAGAGAGTCCGGTAAGAAAGATGAACACGGGTGCGCACAGGGCACTGAGCAGACGCGTAAAGAACAGCTCGGGAGCAACGTTCAGGGCATCGATAGGGTCACTCACCTGACGATGCAGGAAGAAGGTTTCACGAACATGGTCGAGCAACATCAAAAGCATGACCAACCCCCGGAGGGCGTCGATTGATTGCAGGCGGGCATGAGGGGTAGACATGAGCAACTCACGGACGGTTATTACGATATAATGTAACACTATATCGCTATCAAACTGTATCCCTACCCTACCCCTACATTCTGAAGCTGCACCGTATCCTCCATGTCTACTGCTTCCTGTTGCCGTTTTGCCTGATCGACAGTACCGGCGGGGCCGTCCCGTTTACCGTTTGACGCAGCTGGTCAAGGGCATTCTGCTCTGAGCACCGGCGCTTCACTGCGCGCCGCGTAGCGCTGGGCCAATACCGCGCAGACCATCAGTTGAATCTGGTGGAAGATCATCAACGGCAAGATCATCGCGCCAATACCACCACCGACAAACAGCACCTGAGCCATCGGCACACCGGTGGCCATGCTTTTTTTCGAACCTGCAAACAAAATCGTAATGCGGTCTTCAAGATTGAAGCCCAGCCTGCGCGCAAGCGTTGAGGTGCACCAGAGCACCACGGCCAGCAGCAGGCAACAGACCAACACCAACCCGGCCAGGCGCGAGGGCGGTACCGACTGCCACAAGCCACTGACCACCGCATCACTGAAGGCGGTGTAAACCACCAGCAGAATCGAACCCTGATCGACCACTTTCAACCAACGTGCATTGCGCATCACCCACTGCCCAATCCAGCGTCGTGCAAGTTGGCCTGCAACAAACGGCACCAGCAGTTGCAAAACAATCTTCAACACTGCCTCCAGGCCCGAGCCGCTGTCACCTTCCACGCCCATCAACAACACCACCAGCAATGGCGTGAGGGCAATGCCCAGCAAGCTCGACGCCGCAGCACTGCAGATAGCCGCCGGAACGTTGCCTCGGGCCAATGAGGTAAAGGCAATGGCTGACTGCACCGTCGCCGGCAAAGCGCACAAGTACAGCACCCCCAGGTACAGCTCATCACCCACCAGTGGCAACACCAAGGGTTTGAGCGCCATGCCGAGCAACGGGAACATCACAAAGGTGCAGGCGAATACCAACAGGTGCAGGCGCCAATGCCCTGCCCCGGCAGCCACGGCTTCACGCGACAACTTGGCCCCATGCAAAAAGAACAACAGGCCGATGGCAAGGTTGGTCAACCAGCCGAACAGTACGGCACCGTCGCCTTCGCAGGGCAACAAGGTGGCCACGAGAATCACCCCCAGCAGCGCCAGGGTGAAATTGTCGAACAGCATCCGCAGGTACTTCATCATCGATCCTGACTTGTTATTGTGTGGCGCCAGACGATAAGGTCTTTTCGATTCCTCCACTAACGCCAGAACGCTGCCAGTGTCGCCAAACGGACAAACCACCTCGCAGGAGCCACAAGCGCTCGAGCATCTGCCCCAGCTCCCACGCCCGGTCTATGGCCATGTCCAGACCTTGCCAAATATCATTCTGGGCTACCGTCATAGCCATCCCTGGGGGCAATTGTCCTATGCCATTGGTGGCGTCGTGCAGGTGCATACCGACAACGGCTTCTACATGGTGCCGCCACAACGTGCGGTGTGGGTTCCGGCACACGTTGCACACCGCGTCAGTTGCACCGGCAATACCTGCCTGCGCAGCCTGTACCTGGAGCATGCCCCCGACCGTTGGTCGTCCACGCAATGCCGGGTGATTGCGGTCAGTGCGCTGCTGCGCGAGCTGATCCGAACTTTCAGTGAGTTGCCTGTGCACTACGACCTCAAGGGTGCCGACGGGCGCCTGGTGCAGGTGCTACTCGACCAACTGAGCCTGGCCAGCGAGCAGCACCTGATGCTGCCACTTCCACGCGACAAGCGCTTGCGCGAGTTGTGCCTGCATTTGCAGGAGCAACCGGATGCGCAAACAGGGCTCAATGACTGGGCGCAGCAAGCGGGCGTATCGGAAAAAACCTTGAGCCGCCTGTTTCAACGCGAGACAGGCCTGAGCTTTCGCCTTTGGCGCCAACGCATGCGCCTGCTCAGCGCATTGCCGGCCCTGGAGCGTGGCGAGCGCGTTACCGACGTGGCCCTGGCCTGTGGCTACGATTCTCTGTCGGCCTTTATCGCCGCGTTCGGCAAGCTATTCGGCCTGCCCCCGGGCGAATACTTTCGTGTCCGAGCCGATCAGCCGCAATAGCCAGGCGCGCTTCAGAAACCGCGGACAGGCCTGTTACCCTTGGGCCTTACCTCTTCACTCGTTGGCGCCGAGCGGCCGCCATCTTCCGAGTACTGTTTGTATGATCAGAACCCCATCCGTAGCAACACTCCTGACTATTTTCGCATTCGCCTTTGGCACAAGCCAAAACGCCGCTGCGGCGCTTGAAGAGGGGCAGATCGAATCAAGCGTAAATGCTGCTATCGCCCCGCTGATGAAGCACCAAGCCATACCCGGTATGGCCGTGGCGGTATCCTTCAACGGCAAGCAGCATTATTTCAACTACGGCGTAGCCTCCAGGCAGACGGGCCAGCCAGTGAACGCCGACACCTTGTTTGAAATTGGCTCGGTGAGCAAAACCTTCACCGCAACCCTCGCCGCCTATGCCCAGGCCAACGGCAACCTGTCACTGGGCGACGCGGCCAGCAAGTACTGGCCGGATCTCAAAGGCACCTCGTTCGAGGGTGTCACGTTGCTCAATCTTGGCACCTACAGCGCTGGCGGTTTGCCGTTGCAATTTCCCGAGCAGGTCAAGGACCAGGCAAGCCTGCGCGACTACTACCGCCACTGGAAAGCCGACTTTGCCCCTGGCACTTACCGGCTGTATTCCAACCCCAGCCTGGGGCTGTTTGGCTACCTTGCAGCCAGGAGCATGGGCACACCGTTCAGCGAGCTGATGCACAAGCAGCTGCTGCCACAGCTGGGTTTGCAGCATACCTTCGTGCAGGTGCCCGAGGCTCAAGCAGGGAACTATGCCTGGGGCTACGACAATAACGATCAACCGGTGCGGGTCGGGCCGGGGGCACTGGATGCCGAGGCTTACGGACTGAAAACCACATCGGCAGATTTGCTCCGCTACGTCGAAGCCAACATGCAGCCAAAGGGCCTTGAGCCTTTGTTACAGCAGGCCATCGCCACCACCCAGACCGGCTACTATCGCGTCGGCGAGATGACTCAAGGCCTGGGCTGGGAGCTGTATCGCTATCCGCTGACGCTGGATCAATTGCTGGCCGGCAACTCTGCCTCCATGACGCTTGATCCTCATAAAGTGGCCTGGCTCAAGCCGCCGCAGCCGTTGCAGGAGGGCACGCTGCTGAACAAGACCGGCTCAACCAACGGTTTCGGCGCCTACGTGGTTTTCGTACCCTCAAAGCGTATCGGTATTGTCTTGCTGGCGAACAAAAACTACCCGAACGCCGAGCGGGTAAAAGTGGCTCACGCCATTCTTGCCACCCTGGACCCGCAATAACCTCAGGACGTGCCGTTGCGACCGTGCAAACGGTAGCCCTGGCGTTCTGTCAAACGCTCGTAGTATGCCTGGACGCCAGGCAGCGGCGGATGCTCCAGCGGCGTCTGGAACCAGCGGTTGACCGATAGGCCAATGGCGATGTCAGCCAGCGAGAACGCATCACCGCTGACGTAGGCACCGGTGCGCTGCAACTGACGATCGAGGATTGTCATGTTTCGCGCCCAATTGTCGCACGCCGCCGCCAGGGCCTCGGGGTCCTGGTGTTTGGGCGACTGGCGCACCAACGACAGGAATGCATAGCTCCAGGCTCCATTGAGGTCGGTAGCCTGCCAGTCCAACCACTGATCCACGCGGGCCCGCAAGTGTGCTGGGGCCGGGTACAAGTGTTTGCCACCATACTGGTTGGCAAGGTAGCGGATGATGCTGTTGGACTCCCATAAAACGAAATCGCCATCCTCGATCACCGGCACCATGGCGTTGGGATTGAGCGCCAGGAAAGCCTCGCTGTGTGTCGACTGGAACCCTGAGCCCCAGTCTTCGCGCTCGAATGCCAGGTTCAGTTCGGCGCAGGTCCACAGCACCTTGCGCACATTGATCGATGAAGCCTTGCCCAATATTCGCAGCATCCTTTCACTCCTGTGCTTGCTGTTGATTCAGCTGTCGCAAAAACAGACTGAACAATTGCGACTGTGATGAAACACCGAGCTTGGCGTACAGGTTTCGACGATACAGGATCAGGGTCAACTGTAGCTCGTCTTCACCGATCACCGACCGAAAGTAGTTTTGAAAGTAGTTGCTGGCGTGCAAGACGCTATTCTCACTGCAATACTTGCCGTGTCCGACCTACAGACAAATGGCCGCCAAGGGCGCTGGAAAAGCCTTACGCACAAAGGCACTCGTTGCTGCGACATTTTGTCGGTATGGTGGTGTGCAGAAGATGGACGTTTACCCGCTCACAGGAAAACCAGAATGCCCCAACGTGAAGTAATCAATGCATCTGTAAGCCCAAAAGGCAGCCTGGAAACACTGTCTCAACGTGAAGTACAGCAATTGAGTGAAGCCGGTTCCGGCAGCCTGTACACCCTGTTTCGCCAGTGCGCCCTGGCAATCCTCAACACTGGCGCTCATGTCGATAATGCCAAGACCATCCTTGAAGCCTACAAAGACTTCGAAGTACGTATTCACCAGCAGGATCGCGGCGTGCGCCTGGAGCTGTTGAATGCTCCCGCGGACGCCTTCGTTGATGGCGAAATGATCGCCAGTACCCGCGAAATGCTCTTCAGCGCCCTACGCGACATTGTCTATACCGAAAGCGAACTGGCCAGCCAGCGCATCGACCTGGAAAGCTCCCAGGGCATCACCGACTATGTCTTCCACCTGCTACGCAACGCCCGCACTCTGCGCCCGGGTGTAGAGCCGAAAATGGTCGTGTGTTGGGGTGGCCACTCGATCAGCACTGAAGAATACCAGTACACCAAAAAGGTCGGTCACGAACTGGGCCTGCGCAAGCTGGACGTCTGCACCGGCTGCGGCCCAGGCGTAATGAAAGGGCCGATGAAAGGCGCCACTATTGCCCATGCCAAGCAGCGCATGAGCGGCAGCCGCTACCTGGGTCTGACCGAGCCTGGCATCATCGCCGCCGAGGCGCCCAACCCTATCGTCAACGAACTGGTGATTCTCCCGGATATTGAAAAGCGCCTCGAGGCCTTCGTGCGCGTCGGTCACGGCATTATCATCTTCCCCGGTGGTGCTGGTACCGCCGAAGAGTTCCTTTACCTGCTCGGCATCCTCATGCACCCGGACAACCGCGACTTGCCGTTCCCGGTAATTCTCACGGGTCCGAAAAGTGCCGAGCCGTACCTGCAGCAGTTGCACGCCTTCGTGCATGCAACCTTGGGTGATGAAGCACAGAACCACTATCAGATCATCATCGACAACCCGGCCGAAGTGGCCCGACAAATGGTCGATGGCCTCAAGGAGGTCAAGCAGTTCCGCCGCGAGCGTAACGATGCCTTCCATTTCAACTGGCTGTTGAAAATTGAGGAAAGCTTTCAGCGTCCCTTCGACCCGACGCACGAAAACATGGCGAGCCTGCAATTGCGCCGTGAATTACCGGCCCACGAACTGGCTGCAAACCTGCGCCGAGCGTTCTCCGGGATCGTCGCCGGCAACGTCAAGGACAACGGTATCCGCCTGATTGAAGAGAAAGGCCCGTATGAAATCCACGGCGATACTGCCGTGTTGCAGCCACTGGGCAAATTGCTTGAAGCCTTCGTGGCCCAGCACCGCATGAAGTTGCCTGGTGGTGCCGAGTATGTTCCCTGCTATCGCGTTGTAACTTGATCTTCGCCCTCCCCTGAGTTGCGGGCACAGTCTGTGCCCGCAATATTTGCTGTTATTTTCCCTCCTCCTTCAGTGAACCTGCCTACAGAAAAATGGTCTTTCTGCTGGCGGCTTGCGTGCACGCCCGTGTTCACCGGCCCAGTCATCGGGCTTTTATTTTTTATTTCACGCGAAGACCACAATGCCTATCTCTCGTCCTGTTCCTGCGGCGCTTGCCTCTGTTTCGACCTTTTCCCTGCGCCCGCGCAACAGACTCGCCCTCGGCCTGATCGCTGCGCTGACAGCCCTTGGCAGCCCAGTGCATGCCGAAGAAACCACCAGCAACGAGCGCTGGGTCAGTGACAGCCTGACCACCTTCGTACGCAGCGGCCCTACCAACGGTCACCGCATCGTCGGCAACCTCAAGTCTGGGCAGAAAGTCACCTTGATCGACACCCAGGGTAACTACAGCCAGGTGCGCGGCGAGTCCGGCGATATCGTATGGATTACCAGCAGCGACCTGCAATCTGCTCCCGGCCAGGCCGAGCGAGTACCGCAACTCATCGAGCAAGTCAGCCAACTCAGCGAACAACTCAAGACCATCGATGACAGCTGGAAAACTCGTGTGCAAGGCATGCAAGAGACCCTGGACTCACGCAAGGCCCTGATCGATGAACTGGAAGCGCGCAGCAAGGCGCTTAATGCCGAACTGAGTGACACCCAGTCGGAACTGCGCAGCACCCAGGCGCGCCTGGGCGATGAGAACAAACAAGTACTGATGCGCTACATGGTATACGGCGGCGCAATTGCCGGTGCAGGCTTGCTTGCCGGCCTGATCCTGCCTGCCTTAAGCCGTGGGCGCAAACGCAACGACCGTTGGTTTTGACGGTGAACGGGCCCTGGCGGCTGATAGGCGCTGACGGTCTTGAGCACCTGAGCGACCAGCCGGGGCAGTTCGGTGGGCACCGACGCAGCAAAATCTACGGGCGCCTGGATTGCCCGGGCGCACTGCGAGCGATTGCACGCGGTGGTTATGCAAAGCATCGGGTGTTTTTTTCTCGATGCCGAGGCTGCCCGGGCAGCGGGCTATCGACCCTGTGCGGTATGCCTGCCTGTGCAATACAAACGGTGGAAAATGTCAGCCGCGGGCTTGCCCGGCGATCACGCGTAGCCACTCCATCATCACCCGAACTCGCACCGGCACAGTTTCGCGCCGTGGATGCACAAGGTAGTAGCCCTGCCCTGCTATTGACTCGAAATCGCCAAACGGCAAGATCAACTGGCCTTGATCAATCAATGGCTGCACCAACTGTCGACGTCCCATGGCCACGCCCGCATGATGACTCGCAGCCAGCGCACACAAATCCGCGCGGTCGAAAGTCATTGCGCTATTTGGCAGATAGCCTTGAGCATTGTGGTGACGCGCCCAGCGCTGCCATTCGGCGTCGAACGCCGCATGCTCCCAGGCCAGGGCGTCATGCAAGAGCGTGCATTGCTGCAAACGCTGTGGCGCATCGATCAGGTCATGACGCTCGGCATACTGAGGGCTGCACACTGGCGCAACCTGCTCAGCCATCAGCAGTTCACTGACCAGGCCGGGAAACTCGCCGTCCCCATACAACAGCGCCAGATCGACATGACGGGCACGAAAATCCAGCGGATCGTTGCCGCTGCGTACGTCGAGGCTGATCTGCGGGTAGCGCTGCTGAAAATCCACCAGCCGCGGCACCAGCCAACATTGGGTAATCGACGGTCGCGCATAGAGCGTCAGCGCGCCACTCACCGTGGACGTCGAGTCAGGTTGCAGGGCCTCTTGCAGATCTTCGACCAGCCCTTGCACCAGGCGGTACAAGCGCTCACCTTCAGCTGTAAGGCGTATGCGTCGAGTCAGCCGTTCGAACAAGCGCTGTTCAAGTGCCTGTTCGAGTCGGGCGATGCGATGGCTGACCGCGCTCGGCGTCAGACACAATTCCTCTGCCGCCAAGGTAAAACTCAAATGCCGTGCAGCCACCGCGAAGGTATGCAGATTGGCAAACTGCGCGCCGGTCAGGCGGGCACCCAGGCGCGGCGGCAAGTTGAGCATGATTACTGCCCAGCCAGCACGACACGGCCTTTGGCCAGGTAAGCGTCCATTTCGGCGCGGGGTACCATGCTGCCACCCGTGCCCCATACCAGGTGAGTAGCCCGACTCATGCGTGCTTCATCCAGACCCAGGCGGTGGCGGTAGCCTTGCTGCTCCTGGAGTACACGTACCATACCGGGCACCCCGGCAAGCGCCGACGGCTCCAGTTCATGACTCTCGCACGCCTGCATCTGCGCGAGCAGACGGTACAAGGTGTCATCATCGACGGTGTAATAGCCATCGATCAATCGCTGCATCGCCCGTCCGACAAAACCGGATGGGCGGCCCACCGCCAAGCCGTCGGCAGCCGTCTGGTTGTCGATGCCAAAGTCGTACACCGAGACCTCATCGTGCAGCCCGGTATAAACGCCGAGGAACATGCAAGGTGAATGGGTGGGCTCGGCGAACACGCAATGCACCGCATCGCCAAACACCCATTTCAGGCCATAGGCAACGCCACCAGGCCCGCCGCCTACGCCGCAAGGCAGATAGACAAACAACGGGTGCTCAGCATCGACCTGGATGCCTTGCTCGGCAAACTGACGCTGCAAGCGTTCGGCCGCAACAGCGTAACCGAGGAACAAGTTAAGCGAGTTTTCGTCGTCGACGAAATGGCAATGCGGGTCTGCCTCGGCTTCGCGCCGGCCTTGCTCCACCGCCACACTGTAGTCGGCACTGTATTCGCGAACCTCGACACCATGGGCACGCAGTCGATCCTTCTTCCACTGCCGGGCGTCAGCCGACATGTGCACGGTGGCCTTGAACCCCAGGCGCGCACTGATAATCCCGATCGACAGCCCAAGGTTGCCGGTAGAACCTACCGCAATGCTGTACTGGCCAAAGAAAGACCGCGCCGCTTCGCTGTCCAGGCTCGCGTAGTCATCGCCAGGCTGCAGCAAACCGCCTGCCAGTGCCAGGTCCTCGGCATGCTTGAGCACCTCGTAAATGCCACCGCGCGCCTTGATCGAACCTGAAATAGGCAGCAAATTGTCAGCCTTGAGCCACAGCGCGCCGCCTTCGGGCAGTTGATGCTCGGCGCGCAGTACGGCCTGCAGCGCCGGCAGTGGCAACAAGGGCGATTCGATAATGCCCGCGCTGGCTGCCGTTTGCGCGAAGGCCGACTGAATGAACGGTGCAAAACGCTGAAGGCGATCACTGGCCTCACGCACATCCTCCTGGCTCAGAGGAACATCAGCCAACGCCTGCGCACTGGGTGCCAGCTTGGGATTGAACCAACTGGTAGAACGCAAGGCCACCAGATCGGCAATCAATGGGTGAGTCTGGCACCAGGTGTTGACGGAGTGTTCCAGCGGCATTGTCATGCTCCATAGGCAAGCGGATAGAACGATTAAGCGTCAGCAGCGGGTGCATTACAACCGATGGTTACTCACGCCATGGATGATCGTGGTTCAAGCATGCGCCAGCGTGCAGAGCGGCTCACTTCTGCTACCTTGGGAATACCCTCCTCTTCGTCTAACGTATTCTTGCGCAGGTGACCCATCATGGCGCGCACCACCCCCATCGAGCTGTACCGCAACATCGGCATCGTCGCTCATGTTGACGCAGGCAAGACCACCACCACCGAACGCATCCTGTTCTACACCGGGGTCAATCATAAAATGGGCGAGGTGCACGACGGTGCGGCGACCATGGACTGGATGGCGCAGGAACAAGAGCGGGGCATCACCATTACCTCGGCTGCCACCACTGCGTTCTGGCAGGGTTCAATCAAACAATTTCCGGAAAAATTCCGCTTCAACATCATCGACACCCCCGGCCACGTCGACTTCACCATTGAAGTAGAACGCTCGCTGCGGGTGCTGGACGGCGCCGTGGTGGTGTTCAGTGGTGCCGATGGCGTTGAACCCCAGTCGGAAACGGTCTGGCGCCAAGCCAACAAGTACCATGTGCCGCGCATGGCCTATGTCAACAAAATGGACCGCCAGGGCGCCGATTTTCTGCGGGTGGTCAAACAGATCGACCAACGTCTGGGACATCACCCGGTACCGATTCAACTGGCCATTGGCGCCGAGGAACACTTCATCGGCCAGATCGACCTGGTAAAAATGAAAGCCATCTACTGGAATGAGGCCGACCAGGGCACCAGCTATCGCGAAGAGGACATTCCGGCAGACATGCTGGAGCTGGCCAACACGTGGCGTGCGCACATGATCGAAGCGGCTGCCGAAGCCAATGACGAGTTCATGGAGCTTTACCTGAACGGCGAAGAATTGAGCAACGAACAAATCAAGGCCGGCCTGCGCAAGCGTACCCTGGCCAACGAAATCGTTCCGGCCATCTGCGGCTCCTCGTTCAAGAACAAAGGCGTGCCGTTGATGCTCGATGCGGTAATCGACTACCTGCCAGCACCGTCGGAAATCCCGGCAATCAACGGCACCGACCCTGATCACGAAGATAAGCATCTAGAGCGTCATGCCGACGACAATGAACCCTTCTCGGCCCTGGCGTTCAAGATCGCCACCGACCCCTTCGTCGGCACCCTGACCTTTGCCCGGGTTTACTCAGGCGTGCTCAGTTCCGGCGATGCCGTACTCAATTCGGTCAAAGGCAAAAAAGAGCGCGTGGGCCGTATGGTGCAGATGCACGCCAACCAGCGTGCGGAGATCAAAGCGGTTTGCGCCGGTGATATCGCGGCGTTGATCGGCATGAAGGATGTGACCACCGGCGATACCCTATGTGATATCAACAAACCGATTGTGCTGGAGCGCATGGACTTTCCTGATCCGGTGATTTCGGTGGCGGTCGAGCCGAAAACCAAGGCCGACCAGGAAAAAATGGGTATCGCCTTGAGCAAACTGGCCCAGGAGGACCCCTCGTTCCGGGTACGCACCGACGAAGAAACGGCGCAGACCATCATCTCCGGCATGGGCGAATTGCACCTGGACATCATCGTTGACCGTATGCGACGCGAATTCGGTGTCGAGGCCAATATCGGTAAACCGCAGGTGGCCTACCGCGAAAAAATACGCAATACCTGTGAGATCGAAGGCAAGTTCGTCCGCCAGTCCGGTGGCCGTGGCCAATATGGCCATTGCTGGATTCGCTTCGCACCTGGAGAGGAAGGCAAGGAAGGCCTGGAATTCGTCAACGAGGTCGTTGGCGGTGTCATCCCGCGCGAATACATTCCGGCGATTCAAAAAGGTATCGAGGAGCAGATGAAGAACGGGGTTCTAGCCGGTTATCCGCTGATCGGTCTGAAAGCCACCGTGTTCGATGGTTCCTACCACGACGTCGATTCCAATGAGATGGCGTTCAAGGTCGCTGCCTCCATGGCCACCAAGCAACTGGCGCAAAAAGGCGGTGCGGTGCTGCTCGAGCCGGTAATGAAAGTCGAGGTGGTAACGCCTGAGGAATATCAGGGCGATATCATGGGTGACCTGAGCCGTCGTCGCGGGCTGATTCAGGAAGGCGGCGAAACACCCGCAGGTAAGGTCGTCCGTGCCGAAGTACCGTTGGGCGAAATGTTCGGCTACTCCACGCAAATGCGCTCCATGACCCAAGGCCGCGCCAGCTACACCATGGAGTTCACCAAATACGCCGAAGCGCCGGCAAGCATTGCCGATGCGATCATCAAAAGACAAGGCTGATCGCTAAGCGCAACCCAAGCTCGCGCCCCTCAGTGGGGCGGGCTTACCCACGATACAAGCAGCAACGATGCCAGACCTGTAGACTTGCCGCAAAGCCCAAGCCTGCGGAGTTTGCCCCCATGTTCGCCCTCACCCATTTTGTCGCCCCGCCCGAGGAGTCGATCAAGAGCCAGATCCTGCAAATGGTGGTCGATTACCTGACCGATATCAGCCCTGTCGGCATAACACCGAGCAACCCGCTGTTCAATCTCTACCAGTACAGCACCGGCCTTGAGGTCCACCGCTACTTGCAAGCCATGGGCGAACCTGGCGAGCTGTGTGTTGAACTGATCGTGGCCACCGATACGCGAGACCCGCAGACCGTCACCGGCTTTCTTCTCTACCTACCTGTGCACGATGATCCCGAGGCCTGCGCTGTCGCCTACCTCGCCGTACACAACCACTATCGCCGACAGGGCGCCGCTCGCGCCATGCTGGGGCAGATGACCGAACGTTATCCCCATGCGGAACTGGCCTGCACGGTGGGCAAGGTTGCGTATTTTGAAGCAATGGGGTTTGCAGTCATTGCTGCGCGTGGCCCACAAGTGCTGATGAACACCCGTGACCACGCCAGCGAAGGTCAGGTAGCGGTGTTGGATGTGGCGCCAATCTACCGCACCCTCGAAGTGCAGCAGATTCATACCTATCTGCTCCAGCAACATGGCAAGCGAGCGATGATCGATGCCGAGAAACAACGCGACCGGCACCTGGACCAGTTGCAGCGTAAAGCACAGGCTTTTGTCCAGGAGCGCTTGGGCGAACGTGCCTGGCAAAACCGTGGTACGCCTGTACGCCTGGTTTAAGCTGCGCGCTGCAACGCAAGCTCCACCAGCACTTGCAGAACGAAGCGAGTGCTCTGCTCCACCTGCCCTTGGCGACTGGCAATACCCAGGTGACGCCACAAGCCCGGACGCAAAGGACGCATGCACAAGCGTGGGTCCGACTCCGGCACGCTGGACTCGTGGGGCAATAAGGTGGCGCCATAGCCGGCAGCGACCAGGCTTTTCACTGCGTCGTTGTAATTGAGCTGGATTCGCGCATCCGCTTGCAACCCTGCGCTGGCAAACCAGTCACTGGTCAC
Organism: Pseudomonas arcuscaelestis; assembly: GCF_016881005.1. Lineage (GTDB taxonomy): Bacteria > Pseudomonadota > Gammaproteobacteria > Pseudomonadales > Pseudomonadaceae > Aquipseudomonas > Aquipseudomonas arcuscaelestis. The sequence continues at coordinate 33,608 of NZ_JACOPV010000003.1, read as the reverse complement.
GCGCGACAACTGCGTGGTGCTGTCATTGAGGATCAGCGCCCTACCGGCCAGCCAGGCGGGTGTGATACGCGCAGGTGGCGCCCAGCTCGCAGGCACGAAGGCCATGATCGGGTCACGGCGCCACGGCTGTACCTGCACCCCTTTGAGCGCCGCTTGCGGCAACGCCACCAATCCCAGATCAAGCGTTCCGTCTTGCAAGCGCAGCAGCGATTCTCGCGAGGTCAGCACTTGCACCTGCACATCGATTCCGGGGTGACGCACCCGCAAGATATCCAATGCTTGCGGGAGCAAGTGGGCAATGGCGCCGGTGGAAGCCCCGAGGCGTACCCGGCCACTCAGGCCCTGTACCTGACGTTGAACTTCATCCAGCGCCTGCTCGGCGTCGGCGAGCAGCCGACGCGCGCGCTCCAGCAAGGTTTCACCGATGCTCGTCGGGTGAATCTGCCCGCGTTTGCGCGACAACAGCGGCGCCCCAATGCGCGCCTCCAGATCGGCGATGTGCAGGCTGACAGTCGGTGGCGCCAGGTTGAGCGCCCGCGCGGCCTGGGCAAAGGAGCCGAGGTCGGCAATCACCACTAGGGTTCTGAGGCGGTCCAGGCTGATTTCACGCATAGCTTCCGGTCATTCAGAATTAATGAATGACAGCATCATGATATTCAAATTTTCTTTCGTCCAGTTCAACGCCAGCATAGGCACTCCCTGAACTTATTCATTGAGAGCAACATGCACCAGCCACTTGTGTTTATTGATGGCGACCAAGGCACCACCGGCCTGTTGATCCACTCCCGCTTGCAGGGGCGCGACAATCTACGCCTGCTGACCTTGCCCGACAGCGAACGCAAGGACCCAAAGCGTCGCGCCGAGGCCATCAACAGTGTCGATGTGGCGATTCTGTGCCTGCCCGATGATGCCGCGCGCCAGGCGGTGGCAACGATCAACAGCGCAAAAGTGCGCGTGATCGATGCCAGTTCCGCTCATCGCACGGCGCCAGGCTGGGTCTACGGCCTGCCCGAACTTGACGAGCAACAGGCCGAACGGATCGCCCAGGCCCAGCGCGTGAGCAATCCAGGCTGTTACCCCACGGGCGCCATTGCCCTGTTGCGACCATTGCTCAGCGCAGGTTTGGTGCCTGCTGACTACCCGCTGACGGTCAACGCGGTATCGGGCTATTCCGGAGGGGGGCGTGCCGCCGTTGAGCGTCACGAAAGCGCAGAACAGAAAGCGGACCAGGGCGTTCTGGTTTATGGACTGAACCTGGATCACAAACATGTGCCGGAAATCCAGGTGCATGCCGGTCTGTCACATCGACCGGTGTTCATCCCAAGCTATGGTAGCTACCGCCAGGGCATCGCCCTGACCATTGCCCTGCAGACGCGCCTGTTGCCGGCAGGTGTCAACGCGACCCATCTGCATGAGCGCCTGCGCCAGTACTATCATGGTTCACGCTATGTACACGTGGCAGCGCTGGAACAGGGTGAAGCCGCGCCGATGCTGGATCCGCAAACAGTGAACGACAGCAATGAGCTGCAGTTGGCGGTGTTCGCCAATCCTGCCCATGGTCAAATAGTATTGACTGCGGTGTTCGATAACCTGGGCAAGGGTGCCTCGGGTGCTGCGGTGCAAAACCTGGAGTTGATGCTGGCCTCTATTTGAACACTGGCCCAGGCCGGCGAATTTCCGTAGCATCCTCCCCTTTTCGCCGGCAGCTTCCCCGACCATGAAAACAACCTCCCTACGCGCCGATGTCCTGGCTGGGCTCACCACGTCCTTTGCGCTGGTGCCCGAATGCATTGCCTTTGCTTTGGTGGCGCATCTGAACCCGCTGATGGGTCTCTATGGCGCGTTCATCATTTGTACGCTCACCGCCTTGCTCGGTGGTCGTCCGGGGATGATCTCTGGGGCGGCTGGGTCCATGGCGGTGGTCATCGTCGCCTTGGTGGTTCAGCACGGCGTGCAGTACCTGTTGGCAACAGTACTGCTCGGCGGGTTAATCATGATTGCCTTTGGCGTGCTGCGCCTGGGCAAACTGGTACGTATGGTGCCTTACTCGGTGATGCTCGGTTTCGTCAACGGCCTGGCGATCATCATCGCCCTCGCCCAGCTTGAGCATTTTAAACACGACGGCGCCTGGCTGTCGGGCTCAACCTTGTACCTGATGATCGGCCTGGTCGCGCTGACCATGGCCATCGTTTATTTGCTGCCACGCCTGACCCGTAGTGTGCCGCCGGCTTTGATCGCGATCCTTGGCGTTGGCGCCGGCGTCTACCTGCTCGATCTGCCCACCCATACCCTGGGCGATCTGGCCCATATCGCTGGCGGCCTGCCTGCACTGAGCTGGCCGGACATTCCCTGGACCCTGGAAACCCTGCAGATCATCGCGCCTTACGCGATCCTGATGGCGCTGGTGGGTTTGCTGGAAACGTTGCTGACCCTCAACCTGACCGATGAAATCACCGAAAGCCGCGGCTACCCCAACCGCGAGTGCGTGGCCCTGGGTGTGGCCAACATGACGTCCGGCATGTTCGGCGGCATGGGCGGTTGCGCCATGATCGGCCAGACCGCCATCAACCTGAGCTCTGGTGGACGCGGCCGACTGTCCGGCGTGGTGGCAGGTGTCATGATTTTGCTGTTCGTGCTGTTTCTCTCACCGCTGATCGAGCGAATCCCGCTGGCAGCCCTGGTTGGCGTGATGTTCGTGGTGTCGCAGCAGACATTCTCGTGGGCATCGCTGCGCGTGCTGCACAAGGTGCCGGTGAACGACATGCTGGCAATCATTGCAGTGACCGTGGTTACCGTACTCACTGATCTGGCCACGGCGGTGCTGATTGGTATCGTGATCGCCGCTATAAACTTCGCCTGGCAGCAAGCTCGCGAACTGTATGCTGACAGCCACCTGGAAAGTGATGGCAGCAAGCTCTATCGGGTCCACGGTACGTTATTCTTCGCCTCGACGACGCCCTTCCTCAATCAGTTCGACCCCGTCAACGACCCAGCCCAGGTGACTCTCGATTGCCAGCACTTGAACTTTGTCGATTACTCGGCAATTGCGGCGCTGAAAACCTTGCGCGAGCGCTACAGCAATAACGGCAAGCACTTGCGCGTGGTGCACCTGTCCGAGCGCTGTAAGCAACTGCTCAAGCGCACGGATCTGCATTACGGCTAAATGCAACCTCAGGGTGCACCGAACATTGCCGTCCAGTAGATCCCGGCATCGCTCTTGGGATCGACGGCGTAGGCGGCGCCCAACTCGGTGAACTGCGGGTTCATCACGTTGGCGCAATGGCCAGGGCTGGCCAACCACCCATCGACCACCTTGCGCGGGGTGTCCTGCCCGGCGGCGATGTTTTCGCCCGTCAGCTGTCCTGCGTATCCGGCCAGCTCAGCTCTGTCGCCGGGTGTACGACCATCGCGATCGATGTGATCGAGAAAGTTCTTATTGGCCATTGTTCGGGTATGGGTTTCAGCAACGCCAGCCAACACTGCGTTCCAGGCCAACGGTGCGCTGGCCGCGAACGTCTGGCTGCCACATTGGCGCTGCTGGCTGCGTGCACTGTTGATCATGTTCAACAACTTCTGGCCTTCGGCCTGCCAGTCACCCAGCTTTCCGGCAAGCAGCGGCCGCGCCAGCACGATGCGCCAATCGCGAGCTTGCTGACTGACGCCAATATCGACGAACTGTGGATCAAGCACTACCTGACAGAAGCTTTCCCGCACCGCTTGCATGGCCGCTTGAGCGTCACGAGGGCCATTGAGAGTAATAGCCTGGACATTGACCATCGGGTAACTGACTTGAGCCAGGGCACTGCGCAAATCCACGCTACCGGTGGCCGGCAACACCAGGCGAGGATCGCTGGTCAGTGGCGGCAGCTCTAGCGATGCCTGTCCGCCACAGCGTTGGGCCTGACTGCGATAGCTATTGATTGCATCGATTAACTGCGATGGCTCACTGGCCTGGACTGCCGTGGCGACCAGCAGCGCCATAGGCAGGCAGGCGAGACGCAGAACGGATGACAGGACACGCATGTAAATCTCCCTTGAACGGACTGCACCCATGATGCGCGATGCGCTCGTCGTCGAACAGTTGGAATGTTTTGAGCGCCTTGCGGTCGACCCTGTAACGGGAAGCTTCATCTTTCTCTCGCTACTCAAGAGCCAGATCATGCGCCTTATAACGATTGTAACCTGCCTGGCGCTAAGCCTCTGCAGCCCGCTCGTTGCAGGGAGTGAAGGCAAAGCCCAGGTGGCTGAAGAAAAAGCCCAGGCACTGGAGCAAAAAGCAGCCGCACAACCGGATGCACCGTCTGCCAGCAAAAGCAAAGCCATCAGCCAACCCGAAGCCCAGGCAGTAGACCCTGCAGGTCAGGCGGCATTGGACGACGCCATCACCTGCATGGCACGCAGCATCTATTGGGAATCGAAGGGTGGCAAGGCGCCGGACATGGAAGCGGTGGCCAGCGTGGTGATGAACCGCCTGGGTCATGAGGGCTTTCCCGACACCGTGTGCGGGGTCGTCAAGCAGGGTTCCGAGACCGGCAACTGCCAGTTTTCCTGGTGGTGCGACGGGCGTTCTGACTCAGTCCAGGAAGAAGCCCGTTATGCCATTGCCAAAGAAATCGCACGCAAGGCGCTCAACCGGCAGTTGGATGACCGTACCCGCGGCGCACTGTATTTTCATGACCGCCATGTATCGCCGGATTGGGCGCGCGGCTATGTGAAGACCACAGAGACCAGCGACTTCCTGTTCTACAAGCCGCGAAATGGCACGGCGCGCTAACCGGAGCGCGGGTTCGGGCGGTGTTGGACAGGGGCTTGCATTACCCAATCCTGGGGCAAGCCCACCGCTTCAGGATATATCGACGACGGGTATGTCGCCGATGGTCTTGCCCGCGCGACGGTCACTCATCCAGTTGACCAACTGAGTGGAAAACTCAGGCGGCGCCTTGCGACCAACGCGTCGGGCGATATCCAGGATGGTCTGCTGCGCCAACGCCTCTTCCATGCGTTTTTGCGCCGTAAGCATTACCGCATGAATGGAGCAGGTGCCCTCCTGGGCCCAACTTGGCGGCGAACCTTCAAACAGCGCACAGCGATCGCGCACATCACGGCACTCGAAGATCATCTTGCGCCCGTCTATGGCGGTAACGATATCCAGCACACTGATTTCGTCCGCCGGACGCGCCAGCTTGAACCCTCCGCGCACGCCTTCGGTGGCCGCCACAAGCCCGGCCTTGGCGAGCTTGGTGAAGACCTTGGCCAGGTACTCCTGAGGCACACCCTGCAGGTCGGCAAGGTCACGCACACTGGCTTCACGGCTATCACCCAGCTCATCGACCAGGAAGGTAAGGCAATGGATGCCGTACTCCACGCCAGCGCTATACAAAGACATGACAATCTCCGACTAACTTTGTCGCCAATGCTATCAGATTTTCATGCATGGCGAACGACTTGCGGCCCCTCAAATAGAGCCTCCTTGAGAGAAATCAGCCAATCGACGGCAAGAATCGCTTAAAAATAGTGCTTGCTCAAATTAACTACGACTAATACAGTCGTAGTTACTCGCTGCCATGGCTTGACCTGCACCCCCCCCCATGAGCAACCAGTCAAAAAACAATTTCCTCTCTGTGGAGCAGCCAAATGAAACAGCACATTCTGATTGTCGGCGCAGGTTTTGGTGGTGTCTGGAGCGCGCTGAGCGCAGCTCGTCTGCTGGACCAATATGGCCGCGACGACGTTGCCATCAGTGTTCTCGCACCACAGGCCCAATTGCGTATTCGCCCGCGCTTCTACGAACCTGATGTGCACCAGATGCAAGCACCCTTGGCCGAGCTCTTCAACGCAGTAGGCGTTGCCTTTATCCAGGGCGCGGCCGAACAGATCGACGTGAACGGCAAGCGCGTCAGTTACGTCGATGCCCAGGGCAACCGCAGCGATATCAGCTATGACCGCCTGGTGATGGCTGCCGGTAGCGGCGTGTGGCGTCCGGATATCGACGGTCTGAACACACACGCCTTCGATGTCGATCAGATCGAATCGGCGGCGCGCCTGGAGCAACACCTCAAGTCGCTGGCCAGCCAGCCGGAATCAACCGCGCGTAACACCGTAGTGGTCGCTGGTGGAGGTTTCACCGGTATCGAAACCGCCACGGAAATGCCCGGTCGCCTGCGCGCTATTCTGGGTGCCGATACCAATGTCCGGGTAATCATTGTCGACCGCGGCGCCAGGATCGGTGCTGCCTTGGGTGAAGGCATCAGCCCAACCATCATCGAGGCGTCCGCGGCGCTGGGCGTGCAATGGCGAGTCAATGCTTCGGTAGCGGGTGTGGATGCCGGTGGTGTCACCCTCGCGGACGGTGAGCGGATTGAAGCAAATACCGTGGTCTGGACCGTTGGCGTACGTGCCAGCTCGCTGACGGCGCAAGTGCCGGGCGAACGCGATGCACAAGGTCGCCTGCACGTCGACCGCAACCTTAAGGTAAAGGGCCAGGAGCATGTCTATGCCACCGGCGATGTGGCCTACGCGGCTACCGACGACAAAGGCAACTTTGCCGTCATGTCTTGCCAGCATGCCATCGTGCTAGGCCGTCACAGCGGAAACAACGTGGCTGCAGACCTGCTCGGTGTCGAGCCCACGCCTTATCGCCAACCCAAGTACGTAACCTGTCTGGACCTGGGAGCCTGGGGCGCGGTTTACACCGAGGGCTGGGATCGTCAGGTCAAGTTGTTGCGCAAGGAAGCCAAAGACCTCAAGACCCAGATCAACACCACCTGGATCTACCCGCCCGCAGCTGACCGTACCAGCGCACTGGCCGCCGCCGATCCGCTGATTCCGATCGCTTGATGGCAGAGCCTGCTACAACTGCCATTGCGCCAATGGCCAGTAGCGGCCCTTACGCGACTCGTACAGGATAAAGTTCTGCGTGCGCAGGGTGAATTCAGCCGCTACCAGTGCTTCCGGTACCTGCCCCTGGTAATCCCGAGCCAGGGTCAGGTGCGGACGAAACTCCCTGGGGGCCTCGGTGAAGCCAAGCGGTAGCAATGCCTGCTGCAGGTTGTAGACCAAATGACGCAAGGTTGCAGGCGTTTGGCTGGGTGCCAACACCAAGGCCTTGGCCGGGCGCCAGACTTCCAGTCGATCAAGCGCTACGGTAATGGGCTCACCGGGCACCTTGACTGCAGCCGCTGCCGCAAGAACGGCCGGCAATTGTGCTGTGTCCACTGCCCCGAGGAACATCAGGGTCAAGTGGAAGTTCGACGACGGCACCGGCCGTCCGCTGCTCAAACCTAGGTCACTGCGCCACTGGGCAATGCCCCGACGTTGCGCTGGTGTGCAATCGAAGGCAAAGAACAATCGCTTGAATGGCTGGCCGGTTTCGCGAGTGTCTTGCTCCATACCCTCCCCCTTTCCTGTTGTCTTTGCGCTCAGTCTAACGGTGGACGTTGGCAGCGCAAACCTTTGCGCCTGGGACTAATGTCTGGCGTCAAAGCAGTAACATTTTGTACAAACCGCGGTCGCGATTGTTTATGCTGGCGAGCTTATGCCATGGCGCATCGCCACATCGATAAGTACCCGCCCATGAAAATTTTTCTGGTTCTACTGTTTGTCTTCTCAATTGCTTTTGTCCATTTTCGCGGACGCGTCAGGCACAAGATCACCCGCCAACTGGGCGATCACTCAAGCTTCCTGGCCCCGGTAAACGTTTTCCTCTACCTGTTCTCCAAGCTTGAGGCCAAACCCTACCTGCCGGTCGAGTCGTTTCCCGAGCTCAAGCCGTTGCAGGACAACTGGCAGGAGATTCGCGCTGAAGCGCAACAGCTTCTGCATGTAGGCGAAATCAAAAGCTCGCAGAACTACGACGACGTAGGCTTCAACTCTTTCTTCAAGAGCGGCTGGAAGCGCTTCTACCTTAAATGGTACGGCGAGAGCCACCCTTCGGCGATGAAACTGTGCCCACGCACCACCGAGCTGCTGCAAAGTATCGGCACAGTCAAGGCCGCCATGTTCGCTACCTTGCCGCCAGGCTCCAAACTGGTTCGCCACCGCGACCCTTATGCGGGCTCCTACCGCTACCACCTGGGCCTGGACACGCCAAACGATGATGCCTGCTACATCTGCGTGGACGGCGAAAACTACTCATGGCGAGACGGCGAAGGTGTGGTCTTCGACGAGACCTACATTCACTACGCCTCCAACCAGACCGAGCACAACCGCATCATTCTGTTCTGCGATGTCGAGCGTCCATTGAAGTATCGCTGGGCCACCGCTTTCAACCGCTGGTTCAGCCGTAGTGTGATGGCGGCCGCCGCCGCGCCGAACGATGCCGGTGACAAGACCGGCGGCATCAACCGTCTGTTCACGCGCATCTACAAGATCCGCGAGCGTGGCAAGGCCCTGAAGAAACGTAACCGCACCCGTTACTACCTGGAAAAATGGGCAGTGGTCGCGGTATTGCTGCTGGTGTTTATTTATATCTGACCCGTTTACCCGGCCAACGAGCCGTGCTGCCTTCGACCAACGGCGCCCCACCCACGGAAAAACTAGCTTCACTGTTGATGTTGCCAACAGCACAAGGTGAAGACGATGAGCATGATGGACTGGGACGCCTACCGTAAGCAGTTGATGGCAGGTATCGGCGACCTCAAGCAACTGTCCCCCGACACAGTCAACGGTTACATGACCGCCAGCGGCGCCGGGGCTAAGACCAACCACCTCGACGCCAAGACCCGCGAACTGATTTCGCTGGCCGTGGCGGTAACCACGCGATGCGACGGGTGCATTGCCGTGCACTCGGCCCAGGCGCTCAAGCAAGGGGCCAGCCGTGAGGAAATTGCCGAAGCCCTCGGCGTTGCTGTCGCAATGAATGCCGGGGCTGCCCTGGTGTATTCGGCACGCGCCATGGATGCATTGGGCAAGGTCGACAGCTAGCGACAACGGTGCCGGCAGGCACAAACAGTTGCATGCCGGCACCAACGCTTTCAGACTCGCGGCTCACGTTGCTAGGAACCGCCATGATTCACATCCGCCCCATGACCGCTGCCGACTTCGACCGTTTCTGGCCAACCTTCCAGGCCATTGTCGCAGCGCGCGAAACCTATGCCTTCGATCCGACCCTGAACCAGGATCAAGCCCGCCAACTGTGGCTTGAATCCCCCCTGCAGACCCTGGTGGCGGAAGAGGATGGGCAGTTGCTTGGTTCCTATTACCTCAAAGCCAATGCCGCAGGTCCCGGTAGTCATGTCAGTAACTGTGGGTACATGGTCACCGAAGCTGCGCGTGGACGTGGCGTTGCCCGGGCCCTGTGCGAGCACTCGCAACAGCTGGCGCGCGAGCAGGGTTTCTTGGCCATGCAGTTCAATTCGGTGGTGTCGAGCAACGCAGCAGCCGTGGCACTGTGGCAGAAACTTGGCTTTGCCATTGTCGGGCGCTTGCCTCGCGCCTATCGGCACGCTCAGCTAGGGCTGGTCGATTGCCTGGTGATGTACAAATGGCTGGAGCAGCCCCAGCAACCCATGCTGATCGGGCGCAAGAACATTGAAGCTGTGGTATCACGCAAGCGCGGGCGATAAGCCAGGGGTTTGTCCAACTCATTGACTGCAAAGACTTTCAATGTTCAGATGCGCGCCAGTTTCAGGTGTCCTGCGCCGTCGTGCGCAGGGTGAAACGGGAAGCCGGTGCATCACTTCAGGTGACTAGTCCGGCGCTGCCCCCGCAACGGTAAGCGAGCGAAGCCTTCGAAACACCACTGTGCTCAGGCATGGGAAGGTGAAGGCCTTCACGACCCTCGCAAGCCCGGAGACCGGCCTGAAGCTTCGTTTGGCAACCCCGCGGTGGGCGGGCGCAGGCCGGTTTGCGCTCGCCTGCGCGCGCAATTCCTTCATGCGTTGTTCCCTCCGGGATCCATTTCTTCCAGTAGACAGTGGAACGATATGTCCCGTAACTCCAAGCTTCACACTCTGGCGGCCAATACCCTGGCCCCCTGCCTGGCATTCTGCGTGCCGACCTTTGCCGCTGAATCTGGCAGCACCGCCCTTGCGCTTCCTTCCACGGCCATCACCAGCAGCAGCGACAACGAGGTGATCAGCCTGGCTACCCCGTTGCCGGCCGGTTCGCGGCTGAATCTCAGCGCCATGGATACCCCGGCCAGCACCAGCAGCATCAGTGCCGACGCCATCGACAAGCGCAACAACCTCACCGTCCAGGACGCCGTCACACGTTCGCCGGGCATCACTTCGGTGGCGACGCCTGGCAATGGCGGCACCGCCCTCTCGGCCCGTGGCTTCGAAGGTCATGGCTCGGTGATGACGTTGTTCGATGGCTCGCGGATGTATACCGGTGCCGGCACCCAGACATTCCCGGTTGATCCGTGGATGGTCGAACGCATCGACGTGATCCGCGGTCCGGCCTCGGTGCTCTATGGTGAAGGCGCCACCGGTGCGGTCATCAACGTGATTGCCAAAAAGCCTTTTGCCGGTGACATCCGCAACCATCTGCGGCTGGGCTACGGCGCCTACGACCGTCAGCAACTGGGCCTGGACAGCGGCGGTTCGCTGAGCGAGCGCCTGAGCTACCGAGTGACCTTGAACAACCAGCAGAGCAACGGCTGGGTCGATCGTGGCGACTCGAAAAACCTAGCGATGAGCGCCGCCCTGCGTTTCGACGCCAGTGACGACTTGAGTTTTACCCTGGCCCACGAGCGCGGCGATGCCGAGCCGATGAACTACTTCGGTACGCCGCTGATTGACGGCCACTACCGCGACAGCCTGGGCAAAAAGAACTACAACGTGCAAAACGATGTGCAGCGCTACCACGACGAGTGGACGCGCCTGAACACTGACTGGACTATCAGCGATTCGATCAGCGCCAGCAACCAGCTCTATTACATCAAGAGTCGCCGACACTGGCGCAACGCCGAAGACTACACCTGGAACAGCGGCGCAGGACAACTGGAGCGCGGCAGCTACCTGGAGATCAAGCACGACCAGGAGCAAATCGGTGATCGCCAGAGCTTCTCCTTTGATCACTCGCTGTTCGGACTGGCCAGCAAGACCGTGGTCGGTGCCGAGTACAACCGCATTCGCTTCGGCATCGACAGCAACTCACCTTACAACGACATTGGCGGCGACTTGGTCGACCCATGGAACCCGGCCCCAGGCTACTTCCACAGCAAGGACCCCACCCGCCCTCAAAGTCAGAGCACTACCCGCACCTTTGCCCTGTTCGCCGAAAACCGTACCCAGCTGACTGATCGCTGGTCGCTGGTAACCGGTATCCGCCGTGACCAGAACCACATCGACCGCGACAACTTGATTGATGGCAGCCGCACCGACCGTAGCCTTGGCGGTGGAAACTGGCGTGCAGGGCTGGTCTTTGCGGTCACCGATGATCTGTCGTTGTACGGCCAGTACTCCACCAGTGAAGACGGCGTCAGTGACCTGGTTACGCTCAGCCCAAGCCAGCAGAACTTCGACCTCACCGAAGCCAAACAGACCGAGTTTGGTCTCAAGCAATTGTTCTGGGACGGTCGCGGCGAATGGACCCTAGCGGCGTATCACATCGTCAAAAAGAAGCTGTTGGTCAGCAACCCCGTCACCCACCTCAAGGAACAAGCCGGACAGCAAACCTCCGATGGCCTGGAAGCGACCCTGGAACTGGCCCTGGCCAACCAATGGCAAGTTTCTGCCAACGCCTCGGTCGTGCGAGCCAAGTACGACGACTTCGATCAGGTGGTCAACGGCCAAACGGTTTCGTACGCTCACAATCGCCCAAGCAATGTGCCACGGCGCACTGCCAACCTGTGGGTCAGCAAAGGCCTTGAGCATGGCGTCGACCTCGGCATGGGCCTGCGTTATGTCGACGAGCGCTATGCCAACACCGCCAATACCCAGACCGTTCCTGGCTTCACCGTGGTTGATGCCAACCTTGGCTGGCAGGTGCTTGCCGATGTGCGCCTGGGACTGCAGTTGAACAATCTGCTGGACCGTCGCTATGCCGCCACGGCGCACAGTGGCGAACAATGGATCATGGGCGAGCCTCGGTCGTACTTCGCCACCGTGGACTACAGCTTCTAAGCGCCACGGCGCATCGCGGCCACGCTGGATATCCGAAAAAAGATGATTATGCTTGAAGAAACCTTGCAGCGATGCAAGACCGCGAACCCCCAGGCCAGGGTGCGGTAAATGTCAGTGGGTGCTCCGGCCTATAAAAACCAGGCGGAGAACACTCATGGCAACAGTCGAAGGCTCCACAGGCAGCGCACCTCACCGTGCGATCACCAAGGAGGAGCGAAAAGTCATTTTCGCTTCGTCCTTGGGCACGGTGTTCGAGTGGTACGACTTTTACCTCTACGGCTCCCTCGCAGCAATTATCGCCAAGCACTTCTTTGCCGGGGTCAACGAGACCACCTCATTCATCTTCGCCCTCCTCGCTTTTGCCGCAGGCTTTGCCGTACGCCCGTTCGGCGCCATCGTGTTCGGGCGGCTCGGCGACATGATCGGGCGTAAGTACACCTTCCTGATCACCATTGTGATCATGGGCGTGTCGACTGCAATCGTCGGCTTGCTACCCAGCTATGCCACCATCGGTGTAGCAGCGCCGATCATTCTGATTACCCTGCGCCTCCTGCAAGGCTTGGCCCTGGGCGGCGAATACGGCGGTGCGGCAACCTATGTAGCCGAGCATGCCCCGCAGGGTAAACGTGGCTACTTTACCTCCTGGATCCAGACCACCGCGACCCTGGGACTGTTTCTGTCGCTGTTGGTTATCCTCGCCTGCCGTACCGTTCTTGGCACTGAAGCCTTCGAGGCCTGGGGCTGGCGAATTCCGTTCTTGCTGTCGATCGTGCTGCTGATCGTTTCGGTGTACATCCGCCTGCAACTGAGCGAGTCACCCGTATTTCTGAAGATGAAAGCCGAGGGCAAAGCCTCCAAGGCGCCGCTGACCGAGTCTTTTGCACGCTGGGACAATCTCAAGGTGGTGATCATGGCGCTGCTTGGCGGCACCGCCGGCCAGGCTGTGGTTTGGTACACCGGGCAGTTCTACGCACTGTTTTTTCTGTTGCAGACGCTGAGGATCGACCCACAAACCGCCAACCTGCTGATTGCAGGCTCACTGCTGATCGGTACACCGTTCTTCATTCTGTTCGGCAGCCTGTCTGACCGCATCGGACGCAAGGGCATCATCATGGCGGGCTGCATCATTGCCGCGCTAACGTACTTTCCGATCTTCAAGGCATTGACCGAATACGGTAATCCAGACGTGTTCCTCGCCCAGGAGCGAAACCCGGTAACGGTGATTGCCGACCCCAACCAGTGTTCGTTCCAGTTCGATCCGGTGGGCAAGGCAAAATTCACCAGCTCCTGCGACCTGGCCAAGAGTGTGTTAGCCAAGCGCGCCATTCCCTACGACAACGTCAAGGCTGAACCCGGCACTGTCGCGCAAATTCGCATCGGCGAGAACGTGCTGCAGAGCTTTGAAGGAACCGGCATGCCGGCCGCCGACTTCAAGGTCCAGAACGACGCGTTCGTCGCCGCCCTCGGGACTGCACTCAAGGACGCGGGCTACCCGGAAAAAGCCGACCCCGCCAAAACCAACTACCCGATGGTGTTGTTGCTGCTGACCATCCTGGTGATCTACGTGACCATGGTTTACGGACCGATTGCCGCCTGGCTGGTGGAGCTGTTCCCGACGCGCATCCGCTACACCTCGATGTCACTGCCTTATCACATTGGCAACGGCTGGTTCGGCGGCTTCCTGCCCACGGTAGCGTTCGCCATGGTCGCGGCCACGGGTGATATCTATTACGGGCTGTGGTACCCGATCGTGATCGCGGTGATGACCGCCATCCTGGGTATTTTCTTTCTGCCGGAAACCAAGGACCGGGATATCCATCACGACTGAAGCTCAGGCGCAGGCTATACGCACGATTGCGGATTGGGCGATGATCACGCTCCCCCGCTTTCAATGGAATGAGCATGCACGATATTTTGGCCGTCTTTGCGTTGTGTGTAGTCGTACTCTTTATGAAAATGCTGGCGATTTCCTGCTACCAGGGCTTCTACCGCATTAGCCGCATGACCTTCAAGAACGGTGAGGATGCAGGCTTGGTTGGGCGCCAGCCAAGCCCGGAGGAGTTGCCGCAGGTCAGTCGAGCGGCGCAGGCCTGGGCCAACGACCTGGAGAATATCCCGTTGTTCTTCGTCCTGGGTGGGCTGTGCCTGGTGTTCAATCCACCGGCTTTGCTCACCAGCGGATTAATGGTCCTGTTCACCGGTGCCCGGGTAATGCATACCGTGAGCTATCTGGCACGCTGGCAGCCTTGGCGAACCGTTGCCTACGCCATTGCAATGGTTTGTCTGTTGGGGCTCGCCGCGCTGGTGACAATGGGTGCTGTCCGCCACCTATAGCCGCAGGTCGAGCACAACGAAAAACGGGATTGGCACCCTCAATGGGCCAATCCCGTTCAGTTACAGCGGCGAACTGATCACTCAGTTCCAGGGACGGTCGCCATTCTCGTCTTTGATGCGAGTTGGCAGGCCCATCTCGTCCAGCGCCTTGAGGAACGGCTCTGCCGGCAGTTCCTCGACGTTGGCCATGCGCTGCACGTCCCACTCTCCACGGGCGACCAGCAAGGCTGCAGCCACGGGTGGCACACCTGCGGTATAGGAAATACCCTGGCTGTCGGTCTCGACGTAAGCTTCTTCGTGGTCTGCCACGTTGTAGATGAAGATCTCACGTGGCTGGCCGTCCTTGGTGCCCTTGACCAGGTCACCAATGCAGGTTTTGCCGGTGTAACCCGGTGCCAGCGAAGACGGATCAGGCAGCACGGCCTTGACCACTTTCAGTGGTACCACTTCCAGGCCTTCTGCAGTCTTGACCGGTTGCTCGGAGAGCAGGCCCAGGTTCTTGAGCACGGTGAACACATTGATGTAGTGCTCGCCAAAGCTCATCCAGAAACGCACGTTGGGCACGTCGAGGTTTTTCGACAGCGAGTGCACTTCATCGTGGCCAGTCAGGTACAGGTTCTGCGAACCTACTACCGGCAGATCATCGGTACGCTTGACTTCGAACATGGTGTTGCTGGTCCACTGGCTGTTCTGCCAGCTCCACACCTGTCCTGTGAACTCACGGAAGTTGATTTCCGGGTCGAAGTTGGTGGCGAAGTACTTGCCATGGGAACCGGCATTGACGTCGAGAATATCGATGGAATCAATGCGGTCGAAATACTGTTGCTGCGCCAATGCTGCATAGGCGTTGACCACACCTGGGTCGAAACCTACGCCAAGAATGGCGGTGATGTTCTTCTGCTGGCATTCCTCGAGGTGTTTCCACTCGTAGTTGCCGTACCAAGGCGGGGTTTCGCAGATTTTGCCCGGTTCTTCGTGGATGGCGGTGTCCAGGTAGGCCACGCCGGTATCGATGCAGGCACGCAGCACCGACATGTTGAGAAACGCAGAGCCGACGTTGATGACGATCTGCGATTCGGTTTCGCGGATCAGCGCCTTAGTCGCTTCGACATCCAGGGCGTTCAGCGCGAAAGCCTTGATTTCAGCAGGCTGTTTCAGGCTGCCCTTGGCGTTGACGCTGTCGATGATGGCCTGGCATTTGGAGATGTTGCGCGACGCGATAGCAATACGACCGAGTTCGTCGTTGTGCTGTGCGCACTTGTGGGCCACCACCTTGGCGACACCTCCTGCACCAATGATAAGGACGTTCTTCTTCAATTTCTCTTTCTCTCCTTTACTGCCAGCTTACGACAGGCTGGACAAGTAGTCTTCGAACCCGAATTCGCGAACAACCTCAACAGTACCGTCGAGTTGTTTCACTACGATGGACGGCATCTTCAAGCCGTTGAACCAGTTTTTCTTGACCATGGTGTAACCCGCTGCGTCAACAAACGACAGCCGATCGCCGATGGCCAGCGGACGATCAAATTGGTATTCGCCAAAGATATCCCCGGCCAGGCAGGACTTGCCGCACACCATGTAGGTATGTTCGCCTTCGCTGGGCGCCAGCTTGGCGTTGAGGCGATAGATCAGCAGGTCGAGCATGTGCGCCTCGATAGAGCTGTCGACGACGGCCAGGTGCTTGCCGTTGTAGAGGGTATCGAGCACGGTGACTTCCAGCGAGGCGCTCTGGGTGATGGCTGCCTCGCCCGGCTCCAGGTAAACCTGCACGCCGTACTTTTCGGAGAAGGACTTAAGGCGCGCACAGAAGGCGTCCAGCGCGTAGTCTTCGCCCGTGAAGTGGATACCGCCACCCAGGCTGACCCACTCGACCTTGTGCAGCAGATGTCCGAAGCGCTCTTCGATGGTGCACAGCATCTGGTCGAACAGGCCGAAATCGCCGTTCTCGCAGTTGTTGTGGAACATGAAGCCGGAGATCTGTTCGATGACTGCTTCGACTTTTACCGGATCCCACTCACCCAGGCGGCTGAATGGGCGCGCAGGGTCAGCCAGCAAGTAGTCGGAGCTGCTTACCTGCGGGTTGACGCGCAGGCCGCGCACGGTGCCTTCGGTTTGCTCGGCGAAGCGTTGCAACTGACCGATGGAGTTGAAAATGATCTTGTCGCAGTTCTCGACCATCTCGCCGATTTCGTCGTCGGCCCAGGCTACGCTGTAGGCGTGCGTCTCACCGGCGAACTTCTGGCGACCCAGCTTGAGCTCGTAGAGCGAAGACGAGGTGGTACCGTCCATGTACTGCTGCATCAAGTCGAATACCGACCAGGTGGCGAAGCACTTGAGGGCCAGCAGCGCCTTGGCACCGGAGTTTTCACGCACGTAGGCGATCTTCTCCATGTTGCGCAGCAGCTTGGTTTTGTCGATGAGGTAATACGGCGTTTTGATCATTTCGAGGCCCCCGGCAAGGCCGGCCAAAAAAAGGACACGCATTGTGCCCTCCCTTGACGGAACTCGAAAGGGAGAAAAGCGTTTTTCGCCACGTCAGTGGTCGAGCGGAGGGGTTTGAGCACCACCGCCCGTCCCCTGACGGGTCATTGGGTGTCAACTGAACGCGTTGATGAACCAGGTAATCAACGGCAAGGCAACGATATCGATCAACACCGCGCCACACAGGGGCACGATGATAAACGCCTTGTAGGAGAACACCTTGTAGTGATCACAAATGGCACCCATGTTGGCCACCGCATTGGGCGTGGCGCCCAGGCCATGCCCCATGTAGCCCGCGCAGAGCACGGCAGCATCGTAGTTACCGCCGAACAGGCGAAACAGCACGAAGATGCACAGCAGCACCATGATCACCACCTGTACTACCAGAATCACCAGCAGCGGCAGGCCCAACTGCTCCAACTCCCAGAACTTCAGGCTCATCATAGCCATGGTCAAGAACATGCCCAGGCTGATATCGCCTACAGTGCTGACCGCATTGTCCGGCAACTCGATAACCCGTGCGCGATCATTGAGATTACGCAGGATGATGGCGACAAACATCGCGCCGACGTACACCGGCAAAACAATACCCAAGTGCGCTTTCAAGGCATCGCCGATCCAGAAGCCAAGTACCATGATGACCAGCATGCAGGTCAGCAAGCGCAGCAGTACCGCCGCATCCAGGGTTACGCTCGGAGTTTCGTTGGCTTTTTCCAGCGCCTGCAACGTATCGACCCGGTCGGCTTTGACCGCCAGCTTCTTGCGATCAATCAGATAACGCGCCACCGGGCTGCCAAGCAAACCGCCAGCAACCATGCCAAAGGTCGCCGAAGCCAGCGCTGCCGTTGTGGCACCCGTGGTGCCAAGGCTCTCTGCAATCGGGCCAAAGGCTGCCGCCGCACCGAAACCGCCTTCCAGTGACACTGCACCGGCCATGATCCCCAGCAGCGGATCGATACCCAGCGCCTTGGCCATGCCGACACCCACCAGGTTCTGCAGCAGCGCCAGGCCCCAGCAGGCACCCAGATAGATGAACAGGATCTTGCCGCCCTGGCGTAGCAGGCCAAGGCTGCCACCCAGGCCGACGGTGGTGAAGAACGCCACCATCAACGGGGTTTGCATGGCCGTATCCAGCTTGATGTCCAGCCACTGCTGGTTACGCAGTAGCCATACCAGCAGGGCAAAACCAAAACCACCGATTACCGGCGCGGGTACGCAGAGCTGGCGCAGCCAGTAACTGTGTTTTTTAAGTTGTGCCCCCAATGCCAGCAGCACAAGTGCCAGGGCAACGGTGGTCAATGCATCGAGTTGCAGGGTCAGCATGAAGTAATACTCTTGTTTTTATACTGGATTGAATGGGGGAACGGCTTAGTCGACCAGGCTTGCCAGCAACCTCGCGCCAATGCGCGCCGTGCGCTGGTCCTGGTCAAGACCGGGGTTAAGTTCAGCGATGTCGGCCATGCGCAGCTTGCCGCTGGCCTTGGCATGCCTGACCAGGTGCTCGACCACCATCAGGTCCACACCATGGGCCGACGGTGCACTGACGCCGGGTGCTTGGCTGGCGGGCAGCACATCCAGGCAAATGGTCATATAGAGGTGGTCGATACCGCCGAGGAACGCATCGACAAACGCCTCGATGGCCCCGACATTCCAGGGTTGCATCTGCCGGTCGAGGCGATAGCGCACGTTCAGGCGATCGGCCTGATCAAACAGGGCTTGCGTGTTGTTCAGCTCACTCACGCCCAGGCAGCAATAGTCAAACACCATGCCCGCCTGCTCGCAGTACTCAGCGATCTGTCGGAACGGCGTGCCGGAGCTGCTTTGCGCGGCATGACGCAAATCGAAATGGGCGTCAAAATTAAGAACACCCACCCGTGGGCTGGCTTCGTGCTTACGCAGGTGCTCGGCCAGGCCGAGAAAGCTGGCATAAGCGATTTCATGCCCACCACCTATCCCCAACGGCAAATGACCGTGGTCGAGAAGTTCATTGACGCGCTGGGCATAGCCCTGCTGCGCGCCTTCCAGATCGCTACCGGTGCAGGCAATGTCGCCGCTGTCATACACTGCTCGCTGGCCGCGCCAGGCGAGGTTGGCCAACGCCTTGCGCAATGCCGGTGGCCCTTGGCGGGCACCGCTGCGACCCTGGTTGCGGGTGACACCTTCATCGCAGGCCAGACCTATCAATGCGGTGCCAGGGGCTTGGGCGCTGTGATAAGGCCGCACCCACTGGTGCCAGCGCAATGCAGACGAACCTTCGCCTGCGTCAATACGGCCTTGCCACTCAGGCATGGACAGATGTGCGGTCATGCTCAAAAACTCCAGGTTGATTCAGTCCAGCCGTGCACCCACGCGCAGGGCGACTTCGCGAGTCCAGCGGGTCAGGCGCTCACTGTTGTGCTGGGCACGAAAGGCCGGGGCCATGAGGCTGATTGCGCCGTACAAGCGGTTGCGGCTGTCGAGCACCGGCGCGCTGACGCCCCAGATGCCGTCGTCGATTTCGCCAAGGCTTATGGCAAAGCCCTGGTCGCGAATGGGGATGAAGCTTTGCCGATAAAGCTCGAAGCCTTCGGCATCCACGCCGTGCTCATGAAGGATCGCCTCGCTTCGCTCTGGCGCCATATGGGCCAGCAGCACCCGCGCCGAAGCGCCGACCAGCAGCGGCTGCGCCAGCCCCTTCTGATAACAGCAACGCAGCGGCTGGGGGCTATCGATCAATTCGATACAAATAGCCTGGCCGTTGCTGGGCACCATCAACGCAACACTTTCGCGGCTCAGTTCGGCCAAGCGTTTGAGCTCGGGCATGGCCTGCGATACCAGCAGCGCCTCGCGGTCGAATTTGTTTGCCAATTGCAAGCAAGCAGGCCCCGGCAGATAACGGCCGTGACCATTGTCTTCGGCCAAGCCCCAGCGCAGCAGGGTTTTCAAATGCCGATACGTGCTGCTCAAGGGCTGTTCCAGCTGCAGGCTCAGCTCCTTGGCCGACACGGCTTCGTTAGCCTGGCCTAGGGCGACAAGAATCTGCAGCAAGCGATCGGTGGGGCTGTTGTAGTTCATATGTGCTCCTTGCGAACATGGTGCACAGGGTTTTCTCAAAGGGTGAAACAAGATTCCCATTGAATGGGAAATTTCTCACTAAAAGCGACGATGGGTGTGTAGACAGGACCTGGACGGTCACAGAAGGCAGGCACTATCAGGACGCCAAGGTTTTCGCGCAGCGCCCGTACACCAGCACTTCCCCGGCAGTGGCAATCACCAGGCTCAAGCCGGTATAGGAAAAACCGAACGCCCTCACTTCAAGCTCTACCCCAAGCTTGTGAAACAGCGCCGGGCGGTGGTAACGCGCACCGTGCAACCACGAGCCAGGCTCGACCAGCAACAGGTGCTGTTCCGGCCAGGCCAGGGTGATGTCCTCGACCATCCAGCCATCGGCGGTGGCTACCGGCAGGCCACCCCCATTGATCCCGGCCATGCGTATTACACGATCCTGCAGCGGCCCGATGCCACGGGTCTGCAGGTGGCGGTCACTGCCAAGGTTATCGGTGCGATCACGCGCGACTTTTTCCCCGCTCTGACAATCGATCACGCTCCGCCCGGAGCTGGACGCAACCAGAAGCAGTTCGCTGTCAGCATCGAAGCCGATCTCCAGCAGGCCCGTGATGCTCAGCCTGGCCTTGAGTTGCCACGGCGCCGGTGCCGGGGCGATCTGACGTTGTTCGATCTCCCGTCGCAGCGGGTCAAGGTGGGATGAAGACATGTCACAACTCTGCGCTGTGGGTCGGAGGCCATATCGGCACCCTACACACAGGCAGGTACTTTTGCTACGCAGGGCACCTACCCTTCCCGCGAAATAGGAACGCCGGCACTCGATTTTGGACCTGCCACAGCCCAGGCGATCAAACCGAGCACAGGCACAAAAACGATAAACACTATCCATAGCATCTTCCGATCTGCCCGACTTTTACTCCCGATAATGCGCTTGATGGCCCACAGTTCGACAAGGGTGAGCAGTACTGCAAGCGTGATCCAGATATGACCGTTTTCCATGCGTTGCCTCCAGTAGGGTACGCAGGTTAGGTCTGCGCCAGCGGCCAGGGTTCATTCTGTTTTCGGCTAGGCCCGCAAGTTCGCCACGGACAATGAACTTCTGAGTAAACTCGACAACCTCGACCTCCTCTTTGCCTGCGGAGCTTCAATGCCCACCCCACGCCAGTTCAGTAGTAAAACCAGTACAACGAATATGCTGAACCTCAAGCACCCGCAAGCGGCCTCCTCACCCGCTTACCGCGTCGGCTTCCTGTTGCTGGAAAACTTCTCCATGGCCAGCTTTACCGTTGCCATGGATGTGCTGGTTACCGCCAACCTGTTGCAGAACAACCTTTTTGTGATCACGCCATTGTCTCTGGGCGGCGAGCGCGTCATCAGCGACCTGGGGTTGGAGATCTATGCCGCAGGCCTGGAGCGGGCCACCCTTGATGAGCTGGACATGTTGATTGTCTGCGGAGGGCTGCGTACCCCCCTCAAGTATCCCCTGCTGGATCGACTGCTGGCCGATGCGGCAAGCCACGGCCTGGCGTTGGGCGGCCTGTGGAATGGCGCCTATTTTCTCGGCCGTGCCGGGGTGCTGGCGGACTACAGTTGCACCATCCATCCCGAACAGCGGGCAAGCCTGGCCGAACGCAGCGCGCAAAGCACGATTACCCCGGCAAGCTTTGTCCTGGATCGTGACCGCCTCACCGCTGCCAGCCCCAATGGCGCGCTGGAGATGATGCTGGCCCTTTTGCGGCTGCAACAGGGCGATGCACTGGCCGCGGGAGTGGAGGAAATCCTGGCGTTCTCCGGGGCACGATTTCGCCGGGTCGACAGCAGCTCGAAAAAATCCATGAGTGCGCCGCTGCGTACCATCGTCGAGCTGATGGAGAACAACCTTGAGGAAACCCTCAGCCTCGACCAACTCGCCAACTACAGCGGCCGCTCGCGACGGCAGATCGATCGTTTGTTCCAGGCACAGCTGGGCACCTCCCCGAGCCGCTATTACATGGAACTGCGCATTACCAAGAGCCGTCGTTTGCTGCAGTATTCCGACCTGCCGCTAATGGACGTAGCGATTGCCTGCGGCTTTGTTTCAGTCTCGCATTTCAGCAAATGCTACAGCGCCTACTTCAGCTATCCACCTTCGCGAGAACAGCGGCTTGGCGAATAGCCCGACGGTTGTTGCTCAGGCTCAGGCCGCCTTCCACCACCAGTACCAACACGGCCAGCCAAATGGCAAGGTAGGTGGGCCATTGCGCCGCAGCGATGCTTTCACCGAGCATGATTGCCGCCAGCACCAGAAGGATGGGTTCAACATAGATCAGCAGGCCAAACAGGGTCAGGTTCAGCCGCGGCCCCGATAGCGCTTGCAGGGCCAGGGCCGACGCACTGATGGCGCCCAGCCCGGCCACCAGCCACGGCAGCGACGAGCCGCTGCCTACAGCGGCCAGCACTACCCCGCCCTTGAGCACCAGCCCCAGGCTGACCGGCAAGCTCAGGCTCATGTCGAACCACAGCCCGCCCATATTGTTGCTGTCGCTGACCCGACGCAGCCAGAAGTACAACGGATACCCCAGCGCCACCGCCAACACCGGCCAACTGATGGCCTTGGCAATTGCGATCTGGTTGATGATGCCCAACGCCGCCAACCCACACGCCAGCAGTTGCAGGCGGCTGATGCTGTCATTGAAGGCCAGGCGACCGACGATCACCATGGTCAGTGGCATGAGGAAGTAGCCCAGCGAGACATCGAGGCCATAGCCATTGATCGGTGCCCACATGAACAACCACAACTGAACGCCAAGCAGCGCCGCCGAGACCAGGCGCACAGCCCAGAACCAGCGTTCTTCGAACAATCGCTGGAAAAGCCGACGGACTTCGTGCCAGTGACCACTGGCAAGCACCATCAGCGTCAGGCACGGCACGGTCAGCAAAATGCGCCAGCCATAGATTTCTTCACCGTTGAGGGGTTCAAGCAGGTGGGTGTAGGCGTACATCAGCGCAAACAGTACCGAGGCGAGTACGTTGAGCAGTACGCCAAGCGAGACGTTGGGGGTGGCGGGCCGGTGCATTGCGATGTCCTTCTCGGAGCGTTGAGTCGGTGATAATTTATTGCGTTAGCACTGAAAAGTGCCCTCTTATTTCGCCCCGCCAATGAGAAATTTTTGCACATGAAGCCTGCATTGGATGACTTCGACCTTGCCTTGCTCGACGCCCTGCAGCAAGACAACAGCCTGGCCCTGCGCCAGCTTGCTGAACAGGTGCACCTGTCCACCGCATCGGTGCAACGGCGAATTCAGCGTTTGAACGCCAATGGCGTTATCCAGGCCAATGCGGCGGTGATCGACCCGGAAAAAATCGGCCAGGTCATTACCTTGATGGTGGAGGTGCATGCCGAACGCACCCAGTCGCCGGATCTGGAACTGATGAAGCAAACCTTCTCCGGCCCCCAGATCCAACAGTGCTACTACGTGACAGGCGACGCCGACTTCATGCTGGTACTCACCGTGGCAAGCATGAGCGAATACCAGGCGCTGACCCAGCGGCTATTTCATGACAACCCGAACGTGAAGTGGTTTCGAACCATTGTCGTGCTCGAGCGGGTGAAGTCGACGTTGCAGGTGCCGATTGACAGATCGCAGCGCTGAGCCGGGATCAACTCACTGCTTTTCCAGGGCCTGGCGCAATTCCTCTGCGCTGGTGAACTCACGCTGGCTGACCACCTGCCCTTTATCCAACTGCAGCCACAGTACTTTGTCTTCGGCAGGGGCATAGCGCGTTGCTACGCTGCCGTCACGGTCCAGCAACACCCGGTAGCTGTAGTCACGCATGGCCGGAATGGCGAAAAGCTTGGAAATCAACGCCGGCATACGCTGGATATCGGCAACGAACACGGTATTACGCGTTTCCAGATAACCCTTGGGACGGTCTTCCAAAGCAGCCTTGACCAACTTGGCGCCGTCCATGTTGCTCGCCACCAACAAGGTACGGGTCTGATCGTTGAGGCTATAGGCCTGGTCGTATTGGTCGAGCAGCGTCCAGGGTTTGAGCTGCTCACCAACTTCGACCGCCTGGGCCAGGAGCGGGGACAAACTCAGCAGTAGTGCGATAGCGTATTTCACAAGTAACCTCGATGGATGTTTTCACAGTTTATAGAGCCTTAATGCAAGGCCATTGCGAGCGCCCGGAGCCACGCATAGACTGGCCTGCCAGCACGGGCCAGTTTAAGGACGAACGGCAGACCACATGGCAAAAGCATTCGAACTCGACACACTCAAAATCCGCCTTAACGACGCCGAACTTCACGCGCTGGAATTGCATCAACGGATTCAACGCGCCCTGCGCGAGCTGATTCTTCAGGGCGTGCTGGAGCCGGGGCTGAAACTCCCAGCAACACGGGCGTTGGCGCAGGCGTTGGGCTATGCCCGGGACACCGTGGAAAACGCCTACATCCAGTTGCAGCGCGATGGTTTTATCGAACGACGCAAAGGCTCTGGCAGCTATGTATCACAGACCATGGGCATGGAGTTGCGCGGCATTGCACGTAGACGCATCCGGCAACAAAAACACCCGCAACCGGCGACCGCCACCGCTGAGGGGCTGAGCCTGCGCGGTCATATGATCCACGCCAGCGGAGGCGTCAGCGATCAGCAAGCGATCAAGGCGTTCGCCACCGGACTGCCCGAAACCCGCTCCTTCCCGGTAGATGTCTGGGAGCGCATGCAGCGTCAGGCGATGAAGGATTATCGCCCGAGCATATTGCTGCATGGTGACCCGCAAGGCGCCGAGCCGCTGCGAAAGGCGATTGCGCTGTACCTGAACCTGGAACGTGGCGCCAAAGTGACGCCCGAGCAGATCTTGGTGCTGAGCAGTACCCGCCAGGCACTTTACCTGTGTGCACAACTGCTGGTAGATGCCGGTCGACCGATCCTGATGGAAAACCCAGGTTACTTTGGTGCGCGCAAAGCCTTTGAAGCGGCCGAGGCTCGCGTGGTGCCGATTGACGTCGATGCCCAGGGCATCCGTACCGAACTGCTGCTGGCCGATCGCAGTGGTGCAAACTGTGTCTATGTCACCCCGTCACATCAGTACCCCACGGGGGCAACCCTGTCGCTGGAGCGCAGGCTGGAGCTGATCAACTGGGCCGCCAGCCAGGGCAAGTGGATCATCGAGGATGACTACGACAGCGAATTTCACTACGACGGCCTGCCAACAGCCTGCGTCCAGGGCCTGGACAGCTACCAGCGCACCCTATACATCGGTACTTTCAGCAAAACCCTGTACCCAGGGCTGCGCCTGGGCTACATGGTACTGCCACGCGAATTGGTCCCACCCTTCAGCCATGCGCGGAGCATTATCGATGGGCATACCCCGCAAATCCTGCAACTGACCCTGGCGCGCTTCATGGAAGACGGACATTACAATGCCCATGTGCGCGCCATGCGCAAACTCTACGCAGCGCGCAGAACAAGCATGCTCACGGCCATCGATAGCCATCTGTCCGGCATCGTCAGCGCCCTGCGTCCTCCCGGAGGGCTGCAGATACCCTGTCTGTTGAACGATCGCTGGAGCGAGGCGCACACCATCGCCAAGGCAGCCTCGGCTGGCCTGCACTTGCCAGGGCTGAGCCGCCTGTATGCTGGTGCGCAAAAGCAACAGGGTTGGCTTCTGGGCTATTCCTCGTTGACGGCCCACGAGATCGAAACGGCCATGCTTCGGCTGGCCAACGCGTTGAAATAACCCACCTCAAACACGGCGTCACTTGGGCAAATGAGTCCCCGCCACCGACATTCACTAATCAAATACCGGGTATTTCAACATTTAATTTGTGCATGAGAGGAGCTTGTCTATATCGTGTCAATGCATCCCCACGCAGCGCCGGCCGGTGCTGCCAGGCACGGGGACACAACAACAAAGTAGAGACTGTCCATGTCTAAATCTTCTTACTACGCCCCTCACGGTGGGCACCCAGCTCAAACCGAGCTGCTCACAGACCGTGCCATGTTCACCGAAGCCTATGCCGTCATCCCCAAGGGCGTAATGCGTGACATCGTCACCAGCCACCTGCCGTTCTGGGACAAAATGCGCATGTGGGTCATCGCCCGCCCGCTGACCGGCTTCTCGGAAACCTTCTCGCAGTACATCGTGGAACTGGCGCCAGAAGGCGGCAGCGAGCGTCCTGAACTGGACAAGAATGCCGAGGCAGTGCTGTTCGTCGTCGAAGGCGAAATGGACATCACCCTGCAAGGCAAGCCGTACACCCTGAAAGAAGGCGGCTATGCCTTCATTCCGCCGGCTGCCGACTGGAGCCTGCGCAACAACAGCGGCAAGAACGTCACGTTCCACTGGATCCGCAAGCATTACCAGGTTGTTGAAGGCCTGGCCCTGCCGGAAGCCTTCGTCACCAACGAGAAAGACATCGAGCCGATCCCGATGCCGGGCACCGACGGCGCCTGGGTTACCACCCGCTTCGTCGACATGGCCGACATGCGCCACGACATGCACGTGAACATCGTGACCTTCCAGCCTGGCGGTGTGATTCCGTTTGCCGAAACCCACGTCATGGAACACGGCCTGTATGTCCTTGAAGGTAAAGCGGTGTACCGCCTGAACCAGGACTGGGTCGAAGTAGAAGCCGGCGACTTCATGTGGCTGCGCGCCTTCTGCCCGCAAGCTTGCTACTCCGGCGGCCCTGGTCCATTCCGCTACCTGCTGTACAAAGACGTAAACCGTCACATGAACCTGGTACTGAACCCTCAGCGCTGAGTCCAGATTCCCGGTACAAAACCCGCCGCCATGGCGGGTTTTTTTATGATTTTTCACCGAGTCCAGGGGGGCGCCTGCACTGGCACATCTTCAAAATCAATGTCTCGCTCTAGATCTTGATCTTGATCTTGATCTTCATGCACGTCAGCACAGGCGCCGCAGAGTGCGACTTCAGAAGGCCGAGAGGAGGTGCCTGTAGGGGTCAGTGCGCAGCACCTTCGGCGTTAGCCGAAGACGCGAGACGTAGACTTGGCGAAGCAAGTCGTAGGCCGCGTGGCCCCGGAAGGTGCCGTATCGAGGGGACCCGAAGCGCAGCGTAGGGCCGTATGTAGGAGCGAGCGGTTTTGGTTCCTTTTGCCAAGACAAAAGGGACCCGCCGTAAGGGCGGAAGGGGCCAACAGCGGCACCGGATAAAATGGATAAGCCCGCAGCCTCAAGCCCAGCCCAACCCAACCCAACCCAGCCCAGCCCAGCCCAAAGATCATACTCCCCGCTTCCACGGCCTATGCTTGGGTGACTTGACGTTAGCGATGGAGCCTGCCCGATGAGTCCCAGGTACCTACTGTTGATCATCCTGTTCGCCGGCATCGCACAGGCCGAGGCCTGGCACTTGGCCAAAGACGAGGATGGCATTCAGGTCTACCTGGATGAGGTGCCCGGGTCGAAGTACCAGCGCTTTCGCGGAGTAACCCTGATCAAGGCCAGTGTGCGCACCCTCGGCGACCTGCAAGAAAACCTGAGGGTCGCGTGCAAATGGCTGTATGGCTGCGCCAGCATGCGTTTGCTCGAAGTCGAAGGCGACAGCACCTGGGTTTACCTGACCACCGAACTGCCCTGGCCGGCCAGTCCGCGCGACATGGTGATTCGTGTGCAAACCGAACGCCGCGACGACGGCAGTTTGCTACGGCACCTCAGCGCCGTAACCGGCAAGGTCGAACGCCAACCACAACTGATCCGCGTCAGCCAGCTAAAAGGCCTGTGGACCCTGGTGCCCAAGGGGGAGCAACTCACCGAGGTGACCTACCAGTTGGAGGCCGAGCCTGCCGGAGACATACCCTCATGGCTGGCCAACCAATTCGTCATTGATGCGCCCATGGTGTCGCTGAGAACGTTGCGCGCAGTGGCAGAACGCCAAGGCGCAGCTGCGACGCAAGAGGCACCGGGTGAATAACTACACCTCATGGGCCTGAAGCAAACTTGCCAGCACCCCTGCCAGTTCCTTGACCATCGGATCCGCCGTGGGACGATGGACAATGACAATTTCGTAGCTGTCGATCACCGGCAGCCCGTTCTGCTCACCCAGCACGGCGTGGTCAGCGGTTGCGGCGCGAGGCGGTAGCAGGCTGATGCCCATGCCATCGGCCACGGCAGCCTGGATACCGCTCAAACTCGAACTGGTGAAGCTGATACGCCAGCGTCGGCCCATGCTCTCGATAGCGTTGATCATGTCATCACGGTACAGGCCGCGTGGCGGAAAGGTCACCAGCGGTATCGGGTCAAGGTCAATCGAAGGTGTTCCGGCACTGTCGATCCACTGCAATTCTTCTGGCCAACAAGCCACCCCTTCGCGGCTGTTGCGCCGTTGCTTGAGCAGGACCAGATCGAGTTCGCCATTGTCGTAGCTCTGGCTCAGGTCGCGGCACAAGCCGCTGGTGACTTCCAGCTTGACCTGCTGGTATTTGCGATTGAAGGCCGACAAGGCGTTGGTGGTGCGCCCCCCCACGAAGTCCTCGGGCACCCCCAGGCGCACCGTCACACCGACTGTGGCGCCAGCCAGGGCCTCGAGCATCTGGTCATTCAAGGCCAGCATATGTCGGGCGTAACCCAGCAAGGTCTGGCCCGCATCCGTAGGCAGCACATCGCGATTGCCACGCACCAGGAGGCGATGGCCAACCATGTCTTCCAGGCGTCGCACTTTCTGGCTGACGGTCGACTGGGTGGAGTGCAGCCTTGCAGCAGCGGTTGTAAAACTGCCGCAGTCGGCCACCACGACGATGGCCCGAAGCAGATCAAGATCGAACAAAGACCTATTCGGTTTTACACTGATACTCATGAAAACATTTAACTTCTAAATAGTAAGGCTCATTTCTATCATGAGCCCCTTCCCAGGACAACTCACGCAGACGAGCGAATGTGCATGGAACACTTGAATGTCTTTTTCGCATTTCTATTGGCCTTGATGGTCTCACTGACCGCCAGTGCCGAAGGCGGTGTGCTTGAAAGCCAGTTGCGCGACGCCGCAGCGAGCGGCCATGTCGATCAAGTACGCAACCTGCTGAACCAAGGCGCAAACCGTGAAGCGCGCGATAAGCAGGGGCGCACGCCGCTGCTGCTGGCTACCCACGGCAACCGGATCGAGGCAGCCCGGGT
Organism: Pseudomonas arcuscaelestis; assembly: GCF_016881005.1. Lineage (GTDB taxonomy): Bacteria > Pseudomonadota > Gammaproteobacteria > Pseudomonadales > Pseudomonadaceae > Aquipseudomonas > Aquipseudomonas arcuscaelestis. The sequence goes on along the minus strand of NZ_JACOPV010000003.1, from coordinate 4,563 downwards.
GCTGATCGAGGCCGGTGCCGACGTCAATGCCAAGGACAACATTGACGACAGTCCCTACCTGTATGCCGGTGCGCGCGGATTCAACCAGATCTTGCGCCTGACCTTGAATCACGGTGCCGACCTCAAGAGCACCAACCGCTATGGCGGCACGGCACTGATTCCGGCTGCCGAACGTGGTCACGTCGAAAATGTGCGCACCTTGATAGCCGCTGGCGTTGACGTAAACCATGTGAATCGCCTGCACTGGACGGCGTTGATGGAAGCCATCGTGCTAAGCGACGGCGGCCCCAGGCATGTCGAGATCGTCAAGCTGTTGGTAGCCGCCGGAGCCGACGTGAACATCACCGACAAGGCTGGCGTAACACCCTTGGCCCACGCGCGCGAGCGCGGCTATACCGCCATGGTGAATATTCTGGAAGCGGCTCGGTAGGACCGAGTGAGCCCCGCTCCTGCCAAGCTGCAAGTTTCACACCTTGTCAATTTTCGCCGCGGGCGTCGCTTCATCCTCGGTGTTCACCGAGTTGCGAAAGCCCTTGATCGACTCGCCCAGGTCGCTACCCAGCGACTTGAGACGCTTGCTACCAAATACCAACACCACCACAACCAACAGTACTGCCCAGTGTTTCCAGTCGAACACCCCCATCACGCCCTCTCCTTCTTATTCGATGCTTTCGAATGGCAGGCCCACGTAGTTCTCGGCAATGTTGACAAGGCCGGCGTCAGAATTGAAAAAGTATTCACGGTCGGCCTGTTGCATCTTGTGATCCCAGGCGTCCTTGTGGTCGCCAAAGTCATGCAGCAGGTTGGTCATGAACCAACTGAAACGTTCTCCCTTCCATACCCGGCGCAAGGCTATTTCGGAGTATTTTTCGAGTAGATCGGTACGGCCTTCACGGTAGACCTTGACCAGGATCCGGTACAGGTAGCAAACATCCGAAGCAGCCAGGTTCAAGCCCTTGGCACCGGTTGGCGGGACGATGTGCGCAGCGTCACCCACCAGGAACATTTTGCCGTACTGCATTGGCTCGACCACATAGCTGCGCAGCGGCGCAATGCTCTTCTCCAGTGCCGGCCCGGTCACCAACCGATCACCGACTTCCTTGGGTAGGCGCGCCTTCAGTTCGGTCCAGAAACGGTCATCGGACCAATCGTCGACGTGGTCGGTCAATGGCACTTGCAAGTAGTAGCGGCTGCGCGTCAACGAACGCTGGCTGCACAGGACAAAGCCACGATCATGATGGGCGTAGATAAGCTCGTGATTCACCGGTGGTGTATCGGACAACAGTCCCAGCCAGCCGAACGGATAGACCCGCTCATAGTGGCTCAGTACCGATTCGGGAATGCTCTTGCGCGCGATGCCATGAAAGCCATCGCAACCTGCGATGTAGTCGCAGTCGATACGATGGGTCTGGCCGTCTTTTTCATAGGTGATGTAGGGCTGCTCACCCTTCATTTCATGCGGCTGTACATTTTCGGCTGCGTAAACGATCGGCGCATCGCTGGCGGCGCGGGCGTGCATCAGGTCGCGGGTAACTTCGGTCTGGCCGTAGACCATCACCGTCTTGCCACCGGTCAACGCCTTGAGGTCGACGCGAATACGCTGGCCGCCTACCAACAATTCAACCCCGTCATGTACCAGGCCTTCAGCGTCCATGCGCTCGGACACACCGGCTTCACGCAACAGATCGACAGTGCCCTGCTCAAGCACCCCGGCACGAATACGGCCGAGTACATAGTCGGGCGTCTGGCGTTCGACAATCACAGTGTCGATACCAGCTTTGTGTAACAGCTGGCCCAGCAGGAGGCCAGAAGGGCCGGCACCAATAATGGCTACCTGAGTTCTCATTGTTTTTGTCTCGCTTGAGGGCCCCAGGCGCTTGGACATAAGCATCCTGGAAGCTATTGTTGTTGTATGCCCCTGCATTTTTGCTGACAGAAACCGGAAAAAAAGGTGATATTTCTTCAACAAATTGCACTTTTACAAATACAGTTCGATTATCGGACACGCGACGAAACCCACCGTCTCAGCAGCCAGGTTGCCCAATGACAAGCGCTACCCTTCCGCGGATTCCCGTGTTCAAGCTTTACGGCGAAAGCAAAGCCTGGCCTACACCCGACCTGCTGCATTGCGAGTCAATCCCGAAACGCAGCAGCCTGCACCACTGGGAAATCAAGGCGCATCGGCATGCCGACCTGTTTCAGTTGCTGTACGTGCGGCGAGGGCAAGCGCTGATTGAAGTGGAAGGTCGACGCAGCACCGTGCGTGAAGCTGCAATCCAGGTGATACCGCCGATGACCGTGCACGGTTTTCAGTTCTCTGCGGATATCGATGGCTACGTGCTGACGCTCGGCGCACCACTGGTGGCCCAGCTAGAAGGCCAACTGGGTGTGCCCCTCACGGTGATGGCGTCGGCAGGTTGTTATCGACTGGGGGCTGACCGCGGTGCGTTGCACACCCTGATCAGCGTGTTGCATCAGGAATACGAAGGCAGCGCCCCGGCCCGCGAACTGCTGCTGCATTCACTGGTCACCTCGCTGATGGTGTGGATCAGTCGCCGTAGCCAGCAACGCACATTGCCGAGCAACAGGGACGAGCGTAACCAACAGTTGCTCGCAGGATTTATCAAGCAGGTAGAGCTGCACTACAAGGAACATTTGTCCGTTGAGTTGTTCGCACATCGACTGGGTGTTTCCAGCGTCCATCTGAACACCCTGTGCCGTGAATTGGCCGGTCAGACGGCGTTGCAAATCATCCATCAACGGCTGTTGCTCGAAGCGCGGCGCAACCTGATCTACACCAACATGAGCATCAGCCAGCTGTCCGACAGCCTGGGCTTTAGCGACCCTACGTACTTCTCACGTTTTTTTCGACGCCTGTGTGGGCAGACACCCAATGCATTTCGTCAGGCCGCCGTCGCCGCCTCTCTAGGCGAACCCATGGCGCGCTAAAAAGCTTGGGCTGAATAGGATTACGCCCTAAGTGGTTCGTTAGCAGATAGCGGATATCGAGAAACCCGAATTCACTTTGGGAAGCGTACTACATAATTTTTTTTTCGCTCTTGCTAGCTTTCGAGGATGTTTGCGCACGCCCATCAATGCCCGCCCGGGGCAGCGCATTTTTCCTACTCAAGCTAAAGGACGAGCCCATGTTCGCGTCGGCCAATACCGCGCAGTTCGAACTACTCATCCCCTCGGTGCGCAACGACTTCAAGGTACTGGCGTTCGAGGGCAGCGAAGCCATCAGCACCCTCTACGCGCTGCGCATTGAACTGGTCAGCGAGTACCCCAACATCGAACTGGAAAGTTTGCTCAACCAGCCAGCCTTCCTGCGCTGGGGCTTGCGCGGTGAAGGGCTTCACGGGTTCATCGACGATGTGGCGGTGGGCGAATCGGGCAAGCGCCTGACGCGGTATCAACTGACCCTGGTGCCGGCGCTGCATTACTTGCAGTTCAGCTACAACGCACGCATTTTCCAGGACATGGATGTACCGCAGATTGTCACCCAGGTCCTCAAGGGCCATGGCATCCAGGCCGACGCCTTTACCTTCAATATCACTCAGAGCCCCAAGCGCGCCTATTGCACGCAATACGACGAAAGCGACTTCGCGTTCATCCAGCGGCTGTGCAGCGAAGACGGCATCGCCTGGCATCACCAGCACAGTGTCGATGGCCACCGATTGGTCTTCAGCGAAGACCAGACCTACTTTCCCAGGCTCGGTAGCACGCCTTATCAGCAGGGCAGCGGCCTGGTCGCGGACGAGCCGGTGGTCAGCCACTTTTGCCACCGTGTCAGAACCCGCACCAGTGCGGTGACGCGCCGCGACTACGACCTGCAGCGTCCCAGTCGCTTGCTGCAAAGCCGCGCGAGCGCCGAGTTCAACCCAGTGCTGGAAGACTATCGCTATCCACTGCTGCTCGAAACGCAAAAGCGCGGCCAGCAACTCGCCCGTCATGCCCTTGAACGCCATCGTCATGACTACAACTTGGCCGAGGGCGAAAGCGATCAGCCAACGTTACGCAGCGGCCATTTTTTCACCCTCCGCGACCACCCGCGCGAACAGCACAACGACCTGTGGCTGTTGCTCAGCGTGACGCATGAAGGCAAGCAACCGCAGGTGCTTGAAGAGTCGATCAGCAGTAACAGCCAGGCCGCGGACGGCTTCACCCAAGGCTACCGCAACAGCTTTCGCGCCATTCCCTGGGACGCCATCTACCGACCTGCGCGGGTTCAACGTCAGTCCGTACTGGTCAGTCAGACCGCCCGTGTCACCGGACCGGAGGGTGAGGAAATCCATTGTGATGAGTACGGACGGGTGAAGGTCGAGTTCCATTGGGACCGCGCCGAACTGAACAGCGACAAGAGCAGCTGCTGGCTGCGGGTGTCATCCGCCTGGGCCGGTAAAGGTTTTAGCGCAATGGCTATTCCGCGTGTCGGTATGGAAGTGGTGGTGACCTTTCTGGAGGGCAACCCCGATCACCCGCTGATTACCGGCTGTGTGGCCAACAAGGTCACGGCGCTGCCCTATCCCTTGCCTGCCAACAAGACCCGGACCGTGCTGCGCA